>NZ_JBHZAE010000025.1:47790-157823 GCF_042754105.1 Embleya sp. NPDC059237 | reverse complement strand
GGCCACAACCATGATCAAGTCTCGGGAAGAGACGGCGACGCGGACAATGAACAGCTACCGAGCCCGCCCTCCGGCGGGTTTCCCCGGACGGTAGGCGTCGTCCGCTTTCGTAGCCTTCGGCCGGCGAATACCGCAGGGTTCGAATACGTGCCTGGTACCAGCTATGCATCACGCACCCCCGGAGGCCCGCCGGCACAGCCGTCCTCAAACGCCGCACAGGCCGGATTTTCGGCCGCGTTCGGCAACGAAGGTCACCCACAGGCCGACCACCACGCACCCGACTCACACGGAAACCGGCCTCCGGCCCGGTTGTCCTCAAACGCCGGACAGGCTGGGATTCCGGCCACGTTCGGCAACGAACGTCGCCGACGGCCAGACATCACGCACCCCGCTCACGTGGAGGCCGGCCTCGGGCCGGGTCGCCCTCGAACGCCGGATGAACCGTAGACCACCCGACCCGTCCAACACCCGCGCCCAACCGCAACCTCCAAGCCCGCACAAGCCCACCTTCAGCCCGGCCGGCGCATGAGGCCAAGCAGCCCGGCCGGCGCATGAGGCCAAACAGCCCGGCCGGCGCATGAGGCCAAACAGCCCGGCCGGCGCATGAGGCCAACCGGGCCGGAGGCCGGCCACCGTGCATCGCGGCCGGCATCGTGCGCGCCCCGCATCGTGCGCGGCCGAAAGGCTATTGCAGGGGTGCCGTCAGCTTCTTGGTCTCGTCCGAGTAGGACACCAGGCACTGGACCTCACGATCGCCGGAGGCCCAGCCCGATTCCTTCGGATAGATGTAGAGCCAGGTCAACTGCGCGGCGTCGGGCTGACGGTTGATCACAGGTTCGGTGATCGGCTTGCACACCTCCGACGCCTTGGTGTCCATCGCCCCGTCGCCGGGCCACGCGCCGTCCGGCAGCGCGACGTTCTCGATGTGCTGCCCGTCGTGCGGCGTGGTGCACCCGACCTTGTTCACGTCGGTGCTGCCGGCCGCGAACGAGATGCAGTCGCCCGGACTGAGCGGGACCTTGCGGACCGCGACGCTGCCGTTGGGGTTGGTCGCCGGCGGCGAGCCGGCGGCTTCCGTGGCCGGCGCCCCGCTCGTGGGCGGCTCGCTCGTGGGCGGCTCGGGCGAGTCCGTGGGCGACGCGGTCTCGCTCGACCGCGCGCTCGTGGGCCGGGTCGCACTCGTCGTCGGGCCGGCCTTGTCGCTTTTGCCGTCGTCGCCCAGGCTCACCACCAGGGCGATCACGCCGCCGGCGATCACCAACGCGACGACCACCACGATCGCCACCACCCGACCGCTGCGACCGCCGCCGGGCGGCCCCGCGGGCGGCCCGGTGGGCGGGCCGTAGGGCGGACCTCCGCCGTACGGCGGGCCGCCGCCTCCGTAGGGCGGGCCCGCGCGATAGGGCGGGCCGCCGATCGTCGGACCGTCATAGGGCGGGGACGGAGGCGGGTTCGCGGGCGGGGGTCCCGCCGGGCCGCCCGGATAACCACCGCCGGAGCCGCCGCCGTATCCTCCCCCGCCGTAGTTGCCGTAGCCCCCGGCGCCCGGGTTGCCACCGCCCTGGTCACCGCCTGGGTATCCGCCGGGACTGCTCATCACGTCGATCCCTCCCCCAAGGGCCGAGCGCTCGGTCAGCGCAGGGGCTTGGTGAGTGTCTGCCCCGACTTGTACTTCGCGATGCAGGTCACCTTGCGCCGACCGATGTCCCAGCCCGGCTGCTTCGGGAAGGTGTAGGTGAAGGTGAACTGCGAGGCGTCGGAGCGCCCGCTCACCGCCGAGGTCAGCGCCGGGGTGCACTTGGTCTCGGTCTGGTCGGTGATCGCCGACTCGCCCGGGTAGGTGCTGCCGGTCAGTTCGTAGGTCATGATGACCTCGCCGTTGTGCGTGCTGGTGCACGTCTTCTTGTCGATGGTGCCCGAGGTGGTGTCCAGGGTCACGCAGTCGCCCTTGGACAGGTCGACGTACTGCACCTCGGAGGGCATGGTCGGGTCCGTGCCGCCGGACGCGGTGGTGCGCGGCGCGGTCGGGCGGCTGGTGGTCGGGCGGGTCGTGGGCGGCGCGCTCTGCGTGGCGCTCGGCGAGGACACGGCCGAGGTGGTCGGAGCGGGCGTGGGCGACGCCGACTTCTTCTTGTCGTCCCCGCCCAGGACCACCACGAGGGTGGCGATGATCCCGCCGACCACGACGATCGCGGCGATCACCACGGCGATCAACGGCCCCTTGCCGGAGCCGCCCTGGTTGGGACCCGGCGGCATGCCGCCGCCATAGCCCCCGCCGCCGCCGTAGTTGCCGGGATACTGCGGTCCGCCGCCGCCGTACGGGTTCTGCGGCGGCGGGTACTGCTGTCCGCCCTGGGGGTATTGCTGCCCGGGGTACGGCTGGTTGCTCGGATAACCCTGGCCTGGCTGCTGCCCGTATCCGGGGTAGCCACCCTGTCCGGGTGATGGCGGCATCGTCATGTGCCTAGCCTGCCCGATCGGGTGAACCTCGCGCTCGACCGGGCCCAACTACTTGACTTCGAGTCAGATGATCGTTGTGCGACCGGAATCCTTCCGTGACCCGAAGTCAGGCCCGACGCCGAAAGGGTCCGCTGCCCAGTGCCACCAGGATGCCCGCGAGCATCGCCGCACCGCCGCCGGCGAACACGGCCGAGGGCCCGAACTCCGTGGCGACCAGGCCGCCGACGGGGTACAGCAGCGGGATCAGGCCGACCGCGAACATCATCTGCAACGCGGTCACCCGGCCCAGCGCACTCGGCGCGCATGTGGTCTGCACCAGCGCGCTCCCGGCCCCGCCCACCACGCCGGTGCCCACACCCAGGACCGCCGCGCAGGCCACCGCGACGCCGACCCCGGGCGCGTAACCGAGGCCGACCAGACCGCCGGCCATCACCAGCATCCCCACCGGCAGCACGAACACCGGTCGCGGCACCCGCCCGGCAACGGTCAGCCCCAACGCGCCGATCGCCGCACCGATCCCCCACCCGCCCAGCACCGCGCCCATCCCGCCCGGCCCCCAGCCCGCGTCGTCGGCGAGCAGCACGATGCCGACGTTCATCGGGATGGTGAAGCCCAGCTCCATCAGCGCGACCGTGATCAGGAGCGGGCGCAAGAACTCGTGCCCGAACACGTGGCGCAGCCCGGCCCGCAGGCCCAATTCCGGCTCCCCGGTGCCCGGTTCCGGCTCGGGCGCGGGCCCCGGGCGCAGCCGCCACAGCAGCGCGAGGGAGAGCCCGAACAGGGCCGCGTTGAGCGTGAAGGCGAGTTCGGCGTCGCCCCAGGCGAGCACCGCGCCGCCGATCGGCGCGGACACCACGGTGGCCACCCGCTGCGACAACGAGCGCATGCCCTGGACCCGGACCAGTTGCGAGCGGTCGGTCAGCCGCACCGGCAGCGCCCCGACGGCGGGCATGAACAGCGCGTCCACCGCGCCGAACACCAGCGCGATCGTGATCAGCAGCCAGATCGTCGGACTGCTCGCCGCCACCGCGAACGCCGCGATCATCATCACCACGCAGCGCACCAGGTCGCTGCCGATCAGCACGCGGCGCGGCCCGTACCGGTCGGCGATCGCCCCGCCGGGCAACATCAGCAGTGCCCGGGGCAACGATCCGGCGGCCAGCACCAGGCCGGTCTGCGTGCCGTCGCCGCCGCGTACCGCCGTCCAGGACAGCGCCAGAAACCAGATCTGGTCGCCGATCAGCGACGCGGTGAAGGCGCCGAGCCAGGCCAGCACGCGCGGGTCGCGGTGCGCGGGTCGGGGCGTCGTGGTCGCGACTCCGGTCGCGGTGTTGCGTACGGCCATGATGCTCCCCGTTCCGGTACTCGATGGGGCGGCGGCGGACGGCGAGGGCGGCGGGCACGGCGCCCGGCGCTCACATGCGGTACGGGAAACCTCGGATGTAGACCTCGACATGCTCCGCGCCCGGGGTCTGCCGGTCCCGGTATCGGGCCACCAACTCCTGCAGTTCCTCGCCCAGTTCGCGCAGGTCGTCGGCGGTCAGCCGGAGCGTCGGCGCACCGCTGAAAGCAGCGCCCGCCCATTCCGGGCCCCACGACTCGACCTCGTCCAGGAACCGGCGGTAGCGGTCCTCGGACTGCGAGCCGAGCACCCGCACGATGCCGGTGGACAGGTCCCGGCCGACCCGGTCCTCGGCGAAGTCGCCGAGCGAGAAGGTCAGGTCCTCGACCACCTTCCACCAGCGCTCGCGCCCGTCCTCGGCGTGCTCGGGGTCCTCGACCACGAAGCCGTGCGCGGCCAGCGTGCGCACGTGGTAGCTGACCAGGGCCGGGGTCGCGTCGACCCGCTTGGCCAGCATCGACGCGGTGGCCGGGCCGCCGGCGTGCAGCATCCGCAGCAGCGAGATCCGCAGCGGGTGGGTGAACACCTTGAGGGTCTGTACGTCCTTGATCATCCGTCGGGGCGGAGGCTGCTCGCTCATCACCCCACGATAGATGTGAAAGAGTTCTTTCGCAATAAATCTTTCGCAATAAAAATTGCACATTCGGTCACGAAAAAGCCGACCGCACCCGCGGTCGGCTCCCTCGCCCGGTTCGCGGCTCAGCGCACCGGCTGCCCCGCCTCCCGCAATACGTCCTTGACCTGCGGAATCCGCAACATGCCGAAGTGGAACACGCTGGCCGCGAGCACCGCGTCGGCGCCCGCCTCCACGGCCGGGACGAAGTCACCCAGGGCGCCCGCGCCACCGGAGGCGATCACCGGGATGCCCACCTCGGCCCGGACCAGGCGGATCAACTCCAGGTCGTAGCCGTCCTTGGTGCCGTCGGCGTCCATCGAGTTGAGCAGAATCTCGCCCGCGCCCAACCCGGCCGCCCGCGCCGCCCAGGCGACCGCGTCGATGCCGGTCCCGGTGCGCCCGCCGTGCGTGGTCACCTCGAAGCCCGGCGCGCCGTCGCGGCGCCGCCGCGCGTCCACCGAGAGCACCAGCACCTGGGAGCCGAAGCGGTCGGCGATCTCGGCGATCAACTCCGGCCGCGCGATCGCCGCGGTGTTCACGCCCACCTTGTCCGCGCCGGCCCGCAGCAGCCGGTCCACGTCCTCGACCGCGCGCACCCCGCCGCCGACGGTGAGCGGGATGAACACCTGCTCGGCGGTGCGCCGGACCACGTCGTACGTCGTCTCGCGATTGCCCGAGGAGGCGGTGATGTCGAGGAAGACCAACTCGTCCGCGCCCTCGGCGTCGTACACCCGGGCCATCTCGACCGGATCGCCCGCGTCCCGCAGGTTCTCGAAGTTGACACCCTTGACCACCCGGCCGGCGTCCACGTCCAGACACGGGATCACCCGTACGGCCAACGTCACGACGCCCTCCCCCGGTACGCGTCCACCTCGACCTCGACGAGCATCCGCGAGTCGATCAGCCCGGCCACCACGACCATCGTGGCGGCCGGTCGCACCTCGCCGAACAGTTCGCCGTGCGCACGCCCGACGTCGTCCGAGTCGCGCGAGTGGGTGATGTACATCCGGGTGCGCACCACGTCCGCCGCGTCGAGCCCGAAGTGCGCGAGCGCGTCCAGCGCGATCCGGAAGGCGGCGAGCGTCTGGTGGTGCGGATCGCCCTCGTGGGCCAGATTGCCCTCGACGATCGCGGTACAGCCCGACACGTGCACGTAGTCGCCGACGGCGACCGCGCGCGAGTAGCCGAACGTCTCCTCCCACGGGCCGCCGGACGAGTACCGCTCGATGCCGGCCGAGCTACCGGACCCGGCCGAATTGTCGCTTCCCGTCACCGGGACACCGCCTCCAACGCCTCTTCGAGGGTGAACGCCTGGGCGTACAGCGCCTTGCCGACGATCGAGCCTTCCACACCCAGCGGCACCAGTTCGGCGATGGCGCGCAGATCCGCCAGCGAGGACACCCCGCCCGAGGCCACCACCGGGCGGTCGGTGGCCGCGCAGACGTCGCGCAGCAGTTGCAGGTTCGGGCCCGCGAGGGTGCCGTCCTTGTTCACGTCGGTGACCACGTAGCGGGCGCAGCCGTCGGCGTCCAACCGGGCCAGCGTCTCGAACAGCTCGCCCCCCTCGCGGGTCCAGCCGCGCCCGGCCAGCGTGGTGCCGCGCACGTCCAGGCCCACCGCGATCCGGTCGCCGTGCCGGGCGATCGCGGAGCGCACCCAGTCCGGCGTCTCCAGCGCGGCGGTGCCCAGGTTCACCCGGCGGCAGCCGGTGCCGAGCGCGGCCTCCAGGGAGGCGTCGTCGCGGATGCCGCCGGACAGCTCGACCTTGACGTCGAGCTTGCCGACCACCTCGGCGAGCAGTTCGCGGTTGCTGCCCTTGCCGAACGCGGCGTCCAGGTCGACCAGGTGGATCCACTCGGCGCCGGCGCTCTGCCAGGCCAAGGCGGCGGCCAGCGGGTCGCCGTAGGGGGTCTCCGACCCGGCCTCGCCCTTGACCAGGCGGACGGCCTGGCCGTCGGCGACGTCGACGGCGGGCAGCAGTTCGAGGCGGTGGGTCTCGGTCATGACGCTTGGGATCCTCAGCAGTTCGGTCGGAAGTTCGGGCGGGGTGCGGTCGGGGCGATCGGGGGCGATCGCGGTGCGGCGCGGCACGCGCGCCGCACGGGCTACAGCGTCTCGAGCCAGTTGCGCAGCAAGTGCGCGCCGGCCTCGCCGGACTTCTCCGGGTGGAACTGGGTGGCGCTGAGCGCGCCGTTCTCCACGGCGGCCACGAACGGCGTGCCGTGCGTGCTCCAGGTGACGCCGGGCGGGATGTGCGGGCCGTCCTGGACCACCGGCATCTCCCACGTGCGCACCGCGTAGGAGTGCACGAAGTAGTAGCGCGTGTCGGGCGCGGCGTCGCGGAAGAGCACACTGTCCGCGGGCGGCTCGACGGTGTTCCAGCCCATGTGCGGCACCACGGGGGCGGCCAGCCGCTCGACCGTGCCCGGCCACTGGGCGCAGCCCTCGGTGGCCACCCCGTGCTCGACGCCGCGCGTGAACAGGATCTGCATGCCGACGCAGATGCCGAGCACCGGCCGGCCGCCGGCGAGGCGCTTGTCCACGATGGTGTCGCCGCGGACCGCGCGCAGGCCCTCCATGCACGCCGCGAACGCGCCGACGCCGGGCACGAGCAGCCCGTCGGCGTTCAGCGCGGCGTGCTGGTCCGCGCTGATCTCGACGTCGGCGCCGGCGTGCGCGAGCGCCCGCTCGGCCGAACGCACGTTCCCGAATCCGTAGTCGAGGACGATGACCTTCTTGGGCACGCGCCTATCCGATCTTCAGGACGCCGGCCGCGATCGAGAAGAACGCGCCGATGGCGAGCAGGGCGATCACACTCTTGGGCAGGCCCTGCTTGACGAACGAGATGCACCCGCCGACCAGGAAGAGCCCGAACACGATCAGGACCATCGCGCCGGTGCTCACAGCGCGCCCTTCGTCGAGGGGATCACGCCGGCCCGGCGCGGGTCGAGCACGCACGCGTCCGACAGCGCCCGGGCGAGCGCCTTGAACTGCGCCTCGACGATGTGGTGCGCGTTGCGCCCGTACGGCACGTGTACGTGCAGGCAGATCTGCGCCTGGGCGACGAACGACTCCAGGATGTGCCGGGTCAGCGTGGTGTCGTAGTCGGGGCCGATCATCGGCGCCATGTGCTCCGGCTCGGAGTGCACCAGGTACGGCCGGCCGGACAGGTCCACGGTGACCTGGGCCAGCGCCTCGTCCAGCGGCACGGAGGCGTCCGCGAAGCGGCGGATGCCCTTCTTGTCGCCGAGGGCCTGGCGGAACGCGGCGCCGAGCGCGAGGGCGGTGTCCTCGATCGTGTGGTGCGCGTCGATGTGCAGGTCGCCCCGGGTCTTGACGGTCAGGTCGAACAGGCCGTGCTTGCCGAGCTGGTCGAGCATGTGGTCGAAGAAGCCGACGCCGGTGGCGACGTCGACCTTCCCTGAGCCGTCCAGGTCGATTTCGACCTCGACGGAGGTTTCCTTCGTGGCGCGTTCGACGCGACCGGTTCTTGCCATGGCGGTGATTTCGACTTTCTCTCAGTCCTTCGGACGCGCGCTTTTGAGAACGTGCCGCATCGCGTCCAGGAAGGCCGTGTTCTCGGCGTCCGTGCCGGCGGTCACCCGCAGCATGCCCGGGACCCCGTTGTCGCGGACCAGCACCCCGTGTTCGAGGATCCGCGCCCAGATCGCGTGCGGGTCCTCGAATCGGCCGAACTGCACGAAGTTGGCGTCGGAGTCGGTCACCTCGCACCCGAGCGCGCGCAGTTCCTCGACCAGCCGGTCGCGCTGTTCCTTGAGTTCGCGCACATAGCCCAGCAGGGTGTCCTCGAACTCCAGGCAGGCCAGCGCGGTGGCCTGGTTGACCGCGGAGAGGTGGTACGGCAGGCGGACCAGTTGCACCGCGTCCACCACCGCGGCGTCCGCCGCGAGGTAGCCGAGCCGCAGGCCCGCCGCGCCGAACGCCTTGGACATGGTCCGACTCACCACCAGGTGCGGCCGGCCCTCCAGCAGCGGCAGCAGCGACGCGGTGTGCGCGAACTCGACGTACGCCTCGTCGACGATCACCAGCGACGGCCGGGCGGCCTGCGCGGCGTCGTACACCCGCTCGACCACGTCGCCGGCGAGCGCGGTGCCGGTGGGGTTGTTCGGCGAGCACAGGAACACCACGTTCGGGCGGTGTTCGGCGATCTGCGCCAGCGCCTCGTCGAGGTCGATCGTGTAGTCGGCGCCGCGCGCGCCGGAGATCCACCCGGTGCCGGTGCCGCGCGCGATCAGCGCGTGCATCGAGTAGGACGGGTCGAAACCCAGCGCCGTGCGCCCGGGGCCGCCGAACGCCTGGAGCAGCTGTTGCAGCACCTCGTTGGAGCCGTTGGCCGCCCAGACCCGCTCCGGGCCCAGCGGGTAGCCGCCGGTCCGGGACAGGTAGTCGGCCAGCGCGGTGCGCAGTTCGACCGCGTCCCGGTCCGGATAGCGGTTCAGGTCGCGGGCCGCGGCGGCGACCCGCTCGGCGATCCGGGCCACCAGCGCGGCCGGCAGCGGGTACGGGTTCTCGTTCGTGTTGAGCCGCACCGGGACATCCAACTGCGGGGCGCCGTACGGCGATTGCCCGCGCAGCTCGGCGCGGATCGGCAGCCGGTCCAGGTCGCTCACGCGCCCTCCTCCCACGCCGCGAGGCCGGACAGCTCGCCGGTCGCGAAGCGGGCCCGCACGGCCGCGCCGTGCGCGGGCAGGTCCTCCGCGTCGGCCAGCACGCTGACGTGCTCGGCGACGTCGGCGAGCGCCGCGCGCGAGTAGTCCACGACGTGGATCCCGCGCAGGAAGGACTGCACGGACAGGCCCGAGGAGTGGCAGGCGCAGCCGCCGGTGGGCAGCACGTGGTTGGACCCGGCGCAGTAGTCGCCGAGCGATACGGGGGCGAACGCGCCGACGAAGATCGCGCCGGCGTTGCGCACCCGGGCGGCGACCGCGCCCGCGTCGGCGGTCTGGATCTCCAGGTGCTCGGCGGCGTAGGCGTCCACCACGGCGAGGCCGTCGTCGACCGAGTCCACCAGCACGATCCCGGACTGCCGGCCGGCCAGCGCCTCGGTGACCCGCTCGCGGTGCCGGGTGGCGTCCACCCGCACCTTCAACTCCTCCACGACCGCGTCGGCCAGCGCCTCGGAGTCGGTGACCAGGATCGACGCGGCCAGCGTGTCGTGCTCGGCCTGGCTGATCAGGTCGGCCGCGACGTGCCCGGCGTCGGCGGTGTCGTCGGCGAGCACCGCGATCTCGGTCGGCCCGGCCTCGGCGTCGATCCCGATCCGGCCCTTGAGCAGCCGCTTGGCGGCGGCGACCCAGATGTTGCCGGGACCGGTGACCAGGTGCACCGGCGCGCACGAGCCCGCGCCGTACGCGAACATCGCGATCGCCTGGGCCCCGCCCACGGCGTAGACCTCGTCCACGCCGAGCAGCGCGCACGCGGCCAGGATGGTCGGGTGCGGCAGCCCACCGAACCCGGCCTGCGGCGGCGAGGCGACCGCCATCGAGGCGACGCCGGCCTCCTGGGCGGGGACCACGTTCATCACCACGGACGACGGGTAGACGGCGTTGCCGCCCGGTACGTAAAGCCCGACCCGCTCGACCGGCACCCACCGCTCGGTGACCGTGCCGCCGGGCACGACCTGCACGGCGACGTCCTGCCGGCGCTGCTCGCGGTGCACCGCGCGGGCCCGGCGGATCGACTCCTCCAGGGCCGCGCGCACCTTGGGCGCGAGCGTGTCCAGGGCCGCGGCGATCGCCTCGGCGGGCACCCGAATGTCGGTCAGTCGCACACCGTCGAAGCGCTCGGTGATCTCGATCAGCGCCTCGACGCCGCGATGCCTGACGTCCTCACAGAGGGGGCGGACCTTCTCCAGGGCCGCCTCGACGTCGAGTTCGGCTCGGGGCAACACGTCGCGCAGTGCGGCGGGGCTGTCCAGGACAGCCCGCGAGGCGGGACCGCGCAGGTCGATACGGGAGATCACCTGCCCCAGTGTAGAGACGGCGCCGAACCGTACGTCCTCGTGTGTCGGACAGTGAGACGCGCGATCATGGGTGGGACGCAGCAGCCTTCCAGTGTCGGGGGACCACGGATGAGCACACCGCCGGGGCATCTGAGTGCGACCGAGATCCGCCTGTGGGAGGCGTATCGGCGCGGCGAGCGGCTGGATCTGGGCACGGGCGTGCCGGCGGACGACGATCCGCGCACGGGCGCGACGTGGGGGCCGGACCGCACGATCCGGGCCCAAGTGCTCGCCCGGCTGCTGCTCCAGCCGCCGGAGGCCGAGCCCGGTCACACCACCGCACTGCGGCTGAGCGGCGCCCGGGTGGTGGGCGACCTGGAATTGGGCGGCGCGCGGCTCGACGTCTACGTCTCGGTGATCGGCTGCCGCTTCGAGGGCCCGATCGTGTTGAACGTGGCGAGCACGCGGACGCTGAATCTGCTCGACTGCGTGCTGACCGAGATCCAGGGCCGCAACATGCGGGTGGACGGCGACCTCTCGCTGTGCCGCTGCGAGGTGGCGGGCGGTCTGCGGATCCTGGACTCGCGTGTGGACAACGACCTGCGGATCGACGACTGCGTGGTCGGTCCGGACCGGCGCGGGGTGGCGTTGATGGCCAACGGCCTGCATGTGGGCGCGGACTCGTCGATGGACCGCAGCGTCTTCCGCGGGCAGGTGAGCCTGTACGGCGGCCGGTTCGGCGGGCGGGTCACGCTGTACGGGGCGAGTGTCGAGCGCCCGGGGGAGTCGGCGATGGATCTCGGGCGGATCACGGTGGAGCACTCGCTGCACCTGAGCGCGGGCTTCGCCGCGACCGGCTCGATCCGGCTCAACGACGCGCGCCTGGGTGGCGGACTGGTGCTCGGGCGGGCGGTGATCTGCGCGAATCCCGGCGAGGAGTTGACCATGTCGCGGGTGGTCGCGCAAGACCTGCACATGAAGCCGGTCCGGCCGCCGCGCGGACGGATCGTCCTCACCGACGCGACCTTCGGCACGCTCACCGACGGACCGGGCTCCTGGCCCGCGCGCGGCGACCTGGTGCTGGCCGGCACGCGGTACACGACACTGCGCGCCGAGCCTGCGCTGACCGTGCGACAGCGGGTGGACTGGGTGGAGCGGGGCACCGCCGAGTACACCCCCCAGCCCTACGACCAGCTCGCCGCCGCCTACCGCGCGGCGGGCGAGGACGAGCAGGCCCGGACCGTGTTGCTGGCCAAGCAGCGCCGGCGGCGCGCCGGGTTGGGCCCGGCGGGCCGGCTCTGGGGCCATGTGCAGGACGTGGCGATCGGCTACGGCTACCGGCCGGCGCGCGCCGTCGGCTGGCTGGTCACGCTGGTGGCGATCGGCACGGCGGTGTTCGCGGCCGATCCGCCGGCCCCGTTGAAGGCGGACGAGGCGCCGCACTGGAACCCGTTCTGGTACACCCTCGACCTGCTCCTGCCGGTGGTGACGCTCGGTCAGGACGGCGCGTGGAAGCCGACCGGGCTCGGCCAGTGGCTCGCCTACTCGCTGATCCTGCTCGGTTGGATCCTCGCCGGGGCCGCGGCGGCGGGCGCGACGCGGGTGCTCAATCGTGGGTGAGATCAATGATCGGCGCGCTCCGGCGGTCAGGGCCTACTCTTGGTCACCGTGACCGACCGGCTTCCGCTCTTCCCGCTCAACTCGGTGCTCTATCCGGGTCTGGTGCTGCCCCTGCACATCTTCGAGGAGCGATACCGCGCGCTGGTCCGGGATCTGGAGGCGCTGCCCCAGGCGGAGCAGCGCTTCGGCGTGGTGGCGCTGCGCACCGGGCGTGAGGTCGGCGACATCCAGGGCGATCCGCTCGCGGTGCTGCACCCGGTGGGCTGCACGGCGGAGATCGCCACGATCAAGACGCACGAGGACGGCCGCTACGACCTGGTGGCCACGGGTGCGACCCGGTTCGAGCTGGTCTCGGTGGACGACTCGGGGCCGTATCTGTACGCCGAGGTCGAATACCTGGCCGATCCGCCCGGCGAGCGGGCCGACGTTCTCGGGCTGGCCGCGACCCGGGCTTTCGCCGAGTATCAGCGTCGGCTGCTCACCGCCCAGCAGCGCACCCCGATGAGCCTGCCGGAGCTGCCCGACGACCCGGTCGTGTTGTCCTACCTGGTGGCCGCCGCGGTGGTGCTCGACCCGCACGACAAGCAGCGGCTTCTGGAGGCGGAGGACGCGACCGTCCGGCTGACCGCCGAGGTGGAACTGCTGCGCCGCGAGGCGGCGCTGCTCGACCACCTGCCGTCGTTGCCGGCGATCGAGTTGTTGCGGCAGAACATCGAACCCAACTGACACGGACCGGCCGGGGCGGCCCCGATCGCCTCGGGTCCGACCGACCCGACCGAAGGGCGCGCCGGCATGGCGAAGGGCAGGACCAAGGGCGGACAGGGCACCCCGGCGACGGTGGCGCTGACCCGCGAGGGCGTGGCGTTCACGACGCACGCGTACACCCACGACCCGGACGCGGCCTCGTACGGCGAGGAGGCCGCGACGGTGCTCGGTGTGCCGGCCGCGCGGGTGTTCAAGACGCTGCTCGCGGACGTGGACGGCGCGCTCACCGTCGCGGTGGTCCCGGTGGCGGGCAGGCTCGACCTCAAGGCGCTGGCCGCCGCGGTCGGCGGCAAACGCGCGGCGATGGCCGACCCGGCGGCGGCCGAGCGGGCCACGGGCTACGTGCTCGGCGGGATCAGCCCCCTCGGCCAAAAGCGCCGGCACCCCACCGTGGTGGACGCCTCGGTGCTCGCGCTGGAGACGGTGTACGTGTCGGCCGGCCGCCGGGGCCTGGAGATCGAGCTGGCCCCGGCGGACCTGATCCGGCTCACGGGCGCGGTGACGGCTCCGGTGGGGCGGGTCTAGGGCCTTTGCCCCGCAGGGGTCGGCCTTTGCCCCGCAGGGGTCGGCCGCGTGGACTGCCCCGCGGGGTCAGCTCTCGTCGGACCCGTGCTTGGTGAGGTCGACCGGGGCGGACACGGTCGAACCCGGGAACGGGCCGGGCTCGTGGTCGCGGCCCGGGCCCTGGGGCGCCCACGGCCACGGCCCCTGGAACGTCTCGCGGCGCTCGGCGGGGGCGAATCCCGCGGACAGGCCGAGGAAGATCACCATCGACGCGATCGGCCACAGCAGCAACACGCCCTTGGCCTTCAGGTCCAGCTCCTGGTCGAAGCGCTTGCCCAGGCCGACCCGACGCACCTCGTCGGCGATCCCGTCCGGCCCGAGCGCCACGCCGACCTTGAAGGCCAGATACGCGCCGGCGATCCCGCCGACGGTGAGCCCGAGCGCGGTCGCCACGCCCTGTCGGCGAAAGCGCCAGAACGCGAGCGGCGCGAGCACGATGCCGGCCACCACGCCGCACACCGCGAACCAGCCGTCCAGGGCGATCGAGGTCTCGGTCTCGGGCGAGACCTGGAAAACGCCCTCCTTGGTGGCCATCAGCGGCACCCTGGGGGTGATCTGCTCCCAGACCACGCCCACGATCGCGCCCACCACCAGGCAGGTCGCGACCACCGCGGCGAACGCGAGCACGTCGGTGCGGTAGCGCCGCCACAACGAGGGAGGCGCGTCGTACCCGGGCGCGAAGCCCACGTGCGCGCCCTCGGGCGACGGGTAGGGGTCGATATCCCCGGCAGACGTCATCTGGTCAGCGTCCCATGTACGGCTCGAGCCCGCGGGTCGGCCCCGCGCGGCGATGTGTCCGGTGGTCGAAGGGGCGTCGGCTACGCCCGGGTACTGCGCCGGAAGGCCCAGGTGGCCAGCGAGAGCATCACCACGCCGACCCCCGCGCAGACCGCCAGGTTGCCGGCCACCACCGCCCAGTTCGGGTCGCCATAGCTCGCGATGAACGCGTCCACCCCGTAGGAGGACGGCAGCACATCCCGGGCGAGCACGATCACCTCGGGCATCCGGTCCTCCGGCAGCACGCCGAGCAGCAGCGCCGCCGACATGCCCAACTGGCCGAGGAGCGTGGCCAGTTCCGGGCGCGGGGCGAGCAGCCCGAAGACCGCGCCGATGCCCGCGAGGGCCGCACCGGACAGCGGTACGACCAGCAGCAGCACCCACAGGTTGGCCAGCGGCAACTGGAACATCAGCGCGCCGATCACCGCGGTGGCCACCGTGCCGGGCAGCGTGAAGGACGCGTACGCGGCGGCGATGCCGAGCACCACGGCGGCCGGGCGCACCGGCAGCGTCAGGTAGTAGTCGAGCGCGTTGGCCGCGCGCAGGTTACCGAAGTGCTGGGCGAGCAGGTTGAGCGCGACGAAGGCGACCACGAGCACACTGGACCCGGCCACCACCGCCTCGCGGGCGCTGTCGCTGCCGGTGTCCACCACGCCGCGCATCAGGATCATGATGCCCACCGACTGGAACACCGCGACGAACAGCAGCGGCACCCGGGAGACCCGCACCCGGGACAACTGCGCGCGGTAGACGGTCAGCAGCCCGGCGCCGAGCGGCGTGCCCGCCGCCGGGGCGACCGGTTCAACCGGACGCGGCGGCGCGGTCTCGATGCTCGCTGCACTCACTGGGGTCGACACCCTCATCCCTTGACCAGTCCCTGGTGGCGGCCGCCGAGCGCGAGGTAGACGTCCTCCAGGCTCGGCGTGGACAGCGTGAAGTCGTCGAGCGCCTCGAACGCGGGCCCGGAGGTGACACCGGCGAGCAGCTCGCGGGCCATTCCCGGTTCCATCCGGGTGCTCCAGCGTCGGCCCGTGCGCACCGCGCTGCGCGCGAGCATACCGACGGCCGGGTCGTCCATCGGTGGGTCGGCCCGCCAGACCAGGTCGAGCCGGACCTCGTCGCCGACCATGGCCTTCAGACCCCCGGGGGTGTCGCACGCGATCACCCGGCCCTCGTCGAGCACCGCGACCCGGTCGAGCACGGTCTCCGCCTCGATCACGTTGTGGGTGACCAGGAGCACGGTGGCGCCGCTGTCGGCCCGGCGGCGATCCACTGCGGCCCACACCGCGCGGCGCGCGACCGGGTCCATGCCGGTGGTCGGCTCGTCCAGGACCAGCACGGGCCGATCGCCCACCAGTGCGGTGGCCACGCAGGCCAGTCGGCGCTGGCCGCCGGAGAGTTTCTTCAGCGGGCGGTCCGCGATCGGGCCGAGTTCGAGTTCGTCGAGCACCGCGTCGCGCTCGACCCGGGCCCGATGGGCGTCGAGCGCGCGCAGCCGGGCGGTGGTCTCGATCGCGAGGGCGACGGTCAACTCGTCCAGAGCGCCGGACTCCTGGCCGAGGTAGGCGACGAGTCGGGCGGCCACGTCGGGGCGGCGCACCAGGTCGTGGCCGAGCAGGTCGATGCTGCCGGAGTCGGGCCGGAGCAGGCCGGTGAGCTGGCGGACCAGGGTGGACTTGCCCGCGCCGTTGGGCCCGAGCAGGCCGAAGATCTCGCCCCGGCGCACGTCCAGGTCGATCGTGTCGTTGGCGGTGACCACGTGCCGATCGCGCCGGCGCCCGGTGCGATAGGTCCGGGTCAGGCCGCGCACCGTGAAGCACGGGTCGGCGTTCGCGCGCTCGCCGGGAATGGTCACGCTCCGCTCGTCCGTTCCGGGCAGCTTGTACATCCGACCCCGCGCGTCGTCCTGAAGGTGGTGGTGACGGCGTGCGGCCCGCGACGCGCGTCAGGTTGCGCGCGCGGGGTGACACACGACCAGACGACTCTACGCGGTCCGCCCGGCCGGTCCGCCGCCCGCCTCCTCGGCGAGCAGCACCCGGGCCCGCCGCCACTGGTCGCGCGGCAGCACCGCCCGCCAGTCGATCGCCGCGAACGCCGCCTCGCGCTCGGGGCCCAACCGTCGGGTCGCCCGCGCGGCGGCCAGGCGCAGCAGCGGGAGCGGCCGGGTCGGCAGGCCCACCCGGGCGGTCTCGCGCTTGAGGTTGGGCCACCACACGGTCGCCGCGTCGGTCAACTCCCCCTCGGCGGCACCCAGTCGGCGAAAGGCGGCGAGCCGCCCGATCGCCCGCGAGATCACCCACTGGACCAGCGCGGCGAGGCCGAACAGCACCAGCAGCGCGATCCCCAGGGGCGGAAACAGGAACAGCGCCGGAAGGCCGATGACCACCAGCAGATACTTGACCAGAAAGACGAATTCCAGCCGGCCCAGCACCACCTTGCCCACCAGGTAGCGGATCAGCAGGGCGGTCTGGCGCGCGGTGAGCCGGGTGTCCACGTCCGGGTCGAAGGCGGTCGCGCCGGCCTCGGCGGAGCGCTGCTCCGCGGCCCGGGAGGCGGTGCGGAACCGCTGTCCGCGCCGCATCGCGCCGAAGCCGGCCCTGCCGATCCTGGTCCATTTGGACATCGCGCGTCCTCCGTGCCGTGCACCACCCGAACTCGCACGTTATCGCCCCCGCGAACCCCCGGGGCGCTTCCCGCGCGCCCCGCGAGGCGATGGGTGACCTCGGCGGGCTCGGGTACCGTACGGGTTTGACCGCAAGCCCCTGGGAGGCCTTCGACGTGGACGTGTGGCACATACTTCGCCCGCTGATCGTGCTCGTCTCGGTGATCGCCTTCACGGGCCTGGTGACCTGGGGAATGGCTCGCCTGGCCCGCGAAGTTCAGACCCGCAAACCACTGACCGGACCACTGTGGTCGATGGCGCGGCGCGGCCGCGCCTCGATCGTGGCGACCCTCGGCACCTCGATGTTGTTGCTCGCCGAGCCCGCCGCCGCGCTGCCCGAGCGCAGCCGGGGGATGCTCCGGCACATCCTGGTGCTCTCGGTGATCGCGGCCTGCTCGTGGCTGATCGTGCACGCGGTCACCCTGCTGGTGAACACCTCGTTCGAGCGCTACGCGGCGAACGCGACGGACACCGGCCGGGTACGCCGGATACAAACCCAGATCGCGCTGATCCGACGCACGGCGGTGGCGATCGTCGGGATCATCACCTTCGCGGCGATGATCATGACCTTCCCGGGCATGAAGACGATCGGAACCAGCCTGCTCGCCTCCGCCGGCCTGCTCGGCGTGGTGGCCGGTCTGGCCGCGCAGAGCGCACTGGCCAACCTGTTCGCCGGGTTGCAGATCGCGTTCAGCGACATGGTCCGGATCGGCGACTCGGTGGTGGTCAACCAGGAGATGGGCACGATCGAGGAGATCACCCTGACCTACCTGGTGGTCAACACGTGGGACCAGCGCCGGATCGTGATGCCGGTGTCCTACTTCACCTCGCGGCCGTTCGAGAACTGGTCGCGCACCGACACCCGGATGACCGGGACGGTGTTCCTGCACCTGGACCACTCGGCGCCGGTGAGCGAACTGCGCGAGGAACTGCACCGGATCCTCAAGGACACCGGCCTGTGGGACGGCCAGGGCTGGAGCCTGTACGTCACCGACACCACGCCGACCACGATCCTGATCCGCGCGGTGGTCACCGCCCGCGACTCCGACGACCTGTGGACGCTGCGCTGCGAGGTCCGCGAGAAGCTGCTCGACTACCTGCGCCGCGAACACCCGTACGCACTGCCCCGCATCGCCACCGCGCCCGCGCCGCTGGGCAACGAGGCCGTGGGCCCGTACAGCGGCAACGGGCGCTTCGCGAAGGCGCGCCCGACCCCGCAGGTGCCCGCGCAGACCGGCCCGCGCAAGTACGTGAGCCTGGCCAAGAAGCCTCAGTCGCTGGCCGCCGCGGCCGCCGCGGCCGAGTCGATCTCGTTGAGGAAGTCCGAGGCGATCGCCCAGGCCCGCGCGGCGGCCTCGCGGTCGTAGTCCGGCAGCCCGGGATCGGTGAACAGGTGACCGGCGCCCCGGTAGCGGTGGATCTCCACATCGGCCCCGGCGCGGCGCATGCCCAGATACCAGGTCCCCAGCCAGTCCTCGGTCTCGAACGGATCGGGCTCGGCCACATGCAACTGCACCGGCACCTCCGTCACGGCATCCTCACGCAGGTCGGAGGTGCCGTGGAACATCAAGAGCCCGGCCGCGGTGCGATCGGCGAACACGGCATTCTGCGCAATCGAGGCCCCCAGCGAAAACCCCGCATAAACAAGCCCCTCCCCCAGCCCGGCCGCCACCTTCACGGCCCGCCGGATCAACTCGTCCGCACCGATCTCATCCTTGATCTCCATGCCTTCCTCGATCGACTCGGTGCAACGCCCGTCATACAAATCAGGCACCACCACCTCATGCCCGAGCCCCCGCAACCACCCGGCCGCATCCTGAACAGCGGGCCGCAGCCCATAGGCCGAGTGCAACAACACAATGCGGGCCACGACAACAAATCCTTCCGAAGACCAATCCCCACACAACAAACCCCCAACGGTACCCGCCCACACGGCGTACCCCGACAGGCCCGACTGGTCGCCGACGCGCGGGGCCGGAGGATGATCGAGCCGAGTCGAGTCCGCCGAGGAGCCTCCGAGTGCTTTCGGCGAGAGTCGCGCTTCGGCTACGGAGGGCCGGTCAGGAACCTGCCCGAGTCGGCAATGGGCCGCCCCGGCGTGCGGGGCTCCAAGACTTGGCGCTCTCGACGAGGCGGGCGTGTTGCTCGGCGAAAAAGCGACCGGCAGCGGCGGGCGGGGCGGGCGCTCGGGTCGAGTTCGCCGGGCGTGCGTTCCCGAATGGGTCGGGTGCTTCCGGCGGAGGTTGCGCTTGTGGGGTTGCCGGTGGCTGGTGCGGGGCCGGTCTGCGTCGGCGGGTTGGCCGCCGCGGGCGTGCGGGGCTCCGAGACCTGGGACTCCCGACGAGGCGGGTGTGTCGGTCGGCGAAAAAGCGGCCGGCAGCGGCGGGCGGGGCGGGCGCTCGGGTCGGGTTCGCCGGGCGTGCGTTCCCGATGGGTCGGGTGCTTCCGGCGGGGGTTGCGCTTTGGGTTGCGGGTGGCTGGTGCGGGGCTAGACGCATGGCTCCCGACGATACGGGCGCATTGGTCGGTGAAAAAGCGGCCGGCAGCGGCGGGCAGGGAGGGCGCTCGGGTCGGGTTCGCCGGGCGTGCGTTCCCGAGTGGGTCGGGTGCTTCCGGCGCACGTTGCGCTTGTGGTTGCGGGTGGCTGGTGCGGGGCCGGTCCGAGTCGGTGGTGGGCCGCTGCCGGCTCCGGCCGGCCCCGCACCGGCCGCCCGCAAGCAAGGCGCAGCCCGCACCCAACCGAAGCACAGCAGCCCCGAGCGGCCTCCCGGGCCCAGCCGCCCCCAGCCCGTCCGGCGTTTGAGGACAACTCGCCGCAGACGCCTGCGGACCGCAGCGCCCATCGCCGAACGCAACCGAAAACCCAGCCCGTCCGGCGTTTGAGGACAACTCGCCGCAGACGCCTGCGGACCGCAGCGCCGGTCGCCGGACCCAACCGAAAACCCAGCCCGTCCGGCGTTTGAGGACGGCCCCACTCACAGCGGCCAAGTTCGGCGAAAAGGCCCTCCGAGGCGGCCCCCGCCTCACCGCACGCTGCGTAGGTCCAGTCGCCGCAGGACGCGGTCGGCCGCCGCCGGGTCGACCCCTCGGCGCCCCCGGGCCGCAATCACCTCGCGTCGCGCCGCCGCCGTCATCTCGGCCTCGATCTCGTGCAGGAGCTTGATCCGTCGTGAGCGCTCGACCACCGCGTCGGCCAGTTCCTCGCCCGCGCCCTCCGGCTTCAGCTCGGCCAGCAGCGCCTTCTGCCGGGCCCGCAGCCGCTGCACCATCTCGTCCGGGAGGTCGCGCTGCTCGTCCAGTTCGCGCAGCCGATGCAGTGCGGCCTTCGTCGCCGCCGCCGCGATCCGGCGCTCCTCGTGGCTCTCCGCGTCGTCCGTCTCCGAGACCCCGAGCCGGCGCACCAGCCACGGCAGGCTGACCCCCTGGAGCAGCAGCGTCACCACGATCACGCAGAACGCGATCGCGATCAGCCGTTGCCGCTCGGGGAAGGCCCCACCCGCGTCGGTGCTCAGCGGCAGCGCCAGCGCGAGCGCGATCGTCACCACGCCGCGCATCCCGGCCCACCACACCACCACGGTCTCGCGCGGATCCGGGGTCTGGGTCTCGCCGGTGGTCGGCAGCCGCGCGTGCAGCCGCCGGGCCAGCGCCGCAACCGGGAACAACCACAGGCCCCGCACCACGATCAGGGTCAACACCACCGCGCCGGCCTCCAGGAACAGCCGGCCCCGATCGCCCCGCAGGTCGTGGAAGATCTCCCACATCTCCAGGCCGATCACCCCGAACGCGACACCGGTCACGACCAGGTCGACGACCTCCCAGAACGAGCGCCCGGTGAGCCGGCCGACCACGTTGTCCGCGTCCTCGGCGACCGAGCCCAGGTAGAACGCGGTGGTCAACACCGCGAGCACGCCGGAGCCGTGCAGTTCGTCGGCGACCACGTAGGCCAGGAACGGCACCAGGAGCGTGAGCAACGTCTGCAGCGTGGGCTCGTCCAGCCGGGCGAGCAACAACCGCCCGGCCAGCCCGACCGCGAAGCCGATCCCGACGCCGACCACCGCGGACAACGCCAACATGCCCGCCGCCCCGACGGGCGAGAACGTACCGCCGACCACCGCCGCGACCGCGACCTGGTAGAGCACGAGCGAGGTGACGTCGTTGAACAGCCCCTCGCCCTCCAGGATCGCCACCAGCCGCCGCGGCAGCCGCAGACTCCCGGCCACCGCCGTCGCCGCCACCGGATCCGGCGGCGCCACCAGCGCGCCCAGCGCGACCGCGCCCGCGAGCGGCAGCCCGGGGACCATCGCGTCCGCCACGGCCGCCACCGCCGCCGTGGTCACCAGCACGAGTGCGACCGCGAGCAGCGTGATCGGCCGGGCGTTGGCCGCGAACTCGCGCCAACTCGACCGCTGCGCCGCCGCGTACAACAGCGGCGGCAACAGCAGCGGCAGCAGCAGGTCGGGGTCGATCCGCAGGTTCGGCACGAACGGCAGCCACCCGAGCAGCACGCCGTACAGCGTCAGCAACACCGGAAACGGCAGCCGCAATCGGCCCGCGAGCGGCACCACCAAGACCGTGCCGAACATCAACAGGAACAGCAGCGTGAGCTGACCCACTCCACCCCCAGACCGATCGAGCGCGATTCGATCTTGGAGGCTTCCCCGAATCTCCGCCGAATCACCGACCGGCGGGCAATTGCCTCACCTGTCGGTGACCCGCTCCAGGGTCGCGGTCAGGTCGGCCGGGTAGCCGCTCTCGTACTGCACCCACGTGCCGTCGCCGGGGTGCTCGAAGGCCAGGCTCACCGCGTGCAGCCACTGCCGCTCCAGGCCCAGCCGCTTGGACAGCGTCGGGTCCGCGCCATAGGTCAGGTCGCCCACGCACGGGTGCCGCAGCGCCGCCATGTGCACCCGGATCTGGTGGGTGCGCCCGGTCTCCAGCTTGATCGACAGCAGACTCGCGGCGCGGAACGCCTCGATCGTGTCGTAGTGCGTGACGCTGGGCTTGCCGCCCGTCACCACGGCCCACTTGTAGTCGTGCGTGGGGTGCCGGTCGATCGGCGCGTCGATGGTGCCGGTGTGCGGGTCCGGGTGGCCCTGGACCAGCGCGTGGTAGCGCTTGTCCACCGTGCGGTCGCGGAACTGCTGCTTGAGCAGCGTGTAGGCGCGCTCCGACTTGGCCACCACCATCAGCCCCGAGGTGCCCACGTCCAGGCGGTGCACCACGCCCTGGCGCTCGGCCGCGCCGGAGGTGGAGATCCGGTAGCCGGCAGCCGCGAGGCCGCCGACCACGGTGGTGCCGGTCCAGCCGGGGCTGGGGTGCGCGGCGACGCCGATCGGCTTGTCGATCACCACGATGTGGTCGTCGTCGTGCACGATCCGCATGCCGGGCACGGGTTCGGCGACGAGTTGCACCGGCCGGGGCGCGCCCGGCATCTCGACCTCGATCCAGGCTCCGCCGACCACCCGGTCGGACTTGCCCGCCGCCCGGCCGTCGAGCTGCACCTTCCCGGCGGCGGCCAGCTCGGCCGCCTTGGTGCGCGAGAAGCCGAACATCCGCGAGAGCGCGGCATCGACCCGCTCGCCTTCGAGGCCGTCGGGAACGGGAAGCGTGCGGATTTCGGGGGAGCCGGGATTGACAGTCACGAGATACGAGTATGCCCGGCATCCGGACCGGACTCGACGGCGTGGTCGCCGTCCCGGTCCCCGGCGGCCCGCTCGGCGGTCCCGGAGGACGCCGCCGCGGGCGCCCGAGTGGCCCCGGCAGGCGCGTCGGCGACCCCGTTCCCGGCCTCCGCGTCCGAGCGCCTGCCCCCGTCCGCGCGCTCGTCCCCGTCCGCCGGCGTCGCCTCGTCCGCGCCCTCGTCCTCGTCCCCGCCCTCGTCGTCACCCTCCCGCGTACCGTCCGGCTGCAGGCCCAGGAACGACAGCAGCACGATCAGGCAGCCACCCACCACGATCGCCGAGTCGGCCAGGTTGAAGATCGCGAAGTGCTTGGGCGCGATGAAGTCCACCACGTGGCCCTCGAACACGCTGGGCGAGCGGAAGATCCGGTCGGTGAGGTTGCCGAGCGCACCGCCGAGCAGCAGGCCCAGGGCGATCGCCCAGGGCAGGCTGTTCAGCTTGCGGGCCAGCCGCAGGATCACCACGATCACCGCGCTGGCGATCACCGTGAGCACGATGGTCAGCCCCTGGCCCATGCCGAACGCCGCGCCCGCGTTGCGGGTGGCCCGGAACTGAAGCCAGTCGCCGAGGATGTCGATCGGGGCGTGGTATTCGAGCTTCTTCACCACGATCAGCTTGCTGATCAGGTCCAGGGCGTAGGCGACGGCCGCGACCCCGAGCAGGACCAGGATGTAGCGACGGGTACGCGAACCGGCGGGCACGGTCGGCTCGTCGCCGTCCGCCCCGCCCCCGGTCGCCCCGGTGTCCGGCTCCCCCGCGGGGGCCTGCGACTCCGCGTCTTCCCGTCGTTCCGCTCCGGTGCCGATGGCGTGCTCCAGTCCTCGGACGCGCCGCCGGCGGCCGCGGCGGCTACCGGCGCTCTTCGCGCTGCTTGCAGGTCACACACAGGGTCGCACGCGGGAACGCCTGCAGGCGCGCCTTGCCGATGGCCGAGCCACACGACTCGCAGGCCCCGTATGTCCCGTCGGCGAGGCGCCGCAGCGCCTTCTCCGACTGGAGCAGCATGCCACGCGCGTTGTTGGTCAGGGACATCTCGTGCTCGCGCTCGAAGTTCTTGGTCCCGGTGTCCGCCTGATCGTCGCCCGCGCCCTCCCCCGAGTCGCGCAGCAGATCGGCGATGCCGTTCTCCGACACGGCGATCTCGGCGCGCAACTCGTGCGCGGTCTCGATCAGACCCTCGCGCACCTCGCGCAGCTCCGCGTCGTCCCAGGGGTCCTCCCCCGGCCGGACGATGTACATCGTCGGCTCATGGAACCCGCTCGGCGGTGTCGGGAGCGTCGCGGTCGAGGTGGTCACGTGTGCAGGTGCCTTCACGGTGCGTCCCGTTCCTCCCCGTACCGAGGCTCGCGGCGCGGCCGTCGTGGTCGCACGACGCGTCCGCCCGCCACTCGCCTTCTCTGTATCCGTCATGTTCACGGCCCCCTTGTTTCGCTTAGGGATGGGTCGCCCCGGACAACCGGACGCGCCGTCCCGTCACAGAGTGCGCCGGGGCGGCGACGTAAATCGGTTGTGCCCAGACGCAACCACGCTTATCCCTCTTCTACGTGTCCCGTTCGTTACCGGTTCCCGAGCGGATCGTTATGCACCTGGGGGCGGGTGAACTCGGAGGCGCGAGGGTCCGCGCGGGTCGTACAATCCGCAGAGCGAGACGGTGTCGATGGGGACGAGTAGCGTCGCACGCAGCCGCCAGCGACCCGGGGACGGTGTGAGCCCGGGGGTGTGCGCGAGGTGAAGATCACCCCGGAGCTGTCGGAGGAAAGGTCGGTCCGGTTGCGGAGCGACCCGTAGAACCGACCCTCGCGCAGATGAGAGGGTTGTGCCCGCCCGGGCACGGTAGGCAAATCGGGCGGCGCGCGGCCAAGAAGGGTGGTACCGCGGGATCGGCCGACGGCCGTCTCGTCCCTTCGGTAGGCACGCATCACAGCCCGCGGAAGGAAGCCACATGTACCGCCCGGTACCGGCGCAGGTCGACCTGCCCGCCATGGAGCACGAGGTCCTCGCGTTCTGGCGGGACAACGACATCTTCGAGCGCTCCCTCGCGCAGAACGCCGACGGCCCCCGCTGGGTCTTCTACGAGGGCCCGCCGACGGCCAACGGCATGCCGGGGGCGCACCACATCGAGGCGCGCGTGTTCAAGGACGTGTTCCCGCGCTACCGCACGATGCGCGGCTACAACGTGCCGCGCAAGGCCGGGTGGGACTGCCACGGCCTGCCCGTCGAGCTGGCCGTGGAGAAGCAGTTGGGCTTCTCCGGCAAGCCGGACATCGAGCGCTACGGGATCGCCGAGTTCAACGCGAAGTGCCGCGAGTCGGTGATGACGCACGTGGGCGCGTTCGAGGAACTGACCACCCGGATGGGCTACTGGGTCGACATGTCCAAGGCGTACCGGACGATGGATCCGGAGTACGTCGAGTCGGTCTGGTGGTCGCTCAAGCAGATCTTCGACAAGGGCCTGCTGACCCAGGACTACCGGGTCGCGCCGTGGTGCCCGCGCTGCGGCACCGGGCTGTCCGACCACGAACTGGCGCAGGGCTACGAGACGGTCGTCGACCCCTCGGTCTACGTGCGCTTCCCGCTCACCTCCGGGCCGCTGGCCGGGCAGGCGGCGCTGCTCGTGTGGACGACCACGCCGTGGACGCTGGTGTCCAACACCGCCGCCGCGGTGCACCCCGACGTGACCTACGTGGTGGCCACCGACGGCAACGAACGTCTCGTGGTCGCCGAGCCGCTCCTGGCGAAGGCGCTCGGCGAGGGCTGGGCGGCCACCGGCGAGCGCTTCACCGGCCGCGAGATGGAACGCTGGGCCTACCGGCGCCCGTTCGACCTGCTGCCGCTGGAGGACGCGAACTTCGTGGTGCTCGCGGAGTACGTCACCACCGAGGACGGCTCCGGTGTCGTGCACCAGGCGCCCGCGTTCGGCGCGGACGACCTGGAGACCTGCCGCGCGTACGGCCTGCCGGTGGTCAACCCGGTGCGCCCCGACGGCACCTTCGAGGCCGAGCTGCCGCTGGTCGGCGGACAGTTCTTCAAGAAGGCCGACGAGGCCCTGGTGGCCGATCTGCGGGCCCGCGGGCTGCTGTTCCGGCACCTGGAGTACGAGCACAGCTACCCGCACTGCTGGCGCTGCCACACCGCGCTGCTCTACTACGCGCAGCCGTCCTGGTACGTGCGCACCACCGCGGTCAAGGACGCGCTGCTGCGCGAGAACGAGCGGACCAACTGGCACCCGGACACGGTCAAGTGGGGCCGCTACGGCGACTGGCTGAACAACAACATCGACTGGGCGCTCTCGCGCAACCGCTTCTGGGGCACCCCGCTGCCCATCTGGCGGTGCGAGGAGGGGCACCTGACCTGCGCCGGCTCGCTGGCCGAACTCTCCGAGCTGACCGGGCGCGACCTGTCGGGCCTGGACCCGCACCGGCCGTACATCGACGAGGTCGTCTTCGGCTGCCCGGCCAAGGCGGCCGACGGCACCGCGTGCGGCGAGCAGGCGACCCGGGTGCCCGAGGTGATCGACGCCTGGTACGACTCGGGGTCGATGCCGTTCGCCCAGTTCGGCTACCCGTACCGCAACCGCGAGTTGTTCGAGCAGTCCTACCCGGCGCAGTTCATCTCCGAGGCGATCGACCAGACCCGCGGCTGGTTCTACACGCTGATGGCGGTCGGCACGCTGGTGTTCGACAGGTCGTCCTACGAGAACGTGGTCTGCCTGGGGCACATCCTGGCCGAGGACGGCCGCAAGATGTCCAAGCACCTGGGCAACATCCTGGAGCCGATCCCGCTGATGGACCGGCACGGCGCCGACGCGGTGCGCTGGTTCATGGCCGCGGGCGGCTCGCCGTGGTCGGCCCGCCGGGTCGGGCACGGCACCATCCAGGAGGTGGTCCGCAAGACGCTGCTGACCTACTGGAACACGGTCAGCTTCCAGGCCCTGTACGCGCGCACCGGCGGCTGGACGCCGAGCGCGAGCGACCCGGCCCCGGCCGACCGCCCGCTGCTCGACCGGTGGCTGCTGTCCGAGCTGAACACCCTCGTGGGCGACGTGGACGCGGCCCTGGAGGCCTACGACACGCAGCGCGCGGGCAAGGCGCTCACCGCGTTCGTGGACGACCTGTCGAACTGGTACGTGCGCCGGTCCCGGCGGCGGTTCTGGAACGCGGACCCGGCCGCGCTGGCCACGCTGCACGAGGCGTTGGTCACGGTGACGAAGCTGATGGCGCCGCTGGTGCCGTTCATCACCGAGCGGGTCTGGCAGGACCTGGTGCGTCCGGTCACCGCCGACGCCCCCGAGTCGGTGCACATGGCGACCTGGCCGAGCACGGACGCGGCCCTCGTACAGCCCGAACTGGGGCGGCAGATGGCGCTGGTGCGGCGCCTGGTCGAGTTGGGCCGGGCCACCCGGGCGGACTCCGGCGTCAAGACCCGGCAGCCGCTGGGCCGGGCGCTGATCGGCGCGAGCGGCTGGGACGAATTGTCCGACGAACTGCGCGCGCAGATCGCCGAGGAGCTGAACGTGGTCTCGGTGGCGGCGCTGTCCGAGGCGGGCGGCGACCTGGTCGAGTACAGCGCGAAGGGCAACTTCCGGGCCCTGGGCAAGCGGTTCGCCAAGCGCACCCCGGTGGTGGCCGGTGCCATCGCGGCGGCCGACGCGGCGGCCCTGGCGGCGGCGCTGCGTACCTCGGGCACCGCGGTGGTCGAGGTCGAGGGCGAGCCGGTGGAGGTGGTGGCCGAGGAGGTCATCGTCACCGAAACCCCGCGCGAGGGCTGGACGGTGGCCGGCCAGGACGGCGCGACCGTGGCGCTCGACCTGACCATCACCCCCGAACTGCGGCTCGCGGGTCTGGCCCGGGACGTGGTCCGGCTGATCCAGGAGGCGCGCAAGAACAGCGGCCTGGAGGTGTCCGACCGGATCCTGGTGTGGTGGGCCGCGGACGAGTCGGAGGAGACCACGTCGGCGCTGCTCGCGCACGGCGGCCAGGTCGCCGAGGAGGTGCTGGCGACGCAGTTCGCCCAGGGCTCCCCGGAGGACGAGGAGTTGTTCGAGCACGGCGACCCCGCGCTCGGTCTGCGGTTCTGGCTGCGCAAGGTCTGACCGGCCGGGCGGGGCGGCTCGGGTCGCCCCGCCCGTGTCGTACCCGGACCGGGAAAACCGAGAAGCGCCCGTCCCCCCGGAGGGGGCGGGCGCTTCTCGGATGACCGACCGACGCTCAGTGGCCGGTCAGTTGTCGGGGTCCTCGTCGATCAGGAACCCGCGCATCGGCGACGGCTGCTGCATCTGCTGCGGCTGCGGAGCCTGCGGACGCACCGGCGACATCTGCTGCGTCATCGCCGGGCTCATCTGCTGCCCGATCGACGGCGTCATGGCCGGCGACATCGACGACGGCTGGGACATCGACTGGCCCATGGACGGAGCCATCGCCTGCGACATCGGTACCGGCGCGGACGACATGGCCGGCGGCAACGAGGCCGTGGCCGGGGTCCGCGGCGGCGCGAGCGAGTCGTCGGCCTGCGACTCCAGCTGACGCAGCTGGCTCTCCAGGTACGACTTCAGCCGCGTGCGGTACTCGCGCTCGAACGCGCGCAGGTCGTCGACCTTGCGCTCGAGCGTGGCGCGGGCACTCTCCAGCGAGCCCATCGCGACGCGGTGCTTCTCCTGCGCGTCACGCTCCAGGGCGTCGGCCTTGGACCGCGCGTCGCGCTCCATGCCCTCGGCCCGGGTGCGCGCCTCGCCCACTATCTTGTTCGCCTCGGAGCGGGCCTCGGCGATCGCCTGGTCGGCCGTCTGCTGCGCCAGCGCGAGCACTCGGGCGGCGCTGTCGCCACCGGGGTTGCCCATCTGCTGCTGCGGTCCACCCGGACCGAGCTGCGGCGGGCCACCCTGCAGCTGGTGCTGCTGAAGCTGCTGCTGGTGCTGCGGCGGGCCCTGGAGCTGGTGCTGGCCGCTCATGCCGGGACCGCCCATGCCGGGGCCGCCCTGCAATTGATGCTGACCGGGCTGCAGTTGGTGCTGCTGCTGACCGGGCAGCTGGTGCTGACCGCTCTGCATGCCGGGGCCGCCCTGCAACTGGTGCTGCGGCGGACCCTGCAGCTGGTGCTGACCGCTCATGCCGGGACCGAGCTGCTGCGGTCCCCCCATGGGGTGCTGCTGCGGTCCACCGGGACCGAGCTGCTGCGGGCCGCCCTGCATCGGATGCTGGCCGCCCTGCATTCCCTGCGGCCCACCCATCTGGGGCGGCGGGGGAACCGGGGTCGGCCCGGATATGGCTGCCGGGACGGGTGCGTCGGGGCGTTCGCGCTCCTTGCGCTGCTGGGCCTGCTGCTGACTCTGCGCGGCGGCCCTGGTCGCCGCCGCGAGTTTCGCTCGCAGATCCTCGTTTTCCCGGAGAAGTCGGGTCAGTTCGCCCTCGACCTCATCGAGGAACGCATCGACCTCGTCCTCGTCATAGCCCTCGCGGAGACGGACGGTCGTGAACTGCTTGTTACGCACGTCTTCGGGGGTCAACGGCATCTCTTCACCTCAGCGTGATCGTCGGCATCGGACAGACGGTACCGCTTACAGCCTGCCCACGACGGAGATCAGGATGTAGACGATGATCATCAGTACGAAGAAGGACAGGTCGAGTGCTACACCCCCGAGGCGCAGCGGAGGAATGAACCTGCGCAGCAACTTCAACGGTGGATCGGTGATGGAGTACGTCGCCTCCAGCAGTACCACCATGGCCCCGCGCGGCTCGTACGACCGCGCGAACTGGAACACGTAGTCCATCACCAAGCGGAAGAACAACACGATCAAAAAGCAGTAGAGCACGATGCGGATGATCTCCAGCGCGATGCTCATTTACCTGCCCCCTCGTGTGCCGTCCCTCTGGTCAGGACCGCACCTAGCCTCAGTTTTCGCACACCTCAGCTCTGATTGAAGAACCCGCCCTCAGCGATGCGGGCCTTGTCCTCGGCTGTCACATCGACGTTAGCAGGCGATAGGAGGAAGACTTTTTGGGTGACCCGTTCGATGCTGCCGTGCAGGCCGAACACGAGCCCCGCGGCGAAGTCCACCAGGCGCTTGGCGTCGGTGTCCTCCATTTCGGTCAGGTTCATGATCACGGGCGTGCTCTCGCGAAAGTGCTCGCCGATCGTGCGGGCTTCGTTGTAGGTACGCGGGTGCAGCGTCGTGATGCGGTAGGGCTCACGTTCGCTGACGACTTTGTGTACGGTCACCGGTGTGCTGCTCTCGGGACGGCGTTCGGGCATGGCGGACACTGTTGCGCGGTGTTCTTCGAGGCGGCCTTCGTCGCGAAGGGCCCCCGCTTCGCGGAGGGCAGTAGCTCCACGAACGGGATCGTCGCGACGTTCCCGCGATTCCCCACGCGGTTCGCGTACTTCACGTGGCTCCTCACGACGCTCGTCCCGTCGCTCCTCGCGACGATCGGTGCGCTCGACCCGGTCGCGGCCGTCCTGGCCGATGTCGTCCTCATCGTAATCGTCATACTCGTAGACATCGTCCTCCACGAGGCCGAGGTAGACCGCCATCTTGCGCATTGCGCCGGCCATGTTCCGCTTCCTCCGGTCTCACGGTGGATCGGCTGAGGTCACCGTGGGTCGTGCGATCCACTTCACGGCGACGCTACCGGAGGGAGGGCCGGACTCCGAGCACCGCAGTACCGATGCGTACATGTGTCGCCCCGGCCTCGATGGCCGCTTCGAGGTCGTTGCTCATCCCCGCGGAAACCATGTTCGCAGCCGGATGGGCTTCGCGTAGGCGGGTTGCGATTTCTCGCAACCGGGCGAACGCGCGGGCGGGTTCGACGCCGAGCGGGGCCACCGCCATCACTCCGCCGAGGGTCAGCCGCGGCGCCGCGGCCACGGCGTCGGCGAGTTCGGCCAGGTCGGTCGCGGACACCCCACCGCGGGCGGGGTCTTCGTCCAGGCTGACCTGCAACAGCGCGGTGATCGAACGTTGTTGCCGCTCGGCCGCCGCGGACAGCGCGTGGGCGAGCCGAATCCGGTCGAGCGAGTGCACCACATCGGCGTAACCGGCCACCGATTTGGCCTTGTTGGTCTGCAACTGGCCGACATAGTGCCAACGAAGGTCGAGATCGTTCGTGGCCGCCGCCTTCGGCGCGGCCTCCTGGTCGCGGTTCTCGCCGACGTCGCGGACGCCGAGTTCGGCGAGCAGGCGCACGTCGCTCGCGGGGTGGGTCTTGGTCACCACGACGAGGGTGACGTCCTCGGGCGAGCGGCCGGCCGCGGTGCACGCGGCGGCGATCCGGGCCCGGACGTCGGCCAGGTTGGCGGCTAGCTCGGCCCGCCGGTGGGCGGTCGTGGCGGTCGCTGAATCGGGCGTGTCCATGGGCCCATCGTCGCCGACGCCGGCCCGCCGCGCCCGGGCGGGGTCAGTCCTCGGCGAGCCACACGTAGCCGGCGATCCGACCCGTGGCGCGGTCGCGCCGATAGGAGAAATGGTCGGCCGACTCGCGCGTGCAGATGTGCGATTTCTCACCCGACACGACCCCCTGCGCGGCGAGTTGCGCCCACACTCCGGCCGGTATATCGAGCCCGGGCGTGCCCTGGCGGGTACGTGCGCGGGCCGCGGGGACGAGTGCGGACACTTCGTCGCACATCGCCTCGGGAACCTCGTAACAGGCGCCGCAGACGGCCGGTCCGGTCCACGCCTCGATCCGCGCGGGGTCGGCGCCGAGGCCGCGCATCGCCTCGATCGTGGCGGGCACCACACCGGCGGCCAGCCCCGGACGGCCCGCGTGCGCGGCGCCGATCACGCCGGCGTGCGGATCGGCGAGCAGTACCGGGGTGCAGTCGGCGACCAGCACCGCGAGCGCGAGGCCGCGGGTCACGGTGACCACGGCGTCGGTGCCGGGCACCGGCTCGGCGCTCGGACCGGTCAGCACGGCCACCGTGTCGCCGTGCACCTGGTTCATCCACACCACCCGATCGGCCGACAGCCCCAACGCCTCGGCGGTACGCGCCCGGTTGACGGCCACCACCTCCGGGTCGTCGCCCACATGGTCGCCGAGGTTCAACTCGTCATACGGCGCGGCGCCCGTGCCGCCCCACCGGTCGGTGAAGGCGAAACGGGCGCCGCCGGAAGCGGCCCTTCGCGTGAACACGTGCGGGCCACCTCGTGGTCTGTCGAATTGTTTCGAACTCTTGCGTCGCCGACTGCCGGCGACGTTTTCCTTCTACTTCATGAACGGCGGGATGTCGAGATCCAGATCGTCCTTGATCGGTTCCGGCACCAGCGGGGTGCGCGGACCCGGCGTGGTCGGGGTCTGGTACGTCGTCTGCGGCGGGTCGTTGAGCACGCCCTGCCCGATGCCCGAGCCGCCCTGGCGACCGGTCGGTTCGGGGCGGACGGGCGGCTGCGGCGGCGCCACCGCCGGCTTGCCCAACTCGCTCTTGGACGGCGGTTGCCCGCCGTCGAAGCCGGCCGCGATCACGGTGACCCGGACCTCGTCGCCGAGCGCATCGTCGATCACCGCGCCGAAGATGATGTTGGCCTCGGGGTGCGCCGCCTCGCTGACCAGCTGCGCTGCCTCGTTGATCTCGAACAGACCGAGGTCGGAGCCGCCGGAGATGGACAGCAGCACGCCCCGGGCACCGTCGATCGACGCCTCCAGGAGCGGGCTGGAGATGGCCATCTCGGCCGCCGCCACCGCGCGATCGTCGCCGCGCGCCGAGCCGATCCCCATCAGCGCGGAACCCGCCTCCGACATCACCGACTTGACGTCGGCGAAGTCGAGGTTGATCAGGCCGGGCGTGGTGATCAGGTCGGTGATGCCCTGGACACCGGACAGCAGCACCTGGTCGGCCGATCGGAACGCGTCCAGGACGCTGACCTGCCGGTCGGAGATGGACAGCAGTCGGTCGTTCGGGATCACGATCAGCGTGTCGACCTCGTCGCGCAGTTGCGCGATGCCGTCCTCGGCCTGGTTCGCGCGGCGCCGTCCCTCGAAGGTGAACGGGCGCGTGACCACGCCGATGGTGAGCGCGCCGAGCGAGCGGGCGATGTTGGCCACCACGGGGGCGCCGCCGGTGCCGGTGCCGCCGCCCTCGCCCGCCGTGACGAAGACCATGTCGGCCCCCTTGAGGACCTCCTCGATCTCCTCGCGGTGGTCCTCGGCGGCCTTGCGCCCGACATCGGGATTCGCCCCGGCCCCCAGGCCGCGGGTGAGTTCGCGGCCGACGTCGAGCTTGACGTCGGCATCGCTCATGAGGAGGGCTTGGGCGTCGGTGTTGATCGCGATGAACTCGACGCCCTTGAGACCGACCTCGATCATCCGGTTGATGGCGTTGACCCCGCCACCGCCGATACCGACCACCTTGATGACTGCGAGGTAGTTCTGGGGTGCTGCCACGTCGAAGGCCTCTCGCCTCGAGTTCCGGTCGGCGTGCCGTGGTTCCGGCATGCCGACATTTGCCGACTTGGGGAGGTCGGGACGCGATTTCCGCGAGCCACCAAAACCCTCACCCTCAGGTATAGAGTCAGCCCCGTTCGCATCGAACACCGCCGATCCGAACAGTGCGGATAACTGCTTTGTCAACCTGGGGCTAGGCCGACACTAGGTCCCCATCGGACGCGGTTCAACGAACACGCCGAACCTGTCCCTATTGTTTTATCGCAGTGGCCGAGTGCTTCCGCCCCCGGTCACGGCGTGCTCGGGGTCGAAACCACCGCGCCGGACGCCCCCGGAGCCAACGACTGCGCGGGCGCCGGCGGCGCGAGCGAGGGAAACGGTTGGGTTCGGGTCACCGGCGCGTCGGGCGCGCTGACGTCGTAGAACTTCGCCGGCCGCGTCAACAGCACCGCGAGCACGAGCGCCTTGCGATCCGACGCCTCCGCCCCGCCCCACGACACGGTCTCGCCCTTGTCCAGCACCAGCACGATGTCGTCACGCGTCCGGGCGGTGATGTCCCGTACCCGCTGGGCGATCGGCGGCGGCAGTGCCGAGACCACCTGGACCACCCCCCGTAGCGTTTCCCGACTCACCGTATTGGCGTCGACCTTGACGATCGGCACCCCGGCGGGCGCGGCATCCACCGTACCGAACCGTACGCCGTCCTTGTCGATCTCCGCGTAGCGGTCCGCGTCCGGCACCACCAGGGCGGTGGTGCGTTCGCGGACCGTGATCCGCACCGTGTGCGGCCAGTCGCGTTCCACGTGGACCGAGGCCACACGCGGGATCGCGGCCACCCGGGCCCGGATCGCGTCGAGGTCGATCCCGGCCAGCGGCTCGCCGACCGGCACCGCGGCGACCTTGGCGACCTGGTCCTTGGGCAGCACGACCGGCCCGCCGACGGACACCGTCCGGGCGTCCAACAGCGGCGAGTGGTAGACGATCCCCCACCCGGCGCCCGCGAGCACCAGGAGCAACACCAGGACGAGGAGCGGGCGCAGATTGGTCCAGCGCCGCCGCGGCGCGCGGCCGGGCCTGGCCGGGCGCGCCGGCGCGCGCTCCTTCGTGTCGGGCAAGGACGCTCCTCGGGCCGGCGGCTACTGGGGCAACCGCGCGGCGGCGATCGCCTCGTGGACCATCCGGACCAGTTCCTCGTCGGCGTCGCGCCGACCGAACTCGGCCGCGGCCTTGCCCATGTCGTGCAGGCGACGCGCGTCGGTGAGCACCGGCAGCACCGAGGAGCGGATCCAGTCGGGGGTCAGGTCGGCGTCGTCCACCAGCAGACCGCCGCCCGCCTTGACCACCGGCTGGGCGTTCAGCCGCTGCTCGCCGTTGCCGATGGGCAGCGGTACGTAGGCCGCGGGCAGCCCGACCGCGGCCAACTCGGCGCAGGTCATCGCGCCGGCCCGGCACAGCACCATGTCGGCCGCCGCGTAGGCCAAGTCCATCCGGTCGAGGTAGGGCACCACGACGTAGGCCGGTCCACCGGGCGGCGAGTCGATCTTCAGCTCGTTGTTGGGGCCGGCCGCGTGCAGCACCTGGACCCCCTCGGCGAGCAGTTGCCGAGCGGTCGCGGCCAGCGTCTCGTTCAGCCGCCGGGCGCCCTGCGAGCCGCCGAACACGAGCAGCGTGGGCCGCATCGGGTCCAGGCCGAACATCGCCCGGGCCTCGTCGCGCAGCGCGTTGCGGTCCAGGGTGGCGATCGCGCGCCGCAGCGGGATGCCGATGTAGCGGGCCCCGCGCAGCTTGCTGTCCGGCGTGCTCACCGCGACGAATCGGGTGTAGCGGGCACCGATCTTGTTGGCCAGGCCCGGACGGGCGTTGGCCTCGTGCACCACGGTCGGCACACCCTGGCGTTTGGCCGCCAGATAGCCCGGCAGCGCGACGTAGCCGCCGAAGCCGACCAGGCAGGACGCCTGGGTGCGCTCCAACACGGCCGCGGCCTCGCGGATCGTGCCGCGCAGCCGGCCGGGCACGGTCATCAGTTCGGGCGTGGGCTTGCGCGGCAACGGCACGGCCGGGATCAACGCCAGTTCGTAGCCGCGAGCGGGAACGAGCTTGGTCTCCAGGCCCTTGGCCGTGCCGAGCGCCGTGATACCCACGTTCGGGTTCTGGCGGCGCAGCGCGTCCGCCAAGGCCAGAGCGGGCTCGATGTGCCCGGCGGTTCCTCCGCCGGCAAGGACGACATGCACCTGATTCACCCATCCCTGCGCGGCAGGATCCGCGCGAACGCTCGACGAACCGCCCCGGGCCCGCGTGCGGCGAGCGCCGCCTCGGCCTTTGGCTCACCTCGGGCGAAGGACAACAGCATGCCCACGGCGAACATGGTCGGAAGCAGGGCGGAACCTCCGTAGGACACCAATGGCAACGGCACTCCGGCGATCGGCAGCAGGCCGAGCACCGCCCCGACGTTGATCATGACCTGGGCCATGATCCACGCGGTCGCGCCACCCGCGGCGAGCCGTACGAACTGGTCTTTCGTCCGACTCGCGACGCGGATACCTGCATAGCCTAGGGCCGCGAAGAGGGTGAGTACGGACAGCGTCCCCACCAGACCCAATTCCTCGCCGATGACAGCGAAGATGAAGTCTGTGTGCGCCTCGGGCAAAGTGCCCCATTTGCCATAGCTGGTCCCGATTCCGCTGCCGAACCAACCGCCGGTGGCCAGCGAATAGATGCCCTGGGCGGCCTGCAACGTACTGCCGTCGGGGTCGGAGAACGGGTCGAGGAAACCCGCGAACCGGGCGGCCCGGTGCGGCTTGAGCACGATCAGCACGGTGGCCAGCACGCTCACCACGGCGATCGCCATGGCGAACAACCGGCCCGGGGCACCCGCGATCCACAACAGCGCCAGGACCAGCACGGTGATGATCATCGCGGTGCCCATGTCGCCGCCGAGCAGCACCAAAAACAGGATGATCAGCGCGCCGGGCAGCAGCGGGACGAACATGTGCCGCCACTGGCCCAGCAACCGGCGCTTGCGGGTGAGCACGTCGGCCCCCCACAACACCAGGCCCAGCTTGGCGAACTCCGAGGGCTGGATCTGGAACGAGCCGAAGCCGATCCAGTTGCGGTTGCCGTTGACCTCTATGCCCAGACCGGGCACCAGGACCAGACACAGCGCGCCCACGCAGCCGAGCAGGAACGGATAGGCCAACCGGCGGTACCAGCGCAGCGGCAGACGTGACGCGATCCACATCAGCGGGAAGCCCATCGCGACCGCGATCAACTGCTTGGTGAAGATCTCGTCGAAGGAACCGTAGATCGTGCGCGAGGTGATCTGCGACGCGGACAGCACCATCACCAGGCCGAGCACGGTGAGCAGCAGGCCGGAGCCGAGCAGCAGGTAATAGGCGGTCAGCGGGCTGTCCATGGCCCGACGCAACTCCCGACGCACCGGTCCGGCCCGGCGCGCCCCGGCGGCCGGACGCGGCGCGGGCAGCCGCGAGTCGCCCCGCGGCCGCCGCTCGTCGGCGGGCGCGGGGTGTGCCTCGCGGGTCTGCGGACCGGCGGCCATCGCGCCCGGTCAGCCCGCCGCCGGCCCGAGCCCGCGGACCGCGTCGGCGAACGCGTCGCCGCGCTTGCCGTAGTTGGCGTACATGTCCATCGAGGCGCACGCGGGCGCGAGCAGCACGGTGTCACCCGGACGCGCCAGCGCCGCCGCCTCGCCCACGACCAGTTCCATGGCCCCAGTGTCGGTCGCGGCAACCTCCACCACGGGGACATCGGGGGCGTGTCGCGCGAGCGCGTCCCGGATCACCGCGCGGTCGGCGCCCATCAGCACCACCGCGCGCAGCCGGCTCTTCGCGCCGGAGACCAGGTCGTCGAAGGACGCGCCCTTGGCCAGGCCGCCGGCGATCCACACGATGTCCCGGTAGGCGGCCAGCGAGGCCGCCGCGGCGTGTCCGTTGGTGGCCTTGGAGTCGTCCACGTAGTCGACGCCGGCCACGGTGGCCACATGCGCGATGCGGTGCGCGTCGGGCCGGAACGCGCGCAGCCCGTCGCGCACCGCCACGGGCGGCACGCCGTAGGCGCGGGCCAGCGCGGCGGCGGCCAGCGCGTTGGCCACGTTGTGCGGCGCAGGCGGGTTCACGTCGCCCACGGTGGCCAGCTCCGCCGCGGTGCTGTGCCGGTCGGCCACGAACGCGCGATCGGCCAGCAGATCGTCGACCACCCCGAAGTTCGACAGCCCCGGCGGCCCGAGCCCGAAGCCCACCGCGCGGCAGCCCTCCTCGACCTCGGCCTCGTGCACGAGCTGTTCGGTCTGCGGGTCGGCCAGGTTGTACACGCAGGCGATCTGGCAACCGCCGTAGATCCGGCCCTTGTCCGCCGCGTACGCCTCCGGCGAGCCGTGCCAGTCCAGGTGGTCCGGCGCGATGTTGAGCACCGCCGCGGCCAGCATCCGCGGCGCGCCGGCGTCGTCCTTGGGACTTTCCTCCCAGGTCGGCAGCCAGTGCAGTTGGAAGCTGGACAGTTCGAGGGCGAGCACGTCGTACGCCGGTTCGCCGTCGGCGTCGCGGGCGAGCACCGCGTCCACCACGGGTGTGCCGACGTTGCCCGCGGCGGCAACCCGCTTGCCGGACGCCTCCAGGATCGAGGCGAGCATCCGCACGGTCGTGGTCTTGCCATTGGTGCCGGTGATCGCCAGCCACGGCGCGGGGTCCACGCGCGGCCGCAACCGCCACGCCAACTCCACGTCGCCCCACACCGGTACGCCGGCCGCGCGCGCGGCGGCGAACAGCGGCTTGGTGGGCGGCAGTCCGGGCGAGGTGATCAGCACGTCGGTGTTCTCGGGCAGCGTCTCGTCGTCGCCCAGCCGCACGTCGACGCCGAGCGCGCCCAACTCCTCGGCGCGGCGCCGCGCGTTGTCGTCGGCGCTGCCGTCGATCGCCACGACCCGGGCGCCGAGGCCGTGCAGCGCCCGCGCCGCGGACGCGCCGGTGACCCCGGTGCCCGCGACGCAGAACGACAGCTCGGCCCACGGCGCACCGTGATGGGTGAAGGTGCTCAGGTCTTTCGTACTCACGTCTCTTACGTTCCCGTAACCCAGCCCGCGTAGAAGATGCCGATCCCGAGAATGGCGCACAGGCCGGCGATGATCCAGAACCGAACCACGATGAGTACTTCGGTCCACCCCTTGAGTTCGAAATGGTGCTGGAGCGGCGCCATTTTGAACACCCGTTTGCCGGTCATCTTGAAGTAGCCCACCTGGATGATCACCGACAGCGAGATGATCAGGAACAGGCCGCCGATGAGCGCGGACAACAACTCGGTGCGGGTCAGGATGGCCAGCCCGGCGAGCGCGCCGCCCAGGGCGAGCGAACCGGTGTCGCCCATGAAGATCTTGGCCGGCGAGGTGTTCCACCACAGGAAGCCGAAACACGAGCCCATCATCGCCGCGGACACGATCGCCAGGTCGAGCGGATCGCGCACGTCGTAGCAGCCCACGCCGGGCGCGTTCAGGCACGACTGGCCGTACTGCCAGACGCCGATGAAGGTGTACGCGCCGAAGACGATCACCGAGGCGCCGGTCGCCAGACCGTCCAGACCGTCGGTGAGGTTCACGCCGTTGGAGTGGCCGGCGATCAGGATGTAGGCCCAGATCACGAAGAACACCGGCGTCAGGTCGAGCGCGGTGTCCTGCACGAAGGACAGGTGGGTGGACGCGGGGGTGAACCCGCGCGCGTCCTTGAACTGGATCGCGAGCAGTGCGAACGAGATGCCCACGAACGACTGTCCGGCCAGTTTGGCCTTGGCCCGCAGACCCAGGCTGCGTTGCTTGACGATCTTGATGAAGTCGTCGACGAAGCCGACCAGGCCCAGGCCCGCCATCAGATACAGCACCAGGAGCGCGGACGCGCTCGGCGTCTCCAGGGTGATCGCCTTGGCGGCGCCGTAGCCGATGAGCGCGGCCAGGATGATCACCGCGCCGCCCATGGTGGGCGTACCGCGCTTGCTGTGGTGTCCGGCCGGACCGTCGTCCCGGATCAGCTGGCCGTAGCCGCGCTTGACCAGGATCCGGATCGCGAGCGGCGTACCGATCAGCGACAACACCAGGGCGATGCCGCCGGCGATGAGGATGGCCCTCACCCGTGCACCTCCGCGTTGCTCACGTCGTCCCCGGCGGCGTCCGCCAACAGCGCGTCCGCGAGCCGTTCCAGGGCGACCCCTCGGGACGCCTTCACCAGTACGACGTCGCCCGGGGCCAGTTCGCCCCGGAGTAGTTCGACGGCCGCCTCTACGTCGGGCACCAGCACCGACTCCTCACCCCACGAACCCTCGTTCTTCGCGCCCATGTCGATCCAGGCGGCCTCCCTGCCGCCCACGGCCACCAGTCGGTGGATGTTCAGGCGTACCGCGAGTCGCCCGATCGCGTCGTGCTCGGTCAGCGACTCCTCGCCCAACTCCCGCATGGCGCCCAGCACGGCGAACGTACGATTGCCACCCGCCATCGCGACCAGGGCCTTGAGTGCGGCCCGCATCGACTCGGGGTTGGCGTTGTACGCGTCGTTCACGACGGTCACCCCGTCGTCCCTGCGGGTGACTTCCATCCGCCAGCGGGAGATCGTACCGGCCGCGCCGAGGGCGGCCGCGATGTCCTCGACGGTCATGCCCACTTCGCGTGCCACCGCGGCACACGCGAGTGCGTTCGCCACGTGGTGCTCACCGTACAGGCGCAAGATCACCGGCGCACTGCCCTCCGGCACGCGCAGCGTGAACGAGGCCCGTCCCTGCTCGTCGAGTGTCACGTTCTCGGCCCGTACGTCCGCCTCGGCGCTCTCGCCGAAGGTGACCACGCGGGCCTTGGTGCGCGCGGCCATCGCGCGCACGTACGGGTCGTCCCGATTGAGCACGGCCACGCCGTCGGCGGGCAGCGCCTCGACCAGTTCGCCCTTCGCCTTGGCGATGCCCTCGCGCCCGCCGAACTCGCCCATGTGCGCGGAGCCGACGTTGAGCACCAGGCCGATCCGGGGCGGGGCGATCGTGCACAGGTAGGCGATGTCGCCGACGTGGCGCGCGCCCATCTCGGCGACCAGGTAACGGGTTTCCTCGGTCACCCCCAGGACGGTCATCGGCAGGCCGATGTCGGTGTTGAAGTTGCCGCTCGGGGCGATCGTCGGGCCCCGGCGGGCGAGCACCTGGCCGAGCAGGTCCTTGGTGCTCGTCTTGCCGGAGGAGCCGGTCAGCGCGATCACCGTGGTCTCGGGACGCCGGTCCAGGATCGTCCGGGAGAGTCGGCCGAGCGCGCGGACCACGTCGTCGACGAGGATCGCCGGGGTGCCGGTCTCGCGGTCGGCGAGGACCGCGACCGCGCCGGCCTCGATCGCGGCGCGCGCGTAGTCGTGCCCGTCCACGTGCTCGCCGCGTACGGCCACGAACAGCGTGCCGGGGCCGGCCTTGCGGGAGTCCACGACCATCCCGGCGGTGATGTGCGCGTGCGGATCCGCGCCGCCCGCCGGCCGCCCTCCGAGAGCGGTGGCGATCTCGGCAAGAGTGGTGGAAATCACTGGTTCGTCTCCTCGGCACGCGAGGTGCCGGTCGCCGGGACGCCTGGGTTCGGGGTCTCGGACGTCGGGGTGTGCGTTGATGGTGCGGGAGCCACGATCCTCGCATCGGTGGACTGCTTGGGGGACGCGGGGCCGGCGTGCATGGTTCTGGCCAACGCCGCGCGCAGCTCGACGCGGTCGTCGAAGGGGTGTTTGATCCCGTTCGCGAACTCCTGGCCCTGTTCGTGCCCCTTGCCCGCGATCACCACGGTGTCGCCCGGCGCGGCCCGGTCCACCGCGAGCGCGATCGCCGCGACCCGATCCGGCTCGACCAGCACGGCACCAGGCGAGGCGTCGGCCGCACCGATCCCGGCGAGCATCTCGTCCAGGATCGTGTTCGGGTCCTCCGAGCGCGGGTTGTCGCTGGTGAGCACGACCGCGTCGGCGAACCGGGCGGCGGCCGCGGCCATCAGCGGGCGCTTGGCCCGGTCCCGGTCCCCGCCCGCGCCGAGCACGATGGTCAGCGTGCCGGAGGTCACCGGGCGCAGCGCGCGCAGCAGCGTCTCGACCGCGTCCGGGGTGTGCGCGAAGTCGACCACGGCCTCGAACGGTTGGCCGACGTCGACCCGTTCCATCCGCCCGGGCACGCCCGGCGTGCGGCCCACGCCCTCGACGGCGTCGTCGAGCGAGACGCCGCCGGCGGTCAGCGCGACGATCGCGAGCAGCGCGTTGGACACGTTGAACGGGCCGGCCAGGCACACCCGCGCCTCGGCCTTGTGCCCGTCGGGCCCGACCACGGTGAAGCGGCTGCCGTCGGGGCCGAGTTCGACGTTCTCGGCCCGCCAGTCGGCGTCCGGGTCGCCCGTCGCGGACACGGTCAGCACCGGCACGCTCGCCAGCTTCGCGAGCCGGCGGCCGTACGCGTCGTCCACGTCGATCACGCCCAGTCGCGAGCGGCGCGGCGTGAACAGGTCGGCCTTGGTCAGGAAGTAGTCCTCCATCGACGGATGGAAGTCGAGGTGGTCCTGGGACAGGTTGGTGAACAGTGCGACGTCGTAGACGGTGCCGTCGACCCGGCCGAGCGCGAGCGCGTGGCTGGAGACCTCCATCACCGCGTCGGTGACGCCGCTCTCCAGCATCGACGCGAGCAGCGCCTGTACGTCGGTGGCCTCCGGCGTGGTGCGCACGCTGGGGACCACCTCCTCGCCGATCCGGGTCTCGACGGTGCCGATCATCCCGGTGACGCCGCCGCCCGCGCGCAGCCCGCCGTCGAGCAGGTAGGCGGTGGTGGTCTTGCCGTTGGTGCCGGTGACGCCGTACATGGTCAGGTGCTCGGCGGGCCGCCCGTACACCCAGGCCGCGATCTCACCCAGTCGGCCGCGCGGATCGGCCACCACGAGGGTGGGCAGGCCGCTGTCGGCCGCCAAGGCCGCGCCGGCCGGGTCGGTGAGCAGCGCGGCCGCGCCCGCCTTCGCGGCCTGCGCGGCGAACGCGGCGCCGTGTACGTGCTCGCCCTGCAACCCGGCGTACAGATCGCCCGGGCGCACGGCCCGCGAGTCGTGGGTGACGCCGGTCAGCGTCGCCTCCGGATCGCTCGGGCCCCCGGTGAGCGGGACGGCGAGAAACCCGGCCAGGCCGGTCAGCGGTTGAGGGCGCACCTCGGCAGGGCGGCGCAGATCACGGTTGGGCACGGCGGGCAGGCTACCGCGCTTTGACCCCTCGCCTGGTGCCGGCATCGATCACCACTCGATCGGGAGATCGAGCGGCGCGGTGCCGCTCGGGGCGATCCGACGGCTCTGCAGGGCGAACGTCATCACCTGCTGGAACACCGGCGCGCACAGGCTGCCGCCACCGCCGTCGATGCCCGGCGCCTGGAGCGTCACCGACACCACGACCTGCGGGTTGTCCGCCGGGGCGAAGCCGATGAAGGACGTGGTGTAGCCGTTGTAGTGGCCGGTCTTGGGGTCGAACCGGTTGGCGGTGCCGGTCTTGCCCGCAACGCGGTAGCCGGGAATGCGACCGTTCTTGCCGGTGCCGCCGTCGTCGGCGACCACGGTCTCCAGCATGTCGCTCACCTGGCGGGCGGTCTCCGGGCTGACCACGACGGTGGACTTGGGCGCGGCGGCGGGCTTGAACTTCCCGTCCGCGTCGGTGCTGCCCTTGACCAGGCTCGGCTCGATCCGCACGCCGCCGTTGGCGATGGTCTGGAACACCGAGGTGGCCTGGACCGAGTTGACCGACAGGCCCTGGCCGAACGGGATCGTGTACTGCTGTGACCCGCTCCACTTCTGCGGCTGGGCCAGGATGCCCGGCGTCTCGCCCGGAAACTTCAGGCCCGACGGTTGCCCGACGCCGAACCGGGTCAGGTACTCGTGCAGCTTGGCGTTGGCCTCGGCGCGGCTCGGCCCCAGCTGTTCCGAGGCCAGGATGGTGCCGATGTTGCTGGACTTGGCCAGGACGCCGGCCAGGGTGAGCTGCTGGGTCGGGTGGTCGTGCTCGTCCTTGAACAGTTGGTCGGCGCGGGCGAGCCGGTTGGGCACGGTCACGTGGGTGCCCGGGGTGGCCCGGCCCTCCTGGATCACCGCGGCCATGGTCATCACCTTGCCGGTGCTGCCCGGCTCGTACGCCTCCTCCACCGCCCGGTTGCCCAGGTTGTGCACGTCGTTCGGGCCGATGTGGTTGGGGTCGTAGCCGGGTGCGGTGGCCATCGCCAGGATCTGGCCGCTGCGCACGTCCTGGACCACCACGGTGCCGGATTCCGACTTGGTCTCGGCGACCTTCGCGCCGATCAACTGCTCGGCGTACCACTGGAGGTCGCGCGAGACGGTCAGTTGCACGTCGGAGCCGGCCACGGCCCGAGTGCCGGTGAGGTCGGAGGTGGGCACTCGGCGGCCGTAGACCATCTCCTGCGTGGTGCGGCCGTCCTTGCCCGCGAGTTGGCCGTCGAGGGTCATCTCCAGGCCGCCGCCGCCGTGGCCGGTGGCGTTGACGAAGCCGACCAGGTTCGCGCCGACCGGGCCGGCCGGGTAGATCCGCTTGCTGTGCTTGGTCGAGTAGATGCCGACCAGGTCGTCGCGGCGCACCTTGCCGAGGTCCTTTTGCGCCTGGCGGATGGTGTTCCACACGGCGGGGTCCACCTGTGGGGCGAGCACGACGTAGCGGGACTTGGGGGTGCGCAGTTTGGCCTCGATGGCCACCGGGTCGCCGCCCACGAGCGGGGCCAGCGCCAGCGCGGTGGCGTGCGGGTCGTACTTCTGCACCTGGGTGGGGTCGGCGGTGACGTCGTAGGCGTCCACCGACTTGGCCAGGCTCACCCCGGAGGCGTCGGTGAGCGAGCCGCGCTCGGCGGGCACGGTGACGGTCTGGGTGCGCTTGGCGGCGGCCTGCGCGGCGTACGCGGGCGCGTCCAGGGCTTGGAGTTGAAGCAGTCGGCCGGCGAACAGGGTCAGCACCACGCCGAGCGCGATCAGCCCGATCCGCAGCCGCTTGCGCGGGTCGCCCATCCGGGCGGGCCGTACGGGCCGACGCGGGGCGGGGGGACGAGCCGGCCGGGCGGCACTCGGCCGCGCCCGCCCCGAAGCCCCGGCCCGCTCGGCCCGGGCAGCCTCGCGGACCCGCCGCCCGGCGCCCTCACCGGAGGCGGTGCGAGGCGGCCTCGACCGCTCCGACCCGGCCCGGTCTCCCGAGCCGTCCACCGGCCGGGGGCGTCGGGCGGCCGAACGCTCGTCCCGCGTGGCGGCGGCATCCCCGGCCCGCCGCACGGGCCGGGGCCCACTCTCCGCCCCACCACGCTCCCGCGCCCGCGACGCCCGAAGCCGGCCACGATCCTCCCCGGACCCGGCCCGCGCCCGCCCGTCGGCCCGGGAGGACGCACCGTCCACGCGCGGCCTGCCCGGCGAGGCACCCTGGGCCCGAGGGACCGCGTTCTCGCCGCGCCCCGAACCCCGACGCGCGGACTCGTCCTCGCGCCGCGAACGCCCGGACTCCACCCGGGAAGACACGCCATCACCCCGCGACCGACCCGAATCGCGCCGCGCAGCGCCGTCCTCGGCCCGAGCACGCTCCGCCCCTCGACGCACGGCCCCGTCCGCGTCCCGCGCCCGCCCGGACCCCGCCCGGGGCGAGGCGCCATCACCCCGCGACCGGCCCGAACCGACCCCGGAGGACCCGCCGTCCGCACGCGACCGGCCCGAGCCGTCCCGGGGGGACGCGCCGGCCGGGCGCGGCGCGCGCTCGCCGGAGCCGGCGTCACCGGCGCGCAGGCGGCCCGAGCGGGGCGCGTCGGGGCTCGCGGGTCGCCCGGTGCGCCGTGCGGGCGGATCGGACTCGTCGCCCGGTCGGCGCGGTCGCCCGGGTCGGCCGGCCCGGGCGCCGGGTTCCGCCCGCTCCCCGTCGCGCGTGCCCGCACCACGCGGCGCGGTCGGGTCGCCCTGACCGCGCGGGCGCGGGCGGCGCGCGTCCGGCGCACCCGTGCGGTCGGCCGCCGGCCGGGGTCGGCGCGCCGAGGACCCGGCCGGGTCGGCGCCGGCGTCCCGGCGGCCCCTTCCGGCGGAACGCGGCTCGTCGGGATCACGCGGATCACGGGGGTCACGGCGTCCGTCGGTCAACGCGGGGTCCCTTCAAGCCGAATGCGGCAGCAAGCCGAATGTGACAACAAGTCGAACGCGACAGCGGGGCGAACGCGACAGCGCACCGCACCCGGCGGCACACCCGTACAACGAGCGGACGAACGCGCGGCGCCGGGCGAAACCCCACCCTCCTCCACCCGACCACATCGACCCGCCCGCCACCCCGACCCGACACGTCGAATCGCGCCGCCCTCTCGCGGTGCGGCGCCCCACGGCCCGGACCCGCCCGTGGACCGCGCACCCGGGCGGGCGACACGATCGGCGGAGCCTCGCGTCAACGAGCCGCTTCCGGCGCGGCGGGCGTCGCCGGGGCCGCCGGGGTCTCGGCGACAGGCGCGGCAGTGGTCGCCGGCGTCTCGACGGCGGTCGCCGCCGGCGCCGCCGGAGTCACCGGCGCCGAAGCCCCGGCCGGATCGGCCCCGGCCTGGGCCACCGGCACGCCCGGTCCCCCACCGGCGGGCGGGGCGGCGGTGGCACCGGCCGGTGTCGCGGGGGCCTCCGGTACCAACGGCGGCTTGGACGTTGCGGGCTTGGGCACCCCGAGCACTCGCCCGGTCGCGGGGTCGATGAAGACCGGACTGCCCCCCGGAACCAGCCCCAGCTCCTGGGCCCGTCGGGCGAGTTCGCCGGGCGCGGCCCTGGCGTCCAGCTCGCGCTGCAACGCCTCGCGGTCGTCGGTGAGCTGGTCCTGGCGCTTTTGCAACCGGCCCACCTCGAACGAGCCCTGGTTGAGCGCGGTGTTCAGCAGCAACAGGGACAACAGCCCGCCGCCGAGCAGACCGACCACGAGCACCACGAACGGCGTGCGCGTGGTCCCCTTCGCCCGGCGCGCGGCCAGGCGGATCCGGGTCATCGTCTTCGCCGCGCCGCTCATCGGCTCCCCCGTCCGCCGCGTCGATTCACCGGTCTTCCCGCACCCGCTCCGCGGCCCGCAACCGCACCGATGCCGCGCGCGGGTTCGCCTCGTTCTCCCGCTCGCTCGCCTGCTCCGAACCGCGCGTGAGCAGTTTGAACCGCGGCTGCAACTCCTCCGGCACCACCGGCAGGTCCGGCGGCGCCTTGCTCTGTGCGCCGGCCGCGAACACGCGCTTGGTCATCCGGTCCTCCAGCGAGTGGTAGGACATCACCACGATCCGCCCGTGCAGCGCGAGCGCCCGCACGGCGGCGGGCAACGCCCGCTCCAGCACCGCGAGTTCCCCGTTGACCTCGATCCGCAGGGCCTGGAAGGTGCGCTTGGCGGGATTGCCGCCGGTACGCCGCGTCGCGGCCGGGATCGCGGTGCGCACCACGTCGACCAGCCGCGCGCTCGTGGTGAACGGTTCCTTCTCCCGCTCGCGCACGATCGCGTCGGCCACCCGGCGGGCGAACCGCTCCTCGCCGAAGTCGCGCAGGATCCGGGCCAACTCCGCGGCGGTGTAGCCGTTCAGGATGTCGGCCGCGGTGATGCCCACGGTCGGGTCCATCCGCATGTCGAGCGGCGCGTCCTGCGCGTAGGCGAAGCCGCGATCGGCCCGGTCCAGTTGCAGCGAGGACACGCCGAGGTCGAACAGGATGCCGTTGATCCGCTCGATCCCGAGCCGATCCAGCACCTCGGGCAGTTCGTCGTAGACCGCGTGCACCAGCGTCGCCCGCTCGCCGAACCCCGCGAGCCGGGCCGCCGAGCGCTCCAGCGCCTCGGGGTCGCGGTCGAGGCCGATCAGCCGTACCTCGGGGAAGGCGGTGAGCAGGGCCTCGCTGTGTCCGCCCATGCCCAGTGTCGCGTCCACCACGATCGCTCCGGGTGCGCGCAACGCGGGGGCCAGCAGGTCGACACACCGCTCCAGCAGGACCGGAATGTGGGCGGGTGCCGTCACGGCCCCTCCACCATCGTCGCGTTCACTCCGGGCCCTTCGTCGTGCGGAAACCCGCAGTCTAGGCCCTGCCCGGCGGATCTTGGCGGAGCAGGCCGCGTCGTCCGGTGCCGTGCATCGGCGTGCCGGAGGAGCAGCCGCATAGTGGTTCCATTCGGCTGTTTCTCCGGTGCGGCGAGGTGAGCGCAGCGAGGAGCCCGTAGGGCGGATGCCGGGCGGCGCGGACCCGCCGTGATCCGCCGGGCAGGGCCCGGAGGCCGAGGTGCAACCTTCTCGCGGAACATGCCGCGAACCGTGCCGCCAGGTCCCCGCCCGCTCGTCTGGGGAAGTGACCTCTGGCACCGGGGAAGGAGTGCCAGAAAGCTCGGAGCGGGTGGAGACCTCGCCGCAGGTGCGCCGGGCGAGACCACGTTCGTGAGGATGCGACTCGGGAACCGAGAAGACGCGATGGGCGTCGCCGCGCTCGGATCGGCTCAGATCAGACCGGGCAGCACCTCCTCGGACAACACGGCGAAGGACCGCTCCTGCTCCGCGAGGTAGTCGTGCCAGGTCCGGGCCGCCCACAGCTCGACCCGGGTGTTGGTCCCGATGACGACGCAGTCCCGACTGTCCCGGTCCAGGCCCGCGTAGTCGCGCAGGGGTTGCGGCACCAGCACTCGCCCCTGCTTGTCCGGCACCGCGTCGGAGGCCCCGGCGTAGAGCACGCGCATGTAGTCGCGTGCCGCCTTCGAGGTCACCGGGGCTCGACCCAATTGCTCGGCGATCCGGGTGAACTCCGCGATGGGCCACACATAGAGGCAGCGTTCCTGCCCCTTTGTGATCACAAGGCCCTCCGCCAGCTCGTCCCGGAATCGCGCCGGCAGGATCAGCCGGCCCTTGTCGTCCAACCGGGGCTCGTATGTGCCCAGAAACACCGAGCACCTCCGGCCGCCGTCAGGAGCTTGTGGGCTCCATTTCCCGCCACTCTACTCCACCAAACCCCACGGTCAACCCTTTTCGGGCGCGTCACTCTGTTCCCACTGATGACAAAAGCCCAGCTCAGAAGGGGTGAGGCAGAAGAACCACCCGATTGCGCGCCCCCCGCACGCCACTCCCCCGCATCGGGCGCAGGTTTCGGCCTTTGCACCCTTGGGCTCCCGGTACGAATCTCCCATTCGGGGATTAGCACTCATAGGTCAGAATTGCGACGAATCATCTGCATGTGGGCAGTGTGACTCCCCCCACGAAGCGGATCCGCCTGGCAATCGCTAACGTCCTGACCATGGTCGATCGTCTTGTCGCAGCCAACCGCCTCTACGCGGAGCAGTACCGGAACCCCGGTATGTCCGCCATGCCGGTCCGCCACACGGCGGTCGTCACGTGCATGGACGCCCGCCTGGACGTGCACGCGATGCTCGGTCTGGAACTGGGCGACACGCACGTGATCCGCAACGCGGGCGGCGTGGTCACCGATGACGTGGTGCGTTCGCTGACGATCAGTCAGCGGCACCTGGGCACCACGCAGGTGGTACTGATACACCACACCCAGTGCGGCATGCTCACCGTCACCGAGGACTTCCGCCGCGAACTCGAGGCCGACACGGGCCTGCGCCCGCAGTGGGCGGTCGAGGCGTTCGTCGATCTCGACGGCGACGTGCGCCAGTCGATGAACCGGGTGCTCCGCTCCCCGTTCCTCCTGCACCGGGAGACCGTGCGCGGTTTCGTCTACGACGTCACCACCGGCCTGCTGCGCGAGGTTTTCCCGCTCTCCGACGTGCAACCGGAAGGCGCCTCCGCGCAGTCATAGGCTCCGTCGCCTCTCCCGCCGACCCGAATTCCGGATCGGCGCGGCACCATCGAGGGGATCGACCCGTCTCGGCCGAAGCCTTTTGCGCCGACCGGATCGCCCTCCATGCCGCGTCGGCTACCGTCCGGAGTCGCAATGCGCGTTGTCCGGGCCGTCCAACGGGGTGACGGCAGCGCACGCTACCGGGAGAATCGGCCTGTGGCCCTGACCCAGGGCGTGCACAACGCGGTTCCAGGGAGGGGCACGGGTGTCGACGTTCAACGATCAGGCCGGTCTGGGGGATCTGACGGTCACCACCGATCGGATCCGCGGGGCCATGGAGACCGTGATCGAGGGCAAGCCCGAGGTCGTCCGCCTCGCCTTGACGGTGCTGCTGGCCGAGGGCCACCTGCTCGTCGAGGACGTTCCGGGGGTCGGCAAGACGATGCTGGCGAAGGCCCTCGCGCGATCCGTCGATTGCGACATGCGTCGGGTCCAGTTCACCCCGGACCTGCTGCCCTCGGACATCACCGGCGTCAGCGTCTTCGACCAGGAGAAGCGCGAGTTCGAGTTCAAGCCGGGCGCCATCTTCGCCAACATCGTGGTGGGCGACGAGATCAACCGGGCCTCGCCGAAGACGCAATCCGCGCTCCTGGAGTGCATGGCCGAGCGTCAGGTCACCGTCGACGGCACCACCTACGAGTTGAGCGCGCCGTTCATGGTGATCGCGACGCAGAACCCGGTGGAGATGGAGGGAACGTATCCTCTGCCCGAGGCGCAGCGGGACCGGTTCATGGCCCGCGTCTCGATGGGATACCCGGCGATCGACGCCGAGTTGCGGATGATCGGCGGCCACAGCGCCGGCTCCCCGCTGACCGACCTGACCCCGGTCGCCGACGCGCGCGACCTGGTCCGCCTCGCCGACGCCGTCCGCCGGGTGCACGTGTCCCCGGCCGTCGCGCGCTACGCGGTCGACCTGGTCAACGCCACCCGCCGCTCGCCCGAACTGCGCCTTGGCGCCTCGCCGCGCGCCACCCTGCACCTGGTCCGCGCGTCACGGGCGGCGGCGGCCCTGGACAACCGCGACTACGTCCTGCCGGACGACCTGCAGACCCTGGCCGTCTCGGTGCTGGCCCACCGCCTGCTGCCCACCGCCGACGCGCAGATGGCCCGGCGTACCCCGGAGCAGATCGTCGCCGACATCGTGCGCCAGGTCCCGGTCCCCGGCGCCCCCACCGGCCAGGCTCCGCAACCGGCCCAGGGCCGGGCGGTCGGCGCGCCGCAGATCGTGCCCGCCCCGCCGGTGCCGCCCGCCCACCAGCCCTACCCGGGCGGCGTCCCGCACCACAACGGCGGCCGGCCGTACCCGACGCAGGCGCCGACCGCGCACGAGGGCTACGCGCCGGTGCCGTCCGACGGTCGCCTCGGCGGCACGGGCTCCGGGGCGGCGCGCTGACGTGCGTACCGCACTGTCGGGCCTGACCACCCGGGGGCGCTCCTTCCTCGCGGCGGGGATCGCCGCGAGCATCTGCGCGGTGGTCCTGGGCCAACGCGACCTGCTGCGGGTCGGCTTCCTGCTCACCGCGCTGCCGCTGGTGGCGGTCCTGATCGTCGCCCGCACCCGGCACCTGGTCACCAGCGCCCGGGGGCTGGAGCCGCCCCGGGTGGCGGCGGGCCACGAATCCCAGGTGCGGCTGCGCGTGGACAACGTCTCGCGCATCCCCACCGGTCTGCTGATGCTCGAGGACCACGTGCCCTATGTACTCGGCTCGCGGCCCCGCTTCGTGCTGGACCGCATCGAGCCGCACGGCAACCGGCACGTGTCCTACCGGGTGCGCTCGGATCTGCGCGGGCGTTTCCCGGTGGGGCCGCTGCGCCTGCGGATGGCCGACCCGTTCGGGATGTGCGAGCTGACTCGTTCCTTCGCCGCCCGGGACACCCTCGTGGTCACTCCGGCCGTGCAGCCACTGCCCGCAGTGGACCTGGGCGGCGAGTGGACCGGCTACGGCGACAGCCACGCCCGCAACGTGTCCGCGTCCGGCGAGGAGGACGTGGTCCCGCGCGAGTACCGGCACGGCGACGACGTGCGCCGGGTGCACTGGCGCTCCACCGCCCGCCGCGGCGAACTGATGGTGCGCCGCGAGGAACAGGCCTGGCAGAACCGGGCCACCGTACTGATCGACACCCGCGCCGGCGCGCACGTCGGCGACGGACCGGCCTCGTCCTTCGAATGGGTGGTCTCGGCCGCCGCGTCGGTGGGCGTACACCTGTGCCGGCGCGGCTATACCACCCGCCTGCTCGACGCCGAGGGCGACGCGCTCGCCGGGGACCTGGAGGGCATCCGGGCCGCGCCCGGCGACCTGGAGGGTTTCCTGCTCGACGCGCTCGCGGTGGTGGAGACGGTGCCGGTGAACGCCCTGGACCAGGCCGAGCCCGCGCTGCGCGACCCGGCGGGCGGCGGGCTGACCGTCGCCGTGCTCGGCGCGCTGACCGAGGACGACGTCAAGCGGCTCGGCCGGGCCCGGCACCGCTCCGGGCGCGGGGTCGCGATCGTCCTGGACGTGAGCACGTGGGGCCGGGTGCCCGGCGCGCTGCCGCACGACAGCGCGGTGGGCCTGCTCCGCCAGGCCGGCTGGCGCGTGCTCTCCGCCCGGGCCGGCTCCCGGCTGTCCGAACTGTGGCGCTCGGCCGGTCGGGTGGGCGACCCGGCCGCCGCCGGCTCGATGTCCTACGCCGGCACCGCGCGCGCCGCCGCCCCCGCGGCCCCCGCGCCCGTATCCACGCCCGCCGCCTCGGGCCCGCCGCCGCGCCCTCGCGCGGCGCCCACGATCGGGGGCTCCACCGTCGACGGAGGGGAACGGCCATGACCGGCCGACTGCGTCTGGCCCTGGTCGCGGCTCTCGCGACCGCACTGACCTCGTCCGCACTGCTCCCGCTGGTCGACGCGGGCCGTTGGATCGCCCAGGGACTGGGCGCGATCCTGCTGGTCGCCCTGGTCGGCGAGGGGGCCCGGCGGATCCGGGTGCCGCGCCCGATCGTGGGATTGACCCAGCTCGCCGCCCTGGTGCCCTACCTGCTCCTGGTCTGCGTCCCCGACGCCAGCGGCCCGATCCCGACCCCCGGCAGCGTCGACGCGTTCGTGGAGTTGATGCGCACCGGCGGACAGGACATTCGCGAGTTCAGCACGCCCGCGCCCGCCACGCCCGGGATCGTCGCGATCCTGCTCACGGTGATGGGCGGCGTGGCCGTGATCGTGGACATGATCGCGGTGACCTACGCGCAGGCCGCGCCGGCGGGCCTGCCGCTGCTCGCGCTCTACAGCGTGCCCGCCGCGCTGTCCCAGTCCGGCCTCGGCTGGGCGGTCTTCCTGATCGCGGCGCTGGCCTACGTCCTGCTGCTGCTCGCGGAGGGCCGCGAACGGCTGCTGCGCTGGGGCAGGCCGCTGGCGCCGCCGATACCGCCCGGCTATCCACCGATGCGCCAGTACCGCCCACCCGCCCGCGGCGGCGGCCGGATCGGCGTGGCCGCGCTCGCGGTGGCCGTCGCGGTGCCCGCGCTGATCCCGCTGAGCGCCAACCGGCTCCTGGACAAGAACGACAACGGGCCGCAGTCGCATCGGCTGACCACGATCAACCCCGTGGTCAAGCTCTCCGACGAGTTGAACCGGGCGGAGAACCGGGAGTTGATGCGCTATCGCACCAGCTCCGCCTCGCCCGGCTCGATCTATCTGCGGATCTCCTCCCTCGACCGGTTCGACGGCCGCTCCTGGCAGCCGTCGGAGCGGCAACTGACCGACGTTCCGAAGGACTTCCCCAAGCCGCCGGGCCTGGACCAGGGGGTGCGCACCACCGAGGTGGTCACCCGGGTCGAGTCCGACCGGGACTACGACCAGGGTTCGCTGCCGATGCCCTACCCGGCGACGCAGGTCCAGGTGAAGGGCAGTTGGCGCTACGAGCCCGAGGGTCGCCTGCTGCTGGCCGACAACAAGCAGGGCCTGCGCGGCCTCGGCTGGACGGTGACCAGCCTCGACGTCGAGCCGACCCCCGCCCAGCTCAAGGCCGCCGGCCCGCCGCCGCCCGCGCTCGCGCCCTACGTGGCGCTGAACCTGCCGCCCGACATGGTGAACCGGATCCGCCAGCAGGCGCAGCGGATCGGCGGCAACGGCACCTCCTACGACCGGGCCCGCAACCTGGAGGAGTGGTTCGCCCGCTCCAACCAGTTCCGCTACGACACCAAGGTCCCGCCCGGCAACGGCGCCTCGGCGCTGGAGAACTTCCTGGAGCAAAAGGTCGGCTACTGCGAACAGTTCTCCTCCGCGATGGCGGTGATGGCCCGCACCCTGGGCATCCCGGCGCGGATCGCGGTCGGTTTCATCCCCGGCACGCAGCAGGCCGACATGAGCTACAAGGTCAGCAGCCACGACGCGCACGCGTGGCCGGAGTTGTACTTCTCCGGCGCGGGCTGGATCCGGTTCGAGCCGACCCCCTCCCGGGGCAACTCGCCGTCCTACGCCCAGCAGGACGTGGCACCGGTCGCGCCGTCGGCCACCCCGGGCAGTGCGGGCGACCTGCCCACCAAGCAGCCGCAGACGGTGCCGAGCGCCGGGCCGTCGACCGCCACGACCAGCGCGCCGGCCGCCGTCGGCGCCTCCTCGGACGGGCCGCGGTTGTCCGGTCGGGTGCTGTTGATCGGCGGCGCCGTGCTGCTGGCGGTGCTGCTCGTGGTGGCGCCGATGCTGGTCCGCACCCGGGTTCGCCGACGCCGGTTCGCGGCGCTCACCCGGGACGTGGCGGCCGACGTCGATGCCGACGACCGCGCCGGGCCGGTGCTCGGCGGGTGGGCCGAGGTGCTGGACACCGCCCGCGACCTGGGCCACCCGGCACCGGACGCGGAGACCCCGCGCCAAGCCGCCGAACGGCTGCTCGCCGTGCTGGCGGTCGACGCCCCCGCCGCCGAGGGTGCCGGGGACGCCGACGACACCGGGCGGCTCGCGGCGGGATCGGCCGTGCTCGCCGCCCGCGAGGCGCTGCCGCGGATCGCGCTCGCCACCGAACGGCTGTTGTACGCGGCCACCCCGCCGGTCCGCGAGCCGGGCCTCGGCGAGGACGTGCGGGCGGTCCGCCGGGGTCTGCTGGCCCGGGCCGGACGCGGTCGCCGGTTGCGGGCGAGCCTGCTCCCGCCGTCGTTGCGCCGCCGGGGCGGGCCGAGCCGGGCCGAGCGTCGGTACGCGTTCGCCGAGCGGTTCCGGCCCCGCCTGCCGCGGCGCCGCCGGGGCGATGGCCCGGGTGGCACGCCGAAGCCGGCCGACCTCGGCTGAGCGGCGGGCGGCCCCGGCCGCCCGCCCGACCCGGGGCACGGGGCACGGGGCACGGGGCACGACGACAAAACGCCGGTGGCGGTGACCTCCGATTCCCTCGGAGGTCACCGCCACCGGCGTTGTCGTTTCGTATGCCGCCCCGTCTCGACGTCGCGCCCGGGACTCGACCCGTGGCGACCGGGTCTCCCCGGTCGCGTCGTCGACGCGGTGCGGTATGCGCCGAACGTCAGCCGTTCTCCTCGCGTCGACGACGCCAGCGGTCCTCGATGCGGTTCATCACCTTGGCCTTGTTGCGCCGCCGCGGTGCACGGCCGCGGCCCGCGCCGCCGCCTTCGCCCGCGTCGGCCGTCGCCGGTCCCCGACGCCAACCGGTGACCGCGAGGAGCGCCCCACCGAGCATCGCCAGAAAGCCGATGACACTGACCCAGATCTGTTGGACCATCATGCCGGTCATCAACAGGACGATGCCGAGCAGGAATCCGAGGATCGCCTGAACGGTGCGTCGCCGGGTATGCCGGCGCATGCCGGCTGCTTCGAGCGCTGTCGCGAATTTGGGATCTTCGGCGTAGAGCGCTCGCTCCATCTGCTCAAGCATGCGCTGCTCGTGCTCTGAGAGCGGCACGGCGTCCTCCTTCGTCGGCCGCGACGCGACCTTGCGGCCCTTTCAGGATAGGCAGGTAATCGCTGTCGTGAAAGCCACCCTCGGCACGGGCTCGACGCCCGACACCGCGTGAGGGTTCACCACATCGATTCCCGCCCCTTCCCACACTTGTGCCCTGCCCGACGCACGCTCATGTCCCCCGGTCAGGGCTTCGATGATATGCGGCCCGGGCGGGTTCGCGCTGAGGGATGGGGCCGGGCGGGTCCGCGTGGGCGGCGCGTGGGGCGGCCGGGGCCGGCGGCGGGCGGTGGTTCAGCGCCCTCGCGGACCCCGCGCCCGGGGCCCGGGACCGAGCAGGGTGGCGGCGGTGAGCGCCGAGTCGCCGAATCGGCCGCGCACCGCGTCGGCCGCGCGCTCCACCTCGCGCCGGCCCGGATCCCGTTCGCCCAGCACCAGTTGGCGCGGAGAGCCGCCGCCGACCAAGCCCTCCACCCGGATCCCGACCAGACGCAGCCGGGCCCGTTCCAGGCCCAGCGCGCCGTGCAGCAGGCAGGCCACGTGGTAGATCTCGTGGCCCACGTCGGTGGCCTCGCGCAGGGTCCTGCTGCGGGTGATGGTGCTGAAGTCGGCGAACCGGATCTTGATCGTGACGGTCCGCCCGGCCGTCTTCGCCCGGCGCAGCCGGGTCGCGGTGCGGTGCGCGAGGGCGAGCAGGGTGCGGCGGATCGCCACCGGGTCGTCCACGTCGGTGGGGAAAGTCTCCTCGGCGCCGATGCTGCGTTCGGGTTCCCAGGGGATCACCGGCCGGCGGTCCCGACCCCAGGCGAGTTCGTACAGCCCGCGCCCCGCGGCGGTGCCGAGCGCGCGGCTCAGCGTCTCGACCGAAGTGTGGGCGACATCACCGATGGTGGTCAGGCCCAGATCGGTCAACAACGCGCCGGTGCGCTCGCCGACGCCCCACAGGCGGTCCACCGGGAGCGGGTGCAGGAAGTCCACCACCTGCTCGGGGCGGATCACGCTGAGCCCGTCGGGTTTGGCCAGCGCGCCGGCCAGCTTGGCGGTGAACTTGGTGTCCGCGATGCCGACCGAGCAGGTGATGCCCTGCTCGTCGAAGATCCGGGCGCGGATCGACTCGCCCACGATCTCCGGCGGGCCCAGGCGGCGGGTGACGCCCGCGAGGTCGAGGAACGCCTCGTCCAGGGACAGCGGCTCCACGCGCGGGGTGATCGAGCGCAGCACCTCCATGACGCCGCCGGAGACGCGGGCGTAGTCGTCGTACTCCGGGGAGAGGAAGAGCGCGTGCGGGGCGAGCCGGCGGGCCCGGGAGGTGGCCTGACCGGCGTGCACGCCCAGCGCGCGCACGTCGTAGGTGGCGGAGAGCACCACCCCGCGCGGACCCTGGCCGGCCACCACCAGGGGGGTGTCGCGCAGTGTCGGGTCGCGGCGGATCTCGACGGACGCGTAGAAGGCGTCCATGTCGACGTGCATGATCGCCTGCGGCGGCGCGGATCGGGCGATGCTCATCCGGCACCGCCCGTCCGGTCGTCGCGGCCGGGGCGGGAAGCGGGCCCAGGCCCTGTCCGGCGGATCTCGGCGGGTCCGCGCCGCCCGGCACCGCACCTCGCCGCACCGGAGAAACAGCCGAATGGAACCACCATGCGGCTGCTTCTCCGGCACGCCGAGGCACGGCACCGGACGACGCGGCCCGATCCACCAAGATCCGCCGGACAGGGCCTAGTTCGCCGGCTTGCCCGCGAGCAGGTGCAGTTGGGTGGCCAGGGCGCGGTACTCGGGCTGTTCGGCCGCGGCGCGTTCGAGGTCGAGGAGGGCGTCGAACGAGCCCGGGTCGTCGACCAGGACGCCCGGGACCAGGTCGGCGAAGACCCGGATCGCGTGCACCGGGCCCGCCTCCAGGCCGGCCTTGGCGACCAGCGCGGTGAGGTCGGCGACGGTGAACCGGCGCGGCATCGGGTCGGCCGGGCCGTAGCGGCCCTCGGGGTCGGCGAGCAGGTCGCGGGCCTGGTCGAAGTGCCCGGCGAGGGCGCGGGCCAGGACCGCGCCGGTGCGGTTGGCCGCGAGCAGGCTGAGCGTGCCGCCGGCGCGCAGCGCGCGGACGATCCGGCCGAGGTCGGCCGCGGGGTCGTCCACCACCTCCAGGACGCCGTGGCACAACACCACGTCGGCGGCGTCCGGCTCGACCACGTCGAACAGGTCGTGGGTGTCGCCCTGGAGGGCGCGGACCAGGTCGGTGACCCCGGCCTCGGCGGCCCGGCGCTCCAGCGCGGCGAGCGCGTCGGGGCTGGGGTCGACGACGGTGACCCGGTGTCCGAGTCGGGCGATGGGCACCGCGAGGTTGCCGGTGCCGCCGCCGGTGTCGAGCACGTCGAGGACGTCCCGCCCGGCCACCTCGGCCCGTCGGTCCAACGCCTCGCGCAGCACCTGCCACACGACGGCGGTGCGCATCGAGCTGCGCCTGCGCGTCTGGTCGGACACGAACACCCTCCTCCGGAACCGGTCGGGTTCCACCTTAGAGCGTGTACGGAGGTCATCCCGCGCTCCCGGGGCTGGCGTGCCACAGCTTGCGCGGGGCCTGCTTGGCGGCGGTGCCGGCGGGACGCAGGTCGGCGTACGGGGAGACCTTGAAGCCGCTGGCGTGCACCAGGACCCGGCGCTCGGCGGGCGCGGCGGACGCCGGCCGCGCCTGGGCCATCAGCTCGTGCACGGCCGGGACGCCGCCGATGCTCCAGGCGTCGTGCAGCGCGCCCAACTCCCAGCAACCGGTGGCCCGCAGCGACACCCCGCGCGGTCCGGTGCGGCGCAGCACGCCGCGCACCACCAGCAGCCAGGAGTGGAACAGCGTGGCCGCGTACGGGTCCTGGGCGTCCTCGAAGAAGGTGGTGTCGACCGGTCCGGTGGCGTCGTCCAGGGTCAGGAAGATCACCCGGCGGCCGGATCGGATCGGCGGCGTCTGGGTGGCCACTTTGACCCCGGCGACCAGCAGTTCGGCGCGGTTGCGCCGGTTCAGCAGGTCGCGGGCGCGGGTGATGCCCAGGTCGGCCAGGAACGGCGCGTGGAAGTCGAGCACGTGGCGGCCGGCGTCCAGGCCGAGCACGTCGAGTTCGGCCCGCACCCGTTCCACGTCGGTGAACTCGGGCAGGCCGGTGGCCGGCGGGATGTCGGGGGCCAGGCCCAGGTCGAGTTCGGCGCCCTCCTGGTGTCGGCCGCCCCGGGCTCGGCCGGCCCGGCCGAGGCGGTTCAGGTCGGCGAGTTGCAGGAGCAGGTCGCGGCGAGTGGTCGGGGCCGGGTGCACGGCATCGAACGCGCCGATGGTGATCAGCCGTTCGGTGGTCGGGCGGGACGCGCCGCTGCGGGCCCGGAAGTCGACGAGGGAGGTGTACGGGCGGTGCGCCAGCACATGGGCGACCTCGTCGGCGCCGATGCCCTTGATCTCGGCCAGCGGGATCCGGATGCCGGGCGGCCCCTCGGGGAGGGGTTCGACCCGGTAGACGTCGTCGGAGCGGTTGACGTCGACGCCCAGGATCGGCACGCCGAACTGGCGCGCGTCGTCCAGGATCAGCCGTTTGGGGTACATCCCGGGGTCGTGGGTGAGCACGCCGGCCAGGAACGCGGCGGTGTGGTGCGTCTTGAGCCAGGCGGACTGGTAGGTGGGCAGCGCGAAGGCGGCGGCGTGCGCCTTGCAGAAGCCGAACGAGGCGAATGCCTCCAGGACGTCCCAGATCTTGTCGATCACCGGCCGGCTGTAGCCGCGGTGCGCGGCGAGTTCGTACAACCAGTCCCGGACGGCGGGTTTTCGCTCGTGGCTGCCCAACGCACGGCGGGCCACGTCGGCGCGGGCGAGGTCGCACCCGGTGGCGATGTGGATGATCCGGATCACCTGTTCGTGGAAGACCACCACGCCGCAGGTCTCCGCCAGCGCCTCGCGGAAGTCCTCGTGGATGTAGTAGGGCTCGGTCCAGCCCTGGCGGGCGGCCAGGAAGGGGGTCACCATGTCGCTCTTGACCGGGCCGGGCCGGAACAGCGAGATGTCCACGATGATGTCCTCGAACGTCTCCGGGGCGAACTTGCCGATCAGCTCGCGCTGTCCGGGCGATTCGATCTGGAAGCAGCCGAGGGTGCGCGTGGAGCGGATCAGGTCGAACGTGGCCCGGTCGTCGTGCGCGATCGTGTCCAGGTCGGGGGCGGCGCCGTCGACCCGTTCGATCTCGGCCACCGCGTGCGCCATCGCGGACTGCATCCGCACCCCGAGCACGTCGAGCTTGAGCAGTCCCAGGTGTTCGACGTCCTCCTTGTCGAACTGGCTCATCGGGAAGCCCTGCGCGGAGGTCTCCACGGGGGTGCGGTCGAGGAGGGTGAGGTTGGACAGCAGTACGCCGCACGGGTGCAGGGCGAGGTGTCGGGGCAGGCCGTCGAGCCGGGCGGCGAGCGCGAACAGGCCGTCGAAGCCGCCGTCCCGGGCGAGTCGGTGGTTGCGCAGTTCGGGCAGATCGCGCAGGGCCGGGCCGAGGTCGCGGGCGCGGATGTGCGGGAACGCCTTGGCCAGTTCGTCGATCTCGCCGGCGGCCAGGCCAAGGGCCGCGCCGACGTCGCGGATGGCGTGCCGGGCGCGGTAGGTCTCGGCCATCGACACGCAGGCGCAGCGCTCCGGGCCGAAGACCTCCATGATCCGCCGGTAGACGTCGGTACGGCGGGCGGATTCGACGTCGACGTCGATGTCGGGCAGCGCGGTGCGCCGGTCCGAGACGAAACGCTCCATCAGCAGGCCGTGTCGGAGCGGGTCGACGCCGGAGATGCCGAGCAGGTGGTTGACCAGACTGCCCGCGCCGGAGCCGCGGGCCGCGCAGCGCACGCCCATGTCCCGGATCAGGTCGACCACGCCGGCCACGGTCAGGAAGTAGGACGGCAGGCCGAGTCGGCCGATCAGCGCCAGCTCGTCGTCGAGGCGACCCAGCGCCTCGGTGGTGGGGGCGATGCCGCGCAGCCCCAGGCCCGCCTCGCACCGCGCGCGCAGTTCGGCGCCGGCCCGGCTCGCGGGCACGCCCAGCACCTCCGGCTCGGGGTAGAACACGCTGCCCAGGCCCAGGTCCCGAGCCGGGTCCAGGACCAGTTCGTCGGCCAGCGCGCGGCCGGCGCCGAGCAGCGCGGCGGCGGTGCCCCGGCCGGCCAGGCAGGTGATCTCGGCGGCGACGGCGACCATGTCGAGGGTGGGCTTGAGGTATGCCTCGGAACCGGTGCGGGCCAGGTGGTGCGGGCCGAGCGGGACCAGTCGGCGGGCCGAGTCGAGCACGTCGGCGACCACGGCGTCCTCGCGGTCGGCGTAGCGCACCGCGTTGGTGAGCACGGCGGGCACGCGGTGGGTGTCGGCGAGGGTGAGCATCCGGGCCGCGTGGACGGCGGATCCGGCCCGGCCCGGCGGCGCGAGGTGGCACACCAGTTCGAGATACAGGGCGTCGTCGGGCATGGCGGCGCGGGCCCGGGCGAGCAGTCGTTCGGCGAGCGCGGGCCGGTCGGCGGCGAGCGCCCGGCCGACCTCGGAGTCGGGTCCGGCCAGTACGACCACGGCGCCGTCGGTCGCGGCCAGCGCCTCCCAGGTGGTCACCGGGTTGGCCCGGTCGCGCCGGTGCGCGTCGCTGACCAGCCGGCACAGCGCGGCCCAGCCCGCCTTGCCCCGGGCGAGCACGGTGACCCGAGGATGCCCGGGGTCGGTGAACGCGCCGCCGCGCGCGGGGGTGCGCCGGATCCGGCCCGGCGCTACGGGATCCGGCTCGGCGGGCAACACCGCCAGCTCGGCACCCAGGATCGGCCGGATGCCCGCCGCGAGGCAGCCGCGCGCGAAGGCGACCGCGCCGTACACCCCGTCCCGGTCGGTCAGCGCGAGGGTGTCCAGGCCGTGTTCGACCGCGCGCTCGATCAGGGTGCTCGGGTGCGAGACGCCGTAGCGCATCGAATGCCCCGACGCGACGTGCAGGTGGGCGAAGGGGCTGTTCGATCGATTCGGTCGGTTCATGGGTGGTGCCGGTTCTTGGGTGGGGGCGTTCGGTGGCGGGGCGTAAGAGGGACGGCGCTCAGTCGACGGGCGGGGGCGGGGCCGGGATCGGGGGCAGTGCGAGCAGGCGCACCACCAGGCGGAAGAAGGTCTCGACGTCGCGGATCAGGTCGTCGGCCTCGCGGCCGGTGACCGCGCCGGGCAGGCCCGCCTCGGCGGCGGCGCGCTTGCGGGCGCCGGACGCGAAGAAGGCGGCCCACTCGACCAGCTCGGGCGCCACCTTCGGCAGCAGTTCCCATGCGCTGCGCGGGGCCCGCCGGCGCCGGCCCGGGCGCTGCTCGTCGGCCTGTGCCCGGGCGGCGAGCACGGCCGCGGCCACCCGCAGCGCGGCCAGGTGGGCGGTGGCGTAGCGCTCCGCCGCGTCGGGGTTGACGGCGGCCTCCGTGAGCCCGCGCCGGGCCTGGGCCAGCAGGTCGAGCGCGCCGCGCGGGGCGGACGACCAGCGCACCGGCGCTCGTCGGATCGGCGGCGGCTCGGGTATGTGGGCGGACTGGTTCACACTCGTGCGCACACTCGCGCTCGCGCTTGCGCTCACGGAGTCACCTCCTCAATCGGCGGTCCGAGCCAGCGTCCAGGTCCCGGCGCCGGCGTCCAGGCTGAGGTCGTAGACGCCCAGTGGCGCGCTGCGGCCGGCTCCGGCCTCCACCCGCCACACCTCGCGCTCCCCCGTCGTCACGACGGCGGCTCGCGAACGCGCTTGCTGCCACCACTCGCCGGTCTCGACCCAGTGGCCGAGCACTTCCCGGACCACGTAGAGCCGGTCGTGCCACAGGAACCGCGCGGGGTCCCCACCACTGCGCAGCACCTCCACCGGATCGGTGTGCAGACGCGTCATACGGCTCCTCCTCTGCCGAGGCCCGGGCCGCGATGCGCTTCCCCACGCACCGCGCCCCCGGCTGCCCATCCGTTTGCCCCGTGCCGTTCGAGTCGAACTTTTCTCTCGAACAAAAGTTCGATCCCGTTTGCCAGTAAAGCTCGCTCCCCCACCCACGTCAACGTCATTGCCGCAGTACCGGGCGAACCGGCGTGTTCGATCGATGTTCGAGCATGTTCGCGTCGAACGATCCCCGTCACGTCCACCGTGACAGGCCACTCCGACAGCCGACCCACCACCGACTCCGACCACCGACTCCGACCACCGACGCCGCCGCCGATTCCGCCGTCGCTTCCGTCACCGAGCCGGCCGACGTGCGACCCTGCCCGGGTGCGACCACGTCTGCCCTCGCCGCTGTGCGAGCTGTCCGATCCCCGGCTGAGCGCCCTCGGCCTGCGCCTGTGCCTCAAACGGGACGACCTGATCCATCCCGAGGTGCCGGGCAACAAGTGGCGCAAGCTGAAGTACAACCTGGCGGCGGCCCGCGAGCGGGGCGAGCACACCCTGCTGACCTTCGGCGGCGCCTACTCGAACCACCTCAGGGCCACCGCCGCCGCCGGCCGCGCGCTCGGCCTGGCCACCGTCGGCGTGGTACGCGGCGAGGAACTCGCCGACCGCCCGCTCAACCCGTCGCTCGCCTTCGCGGCCGAACGCGGCATGCGGCTGGTGTTCGTCGACCGCGCCACCTACCGGGCCAAGCACACGCCACCGGTGCTGGAGCGGCTGCTCGCCGCACACGGGCCCGCGTACGTACTGCCCGAAGGCGGCAGCAACGAGGCCGCCGTGCGCGGATGCGCGGAGTTGCCCGCCGAACTCGGCGACGACGTCGACACGGTCTGCGTCGCAGTGGGCACCGGCGGCACACTGGCCGGGATCGCGGCGGGACTGCCCGCCGGGCGGCGCGCAATCGGCTTCGCGGTGCTCAGGGGCGGCTTCCTCGCCGACGAGGTGGCCGACCTCCAGCGCCGCACCTATGGCGCGCCGACCGACAACTGGCACGTGGAGGACGACTTCCACCACGGCGGCTACGCCCGGCACGGCCCGGAACTGGACACCTTCCTCGCCGACTTCGCGGCCCGACACGGCTTTGCGCCCGAGCCGGTCTACGTCGGCAAGATGTTGTTCGGGCTGTTCGCCCTCGCCGAACGCGGCGCGTTCGCCCCGGGCACCCGCCTGGTCGCGGTGATCACCGGCTGACCGGGCCGCCCGGCGCGCTCGAACCAAGGCGGCGCCGGCGCACCCGGGCCGCGCACCGCGAAAAGCGGTGGTCCGCCGTCCCCACGACCGGACCACCGCTCCGAACGACCCGCCGCCCCCCGTGGCCGTCGTCCCCGTCCATCCGTTCCGTCGCCCCGTGTCGCCGGTCCCGATGTCGTCGCTCGCCTCCGCCGTCCCCCTCGAACGGCACTCCCCGAGGCTCCCCCTGGGCTCTCCCCGTGCCGACAACTCTGGCGGTCGGCACGGGGGCGCGACATCCGTACGAATACTCAGAAACACACCGAGTACGGGCGCCCATATCTCCCGTCGATCATCGTTTTCGGGGCACCGCGGATCCGGGGAAATAAATCTTCCCCGCGCGTACAACCCTGGACGGGGGTCGCGAGTCTTACCAATCGTGACCCGCTGGGGGGTGGGCCCGTAGACCGTGGGGAGCGGTCGCGGGATGGAGCGGGGGACCAGGCCCGGGGGGCGGGCCTGGTCCCCCGCTTCCGCATATACGCTCTACCGACGTGGCTCGCATTGTGATCGTCGGCGCAGGTATCGGTGGATTGGCGGTGGCCGCTCGGCTGGCCACGCTTCGGCACGAGGTGACGATCTGCGAACGATCGTCCTCGACCGGCGGCGCCTCCGGGTCGATCGTCCGCGACGGCTTCACCTTCACCACCGGCCCCGGGCTGCTCACGCTGCCGGCCGTCTACCGCGACCTGTTCCTCAAGACCGGCGCGGCGATCGAGGACGTGGTGGACCTGGTCCCGCTCGCCTCCCCCACCCGCGAGTCGTTCGCCGCCGCGACCGGGGCGCGTACCGTCGTCGACCTCCCCAACGCCTCCCGGTCCGGGACCCACGACGCGTTCGAGGCGGGCTTCGGGGCGGGCGCGGGCGACGACTGGCAGCGGCTGCTGCACCGGGCCGGCGAGATGTGGGGGGTCACCCGGAAGAGCTTCATCGAAGCGCCGCTGCTGGCCGACCCGGCCCGGCGGGCCGAACGGCTGCGCAGTGCCGGGAGCGGGCGGGCCGACCTGCGCGTGACCGCCCCGTGGCGCTCGTTGCGCTCGCTCGGCCGGGCCACGCTGAGCGATCCCCGGCTGCGCGCCCACCTGGAGCGCTTCGCCGCCGAGGCGGGCTGCCATCCGGGCAAGGCGTCCGCGATGCTGGCCACGCTGCCCTACCTGGAGGAGACCTTCGGGGTGTGGTGGGTGCGCGGCGGCCTGCACCGGATGACCGAGGCTCTGCACGCGCGCTGCCTGCAGCGGAAGGTGAAGGTGCGCACCGACACCGAGGTCGTCGCAATCGAACGCGAAGGCGACCGGGTCGGCGGGGTGCGCGTGGCCGACGGCGGGCACCTGGCCGCCGACATCGTGATCACCGACCTGCCCACCGACCCGCACGCGGCCGGGCTGCTGTCCGGCCCCGGGGCCGCCGGGGCGCGGCGGGTGCCGGCCGCCTCCGCGACGCTCGAACTGCATCTCGCGCTGCGCGGGCACACCCCCGGGACGCCGCATCGCACCTATCTGTTCGCGGACGATCCGGGCCGGGAGCCCGACGCGCTGTTCGCCCGACGCCCCGCGCCGCCGAGCGATCCGACGGTGTGCGTCCTCGCCCCCGACGACCCGACGCTGGCCCCCGAGGGGCACAGCGCGTGGACGGTACAGCTGCGCGTGCCGCCACACGGCGTCGTGGACTGGGCCTCGGCCGCCGTCCGGGACGCCTACCCCGCGACCCTGCTCGACCTGATGGCCCGGCGCGGCCTCGACGTGCGCGACCGGGTCCTGTGGTCCGAGTTGCGCACCCCGGCCGACGTGGCGGCGGCCACCGGTGCCCCGGGCGGCGCGGTACCGGGCGCGGGCGCCGACGGGCCGCGCAGCGCGCCGCGCCGGGTGCCGAACCGGTCGGCCGTACCGGGTCTGTTCTCGGTCGGCGCGAGTGCCCATCCGGGTGGCGGGCTGCCCCGGGTCGGCATGTCGGCGGCGCTGGTGGCGGAGCTGATCGGGCGCGCGTAGGGCGTGGCTCGCGGTGTCCGGCCGGGTTCAGCGGGCCTTGGCCCGGCGGCCCTTCGGGCGGCGACCGCTGACCGTCCAGCCGTGGTGGTACGCCTTGCGCACATAGCGGGTGGTCAGGAACTGGCCGACCGCGAAGCAGAACGCGCCGATGCCGACCACCACCGGGTTCTTGATGCCGACGCCGGCGGCCACGCCGACGAAGCCGACGAAGGCCAGCACGCGGTAGCGGAACGGGGCACCGTGTTGCCACAACACCTCGGTCAGTAGCCACAGTCCGATCGGCACGAACAGGATGTAGAGCACCACCAGGCCGAACTGCACGGTCGATCCCTCCGTCACCGATGCGTGGCCTCACCCTAGAGGGTGGACCGGCCGTCGGGACGAAAGCGGGTCAGCCGACTTCGGTCGAGCCGGCTCCCCGCGCCGCGCCCGCTCCCTCGTCCAGCCCGAGGTTCTGGTAGATCTCGGTGGTCGCGGTCGACCGGTTCAAGGTGATGAAGTGCAGGCCCGGCGCGCCCTCGGCGAGCAGCCGCTCGGACATCCGGGTGGCGTATTCCACCCCGATCGTGCGCACCGCCGCCCGGTCGTCGCCGGCCGCCTCGACCGCCGCCGACAGGTCGGCCGGCACCGAGCAGCCGCTCAGCTCGCCGGCCCGCACCAGCGTGGTCGGGCTGGTCACCGGCATCACCTCGGGGATGATCGGGATGTCGCACCCGGCCGCCGCGACCCGGTCGCGCAGGCGCAGGTAGTCCTCGACGTCGAAGAACATCTGGGTGATCGCGTAGTCGGCGCCCGCGCGGCACTTGGCCACGAAGTGCCGGATGTCCTCGTCCCAGTTGTTCGAACGCGGGTGCATCTCCGGGAACGCGGCGATGCCCACGCAGAAGTCGCCGGACGCGCGCAGCAGCTCGACCAGCTCGACGGCGTAGGTGAAGCCGTCGGGGTGGGCGATCCACTCGCCCTTCGGGTCGCCCGGCGGGTCGCCGCGCAGCGCAAGCACGTTGCGCACGCCCGCGTTGGCGTACTGCCCGATGATGTTGCGCAGCTCGGCGCGCGAGTGGCCGACCGCGGTGAGGTGCCCCACGGGGGTGAGCGTGGTCTCGGTGGCGATGCGCTCGGTCGTGTCGACGGTCAGGCCCCGGCTGGAGCCGCCCGCGCCGTAGGTGACCGAGACGAAGGTCGGCGCCAGTGCCTCGACGCGGCGGATGGCCTCCCACAGGGTGCGGGTGCCCGCCTCCGTGCGTGGGGGCATGAACTCGAAGGAGAAGGACCGGGTGCCGTCCGCGAGGAGATCGCGAATGGCCGGAGTTCGACTGATTCGGGTGGCTGCCGCACCGAGAGACATGCAGGCAGGTTATCGGGCGTTCCGCGCGGCGAGGTAGACCTTCCACTCCGCGAGACGACCGGGCGAGTCGGGCTCGGTGGCGGGCGACCAGGGAACTCGCACCCGGCGCAAGTTAGGCTGCCCCGTATTTCCTGTTCGTTTCCCCGCCTTCGACGGAAGACTCCATGGCTGCCGAATCCTTCCCCGTACACCCCCTGGACCGGGGCGGCCTCCGGCAGCGGATCAATGCCGCGCTGGGCGAGTTCATGGACCGACAGGCGCGGGTGCTCGCCGACGTGGGCGAGGGCATGGTCCCGGTCACCGCGGCGCTGAACGACTTCGTGCTCGACGGCGGCAAGCGGCTGCGCCCGGGCTTTTGCTACTGGGGGTGGCGCGGGATCGCCGGTCCGGGACAGGCGGACGAGGCCATCGTGCGAGCGGCCACCGCGCTGGAGCTGCTCCAGGCCAGCGCGCTGATCCACGACGACCTGATGGACAGCAGCGACACCCGGCGCGGCAAGCCGGCCGTGCACCGCCGGTTCGAGGGGCTGCACGGGGAGAGCGGCTGGACGGGCTCGGGCGAGTCGTTCGGCTCGGCGGCGGCGATCCTGCTCGGCGACCTGTGCCTGTCCTGGTGCGACGAGATGTTCGGCGCCAGCGGGGTGGACGACCGGGCGCTGCGCGCGGCCAAGCCGCTGTTCGACGTGATGCGCACCGAGGTGATGGCGGGCCAGTATCTCGACGTGCTGGAGCAGGCGATGGGCGGCGGCTCGGTCGAGCGGTCACGACGGGTGATGCGGTTCAAGTCCGCCAAGTACACGATCGAGCGCCCCCTGCACGTGGGGGCCGCCCTGGCCGGCGCCGACCCGGCCGCCCTCGCCGCCTACTCCGCCTACGGGCTGCCCCTCGGTGAGGCCTTCCAGCTGCGCGACGACGTGCTCGGTGTCTTCGGCGACCCCGAGCGGACCGGCAAGCCCGCCGGGGACGACCTGCGCGAGGGCAAGCGGACCGTGCTGCTCGCGCTGGCCGGCGAGCGGGCCGACGCCGCCCAGAGCGAGGTGCTCACCGCGCTGGTCGGCGATCCGGCGCTGAGCGACACCGGGGTCAAGGAGCTGCGCGCGGTGATCGAGGACACCGGCGCGCTCGCCGACGTCGAGACGATGATCACCGATCTGACCGCGCGGGCCCTGACCGCCCTGGCCGGCGCGCCGATCGCCGAGGACGCGCGCGAAGTGCTGCGCGAGCTGGTCGACGCCGCCACGGTGCGCAGCGTCTAGGGGCGGGCGGGCGTGGGTGTCGGGCCGAGCGCGAACGGTGTGCCGAGGGTCGCGGGTCGGTGGTGTTCGGGCTCGGCGATGCGTCCCCGGTGCGGGTGTGCGGGGTGCTCGTCCCCGTCCTCGGACAACGCCTGCGGCGGATTGCGGCCGACCAGGTAGATCCCGCCGATCACGGCGGCGAGGACGAGCAGCGGGAACAGAAGCGCGCCCCCGTTGTCCGGCGTCGCGCTCGGCCGCGGCGCCGGCGTCCCGGGGGCGCCGACCGCGAGCCGAGGGCTCGGGATCCGGGTTCGGCCGGGCATCGTCGTGGGTGTCGCGGGGTGCGGCAGGTCGTGGGCGCGGGCATCCTCTGCGGACCCCGGACGGAAGGAGACGTCGGGTGTGTCCATCTCGGCAGTCTGGCCGCCGGATCGATCCGACTCGGCCGGAATGCGCCATCCGCGAGCCCAACCACCCGATCGGCGCACACCGCGTCGCGGGTCAGGGCAGGACGGCCGCGAAGCTCGCGTAGTGGTCGTCGCTGTAGAAGCGCTCGGTGTTCTTGCCGGTGACGATCCGCCGTGCGCCGCGATCGGCGGACCCGGGGGTGCGGACCGTGTACTCGCGGTAGTAGCCGTCGGGTCTGCCGGGGAGCAGCTTCTCCCGGTTGCCGAAGACGATGCCGTCGCGGGAGTACGGGAACGGGCCACCGGCCGCGATCAGGGCCAGCGTCTCGCGGGCCTCGGCGGGCAGGTCGCCGGCGGCGACGGTAAGCATCCGGGCGGGCACCCAGGTGGGGCGCGCGGACGCGGTGTCGCCGCGGCGCGACACCGACGCGGTGCCGACGGACGTGCCGGCCGCGGTGGACGCCGCCGGCGTCCGGGTCGCCCCGCCGGAACGCGACCCGTCGCCGCCGTCGCCGCCGCGCGTGAGCGCGACGACCAACGCGAGTGCCGCGACGAGCGCGAGCACCGTGACGACGATCAGATTGCGCCGCTGGGCACCGGACATGTCCCGCATCGTGCCGGCCCACCCATCGCACCGAGCCGATCGCGCGGCCGTACGCGCCGAACGACACCCGAACCGCGTACACCGCTGCTCGGGTGCGGTCGGTCGGCCCGGGGTCAGCCCGAGGTCAGCCGTTCGACGAACCGGGCCGTCGCCTCGGCCGGGTCCGCTGCCTCGGTGATCGCCCGGACCACCACCACCCGGGTCGCCCCGGCGGCCAGCACCCGGTCGAGGTTGGTCAGGTCGATGCCGCCGATCGCGAACCACGGCCGGGTCGGGCGCAGCGCGGCGGTGTACCGCACCAGGTCCAGACCCGGCGCGGGGCGGCCCGGCTTGGTCGGGGTCGGCCACACCGGTCCGGTGCAGAAGTAGTCCACTCCCGGCTCCACGAGCGCCGCGTCCACCTCGGCCTCGGCGTGCGTGGAGCGCCCGATCAGCACGTCGCCGCCGATGATCGCCCGGGCCGCGGGGACCGGCAGGTCGTCCTGTCCCAGGTGCAGCACGTCGGGGCCGATCGTGTGCGCGACGTCGGCCCGGTCGTTGACCGCGAGCAGCTTCCCGTGTCGGCGGCAGGCGTCCCGGAACACCTCCAGGTATTCCAGCTCCGGTCGGGCCTCCAGGCCCTTCTGCCGCAACTGCACGATGTCCACGCCCGCGCCGAGCACCGCGTCCAGGAACGCGGGCAGGTCGCCTTGCCGCTCCCGCGCGTCGGTGCACAGGTACAGGCGCGCGTCGGCCAACCGTTCCTGACGGCTCGTCATCGGCCCGGCCTCAGATCGCCAGCGCCTGGGCGCGTCGCCGCACCTCGGTCATCCGGTTCTCCTGCAGCGCCTGTACCGGCGTGCCCGGCAGCGTGTCGTCGGCGGTGAACAGCCACTCCAGCGCCTCCTCGTCGGAGAAGTTCGAGTCGGCGAGCAGAGTCAGCGTGCCGACGAGGCCCTTGACGATGTTGCCGTCCTGGAAGAAGTCGGCGGGCACCTGCAGCGCCCGGTGCTCGCCGCGGCGCACCGCGAGGAACTTGCGCTCCTTGAGCTGCTGCCGGACCTTGAGGATGTCCACACCGAGGATCTCGGCGATCTCGGGGAGGGTCACCCAGGCGGGGACGAGGGCTTCGATTTTCGGGTCGATCTCGCTCATCCGGCCAAGTCTAGGTTCCGTGGCCGGTCCCGCTTGCCGGCGCCGGTCACCGGACCGTCGGCTTGAGCGGGTTCTCCGGGTCGGCGAAGCGTTCCCGGTCCACCGGGGTGGCCAGCTGCACGAGTTTGCGGCCCTGGGCGAGGTCGCGCGGGCGGGCCACCGCGAGCAGCGCCACGAGCCGGTCGCCGGCGAACCAGCCCGCGGACCACTTGCCGTCCTCGCCGGCGTCGCGGAACACCAGTTCGTCGCCTTCGCCGTGCCGGCCGACGTACTGCACCATGCGGCCGAACTGGTCGGACCAGAAGTACGGGACCGGGTCGTAGGCCTGTTCGCCGCCGAGCAGGTTGGTCACGAGCACGCGCGGCGCCTGGAGTGCGTTGTCCCAGTGCTCGACATGCATCCGGGTGCCGTAGCGGGCGGACGGGAACTCGACGCAGTCGCCGACCGCGTGGACCCCGGGCATCGAGGTGGCCAGGTACTCGTCCACCTCGACGAAGCCCCGCGCGGTGCGGGCGACGGCGGATCCCGCCAGCCAGTCGGTGGCCGGGCGCACACCGATGCCGACCACGATCGCGTCGGCGCGCAGCCGGCGGCCGTCGGTCAGGTGTACCGCGCCCGGCTCCAGGCGATCCACCCGCGCGCCGAGCAGCAGTTCCACGCCGGCCTCGGCGTACCAGGGCACGAAGCGCTCGCCGATCGCGTCGGGGAAGGGCCCGGCGAGCGGGGCGTGCAGCGCCTCGACCACGGTGGTCGGGCAGCCGGCGGCTGCCGCGGCGGTGGCCACCTCGGCACCGATCCAGCCCGCGCCGACGATCACCACGTGCGCGCCGGGCACGAGCGCGGCGCGCAGCGCGCGGGCGTCGTCGATGGTGCGCAGCACATGCACGCCGGGCACCTCGGCGGCGCCGGGCAGGTGCAGCACGCGCGATCCGGTGGCGATCACCAGGCGCTCGTAGGCGATCGGTCCCGCGTCGGTGTCCACCGCGCCCTCGCGCAGCCCCGTGGCGGTGCGGCCGAACAGCACCTCGGTGTCGAGCGCGGCCCAGTCCGCCTCGAAGGAGGTGTCGTCGGTCTTGCCGGCCAGGACCTCCTTCGACAGCGGCGGGCGGTCGTACGGCGCGTGCGCCTCGGCGCCGAGCAGGGTGACGCGCCCGGCGTACCCCTGTTCCCGCAGCGCCACCACGGTTTGCAGGCCGGCCATGCCGGCACCCACGACGAGCACGTTGTCCATGCGGGGCAGCCTATGACGCGCGCCCGGGTCGCCGACGAGCAGGGTCTTGACTCAGTCAAGGAGATCGATGGGCGCCGCTCGGGCGCCCCGGATGGCGCCCGGGACGTGTCGTAGTGTGGAGAGGTCACGGGAGCCCGGTGAGACCGGGCTGAGAGGGGGGCTGCGAGCCCCCGACCGTCCGAACCTGATCCGGGTCATACCGGCGAAGGGAGTTCTGCTCATCATGTCCAACACCGGCACGGCCGGCCCCCCGGGCGTCGACGTCGTGGTCGTCGGCGCGGGCGTCGTCGGACTGTCGATCGCCTGGCGCGCCCGCACCCGGCACGGCCTCGCGGTCACCGTGGTCGACCCCGCCCCCGGCACCGGCGCCTCGCACGCCGCGGCGGGCATGCTCACGCCCGTCTCCGAACTCCAGTACGGCGAGGAGAGCCTGCTCCGGCTGAGCATCGAATCCGCCCGGCGCTACCCGGAGTTCGCCGCCGAGCTGGCCGACGCCGCGGGACTGCCCTCGGGTTACCGCGCGTGCGGCACGATCGCGGTCGCGCTGGACGCGGACGATCGGGCGGTGCTCAAGGACCTGCACGCCTACCAGGAACGCCTCGGCCTGCGCTCGGATTGGCTGACCAGCCGCGAGTGCCGCCGCCTCGAACCCATGTTGTCCCCGGCGATCACCGGCGGCCTGCACGTCGAGGACGACCACCAGATCGACAACCGCGCCCTGGTCGCGGCGCTGCTCGCGGCCTGCGCGCGGGCGGGCGTGACGATCGTGCGCGAGGGCGTCGAGCGGGTCCTGGTCGCCGACGAGCGCGCGTACGGTGTGCGGCTGCGCGACGGGCGGGCGCTGACCGCCGATCAGGTGCTGCTCGCCGCCGGGTGCCGCTCGGCGCGGATCCCGGGCCTGCCGCCCGAGGTGGTGCCCCCGGTGCGTCCGGTCAAGGGCGAGATCCTGCGGCTGGCCGTGCCGCCGGCGCTGCGCCCGCTGCTGTCCCGCAACATCCGGGGCGTGGTCAAGGGCGGCAGCATGTACCTGGTCCCGCGCGTGGACGGCGAACTGGTGATCGGCGCCACCGAACACGACCTCGGGTTCGACACCGAGGTCACCGCGGGCGGGGTCTACGAACTGCTCCGCGACGCGCACGAACTCGTCCCCGGCGTGACCGAGTTGCCGCTGGTCGAGACGCTCGCGGGGCTGCGTCCGGGCAGCCCGGACAACGCGCCGATCCTGGGCCGCTCCGCGCTGGCCGGTCTGGTGGTGGCCACCGGCCACTACCGACACGGCATCCTGCTCACCCCGATCACCGCCGACACCGTGGCCGACGTGCTCGCGCACGGCACCACACCCGACCTCATCGCGCCCTTCGGGCCCGACCGTTTCACGACGAGCGCCGCCCGGAAGGTGATGGCATGACCGACATCGACGACATCGGGAACATCGAGGTCTCCGTCAACGGCGACCGGCGCGATGTGGCGACCGGCACCACCGTGGCCGACCTGGTGGCCACGCTGACCACCGCCGCCAAGGGTGTGGCGGTCGCGGTCGACGAGGCCGTGGTGCCGCGCGGCGCGTGGGCCGAGACCGTGCTCGACGCGGGCAGCCGCGTCGAGGTGCTGACCGCCGTGCAGGGAGGGTGACCACGATGGCCGACGACACGCTGGTGATCGGCGGGGAGTCCTTCACGTCGCGATTGATCACCGGAACGGGTGGTGCGCCGAGCCTGGAGGTGCTGGAGCAGGCGCTGATCGCGTCCGGCACCGAGATCACCACGGTGGCGATGCGCCGGGTGGACCCGGGGACGGCGGGCTCGGTGCTCGACGTGCTGCGCCGCCTCGGCATCCGGGTGTTGCCGAACACCGCCGGGTGCTTCACCTCGGGCGAGGCGGTGCTCACCGCGCGGCTGGCCCGGGAGGCGCTGGAGACCGACTGGGTCAAGCTCGAAGTCGTGGCCGACGAGCGCACGTTGCTGCCGGACGGGGTCGAGCTGGTGGACGCCGCCGAGCGGCTGGTCGACGACGGCTTCCGGGTGCTCGCGTACACCAACGACGACCCGGTGCTCGCACGCCGGCTCGAACAGGTGGGCTGTGTGGCGGTGATGCCGCTGGGTTCGCCGATCGGCTCGGGTCTGGGCATCCGCAATCCGCACAACATCCGACTGATCACCGAGCAGGCCGGCGTCCCGGTGGTGCTCGACGCGGGTCTGGGCACCGCCTCCGACGCGGCGCTCGCGATGGAGCTGGGCTGCGACGCGGTGATGCTGGCGACCGCGGTCACCCGGGCGCAGTCGCCGCTGCTGATGGCCGAGGCGATGCGGCACGCGGTGGAGGCGGGCCGACTCGCGTACCGCGCCGGGCGCATCCCGATGCGTCACCACGCGCACGCCTCGTCACCCATGGCCGGCATGCTGGACGCGAGCCCCGAACATCCCGCCTTCTGAGCCGTACCGGCCCCGTGCGCCGCGTCGGCCCGGCGACGGGGGAACCATGGGGAAGACCGTCGGCGTCCACGAGGCAGTGGACCCTACACTCCTGAACATGGACACGACCTTGAATGATCCGCTCGTCGGGCGGCTGCTCGACGGTCGATACCGGGTCGATGCCCGAGTTGCCGCAGGTGGCATGGCCACGGTGTACCGGGCGCTCGACACTCGGCTCGATCGCGTCGTCGCCCTCAAGGTGATGCACGCCGGGCTCGCCCAGGACCCCGAGTCCACCCGCCGCTTCATCCTGGAGGCGAAGGCCGCCGCCCGGCTGTCGCACCCCAACGTGGTCAACGTCTTCGACCAGGGCACCGACGGCACCGTCGCCTACCTCGCGATGGAATACGTCGAGGGCCGCACGCTGCGCGAACTGCTGCAGGACCTGGGCAACATGACCCCGCGCGAGGCGTTCGGGGTGCTGGAGCCGATGCTCGCCGCGCTCTCCGCCGCACACCGGGCGGGCTTCGTGCACCGCGACGTCAAGCCGGAGAACGTACTGATCTCCGACGACGGCGGGATCAAGCTCGGCGACTTCGGACTGGCCCGCGCGACCACCACGACCGCGACCGCGGCGACCGGCAAGGTCCTGGTCGGCACGGTCGCCTACCTCGCGCCCGAGCAGGTCGAACGCGGCGAGTCCACCCCGCGCTCCGACGTGTACGCGGCGGGCGTGGTGCTCTACGAGATGCTGACCGGCCGTCAGCCGCACCACGGCGCGACCGCGGTCGAGGTCATCTACAAGCACGTGCACGCCGACGTGCCGCCGCCCTCGCACGCGGTGCCGGGCCTGTCCACCACGCTGGACACGCTGGTGCGCACGGCCACCGTGCGCGACCCGGAGCAGCGGCCGAGCGACGCCGAGGAGCTGCTCGGTCTGGTCCGCCGGACCCGGCACGCGATGCCCGACGCGGAGTTGGACTTCGGCGCGGCGCTGCGCCTGCCGCCGCCGCCCGAGCCGATCAACGACAACGCCACCAGCGTGTTCCGGGCGGGCGAGGTGATGCTGCCGCCGCATCTGGCGCCGCTCGGGTTGAGCGTCGACTCGATGGACGACGAGCAGGCGCGCTACGGCGGGGGCTACGAGGAGCCCTACTCCGAGGAGCAGCAGGTCTACGCGCCGGCCGCCCCGGGAGTGCCGGCCCAGGCCGCCGGCGGCGGGTATCCCCACCAGCCGGCGCTGCCCGGCCGACGGCGCCGGCGCGGGCCGTCGCGGGGCATGCTCGTGCTGGCGGTCGTGCTGCTCGTGGCGGCCGCGATCGGCGGCGGCGCGTGGTGGTACGGCTCGGGCCGCTACGCCGACGTGCCCGGGGTGTTGAACATGACCCAGGCCGACGCGGAGAAGCGCATCAAGAACGCCGGCCTCAAGGTGCAGTACGTCGGCGACGGGGAGTTCAACGAGATCGTCGCCAAGGGCTCGGTGATCTCCACCGACCCGGCCCCCGGCAAGAACGTGACGAGCGGATCGACCGTCAAGGTCAAGCTGTCCAAGGGCCCGGAGCGGCACGTGGTGCCGGCGCTGGCGAACCTGAAGCTGGAGGACGCGAAGAAGGCACTCGCCGACGCCGCGCTCAAGCCGGGCACCGAGACCAAGGTGGCCAGTCCCAAGCCGCCGGGCACGGTGGTGGGCAGCACGCCGGCCGCCGGCGAGCAGTTGCAGCGGGACAGCGTGGTCGCCCTGACGGTCAGCCGGGGCCCGGACACCGTGGTGCCGGACCTGACCGGACTGAGCCTGGACGAGGCCAAGGCCAAATTCCTGCCCACGACCGGGGTCACCGTCGAGGCGGACCCGACTCCGCAGTTCTCGGACACCGTGCCGCAGGGCCGGATCATGTCGTTCGTGCCGGGCGTGAACGCCAACGTGCAGTACGGGACGAAGATCGTGGTGGTGTTGTCCAAGGGTCCGGACCTGGTCCAGGTGCCGCCGGTGACGGGGATGAACCCGGACGACGCGGGCCGCGCGCTCCAGGCCGCGGGGTTGCGGGTCAACAACCGGATGATCCCGCTGATCCCCGCCAACGTGGGCAAGCAGGACCCGGCGGCCGGCTCGATGGTCAAGCGCAACAGCGAGGTCTTCATCTCGAACTTCTAGGCGCGCTCCGCCCCCGCCGGCCCTTCGGGCCCGGCGGGGCGACCCGTACGAAGGCCCCGCTCCGACTCGCGTCGGGCGGGGCCTTCGGGCGTGCTCGGGGGGTCCGGGCGGGTGGGCTCAGGTCAGCGCGGGGCCCTGGCCGGTCTCCTCCTGGTAGGAGTAGCGCTGCTCCTGCCACGGGTCACCGATGTTGTGGTAGCCCCGCTCCTCCCAGAAGCCGCGCTTGTCGGCGACCATGTACTCGATCCCGCGCACCCACTTGGGACCCTTCCAGGCGTACAGGTGCGGCACGATCAGCCGGACCGGGAAGCCGTGCTCGGCGGTCAGCGGCTCGCCGTTGTGGTGGGTGGCCAGGATCGTCTGGTCGCTCGCGAAGTCGAACATGCGCAGGTTCGAGCTGAACCCGTACTCCGCCCACACCATCGCGTGGGTGACCTCCGGCGCGGGCGGGGCGATCTCCATCAGCTTGGCTATGGTCAGCCCGGTCCACTCGTTGCCCAGCATGCTGAACTTGGTCACACAGTGGAAGTCGGCGACCACGGTCTCGTGCGGCAGCGCGGAGAACTCGTCGTGGTTCCAGCAGTGCTTCTCCCCCGAGGCGGTCGCGCCGAAGACGCGGAAGTCCCAGATCTCGGGCTTGAACCGCGGGACGGGTCCGTAGTGCAGAACGGGCCAGCCGCGCTGGATCCGCTGGCCCGGCGGAAGTCGCGGATCGCGATCCGGAGCCTCGGTCCCACCTTGTGCCGCTTCCGTATGCCCCATACCTCACATGGTCCCAGACGCCCCGACCGACTCTCGACCGCCCCTGCCGGCGCGGAAGCCGCGGACCGACCCGTTTTCCGGCGCCGCCCGGGACGGGCGGGCAGGCGGCGCGCGGCGGGACATGTTCGACATTGGAAGGCAAGGCTGCCCTTCGTGGCGGAAGTGCTACCAAAAGTGACAGGATTCGGAGGAACTCCTGCCCCACGTGTGCCCGGGGTTCCCCCACGTCTCCCATGTTCACAGCCCGTCCCACACCGGAAGGTGCGTCGCGATGCACAGTGACCCGCAGATCATCGAGCTCCTGAACGAACAGCTCACGGCGGAACTCACCGCGATCAACCAGTACTTCCTGCACGCGAAGATGCAGGAGCACCGGGGCTACATCAAGCTCGCGGCCTGGACCCGCCACGAGTCGATCGACGAGATGAAGCACGCCGAACGACTCACCGACCGCATCCTGATGCTGGAGGGCCTGCCGAACTACCAGCGCCTGAACGCGCTGCGGATCGGCCAGAACCTGGAGGAGATGTTCCGCGCCGACCTGGCGGTGGAGATGGAGGCCGTGGAGCGGCTGCGGCGCGGGATCCCGCTGATGCGCGAGAAGGGCGACGTGACGTCGGCCAACATCTTCGAGGAGATCCTGGCCGACGAGGAAGAGCACGTCGACTACCTGGAGACGCAGCTCGGCCTGCTCTCCGAGGTGGGCGAGCAGCTCTACATCGCGGGCCTGCTCAAGCAGCCGAACGAGAGCTGACCAGGAGCCGCCGAGCGCCGAGCGCGAGCCGACCGGGCCCCGGTCGCAAGCGCACGACCGATCGGGGCTTGCGTCACCGATCACCCGGTATTCCCCCCGGCGAGCCCTGAGGTTACCCTTACCTAAGTAACCTCGCCGCTGGGGGGAAATCTCCGTGTACGTCTGCATGTGCTTCGGTGTCACCGACCGTCAGGTCAACGACCGGATAGCCGACGGCGCCCGCACCATGCGCGAAATCGCCCAGTCCTGCGGCGGCGCGGGCACCGACTGCGGCCGGTGCGTCAAGAGCATCACCGCGATGTTGCCCCGCGACGAGTCCCGACGCCGGCGGCGCGAGCTGTGCAGCGAGGCGGACACCTGCGCGACCGCGTGCGAGAGCACCACCCCGACCGTCGAGCCCGTCGCGCTGCCGATGCCGACCGTCGTCGCCGCCGCCGCCGCCGCGACCCTGCCCGACAACGTGGTCCCGCTGCGCCGGCACTCCGCCGCCTGATCAGCCCTTCGCCGCCTGCGCGATCGCCGTCGCGGCGCGCGCACAACCGGCCGCGTCCACGTCCATGTGCGTGACCAGGCGCACCAGCCTCGGCCCGAACGCCGACACCAGCACCCCCTCCGCCCGGCAGCGCTCGGCGATCGTGGCCGCGTCCGGCTGCCGCTCCCCCAGCTCGACCAGCACGATGTTGGTCTCCGGGTCGGCCACCGCGAAGCCCGCGTCGCGCAGCAGCACGGCCAGCTCCCGCGCATGCTCGTGGTCCTCGGCCAGCCGCTCGACGTGGTGCTCCAGGGCATACCGGCCGCCCGCCGCGAGGATGCCCGCCTGGCGCATGCCGCCGCCCATCCGGTGCCGCATCCGCCGCGCCTCTGCCTCGTACTCCGCGGGCATCATCAGCACCGACCCCGCCGGCGCGCCGAGCCCCTTGGACAGACACACGCTGAGCGAGTCGAACAGCGCCCCGTAGGCGCGCAGCGGGGTGCCGCTGACCACGTGTGCGTTCCAGATCCGCGCGCCGTCGCAGTGCAGCGGCAGCCCGAATCCGCTCACCAGCTCGCGAATCGCGGTCAGCTGCTCCAGCGGGTACACCGAGCCGCCGCCCCGGTTGTGCGTCTGCTCGACCGCGACCAGGTCGGTGCCGACCGTGTACGGATTGCCGACCCGGATCAACCGGGCCAGGTCGGCCGGATCGAGCAGGCCGCGCGGGCTGAGCGTGGTCCGGGTCTGGACGCCGCCCTGCGCCGACGCCGCGCCGTCCTCGTGCGCGACGATGTGCGCGTCGGCGTCCAGGACCAGCTCGCCGCCCGCCGGGACGGCCAGCCGCACGGCCAGCTGGTTGGCCATCACGCCGGTCGGCGTGAACAGCGCGAACGGCTGCCCGAACAGGTCGGCGACGTACTCCTCCAAGGCCCGGACGGTCGGGTCCTCGGCGTAGACGTCGTCGCCCACCTCGGCGGCTGCCATCGCCGCGCGCATCGCGGGGCCGGGCTTGGTGACGGTATCGCTGCGCAGGTCGGTGAAGGTCATGGCGGCAGCATTACAGACGCCGTCGAGGGCGGATCCTCCGGTCGGAGGGTCCGCCCTCGGGGCGCGTGGGTCGAGCCGGATCAGCTCTTGCGGTACATCTCCGCGACCAGGAAGGCCAGGTCGAGCGACTGGCTGCGGTTCAGCCGCGGGTCGCACGCGGTCTCGTAGCGCTGGTGCAGGTCGTCGACGAAGATCTCGTCGCCGCCGCCCACGCACTCCGTGACGTCGTCACCGGTCAGCTCGACGTGGATGCCGCCCGGGTGTGTGCCGAGCGCGCGGTGCACCTCGAAGAAGCCCTTGACCTCGTCGAGGACGTCGTCGAAGCGACGGGTCTTGTGCCCGCTGGACGCCTCGAACGTGTTGCCGTGCATCGGGTCGGACACCCACACCGGCTGCGCGCCGGCCGCGGCCACCTTCTCCACCAGGGCCGGGAGGTTGTCCCGGACCTTGCCCGCGCCCATGCGGACGATGAAGGTCAGCCGGCCCGGGTCGCGGTTCGGGTCGAGCTTGTCGATCAGCGCGAGCGCGTCCTCGGGAGAGGTGGTCGGGCCGAGCTTGACGCCGATCGGGTTGCGGATCCGGGAGGCGAACTCGATGTGCGCGCCGTCGAGCTGCCGGGTGCGCTCGCCGATCCACACCATGTGGCCGGACACGTCGTACAGGTCGCCGGTGCGCGAGTCGACCCGGGTGAGCGCGTCCTCGTAGTCCAGGATCAGCGCCTCGTGGCTGGCGTAGAACTCCACGGTGCGGAATTCCTCGGGGTCGGTCCCGCACGCGTGCATGAAGCGCATCGCGCCGTCGATCTCGGCCGCGAGCCGCTCGTAGCGCTCGCCGGAGGGCGAGAGCGCGACGAAGTCCTGGTTCCAGGCGTGCACCTGGCGCAGGTCGGCGTAGCCGCCCGTGGTGAACGCGCGCACCAGGTTCAGCGTCGCCGAGGACGAGTGGTACATGCGCTTGAGCCGCTCGGGATCCGGCATGCGCGCGGCCTCGGTGAAGGCCAGCTCGTTGACCGCGTCGCCCCGGTAGGACGGCAGGGTCACCCCGTCGCGGGTCTCGGTGCCGCTGGAGCGCGGCTTGGAGTACTGCCCGGCCATCCGGCCGACCTTGACCACCGGCACCGAGGCCGCGTAGGTCAGCACGACGGCCATCTGCAGCAGCGTCTTGAGCTTGTTCTTGATCGCGTCGGCGGTGTTGCCGACGAAGGTCTCGGCGCAGTCGCCGCCCTGGAGCAGGAACGCTTCGCCCTTGGCCACCGACGCGAGCCGACCACGAAGCTGGTCGCACTCGCCGGCGAAGACGAGCGGCGGATAGGAACGGAGGTCCGCGAGGGCGGAGCCCAGGGCCTCGTTGTCCGGCCACTCGGGCTGTTGCGCCGCCGGGAGGGTTCGCCAGGATTCGATGTCGTTCAGGGTCACCGCTCAAGACTAAGCGGAGTGGCAACCCGATTGAGGCCGGCGCCCGGAGAGCGAGACGCGGAACATCGGGCGCGGGTGCGCCGGGCGCCCGGCGCGCCCCCCGGGAAACGGCGAAGGCCGCCGAAAGCGGTGACCCCGCGCGCACGCGCTAGGATCCGAGGCGTGATCGCGATCAGCTTCCATCGACACTCCTGGTGGCCCGTCCCTGCGGCGGCCCACTGACTTCGCGATCACCCCACGATCCGACGGCCGCCCGGCAGGGCGGCCCTTTGTTTGTCCCGGACCCGGCGGCGCACCCGCCCGGACCGGACGGACAACCGGCGGATCGCCCGGTCGGGAGGGCGTCTCTCTCGACCGAGGAGCACCCATGCGCACCGCCGACGCCCTGTCCCCGCTGTTCTCCGCCGCCCCGCCGCCGTTCGCGCTGATCCGGCGCGAGAACTCGTCCGTGGTCGAACTCCTGACCGGTGAGATCATCGACGCGCCCGGCCTCGACGCGCTGCCGCTGCCGGCCGCCGGCGACGGGCCCGGGCACGAACTGCTCGCCCTGGTGCCGTATGGGCAGATCCGCGAGCGCGGGTTCGAGTACCGCGAGGACGGCACACCGCTGCGCTGCCTGCGGGTCACCGAGCAGCACGAGCTGCCCCTGGCCGAGGTGCTGGCCGCGCTGCCGCGGGTGCCGGTCGCGCTGCGCGGCGGCGGCTTCGACGTGGACGACGAGAGCTACGCCGTGATCGTCAAGCGGGTGATCGAGGAGGAGATCGGCCGGGGCGAGGGCGCCAACTTCGTCATCCGGCGCGACTACCGCGACCACATCGAGGACTACACGCCGGCCTCGGCCGGCACCCTGCTGCACCGGCTGCTGACCCGGGAGAGCGGCGCGTACTGGACCTACCTGATCCACACCGGCGAGCTGACCCTGGTCGGCGCCAGTCCCGAGCGGCACGTCAGCTCGATCGGCGGCGAGGTGGTGATGAATCCGATCAGCGGAACCTATCGGCATCCCGCCGAGGGGCCCTCGCGCGAGGGGCTGCTGGCCTTCCTGCGCGATCCGAAGGAGATCGACGAGCTGTTCATGGTCGTCGACGAGGAACTGAAGATGATGAGCGAGGTGTGCGACCTCGGCGGCGCGGTGGAGGGCCCCTTCCTCAAGCCGATGGGCCACCTCACGCACACCGAATACCTGCTGCGCGGGGTGACCTCGCACGACGTGGGCACCGTGCTGCGCGGCACCATGTTCGCGCCGACGGTGACCGGCAGCCCGCTGGAGAACGCGTGCCGGGTGATCCGTCGGCACGAGCCGACCGGGCGCGGCTACTACTCGGGCGTACTCGCGCTGATCGGGCGCGACGGGGAGGGGCGACGCACGCTGGACGCGCCGATCCTGATCCGGACCGCGTACATCACCCCCGACGGCGGCCTGCGGGTGCCCGCGGGCGCAACCCTGGTCCGGCACTCCACCCCCGAGAACGAGGTGGCCGAGACGCACGCGAAGGCGGCGGGGGTGCTGGCCGCGCTCGGCGTGGTGCCGGCCGCCGGGGTCGCCGGGAACACGGCGCTCGCGGCCGATCCCGAGGTGCACGCGGTCCTGGCGGAGCGCAATGCCGCGCTCTCCCCGTTCTGGCTGCGGCCGCGGGACGGGCACGCGCTGCGCGCGCCGGAGCTGGCGGGGCGGCACGTCCTGGTGGTGGACGGCGAGGACACGTTCACCGCGATGCTCGCACACGTGTTGCGCACGCTGGGCCTGCAGGTCGAGGTCAGGTCGCACGACGACGTCACCTCACGGCGGGTGCGCAGCGCCGACCTGGTGGTGCTCGGCCCCGGACCGGGCGACCCCCGGGACACCGCGCACCGCAAGATCCGACTGATGGGCGCGCTGTTGCGGACCCGGCTCGACGCGAGCGCCCCGCTGCTCGCGGTCTGCCTGGGACACCAGTTGCTCGCCCACGAGTTGGGCCTGGAACTGATCCGCGAGCAGCGGCCGTACCAGGGCAAGCAGGAGACCATCGACCTGTTCGGCCGGCCGGAACGGGTCGGCTTCTACAACGCGTTCACCGCGCTGCGGCCGACCGCCGGGGTGCCCAACGTGGAGTTCGCCGCGGACCCGTTCAGTGGCCGGGTGCACGCGCTGCGGTCGAGCCGGATGCGGCTGGCGGGGGTGCAGTTCCACCCCGAGTCGGTACTCACCCACAACGGCCTGGCCATCGTGCGGGAGCTGCTCGCCGGGTTGTGAGCGGCGCGGGGGCACCGTGGGTGGGCACCGCGGGTGGGCACCGGCGGCGGGCGCGGGCCGGGTCGGCGCCCGGTCCGCGCCCGCCGGCGCGCGGTCGGGCGCCGGGTCGCCCACGGGAGGCGGGACTCCGGCGGGGAGCCTGCGGTGTCGCACCGGCGTGCGACGATAATCGCGTTGCTCGCCGCGATACGACGGAGGATGCTCGACCCCGTTCGTTGACCGATTCCCAGTGGAGGGGGTTCCCGTGGGCTCCGATTGTCCGCCGCACGACCCCGTCGACTGGAGCGGTCGCAAGCGCTGTCGCAAGTGTGGAGTCACCTTCGGCGGACCGCGCCCGCTGCCCCCCTCGCCACCGGACGCAGATGGCTGATTCGCCGCCCCCGCCGCCGAACTTCCATACGGCGCCGCGCACTCCGTGGGACGCACTGCCCACCGACGCGCGCGCCGCGGTCGAACGGTGTGCGGGGCGCGTGCTGGGGGTCGCCACGGTGTGGGCCGGCTTCAACTGCGAGTTCGCCGCCACGGTGACCACCGAACGATCACGCTTCTTCGTCAAGGGGGTCCCGCGCAATCATCCGGCCGCCTTGCAACAGCGGGTCGAGGTCCGGGTCGCACCGCACGTGCACACCGTCGCGCCCCGGCTGCGCTGGGAGGTGCGGTTGGACGACTGGGTGTTGCTCGGCTTCGACCACATCACCGGCCGGCACGCCGACTTCGCGCCGGGCACCGCCGATCTGCCGCTGGTCGCCGACGCGCTGCGCCGGCTCGGCCGGGTCGCCGTACGGAACCTGCCACTGCCGCGGATCGAGGAGCGCTGGCGTTCGCTGTTGACCCACCGTCAACTCGAACTGCTGCGTGGGGAAAGCCTGTTGCACACCGATCTGCATCCGCACAACGTGCTGATCGGTGACCGGGGGCCGCGCGCGTACCTGGTCGACTGGGCGCAACCGGCCCGCGGCCCGGCCTGGATCGAGGTCACCATGGTCGCCGGCCGGCTGATGGACGAGGGGCACACCGCCGAACAGGCGGCCTCCTGGGCGGACCGCTTCGCGTGCTGGCGCACCGTCTCGCGGGAGGCGATGGAGACCTTCGTGTTCGCCGCCACCAACCAGTGTTCGCGCGGTATCGGCGCCGCCGACGCCGCCCCCTGGAACGCCCGCCTGACCGCCCTGGCCGAGGCCCGCGCCGCCCGGACCCACCGCCGCGCCTGCCCCGCCCGCCCCGTCGGTTCGCGCCGCCGCTCGACACTGGACTGACCCCCGCCCCGCCGGCGCACCGCCCATCGGTGAGGCCGCCCGCCGGGCCGCCCGAATATCCCCTGGGGCCCACGGTGTACCGCCCGGTAGGCTCCGGCCGTTCGCACATTCGGTCGAACAGGCTCCTTCCTACGACGGGTACCCCGCATGCGTCTGCGTCGCTGTCTCGCCTCGACGGCGTTCCTCGTGCTGCTCGGGTCGCCGCCGGCCGTCGCCGCGCCGGTACCCACCGCTCCGGCAGCGGAGGTGCCGGCGGCCGACGGGCAGGTCGAGCTGACCGGGGTGCCGGACCGGATCCGGCCGGCCGTTCCCGTCGAGGTCACCGCGAGGATGCGCAACGCCGGTCCGACCCCACTGCTCCTGGAGCCCGAGGTGTCGATCGGCGGGGACCGGGGGATCGCCCCGGAGCAGGTGCGCCTGGAAGTCCTCGACCCGGTCGGCGGCACCTGGGTGCTCAGGCCCCTGGGCACGCTCGGCTCGGCATCGCTGCCGTTCCCCGGCGCGGGCGCGGGCACCGAGACCTCGGGTCGGCTCGCGCCCGGCGCGAGCGTCGAGTTCCGACTGCGATTCACGATCGCGGCGAACGTTCCGACGCAGTTCGTCCAGGTCTCCATGAGTGGACGAAGCCACTCCCCGAGCGCCGGCGACGAGCCGCGCTTCACCGGAGGCTTCGCGTTCGACGCCGCGCTGCTCGGGCCGGACGGCAGCGCGCCCACGCGCCCACCGTCCCCGGACGAGACCCGCTCGCCGTCCGTGCCGAACGCGGGCCCGGATCGGTCCGGTGGTATCGCGAAGACGTTCCCCACGGCGCGGCGCGGGGACGGGCCGACGTTCAACCTCGTCGGTGTGCCCGGTCGGCTCCAGGCCGGCGGCGGCGCGGCCGAGTTCAACGTCACCTTCACCAACGACACCGGCCGGATCATCCCCGGCGTGCGTCCGGAAGTGGTGTTCACCACCGGCCAGTCCCCGATCACCCCGCGGCAGTTGGTGGTCGAGGTGTACGACTCCTACGACCGGGGCTGGAGTCCGGTGTCGCTCCAGGTGCTCACCGACCCCGCCAACGGCCGCGACGCGCACCTCGCCGGTGCGCTGACGCCCAAGCCGTGGGACGGCCAACGGCAGCTTCCGCCGGGCGAGTTCGCGACCATCTCGCTCCGCGTGTCGATCCCGGCCGGCTCGCCGGTGGCGGGCGGCGACCTCGCCGTACTGGCCGGCGGCGCGGCCCCCAACGGGGTGGGCCCCGACCTCTCCTCGCGCAGCGACTACCAGGTGCTCCACGTGCCCAACCCCGGCGGGCCCACGCGCGCGCCCACGCTGCGGCCCGAACTGCCGCCGACCGCCCCGGACTCGGCTGCCGGGCAGCGCCGGGAGGACCACGACGACACGTTCACCTTCGCCACCGTCGCGATCTGGGTCGCCCTCGCGGTCCTCGGCGCCACCATCGTGTATTTCGCCCGCAAGAACCGCCGGCAGGGCGCCGGGACCCCGCTCGGACCCGACGCCTGACGCCCGACCCCGGCACGCCGGCACGGCCTCAGCCGAACAGCACCTTCGCCTCTTCGTACAGCGCCGGCGGCACGGTCTTCAACTCGCGCGTGGCCGCCTCCAACGGCACGGTCACCACGTCGGTCCCGCGCAGCGCGACCATCCGGCCCCATTCGCCCGCGTTGACCGCGTCGATCGCGTGGAACCCGAACCGGGTGGCCAGCCAGCGGTCGAACGCGGTCGGTGTGCCGCCGCGTTGCACGTGGCCCAGCACGGTGGTGCGCGCCTCGTGACCGGTGCGCTTCTCGATCTCCGAGGCCAGCCAGTCGCCGATCCCGGACAGCTTGACGTGGCCGAACGCGTCCAGCGTCTGGTCCTTGGTCACCATCTGACCGGCCAGCGGGATGGCGCCCTCGGCGACCACGATGATCGGCGCGTAGTTGGTCCGGAACCGGCTGTCCACCCAGGCGCAGACCTCCTCGACGTCGAAGTTCTGCTCGGGGATCAGAATCACGTTGGCGCCGCCGGCCATGCCGGAGTGGATCGCGATCCAGCCCGCGTGCCGGCCCATCACCTCGACGATCAGCACCCGGCGGTGCGATTCGGCGGTGGTGTGCAGCCGGTCGATCGCCTCGGTGGCGATGTTGACCGCGGTGTCGAAGCCGAACGTGTAGTCGGTCGCGTTCAGGTCGTTGTCGATGGTCTTGGGCACACCGACGACCTTGACGTCGTGCTCGTGCAGCCGAGTCGCCACGCCGAGGGTGTCCTCGCCGCCGATCGCCACGAGCGCGTCCACCTCGAACTTGCCCAGGTTCTCCCGGATCCGCTCGATGCCGCGATCGACCTTGATCGGGTTGGTCCGGGACGAGCCGAGGATGGTTCCGCCGCGCGGCAGGATCCCGCGTACCGCCTTGATGTCGAGCGGCATCGTGTCGCCTTCGAGCGGACCGCGCCAGCCGTCCCGAAAGCCGATGAATTCGTACCCGTAGTCCTGGACACCCTTGCGGACGACCGCCCGGATCACCGCGTTGAGACCCGGGCAGTCGCCCCCGCCGGTCAGTACTCCGACACGCATCGAAATCTCCGATTTCTTCCGTCCGGCACGATTCGCGGCCCACGCTACCGGTGCGAGAAGCCACCTCGACTCTTCCCACCACCCGTTCGAGGTACCCGACTTGATCGTGACGGCTTGATCGCGCCGAACAAGGCGCTAGTCGTCCAGGCCCTTCTCGATGGCGTAGCGGACCAGTTCGACCCGGTTGTGCAGTTGCAGCTTGTTCAAGGTGTTCTGGACGTGGTTCTGCACCGTGCGGTGGGACAGGAACAGGCGCTCCGCGATCTGCTTGTACGACAGCCCCTTGGCGACCATGCGCAACACCTCGGTCTCCCGGTCGGTCAGCCGCGGCGCGGTCGGGCCGCCCGCCGCGTCCCGGCGCGGCGGATCGGTGGCCATCCGGCGGAACTCGCCGAGCACCAGGCCGGCCAACCCGGGGGTGAACACCGGGTCGCCGACGGCGGTCCGGCGCACCGCGTCGACCAGTTCCTCGCGGCTCGCGGACTTGACCAGGTATCCGGTCGCGCCGGCCTTGACCGCCTCCAGGACGTCCTCCTGCTCACCGCTGGCGGACAACACCAGGATGCGCACCGCCCGATCGTGGCGGACCAGTTCGCGGGCCACCTCGACCCCCGGCAGCTTGGGCAGGTTCAGGTCCAGGATCACCACGTTCGGCGAGGTGGCCCGGGCCCGGCGGACCGCCTCGGGGCCGTCCCCGGCGGTGGCGACCACGTCGTAGCCCGCCGCCGCGAGGTCGCGCGCCACCGCCTCGCGCCACATCGGGTGGTCGTCCACGACCAGGACGCGCAGTGCGGCGGCCGGCGCCTCGTCGGTCGGTGTGTCCGTGTTCGTGTCGTTCATCCGCTCCCCTGCCTCGGCACCCGGAACTCCAGTTCGGTGCCTTCTCCCGTCACCGACGACCACACCACGGTGCCGCCGAGATCGCGCACCCGGCCCTCGATCGACTGGGCCACGCCCAATCGCCCCTGGGCCCGGGCCGCCTCGAGTCGCCCCGGTTCGATGCCCGGGCCGTCGTCCCGGACGCTGACCACGATCTCGTCCGGCTCGTCCTCCAGCAGGATCCACGCCTGCGCCCGCTCACCCGCGTGCCGGCGCACGTTGTCCAGGGCCGCGGCGACCGCCGCGGCCACCTCGCGCGCCGCGGGCGTGGGCAGCAGCACCGGCGTGCCGGGCGAGGACACGGTCACCCGCGCCCCGGCGAAGCCGCCGAGCAGCACCCGCAGGTCCTGCCGGGCCGGGTCGCCGTCGGCACCGGAGCCGGGCAGGTCGGCCGGTTCGACCCGGGCGGGTGTCGCCGAGATCAACTGCCGCAGCGCCACCTCCTGCTCGCCGGCCAACCGGCCGAGCCCCGCCGCCTCGCCGCCGAGCTCGGCGCCCCGGCGCTGTACCAGGGCGAGCACCTGGAGCACGCTGTCATGGATGTCCCGCGCCAATCGTTCGCGTTCGCGGGTGGCGGCCTCCAGTTGCAGCGCGCGGGTCAGCGCCTTCTCGCTCACCCGGGCGATCTCGACGACGTAGCCGACCGCGCCGCCCGCGAGCAGCAACAGCACGATGTTGTGCTGGTTGTCGGCGGTGAGCGCGCCGCGTTCGAGGGTGTCGGCGGCGCCTATCGTCAGCGCCGCCACCGAGCCCGTCTTCCAGCCGCCCTTGATCGCGCACGCCAGCACCGGCGCCGAGGCCCACACCGTGGGCAGCGTCATGGTGCCCTGGGCGACCCGCTCGGGATCGTCCAGCCAGCGGGTGGAGAGCAGGCATCCGGCCGCGACGCAGAGGTCGACGATCAACCAGGGCGGCTCGCGGAACCTGGGGTCGCGGAAGCCGTACGCGGTCACTGCCGTCCACACCACGAGCAGGGCCATGACGGCCCACCCGCCGACCGGGTGTCCGTACTCGTCCGCGACCTGGGCGTAGCGCGCGATCGCGTAGACGAGGGCGAGCGTGCGATAGACCGTCAGAGCACGCCACAACGACTGTTCGACCCCCATCCGAACCCCCCAGAGGTGCCGGGCGGACCCGGTCAGCCGGCGGGTCGGCCGGAGCCGCCCGAGTCGTCGTTCGCCCCGGACGTGGCGCCGGGGTCGGCGGCCCGGTCCGTGCCCTTCCCGGTGTCCTGCCCCGAAGCCTGCTCGGCGCCTTGCCCGGCGCCTTGTTCCGCGGCCTTCTCGGCGGCCTTGGCCGCCGCCGCCTGCTTGCGCGCCTCGTCGATGCGCTTCTTGGCGTCGGCCGCGTACATGTCGACGTACTCCTGGCCGGACAACTCCATCAGCGCGTAGATGATCTCGTCGGTGATCGCGCGCAGGATGAAGCGGTCGTCCTCCATGCCCTCGTAGCGAGAGAAGTCCAGCGGCTCGCCGATCCGGATGCCCACCCGCATGATCTTCGGCACGATCTTGCCGGGGGGCTGGATCTTCTCGGTGTCGATCATCGCGACCGGGATCACCGGCGCGCCCGACTCCAGCGCCAGCCGGGCGATCCCGGTCTTGCCCCGGTACAGCCGGCCGTCCGGCGAGCGGGTCCCCTCCGGGTAGATGCCGAACAGGTGGTCCTCGCGCAGCACCTTGAGCCCGGCGTTCAGCGCGGCCTCGCTCGCCCGGCCGCCGCTGCGGTCCACGGGCAGCTGGCCCACTCCCTTGAAGAACGCGGCGGTGAGCCGGCCCTTGACCCCTCGGCCGGTGAAGTAGTCCGACTTGGCCAGGAAGGTGATCCGGCGCGGGACGACCACCGGCAGGAAGAACGAGTCCGAGAACGAGAGGTGGTTGCTCGCCAAAATGGCCGGGCCCCGGTCCGGGATGTGCTCCTGACCCTCCACCCAGGGGCGGAAGAAGAGCCTCAATACGGGGCCGACGATCATTTTCATCAGCCGGTAGAACAACCCTGACCTCCTCCTGGGAACAGGACGAACCCTAGAGCATCGCTCCCCGCCGGGACCGGGGTACGGGAGTTGTCGCCGGGGCCCGAGTCCGGGCCGCGGCGAGCCGTCCGGGCCGGCGCCACGCCGCTGTACGCATCGCGCACACCCGTGGGACGATTCGAGAGCGCCCAGGTGTTGGGGGTAAGGGGCGGAACCACTCGCCTCCCGACCCCGTTATGGAACCTGTACCGCCGTCGGCCGGCGGTCGCCACCCCACGTGGCGCCCATCCGGTCGGCTCGCCCCGCCCAGCCCGTCGCCCGAAGGAGCCCGTTGGTGTCGATCCTGCCCGGTGCCGAGCCCGACCACCACGACGGCGGTCCGGTGGGCGTCCTGCTGTGTCACGGGTTCACCGGCACGCCGCAGTCGTTGCGGCCGTGGGCCCGACACCTCGCCGCGGCGGGGCTGACCGTGTCGCTGCCGCTGCTGCCCGGTCACGGCACCCGGTGGCAGGACATGAACCTGACCACGTGGCACGACTGGTACGCCGCCGTGGACCGCGCGTTCGACCGGCTGCGCGAGCGCTGCGACACGGTGTTCGTGATGGGTCTGTCGATGGGCGGCGGACTGGCCCTGCGGCTCGCCGAGCAGCACGGCGACAAGGTGGCGGGGCTGGTCCTGGTGAACCCGTCCGTACAGGCCGACGATCCGAAGGTGCGCCTGCTGCCGGTAATGCGGCACGTCATACCGTCGGTGGCCGGCATCGCCTCGGACATCCGCAAGGAGGGGTCGGTCGAGCTCGCCTACGCGCGGACGCCGGTGAAGGCCGCCTACTCGCTGTCCCGGTTCTGGCGGGTGGTCGGTGCCGACCTGCCGCAGGTGACCCAGCCGGTGCTGCTCCTGCACAGCCCGCACGATCACGTGGTCTCGCCGGCCAACTCCGAGACGGTGTTGGCCAGGATCTCCTCCACGGACGTCACCGACGTCCTGCTCAACGACAGCTATCACGTGGCGACGCTCGACCACGACGCGGAACGGATCTTCGCATCCAGCCTGGAGTTCGTACGCCGGCTCGCGCCGGACGCGCGGGCCACGGAGACGGCCGAGAGGGACTGAACGAACGGTGCGCGGACGTGGCAACGGACTCGACGCGGAGTCCTTCAAGCCCCTGACCGACCTCGATCCCGAGGCGGCGGACGTGATGCTGGTCGCCCTGCGGGACGCGGGGGTGGCGGCGTACGTCTCGACGCTGGAGCCCCGGGATCCGGACGAGGAGCCCGAGCAGATCGAGCGCCTGTGGGTGGATGCGGCGGCGACGTCGCGGGCGCGGGCCATCCTGCGTTCGCTGACCGAGCCGTCCGCGCCGCGTGCGCGGGCCAAGGAGCCGACGGCCGGACCCGCCGACATCCCGTCGGTGGAGCCGCCCCGGGCGCAGCCGGCCGAACCGGCGAACAACGATGCCGAGGCGCCCGCCGAGCGGCCGGGCGACGACGAGGTGTGGGCGCAGATCGTCGCGTCCTTCGACAGCGAGGTCGCCGACCCGGTGCCGCGCTGGCCGGTGGCCGAGGACCTGGGCGGCGAGCGGCGGGGACCCGAGGGGCCGGCCGAGGGCTCGTTCAAGGTCGGCCTGCCCGCCGCGCCGGGGCCGCGCGACTACTCGCTCGCGCCGCCGGGGCCGCCGGTGATCAACGAGTTGGACGAGGACCCCGACGAGCACTTCGTGCCGCCTCCGCCACCTCCGCTGCCCAAGACCGACGCGGCCACCAAGATCGCCTGGATCGCGCTGGTCGGCGGGCCGCTCTACCTCCTCGTGTCGGTGCTGCTCGGCCGCGCGGTCGGGCCGTGGACCTCGTTCGCCGCGTTCGCCGCGTTCACCGGCGGTTTCGTCGCGCTGGTGGCGCGAATGCGGCGGGATCGGGACGAGGACGACCCCGACGACGGCGCGGTGGTCTGACCCGGCCACGGCGCGGTGATCCGAGTCGGCGACGGGAGCGCCGCGTCGGACGACGTCGGATGACCCGTTTCGGCGTGATTCGGCTTGATCCCGACCGGTTCTGACGGGGCGTCATGCCACATTGGAAGTCCCCGGCCGGGTACCTTCCTTGCGTGGACGCGGACAACGAGGGACGCCTGGTCGGCGGGCGCTATCTGCTCGCCGAGCGACTGGGGCGCGGGGGCATGGGTGCGGTCTGGCGGGCTCGGGACCAGGTCCTGGGACGCGAGGTCGCGGTGAAGGAGATGTTGCCGCAACCGGGCGCCGACGACACCGAACGGGCCCGGCTGCGCGAGCGCGCCGCCCGTGAGGCGCGCGCCGCCGCGCGGCTGAGTCATCCCTCGGTGGTGCGCGTCTACGACGTGGTCGAGGAGGACGATCGGCCGTGGATCGTCATGGAGTTGGTGCCCTCGCGCTCGCTCGCCGAGGTGATTCGGGGCGATGGGCCGATGGCCGCCGAGGCGGTGGCGGAGATCGGCCTGGCGATGATCGACGCGCTGCGCACGGCGCACGCGGCCGGGATCCTGCACCGTGACGTCAAACCGGGCAATGTGCTGATCACCCCCGACGGCCGGGCCGTGCTCAGCGACTTCGGCATCGCGGTGGTCGAGGGCGACTCGTCGGTGACCCAGTCGGGCGTGGTGCTGGGCGCTCCCGCGTACATCCCGCCGGAGCGGGCTCGGGGTCTGAGTCCCACCGCGGCCTCGGACCTGTGGTCGCTCGGCGCGACGCTGTACGCGGCCGTCGAGGGCAAGGCCCCCTTCGAACGCTCCACGCCGCTGGCCACGTTGACCGCGATCGTCAGCGAGGAGCCGGTGCCGGCCAAGCACGCGGGCCCGCTCGACCCGGTGCTGCAGGCGCTGTTGGCGCGCGATCCGGCCGGGCGGCCGGACGCGGCCGAGACCGAGGCGATGTTGCGCGACGCGCTGCGCGAGATCCGGGAGGAGCAGGCGGCCACCCGGGCGTTGCCGCCCGCGCTGCTGCCCGCGGCGAAGCCGATACCCGCGGCCGTACCCACGCCGCGGACCGTCGAGCCCGAGCCCGACGCGATATCCGGGGGCGAGGCGGAGATCGTGTCCCCGCTCGTCGCCCCACCCGCGAAGCCCTCGAAGCCGGTTCGGGAGGATCGCCCCGCCCGGACCTTCCCGTGGCTGCCGCTGCCGGCCGCGATCGCCGCCCTGGTGGTCTTCGGCGTCGTGGTCGGGCTGATCCTGTTCCTGATCGCCCCCGGCAATGACAAGAACGATCGGGCGAAGGGCGCCGCCGGCTCCGACTCGCCCTCGCCGCAGTCGGGTTCGACACCTCCGTCGAGCCCGGGGCCGGCCGCCGAGACCGCCCCGGTCGGCGGACAGCTCACCCAGCCGCCGAACACCGCGCCCCCGCCCAGCGATTCGGCGCCGCCGCCCGCACAGACCACACCCCCGACCCAGGGTTCGCCGCAGCCGCCGACCGGCACCGACAGCCTGCCGGCGGGCTGGACGCCGTACACCGGCGCCACCACCGGCTACAAAATCGGCCTGCCGCCCGGGTGGCGGAAGGTCAAGACCGAGGACAGCCAGGAGTTCTTCGCCAACGCCGAGGGCACGCTCAAGCTCAACGTGGACACCGTCGCCAGTTCACCGACCGACCCGGTCGAGGACTGGAAGCAGGCCGAGCCCGACGTCCGCCGTCGCTTCACCAACTATCAGAAGGTGAGCATCGAGAAGGCCGACTACCGGGATTACCCCGCCGCCGCCTGGCACTTCACCTACGGCAGCGGCACCCGGCACCACGTGCTCAACCTCGGCTTCACGGTGCCGTCCGGGCGCGGCTACTCGCTCTACATGGACACCCCGGACGCGGTCTGGAACGACCCGGCCACGCAACAGTTGCTGGCCGGCTTCATGGCGAGCTTCCGGCCCTGAGTCCGGGTGATGCCCGGGCAAGCCCGGGTGAGCCCGGGTGGTCCGGGACGATCCGGGTCAGCCGACGGGTATCCGCAGCGTGGCCAGCACCGGACGGTGGTCGGAGGCGGCGGCGTAGTCGGCGTCGGTGACGTCGTCGGGGACGCCGCAGCCGAGCACCTCGACGTGCTCGGACACGAACACGCCGTCCAGGCGGCGGCCGGGGTCGCGGCGCGGCGCGGTGAACTCCGAGCCGCTGGGCGCCGCCGGGTATCCGTCGCGGAGTTCCGCGGCCAGGCGGTCCCAGCCGGGACGGCCCGCCGACTCGTTGAAGTCCCCGGCCAACACCCGGTGTTCGGTGTCGAGCCCGGCCAGCCGGCGCAACAACTCGTCGGCCTGTGCCGGTCGTTCGGCGGCGGCCGGTCCGAACTGCGCGCTGGCCACCGCGAATTCGGCGCCGCCGACCGCCACCACCGCGCCGGCCGGCCCGAGCGCACGCCGTCCGGTCGCGGCCGGCGGCAGCTCGTCGTACGCCCGCCGCACGCTCACCCGCAGCCCGCCGAGCACGAGCAGCCCCGACGTGGCGCCGCCGCCGGCGATCACCACCAGGCCGCAGTCGCGCGCGAGGCGGGCCACCGCCTGCCGACGGCGCACGAAGCGGGGGCCCTCCTGGATGCAGAGCAGGTCGGGCGCGGCGTGCCGGACGATCCGCACCAGGGCGTCCCGATCGTCGCGCAGCGAACGCACGTTGTACGACATGACCCGGATCTCTCCGTTGCCGACGGCCACTGATGCCCCCTTGCCCGGTTCCAGGCTCCCGGCCCGAACCACGATCGACCAGCTGTGTACGCCCGCCCGGTCCCCGGGCGGCGGTGTGTTCCGCGCGTGTGGCGGCGGTGTCGTCAGTGGCGGGCCAGGTCCGCCGCGCCGACCAGTCCCGCGTCGCTGCCCAGGGTGGCGACCACGACCTCGGCGCCGAGCCGGTGGCCGCGGCGCAGCACGCTGCGGTAGGTCTCCAGGGCGGGGACGAGCAGGAGGTCGCCCGCGTCCGAGACGCCGCCGCCGATCACGAACGCGGCCGGGTCGAGCACGGCGGACAGGTCGGCCAGGCCCTGGCCGAGCCAGGTGCCCAGCTCGCGGAAGGCGGCCAGCGAGACGGGGTCGCCGAGCAGCGCGGCCTGGGTGACGTGCGGGCCCTGGATGCCCGCGGGGGTGCCGTCGCCGAGAGCGAGCAGCTTCTCCGCCGCCTCGGGCAGGCCGGCCGCCCGGTCGCGGGCGTAGCGGGTCAGCGCACTGCCGCTGGCGTACCGCTCCCAGCAGCCGTAGTTGCCGCACGGACAGGCGAGGCCGTCGGGGACCACCCGCATGTGGCCGGGCTCACCCGCTATCCCGCCGCCGCCCCGGTACAGCTCGCCGCCGAACACGATCGCGCCGCCGATGCCGGTACCGACGGTCACGCACATCACGTTGGTGTGCCCGGCGGCCGCGCCGAAGCGCACCTCGCCCCAGGCCGCGGCGTTGGCGTCGTTCTCGACCACGACCGGGAGGCCGATCAGCGCCTCCATACGATCCCGGAGCGGCTCGCCGACCCAGGCGCCGACGTTGGCCGAGAACAGCACGGTCGATCGGTCCGCGCCGATGAATCCGGCCGCGCCGAGCCCGACCGCCTCCACGACGTGGTTGCGCCGCAGGGTGTTGACCGCCTCGGCGATCACCTGCGCGGTGCCATCGGCGTCCTTGGGGGTGGCGACCTTGAGCCGATCGAGGATCACCCCGTCGGCGTCGACCACACCCGCGAGGATTTTGGTGCCACCGATGTCGACACCGATCGTGAGTCCCATGTCGTCCCAAGCTCGTTCGCGTGCATTGCCCGCAACGGATCGTACTGGTCCCTTCCCCGCCCCCACCCCACGCGTACGCCCGCCGGACACCACCCGACCGCCCACGACGCGGGCCGCGGGCGGCGGGGGCACCCGGCTACTCGTCGTCGTCGTCGAGCCGGATCCGCTCGCTCTCGGCCGGCTTCGCGGCCCACCGGCGCTCGCGGTCGCCGACGAAGGCCCGGTACGCGGACGCCAGCTCGGTCCCGGCGGCGGCCAGGTGCGCGGCCACCTCGGGGTGCCTGCGCGCCATCTGCTCGCGCACCGCCCCGGCCTGCTCCACCAGCGTCTCGGCCAGCCGCCGCGCCTCCTCCGCCAACCGCGCGGCCGGCGCCTGATCCCCCTTGTCGGCGCCGGTCAACGACTCCCCGAGCCGCCGAGCCTCCTCCCCGAGCCGCGCCCAGGGGTCGACTCGCTCCCGCGCACCGTCCCCCTCGGCCTTCGCGTCCGCGGCCGGCGGCACCTCGTCCGTGCTGCCCGCCCACGCATCCGCCGCGTCCTCGCCCGTCACCCGCTCATCAGGATCCATCCGACGCATTCTCCGCGCTCCCACCGCCCGACGCGAACCCTGCGCCCCGATCCCCGCCGACGAAGGGCGGTTCCGCGCCGCGGATCAAAGTCCTCCGACCGGGCCGCCCCCGAGAAGCCCAACGCCAGGCCACCGCGCACGTGAGCGGCCCGAGCATGCCCAAGCAGTGCGCCGGGCCCCCACCGCTACTGCGGCGCGCGCATCCACACGGCCGGGTCCGGGACGAAGCGCACGCGCAGGACGCCGTCGCGCAGGCCCGCGCCCTCGATGAGGCAGCGGCGCAGCGCCGAGGGCAGCCGGATCAGCCGGCGGTGCGGGCCGATCGTGATCACCAGTTCGTCGCCGCGGCGCAGCAGGTCCAGCTCGTCGCGATCCGTGCCCGGCAGCGGCAGCAGCAACAGCAGCCGCTCGCCGTCGCGTTCGATCGTGTGCCCGTCGTCGTCGGCCGCGCCGCCCGGACCCACCGGGCCGAAGTGCGCCGCCACGTCGGCGAGTTCGCTCGCGCCCAGCGGCTCGGCAGGCAGCACGGGGATCTGCGCCAACGGCACGCGCGGGAACAGCGCGCACAGCGCGTCCACGGTCTCGCGCGCCACCTCGGCCCGCACCCGCACCGCCGGATCGGGCGAGTCGGCCGCGCCGACCCCGTTGACGATCACGTCCTCGATGCGATGCCCGTACAGCGCCAGCGCCGAGGCGGCCCGCCGCGCCGCGGCCAGCGCGACCGTGCCGGGCCGCACCACCAGCCGCACGGTCGTGGTCGGCGCCGCCACCAGCGCGCGCAGCACCTCCAGCTCGGCGGCCACCCGCCGGGCCGTGTCGTACACCCAGTCGTCGGGCATCGGCACCCCGGCGACCGCCGCGAGCACCGGCCGCAACGCGCGCGCCGCCTGCCGCTCCACCGGCAGCAGCCGGTCCACATAGCGGGCCAGCCCCTGCGGCACCGCGAGCGCCGGCACCGCCCGCTCGGCGGCGGGCAGGTCGACCACGATCAACTCGTAGCGCCGCGAGTCCACCGCCCGCGCCAGCACCCGCAGCGCCAGCACATCCCCCGCGCCCGGCGGCACGGTGATCTCCTCGGGATCCAGCGGCTCCACCCCGACCACCCCGAGCGCGGCGCCCAACTGTGCCTGCACCAGCAGGAACTCGCGCTCGAATTCGGCCCGGACCGCGACCCGCTGCACGGTCAGCCCGGGCAGCACGTCGAAGGGGTCGGCGCCGACCGGCACGTCGAGCACCGTGTCCACGTCGCGCGTGCCGTCGGCGGCGAGGAGCAGCGTGCGCCGCCCGGCCCGCGCCGCGGCCACCGCGGTCGCCGCCGCGACGGTCGTGCGCCCGGCGCCCGGGAGACCGGTGACAAGCAGGACCCGCGTCACCGCCGGGTCAGCTCTCGACGCGCTTCTTGAGCCCGGTCAGGGCCCGATCGATGATGACCTTCTCCGCCTTGCGCTTGAGCATGCCCAGCATCGGGATCTTGACGTCGACGGTGAGTTCGTAGGTGACCTCGGTGCCGCCGGCGATCGGGCTCAGCGCGTAGCGACCGTCGAGCGACTTGAGCATCTGGCTGGTCACCAGGGTCCACCGCACCTCGCGGTCGTCCTCCCAGGTGTAGCCGAGCACGTGCTCATCGCTGATCACGCCCGCGTCGAGCTTGAACCGCACCCGCACCGCGCGCCCGGTCGACTCGTCGACCTCCAGGACCTCGGTCTCCTTGACCTCGCCGGTCCACTCGGGATAGCCCTCGAACCCCGCGATGACGGCCATGACCTCGGCCGGCGTGGCGTCGATCGTGATGGTCGAGCTGGTCCGTTCAGCCATCGTGAGGAGTCCTCCGGAAGCTCGCGTAGCCGTTGTTGGCCGTCTCGACAACACCTCAAGATGGTCGAGTACGGCCGATCCGCTCGAAGGTTATCGTGCCCGACCTGCGGGGACGCGGCACCGGCTCACCAGGTGAGGACGTACGGTTTCCCGGTGGCCTGGAAATGCCCCACGTTGACACATTCGGTGCGGCCGATCCGCATCCGCGCGCGCAGCGGCTGATGCACGTGTCCGAACAGCACCAGGTCGGGCCCGGTCTCGTGGATCGCCCGCAACACCGCCTCGCTGCCGCGCTCGAACCGCCGGGCGACCACGTCGTAGGTCAGGTCCGGCACGGCGGGCGGGATGTGGCAGCACAACACGTCGACGCGACCGACCGCGGCGACCTTGGCCGCGTACTCCTCGTCGGAGATCTCGTACGGCGTGTGCATCGGGGTGCGCAGCCCGCCACCGACGAAGCCGAAGGTGCGACCGCCGATCTCCACCACCTGGCCGTCGAGCACGGTCACCCCCTCGCGCGCGTAGTCGGGCCACAGCTCGGGCACGTCGACGTTGCCGTAGGTGACGTAGGTGGGGGTGGGGAAGGCCGCGAACAGCGCGGCGTACTGGCGGCGCACCGCCGCCTCGATCGCCTGCCGGGCGCCGCCCGGCACACCCGCCCACAACGAGCCGGAGAAGGCCCGGGCCTCGGCGAAGCGGCGGGCGTTGCGCAGCGCGAGCAGTTCGCGGGTGTTCTCCACGCCGAACAGGTCGGTGAAGATGCCGCGGTCCAGGTCGTGGTAGTCGAGGAAGAGCACCAGATCGCCCAGACACACCAGGGCGTCGGCGCCGTCGCCCGCGCGGGCGAGCGCCTCGGCGGCACCGTGGACATCGCTCACCACGTGGACCCGCATGTCGGTCACTGTACTGACGGCTTCGAACCGAAACCGACGACACCGAGGGGTTGCCTCCGTCACACCCGCCCCGCGCGCCGAATCGATACTCTCGACATGCCCGGTCGAATCGGGACGGATGCTCGTCGGCCCTGCCACGAATTCCGAGTCGATACGGATGTGGGCTTGTCCGCAGCGTGAGACCGGGCACAGGATCCTCACGACCCCTGTCCCCCAGACCTACTTGCCAGTAACGTCTGCCCCCGTCAACGAGTCGGCAAGATGGACAGCCACCGAGACGGCCGGCAACACCGACACCGGCACCGGCAGCGCCGACCTCCGGCGCCGAGACCGCAACGAGGAGCATCAGTGCGCGAGTGCAGCGTCCCGGCCCTGGCCGAGGTTCCCGCCGAGGGCAACCTGACCGACCTCATCAAGCGCAATGCCGCAGAGGCACCGGATGCCCCGGCGCTGGCCCGCAAGGTGGGCGGACGCTGGACGGACGTGACCTCGACCCGGTTCCTGGCCGAGGTGTACGAGGTGGCCAAGGGCCTGATCGCGGCGGGCATCGAGCCCGGCGACCGGATCGGCCTGATGTCGCGCACCCGCTACGAGTGGACGCTGCTCGACTTCGCCATCTGGTGCGCCGGCGCGATCTCGGTACCGGTGTACGAGACCTCCTCGGCCGAGCAGATCGAGTGGATCCTGTCCGACTCGGGGGCGCGGGCGGTGGTCGTGGAGAACGCGGCGCACCAGGGCGCGGTCGAGCGGGCGCGCGAGCGGCTGCCGGAGCTGGCCCACGTGTGGCGGATCGACGAGGGCGACGGCGAGGCCGCGGTGCCCGCGCTCACCGCCGCCGGGCGCGAGGTGGCCGACGCGGTGGTCGACGAGCGCCGTGCGGGCCTGCGCGCCGACTCGGTCGCCACCATCATCTACACGTCGGGCACCACCGGGCGGCCCAAGGGTTGCGTCCTGACACACGGCAACTTCCAGGCCGAACTGGGCAACGTGGTCGCGCTGCTGAACCGGCTGTTCGTCCCGGAGAAGTCGAGCTGTCTGCTGTTCCTGCCGCTCGCCCACGTGCTGGGCCGGATCCTGGAGATCGGCTGCATCATGGCCCGGGTCCGGATCGGGCACTGTCCGGACGTCAAGCAGCTCACCGGCGAACTCCAGACCTTCCAGCCGACCTTCGTGCTCGCCGTGCCGCGCGTGTTCGAGAAGGTCTACAACGCGGCCTCCGCCAAGGCGCAGGCCGACGGCAAGGGCAAGATCTTCGAGATGGCCGCCGAGACGGCGATCGCGTACAGCGAGGGCATGGACAGCGCGAGCATCAGCCTGGGCCTGCGGATCAAGCACAGGGTGTTCGACAAGCTGGTCTACGGCAAGCTGCGCGCGGCACTCGGCGGCCAGGCCACACACGCCATCTCCGGCGGCGCGCCGCTGGGCACCCGGCTCGGCCACTTCTTCCGCGGCATCGGCTTCACCGTCCTGGAGGGCTACGGCCTGACCGAGACGTGCGCCGCGCACACGGTCAACCCCGCCGAGGGCATCCGGATCGGCACGGTCGGTCGGCCGGTGCCGGGCTCGGCGGTGCGGATCGCCGAGGACGGCGAGATCCTGGCCAAGGGTCCGAACGTGTTCACCGGCTACTGGAAGAACGACGCGGCCACCGCCGAGGCGTTCGAGGACGACGGCTGGTTCCGCACCGGCGACATCGGCGTCCTGGACGACGAGGGCTTCCTGACCGTGACCGGGCGCAAGAAGGAGATCCTGGTCACCGCCGGCGGCAAGAACATCGCGCCGGCCCTGATCGAGGACCGGATCCGGGCCCACCCGCTGATCAGCGAGTGCATGGTGGTCGGCGACCGCCGCCCGTTCGTCGGCGCGCTGATCACCATCGACCCGGAGGCCTTCCCGACCTGGAAGGAGCAGAACGGCAAGCCCGCCGACGCGACGGTCGCCGATCTCGCCGACGACCCGGACCTGCTGGCCGCCGTCCAGGACGCGGTCGACGAGGGCAACAAGGCCGTCTCGCGCGCCGAGGGGGTGCGCAAGTTCCGCGTGCTGACCATCAACTTCACCGAGGAGAGCGGCCATGTGACGCCGTCCCTCAAGCTCAAGCGCAACCTGGTGCTCAAGGACTTCGAGCAGGACATCGAGAAGATCTACGAGGGCTGAGCACACGCGGGCGGGCGGGCGCGGGCTCGGGCGCGACGAGTGCACGAGGGCGGGCGGGCTCCGGGATCCCGGGGCCGCCCGCCCTCGGCACGTGTGTCGCTCAGCCCGCCTTCGGGTCGAGCAGCCCCCGGAGCCGTTCCGAGAGCAGGTCCCACCGCCAGGCCCGCTCCACCCAGCCGCGGCCCGCCGCGCCCATCCGGGCGGCCCGCTCCGGGTCGGCCAGCAGGCCCGCCACCCGGTCGGCGACGGCGGCCGGCGAGCGGCCGTCGACCACGTGGCCCGTCTCGCCCTCGAGGACCGCGTCGGGCGCGCCGCCCGAATCGCCCGCCACCACCGGCCGACCCACCGCCGACGCCTCCAGGTAGACGATCCCCAGGCCCTCCACGTCCAAGCCGCGACGCCGGGTGCGGCACGGCATCGCGAACACGTCGCCCGCCTCGTGGTGCGCGGGCAACTCGGCCCACGGCACCGCGCCGGTGAACACCACCGAGTCGCGCACGCCGACCTGGTCGACCATCGTCTCCAGGCGGTCCCGGTACGGCCCGGCGCCGACGATCAGCAGCGCCGCGTCCGGCACCCGGCGGCGAATCCTCGGCAGCGCGTGCACGAGTACGTCCTGGCCCTTGCGCGGCACGAGCCGCGACACGCAGACCACGACCGGCCGATCGCTCAGGCCGTATCGGGCGCGCACCTCGGCGCCGCCCACGTCCGGGCGGAAGACGATCTCGTCCACGCCGGGCGGCAGTTGCACCATGCGCGCGGCGGCGGCCGGGGTGAGCGCCGGCGCGATCTTGCCCCGGGTGTACTCGCCCAGGTAGGTGACCGTGTCCACCCCCTCGCCGATCCGCCGCAACAACTGCCTGGCGCCGGGCAGTACGGCCCAGCCCGCCTCGTGCCCGTGCGTGGTGGCCACAAGACGCTCCACGCCGACCGCGCGCAGGCTCGGCGCCATCAGGCCCAGCGGCGCCGCCGCGCCGAACCAGACGGTGTCGCAGCCCTCGGCCCGGGCGATCTCCCGGGCCCGGCGTACCGCGCCCGGCGTGGGCACCAGCATCGACGTACGATCACGCACCACCGGGAAGGGCTGCGCCGCGTCGAACGCGGCCGTCTCGGCCCGGTCCCGCCACGAGGACGTGTAGACCACGACGCCGTCCGCGGGCAGCCGCAGCGCCATGGAGTGCACGAAGGACTGGATGCCGCCGGGCCGGGGCGGGAAGTCGTTGGTGACGATCAAGGTCTTCATCACGCACGAGGATCCCAGACCCGACGCGCCGGCCGGCGGAAGGATCCGGTCGAAGCGGGCGCTCTCTGTACGATCCGTCGGTGAGCCTTCCCTCGTGGCACCGTGCGCGGAATCCGTTCCGTACGCCGTCGGGCGCGCTCTGGGCCGTCGTGCTCGTCTGGGCGGCGACCCGGGCGGTGTTGCTGCTGACGGCGATGGAAGTGGTGCCCAATCCCTGGCCGTTCGTCACCGGTGACGCGCGGGCGATCTACCGCGAGTGGTTCCACGTATTGCGCTCGGGGACCTTTCCGGTGGACGACGTGCGCTGGCAGTACCCGCCGGGCGCGGCCGGGGTGTTGCTGCTGCCCGGGCTGCTGCCGTTCGACTACGCGACGTCGGTGTACCTGCTGATGCTCGTCGCCGACGCGGCGGTGGTGTGGCTGCTGGCCCGGGGCATCCCGCGCGGGGTGCCGCCGTACGGCGCGGCGTTGTGGGTGGTGGCGGTGCCGCTGCTCGGGCCGATAATCCTGGCCCGGTACGACCTCGCGGTGACCGCGCCGACGGTGGCGGCGCTGGTCCTGATCACGGGCCGGCGCACCGACCGACACCGGCTCGCGGGGCTGCTGACGGGCTTCGCGACGGCGATAAAGTTGTGGCCGGCGCTGATCTTCGTGGGGCTGCGCGGGCGACGCGGGCCGGCCCGGGCGTACGCGTGGACCCTGCTCGGCGCCGCGGTGGTGGTGCTCGGCTTCGCCGCCGCGCTTCCGGGGGCCTTCGCGTTCCTGGGCTACCAGCGCGAACGCGGCATCGAGGTGGAGTCGGTGTTCGCCGTGCCGTTCCACCTCGCCTCCTGGTGCGGGTGGAGCGGGCAGGTCCGGGAGAGCTACGGATCGCTCGAATTCCACGGCCCGTACATCACCGCGGTGGGCCGAATCAGCCTGCTCACCAGCGTGCTGGGCTTCGGTTGGCTGCTGCTGTGGCGGGTGCGGGCCCGCCGGTTCACCACGTCCACGGCGCCCGACGCGGCGCTGTGCGCGATGTTGATCTTCGTGACCACGAGCCGGGTGATCAGCCCGCAGTATCTGGTGTGGCTGATCGGTTTGGCGGCGGTGTGCCTGCTGCGGCCGGACACCACCCAGCGCCCGCCGGCCGTACTGCTGCTGTGCGCGATGCCGCTGACCACCCTGGAATTCCCGATCTGGTTCGGCGAACTCCTCCGGAGCGAGCCGGCCGCGGTCCTGGCCCTGACCGCCCGCAACACCCTGCTGGTGACGGCGACGGCGTGGTCGGCCCGGCGACTGTGGCAGGCGAGCCGCGTCCTCGGCGACAGCACCCCGACAACGCCGACAAAGCAACCCCCGACCCCGACGGACCCACACCGCCCCGTCGCGAAGTCCACCGTGTAGGCACACCACGCCCCTTCGACACCGTCACAGGCCCCCAACGCGCCGCCCACACGCCTGCACACGACGCACTGCCCACAGCACACTGGAACACGACGACCGAAACGACTCTCGACGGAGGTGTGTGCCCATGCCGGCGACATTCAAGACGCACATCGGTGGTGCCGTCGTGGAACTGCCCGCGACCGTGCGGACCATCCGGGAATCGTTGCCCGAGGAGTGGCACAAGGAGTTCAACGAGGCGGTGGAGGACTGCCCGGCGAACGAACTGTTCGCGCTCTTGGCGAAGTGGGCGCTCAAGCCGACCACGGCCGAGGAGGAGGACCGCGCCGTCTTCGAGATGCTGGAGCGCCGCGAACGCGAATTCGTCGAGCAAAAGCGCCGGGAAGCCGAAGCGGGTGAACCGGGATGAGCTTTCGCGTCGAGTACACCCCGGACTGCGACAAGGTCCGAGGACAACTCACTCCCGCACAGCGCCGCGACCTCGACGCGGGGATGGCGGCGATCGCTCGTGACCCGTATGGATGCGGGTCGAGCGCGACCTACTCCAGGGACCGGCGCGAGGCGACGCTCGGCCGCAGCATCTTCGTCGTCTACCAGGTATCGGCGGGACAGTTGCTCGTGACCGTCGTGCGCATACAGCCCGGTCCCTGAGCGGCCACGCCGCTACCCCTTGCCGTGCAGGCGTTCCCAGTCTCTTGCCGAGGCGATGCGTTCGGGGGCGGAGGGGTGGGAGGCGAAGAGGAATTGCAGGATCGGGTTCGGGGTGACGTTGGAGCGGTTGGTCACGGCCAGGTTGTGCTGCATGCGGATGAACGCCTCCGGGTCGCGGGTCAGGTCGAGGGCGTGCACGTCCGCCCGGGCCTCCAGCCGCCGGCTGATCAGCATCTCGCCGGGGCCGGCCAGCGTGCCGATCACCGCGACCGCCGCGAGCAGCAGGGCGAGCGAGCGCGGGTCGCCCGCGGTGTCCGCGCCGGCCCGACGCAGCAGCGGCGACCAGGACATCAGCAGGCCGAGCCCGCAGACGCCGGCGGCCATCGCGGCGGCGCCGATCAGCGTGCCGTGCAGCACGTCGTTGCGCTTGGCGTGGCCCAGTTCGTGTGCCGCGATCAGCTCCACCTCGCGCGGATCCGCGTCGCGCACGGTGGTGTCGTACACCACGATCCGTCGGGTCGAGCCGAACCCGGACACGTACGCGTTGAGCGCGGTGGTCCGCCGCGACGCGTCCGCGACCAGCACGTCCTGTACGGGCACCCCGTCCCGCTCGGCCAGTTGCAAAAGCGAGGTGCGCAGCGGCCCGTCGGGCATCGAGTGGAACTTGTTGAAGGCCGGTTCGACCAGGAGCGGGTACAGGAACGAGATCGCCACCACGAGCAGCGCGCCCCCGCCGGCCGCGATCAGCCAGCCGGCCCGGGGCAGCGCCCGGATCAGCGCGTACAGCGCCAGCGCCACCACGAGCAGCAGCCCGGTGGACATCGCGAAGCCCTTGCCCAGATCGGCCCACCAACTCCCCCAGCTCTGCACCGACAGCCCGTAGCGCCGCCGGACCACCTCCAGGCGAGCCGCGAACGGCAGCGTGGCCAGCCGGCCGATCAGCGCGAGCACCAGCCCGCCGAGCAGGATCCGCCAGGCCCATCCACCACCCAGGGGCCGGGCGACCGCCTCGATGATCCGCGCCCCCGCCGGGGTGAGCCCGAGCACGAGGGACACCACCAGGGACAGCGCCATGGACAGGTAGGCGGGCGGGCGCGCGGCCCGGGCCAGCGCCTGCCCGCGAGCGATCTCGGCGGCGGTGAAGTCCCGGGCCGCGTCCGGGTGGGTGAACCCGCCCGGCGGCTCCGGCAGCGGGCGCCACGGCGTGGTCACCGCGACCGCCACGAGCAGCACCGCACCCGTGCAGATCAGGCAGATCAGCAACAACCTCTGGACCGACATGCCCGCCGTGCCCCCGTCATTCGGCCTGCGTCCGCAGGTAGTCGAGCCAGGTCTTGGTGAACGCGTCGGGCCCGGTGCCCAGGACGGACACCATCGCCGACGACAGGGCCGACGCCGCGTCGGGCGCGCCGACCCCGGGCGGCCGTTCGGCGCCGACCGTACGGTACAGCTCGACCAGCTTGGGCCGGCCCCACCGCTCCGCGATCAGTTTGCAGGCCAGCCACCCCATCTCGTACGCCTGGGGCAGGTCCTCCTGCGTGGTCTCGAAGGTCGTGTCGGCGGGCAGCTGTACGGGCACCTTGCCCGCCTTGACGTCACGGCGCAGTTCGGGCGCGGCGGTGCGCATCGTCTGCGCCGACTCCAGGTAGCCGACGTAGTCCGCGAACCCCTCGGACAGCCAGGTCGGCGTCCACGCCCGGGTGAACGCGCGGCTCGCCACGTGGGTGATCTCGTGCGTCATCACCACCCGGCGCTCCAGGTCGCCCAGCTCGCGGAAGGCGTCCGGGTTGACGATCACCCGGTCGGCGGCGGCCGCGTCGGCCGCCGCGCCGCGCTCGCCGGTGGTGACCGCGGCGATCTTGGCGTACTTGCTCGGTTCGGCGCCGAGCAGCCGGGCCATCTCCGCCTGGGTGCCGGGCACCACCACTACCGCCCGCCCGGGCCAGGACTCGCCCCACACCGCGCTCACCTGCGGCACGGCCTTGTCGGTGGTGTCGGCGAACTCGCGCAGCGCGGCACGGGTGCCGATACCGAGCACGATGCTGTGCGCGCCCTGGACCACGGTGACCGGGCCCAGGTCCCACACCTGGGCGGGGGTGCGCATCCCGGTCGCGGCGCCGTCGCCGTCGGCGGTGAGATACCAGGTGCCGCCCCGCAGTACGAAGGTCAGGAACTGCGGCACCCGCACCGGCGCCACGTCGTGTCCGGTGATCCGGTAGAGCAGGTCCACCTGGGCGGTGAACACGGGCCCGCCGAGTGCGTTCTTGCGCGCGGCGGAGAGGTCGAACGCGTCGGGCGTGACGATCTCGTACTCCCACGCGGCGAACGGCACCTCGGCGATGTTGTCGAAAACGCCCATCTGGTTCTGCCGAAACGTCGGGTTCTGCGGGTCGACGGTGGACGAGAGCGCCTCGCGGTCCCGGGTGAGGAACGCGTTCGCGCGCCGTTCCAGGAGGGCGCCGATCGCTATCCGGCGGGCGTTCGCGTGCTGCTCGCCATCGCCGCTCGCCCCGGGGCCGGCGGAGCGGCCGGCGTGAACGCCGGGAGGGGTGTGGGGCACCGTGTCGGCGACGAATCGGGTCACCCCGAGCACGGCCCCGAGTTGGGCGAGCGCGCACACCACGACCAGAACGGGCAGCAGGCTGCGGATCCGGCGCGCGGCCCGATTCGGGTCATCCACCGCTCGATCGTAACGTGGGCCCGTGCGCTCCCCACCCGGAACGGGGACCGGGGCTGCGGCGAACGGGTGTCGCCGACCCGCCCCGGAGCGGTCCCACCGCCCGGTTCAGCCCCGGCGGTCGGCCGGGCGCCGAACGCCCGGCGGATCGCCGCCGTCGCGCGCCGATCCGCTCGGTGTCGCGAACATCCCCTCCGCCGCGAACAGGCGCAGCGCGGTCAGCGTCTCCTCGTCCAACTCGATGTAGTCGGGCCGGCCGGCGTGCTCGGGGGGCGGCCCGGGGTCGGCGGGATCGCCGAGGTCGCCGGAACCACCGAGGTCGCCGAAGTCGCCGAAAGAAGCGGTATTCGATAATTCGGGCGATATGTCGATGCCGATGATGCGGGCGCCGATCAGGGCCGGCCCGATCGAAGCCGGGATCGCGCAGCCGGCGGCGCCGGCGCGCCCTCGGCCGCGGTGTGTACGACAGGCGATGCGCATGTGACTCCTCCCCCTCGTCGACCTTCCTCGTCAACGGTAGGGAGCGCTACCGACACGCGGTGCGGTCAGCCGCGGGTGAGCCTGCGCAGCAACATCGTCGAGGGCACCGGGCGGGCACCCGCCTTGCGTACGCCCTCGGCCACCTCGCGGTCCGTGGAGACCACCACGACCGGCCGGCCCGGCGGCTCGGCCCGGACCAGCCGGCGGATCAGCTCGTCGGCCGTCTCGCCCGGCTTGCTGAACATCACCCGCACCCCGCGCGCGGGGGCGAGCAGCACCGGCGCGTCCAGCTGTGCGCCGTCGAACACGCAGGTCACCTCGCAACCGGTCTGCGCGGCGAGCCCGGTCAGCCCGCCGACCAGCCGGTCGCGCTGCTTGTTCAGCGCGAGCGTGGGATAGCCGGTCTTGGTCACGTTGTAGCCGTCGATCACCAGGTGCGCCTGGGGCAGCGCGAGCAGTTGGTCGAGCAGGGCCGGGTCGTCGCCCTCCAGCGCGCGCTGCGCGATGTCCTTTATCCCGGACGCGCCCGGCACGACCGCGTCCACCATGTCGGCCGGCCTGATCCCGACCGGGGGCAGCGCCAGCTCGCGACGCAGGCCCTGGGCCGCCTCCAGGACGGTGTCCAGGAGCAGCCGGACCCGAGTGTCCTCCATGCTGCGTCCCTCGCGGGCCGCCCGGCGGCTGGCCTCCAGGGCCGATTCGACCTCGGCGACCCGGCCGCGCAGCCGGCGGGCCTCCTTCTCCGCGGCGGCGATCGCGGCCTGCGCCTCGACCCGCACCGCGTCCAGCTCGGAGCGGGCCCGGCGGGCCTCCTTCTCCTCGTGCTTGGCGCTGCCCTGCAGGCCGCGCACCTGGCGGCGCAGGTGGTCGGCCTCCTTGCGGGCCGTCTCCAACTCGGCGCGCAGCCGTTCGTGCTCGGTCTTCGAGGCCGCGCGCAGTACGCCGACCTCGTGCTCCAGCCGGGACAACGTCTCGGCGGCCTCGGCCTCGGCGCGGTCGGCGGCGGCCTCCTTGGCCGCGTCGCCGGCGGTCTCGATCAGCCGGACCCAGCCGCGCGGGCGCAGCAGATAGGCGGCCGCGGCCACGTCGAGCGGGTCGGCCGCGGCGGGCACCTTGCCCGCTTCGAGCGCCTCGGAGATCTCCGGCAGGCCCTTGCGGAAGCGCTCCGCTATGCGCTGGCGGAACACCGGATCGTTCTCCAGCGCGGCGGCCAGCGGCGTCGCGGCGAACTTGGCCCGGCGCTGGTGGGTGAACCGGGCGAACCGGCGCAGCGGCCCCGGGACCTCGTCGGCGGTCATCGTGCCGAGCGCGTCGGCGGCCACCGAGATCACTCGGACCCGGACCGCCTCCGGCAACGGTCCGCTCAACACCTCGGGCTCGACGGCCGGCGCCTCGGACGCGGCGCGCTCCGCCTCGGGCTCGACGGCCCCGGCGGGCACGTCGGCGGCGGGATGTGTACCGGCCGGCGGCTCGGCGGCCCCGTGCGCATCCGAGGCGACGGCGTGATGCACGGCCCCGTCGGACTCCGCAGACCCCGCAGACCGTAGCGACCCCGCCGCGGAATCGACGAGCCCGTTGGCCCCGGCCTGCCGCCCCGGTTCGACGGGCTCCGCATCGGTCCCGGCGTCGGTCGCGGCATCCGTCGCCGCCGCGGTCCCGGACTGCGCGTCGAGGTCGGGCTCGGCGGCCGGCACCGCCTCGGCGGCGTCGGCGGCGTGCGCAGGCGTGACCTCGTCCGCGCGGGTATCCGGTCCGCTCACTGCTCCTCCGGTCCTTCCCGTTCCCTCGAGGCCCCTCCCCGCGTCACCGTTACCGGGACGCCGACGCCTTGATCATGGCGTGTTCCGCACCGCCGGCGGTCGCGCCGGGCCGCCCCGATGCCGAAACGATGCACAGTCCCATTGTCCCCGGACGGTTGCGGCGATCAGGTCGCGTCGGGGCGGGCCACCAGTTCGACGGAATCGGTCGCGTTGCACCAGCGGCAGCGCACCGACTCGATCTCGTCCGAGACGATCTCGCGCTCCTCGACCCGCGGGGCGCCCGCCAGGTCGAGGTGGGTGAACTCCACGGCCTTGGTGGTCCGCGTCACGTCGAACCGGGTCAGGTTGCCGCACAGCGTGCAACGCCACCGGGTGTCCTCGGTGGGGGCCTGGATCGACATGCGTGTTCCTTTCCTGGTTCGGTCCGCGAAGCCTTACCCGTTCACCGTCGGCCGCGTACACCCCATGATGCCGGGCTGCGAGAGGTACCTGGGCGCGGCCGTGTCGGGCCGGAAACGTACCGTCCGGTACATGAGCAGCACCGCGCACCGGGATTGCCGGTCACGAGGTTCGGCGGGTCAGGGCTTGCCGGCGGCCGACCCGCCGCGGCGTTCCCGCCCGCCGGACAGTATCGCCCCGGGCCACGAGTTGCGAACCATGCCCGGATCCCGAGCGATTCGTGACGAGGTGGAGCGGCAGGTGTTCACGGTCGTCGATCTGGAGACCACGGGCCTGGATCCGCAGGAGGCCCGAATCACCGAGATCGCCGCCGTTCGGGTGCGTGGGGCGGACCGCCTGGGTGAGTTCGCGACCCTGGTCGCGCCCGGGGTGCCGATCCCGGAGTTCATCACCGACCTGACCGGGATATCCGACGATCTGGTGGCCGACGCGCCCCCGCTGCGTCTGGTGCTGCCGGCGTTCACCCACTTCGCCGAGGACGCCATCCTGGTCGCCCACAACGCCCCGTTCGACGTGGGCTTTCTGCGTACCGCGAGCATCGCGTGCGACCACGCCTGGCCCGACTTCCGGGTTGTCGACACCCTCGCCCTGGCCCGTGCGCTGCTGCCCGCCGGGACACTGCCGAACCTGCGATTGGGCACCCTCGCGCGCTACTTCGAGGCGCCCACCGACCCGACCCACCGAGCGTTGGCCGACGCACGCGCGACGGCACACGTGCTACGCGCGTTCATCGACCGGATGCACGCGAGCGGGCGCCACGAACTGGCCGACCTCCTGGCCCTGGGCCGCCCCCCGACACCGGGCGTCCGCGAGCGCCAAACCACTCCGATCGGGTGACCCGTGACCCGGATTCGAGTACACATGGTTGCGCCGGCGATCCCGCACCGACGGGCGCGCCGACTAAGCTCGGGCACCTTGTCGTCGACAGCCGGAGGACTACCCCGTGATCACCGCGATCGTGCAGGTCAAGACGCGTGTGGACCAGACCCCGGAAATCGCGGAGGCGATCGCCGCGATCGAGGGCGTGAGCGAGGTCTACTCGGTGACCGGTGAATTCGACCTGATCGCCATGGTGCGCGTACGCGCCCACGACGACCTGGCCGACGTCATCCCCGGCCGCCTCAACAAGGTCCCGGGAGTAGAGGCCACCACCACCCACATCGCCTTCCGCACCTACTCCCAACACGACCTCGAAGCAGCCTTCGCGATCGGCCTCGAATAACCAAACCCAAACAAGCGCCACCCAAGCCCCCCACCCGCAGCCAACCCCAGAGCCAACCGGCCCACCCAGCCCGTCCGGCGCTTGAGGACACCCGGGCCGCAGCCCAACGCCGGAGGCAACCCAATCAGCCCCTCCGGCGCCTGAGGACAAGCAGGCCGCAACCCAACGCCGGAGGCAACCCAATCAGCCCGTCCGGCGCTTGAGGACATCCGGGCCGGAGGCCGGCCCAGGAAGCGACCCAGCCCCACCCAGCCCGTCCGGCGCTTGAGAACAAGCGCACCGCAACCCAACCCCGCAGGCGACCCAGTCAGCCCGTCCGGCGTTTGAGGACAAGCAGGCCGCAGCCCAACGCCGGAGGCGACCCAGTCAGCCCGTCCGGCGTTTGAGGACAAGCAAGCCGCAGCCCAACTCCGC
>NZ_JBHZAE010000025.1:0-47692 GCF_042754105.1 Embleya sp. NPDC059237 | reverse complement strand
ACAGGCGACCCAGTCAGCCCGTCCGGCGTTTGAGGACAAGCAAGCCGCAACCCAACTCCGCAGGCGACCCAGTCAGCCCGTCCGGCGTTTGAGGACAAGCAAGCCGCAACCCAACTCCGCAGGCGACCCAGTCAGCCCGTCCGGCGTTTGAGGACGACCCGCCCCGTCCAAGGCCCAGGCACGCGACCCCCGCCGACCCACACCCCCGTCACGCCGCAGGCAACACGCGCGGGTCCGAATCAGGAACGCACCGGCCCCCATCCACCGTGTAGCTCCACCGCGCCCCCCGCTCCACCACTTCCCGAACCGCCGCCGCAAAGCGGTCCAGGTGCTCGACGGGCGTCCCCACACCGAAGCTGACCCGGATCGCGTTGAGGTTCTGCTGCCCCTCCGGCGCGTCCGGCGACCCACACTCGGTCGGCTGATCGGCCCGCCCGCCCAACAGGTGCCGCACCAGCGGGTGCGCGCAGAACAGCCCGTCCCGCACCCCGATCCCGTACTCCGCCGACAACACCGCCGCGAACCGCGAGCTGTTCCACCCCTCGACCACGAACGAGAGCACACCCACCCGCGCCGACTCGGGCCCGAACAGCTCCAGCGTCCGCACCTGGGGAATCTCCGCCAACCGAGCCCGCAACCGCGCCAACAACGCCTCCTCACGCGCGACCAGCGCCGCCGGCCCCGCCTCGGTGATCGCCCGGCACGCGGACGCCAACGCGTAGGCGCCGATCACGTTCGGCGACCCCGCCTCGTGCCGGGCCGCGCCGCTCTGCCACTCGACGTGGTCGCGCGAGACCGCCTTGCTCGCCCCGCCGCCCGCCAGGTACGGCTCCGCCGCGTCCAGCCAGTCCCCGCGCCCCGCCAACACCCCTGAGCCGAACGGCGCGTACAGCTTGTGCGCCGACAGCGCGACCCAGTCCACGTCCAGGTCCGCGACCGACACCGGGTGGTGCGGCGCCAGTTGCGCCGCGTCCAGCACGATCCGCGCCCCGAACCGGTGTGCCACCTCGGCCAGTTCCGCCACCGGGAACAGCTCGCCGGTCACGTTCGAGGCACCGGTCACGCACACCAGCCGAGGCCCGTCGCCGGAGCCTTCGAGCGCGGCCTCCAGCGCCGCGACCGCCTGTTCGGGCGAGGACGGCGCCGCCAACTGGGTCACCCCGGCATGCCGACGCCACGGCAGCAGCGCCGCGTGGTGCTCGGTCTCGAACACGAACACCCGGGTGCCGCGCGGCAGTACCGAGGCGAGCAGGTTCAGCGAATCGGTGGTGCCCCGGGTGAACAGCAACGTGTCGTCACCCCGCAACCCGAGGAACTCCGCGACCGTGGCCCGGCTCTGCTCGTACAGCTCGGTGGACAACTGCGACAGGTAGCCGGCACCGCGATGCACGCTGCCGTAGTACGGCAGATAGCCGGCCACGTCGTCCCACACCCGCTGCAGACACGGCGCGCTGGCCCCGTAGTCGAGCGCCGCGTACTCCACCTCACCCCCGGTGACCAGCGGAACGAGCACATCCCGCCCGACCACGGGCAGCGGGGCGGCAATGGCGACATCGGCGTCGAAGGCAACGGAGGCGGCGGAAGCGGCGGAAGCGGTACCGGCGGTCATGGCAAATCTCCTCGGCAGACGAGAACCGACCCACGCAATGTCGAGAAGTCGACATCAAAACAGCGCGGAGTGATCCCCGGATGAAATGTGGTCTCGGAAAAGCGACGCGCGACGACTCAGCGCGTACGGAATGGGCCGATCAGCCCGTTTCGAGAAAGAGATTTCACGCCATCACATGCTCCCCAGGTACAGGACCCGGTTCGCATGGGGCAATTGCCTGCCGCCACACCAGGGGTCCGCGCTTGCCGGGACGCCTGACGACGCCCGACCGTGTCATCACCCGGGGCACCCCACCGCGGAGCGAGGGTTGCCGGACAGCAAGCCGGGGCTTTCCACTGTCACTCGTGACCTGCGCAGAATTATTACCGCAGGAATCGCCGCGCGCAACGACCACCCCACCGGTTCCACATACTGGACACCGCCCCCACGCCCCGACGGAGCCCGAACGCGACGACGCCGGGCAGGCCCACCTCGGCCCACCCGGCGTACACATCCGCCTCCGGCTACCCTCGCGCGAACGACCGCGTCACGCCCACCCATCGATCGAGCGCCGCCTGCGCCGCCCCCGAGTCGATCGCCTCCGCCGCCCGCTCGATCCCGGCCGCCAACTGCTGCGTCAACGATCCGTCTCCCGGGCCGAGCGCGGCCAGCGCCGCCGCCGAGTTCAACAACACCGCGTCGCGCACCGCGCCCTTCTCCCCCGCGAGCAGCTTCCGGGCCACCCCCGCGTTGAACATCGCGTCGCCGCCGCGCAGCGACTCGATCCCGTTCAACGCGATACCCAGGTCGCGCGGATCCACCCGGTCCTCGCGCACGTCGCCGTCCCGCACGATCCACACCTGGGACGTGGTGGTCACGGTCAACTCGTCCAACCCGTCGTCACCGCGAAAGACCAGCGCGGTGGCCCCACGATCGGCCAGCACACCGGCCACGATCGGCGCCATCCGCAGATCCGCGACCCCGATCGCGTGATGCCGGACCCGCGCCGGATTGGTCAGCGGGCCCAGGAAGTTGAACGTGGTCGGCACCCCCAGCTCGCGCCGCGCCTGCGCGGCGTGCCGCAACGACGGGTGGAAGCGCTGCGCGAAGCACAGCGTGATGCCCGCCTCCCCGGCCGTCCGGGCCACCTGCTCCGGGGTCAGATCCAGCACCACGCCGAGCGCTTCGAGCACGTCGGCCGCGCCGCTGGCGGACGACGCCGCCCGGTTGCCGTGCTTGACCACGGTCTCGCCCGCGCCCGCGACCACGATCGCGGACATGGTCGAGATGTTCACCGTGCGGGCGAGGTCGCCGCCCGTGCCGACGATGTCCACCGTGCGGCCGGGTACCTCGATGGTCGACGCGTGCTCGTACATCGCCCGCACCAGACCCGAGACCTCGTCCACGGTCTCGCCCTTGGCCCGCAGCGCGATCACGAACCCGGCCACCTGCACCGGCGTGGCCTCACCCGTCATGATGTGGTCCATCGCCCACGCCGTGGCATCCGCCGGCAGGTCGTCACCCCGCATGAGCGAGGCCAGGATGTCGCGCCAGGAACGGGCCGCCGGGTTGCCGCCGCTCTGGTATGTAGAGGCCGAGGCGCCCATGGTCCGCTCCCGCAGTGTCATCGGATGAGTCGGCGCCAGCGTACCGACCGGGACCGGCGACACCCGACGGTTATCCGCGATGCGGTCAGGCCGGCTGGCGTCCCGCGATCCGCCCGCGGATCAGGTCGGCCGCCGCCGAGGCAAGCGTGCGCGGGTCCAACGGATGCGCGACCACCGCGTCGGCCCGGCACCAGGTGGCCAGCCACGCGTCCTGCGGGCGACCGACCAGGGTGAGTACGGGCGGGCAGTTGTAGATCTCGTCCTTGAGCTGCCGGCACACACCCATGCCGCCGGCGGGGGCGGTCTCCCCGTCCAGGATCACGAGGTCCACGCCGCCCTTGTCCATCGCCTCGATCACGGCGGGCTCGGTGGCGCACTCCAGGTATTCCACGAACGGCACGTCGACGGCGGGCCTGCGCCCGAGCGCGAGGGTGACCTTCCGACGGGTGTTGCGGTCGTCGCTGTACACAAGGACGGTCATGGTCTCGCCGCGCGTCATGTCCACCTGCCTGAGTCCGGGTACGGGACGACAACTTGGATCCGCCCCGGATGTTAGCGCTTTTCCCCGCCGGAATGTGGGGCTCGTCACGCTCCGATCCCGGCCCGACCGCCCGGGTCCGCCCGACTCACCCACGCGCCAGCACCTCGTAGCCCTCGGCGTCCCCGCCCAACCGCTGCGCCAGCCCCGCCATCCGGGTGCGCTCGCGGGCCGGTTCGAGGCCGGTGAGCACCTGCTGCCGCGCGATCCGCACCCGCAGCGGCCGCTCGTCGGCCGCCACGACCGTGACTGCCCATCCGTCCGCCGCCAGGATCCGGGTCGCCTCCGCGACCGCGTCGTGGTCCGGCAGGGTCACCACGTGCCGCATCACGAACGGACCGGTCTCCACCGCCACCCCGGCCGCCCGCATCTCCGCGACCACCGCCGAGTCGGCCCGCGCCGGATCGAAGCAGGAGCCGACCACGACCAGCGTGCCGTCGTCGACGAGCACGGGCACGGGCTCGGCACGCCGCCGGCGGAGGAACCGTTCGAGGATCATGCCGCGACGCTACTCGGCCCCGCTCGCCGACCTCGGCTCGGCTCCGGGGGCCACCCGGACGGCCGAATCGCCGTCCGCCGTTCGGGCAGAGTCACCCGCAAGAGTGCTCTTCGCGACGGATTTTCCGGCATCCCCGACGCCCCCGGCGCCGTCGCCGCCCGCCGCCGCCTCGCGCGCCAACCGCTCCTCCCGGGCCTTGCGCCCGGCCTCGATCAGTTCGAGTCGATCGAGCCGCCGGTCCTCGCGCACCGCCTCACGTTCGGACGCCTTGGCCCACTGCACGAACAACACGAGGAAGACGAGCAGTCCGATGATGTCGCCGCTGCCCCACAGGATCCCGCCGGCGGTGCCCTGATCGGACAGCGGACTCGCGCCCCAGTCGCGACCGAGGTCGTTGTACCAGTCACCGGCCAGCACGGTGGACGAACTCATGATCGCGATGCCCAGCCAGGCGTGGAACGGCAGCGTCGCGAAGACCGCGAGCAACCGCATCGGATGGCTCGCGCGCGGCATCGGGTCGAGCCCGAGCAGTGGCCAGAACCACATGCAACCGATGATCACGAAGTGCACGTGATTCATGTCGTGCATGAAGGTGTTGCGCAGCGTCAGCTCGTACCAGGGCGTGAAGTACAGCGCGAACGGATTGAGCACGAAGACGAAGCCGGCGAAGGCCGGGAAGGTGACCACCTTCGAGAATCTGCTGTGCAGGAGGGCGTTGAGCCGATTACGCCACTTGGTCGGCAGGGTGCGCAGCGCGAGGGTGATCGGCGCGCCCAGCGCCAGGAAGATCGGCGTGATCATCGCCAGCACCATGTGCTGCACCATGTGCACGCTCAACAACACGGTGTCGTAGGCGGCCAGCGCCGACTCGGTCGCGATCAGGAACGTGCCGAGGCCCAATCCCAGGAACGAGAAGGTGCGCCACCGCGACCACGCGTCCCCGCGGGCCCTGAGCTTGTGCACCCCGTACAGATAGAGCCCGCCGAACAACATCGCGACCAGGATCGGGATCGGCTCGAACACCCACCCGGTCAGGAGCCGAATGGGGGTCAGTTCGGGCGGGACGTTCCCGGGGGTCGCGTGTGCCAGGAACATCCCGGCATCGCCTGCAGAGCCACTCACGGAACCAGAGCCTAACCCCGACACGTTCAACGAGGGTTACCCCCCGAAGTGTGGGCAGATCCGGCGACCGCAATAATGGCCGCCGTGGCGACAGCAACTTCACTAGAAACCGGGCCCCCCTCACACGGGACACACGGGACACTCAACCGTCCCAACTTGGTCAGCATCGGCACGATCGTCTGGTTGGCGTCGGAGCTGATGTTCTTCGCGGCCTTGTTCGCGATGTATTTCACGATCCGGTCGGTCACCGGCTCGGACGCCTGGCGCGAGCATGCCAGTGAGCTGAACATCCCGTTCTCGACGGGCAACACGACGATCCTCGTGTTGTCCTCGCTCACCTGTCAGCTCGGCGTCTTCGCGGCCGAACGCGGTGACGTCAAGAAGCTCCGCATGTGGTTCATCATCACCTTCATCATGGGCGCCGTCTTCGTCGGCGGTCAGGTGATGGAGTACACGGAGCTGGTCAAGGAGGGCACGACTCTTTCGTCGTCGGCTTACGGTTCGGTCTTCTACCTGACCACCGGCTTCCACGGCATGCACGTGACGGGCGGTCTGATCGCCTTCCTGTTGGTCCTCGGACGCACCTACGCGGCCCGACGGTTCACGCACGAGCAGGCCACGGCCGCAATCGTCGTCTCGTACTACTGGCACTTCGTCGACGTGGTCTGGATCGGTCTGTTCTTCACGATCTACGTCATCAGGTAGACGTCCCGACACTCACTACGCAGACGACATTGGACCGGGGTTATCCGTGAAAAAGCTCTCCGCGCGGCGACGCCACCCCTTGGCGGCGATCGTCGTACTCATTTTTGCGCTCGCGGCCACGGGGGGGCTGTACGCCGCGTTCGCGCCCGCCAAGAAGGCGGAGGCCGACGACTCTGCCTCCATCGCGGTCGAAGCGGGCAAGAAGCTCTACCTGAGCGGATGTTCGACCTGCCACGGGCTCGACGCCCAGGGCTCCTCGGACGGACCCTCCCTGATCGGCGTCGGCGCGGCCGCCGTCGACTTCCAGGTGTCGACCGGCCGGATGCCCCTCCAGCAGCCCGGTGCCCAGGCACCGCGCAAGCCCGAGGTCTACACCCCGGCGCAGATCGAGCAGCTCTCCGCGTACGTGGCCTCCCTCGGCGCCGGGCCCAAGATCCCGACGGCGAACATGTACGCGCCCGACGGCGACATCGTCAACGGCGCCGAGCTGTTCCGCACGAACTGCTCGCAGTGCCACAACTTCTCCGGCGAGGGCGGCGCCCTGACCCAGGGCAAGTTCGCACCGCCGCTGAAGAACGTGGACCCGAAGCACATCTACGAGGCCATGCTCACCGGCCCGCAGAACATGCCTTCGTTCCCGGACAGCACGATGCCCGAGCAGCAGAAGAAGGACATCGTCACCTACGTGCGTGAGACGACGCACAAGGAGCCGAACCCCGGCGGTCTCGGTCTCGGCCGCCTCGGCCCGGTCTCCGAGGGCCTCTTCGGCTGGATCATCGCGCTCGGCCTGCTGATCGGCTGTGCGATCTGGATTGCCGCCCGGACCCCCAAGGCCAGGACCAAATGAGTAGCCAGGACAAATCCGAAGTGCCCGAAGAGCACCTGCCCGAGGTTCCCGCCTCGGCACATGTTCCGGCGGAAGGCGACCCGTTCGCCGACCCCGGCCTGCCGGCCCACGAGCCGCGCCGCACCGACATCGACGAGAAGGCGGCCAATCGCGCCGAGCGTCAGGTCGCGTTCCTCTTCGTGATCTCGATGCTGGCCACGATCGGCTTCATCTGGTCGTACGTCGGCATCGACAAAGACCGCATCATCGACATCTTCTTCTTCGGGAAGATCGGCGCCCAGAACGCCGCCCTCGGCGGCACCCTGGGCATCGCGCTGTTCTGCATCGGCGCCGGCGCGATCCACTGGGCGCGCACGCTGATGACGGACGAGGAGATCGTTCAGGAGCGCCACGAGTTCACCTCGGACCCGGAGACGCGCGAATACGCGATCCGCGAGTTCACCCAGGGCGCCTCCGACTCGGTGATCGGCCGTCGGCCGCTGATCCGGCGCACGATGATCGGCGCGATGGCCCTGGTGCCGCTGTCCGGCGTGGTGCTGCTGCGCGACCTCGGCCCGCTGCCCGGCACCAAGCTCCGGCACACCGAGTGGAAGCCGGGCAAGGAGCTGATCAACGAGGCGACCGGCCTGCCGATCAAGCCGGACGACATCGTCAAGGGCTCGCTCACCATGGCGCTTCCCGAGGGTCTGGTCGAGAAGTACGGCCCGGCCGGTCAGAAGGAGGAGCTCTCGCACGGCTGGCTGGAGAAGGCGGGCATGTCCGCGGTCCTGCTGGTCCGGTTGGAGCCGAAGGACATCAAGTCCAAGAAGGAACTGGCCTGGGGCCACGAGGGCATCGTGGCGTACTCGAAGATCTGCACCCACGTGGGTTGCCCGATCGGCCTGTACGAGCAGCAGACGCACCACCTGCTGTGCCCGTGCCACCAGTCCACCTTCGACCTGGCGGACGACGGCAAGGTCGTGTTCGGCCCGGCCGCTCGCTCGCTGCCGCAGTTGAAGATCCATGTGAACGAGGCGGGTAATCTCGCCGCGTCGCAGGACTTCGCCGAACCGGTCGGCGCGAGCTTCTGGGAGCGTGGCTGATGTCGAGCGAACAACCCAAGGGCGGGGCCAACAAGAGCACCCCGATCCCGGACAACGCGGCCGTTCGCGCGGCCGACGCGCTGGACAGCCGGCTGGGCATCTACGGCGCGGCGAAGAAGAACCTGCGCAAGGTCTTTCCGGACCACTGGTCCTTCATGCTCGGTGAAGTGGCGCTGTACAGCTTCATCGTGCTGCTGCTGACCGGCGTGTTCCTCACGCTGTTCTTCAAGCCGAGCATGCAGGAGGTCGTCTACGACGGCTCCTACGTGCCGCTGCAGGGCATCCACATGTCGCAGGCGTACGCCTCGACGCTGGACATCAGCTTCGACATCCGCGGTGGTCTGGCGATGCGTCAGATCCACCACTGGGCGGCGCTGATCTTCGTGTCCTCGCTGTTCGTGCACATGTTCCGGATCTTCTTCACCGGGGCGTTCCGCAAGCCGCGCGAAATAAACTGGCTGTTCGGCTTCCTGCTGCTCGTGCTGGCCATGGTCAACGGCTTCACCGGCTACTCGCTGCCCGACGACCTGCTCTCCGGTACCGGTCTGCGCATCGCCGAGGGCGTCGTCCTGGCGATCCCGCTGGTCGGCACCTACGTGCAGTTCTTCCTGTTCGGCGGGGAGTTCCCGGGCGAGGACATCGTCCCGCGCCTGTTCACCATCCACGTGCTGCTGATCCCGGCGATCATGGTCGGTCTGGTGACCGTCCACCTGATCCTGGTCTTCTACCAGAAGCACACCCAGTTCCCCGGCCCGGGCAAGACCGAGAAGAACGTCGTGGGCCTGCCGCTGCTGCCGGTCTACGCGGCCAAGGCCGGTGGCTTCTTCTTCATTGTGTTCGGCATCACCGCCGCGCTCGGCGGCCTGGTGCAGATCAACCCGATCTGGTCCTACGGTCCATACAACCCGGGACAGATCACTGCGGGCTCCCAGCCCGACTGGTACATCGGATTCCTCGAGGGATCCCTGCGCCTGATGCCGAACTGGGAGTGGAACATCTGGGGCCACACGTTCAGCTTCAACGTGCTGATCCCGTCCCTGATCCTGCCCGGTGTGCTGTTCACGTTCATGGCGATGTACCCGTGGATCGAAGGCTGGATCACCGGCGACAAGCGTGAGCACCACCTCCTGGACCGCCCGCGCAACATGCCGGTGCGCACCGGTCTGGGTGTCGCCTGGATCACCTGCTACGGCGTGTTGTGGGTCTGCGGTGGCAACGACATCATCGCGACGCACTTCCACATGTCGATCAACTCGATCACCTGGATCGGTCGGGTCGCCTTCTTCGTCGCCCCGGTGCTGGCCTACCTGGCCACGGTGCGGATCTGCAAGGGTCTGCAGCGCCGGGACCGGGACAAGGTCCTGCACGGCCGCGAGACCGGTGTGATCAAGAAGCTCCCGCACGGCGAGTTCATCGAGATCCACGAGCCGCTGGACCCGGGGATGCGGCACACCCTGACCGCGCACGAGCAGCCGAAGCCGTACGAGTTGGAAGCGGCCGAGGACGAGAACGGTGTGGCCCGCAAGGTCAAGCGTTCGGACAAGCTGCGGTCGCGGATGTCGCACTGGTACTTCGCCGAGCCGATCGAGAAGCCGACGGCGGAGGAGTACAAGGAGCTGACCAGCGGACACGGTCACCACTGACGCGACCGGGGCCGGGCTGCTGACGCCACATCGGCACGACCCGTAGGACGCGCAGGAACGACGAAGGGCCCCACCGGGGAATCCGGTGGGGCCCTTCGTCGTTCGCCCCGCAGTCGGCCGTACAGGGCCCTTCCCGGCCGCCCCGCGGGCCGACGCGGCCCCGGAGGTCACGGTTGGCGGCACAGGCACCGACATCGCCCTCACAGCGGCCGGGTCGTGCCCGCTCCCACGACGCTCCTGGCCAACCAGTCCGGCCAGTCCAGGTTCCACTCGCCGTAGCCGTTGCCGATCGGCTCCATCGCCTTGGGATCGCCCGTGTTCACCACGGTGACCACGTCGCCGATCTTGACCTGGTCGTAGAACCACTTGGCGTTGTCGGTGCTCATCCCCACACACCCGTGGCTCACGTTGGCGCTGCCCTGCGAGCCCACCGACCACGGCGCGGCGTGCACGAACTCGCCGCTCCAGGTCACCCGGGTGGCCCACTCCACGTCGAGCCGGTAGCCGTCGCTGCTGTCCGCCGAGATGCCGACCGTGGTGCCGTCCATCAGCACGTGCGGCGCCTTGCCGAGCACGACCTTGGTGCCGGAGCGGGTGGTGAAGCCGGGCTTGCCGGTGGTCACCGGGACGGTCTTGAGGTCGGTGCCGTTGCGCCTGACCGTCATCGTGTGCGCCCCGGAGTCCACCGTGGCGATCACCGAATCGCCGATGTCGAAGCCGACCCGCCCGCCGGGACCGCCGTACACGCCGTGCCCGAAGTCGACGCCGAGCAGGCTGGTGAGCACCGCCACCTTCGTGCCGACCGGCCAGTACGCCCTGGGCCGATAACGCACCGTCTTGTCGTCCACCCAGCCCCAGGCGCCCTCGACCGGCGCGGAAGTGGACACCTCCAGGTGCCGCTCCACCTCGGCGCGCTGCGCGGGATCGGTGACCGGCCCGTGGAACGTGACGGTGATCGGCATGCCGACGCCCACCGTCGAGTCGGCGTCCGGCGTCACCGTGTCCACCGTCAACTCGGCGTCCCGGGCGATGGTGGTGAAGTCCTCGGTACGCGTCGTGGTGTGCCCGAAGGCGTCCACCGCGGACGCAGTGAGCGTGTATTTGGTGGCGTAGCCCAGCGGCTCGGAGTTGGACCAGGTCGCGTCGCCGGGCGCGTTGCCCCCGGGCACCGCCCTGCCGTCGGGGCCGACCAGGTTCACCGCGTACAACCGGCCCTCGCGCACGCTGACCACGATCGGCCGGCCCGGCTGCGCGGGTCGGTCCGGCCGCACGTCCACCGCCACCTGGGCGACGCCCGCGTCGGGGCGGGGCTTGTCGACATCGCGGTGCTTGTCCCAGGTCCCGCAGCCGGCGACGAACACCAGGGGAATCGCCGACACGAGGGCCGCGCAGAGCCACCGGGGGCGAACAGCTCCATTCCGCATCATGCAAGACCTCCAGCCGTGCGGGGCGAGCGCGGAGCACGCGCGGTTGCCGCATCGAGAGTGGCCGGGATGGTCCCAATTCATTCGGATAATCAGACAAACCGCCCGATCGCCTGATTCCGACCACCGGTCGGATCGCGCGATCGGGCGGTTCGCCCTACCGTGTCGGGCCCGATCACGGGCCCGGTCCGCTGTTCTCGTCTTCCTCGGATCCCGCGCCCTACGCGGCCGGAGCGGCGGGAGCCGCCGGCGAACCGGCGCCGCCGAGCGCGCTGCCCTTGACCCAGGTCGCCCAGTCCACGTTCCAGCCGCCGAGCCCGTTGCCGGCCTTGACGGTCTTGTCGGTGCTGTTCACGACCTCCACCGGGTCACCCTGGTTGACCAGGTCGAAGAAGGTCTTCGCGTTGGAGGCGCTGAGCCCGATGCAGCCGTGGCTGTCGTTCTGCCGCCCGAACTTGCCCTCGTTCCACGGCGCGCCGTGCGCGTACGTCCCGGACGCGGTCAGGTGTACCGCGTGCCGCACGTTCTTCATGTTGTAGGCGTCGCCGAGACCGACCGTCTCGGAGTCCATCGTGATGCCGTCGACCTTGTCGAGCACGACCATCGTGCCGCCCCAGGTCGGGTAGTTGGGCCCGCCGGCCGAGATCGGCAGGTCCTCCACCTCGGCGCCGTCCTTCTTCACCGACATGTGCTTGGACTTCAGGTCCGCGGTCGCCACCAGCGAGCGGCCGATGGTGAACTTGATGTCCTTGGTCTGCTTGCCGTAGACCCCCGGCGCCGCCTTGGCGCCGGTCAGGTTGGCCTTGAGGTTGACCTTCGTACCGCTCGCCCAGTACTTCTCCGGGCGGTAGTCGATCCGGTCGTTGCCGTCGAGGTCCTTGAGCCAGGACCACGAGCCCTGCACCGCGGGCTCGCTGACCACCTTGAGGTTGCGCTCGATCGCGGCCTTGTCCTTGATCGGCGCGTTGAACTTCAGCGAGATGATGGCGCCGACGCCCCAGGTGCTGTCGGGGTCGACGTTGAAGTCGGCCACGAAGGTGTCGTCGGCGGACTTGGTGTTGAACTTGCTCTGCGCGGTGACCTCGGCGCCGTCCGCGTTGGCGGCCTTGGCGGCCACCGTGTAGGCCCCGCCGTTGGCCAGCGGCGCGGTCGGCTTCCAGCCGATGCCGTCGGGGCTGATCTGCCCGTCCACGGTCTTGCCCTTGGCGTCGGTCACCACCACCGACGTGAGCTTGCCCCCGGTCGCGTCGACCTTGAGGACGCCGTCGGTCTCCACGCTCTTGGTGCCGTCGGCGGGAGTGATCGCGATGGTCGCCGGACCGGCCGCGACCTTCTTGTTCGTTCCGCCCCCCGTGCCGCCGGAAGTACCTCCGGAGCCGCCGGGTTCGGTCTTGCCGCCGTCGGACGAGCAGCCTGCGATGAATATGAGCGGCGCCACCATGAGTCCCGCGAAGAGGCGTATGCCGCCGCCCGCTGCCCCCGTGCGCGATGCTCCGTGTATCCGGGGCACGCGTGTCCCTCCCTCGTCCTGGTACTCCCTTGCGCCCATTTGACGCATCGACCCCCCGTCGAGGTTGCTACAACCGGCGAACAGTCACACATCGGTGACATTCGAGGGTGTGGGAGTCCCTTGTAGATATCACACAAGGCCGACCACCCTTTCGGATGATCGGCCTTGTGGCGAAACCGTATTGCGTTGGTTGCGAACCGGTGGCCCGCGGCGGCGGTCCTAGTAGCGCTGGTCGGCGCCCCGGTAGAACTCGAAGACCCAGCCGAAGACGCCGATCGCGACGATCGGCGCGGCGAACATCGCCAGCCACCACCCGAAGATGACGCCCAGGAACAGCAGCGCCGAACCGAGCGCGAGCATCAGCGGCTGCCAGCTGTGCGGGGCGAAGAAGCCCAACTCGCCGGCGTCGTCGGCGATCTCGCCCTCTTCGTTGTCCTGCGCGAGCAGGTCCATCCGCCGCGCGGTGAAGATCAGGTAGAACCCGATCATCAGCGCGAGACCGAAGGTCAGCGACAACGCGGTGGTACCGGTCGGGTCCTCGGAGAGCACCCAGTAGACGATCGTCACGGGCAGCAGGAACACGGCCAGGACGGCGAACAGGACACCGTTGAACTTCACTTCTCGGCTCCCTTCGCCAGCTCGGGCGATGCCTCGGAACGCTCGTCGGTGAGGTACTCCAGCGCGGCGATCTCCGGGTGGTGGAGGTCGAAGGCGGGCGCCTCGGAACGGATCCGCGGAATGCTCGTGAAGTTGTGCCGCGGCGGCGGGCAGGAGGTCGCCCACTCCAGCGAACGGCCGTAGCCCCACGGGTCGTCCACGGTGATCTTCTTGCCGTACTTGTGCGTCTTCCAGATGTTGTAGAAGAACGGCAGGATCGACAGACCCAGCAGGAACGAGCCCAGGGTCGAGATCGTGTTCAGCGTGGTGAAGCCTTCCGAGTCCAGGTAGTCCGCGTACCGACGGGCCATGCCCTCGGCACCCAGCCAGTGCTGCACCAGGAACGTGGTGTGGAAGCCGATGAACAACGTCCAGAAGGTGATCTTGCCCAGCCGCTCGTCGAGCATCTTGCCGGTGAACTTGGGCCACCAGAAGTGGAAGCCCGCGAACATCGCGAACACCACGGTGCCGAACACCACGTAGTGGAAGTGCGCCACCACGAAGTAGGTGTCGGAGACGTGGAAGTCCAGCGGCGGCGAGGCGAGGATGACGCCGGTGAGGCCACCGAAGGCGAAGGTGACCAGGAAGCCGACGGTCCACAACATCGGTGTCTCGAAGGACAACGAGCCGCGCCACATGGTGCCGATCCAGTTGAAGAACTTCACGCCGGTCGGTACGGCGATGAGGAACGTCATGAAGGAGAAGAACGGCAGCATGACCGCGCCGGTCGGGAACATGTGGTGCGCCCACACGGTGACCGACAGACCCGCGATCGAGATCGTCGCGGCGATCAGGCTCTTGTAACCGAACATCGGCTTGCGCGCGAAGACCGGGATGATCTCCGAGACGATGCCGAAGAACGGCAGCGCGATGATGTACACCTCGGGATGGCCGAAGAACCAGAAGAGGTGCTGCCACAGGATCGGTCCGCCGTTGGCCGGATCGAAGACGTGTGTGCCGAACTTGCGGTCCGCCTCCAGCGCGAACAGCGCTGCGGCCAGCACCGGGAACGCCATCAGGACCAGGACCGAGGTCAGCAGGACGTTCCAGCAGAAGATCGACATGCGGAACATCGTCAGACCGGGCGCGCGCATGCAGATGATCGTGGTGATGAAGTTGACGGCACCGAGGATGGTGCCGAAGCCCGACATCGCCAGACCCATGATCCACATGTCGCCGCCGATGCCCGGCGAACGCACCGCGTCCGACAGCGGCGCGTACGCGAACCACCCGAAGTCGGCGGCACCCTGCGGGGTGATGAAGCCGGCCACCGCGATGATCGAGCCGAACAGGTACAGCCAGTAGGCGAACATGTTCAGGCGCGGGAACGCCACGTCGGGGGCGCCGATCTGCAGCGGCATGATCCAGTTCGTGAAGCCGGCGAACAGCGGCGTCGCGAACATCAGCAGCATGATCGTGCCGTGCATCGTGAACGACTGGTTGAACTGCTCGTTCGACATGAACTGCGTGCCGGGGCGAGCCAGCTCCGCGCGCATGAGCAGCGCGAGCACACCACCGATGCAGAAGAAGACGAAGGAGGTGATCAGGTACATCGACCCGATCGTCTTGTGGTCAGTGGTCGTCATCCACTTGACGACGATGTTCCCGGGCTGCTTCCGGCGGATCGGGGGCGGCCCGTCCGGGGCCACGGTCTGTGGCTCACTGAGGATTGTCACTCGTCACTTCTTCCCGTGCGCGTCAACGGGGGCCGGCTCGTTGATCTTGCTGCGCAGCTCGCCGGTCTGGCCCTTCGCGGCCAGCTCCTTGAGGTGCTGGACGTAGTCGGCCTTGTCCACGATCTTCACGTCGAAGAGCATGCGCGAGTGGTCCACACCGCACAGTTCGGCGCACTTGCCGCCGTAGGTGCCCTTCTTGGTCGGAACGACCTCGAACTTGTTCGTGCGGCCCGGGATGATGTCCTTCTTGTACAGGAAGTTCGGGACCCAGAACGAGTGGATGACGTCCGGCGACGTGAGATCGAACCGGATCGACTCCTTGACGGGCAGGTAGAGCGTCGGCTTCTTGCCGGGCGTGCCCTGCTCGTAGACGTCGACCGTGCCGTCGGCCGGGTCGCCCTTGTAGTTGAAGGACCAGCTCCACTGCACACCGACCACGTTGATCACGTTGTCGGGGTTCTTGGAGAGCTCTTCGAGCTTGGTCTCGTCACGCGCGGTGAAGTAGAAGAAGACCGCGATCATGATGCCGGGGATGACCGTGTACAAAACCTCGATGGGGAGGTTGTATCGCGTCTGCGGCGGGATCTCGATCTTGGTGCGCGACCGGCGGTGGAACGCGACGCTCCACAGGATGAGCCCCCACACCACGGCCCCGACGATCAGCGCTGCAATCCAGGCGCCCTGCCAGAGCGACAGGACTCGCGGACCCTGCTCGGTGACAGGGTTGGGCAGGCCGAGTCTCGGCAGGTCCTTGGAATCGACGGAGCAGCCGGTGGCGGTCGCGGTGACGAGGCCCAGAGCCAGCAGCTGCGGCACCCTGCGCCGCATCCAGCGCCGCGGCGAGCGGTCGGAGCCGTAGGGACTCACGTAGCGCCTTCCCGAATGTCTCGCCCGCGCGCGAGTCGGGGTGGGGAACTTTTCTTCCCTGGCGACCCGTTGCGCGGACAGGTATGGATGTTTCTGCGGGCCAAACCCTACTCCAGCCCTATTCGGGTCGCGCGCGGAGGTCTGGTGTGGCGGGCCGGGTTGATGTGACGGTGCGTCCGTTCGGGCGAACAGCCCGAACGCGTCCGGGATTCGGATATTGGCTACGGTCCGACCCATGGCGTATTTCGACGCGGCCTCCACCGAACCACTGCACCCGGCCGCGAAAGCGGCGTTCCTGAGCACGCTCGACGAGGGCTGGGGCGACCCCGCGCGCGGTTATCACGACGGTCGACGGGCGCGGATGCTGCTCGACGCCGCGCGGGAGACCGTGGCGTCCGTGCTCGGCACCCGACCTGATGAAGTGTCATTCACCACATCCGGGACACAGGCGGTCCAGTTGGGCATGCTCGGCGTGCTGGCCGGACGCCGCCGGGTGGGTGCCCATCTGGTGCTCGGCGCGGTCGAACACTCCTCTGTACTGCACACCGCGGACGCTCACGCGGCCCGTTCGGAGCAGCGCGGAACGACCGCGGAAATCACCCGGACGGGGGTGGACCGTACGGGCCGCCTCGACGTGTCGGCGTTCGCGTCCGCGCTTCGTTCGGACACCGCACTCGCGTGTGTGCAGAGCGCCAACCACGAGGTGGGCACGGTACAGCCGATCGCCGAGGTGGTGACGGCGTGTCGGGCGGCGGGCGTGCCGCTGCTCGTGGACGCCGCGCAGTCGGTGGGCCGAATGCCGGTCCCGGACGGGTGGTCGGTGTTGACCGCGAGCGCGCACAAGTGGGGCGGCCCGGCCGGGGTCGGCCTGCTCGTGGTGCGCAAGGGCACCCGCTACGTGTCGGCGCTGCCCTACGACGAGCGCGAGGCGCGGCGCGTGCCCGGCTTCGAGAACGTGCCGGCGATCGTGGCGGCCGCGGTCGCGCTGGGCGCGGCGAGCACCGAGTCGGCCGAGGAGGACGCGCGCCTGTCCGGGCTGATCGACCGGATCCGGGCCCGGGTCCGCGAGACGGTGCCCGACGTCGAGGTGGTCGGCGACCCGGTCGAGCGACTCCCGCACATCGTCACGTTCTCCTGCCTGTACGTCGACGGCGAGGCGCTGCTGGCCGAGTTGGACCGGGCGGGGTTCGCGGTGTCCTCGGGGTCCTCGTGCACGTCCTCGACGCTGACGCCCAGTCATGTCCTGGAGGCGATGGGCGTGTTGTCCCAGGGCAACATCCGCGTCTCGCTGCCGCGCGGCACGGCCGAGGCCGAGGTGGACCGTTTCCTGGCGCTGCTGCCGGGCCTGGTCGCCCGGCTGCGCACGGTGGTCGCGCAACCGCCGGCGGCGCCGGCCGCGGTCGGCGCCGAGGAGGGTGTGGTGGTCGACGCGCTGGGCCGGCGCTGTCCGATCCCGGTGATCGAACTGGCCAAGCGCATCCTCGACGTCGAGGAGGGCGCGGCGGTGACCGTGCTCTCCGACGACGAGGCGTCGGCGCTGGACATCCCGGCCTGGTGCGAGATGACCGGCCACGAGTTCGTCCGCGCCGAACCCCGCGAGCGCGGCAGCGCGTACGTGGTCCGGCGCCGTTGCTGATCCGCGCCGCGACGACCTCGGGCGCCGGTCGGGCCGCTTCGGCCCGACCGGCACCCGAGAGTCGTCCTCACGTCAGAGCGGCAGGTGCTCCGCGACCTCGGCCGCGGCCGCGTCGCCGTACGCCCCGGCGAGCCGGGTCAGGAACGGCGCGCGGCGCAGCGAGTATTCCTGGGTGCCCACCGTCTCGATGACCAGGGTGGCGAGCATGTTGCCGACCTGCGCAGCGCGCTCCAGGGACAGGCCCCACGAGATGGCGGACAGGAAGCCGGCGCGGAACGCGTCGCCGACGCCCGTCGGGTCGACCTTGGCCTCCTCGGCCGGGCAGGTCACCACGATCGGGTCCGCGTCGGCCTGCTCCACCCGGGCGCCGCCGGGGCCGAGAGTGGTCACCCGTACGCCGACCTTCTTCAGGATGTCCGCCTCGGACCATCCCGTCTTTTGCACGATCAGCGCGCTCTCGTACTCGTTGGTGAGCAGGTAAGCGGCGCCCTCGATGAGCCGGCGGATGTCCTCCCCGTCCATCCGCGCCAACTGCTGCGAGGGGTCGGCCGCGAACGGGTAGCCGCGCTCGCGGCACTCGTCGCTGTGGCGCAACATCGCCTCGGGGTCGTTGGCGCCGATCACGACCAGGTCCAGGCCGCCGACCCGATCGGCCACCGGGCGCAGTTCGATCTCCCGCGCCTCGCTCATCGCCCCCGTATAGAAGGAGGCGATCTGGTTGTGCTCCTCGTCGGTGGTGCAGACGAACCGGGCGGTGTGGTGGGTCTGCGAGATGTGCACCGACTCGGTGTCCACCTGGTGTCGGTCCAACCACGAACGGTAGTCGACGAAGTCCGCGCCGGCGGCGCCGACCAGGATCGGCGACAACCCCAGGCAGCCCATGCCGAAGCAGATGTTCGGCGCCACTCCGCCGCGTCGGATGTCCAGCCTGTCGACGAGGAAGGAAAGCGAGACCACGTGCAACTTGTCCGAGACGAGCTGGTCGGCGAAGCGACCCGGGAACGTCATCAGGTGATCGGTGGCGATCGATCCGGTCACGGCAATACGCATGGCACGTCTCTCCTGTGGAGTACGGCGAGCAACGGTGCGAACGAGGAAGGGGGTGGAGGGAAACCCACACACATTAACCCACCTCGCTCCGGTGACCTTCGCAAACTACCCATCGGTACATCGTGCCGTCACGCTCCGTGCGAACTAGGCTGGAAAACACCCGATGATCAGTCAAGTCGAGGAGTCAGGGAATGTCCCCGATGCCCGTGATGCCCGCGATGCCGTCCCAGGCCGAGCCCGAGACGCTCGACGACCTGCGCGGCGACTGCCGTCACATCGATGCGTCGTGGACCACGCCCGGCCCGGAGCGCACGCCGGCCAAGGCGGCGCCCGCCGGCTCGCACGCCCCCGCCACCGACGTGCCCGCGCACGGCGCGACCCTCGTGGCGGGCATGTCCGAGTACGGCGACTGACCGTCCCGGGCCGCCCCACCGCGGGAACCGCCCCGGCGGCGGGCGCGTCCGAGGGTCATGCGTATCCACGGCGAGCCCGATGACCGCATCCGACCCGAACCCACCGCGCGCCGGCGCCCGTTGATCACCGTCCTGGCGATCGTCGGGGTGCTCGGCATCGGCGGCGGTGCCTGGGCGCTGCAGGGCGACGGCGACAAGGGATCACCCCGTTCGAGCGCCGCCGACCCGAGCGCACCGGCGCAGACCGAACCGGTCGCCCCCGGCGGCGCGGCGAGCGGCGCTCCGCCCGCTTCCCCGAGCGACCCCGCCCAGGCCCGACCCGGCGCGCCCGCCGCCGACAACGGCGCGGGCCCCGACACCTCGACGTCCTCCCCCGTGCTGCCCGGGGCCGCTCCGCACACCTATCACCCGGCCCAGCCGAACACCCGCTTCAGCCGCTACACGCTGGCCCCCGACGGCCGCGCCCTGACCGCGTGGTTGTGGGGCGGCCAGTGCGAGAGCGACCGCCTGGTGGTCGCGAGCGACACGGCCGACGCGGTGGCCGTGCGGGTGGAGGTCACCCGGACCGGCGACGTATGCACCGACATGGCCGTCGAGAACAAAGCCGACGTGATGCTTCCCACACCGCTGGGCGCCCGCCGGCTCGTCGACGCCGAGACCGGCGCGACCGTCACCCCTGGCGGCAATCCCTTCACCGCCGGCTGACCGCACCCGCCCCGGACCCACACACGACGACGCCGCGCCGGCCCCTGCGGGCCGACGCGGCGTCGTGGTTCGGGACGTGTCCCGACAGGATCAGTGGAACGAGTCGCCGCACGCGCAGGAACCGGCCGCGTTCGGGTTGTCGATCGTGAAGCCCTGCTTCTCGATGGTGTCGACGAAGTCGATGGTGGCACCGCTCAGGTAGGGCGAGCTCATCCGGTCGGTGACCACGGAGACACCGTTGAAGTCGGCCACGACATCGCCGTCGAGCGAGCGCTCGTCGAAGAACAGCTGGTACCGCATGCCGGAACAACCGCCGGGCTGGACGGCCACGCGCAGCGCGAGATCGTCGCGACCCTCTTGCTCCAGCAGAGTCTTGACCTTGGCCGCCGCCTCATCGCTGAGGAGGATGCCACCGGTCTTGGTGGTCTCGTCCTGGACAGTCATCTGCAAGCTCCCACGTGGTGGTTCGACATTCGTACGCCACTTCCACCGTCGGCAACCGATGGTGGCTCGGCCCTATTCCCACATCATGCTTCGGGCCCTCGCGTTTTACTCATGGTCGCACACCCCCACTCTCGTCAACCTGACATGAACAGGATAAGATGATTAATGTCAAGTAGACGAAAAGAGGTGCGCGCAGTGACCGCGACACACGATCTGGACCTGCCGCCGGGGGTGCGGCCGACGCCGCTCGCCCTGCTGATGCTCGGGCGCGCCGCCGACGCGCGCAGCGAACGCGGCGTCGAGTGTCCCGGCGACCTTCCCTCGCCCTCCGACCCGAACCTGGTGGCGCGGGCACGCGCGGCCAAGGAGAAGCTCGGCGACAAGGTCTTCATCCTGGGTCACCACTACCAGCGCGACGAGGTGATCGAGTTCGCCGACGTGACCGGCGACTCGTTCAAGCTCGCGCGCGAGGCGGCGGCCCGACCCGACGCGCCGTACATCGTCTTCTGCGGTGTGCACTTCATGGCCGAGAGCGCGGACATCCTCACCTCCGACGAGCAGCAGGTGATCCTGCCGGACCTGGCCGCGGGCTGCTCGATGGCCGACATGGCCACCTCGGAGCAGGTCGAGGAGTGCTGGGACGTGCTCGCCGAGGCGGGCATCGCGGACGTGACCGTGCCGGTCTCGTACATGAACTCCTCGGCCGACATCAAGGCGTTCACCGGCCGCAACGGCGGCACGATATGCACGTCGTCCAACGCCAAGAGGGCCCTGGACTGGGCCTTCGAGCAGGGCGAGAAGGTGCTGTTCCTGCCCGACCAGCACCTCGGCCGCAACACCGCCGTCCTGGAGCTGGGGCTGAGCCTGGACGACTGCGTGCTGTACAACCCGCACAAGCCGAACGGCGGCCTCACCGTCGAGCAGCTGCGGGCGGCGAAGATGATCCTGTGGCGCGGGCACTGCTCGGTGCACGGCCGGTTCGACGTGAGCTCCGTCGAGGAGGTGCGCGAACGCGTCCCCGGGGTCAACGTGCTGGTCCACCCGGAGTGCCGGCACGAGGTGGTCACCGCCGCCGATCACGTGGGCTCGACCGAATACATCATCAACACGCTGGACGCCGCCGAGCCGGGGTCCGCGTGGGCGATCGGCACCGAGCTGAACCTGGTCCGCCGGGTCGCCGCGGCGCATCCGGACAAGCAGGTCGTCTTCCTCGACAAGACGGTGTGCTTTTGCTCGACGATGAACCGGATCGACCTGCCGCACCTGGTCTGGGCCCTGGAGTCGCTGGTCGAGGGCACCGTGGTCAACCGCATCCGGGTGGACGCGGAGACCGAGAAGTTCGCCAAGGTCGCGCTGGACCGCATGCTGGCCCTGCCCTAGGCGCCCGCCACCGCGGGCCCCGACGGCGGATCGTCGCCGGGCGGGCGCGGGCGGTGTACCCACGTGAGCGAGCGGTGTGTCCCGGAAACCCCGGGGCACACCGCCCACACGCAGCACGGAAGAGCGATGGTTCGGTCAGCCCGGGATCAGGCCGTCCGTACTCAACATCTTCCTGACCTCGTCCACATGCGCGTCCTCCGCCGGCAGCAGCAGGTCGGAGGGCACGATCTCGTCGTCCGGCACCGGGGCGCCGAGTTCGCGGACCCTGGACAAAAGCGCCGTCAGCCCCGCGCGAAAGGCGGCGTCGTCGCCACCCTCGATCGCGGCCTGAAGCTCGTTGTCGAGCCGGTTGAGCACATCGAGATGCTCCTCCGCGACGTCGAGCTGGCCCTCACCCACGATCCGCACGATCATGTGCCTTCTCCCTGCTTGTCGAACCGCGGCCGGGGCTGACCCGGGCCGATCGCCGGCGGCGGGGTGCCTCCGGACAACTCGGCCTTCATCCGCTCCAGCTCCAGTTCCACATCCGACGTGCTGGACAAACGCTCCAGCTCGGCGGTGATGTCGTCCTTCGCCATCCCGGTCGGGTCGTCGAGCGCGCCCGAGGCGAGCAGCTCGTCGATCGCGCCCGCACGGGCCTGCATCTGCGCGGTCTTGTCCTCGGCCCGCTGGATCGCGAGCCCGACGTCGCCCATCTCCTCGGAGATGCCGGCGACCGCGCCACCGATCCGCGCCTGGGCCTCGGCGGCCGTGTACGTCGCCTTGATCGTCTCCTTGCGGGTGCGGAAGGCGTCGACCTTGGCCTGCAGTCGCTGCGAGGCCAGGACGAGCTTCTCCTCCTCCGCCTGGAGGTTCTGGTGTTGGGTACCGAGGTCCGAGATCTGCTGCTGCACACCCGAGCGGCGCATCAGCGCCTCGCGGGCCAGATCCTCGCGACCGAGCGCCAGCGCCTTGCGGCCCTGGTCCTCGAGCTTGCCCGACTGCTGCTGCAGACCGGTCATCTGCAATTCGAGCCGCTTGCGGGAGGTCGCCACATCGGCCACACCCCTGCGCACCTTCTGCAGCAGTTCGAGCTGCTTCTGGTACGAGTAATCGAGCATCTCGCGTGGATCCTCGGCCTTGTCGAGGGCCTTGTTGGCCTTCGCGCGGAAGATCATCGCCATTCGCTTCATTACACCGCTCATGGGCCTCGCGTGCCCCCTTCGTAGGCAACCCGTGCTGCTCCCTGAAGCCTAAATGCCCAAGCGACCTTGTGGCAGCAGGGCTTTGCCTCACTTGACGTGTTCCCGCCCGCGAGAGTTCCGGATCGTCCTCGTGCCCGATTCGGGGAGCGTTGAAATCTCCCGCCCCTCGAACACGTAGGCTTTGACCGTGTTCCGACGACGTTCCCACGCAGAGCCCGAGACCGCCGAGCAGTCCCTGGAGCGTCTCCAGGGCGAGTCGGCCGTCCGGGACCCCCAGGCCCCGAAGGGCCGCCCCACGCCCAAGCGCTCCGAGGCGCAGGCCAACCGCAAGACCAAGGTGTCCGTCCCCAAGGACCCCAAGGCGGCGCGCAGGCAGGCCCGGCTGCGGATGCGCGAGGAGCGCGAGACGCAGCGCCAGGCGCTGCTCACCGGCGACGAGCGGGCGCTGCCGGCCCGCGACCGGGGGCCGCTGCGCCGGTTCGCCCGCGACTACGTCGACGCGCGCTACACGGTCGGCGAGTTCTTCCTGCCCTCGGCCGTGATCATCCTGATCCTGAGCATCCTGCCCAGCCTCGCGATCAAGAACTTCTCGCTCTTCCTGTGGATCGCGGTGATCCTGCTGATCATCCTCGACTCGGTCCGGGTCAACGTGGGCCTGAAGAAGGCGTTGCGGGCGAAGTTCCCGAAGGAGAACCTCAAGGGCGTCACCCCGTACGCGCTGATGCGCTGTCTCCAGCTCCGTCGGCTGCGGTTGCCCAAACCGCAGGTCAAACGAGGCGAGAAGGTCGCATGACGACGATCACCGGGCTGAGCGGCGACCTGCACACGCAGGTCCGCCGCGAGTTGGTGGCCCGCCAACTGGCCGAGCACATGACGAGCCTGCGCGACCGCGGTCCGCTGCGGGTGCTCGACGTCGGCTGCGGGCCGGCCTCGCCCGGCATCCTGCTCGCCCGTGCGGGACACATCGTCACCTCGGTGAACACCGACACCGACGTGCTCACGACACTGCACGAGGACCTGGCTCGGGAGTCGGCCGACGTGCAGGGGCGGATGCGGCTGGTCGAGGGCGACGGCGCCGAGGCCGGCCGGCACTTCCCGCCGGGCAGCTTCGACCTGGCCATCTGCCACGACGTGCTGGAGGCCCAGCCAGAGCCCGACGGCATGCTCGCCGCGCTGGCCCGGATGATGACGCAGGGCGGGCTGATCTCGGTCACCTCGCGCAACGCCGGCTCGCTGGCGATGCGCGCCGGTGCCGCGGCCCAGTGGACCGCGACGCTCAAGGGCCTGTCCGCGACCACGTACCCCAACCCGGCCGGCGGCACGCTGCGCGCGGACACCGTCGACGGGCTGTGCACGGTGCTCGCGGACCTGGGCGCGCCGGTCCTGGACTGGTACGGCGTGGGCGTCTTCAGCGGCCTCCAGCCCGACGACGCCGAGCCGCCGCGCGGCCAGAAGGCGTGGACGAACCTGCTCGCCTGCGAGGAGGACGCGTCGCGCCGCGACCCGTACCGCCTGATCGCGCCGGTCCTGCACCTGGTCGCCGAAAAGACCGTGCGCTAGGACGCGCCCGGGCTTCGGGGGGCGGGACGTCGTCGGAGGGGCCCGGTGTTCCGTCATGGGACGGGTGTGTCCGGTGATGCGGAAGATCGTCGCGCGGGTGTCCGACATAGGGTGTTCGCATGGACTTCCGACACCTCGGCCGCAGCGGTCTCGTCATCAGTGAGATCGCCTACGGCAACTGGCTCACCCACGGCTCCCAGGTGGAGGAGGACGCGGCACTCGCGTGTGTGCGGGCCGCGCTCGACTGTGGCATCACCACCTTCGACACCGCCGACGTGTACGCGGAGACGCGCGCGGAATCGGTGCTCGGCCGGGCGCTGAAGGGCGAGCGCCGCGAGGGCCTGGAGATCTTCACCAAGGTCTACTGGCCCACCGGTCCCGGTCGCAACGACCGGGGTCTGTCGCGCAAGCACATCCTCGAGGCGATCGACGGGTCGTTGTCGCGCCTGGGCACCGACTACGTGGACCTGTACCAGGCCCATCGCTTCGACTACGCGACGCCGCTGGAAGAGACCATGCTGGCCTTCGCCGACGTGGTCCGCGCCGGCAAGGCGCTGTACATCGGGGTCTCCGAGTGGACCGCCGAGCAGATCCGCGCCGCCGCCGAACTCGCCCGCGAGTTGCGGGTGCCGCTGGTCTCGAACCAGCCGCAATACTCGATGTTGTGGCGGGTGATCGAGGCCGAGGTGGTGCCGGCCTCGGAGGAGCTGGGGCTCGGCCAGATCGTCTGGTCGCCGATCGCGCAGGGCGTGCTCACCGGCAAGTATCTGCCGGGGCAGCCGCCGCCGGCCGGGTCGCGCGCCACCGACGACAAGGGCGGCCAGGACTTCGTCTCGCGGATGCTCACGGACGACGTGCTCACCCGTGTCCAGCAGCTGCGCCCGCTGGCCGACGAGGTCGGTCTCTCGCTCGCCCAGCTCGCCGTCGCGTGGGTCCTGCAGAACCCGAACGTGTCGGCCGCGATCATCGGCGCGTCCCGCCCGGAGCAGGTGCGGGAGAACGTCAAGGCGGCGGGTGTCCGGCTGGACGAGAGCCTGCTGACCAAGATCGACGTGATCCTCGACCCGGTGGTCAACCGCGACCCGGCGCTCACCCTGAGCCCGAGCACGCGTCCGTAGCCGAACCGCCGGAGGGCGCGGCCCTGGCCGCGCCCTCCGGCGTGTGCGATCGGCGCGGTCCGCCGCGCGGGGTCAGCCCTCGGCCGCGCGCAGACTCATGTGTTCGTAGACGACGGCGTCGTCCTCCAGCAGGCTCACCTGCTCGATGCCCGCCGCGAGCAGGTCCTTCCAGGTCTCGCCGAGCCAGCTCTCGGCGTCCGACTGGTTGGTGAAGTCCTCGGCCTCCGGGCCCTCGACGGGGGCACCGTCCGCGTCCTCATACCGCCACACCCACGACATGTCGGGCTCCTCATCTCGGATCTCGGACCGTCAAAAGACCTGCACAGTAGATCAAGCCCACCCACCTCATAGCCAGGAGCTCGACGACACCCATGGAGCTGACGCTGCTCGGCACGGCCGGTCCCAAGGGCTGGCCCCAGCCGTTCTGCACGTGTGCCTCGTGCCTGGGGTGCACCGGACCGGCGGTGCGCGGACCCGCGTGCGTGCTGCTCGACGGCACGCTGCTGCTCGACTGCGGGCCGGAGCCCGCGCACGCCGCCGCGCGGGCCGGATACCCGCTGACCGGGGTGCGACGGTTGTTGCTGAGCGGTCCGGCCGAGGCCGCGCCGCTGGCCTGGCTGCCCGCGGCGGGGCTCGACGAGGTGGCCGCGCCGTCCGCGCCGCCGGCCTGGTTGCCGGCGCCCTCGGCGGGCGGGCCGCGGTGGCGACGGGTCGCGGCGGGTGACACGTTCGAGGTGGACGGTCGGCGAATACGGGTGTTGCCCGGCGGGACTCCCGGGCGAGTCGCCTACGAGGTCATCGGAGCCGACGGCACGCGGCTGCTGTACGTGCCGCCCTCGACGCTGCCGCCGGAGGCCGAGGCCGGCCGGGCCTGGACGCGCGAGGGCGGGCACTACGACGTGGTGTTGCTCGACGTGGTGTCGTGGCCGGAGCGGCTGGCCACGCTGCGTCGCGACGGCGCGGTCACCGAGGACACCGACGTGCTGGCGATCCACCTGTCGCACGAGTCGCCGCCGGGCGAGGAGTTGCACCGCCGGTTGGCCGCGTGGGGCGCTCGCGCGGTGCCGGACGGCGGTGTGGTGCGAGTCGGCGCCGACCCCTCGCCGAGGCCGCGTCCGCATCGCACCCTCGTCCTGGGCGGGGCCCGCTCGGGCAAGTCGGCGGAGGCCGAACGGCGCCTGGCGGCCTGTCCGGACGTGCTCTACGTGGCGACCGGTGGCACCCGGGAGGGCGATCCGGAGTGGGCCGAGCGAGTCGCGCTGCATCGTGATCGCCGACCGGACACCTGGGGCACCGCCGAGACGGTGGAGCTGACCGCGCTGCTCACGAAGGCGCGTCGGCCGCTCTTGGTGGACTGCCTGTCGTTGTGGCTGACCGCGGTGATGGACGCGCACGGCGCGTGGGACGACGACGCGTGGGCGGACGGCGGCGCGCGCGAGGCGGTGCGGGCCGACGTCGCGGCGCTGGCCGCCGCGTGGCGGGCGTGCCGCGTCCCCGTGGTCGGGGTGAGCAACGAGGTGGGCAGCGGGGTGGTGCCGGCAACCCCCGCCGGCCGCCGATTCCGCGACGAACTGGGCCGCCTCAACGCGACGATCGCGGCGGAATCCGACGAGGTCCTGCTGGTCGTGGCGGGTCAGGTCCTCACGTTGCGCACCCTCCCGAGCCAAGCCGAACACGCCGCCTCCTGACGCCAACCGCGGAGACCCGCGAAGCGAGCGAGGGGGCAGGCGGGCAGGCGGGCAGGCGGGCAGGCGAGCAGGCGAGCAGGCGGGCAGGCGAGCAAGCCGGCAAGCGGGCGGGCAGGCGGGCGAGCGGGCAAGCCGGCAAACGGGCGGGCAGGCGGGCGAGCGGGCAAGCGGGCGGGCGGAAGCGGGACCGCGGCCGGGGCTTCGTGAGGACTCGCAACGGCCCCGAGCGGGCTTGTGGGGCGGGATCGGTGGGCCCCTGCGCCGTATGACCGCAGGCTTCGGGCGCAACGCAACGGGTGGAGCGGGTGGGTAAACCGACCCGAGCCCACCGAAGCGCAACCACCGCGCCGACGACAACTACCCTGACCAGGTGACAATCGACCTCGACTCCCTGGCCGCACAGGTGGAGCGCCCGGACGACGACGCCCGCGCACGCGTCCGTACACACCTGGCAGACCTCGCGGGCGCCCCGAGCGCGTACGGCCGACTCGAAGAGCTCGCGATCCGGTACGCCTCGATCCGGGGCGGCAAGACCACCGCGCCCATCGGCGCCCCCCGCGTGGTGCTGTTCGCCGCCGACCACGGCGTAGTCGCGCACGGGGTGTCGGTCCGCCCGCCCGGCTGGACCGCGCGCGAGGTGCGGGCCACCCTCGCCGGCACCACGCCCGCGGCCACGTTCGCCGCCGCGCTCGACACGCCGATCCGGGTCGTCGACATCGCCGTCGACACCGAGCCCGACGCCTTCCCCGAGCCGATCGCGCGCCACCGGATCCGGCGCGGTTCCGGCGCGCTGGACAGCGCGGACGCGCTCGCTCCCGGCGAGGCCGAGGCGGCGTTTCGGGTCGGGACCGAGATCGCCGACGCCGAGATCGACTCCGGCGCCGACGTACTGCTCCTGGGCTCCCTGGGCGCGGCGGCCACCACCCCGGCGGCCGTCCTGATCGGCGCGCTCACCGGCATGGACGCGGCGGCGGTGATCGGCCGCGGCTCCGGCATCGACGACGCGACCTGGATCCGCAAGTGCGCCACCATCCGCGACGCGCTGCGCCGGGCCCGGCCCGTGCTCGGCGACCCGATGCGGCTGCTCGGCGTCAGCGGCGGGGCCGACTTCGCCGCGATGACCGGATTCCTGCTCCAGTGCTCGGTCCGCCGCACGCCGGTGCTGCTCGACGACGTCTCCACCGCCGCAGCGGCCCTGGTCGCCCAGCGGATCTCCTACCGCGCGCCCGACTGGTGGCTGGCCGGCCACGTCACCCCCGAGCCCGGCCACGTCAAGGCGCTGGATCGGCTCGCCCTCGAACCGGTCCTGGACTACCGGGTCCGCGGCGGCGAGGGCGTCGGCGCGCTGCTCGCGCTCCCGGTGCTGCGCGCGGCCGTCGACCTGGTGGCCCGGGTGCAGCCCACCCCGTGAGCGCCGGTACCACCTCGGCCGGGCTGCGCCTGGCGTTCGGCATCCTGTCGGTGATCCCGGTCGAGGTGGCGCGGGTGGACCGCCCGGTGGCCGGCCGCGCAATGGCCTGCGCACCGCTCGTCGGCCTGGTCCTGGGCGGCCTCGCCGCGGGTGTCCTGGCCCTCGCCGAATGGGCCGGCACCGGCGCGTTCACCGCCGCCGCGCTCGCCGTCGCCACCCTGGCCCTGCTCACCCGAGGGCTGCACCTGGACGGCCTGGCCGACACCGCCGACGGCCTGGGCTCGGCCAAGCCCGCCCCGGACGCGCTGCGCGTGATGAAGGCGTCCGACATCGGCCCGTTCGGCGTGCTCGCTCTGCTCTTCCTGGTCCTGATCGAGATCGGCGCGCTGAGTCGGCTCGGGCAGCACGGCGGCGGATCGGCCGCAGCCGCCCTGGTGTTCGCGGTGGTCACGGGTCGGGTCGCGCTGTCGATCGCGTGCGGCCGGGGCGTACCGTCGGCACGTCCCGACGGACTCGGGGCGATGGTCGCCGGCACCGTCGGGCGCGGCGTGCTGCTCGCCTGGTCGCTCGTCCTGGTCGCCGGCGCCGGCCTGTACGGCCTCGTCCGGGACCCGGCCGAGGCACTGCGCGCGCTGGGCGCGGCGATCGCCGGACTCACCGCCGCCGCCCTGCTGTTGCGGCACACCACGCGCCGATTCGGCGGCATCACCGGTGATGTGCTGGGCGCCGTCGTGGAGACCGCCGGCTGCGTCGCGCTGGTGGTCCTGTCCACTGGCTGAGACGTTTGCCGGGAAGGCGTGAAATGCTGAGGGCGAACGTATCTTCCATACGGCTCGTCACCGCTCGACGAGGCATCCCGAGCAAGGATCGCCGCGTCGGTGCCCCACCGATCGTGCGGGCACTCAGCACCTCCGAGAGATGAGAGACAGGACACTCGTGACCACACTGAGTATCGGCTCCACCGCGGCCCTTTCCCTGCGCGCCGACGTTCTCGTGATCGGCGCCGTCAAGGGCAAGGACGGCGCCGTCCTGGCCGAGGGCGCCGAAAGCGTCGACGCGGCGCTCGACGGCCGGCTCACCGCCACCCTGTCCGCCGTCGACGCCACCGGGGCCGAGGGCGAACTACACCGGGTGCCGACGTTCGGCGCGGCCAAGGCCCCGCTCGTGCTGGTCGTCGGCCTGGGCGAGCAGCCCGCCGACGGCTTCGCGCACGAGACGCTGCGCCGCGTGGGCGGCACCGTGGCGCGGGCGCTCGCGGGCGTCAAGAAGGCCGGTGTGGCGCTGCCGTTGGCCGGTGCGGAGGCGGTGGGTGCGTTCGGGGAGGGCGTGCTGCTCGGCGCGTACTCCTTCGAGACCTACCGGGAGAAGTCGCGCGAGGGCCGCAAGGACGCGGTCAAGGACGTCGTGCTGCTCGGCCTGAAGGCCAACAAGGCGGTCAAGGCCGCCGCGGAGCGCGCCGCGATCACCGCGGAGAGCGTGAACCACGCCCGCGACCTGGTCAACACCCCGCCGAACGACCTGAACCCGAAGGACTTCGCCGCGATCGCGGTGGACACCGGCAAGAACGCCGGCTTCAAGGTCGAGGTGCTGGACGACAAGGCGCTCGCCAAGGGCGGCTTCGGCGGCATCCTCGGCGTCGGCCAGGGTTCGGCCAACAAGCCGCGCCTGGTCCGCCTGGGCTACACGCACCCCAAGGCCAAGCGCACCATCGCGCTGGTCGGCAAGGGCATCACCTACGACTCGGGCGGCATCTCGCTCAAGCCGGCCGGGTCCAACGAGACGATGAAGATGGACATGGGCGGCGCGGCGGCCGTCCTGGGCGCGGTCACCGCGGTGGCCCGGCTCGGCCTCGAGGTCAACGTGACCGGCTGGCTGGCGCTGGCGGAGAACATGCCCTCCGGCACCGCGATCCGCCCCGGCGACGTGCTGCGGATGTACGGCGGTCGCACCGTCGAGGTGCTGAACACCGACGCCGAGGGCCGCCTGGTGCTCGCCGACGCGATCACGCGCGCGTGCGAGGAGTCGCCGCAGATGCTGATCGACGTGGCCACGCTGACCGGCGCGATGATGGTCGCCCTGGGCAACGACATGTACGGGATCATGGCCAACGACGACACCTTCCGCGACGCGGTGTACGACGCGGCGACGCGGGCGGGCGAGCAGGCCTGGCCGATGCCGCTGCCGGCCGACATGCGCAAGCAGATGGACTCGCCGATCGCGGACCTGAAGAACATGGGCAACTCGCGGATGGGTGGCGGCCTGATCGCCGGCATCTTCCTCCAGGAGTTCGTCGCCGAGGGTGTGCACTGGGCGCACCTGGACATCGCGGGCCCGGCGTTCCACGAGGGCGAGGCCGGCGGCTACCGGGCCAAGGGCGGCACGGGCGTCGCGGTGCGTTCGCTGCTCCAGGTCGCGCAGGACGTGGCGGACAACCGGATCTGACCCGGACGCGGACGGCGGTCCGGTCCGGCCGGGGCACGCAGGCGCCCCGGCCGGACCGGCCGTACCGCGCCGGCGTGCGCCTCACCCGCGCACGGCGCGGCGGCGGATCGGGTCAGGAACCGCCGCCGGACTGCCGTCGGGTCCACTCGCGCATGCGCTTGGGGTAACCCACCAGGGCCGCCTCGTACACCGGGATGCCGAGCTTGCGCGCGAGGGAGCGCGCCGCCGCGGGGTCGGCGACCCGGCGCCGGGTCCACTCCCCCGTGTCGGCGATGAACACCACGGTCGTGCCGCTCAGCGTGGTCACCGGTTCGATGTACGCCTCGACACCCTTGCGGCTGCGCGCGAATTCGCTCAGGTGGTCGGCCGTCGCGGCGGCCTGCTTACGATCGGGCGCGTCCGTGCCGGTACCGCGTTTGCGTCGGAACAGCCCCACGGGGATTTCCTTCCTGTCGTTCGCGCGTTCGCCCGCGTCCGTCCTGCGCGGACGCCGGGATCGTGCCGGAACAACGAGTCACGAGGGTGTGTTGTGCCCCCGACCCGCCATTTCGGTGCGGCCCCTGTGGGACAGGCAACACCGGGGCGGAGTGCTCGGCTGCCTCCGACAAGTGGGAGGATGTTGTACCGGCACTTGAGACCTTCCACAAGAAGGGGGTGCCGCCCGCCGCGTACCGCGCGGGTCGGCATCGCAATCACAGGAGGACGTGACGTGGCGAACGACGCCGGAGCCGTTTTCGATGTAGTCATTCTCGGCGGCGGGAGTGGCGGCTACGCGTGCGCCCTGCGCGCGGCCGAACTCGGTATGCGCGTCGTCCTCGTCGAAAAGGGCAAGCTCGGCGGCACGTGTCTGCACAACGGCTGCATCCCGACCAAGGCGCTGCTGCACGCCGGCGAGGTCGCGGACCAGACGCGCGAGAGCGAGCAGTTCGGCGTCAAGTCGACCTTCGACGGCATCGACATCGCCGCGGTGCACGCGTACAAGGACGGCGTCGTTTCGCGCCTGTTCAAGGGCCTGACCGGGCTGATCGCGAGCCGCAAGATCACCGTCGTCGAGGGCGCCGGGAAGCTTGTGTCGCCGACCGCGGTCGAGGTGAACGGGCAGCGCTACGAGGGTCGACACGTGGTACTGGCGACCGGCTCGGTGCCGAAGTCGCTGCCGGGCCTGGAGGTCGACGGCAACCGCGTGATCAACAGCGACCACGCGCTCGTGCTGGACCGGGTCCCGCAGTCCGCGGTGGTGCTGGGCGGCGGCGTGATCGGCGTCGAGTTCGCCAGCGCCTGGAAGTCCTTCGGTGTGGACGTGACCATCGTCGAGGCGCTGCCGCACCTGGTCGCCCTGGAGGACGAGGCGAGCAGCAAGCTCCTGGAGCGCGCCTTCCGTCGTCGCGGCATCAAGTTCGAACTCGGCGCGCGCTTCTCCGGTGTCGAGTACACCGACGCGGGCGTTCGGGTCTCGCTGGAGAACGGCAAGCAGATCGAGGCCGAGTTGCTGCTCGTCGCCGTCGGCCGCGGCCCCGTCTCGGCGGGCCTGGGCTACGAGGAGGCCGGCGTCGCGATGGACCGCGGCTACGTCCTGGTCGACGAGTACTGCGCCACCAACGTGCCGACGATCTCGGCCGTGGGCGACCTCATCCCCACCCTTCAGCTCGCCCACGTCGGTTTCGGCGAGGGCATTTTGGTCGCCGAGCGGATCGCCGGGTTGAACCCGGTGCCGATCGACTACGCGGGTGTGCCGCGCGTGACCTACTGCGACCCGGAGGTGGCCTCGGTCGGCCTCACCGAGGCGCAGGCGGTCGAGCGTTACGGCTCGGACAAGCTCGCGTCGATCAGCTACAGCCTCGGCGGCAACGGCAAGAGCCAGATCCTCAAGACGACCGGCCAGGTCAAGGTCGTCTCGGTCAAGGACGGCCCGGTCGTCGGCATCCACATGGTCGGCGCCCGGATGGGCGAGCTGACCTCGGAGGCCCAGCTGATCTACAACTGGGAGGCCCTGCCGGCCGAGGTCGCCCAGCTCATCCACCCGCACCCGACGCAGTCCGAGGCGCTTGGCGAGGCCCACCTCGCGTTGGCGGGCAAGCCTCTGCACGTCCACGACTGACGACGCGCCCCCTATCGCGCCCCGTCATCCAAGACCCACGCCTTGAAGCGTTGAGAAGGAGTCATTGACCCATGCCGGTCTCCGTAACACTGCCCGCGCTCGGCGAAAGCGTGCAGGAGGGCACCATCACCCGCTGGCTGAAGCAGGAGGGTGAGCGCGTCGAGCTGGACGAGCCCCTGCTCGAGGTCTCGACCGACAAGGTCGACACCGAGATCCCCTCCCCCGCCGCGGGCATCCTGGTGTCGATCAAGGCCCAGGAAGACGACACGGTCGACGTCGGCGCCGAACTGGCCGTGATCGACGACGGCTCAGGGGCTGCGGCTCCGGCCGCCGCGCCGGCTCCGCAGGAGGCCGAGGCTCCGGCGCCGGCCGCGCCCGCGCAGGCTGCTCCGGCCGCCGAGGCACCCGCCGCACCCGCCGCTCCGGCCGCGCAGGAGCCCGCCCAGGCTCCGGCCGCGCCCGCCGGCGACGCGCAGGGCACCCCGGTGCTGCTGCCCGCGCTCGGCGAGAGCGTGCAGGAGGGCACCATCACCCGCTGGCTGAAGCAGGAGGGTGACACGGTCGAGGCCGACGAGCCGCTGCTCGAGGTCTCGACGGACAAGGTCGACACCGAGATCCCGTCGCCGGTCGGCGGCGTGCTGCTGAAGATCAAGGTCGCCGAGGACGAGACGGTGGAGGTCGGCGCCGAGCTGGCCGTCATCGGCGCGCCCGGTGCGGCTCCGGCGGCGGCGCCCGCTCCGGCGGCTGCGGCTCCGGCTCCGGCGGCTGCTCCGGCCACCGCGCCGGCCCAGGCCGCGGCGCCCGCTCCGGCTCCGGCTCCCGCCGCGGCTCCGGTTCAGGCGCCCGCGCCGAAGCCGGCTCCGACGCCCGCGCCGGCTCCCGCTCCGCAGGCCGCCGCCCCGGCGGCGCAGCTCGCCCCGCCGGCCGAGGCCGACGGCGCGTATGTCACGCCGCTGGTGCGCAAGCTCGCCGCCGAGCACAACGTGGACCTGGGCGCGATCGAGGGCACCGGCATCGGTGGCCGCATCCGCAAGCAGGACGTCCTGGAGACGGCCCGCAAGCAGCAGGCGGCCCAGGCCGCTGCGGCTGCCTCGGCTTCGGCCGCGGCTCCCGCCGCCGCTCCGGCCGCCAAGGCCGCGGCGCCGATCGAGCCGTCGCCGCTGCGCGGTCGGACCGAGAAGTTGTCGCGGATGCGCACGGTGATCGCCAAGCGCATGGTCGAGTCGCTGCAGACCTCGGCCCAGCTGACCACCGTCGTCGAGGTGGACGTCACCAACATCGCCCGCCTGCGCGACCGGGCCAAGAACGACTTCGTGGCCCGCGAGGGCGTCAAGCTGTCGTTCATGCCGTTCTTCGCCAAGGCGGCGGTCGAGGCGCTCAAGGTCCACCCGGTCCTGAACGCCTCGATGGACCTGGACGCGGGCACGGTCACCTACCACGACGCCGAGCACCTGGTGATCGCGGTGGACACCGACCGCGGTCTGATGGTCCCGGTCATCCACAACGCGGGTGACCTGAACATCGCGGGCCTGTCCCGGAAGATCTCGGACCTGGCGGAGCGCACCCGCACCAACAAGGTCAGCCCCGACGAGCTGGCCGGCGGCACGTTCACGCTGACCAACACCGGTTCGCGCGGCGCGCTGTTCGACACGCCGATCTTCCCGCAGCCGCAGGTCGCGATGCTCGGCACGGGCGCGGTCGTCAAGCGCCCGGTCGTGGTCAACGACCCGACGCTCGGCGAGGTCATCGCGGTGCGCTCGATGGTGTACCTGGCCCTGTCCTACGACCACCGTCTGGTGGACGGCGCGGACGCGGCCCGCTTCCTGCAGACGGTGAAGACCCGTCTCGAGGAAGGCGCCTTCGAGGGCGACCTCGGCCTGTAGGCAGCCCAGCCGGCTGCGGGCACCCGCCTGTAGGCAGCCGGCGACACGCACGACCCGAAGGCGGTTCGGACCCCGGTCCGGGCCGCCTTCGCCATGTTCGGCGACGGGTGGGCGAGGATGCTCCCATGCGTATCGCCGTCACCGGCTCGTCCGGCCTCGTGGGTTCCGCTCTCGTCCGCTCGCTCGCCGCCGACGGCCACGAGGTGGTCCGGCTGGTCCGCCGGGCCCCCCGCGGGCCCGACGAGGTGCGCTGGGACCCGCACGGCGGCACGGTGGACACCGCCGCGCTCGGCCCGGTGGACGCGGCGGTGCATCTGGCCGGCGCGGGCATCGGGGATCGGCGCTGGACGGCCGCGTACAAGCGCGAACTCCGGGACAGCCGGGTCCTGGGCACGGCGGCCGTCTCCCGCGCGCTGGCGGCCCTGCGACCGGCGCCGCGGGTACTGCTGTCCGGCTCCGCGATGGGCTACTACGGCGACACGGGCGAGCGCGAGGTGGACGAGTCGTCCCCGCCCGGGACCGGCTTCCTGGCCGACCTGTGCACGGAGTGGGAGGCGGCCACCACGCCCGCCGTCGAGGCCGGCATCCGAGTCGCCCACCTGCGCACCGGCCTGGTGGTCTCCCGCTCCGGCGGCGCGTGGGGCCGGATGTTCCCGCTGTTCCGGGCCGGCCTCGGCGGCCGACTCGGCTCGGGCCGGCAATACTGGAGCTTCATCTCCCTGACCGACGAGGTGGCCGCGATCCGCCACGTCCTGGACCACCCGACCCTGTCCGGCCCGGTCAACCTGACCACCCCGCACCCGGTCACCAACGCCGAGGCCACCAAAGCCATGGGCCGGGCCCTGCACCGCCCCACCTTCCTCGCGGTCCCCCCATTCGCCCTGCGCATCGCCCTCGGCGACTTCGCCAAGGAAATCCTCACCGGCCAACGCATGGTCCCCAGGGCCCTCCTGGACTCCGCCTTCACCTTCGAACACCCCACCATCGACACCGCGATCGCCGCCGCCCTCGACGGCTGAGTCCCGACGTCACGTCCGGCACGCTCGTCGACAGGTGGACGCCCTGCTGTTGCCCGTCGGACAACCGGTGTTGGTCGGTGCGCTCCTTCGGGCTTTTGGTGGGTATGACCCGTAGGCGATGAAACCGACCGGGCCTTCGAGGGGTATGACCCGTAGGCGATGAAACCGACCGGGCCTTCGAGGGGTATGACCTGTAGGCGATGAAACCGACCCGGTTTTCGAGGGGTTGACCTGTAGGCGGTGAGACCGACCCGGCTTTCGAGGGGTACGACCTGTAGGCGATGAAACCGACACCGCGGCGTGGGTGGTCGTGGGCTGGGGGACGGGAGGACGATCGTGGTCGACGTGCGCCGTACCGAGGTGATCGTGGTGGGGGCCGGGTTGGCCGGCTTGAGCGCGGCACGGACCGTGGCCGCGGCCGGGGTGCCGGTCACCGTGCTGGAAGCGGGCGATCGACCCGGGGGGCGGGTGCGGACGGATGTCGTGGACGGCTTCCGGGTCGACCGCGGCTTTCAGTCGCTGACCACCTCCTGGCCCCAGGTGCGCCGGCAACTCGATGTCGCCGCACTGGGGTTGCGCGCGTTCCAGCCCGGTGTGCTGTTGTACGAGGACGGCCGCACGCAGCGGATCGGCGACGTGCACCGGGTCCGGGACGCGATCGGCGGGCTGCGCAACGGCAGCGGCACCGACCGGGCGCGGCTGGCCGCCCTGCTCGCCCGGACCGCGTCCGCCCCGGTGGCGCGGGTGTTCGGCGCCGCCGAGACGGCCGCCGCCGATGCGCCGGTGTTGCGCGCGCTGCCGCCCGAGCTGACCCGGCGGACCCTGCGCCCGCTGCTGGCCGCGCTGTTGCACGATCCCGAGCTGCGCTCGTCCAGCCGGTTCGCCGAGCTGATGCTCCGGTCCTTCCTGCGCGGCCGGGTGGCGCTGCCCGCCCGGGGCATGGCGGCGGTGCCGACCCAGCTCGCGGCGGCCCTGCCGGCGGGCGTGGTGCACTACGGCGTGCGCGTGTCGTCCGTCTCGGCCGATCGTGTACTGACCGACCTGGCGGGCGAGATCCGGGCCCGCGCGGTGATCGTGGCCACCGATCCGAGTACGGCGGTGGCGCTGCTGCCGGGTCTGCGGATGCCCGCGTTCCACCCGGTGACCACGCTGTACCACGTGGCCCGAGGCGCGCCCCGGGCCGACGCGTCGCTGCTCGTGGAGGCCGACGCCCGCAGCCCGTTCGCGCACACGACGGTGGTCAGCCAGGTCGCCCCCACCTACGCGCCGGACCGCCGGGCGCTGATCGCCACCACCGTGCTCGGGCACGACGGCTCGGAGCCGGCCAAGCTCGAACTACGGGTCCGCGAACGGCTCGCGGTCGTCCACGACACGCCCACCACCACGTGGGCACACCTGACCACCTGTCACATCCCGCAGGCCGTCCCGGTCGTCGAGCCCGGCCACAACTTCCGCCGACCGGTCCGGCTGATCGGCGGCCTGTACGTCTGCGGCGACCATCGCGACTCCAGCTCCATCCAGGGCGCCCTGGCCTCCGGTCGCAGAGCGGCCCGCTCCGCCCTCGCCGACCTGGGCGCCCTCGCGGCCTGACCCGCCGCGCCGCTCAGGCCGTGCGGACGAAGCAGCCCGACCGCGCCTCGAATTCGCGTACCGCCGGCACGTCCCGATACGGCGCCAACCGATGGGTGAACTCGCGTACATAGTCCACCGCCCGCGACGACCGCAGCCCCTCCGCCTGTTCGGTCGCCTCCGCCTCCACCCGGCATGCCTGCTCCACCTCGCCCAGCTCCAGCAACGCGGTGGCCAGGATCGTCTGGCAGAACAACCGGCTGCGCGCGTACTCGCTCCCGCGCAGCCGCAACGAACGCTCGGCGTATTCGCGCGCCTTGTCGTAGTCCTCCAAGTCCCGGTAGCAGTGCGCGTGATCGTCGGCCAACTGGGCCTCGTTCATGAACGCGACCCACTCCGGCTCGTCGTCCCCGGACGTGACGCACTCCAACGCCTGCTCGGCCCGCAACAGCGCCGCCCCGCACGCCCGCGCGTCGCCGAGCAGGCCGTGTCCGCGCGCCTCGACCGCGTGGAAGAGCGCGCGCACCCGGGGCGTGGCCGCCGCCGACGCGCCCTGCTGGGCGACCCGCGCCAGCTGTACCGCCTCGCGCCCGTGCCCGAGGTATACCGCCTGCCGGCTCATCGTGGACAACACGAACCCACCGAGCGCCCGATCCCCCGACGCCTGGGCCAGCCGCAGCGCCTGGACGAAATAGCGCTGCGCCATCCCGTGCACGCCCACGTCGTACGCCATCCAGCCGACCAGGCGGGTGAGCGTGGCCGCCGCGCCGAACAGCGCGCTGCCGGTGCGCGAGTCGTAGGTCCCGCGCAGTATCGCGGTCACCTCGGTGTCGAGGTAGCGCACCAGCGCCTGCCGGCCGTGCCCCCCGCCGAACGAGTTGTCCAACCGCCGGAACGCCTCGCCGACCGCCCGCACCGCGGCCACGTCGCCGAGGCCCACGCGGTCCCCGTCCTGCCGCGCCGGCCGCTCGTCGCCGGCGCCGATCAGCCAGTCCCGGCTGGGCACCACCAGCGCCCCGGGTGTGAACGCGGCCTCCACCAGGGCGGATCGCTGCGCCGAGTCGGCCTGCCACATGCCGGTGACGATCTCGACCGCCTCGGGCGGACCGGACGCGTACTCCAGCCCGGCGTAGTCCGGCCGGCATCCGGCCATGCCCAGATCCTCGGCGCTGAGTTTGCGGCCGAGTCGTTGGGTGAAGACCTCCGCGAGCAGTATCGGCACGATCCCGCGCGGATGTTGGCCCCGCAGCCAGCGTGCCACTGAGGTCTTGTCGTACCGGAGATCGATGCCCTGTTCCGCACCGAGTTGGTCAACGCGTCGGGCCAGACCGGCATGCGAGAAGCCGGCTTCCTCGACAAGCGCCGCCAGCCGGTGATTGGGGCGCCGCTCGACCCTGGCTGCCATGGAGATGAACGCCTCCCGCTGGTGCGGTGGTTCGGGTGTGGGTGGGTGATCGCGCGAGAATCTAGCGATTTCTGGAGCGCTACAACCCGAACGCTCACAACAATGACCCTTTCGAGTTACGCCCGAAGGACCCGTCGGGATGGGGCGAATTCGCCCCGAGGAAGCCCCGGTTCGGCCAAGTTCGGCAAAACCTGCCGAATCGGCGACACGGATCCACCGCGCTGTCACCAGCTGCCGCCGCTTGCGATGCGCGTAGCGGTGGTGGAACATGCGCGAGGCAGTTCACCCGTTGGGGTGATCGACTTCCGCGCGGCCGACGTCCGCGCGGACGCGCCTCGGGGGCGTCGGGCCACATCGGCCGGAGTGTCCGGGAATCGCGAGCCGCCCGCGACCAGGCGAAGGAAACGCACGCGTGACCCGGCAATCGGACGACACCGCCCGCGGGATCGTGATCCCCCTCGCCGCGGTCGCGATCGTCTGCCTGCTGCTCACCAGCGGGGTCTTCCTGTTCGCCGGACTCGGCGACTCGGATCGGGGCGACGCCCCGGTCTCGCTCGACCGGAACCTGCCGCTGCCGGCGCCCGCGTTCCCGCTGCCCGGCACCGCCGCGGCGAGCCCGGGCGCGGGTACGGCCACCGCCACGGGCCCGCCGACGACCGCGAGCGCGACACGGTCGGCGACCCGCTCCCCGTCCGCCTCGGCGAGCGCCAACCCCGGGGCGAGCGCGACCGCGACCCGCTCCAGCGCGCCGCCGGTCCCGCCCGTCCCGCCGCCGCCCGCCACCACCGGCCCCGCGGACATCTCCGTCGACGCCACCGTGACCGACTCCGGCTGGGGCGCCGACGGCACCGTGGTGATCACCAACCGCACCCCGCGCCCGCTGCCCGCCTGGGACCTCACGCTCACCACGTCGGGCCGGCAGAGCGGCTTCACCATGCTCTACGGCGAGGACATGCGCACCAGCACCGATCGCGGCGTCGCGACCGCCCGCGGCCGGGGACCGCTGGCGCCCGGGGCGAGCGTGGTGATCGAGTTCGGCCTGTACGGCCGGGTCGAGGCGATCAGCTGCACCTTCACCGGCGTGACCTGCCGAGTCCGCGGCCTCGACGCCGGTCGCGGGTGACGTTCGACCCCGTCGTACGCTGGTGGGCGTGACCAGCTTCTTGCGATTCGTGCACCTGGGCCTCGGCGCCGACGCCGTTCCGTACGAGGCTGCCTGGGAGGAACAGCGCCGCGTGCACGAGCAGGTGGTGAGCGGCGAAATCGGCGACACCTGTCTGCTCCTGGAACACCCCGCGGTCTACACCGCCGGCCGCCGTACCGACCCCTCCGAGCGCCCGATGGACGGCACGCCCGTGGTCGACGTCGACCGCGGCGGCAAGATCACCTGGCACGGTCCCGGCCAGCTCGTCGGCTACCCGATCGTGCGCCTGCCCGAGCCGGTCGACGTGGTTGCGCACGTGCGTCGGATGGAGGAGGCGCTGATCCGGGTCTGCGCCGACCTGGGTCTGGAGACCACCCGGATCGAGGGACGCAGCGGCGTGTGGGTCCTGGGCGACGCGGTGCCGCAGCGGGCCGCCCCGACCGGCGGCCTCGACCTGCGCCTGGACAGCCGGCTCACGGCCGTGCCCGACCCGCGCCTGCACCCGGAGTTCGACCCGCGGCTGGCCGGTCCGGAGTACGCGCCCTCCAACGCGGGGCAGCGCGGCGACGACCGCAAGCTCGCGGCGATCGGCGTCCGGGTCTCGCGCAAGGTCACCATGCACGGCTTCGCGATCAACTGTGACGCCGACATGACCTACTACGACCGCATCGTGCCGTGCGGCATCAAGGACGCCGGGGTCACCTCGCTCAGCCGCGAACTCGGCCGCGAGGTCACCGTCGCCGAGATCCTGCCGCTGGCCGAGCGGCACCTGGCCGACGTCTTCGCCCGGATCCCGGCGTGATGCGAGCCGCGTGAGGCGAGCCGCGTAGCGGGCACACCGCGTGACGCGCACCGCACCGCACGACCCGCGCCGCGTGACGCACGCCTCGCCCCGGACCCGACCACCGGGGAATCCACCCGGGTTCGTCCCGGTTGCCACTTGACGGGGCGTCCGGAGCCCCGATCCGCTCGGCGTACTCTGGACGTACCGCCCCACCACGGGCCCGTCCCATCCTGTCGGGCCCACTGCGGTCTGTCCCGCCCGCAGGCCGACCCGAGAAGAGGGAGTCGCGCGTGTCCGCTGTCGCACCCGACGGCCGCAAGCTGCTTCGCCTGGAAGTCCGCAACGCCGAGACTCCCATCGAGCGCAAGCCTTCGTGGATCAAGACCCGGGCGAAGATGGGCCCCGAATACACCGAGCTCAAGCAACTCGTGAAGCGCGAGGGGCTGCACACGGTGTGCGAGGAAGCGGGCTGTCCCAACATCTACGAGTGCTGGGAAGATCGCGAGGCGACCTTCCTGATCGGCGGCGACCAGTGCACCCGGCGCTGCGACTTCTGCCAGATCGACACCGGCAAGCCCGCCGAGTTGGACCGCGACGAGCCGCGTCGGGTGGCCGAGTCGGTCCAGGCGATGGGTCTGAAGTACGCCACGGTCACGGGCGTGGCCCGCGACGACCTGCCCGACGGCGGCGCGTGGTTGTACGCGGAGACCGTCCGGCAGATCAAGGAGCTGAACCCGGGCACCGGCGTCGAGCTGCTGATCCCGGACTTCACCGCGCAACCGGACCAGTTGGCCGAGGTGTTCTCCTCGCGCCCCGAGGTGCTGGCGCACAACATCGAGACCGTGCCGCGCATCTTCAAGCGCATCCGGCCCGGCTTTCGCTACGAGCGCTCGCTCGACGTGATCAGCCAGGCCAGGGCGGCGGGTCTGGTCACCAAGTCCAACCTGATCCTGGGCATGGGCGAGGAGCGCGCCGAGATCAGCCAGGCGATGCAGGACCTGCACGACGCCGGCTGCGAACTGCTGACCATCACGCAATACCTGCGGCCGAGCGTGCGGCACCACCCCGTCGAGCGCTGGGTGAAGCCGGAGGAGTTCGTCGAGCTGAACGAGGAGGCCGAGGAGATCGGCTTCGCGGGCGTGCTCTCCGGACCCCTGGTCCGCTCGTCGTACCGCGCGGGTCGGCTGTACCGCCAAGCCCTGGAGGTGCGCGAGACGCGCGCCGCGTCGGCCGAAGGTGCGCAGAGTTTCACCTCGGTGTGACCCGGGCGCCATCATCGGGCAACACAGTGTCGCGAGAGTCGGTCGTGGTGCGGCCGAAGCTCGCATCGAGCACAGCTAGGGGGACGACCTCATGCCAGACACGCAGCAGGACAACGTCTCGGTGCTGCGCGGCGCGTTCGATCGCGGCCTCGCCGCACGCCGGGCCACCGTCGGCCGGGTCTTCCGGGCCGTCGAGACCGTCCTGATGTTCGAGGGTGGTCAGCGCACCGCCCGCCGCAACGCGTGGGCGGCCGTGTGCGCCGACCGCAGCCGCGCCCGGGCCCGCGCCGAAGCCTCCGACATCCTGGCCCGGCTGGCCCCGGTCAAGCAGGCACCGGGCGCCGGCTCGCGCTAGGGCCGCGCGGGGCCGGTCGGCCCGTGATTCGGCCGTCCTCGCGGGATGGATTTCCCGCCGGACGGCCGAATCGCCGCGCCTTCGGCGGGAAGGTCGCGACAAGCCGGCGCCAGGCATTGTCCCCGGTGGACGGCACGCCAGTATCCTTTTCACATGGCGAGCAAGGAACCATCCGAGAAGAGCGGCCGGCTGAAGCAGATCCGGCTCGCCTACCAGCAGACGAAGAAGGCCGATCCGTGGGTCGGCTTGATTGTGGCGGCCTGGGGCCTGGGCGTATTCGCAGTACTCCTGGCCATCGGCTTCTGGTGGGGACATCCGATCTACCTGGGCATCTTCGGTGCCCTCGTGGGTCTGCTCGCGGCGGCCTTCATCTTCGGACGCAGGGCCGAGAAGTCGGTGCTCGGCCAGATGGAGGGCCAGCCCGGCGCCGCGTTGGCGGTCATGCAGTCACTCAAGCGTGGCTGGGTCGTGACCCCCACCGTGGCCATCACCCGCAACCAGGATGTCGTACACCGCGCCGTGGGTCGCCCCGGCATCATCCTGGTGGGCGAGGGTCAGACAGGTCGTGTGACGCGACTGTTGGCCGATGAGAAGAAGCGCATGTCCCGACTGGCGGCGAACACCACGGTGCACACGATCATCGTCGGCAACGACGAGGGTCAGGTCCCGCTGCTCAAGCTCCAGCGGCACATCATGAAGCTGACCCCGACCATGGCCAAGCCCGAGGTCGCGCAGGTCAACGACCGGCTGCGGGCGGTCGGCGACCTGATGAAGAACATGCCGGTGCCCAAGGGCCCGATGCCGAAGGGCGCGCGCATGCCGCGCGGCCCGCGCGGCTGACCCACTCCGGCGCCACGCACCCGCGCGACACCCGCGCCCGTCCCCCGTTCGACGCGAGAGCGGCGGCGATCCGAACCCGGATCGCCGCCGCTCTCTTCTGTCTCTTCTGTTTCGGAGCACGGATGTCGCAGGAGGGCCTAAGCCCGGACCACCGCCGTGCCGACCGCCTTGTCGTGGAAGCCGCGCCCGTCCCGGTCGTAGATGGCCGGCGGGATCACCAGGCACAACAGGAACGTCCGCACCACGACCGCGAGCGGCAGCAGCGAACCGCGGGTGACCGAGACCACCCGGATGCCCATGATCCGCTTGCCCAGGGTCCAGCCGAGCGTGCTCACCAGGAGCAGGTTCTCCACGGCGAACACGCCGAGCGTGCCCCAGCTGGTGCCGACCGCGTTGAGCTTGCCGCCGCCCAGGAAGGACAGCGCGATGACGTAGCAGATGCCCCAGTCGATGACCAGGGCAAGGAGCCGGCGCCCGGTCGGCGCCAGTGAATTGGGTCCGTCCTCGGGCAACCCGAGACGCTTGCCGCGGTAGGCGAATTCGTCGTCCGCCGCCCCGGAGGCCTGGGTCCGCGATGCGCTCGTGTTCTCGTCCACCCCTCCAAAGTAGACGAGCCGGGCCGATTCACCCGCCCCGGGGGTGGGCATACGGGTGGCCGATCACGGGCACGCATCCAGGCAAACCGGCTAGACCGTACGGGTGGGTGCGTAACATCCCGGAAACACGAGGGACACCGACGGGAAACCGCTCGCGCCTACCTTCATGGCCTAGTGGCCACCGGGGAGGAGGCCGCTCCCCGCGAACGCAACTACCCGCGCCTGGCGCCGGGTCGAGGAGGATTGATGTTCAACAACGCCGAAGAGGTGTCGCGATACATCGCCGACAACGACGTCAAGTTCGTCGACGTTCGTTTTTGCGACCTGCCTGGCGTGATGCAGCACTTCACGGTTCCGGCGAAGACCTTCGACCCGAGTGAGACGCTGGCCTTCGACGGATCCTCGATCCGCGGCTTCCAGGCGATCCACGAGTCGGACATGGCGCTTCGCCCGGACCTGTCCACGGCGCGACTCGACCCGTTCCGCAAGGACAAGACGCTCAACATCAACTTCTTCATCCACGACCCGCTGACGGATGAGGAGTACAGCCGCGACCCGCGCAACGTCGCGAAGAAGGCCGAGCGCTACCTCGCCGGCACCGGCATCGCCGACACGGCGTACTTCGGCCCCGAGGCCGAGTTCTACGTGTTCGACAGCGTGCGCTTCGCGACCGGCGCGAACGAGTCCTTCTACCACATCGACTCCGAGGCGGGTGCCTGGAACACCGGTGCGGAGGAGAACAACCGCGGCTACAAGGTCCGCTACAAGGGCGGCTACTTCCCGACCCCGCCGGTCGACCACTTCGCCGACCTGCGCGCGGAGATCTCCCTGGAGCTGGAGGCGGCGGGTCTGGAGATCGAGCGTCAGCACCACGAGGTGGGCACCGCCGGCCAGGCCGAGATCAACTACAAGTTCAACACGCTGCTCGCGGCGGCCGACGACCTGATGCTGTTCAAGTACATCGTCAAGAACGTCGCGTGGCGCAACGGCAAGACCGCGACCTTCATGCCGAAGCCGATCTTCGGCGACAACGGCTCGGGCATGCACTGCCACATGTCGCTGTGGGCCGACGGCTCGCCGCTGTTCTACGACGAGCAGGGCTACGCGGGGCTGTCGGACACCGCCCGCTACTTCATCGGCGGCCTGCTCAAGCACGCCCCGTCGCTGCTGGCCTTCACCAACCCGACGGTGAACTCGTACCACCGCCTGGTCCCGGGCTTCGAGGCGCCGGTCAACCTGGTCTACTCGCAGCGCAACCGCTCGGCCTGCATCCGCATCCCGATCACGGGCAGCAACCCGAAGGCCAAGCGCGTCGAGTTCCGCGTCCCGGACCCGTCGGCCAACCCGTACCTGGCCTTCGCCGCCCAGCTGATGGCCGGCCTCGACGGCGTCAAGAACAAGATCGAGCCGCTGGAGCCGGTCGACAAGGACCTGTACGAGCTGGCCCCCGACGAGCACCAGGCCGTCCCCCAGGTCCCCGGCACCCTCGCCGAGGTCCTCGACGCCCTGGAGGCCGACCACGAGTACCTCCTCGAAGGCGGCGTCTTCACCCAGGACCTGATCGACACCTGGATCGAATACAAGCGCACCAAGGAAATCGACCCGGTCCGCCTGCGCCCCCACCCCCACGAGTTCGAGCTCTACTTCGACATCTAAACCCCCCGAGAGCGGCCCCGCCGCCCTCCCGAAGACAAGGCCGTCGACCGCTGCCATCACGCGGTCGGCGGCCTTCTTCATGCACTCGTCGCCCGCGGACATGAGGTGGGTACAGATCCGGCGTGTGAAACCGGGATCGGCGTGCCCCAGATACTCGGGCAAGCACCCGGATGTTCTCACCCACGTCCACCACGACAACGACGCAGTGGCGCCAAAGCGTATGCATCCCCCGCTCCGAGACTCCACGCACCACTCGCCCTCGGCCGGCATCCCGATGACGCCGGCCTTGGCGAGCGCGGACTTCCAGATGTGCCCACAACACCGGCGGCACCCGCGGGCGCCGCATCCCCAGCCCCGTCGTCGCCTGCCACATCGCCGCCGTCGGGCACCTTCTCGATCAGGCGTCTTGTCTTGAACGCCGTACGCCGCCCACCCGTCCATCGGGACGGTGCCGCGCACTGCGGAGGTTGTCCGAGGCTCCAATCCACGCCGGGACTCCCGGGCGAAGCCGTCGTGGGCCGCCACCTCGGTGCTGTCGCATCCGCTCTCACCGGACGGGTCACTCATCACCCGCACCGCCTCCTCCACGAGCACCGGATCGGATCGATGCGCATTCGCAGCGGGTCCGCGTAGGGCGGCGCAGTCTCGAGCCCCCACACCCAGGCCGCCCAGGTCGGCCCATGCTACGTCGAGCCGGCGCTGCAACTCGCGGTAACGCCCATGCACGTCCCACCACTCCGTGATCGCCCAATACCCGGCCCGGCCTTACCCCTTCTGCACATGACGGAGTCTGTAGGGACCAGCCCCGCGTGCGCGGGGAGCAGATTGCGCTGATCGACGTCAACGGCGCGCCCCTGGGACCATCCCCGCGTGCGCGGGGAGCAGATTGCGCTGATCGACGTCAACGGCGCGCCCCTGGGACCATCCCCGCGTGCGCGGGGAGCAGGGACGGATGCACGTGCACGTCAGCCCGATCGAGGGACCATCCCCGCGTGCGCGGGGAGCAGTCGACCACGATCGCCGGCCAGTACCGGCAGCAGGGACCATCCCCGCGTGCGCGGGGAGCAGCAAATGCGGCCCGGGGACGTGATCGGATTCGCGGGACCATCCCCGCGTGCGCGGGGAGCAGCCCCTCGATCAGCGGCAGCCTCCTGGCGCGCGAGGGACCATCCCCGCGTGCGCGGGGAGCAGACGACGGCCTACCAGCATGTCCTGGAGGCCATGGGACCATCCCCGCGTGCGCGGGGAGCAGCGCTCCTTGTGGTTCGTCGCCACAGAGGCCGCGGGACCATCCCCGCGTGCGCGGGGAGCAGGCGTCGCCGGCCGCCTTGTTCGCGGCGTCGGTGGGACCATCCCCGCGTGCGCGGGGGGCAGGATCACGGTGCGGATCATGGTCGTGCCTCCCTGGGACCATCCCCGCGTGCGCGGGGAGCAGAACTTCCTCGCCATGGTGGTCGACGCCTCGGTGGGACCATCCCCGCGTGCGCGGGGAGCAGGCGTCGAGGTCGGCCTTCGTGCGGCATGGGCCGGGACCATCCCCGCGTGCGCGGGGAGCAGAAGACCTTCACCGCGCTGACCCTGGCGCAGACGGGACCATCCCCGCGTGCGCGGGGAGCAGAACGCGAACGGTGAACGCGACTCCGCCAGCGGGGGACCATCCCCGCGTGCGCGGGGAGCAGGGTGAGACCGGATCCGCCCTGTTCCCGGGCCTGGGACCATCCCCGCGTGCGCGGGGAGCAGCCGTATCCGGTGCCGGTGACGCACAGCACGCGGGGACCATCCCCGCGTGCGCGGGGAGCAGTTTGACTCGATCATGCAAATTTTCGGCGGGGCGGGACCATCCCCGCGTGCGCGGGGAGCAGTCGAGCCGCGTACTCAAATCATTGATGGCCTTGGGACCATCCCCGCGTGCGCGGGGAGCAGTGGCTAGCGGCCTCCAAACCCGCCTAGGGCCGGGGACCATCCCCGCGTGCGCGGGGAGCAGCCTGACCCGCCGCCAGGCGCTTTACCTCGTCAGGGACCATCCCCGCGTGCGCGGGGAGCAGTGGCTAGCGGCCTCCAAACCCGCCTAGGGCCGGGGACCATCCCCGCGTGCGCGGGGAGCAGGGTCCGATGAATATGGCTGGGATTCGGATGTCGGGATGAGGTGCCCTTGATCTTCCGGACAGCGACCCGCGTAGGGTTGTAGGAAACCGGAAAGAGAAAGCACGTGCCGAAGAGATATACACAGCAGTTCAAGGACGAAGCCGTTCGCCTGGTGCTGGACGGCCCCCGTCCGATCATCC
>NZ_JBHZAE010000024.1:45829-192981 GCF_042754105.1 Embleya sp. NPDC059237 | reverse complement strand
CCGACCAACACACCCATCTCGCCGCGAGCTTCGAGCCTCGGAGCCCCGCACGCCGGCGGCGGCCCACCCGCCGACTCTGGCCAGCCCCGGACCGGCCACCCGCACCCCGAGGCGCAACGCCCGCCGGAAGCACCCGGCGCACTCAAAAACGCACGCCCGGCGAACCCAACCCCAGCACCCACCCCGCCCGCCGCTGCCGGCCGCTTTTCCGCCGACCAACACGCCTGTCTCGTCGGGAGGCCCAGGTCTCGGAGCCCCGCACGCCGGCGGCGACCCACCATCGACTCCGACCAGCCCCGCACCAGCCACCCGCAACCAAAAGGTCAACCGTGCCGAAACCACCCGGCCCACTCGGGAAAGCCCTGCCGAAGGATCGACCCGACCCGACCCGACCGACCCGACCCGACCGCCCCGCCCCGCCCGACCACGCCCGGTGCGGTCCCCGCCCCATATCCCCTCACCGGACCGTGAGTTGCTCCACGCGGTTGTGGAGGTGGGCTACGTAGTCCTCCGACTCCGGCTTCATCAGTACGCTGCGGAGGATTCGGGCGCCGTCCGCGTCGGCGGTGAGTTTCGGGTGGCGGGTGGTCAGGCGGGCGGCGTCTATTCGGAGTGTGCTCAGGAAGATCGGGTCGTCGCTGTCGCGCATGCCCTCGTGCAGAACGCGGGCGGCGGCCTCGTCGATTCGGGCGAGGGTGTACGGCGAGGTGATCGGGAAGTAGCTCACGATGTCCAACTCCGGGGGTTGGTACAGCTCCAGCCGGTCGGACCCCTCGATCAACTCCGCCCACCGCAACGCCGCACGCCGACCGGCCGCCAGTGTCCGACCCAGCCCTTCCCGGGTGGGCGGCAGCAGTTGGAAGGTCAGCCACAGGGCGGCCGCCGCCGCACCGGCGCGTGAGCACTCCAGGCTGATCTCGCCGAGGTGCAGTTCGTCGGAGGTGAAGTAGGTATAGGGCGAGTCGTGCAGGTAGAACCGGCCGACCGAGGGGTCGCGGAACAACACGGCACCGCACCCGTACGGCTGGAGGGCGTGCTTGTGCGGGTCCACCACGATCGAGTCGCACTCGGCGATCGCCCGCCACGGCGCGGCCGGCAGCCCCTCCGGGCCGTGCAACCCGGCGAGCAGGGTGAAGAATCCTCCGTAGGCGGCATCGACATGGATCCGTACGCCGTACCGCTCGCGCAACTCCAATGCCTCGTGGATCGGTTCGACGGCGCCGAGGCCGGTGGTGCCGGCGGTGAGTACGACCGTGCCGACCCGTCCGGTCCGCAGCAGTTCCTCCAGCGCGTCGAGGTCCATGCGGCCCAGGTCGTCCACCGGTACGGAGTGTCCCTCCACGCCGAGCACGCCGCACATGCGCCCGTGGGTGTAGTGGGCCTCGGTGCTGTACGCGATGCCCTTCCCGGGATGGAGTTCGCGCGCCACGAAGAGCGCTTCGAGGTTGGCGATGGTCCCGCTGGTGGTGAGGTGCCCGAGGTGGGTGTCGTACCCGAACATGTCGGCGAGCTGCTGTACGACCTCGCGTTCCATCTCGGCGGTCGCGGGTCCCCCGTCCAGGGCGTGGTTGTTGGGGTTGATCAGCATCGCGGCGAGGTAACCCACGACCGCCGCCGGATGCGGCGGCTTGAGCATCTGGCCGGCGTAACGCGGATGGAAGAAGGGGTAGTTGTCCGTCAGCCGTTCGGTGAACGTGGCGAAGACCTCGGCGAACCGTTCGTCGTCCACGTCCAGGGCCGGATGGCCCCGGTAGGACCCGAACCCCGCCGCCCAGTGCTCGTTGGATGTCACGGCGGCCTCGAGCCAGTGGCGCAGATCCATACCGCTCTCCTTGGCGTTCGTTCTCCTCCGAGGATTGTTTGGCACCAAACAAGCTAGGCCGCGCGCAAAAGGCCGGTCAAGACTCGAGACACCCGACATACACGCACACCCCGTGATGACGATCCGATTTTTCGGGCGCGTTGCCGGGGCTTTCGGGGCGGCTGTCGGAATAGTGGGGTCGTTCGGCCCATGTCCACCCCGGGAGAGAACGACCATGCCCCACCCCGAAGCCCCGCAGCCACCGGAACCGGCCCCGGCCCCGGCCCCGGCCCCGGCCCCGTCACACCCCGTACGCCAACTACGTCTCGTAGTCGAGGCCGAGGACTTCGACGCCGCGCTCGCCTTCTACCGTGACGCCCTCGGCCTGCCCGAGGAGGCGGCCTATTCCGGGGACGGCGGAGCCCGTGTCGCGATCCTCGACGCCGGTCGGGCCACGTTGGAGATCGCGAACCCGCAGCAGAAGCGGATGATCGACGACGTCGAGGTCGGCCGCCAGGTCGCGCCCCGGATCCGGGTCGCCTTCGAGGTCGCCGACGGCCCGGCCGTGACCGATCGCCTCGTCGACGCGGGGGCCACCCCGGTCGCGCCCCCGACCGTCACGCCGTGGCAGTCCCTGAACTCCAGGCTCGACGCACCCGCCGACCTGCACATCACCGTCTTCCAGGAACTCGCGAACGAACTCCCCGCCCCCGATCACCCCGAGCGAACGACCGAACCCGACTCCTGACCCACCCCCGCCCGCTCCCACGCCACCCGCCCGCGCCCCACCCCACTCCCGACGCCCCAGCCCTCGCCCCCGCCCCGCACCCGCACCCGGCTCCACCCGATCCGCCCCATTCCTGCGGAGTCGCGGACGGTGTTCTCCCTCGGGCGACAACCGGTTAACCGGAACGTGGCATTCGGGTCCCTCGACCGCGATTGGCTGCCTGTGGCCCGGTGCTCCCGACCGGGCCGAGCCATTGCGCGAGGCCACGCCGCCGTGCTCCGATCGGTGGATCCTCGCATGCGTTGAGGAGCTGAAGTCCCCGTGTCACCACCCCGCATGGGCGTACGCCCCGCCCTCCCCCGCCCCGCGGCGGCCGCGCTCGCCCTGACGACCCTGCTCGTCGCCGGCCTCACCGCGACCGCCCCCGCCGCCCTGGCCGACGAGGCGCCGCAGACCGCCGCCAAGCCGCACGCGGGCGGCGGCGGCGCCGCCGACGGCCTCGTGCTCGACCGTCCCGGCGAGTCCGTCGTCACCCGCCGTGAGGTCACCCCGATCGCGCCCGGCCTGACCCGGACGTCCTTCGACCGCATCGGCCGGGCCGGCTGGATCCGCGGAAACGTTTTGGTCGCCGACCTGACCACCAAGGGCCTGAGCGTCGACTACCTGTCCTCGGGCAAGGTGACAACCCGGCAGACCGTGTCCGAGCAGGCCCACAACGCGGGCGCGGTGGCCGCCGTCAACGGCGACTACTTCGACATGAACGCCTCCGAGGCCCCGCTCGGCGCCGGCGTCTCGCGCGACAAGGGCCTGATCCACGCGCCGATCGAGGGCTGGAACCAGGCCGTGACCGTCGGTACCGACGGACTGGCCCGGATGGCACAGGTGTTCCTGGAGGGCAACGCCACACTGCCCGGTGGCCGAGAGGTGCCGCTGTCGGGCGTCAACACCTACGGCCTGCCCGAGGGCGGCGTCGGCGTGTTCACCTCGGCGTGGGGCAACGCGTCCCTGGCGCATGTCGCGGGCGGCTCGGGCAACGTGGTCGAGGTCGAGATCCGCGAGGGCCGCGTCGTCGCGGTGCGCGACCGGCTCGGCGGCGGGCCGATCGCCGACGGCACCACGCTGCTGGTCGGCCGCGACGGCGACGCCGACCGGCTGCGCGAGCTGAAGGCCGGCGACCCGGTCGGCATCGGCTACAAGCCGCGCGCTTCGTTCGGCGAGGTCGCGGTCGCGGTCGGCGGCTACCAGGTCCTGGTTCGCGACGGAGTCGCGACCGAGTCCGGCGAGAACGACGGCAACGAGCCCAACGCCCGCACCGCCGTGGGCTTCTCCGCCGACGGCAGGCGCATGTACCTGGTCACCATCGACGGTCGCCAGGCCGACAGCCCGGGCATCAACCTGAGCAACCTGGCCGTGTTGATGCGGGACATGGGCGCGCACAACGCACTCAACATGGACGGCGGCGGCTCCGCCGACATGGTCGCGCGACTGCCCGGACAGGCGCAGTCCGGTGTGATCAGCAGCCCGTCGGACAACGGCGGCGAACGTCCGGTGGCGAACGGCCTGGGCCTGTTCACCACCCCGGGCTCCGGCGAGACGCGCGGCTTCCGGCTGCGTCCGGTCCCGACGGTCGACACGGGCGTGCGGGTGTTCCCCGGGCTGCACCGGATCGTACGCGCGCTGCCGCACGACGAGTCGTTCGGCGCGGTCAAAGGCACGGTACCCAAGCCCAAGTGGTCGACGGACACCGCCGCGAAGCTGACCGTGGCCGGCAACGGCACCGACGCGGTGGTGACCGGTCGCGCCCCCGGCCCGGCGTCGGTGACGATCAAGGCCAAGGGCGCCGAGGACGCGAAGTTGCCGCTGACCGTGCTCGGCGAGCCCGTGCGCGTCACCGCCGGCGACGACCCGGTCGGCCTGGCCGCCCCCGGCGCCTCCGCGCACCTGGCGGTCACCGGCTACGACGCCACCGGCCACGCGGCGCCCGTCGAGGCCGCCGACGTCAAGGTCACCGGTGGCGAGGGCATCGTCGAGGTCACCCCCGCCCCCGACGGCACGCTGAACCTCAAGGCGCTTGCCGACGGCCGCTCGGCCACCCTCAAGCTCACCGTCGGCAAACTGGAGACCGCCGTCGCGGTCACCGTCGGCATGACCGAAAAGTCCTTCGCCGACTTCTCGAACGCCGCCGCCTGGAAATCGGGCAACGACCGTGCCCCCGGCGGCGCGGTCGCCCCCGCGCCCGGGCCCGACGGCAAGCCGGGTCTGTCCCTGGCCTACGACTTCACCAAGTCGACCGGCACGCGCGGCCAGTACGCCATCGCGCCCGAGGGCATCGTCCTGCCCGGCCAGCCGCGCGCGCTCACGATGTGGATCGAGGGCGACGGCAACGGCGCCTGGCCGCGCATCCAGTACCGGACGGCGGCGGGCGTGGTGTCCAACCTCGACGCCCCGATGGTCACCTGGAAGGGCTGGCAAAAGGTCGAGTTCCCGGTCCCGGCCGGGGTGCAATACCCACTCACCTTCCAGCGGTTCCGGCTGATGGAGACCAACGCGGACCGCCAGTACACCGGCCGGCTCGGCCTGAGCGACCTGCGGGTCCAGGTGCCGCCGGACGTACAACTGCCCAAGCAGCCGTACGTCAAGGACCCGGTCATCCTCACCAACGGCACCGTCGACGCCAAGCCGCTGCGCGTGGCGGTGATGTCCGACGCCCAGTTCGTGGCCCGCGACCCGAACAGCGACCGGGTGCGGGACGCGCGCCGCACGCTGCGCGAAGTGGCCGCGGCCAAGCCGGAGTTCATGGTGATCACCGGCGACTTCGTGGACGAGGCCGCACCCGAGGACTTCGCGCTCGCCCGCACGCTGCTCGACGAGTTCGACCAGTACACCAACCGCACCATCCCGTGGCACTACGTGCCGGGCAACCACGAGGTGATGGGCCCCGGGAACATCGCCAACTTCAAGGCCGCCTTCGGCGAGACCTCGAAGGTGTTCGACCACAAGGGCACCCGCTTCGTCACCGTGGACAGCTCCATGGGCACGCTGCGCGGCGGCGGCTTCGAGCAGGTCGCCGGGCTGCGCAAAGCGCTGGACGATGCGGCGAAGGACCCGAACATCACCGGCCTGCTGCTGTTCGACCACCACCCCACCAACGACCCCCTGCCGGACAAGGGCAGCCAACTCGGCGACCGCAAGGAAGCCCGCATGGTCGAGCAGTGGCTCGGCGCGTTCCGGGTGGACAGCGGCAAGTCGGCGGCGATGGTCAGCGGCCACGTCGGTGCGTTCCACGCCGCGAGCGTCGACGGCGTCCCCTACCTGATCAACGGCAACTCGAGCAAGGGCCCGGCCGCCGAGCCCGACCGCGGCGGCTTCGTCGGCTGGACCATGCTCGGCATCGACCCCGCCAAGGGCCGCGTCACCGACCCGTTCGCGGTGCCGACCGACGACGCCGCGTGGCTGCGCGCCGAGGTCAAGCCGTACGCGGAGTCGGTCGCCCTCAAGGCCCCGGCCACACTCGGCGTGCTGAACACCCAACCGGTCACCACCACGATGGCCCAGGACGGCCGTACCGTCCCGGTCGCCTGGCCGGTCACCGCCCAGTGGGGCGGCACCGGCGTACACATCGGCTCGCCGGCCTCCGCGCCGCGCGGCGCGATCGCGGCCTACGACCCGGCCTACGGCACCCTGACCGGCCTGCGCCCCGGCGTGGCCACATTCACCGTCACGGTCGGCGGCGTCAAGGCCGAACAGCCGGTCAAGGTCGGCGACTTCGACCCGGCCGCCTGCACCACCACGATCCGCGGCAGCACCGCCAAGCCCCTGGCCGTCACGTCGGGCATCACCTGCCTGGACAACGCCACGGTCAAGGGCCCGATCCTGGTGCAACCCGGCGCCGGCCTCATCGCCACCAACTCCACCGTCACCGGGCCGATTTCCTCCCGGGGCGCGACCGTCCTCGTCCTGACCGACACCACCGTCGGCGGCCCGGTCGCGGCCGGCGGCAGCACCGGCCCGGTCATGCTCCTGTGGTCCGGGCTCGGCGGCCCGGCCGACCTGAGCCTCAACCGGGGCATCACGGTAGTCGCCGGCAACACCGTCGCCGGCCCGCTGAGTTGCCGCCTCAACACCCCACCCCCCATCAACGGCGGTATCCCCAACAAGGTCTCCGGACCGAAGTCCGACCAGTGCGGCGCGCTGTAACCCCCCGCCCGCCGCGGTTGCCGCATCGGACCCGGTAGACACACCGCACCACCCCGCGTCCCGCACGACCGCAACCAACGGTCTTGCGGGACGCGGCCGTTCCGACGCACACAGGCAATCGCACCGAAAGTCTTGACTGGTATAGACCACTGGTATTGAGTGAGCCCCGCACCATCCCGTCCAGGGGCCTCGAACGAGGCAGGCGCCGGTCCCGGCACGGCAGTCGAAGTACCCGCATCGGTACTTCCGTCGATCAGGCGCGGCGTGTTTCGCGCGCCGGGGAGTGGGCTTTCCATGGCGAGAAAACGAATCATCGGGTTCCTGTTGGCCATCGCGATCGTGGGCATGGGGGCGGCGGCGCTGCCCTTCGCCTCGACCGCCGCCGCCGCGAGTTGCGCGGCCGGATGGAACGCGTCGGCCGTCTACACGGGCGGCGCCACCGCCTCGTACAACGGCCACAACTGGGGCGCCAAGTGGTGGACCCAGGGCGAGACCCCCGGAACCGCCGACGTCTGGACGGACCAGGGCGCCTGCGGAGGCGGCGGCAGCACCACCGGTGGCTCCACGGGCGGTGCCACGGGTGGTACGACCGGCGGTGGCGGCACCTGTACCTACCCGGACTGGGTGGCCGGCCGGTCCTACGCGGTCGGTGACGTGGTGCGCTACACCAACGGCAATTACTACCGGGCCAAGAACGCCAACCCGGGCTACGACCCGGTGATCAGCACCTGGTACTGGGAGCCGTACTCGTGCGGCGGATCCACCACGGGATCGACCACCGGAAGCACCACGGGATCCACCACCGGATCCACCACCGACGGCAGCACCGGCGGCAACGGCGGCAACCCCGGCGACTTCGTGGTGAGCCAGGCACAGTTCGAGCGCATGTTCCCGAACCGGAACCCGTTCTACACATACGCCGGCCTGACCGCCGCGCTCGGCTCCTACCCGGGCTTCGCCAAGACCGGCAGCGACACCGTGCGCAAGCAGGAGGCGGCGGCGTTCCTGGCCAACGTCAATCACGAGACCGGCGGCCTCGTCTACATCGTCGAGCAGAACACCGCCAACTACCCGCACTACTGCGACGCCGGTCGGCCCTACGGATGCCCCGCCGGCCAGGCCGCCTACTACGGACGCGGCCCGATCCAACTGAGCTGGAACTTCAACTACAAGGCGGCGGGTGACGCGCTGGGCATCGACCTGCTGAACAATCCCAACCTCGTCCAGAACGACCCGGCCGTCGCCTGGCGGACCGGCCTCTGGTACTGGAACACCCAGAACGGGCCGGGCACCATGACCCCGCACAACGCGATGGTCAACGGCGCGGGCTTCGGCGAGACCATCCGCAGCATCAACGGCTCGTTGGAATGCAACGGCGGCAATCCCGCACAGGTGCAGAGCCGGATCAACAGCTACCAGTCGTTCGTGTCGATCCTGGGCACCACACCCGGGAACAACCTGAGCTGCTGAGCCCGACGGGCGGGGCGCGGCGGACCGGCACTCGGCCCACCGCGCCCCGCCCGCATGCCCGCCCGCACAAGTGCGGCACACTCACCCCGAACCGCGCCCGCGCCCCCCTCGCGCACCCTCACGTTCGGCGGCGTCGAAGCGGGCAAGCGCGCCGGCTCCCGGCTCCAACGCCCGGCTCAGGCTTCGAAGTTGCGTATCCGACAGGCCGCCCACCTCGTCGGCGATCTCCTCCGCCGCGTCGCGGGAGATCTCCTCGGCCACCGCGTCGAGGGCCGCCCGGGGCCCGAGTTTGCTCACCGCCGCAGCCGCGCGGGTCGGCGTCAGGAGCGTCGCCGCTCGGACCAGCAACCACGCCGGCACCCCGGCGGCGCCCTCGGGCGGGGCCAGGTACGGCCGGGAGCCGGCGAAGCGGCGGTCCTCGGCGAAGCCGTCCTGCTTCACCTTGACCACCGGGCGGGCCCCATCGTGCTCCCACCACTCCCCGGCCGGCTTGAGCACATACCCCTCGGCGAGGTTGTCCTCGATGCGCGGCAGCCCGAGCAGGCCCGGAACCAGGCTCGCGAACTCACACGACAGATCCCCGAGCGAGTGCGCCGAGCCGTGCCCGAGCGCCGGCACACAGCGCAGCCCCGCGCAGGCCGCGCCCGCCCGCAACGCGCGGTCCGCGATCCAGCACCGCCCGTCCGCCGTCTCCACCGCCGCGTCGAACACCAACCAGTGCAGGTCGGGCGCGTACCAGATGCCGGTCTGCACCGGCTCGCAGGCGGGATCGGCCGGGACGTCCGGATGCGGGTAGCACCCACCGGCCAGCTCGCCGTACACGGTCACCGAGGCCGTCTCACCCCACGCCGCCCGCAACACGGCGGCGAACCGCGCCGCGCCCACGGCCAACCCGGGCCAGATCCTGGCGACCCCGAAGAAGTCGTCCAGCATTTCGTCGGACAGCAGTTCGCGCCGCTTGGCCGGTCGCACCCCGGAGCCGTCGCACACCACCGCGAAATGCGCTCCGTGGACCTTCTCCGCCGCCACCCACTCGCGCCCGCCGCCCGCCCCGGACCGCGCCTTCGCGGACATCTTCGGGTACGGCCGCAACGCGGAACCCCCGGACCTGGCCTGTGACATGGCGAAATCCTCCGCCGCCCGCACCGCGCCCGGCAACCGGGTTTACGGCCGGTACAAGCCCGACGCCGCCGCCCTCGTCAAAGTCGCGCCCGCAACGTGCCCCGTTCCAGGCCGAGTTCGCGTTCCGCCGTGCTGATCGCCATGTCGTCGAGCGCCGGGTGGTCGAGCTTGACGTCGGCGTCGGCGTTGGCGTAGGAGCCGAGGCCGTCGACGGTGACCAGGATGTGCAGGGCCGCACCGAGGGCGTCGTCGGTGTCGAACTCCCCCGCCGCGACGCCCGCTTCGATCAGGGCGGTGAGCGCGGTACGGGTCACCGTCTCCTGCGCGCCGACCGCGTCGCGCAGGCCCTCCTTGAATCGGCTGAGGTGACGGGCGTTCAGCCACAGCCGGCTCAGGTCGAGATACGTCCCGTCGGCCAGCCGGACCAGGAACCGGGCCAGCCGGTCGATCGGCGCCAGCCCCTCCTCGTCCGCCGGCAACAACGTGTCGCGCTCCTTCGTCGCCGCGTCCGTGAACGCCTCGACGACCAGGGTGTCCGCGGCCGGGAAGTAGTGGCCGATCAGCCCCGGCCGCACCCCCAACTCGTCGGCGACCCGGCGCAGCGTGATGCGTTCCAGGCCCTCTTCGAGGGCGATCCGCGCGGCGCTGCGCAGGATCTCCGCGCGGCGCTCGTCGGGCAGCTTGCGAACGCGGGTGGGTTGGGGTCTTGACGCCATGGCCCACAGCTTATTGGATGTGCGACCATTAGCCAGTTGGCCATGCGGCCAATAACCGGCTCGGCCGGCCGACCCCGAGAGGCCCCGATGACCACCACCAAGCCCACCCCCGACGCGAGACCGCAGGACATACCCGGTTCCGGATCCGCCGGGCACCGGGAAACGCGCGGCATCGACCAGGTCCCCGCCGACGAGCGCGGCGGGGATCCCCGCCGGCTGTTCGCGGTCTGGGCCGCCCCGAACGTGAGCTATCTGAGCTTTGTCGTCGGTGCCACGCTGATCATCATGGGCCTGTCCCTCGTCCAGGCGATCGGGCTCATCCTCGCCGGCAACCTGCTGTGGATCTGTACCGGCGTAATCGCCGCCTCCGGCCCCGTCGCCGGCACCAGCGGGTCGGTGATCTCACGCGCCATGTACGGCGTCCTGGGCAACAAGGTGGTCCTGGTCCTGACCGGATGGCTGATCGCCGCGGCCTACCTCGCGCTGAATTGGTCGGCCGCCTCGGTCGCCGGCATCGGCCTGGCCGCACGCTACGGTCTGCCCGACGACTCGGCCGTCGACGCCGCGGTGATCTGCGCCATCGCGGCCGGCACGATCCTGATCGCGATCTACGGATACGCCACGATCGTGCGCCTGTACTCCGGGCTCAGCGTGTTCCTGACCGTGGTGTTCGTCGTGGTGACGGGCTACGTGCTCGCCGAGACCGACTGGTCGTACACGCCGGCCGAACCGCTGCACGGCGCCGCCCTCGCCGCCGCGCTCGGCGCGGGGTTCACCATCATCGCCTCCACCCCACTGTCCTACGCCAACAGCCCCGACCTGGCCCGCTACCTGCCGCGCGACAGCAACCCGTACGCCATCGCCGGCTGGACCGCCGTCGGCGCGTACCTGCCCAGCGTCGTCTTCACCACCGTGGGCGCCCTCGCCGCCACCGGCCTGGACATGAGCGACCCCGAGGCCGCGTTGGAAAGCATCCTGCCGGGCTGGTTCATCCCCGTCTTCGTGATCGCGGTGGTGGTCAACACGATGACCAACAACGGCATGACCGCCTACAGCGCGAGCCTGTCCATCCAATCCGTCGGCGTCCGGCTCGCCCGCATCCCCGCCGTACTGATCATCGGCGTGCTCGGCACCGCCATGACGCTGTACGCGATCCTGGTCGTCGACTTCCTCGACAGCGTGCAGACGATGTTGCAACTCGTGGTCGTGGCGACCGGTCCGGCGATGGCGGTCGCGGTGACCGACCTGGTCCTGCGGCGCAATCGATACCACGGGGCCGACCTGCTCGAACAACGTCGCGGCGGGCCCTTCTGGTACCACCGCGGTGTGCACCCGGCGGGCGTACTCGCGCTGATCGGCGGCGGCCTCGTCTCCGCGATGTGGGTGAACACCAGCTTCTGGACCGGACCGATCGCCGCGGCGATGGCGGACGTGGACCTGGCCATCCCGTCCGGGATGATCACGGCCGCGGCGATCTACTGGGGCGTCGCCCGCGCGACCGGCACGATCTCCAAGGCGTGACCCCACCCGGAAGACACCGGGCACCCCACGCAGCCCGGGCAACCCACGCAACCTGGCGCCCCAAGCACCCCAAGCACCCCGAGCACCCCGCAAGACCGAAGGAATCCGCGTGTACGCCGACGTCATCCTGTTCGCCCGGCACCTCGAACAGCCCACCGCCGCTCCCGCAGCCCCCGACCCACTCGACCGCGCCGACGCCGTGGCCATCACCGGCGACCGCATCCTCGCCGTCGGCCCCGCCGCCGACATCGCCGCGCTGCGCGGCCCCGACACCGTCGTCCACGACTTCCCGGGCGCGACCATCCTGCCCGGCCTCGTCGACGTGCACGCCCATCCGGTCTGGGGCTCGATCTCCATCGGCAGCGGCGTGGACCTGCTCGGCGCCGGCACCCTCGACCAAGTCTGCGAGCGACTGGCCGGTGCCGTGCGGGAGCGGCCCGCCGACGCCTGGATCACCGGCTACGACCTCGACGTGAACGTCTTCGCCGGCGACCCGACCGGACTCGTCCTCGGCGAACGATTCCCCGGTGTGCCCATCTCCCTGATGACCCGCGACGCACACGCCCTGGTCGTCAGCCCGCACGTGGTCGAGCTGATCGGCCTGACCGGCCGCGAGTCCTTCACCGACGCCTCGTCCGTCGAGGTCGGCCCGGACGGGCGCCCGACCGGCTACATCGTCGAACTCCAGGCCATGGACCTGGTGTTCGCGCACTACCCCGAGGTACCCCTGGACACCGCCGCGGACTTCGTCCGGGACCGGCTCGAACTGCTCGCCGCCGGCGGTCTGACCGGGCTGCACGCGCTCGACTTCGCCGACCCGTCCGAGGCGGTGTACCGGCACATCGAGGCCCACGGCGAGCTACCGCTGCGCATTCGCTGCTCCCCGCTCGTGCCGGCCGACTCCGGTCCGGACGTCTGGCAACACGTGGCCGACCTCCAGGGCCGCCGCGGTCGGCGCTGGCACGTGGCGGGGGCCAAGTTCATGCTCGACGGCACCGCCGACAACGGCACCGCGTGGTTCGACCACCCCGACACCCACGGCGAGAACCGCGAGCCCCTGTGGCGCGACGTCGACGCCTACCGCGCCGCGATGCGGTTCTTCACGCAGCGCGGCATCCCGACCGCGACCCACGCGATCGGCGACCGGGCGGTGCGCTTCGCCCTCGACGTGATCGAGGAGGTCGGTCCGGTCGACCAAGCCCCGCACCGCATCGAGCACATCGAGTCCATCCCCGACGACCTCCTCGGCCGCTTCGCCGAACTCGACGTGGTGGCAAGCCTCCAGCCCGCGCACGCCACCCGGCACACCCGCGCCGACGGGACCGACAACTGGTCGCGCCGGATCGGGCCGGACCGGGTCGCGCACGGCTGGCGTACCCGCGACCTGCTCGACCACGGCGCCGTGGTGGCACTCGGCTCGGACTGGCCGATCGGCCCCGGCGACCCGCGTATCGGCCTCGCCGACTGCCAACTGCGCCGCCCCGTCGAGGAGCCGAACTCGGCGCCCGTACAGCCCGATCAGGCGCTCACCGCCCGCGAGTGCTACGCCGGGATGACCGTCGCCGCCGCCCACGCCGCCGGGGCCGGCGCCGAACTCGGCCGCATAGCCCCGGACTTCCTCGCCGACCTCACCGTCTTCGCGGCCGATCCGCTCGCCCTCGCACCCGAGGCGCAGCCCGGAAACGCCGTACTGGCCACCGTCGTCGGCGGCGAGGTCCGCCTCCACCCGCGCTCCCCGGAAGGACGCCCGTGACCACGCTCGAAGTCCCGCCATCCCCTCGCCCCCGTCGCCACGTGGCGGTCACGGCCGCGGACCCGCACACGCGCGGCGTCGCGCGCGGCGAACGACTACGCGACGGCATCCCCGCCGCACTCGACGCGTACGACCGCCTGTTCGCGCTCGGCGGCATCACCCCGGACCGGGTGCGTGCCGACGCCGAACGTGCCCTCGACACGATCGGGAACTTCCACGCCGGTGCCCGGGCCGAGATCGAGGGCATCGCGCACGGCGCCGGCCTCGACCCGTGGCGGGTGGCCGCGCTCAACGCGCGCACCGAGATCCTGGCCCGCAGCGCGGCCGTACCCCCGGGCGAGTGCACCACGATCGTGCGCCGCGTCCCGGGCGGGCCGGGGCGCGCGGTGCGGACGTTCGGCGTGCAGACCTGGGACTGGCACGTCGAACTGCGCGACCTGTGGCACACGGTGGAGTCGCGCGGCGGCCGGTACGACTTCGTCGGCATCACCGAACACGGCATCCTCGGCAAGATCGGCGTCAACAGTGCCGGGCTCGCCCTGCACTTCAACATCCTCGGCCACGAGCGCGACGGCGTCGGCGGCGTGCCGATGCACGTCCTGGCCGCGATCGTGCTCGGCGAGGCGGGCGGCGTCGCCGAGGCCGTCGAGATCATCCGCGGCGCACCCGTCGCCTCGTCCGGGTCGTTCGCGCTCTTCGACGAGGGCGAGGCCGTGCTGCTCGATCTGAGCCCCGTCGGGGTGTTCGAGATCCGGCCGGAGTCGGCCGGGGGATACCTGCTGCGCACCAACCACTTCCTGACGCCGGTGCCCGCCGAGGCGGAGAAGTCCCGGCTGTACCAGCCCGATTCGGGGCAGCGCTACGACTTCGTCCGGGCCCGGCTCGCTCGCACCGAGCCGCCCGCCACGCCGGCCGGGCTGGCCCGGCTCCTGGTGACCGGGCCGGGCGAGCCGCCGGTGACGTGCGTCCCGGATCCCGCCCAACCCCTCGGCGCGCGCTGGGCGAGCCTGGCCACCGTCACCCTGGAGCCCGCCGACCGCGCCGCCCACGTTCTCGACGGCACCCCGGCCGACGCGGACTCCCGTCCCTGGCGCCGCCTCACGGCGGCCTGAGCAGGTGGGTCGGGGCCGGCGGGGGACGGCCTCGATCCACCCGGGGGCGATCGGCTACTCGGTCGTGTCCCGAACCGGGTCGGGCATGGTCCAGCGGTGCTCACGCCTGGGGTACAGGTAGGCGTAGTAGTAGAGGTATCCCGCCGCGACCATGGCCACGGCGATGCCGGCCGGGCGCCAGTCGGCGTCGATCGACTCGTACAGGACGTAGGCCATCACGCCGATCGCGGCCACCGGGACCCACGGCCAGGCGGGCATCCGGTACGTCGCGTGGGCGGTCGCCCCGGAGATCCGGCCGTACAGCGCGGCGACGGCGACGAAGATGTACAGCAGCACCAGATTGGCGCCGGTGGCCAGGATCAGTTTGTCCAGCGGAACGAGCCAGGCGACGACGATCGCGGCGGCGCCCATGAGCAGGGTGGCCAGGACGGGAGTGCGCAGGCGCGGGTGCACCGCGGCCAGCGGCCGGCCCACCACGTCGGGCCAGGCCCGGTCGCGGGCGGAGGAGTACACCAGTCGGCCGATCTGCAGCATGATCGCGATCACCGCGTTGACGATGGCGATCGCGATGCCCAGGCTGACCACGGTGTTGACCGTGTCGCCGCCGCGTTCGAGCAGGAAGTAGTTCATCGGGGACGGGGCCGCCATGAGTGCGCTCGTACTCGGCGTACCCAGGAGCACCGCCACCAGCGGCAGGCACTCCGCGACCACGGTGATCCCGAGCGACCACATCACGATCCTGCCGATCGAGGAGACCTGTCGGGTCTCCTCGGCGTAGTACACCGACGTGCCGTAGCCGTTGTAGGCGAACAGCGCGCTCGCGGCGAAGGACGAGACGAGCCCGGCCGAGGCGCCGACGAGCACGCCGTTCTCGCCGAGCGCGTGCGGCGTCCACAGGGTGGATATCGGTTGCTCGACGTTGACCAGACCCAGCCAGGCCAGTACGGCGATCGCGGCGAGTTCGACGGCCAGGAACACCCCGGTGACCCAGGCGTTGGTGCGGATGCCGAGCACCGAGACGAGCGAGGCCACCGCGATCACGGCCAGTCCGGTCTTCTTGCCGCCCAGCGAGTCCCAGACCACGCCCAGGTAGTCGCCGGTGCCCAGGGCGATCACCGCCACCGTCAGGACCCCGGCGAGCAGCGCCAGCGCGAACAGCGCGAAGCCCGTGGCGCGGCCCAGGGTTCGTGCCGCGAAGGCGTATTCGCCGCCGGTGATCGGGAAGGCGCTGGACAACTCGGCGTAGCAGAAGGCCATCAGCATCCCGGCGACGGCCGCGAGCGCGAAGGCCAGTGCCGCCGCGCCGCCGAGTCCGCTGATCACCGACGGCATGATGATGAAGACGCTCGACGCGGGCGTGACGGCGGACAGCGTGATGAACATGTTCTCGCGCAGGCCCAGCGAACGGGACAGGTCCTGGGCGTAGGCCGGCGACTGCGGCGGCGGGGTGCCGGCGGGCGGCCGGCTGCCCTGGGTTTCGGCCATGTGGCTCCCTTGTCAGTTCTTTGACGCCGGAGTCAACGATATGAAAGAGTCCCACGTCAATGGGTTGACAATAATTTGGCACTGAAGACAAGGAATGGTGCATGGCACGTCCGAGGAATCAGACGGCGCGGCGCGAGCAGCTGGTTCACGCGGCCACCGAGGCGGTCGGCCGGCGCGGGCTGGCCCAGCTGCGGGTGGCCGACATCGCCGAGGTGGCGGGCGTCGCGCGAGGCTCGGTCAACTACTACTTCAGCGATCTCGGCGACCTGCTGCGGCAGGTCTACCGGCAGGCCGCGGACCGCTTCTACACCTCCCGCACGGACACCGCCTCCCGACTGCCCGACGCCCGGGACAAGCTGGTGGCCTGCGCCCGGCTCGGGCTGCCGGCCGGTCCGGAGGACGAACTCGCGCTGGTGCTGTACGAGTTCAGCGCCGCCGCCCGGGACGAGAGCGAATACGCCACGCTGGCGCAGAGCCTGTACGACCGTCAGGTCGCCATGTACGGCTCGATCCTGGAAATCGGGCGCGCCCAGGGCCACTTCCGGTTCACCGAGCCGATCCCGGACGTGGCCGCGAACCTGGTCACCCTGGAGGACGGTTACGGTCTGCACATCGTCGGCCGCAACTCCTCGCTGCCACCCGAGCGAGCCCTGGCCCTGATCCTGGCCCACGCCCGCCAGGCCACGAACTGCCCCGACCTGCGGCCGGACCGGGTCGTCCCGGATCCCGAGGCGGCCGGTCCCGACATCGCTGCTCGGCACACCCCGGAAGGCACCACGTGAACGCCCCCGCCGCATCCCCCCGCACCGCCACCCCGTCGGGACGGCCCCGTGCCCGCGCCCTGGGCATCCACCTCGACGGCACACCCGGGCCGGCCAACGCGCTCACCGACGTCCCCGGCGTCGAGATCGGCTACACCACCCTCGTCGAGGGCACGTCGGTACGCACCGGCGTCACCGCCCTGTTGCCGCGCGGACGGGCCGGCGTGGGCCTGCCCTGTGCCGCCGGACGGTATGCGCTCAACGGCAACGGCGAGATGACCGGCAGCAGTTGGCTCGACGAGACGGGCAGCCTGGCGGGCCCGGTACTGATCACCAACACACACGCGGTGGGGCCCGTACACCGCGGCGTGATCGACTGGACCGTGGCCAACCGGCCCGATCTCGCCCGGCAGTGGCTGCTGCCCGTGGTCGCCGAGACCTGGGACGGCTACCTCAACGACATCAACGGCTCGCACGTCCGCCCCGAACACGCGGTCGCCGCGATCGACGCGGCGGCCCCGGGACCGGTCGAGGAGGGCTGCGTCGGCGGCGGCACCGGCATGAACTGCTATGGCTTCAAGGGCGGTTCGGGCACGGCCAGTCGGGTGGTCGAGTACGGCACGGTCCGCTACACGGTCGGGGCCTTCGTCCAGGCCAACTTCGGCGCGCGCCGCGAACTCGTCGTCGCGGGCGTGCCGGTCGGTCGCCGGATGACCGCGGACAACCCGATGGAGGACACCGACTGGTTCGCCCCCGGCGGGGCGGGCTCGGTCATCGTGGTGGTCGGCACGGACGCTCCCCTGCTCCCCGGCCAGTGCACGGCGCTGGCCCGCCGAGTCCCGATGGGCCTGGCCCGCACCGGCACCACCGGCAGCCACTTCTCCGGCGACATCTTCCTGGCCTTCTCCACCGCCAACCGGGGCGCCCTGGCCAGTGGCTTCCCGCAGTCCCCGGCCACGGACGAGGACTACGACACGCTGCGCCACATCCCGTGGGGCCGCATCGACCCGTTCTACACGGCCACCGTCCAGGCGGTCGAGGAGGCCGTCCTCAACGCCTTGGTCACCGCCGAGGAAACCGTCGGCCGCGAGGGCCACCGCACCCCGGCCCTCCCACACGCCCGCCTGCGCACACTGCTCGAAGAGCAGAGCCACCCCGCCGGCGACTGACCAGGCCACCCCGCGGGTGACGCCACCCGCGAAACGCCGCGCGGCGCCGCCCCCGGGTGGGGCGGCGCCGCGCGGCGTGGGTGGGTGCTCAGACGTGGGCGGGGGCGTGAGCGGCGACCTCGCGGGCGGCGGGCCGGCGCAGGGCCAGCGCGGCGAGGGCCGTCAGCACGATGCCGGCGGCGGCCAGGTACACCGCGGTGCGCAGGCCGTCGGCGGTGGCGACGCGCAGCGCCTCGCCGGTGTGCTCGCCCAGGCCGGCGTTGGCGATGGCGACCAGGAGGGCCAGGCCGACGGCGCCGCCGATCTGCTGGCTCGTGGAGGCGATACCGGACGCGATGCCCTGGTCGGTGGGGCTCACCCCGGTCGAGGCGGCGCCGAACATCAGGGTGTAGCCCGCGCCCTGGCCGATGCCGAGGACGACGAGTCCGGGGATCAGGGCGGTGTAGGAGGCGTCGGCGGACATGGTCGGCGCGATGATCGCGGCGCCGGCGGCACCGGTCAGCAGCGAGGCGATCAGGATCGGGCGGATGCCGTACCGGGTGGCCAGCCGCCCCGCGGTCTGCGAGCCGACCGCGATGGCGGCCATCGGGACCAGGAAGGCCAGGCCGGTGCGCAGCGCGCTGTAGCCGTGCACGCCCTGGAAGTAGACGGTCAGGAAGTAGAGCAGGGTGCCGAAGGTGGCCATGTAGAGGAAGGTGACGCCGGTGCCGACGGTGAGGTTGCGGTTGGCGAACAGGCGCAGCGGCAACAGCGGGTCGGCGCTGCGGCGTTCGACGGCGACGAAGGCGGCGAGCAGGGCGAGGCCGGCGAGCGCGGCGCCGAGCACGGGGGTGGCGGTCCAGCCGGATTCGGGTCCCTGGACGAGGGCGTAGACCACGGCGGTGATTCCGACGGTGGAGGTGAGCGCGCCGGTCAGGTCGAACGAACGGCCCCTGGTCCGCGGCGCGTCGGGGGTGATCAGCGGGAACGCGAGCGCGGCGGCGAGGGCGGCGAGCGGGACGTTGACGAAGAAGACCGATTCCCAGCCGAGAGACTGGGTCAGCACGCCGCCCAGGAGCGAGCCCAGGATCATCCCGCTGCCGCCGGCGGTGCCCCACACCGCGAACGCCCGGTTGCGTTCCCGTCCTTCGGCGAAGCTCGTGGACACGAGGGTGAGCGTGGCGGGAAAGAGGAAGGCGCCGCCGATGCCCTGGATCGCTCGGGCGGCGATCAACAGCGCGGGTGATCCGGCGAGTCCGCCGAGCAGGGACGAGACGGCGTAGAGCGACAGTCCGAGCGTGAACATCCGACGCGGCCCGAACAGGTCGCTCGCCCGACCGCCGAGGAGCAGGAAGCCGCCGAAGGCCACGGCGTAGGCGCTGATCACCCACTGGAGGTTCTGTGCGGAGAAGCCGAGCCCGGTGCCGATCTCGGGGAGCGCGACGTAGACGATGTTGTAGTCGATCGAGATGATCAGTTGGGCGAACGCCAACAACGCGAGCACGAGCCCCGGCCGACGGCGGGAGGGCGTTTCGGCGATGGTGGTACCGCCGCCGGGGGCTTCGGCGGCGGCGGTCCTGCGGCTTGGCGTGGCGACTCGGGACGACATGGCGTGACCTGTTCTGTGGAGGTGCGGTGCGGTGCGGTTCGCCTGGTGGCAAACACAAACCTAGGCGCGCGATCGACCAGCCACAGGGTGCATTTCGAGCACGAATTCGTGGGTCAATTTCCCTCGTGGCGCCGGTGGATCTCCACCGCGACGGCCAAGTCCTCCCACGACATCCCGACGCTCTTGAAGAATCGTGGCCGGTCCTCGGGGACCGCCCCCTCCCCCCGGACCAACTCCGCGAGGTTCACCCCGGCGTCGCGGCTCGCGTCCCACCCGGCGAGGAGCAGATCGCCGGCCTCCTTGCCGGCGGCGGAGCGCGCCTCGACGTACACGGCCGCGCGCCGGACCAGCGCGGTGTCGACCTCCCGCGCCGTCGGCTCGTGCGAGCCCACCGCCACCACGACCGCGTGGGCGGGCACCAGCGTGCCGTCGAACAGCGGTTCGCGGGCCGTGGTCGCGCACACCACGATGTCGGCGTCGGCGACCGCGTCCGACGTCCCGACCGTCGCCGCGAGACCGAACGCACGGGCGTGCTCGGCCAGTTCCCGGGCCGCCTCGACACGTCGCGCCACCACCGTGAGCCGTTTCAGCGGCCGGACGGCGAGCAGGGCCGCCAGGTGCCCGTACGCCTGCGGACCCGTACCGAACAGCACCAGGTGCGCGGCATCGGCGAGGGCCAGCCGCCGGACCGCGACGGCGCTGACCGCGGGCGTCCGCAGCGTGGTCAGCGCGGCGCCGTCGAACAGCGCCAACGGTCGCAGCGTGGGCCCGTCGAGCAGCAGGTAGCTGCCGGTGATCCGGGGCAGCCCCCGGGCCGGATTGCCGACCGCGACCCCGGCGATCTTGACGCCCACGTGCGACGACACCGCCGCGGGCATCAGGAGCAGTTCCCCGGCGGGCACGGCCACGCTCGACCGGGGCGGTGCACCCTCCGGATCGAGGCCGCCGAGCAGCGTGCGCTCGATCGTCGCGATCGCCTGCACGGGCGCCAACTCCACGGGGATCGTGGGCAGTTGATCCGTCGCCGTCACAGCAGGAACCCCGCCCCGAGCGTGTCGTCGGCGTCGAGGAGGAACCGATGCTCGCCGGTGCGATACGCCGTGCCGGTGACCTCGGTGAGCACGCCGGCGGTGTGCGATCCGACGACCTTGCCGGTGAAGACCGTGCCGATGATCGACTCGTGGCGCAGTTCGTCGCCCGTCGCGATCCGACCGCTGTCGGCGAGCAGCGCCAGCCGCGCGGACGTACCCGAACCGCACGGGGAACGGTCGATCTGGCCGTCGGCGAACACGGTGACGTTGCGCTGGTGGAGTCCGGTCCCGGTGTCCGGCAGTTCCTCGTGGAGGATGACGCCGTAGACCCCGGACAAACGCGGGTCGTCGGGATGCCGGGTGGCCGGCTCGTCGGCGAGCGCGGCGCGGATCTCCCGGCCGATCGCGGTGATCTCGGGCAGCTGCTCCGGGGTGACGGCAAGGCCCAGCGAGGTCGCCGAGACGGAGGCGTAGCAGGCCCCGGAGTGGGCGAGGTCGACCTGTACCGGGCCGCGCGAGGTGGTCACCGGGATCTTCCTGGCGGCGATGCCCGTGGGCACGTTGCGGAAGGTCACCGAGGTGGTCCGCCCGGCGCGGCGGTGCACGATGGCGGTGACCCGACCGGAGGGAACGTCGATGTACACCCGCGCCGTTCCATCCGCCGGCGCCGCCACCCGCCCCGAGTCGACCGCCCACGCGCCGAGCGCGATGGTGCCGTGGCCGCACGCGGTGGAGTAGCCGTCCTTGTGCCAGAACAGCACCCCCAGGTGTGCCTCGTCGTCGTCGGGCGGAACCACGAAACCGCCGTACATCCCGCCGTGCCCGCGCGGTTCGCGGGTGAGCAGTCGGCGGATGTCGTCGAGCGGCCCGGGTCGCGGCGCGGTGGCGGTGCCCCCCGCTCCGAGTACGATCGCCCGCCGCTCGGCCACGGTGTCCCCGGCGATCACGGGCAGCCCACGGGAGACGATCCGGAAGGGTTCGCCGGCGGCGTGGTAGTCGACGGTCTCGATGGCGGCGATCACGATGCGGGCGCCTTCTTCCTGGGCGGGAGGGGGACTTGCCGGGCATGGGCGGATAACGAAACACCTTTATAAGGTGTGACATTGTATTGATAGATATCAGACAACCGCAAGTATTTCCCGGCCTCAGGCATGCGATCGTCCGGGACGCTCCGCACCGACCGGCGCGAGTCACGACCGCGGAGACGCCGCATGCCGGCGCCCGCCGCCGTCCCGCAGTTGGCGATTCGCCGGACAACGGTCTTTCGTGGCGGATAGGTTGAAGTGAGGCATTCCGCCTCCCCGCACCCGACCCCATGGAGGTTGAAGTGCCGCATTTCGCCTACCAGTTCCACGCCGCCGTCGGCAACTGTCAGCCGGTCCTCGCCGCTCCCGCCGGGGCGGGCAACCCGGCACCGCGACTGATCAATCTGGCCAACACCGCCGGCGCCGCGCTGGTGCCGCACCTGTTCGGCGCGATACCCGCGGCCGGATTGGCGGCCATTCCCGCGGCGGCGGCGCGCGCGCCCTACACCTGGGCCGGACTGACGAACGCGTCGCTGCGCATCGGGCTCTACCCGCCGGGGCCACACCCCGCCTACGAGGCGACCTGGCGCATCGCGTCGCTGCGCGTGGCCGCCTACACGGCGGCGGGCGGTCACCTGCACGACACACCGATCCTGGCGGCGCTGGACGCGGGCGAAAAACGCGCCCTGGCCTACTTCATAGGCGTGACACTGGCCATGTACACCGCCGGGATCACCGGCTTCACCTTCCCGCGCCACCTGTCCCGCCACGTCGCCGCGTTCGGGGGAGCGGGCGCCGGATACACGGTCGATCCCGCGTTCGCCGCGGCCAACCTGCCCGACATCGTGTTCTTCAACCTGGGGGCGGGCACCTGCCAGGTGTGGGAGGCCAAGGGGCGCGGTGTGGGCGCGGGCGGCGGCGGTTTCGCCGTCGCCGGGGTGCCGGCGCTGCTCGGCACGGCGATCGACCAGACCCGCAGGCTCGCCACGGTGCGCATGCCGGGCGTTTTCCCGGCGTTCGTCGCGCCCAATGCCCGCATCGCCTCCGTCGCGCGGGTCAATCCCGCCGACGGCCGGTGGCACCTGCACGTGGCCGACCCCGCCCAAAAGCGGGGCCGGGAGGAAGGCGATCCGATGGAAAAGGCGAAGTTCTACGAGGAGTTCTATCGTCCCTTCCTCGAGATGATCGAGGGCAGCACCGCTACGCTCACCGTCGACGGCGTGCGGTTCCTCGTCGCGGTGGTGCCGGGAACCCGGGTCCGCGTCGGGCTCGACGAACGCATCGCGGACCTCTTCGGCCAACACGTCGGCAAGCGGGGACGCCCCGAGGGAGATCGTGCCGCAACGGCGTCACCGGAGGAGATCTGCGAACGGATCGAGGAGATTGTCGAGACGGGCTACGGCCAGGCCCCGATCGACAATCTCTACGTCAGCCCGGAGGGCATCCTCACCGAAGCCGACGAGGAGGACCTGACCCAACCTCCGGCCTGACAGGCGGACGAGCCGACCACACCCGCCCGCCGGGCGATCGCCGACCCGAGAATCGCAGACCAGAACGGCGCGGCCCCGGACAGCGCGACCCGCAGCGCCGGGGCCACGTTCACCCTCACCCGCACCGGCGGGCGGCCTCCCCGATCCGCACCCGGTCGTTCCCGCCGTCGGACAGGAACGACGCCAACGCCTGCCCCTCCTCGCCCACGGCGGCGTGTTCGGCCCGGGACAACGATCGCAGCGGGGTGACCGTCACCGCCCCGCCCTCGACGCTCCACGTCGCGCCGACCCGGCCGTCGAGCAGGACCACGCGCACGCCGGCGACCGACAGGCCCCGGTGCGCGTCGTCGACGATGCGGGTGCGGTCGTCGTAACCCAGGAGCGCGTTGTCGAAGGCGGGGAGGAAGCGCACCGGGGCGGGGGTGTCGGGGTCGGGGCGCGGCGCGTCGGGCAGATCCAGCAGCTCGCGCCCCCGCTCGTCCCGGAACGAGACCAGTTCCGGGCGCACCGCGGCAACCGCGCGCGGCAGACCCGCGAGGCCGCACCAGGCGCGCAGATCGGCCGAGGAGGCTGGACCGAACGCGGCCAGATAACGCCGTACCAGCGCTTCGCCGACCGGATCCGTGTCCGCCGGGGCCGGCGGGTCGACCTCGCGCCCCAGCCACGAGGAGACGAGCGCGTTGCGCACGCCCGCCCGGGTCCGCCACACCCCGCGCGGCGGGAGCTGCACCACCGGGACGAGCGCGATCAGCATCTCCCCCAGCGCCTTCGGCGACACGTCGGGCCAACGATCGGCGAGCGCCCGGGCGAACTCCGACATCGAGCGCGGCAGCCCGTCGGCCATCACCTTCCGGCCCTGCGCGGCCAGTTCGTCGAGTTCGATCCCCTCCAGCTCGCGGCGGTACACGCCCATCACCCGCTGCCGCAACATCGCGTCGTGGCGGGCCCGCCAGGCCAGCGCGTCGGCGGCGGTGACCAGGTGCACGGTCCGGCGCATCAGGTGGGTGCGCACCACGTCGCGTCCGGTCACCAGGTCGGACAGCGTCGCCGGGTCGAACGCGCGCAGCCGCGACCAGAGCCCGATGAACGGCTCCTGCGGTTCCTGCGCCTGGAGACCGCCGACGTGCGCGACGGCCGCAGCCGGCGCCATGTCGACTCGATCGAGCAACAACTGCCGTGCCAGGGTCGCCCGGTTGAGCGCCCGCGCGTCGAGAACGGTCATCGCCGACGACCACCCTTCGTTTCCCCGCCCACGATCACGACCGATCCCTCGCCTTTTCTCGCGTCCATGTCCCCAGCCTGACATCGGTAGCGGTCAGGGTATGACCGCTACCGATGGCATGGCCCATGTACAGGACCCCGGCCCCCTCAGCCCCCCACGTAGTCCGCCAGGTGCTCCGCGGTCAGCGTCGACCGGGCCGCGACCAGATCCGCCGGCGTGCCCTCGAACACCACCCGCCCGCCGTCGTGCCCCGCCCCGGGCCCGAGGTCGATGATCCAGTCGGCGTGCGCCATCACCGCCTGGTGGTGCTCGATCACGATCACCGACTTGCCCGCGTCGACCAACCGGTCCAGCAGCCCGAGCAGTTGCTCGACGTCGGCAAGGTGCAGACCCGTGGTCGGCTCGTCCAGGACGTACACCCCGCCCTTGTCGCCCATGTGCGTGGCCAGCTTGAGCCGCTGCCGCTCGCCGCCGGACAGCGTGGTCAGTGGCTGCCCCAGACCGAGGTAGCCGAGCCCGACGTCGGCGAGCCGCCCGAGGATGGTGTGCGCGGCCGGCGTGTGCACCTCACCCGCGCCGAAGAACTCCTGCGCCTCGTTCACCGACATCGCCAGCACCTCGCTGATGTCGCGCCCGCCCAGGTGGTATTCCAGCACCGAGGCGTCGAACCGCCGGCCCTCGCACTCCTCGCACACACTCGCCACGGAGGCCATCATCGCCAGGTCGGTGTAGACCACGCCGACCCCGTTGCAGGTGGGACAGGCACCCTCGGAGTTGGCGCTGAACAGGGCCGGCTTCACCCCGTTCGCCTTCGCGAACGCCTTGCGAATCGGGTCGAGCAGCCCGGTGTACGTCGCCGGATTGCTGCGCCGCGAACCCCGGATCGGCGCTTGGTCGACCGACACCACACCCTCACCGGCGGCATGCGAGCCGCCCACCAGCGAGCCGTACACGAGCGAACTCTTTCCGGAGCCCGCGACCCCGGTGACCACCGTGAGCACGCCGAGCGGCACGTCCACGTCGACGTCGCGCAGGTTGTGCGTGGCCGCGCCGCGGATCTCCAGCGCGCCGGTGGGCTTGCGTACCCGCTCCTTGAGCCTGGCCCGGTCGTCGAAGTGCCGGCCGGTGACGGTGTCGCTCTTGCGCAACTCGTCCACGGTGCCCTCGAAGCAGACCGTGCCGCCCGCCGCACCGGCGCCCGGGCCGAGGTCGATCACATGGTCGGCGATCCCGATCGTCTCCGGCTTGTGCTCCACCACGAGCACCGTGTTGCCCTTGTCCCGCAGGCGCAGCAGCAGGTCGTTCATCCGCCGGATGTCGTGCGGGTGCAGGCCGATGGTGGGCTCGTCGAAGACGTACGTGGTGTCGGTGAGCGCGGAGCCGAGGTGGCGGATCATCTTGACCCGCTGCGCCTCGCCGCCGGACAGCGTGCCCGACGCCCGGTCGAGCGAGAGGTAGCCGAGGCCGATCTCGACGAACGAGTCGAGGGAGTGCCCGAGGTTGGTGAGCAACGGCGCCACCGACGGCTCGTCGATGCCTCGGATCCACTCCGCCAGATCGCTGATCTGCATCGCGCACGCGTCGGCGATGCTCACCCGCTTGATCCGCGACGACCTGGCCCCCTCGCTCAGCCGGGTGCCGCCGCACTCGGGGCAGGTCCCGAACGTCATCGCGCGCTCGACGAACGCCCGGATGTGCGGCTGGAGCGCGTCGATGTCCTTGGCCAGCATCGACTTGCGGATCTTCGGGATCAGCCCCTCGTAGGTCAGGTTGATCCCGTCGACCTTGATCTTGGTCGGCTCCTTGTACAGGAGGTCGTGCAGTTCCTTCTTGGTGAACTTGCGGATCGGTTTGTCCGGGTCGAAGAAGCCGCAGCCGCCGAAGATCCGGCCGTACCAGCCCTCCATGCTGTAGCCGGGGACGGTGAGCGCGCCCTCGTTGAGCGACTTGGAGTCGTCGTAGAGCTGCGTGAGGTCGATGTCGGAGACGGTGCCCCGGCCCTCGCAGCCGGGACACATGCCGCCGGTGCGCTGGAAGGACGCCTTCACCGCCTTCTTGGCCCCGCGCTCGACGGTGATCGCGCCGGTGGCCCGGACCGAGGGCACGTTGAACGCGTACGCGCTGGGCGGGCCGATGTGCGGCTTGCCGAGTCGGCTGAACAGGATGCGCAACATCGCGTTGGCGTCGGTGGCGGTGCCGACCGTGGAGCGCGGGTCGGAGCCCATGCGCTGCTGGTCGACCAGGATCGCGGTGGTCAGCCCTTCGAGGACGTCCACCTCCGGCCGGGCCAGGGTCGGCATGAAGCCCTGGACGAAGGCGCTGTAGGTCTCGTTGATCAGCCGCTGGGACTCCGCGGCGATCGTGCCGAAGACGAGCGAACTCTTGCCCGAGCCGGACACACCGGTGAAGACGGTCAATCGACGCTTGGGGATCTCGACGTCGATGTCCTTGAGGTTGTTCACCCGGGCGCCGTGCACGCGGATCAGATCGTGGGTGTCGGCGACGTGCGGCGCGGGCGACCGCACATTCGTCCTCGGGGCCTTGCTCATCCTGACTCCTGTGCTCGCGGTCGGGCGTTTTCGGTGGGTCGGCGCCGGCGGGTCGGCGGTGTGTGGCGATCACGCTAGCCGCCGGCTCCGCGACCGTGCTTCTTCAGTCCTGATCGATGCGATCACCGGCCGAGCGACGCGCCGCGTGCCGAGAGTAGTTGGGCCCTCGCGTGGCAAACCTCTAGCGTACGAGCCTGTGAACAGCAGATTGCGGGACATCGCGGCCGTGAACGCCCGGATCGTCGCCACGGGCGAATACTCGACTCCTTACGGCACGGTCCGGGTGGGGCCCGCGCTGCACGCGGCGATGTCCGGCACCGTCGGCCATCCCCCGGACGAGCCGCTCGCCCCGCACCCGGTCGGCGCCGGGCCGTCGACGCAGGTCCGGGTGACCGGCGAGGGCAGCCTCCAGGCCGCGCGGCGCCTGTCCGGGTCGGGCTCGGGCCCGATCGCGGTGCTCAACTTCGCCTCCGCGCGCAACCCGGGCGGCGGCTATCTGCGCGGCGCCCGGGCCCAAGAGGAGGACCTGTGCCGCAACAGCCTGCTGTATCCCTGCCTGTTGCGGGCCCCGGACTACTACGCCGCCCACCGAGCCGGACCCGATCTCCTCTACAGCGACCGGGTCATCTGGTCCCCCGACGTCCCGGTGCACCGTGACGAGCACGGTCGCCTCCTCGACGAGCCGTTCCCGGTGTCGTTCCTGACCTGCGCCGCCCCCGACGCCGGCGAGACCCTGCAGCGCGACCCCGCCGCGCACGGCCGCGTCCGGGAGACCCTTCGCCGCCGCGCGGGCCGCGTCCTGACGGTGGCCCACCATCACGGCGCCCGCCGACTGGTCCTGGGCGCCTGGGGATGCGGGGTGTTCCGCAACGACCCGCGCGAGGTCGCCGGCGCGTTCCACGACCACCTCGCCCCCGACGGCGCCTTCGCGGCGGCCTTCGAACACGTCGTCTTCGCCATCCACGACCCCTCCCCCGACTCGCCCAACCGGACGGCGTTCACGGAACGCTTCGGCGCCGCGGAGGCCGCCCGGCGCTGACCGGGCGGGACGGCGTCGGGTGCGTCTCACCGGTGGTGCGCGGCGCCCACGTGGTGCAGGTGGACGAGGATGTCGTAGGTCGGGCACAGGCGGGTGTTCGTGTACTCGTCGCACGGCCACACGACGCCGACACCGCGTGTGGGGTGGGCGTCCGCCAACCAGTCGCGGGCGAGCCCGGGGGCGACCGTGCGGGTGTCGAGATACCAGTCGCGTCGACACACCTGTCCGAGGACGAACTCGGCGGCGCCCGGCCCGGTGGGTCCGAGGTCGAAGCGGCGCCGGGGCCGCCCCGGGGCGGTGGCGTCGATCGCGTCGAACGAGCCCTGGCCGAAGGTGAATCCGACGTTGGCGTACCGACCGCCGAGCCGTTCGCGCAACGCTCGCCCCACATTCGGCGGATCGTCCCCCGCCGCGCTTCCCGCGGCGACCTCGGTGTTGTGCGCGGAGACGAACACCCCGGCGCCGATCCGGCGTTGCCACCGGATCACCCCGTCGGCCGCGGCCGCGGCCCGGTCGGCGCCCGAGAGTTCGCTCCCGATCCCGAGCACCCGTACCGCGCCCGGCGCACCGCGCACGTTCCACAGCCGCATCCAGCGGAACACGTCGAGCGTCTCCAGGGTGTTCCATGGGCTGTCGTCGGCGCGGAACTCCTCATCCATGATCGTTTTGAGGTGGCCGGTGCCGTGCCGCACCCACGCGTCCAGCCGCGCCCCGGCGCGCGGATGGATCCCGAGCACGAGGCCGCGGAAGCCGTGGTGGTCGACGAGATGTCGGAACAACCGATGCTTGACGGTCCCGAACTCGCCCGAGCCGTGGGTGGCGGCTCCCGCGCCGACCACCTCCACGCCCCGGAGCATCGTCCCGAACGCCGCCAGATCCGTGTCGGGCCCGCCCGGAACGGTGCTGCGCAGTGGAAAGGCGTGGGCCGCCAGCGCCAGGGCCGGATCACCACGCGACGGAGTGGATGCCGGGGACGTCGCGGCCACGACCGCCGGGCCGGAGGCAAGGGACAAACGCTGTGATTTCATGCACCCGACGCTAGGCAACCCACCGCGCCGCCCGCGTCGTCCGCGAGACCCAGGACCCGAGTACCCCTCGGGTGCCGGCCGACCAGTACCCCGGATCGCCCGGCGGCCGGCTCGGCGCGGGCCTCCCGGTCAGTCCTGCGCGGCCGCGTAAACGGCCGTGACGGCGTCGGCGATCGGGCCGGTCGGGTCGCGCTCGGGGTCGCGGCGGGCCAGGCCGTCGTACGTCTCGAAGCCGGTGAGTTGCCAGACGACGTCGATCGTCTCGGGCCCGGCCGCCACCCTCCGGGCCGCCAGGAGCGAGCCGAGCGCGGTGCGGCGCATGTCGTCGCGCTCGCGCAGCAGTCGGTCGAGGTCGGCGTCCAGCACCGCCATGCCGCGCAGCCTGCGGATCACCACCGGGTCGGCGGCCCAGAAACGACAGAAGGTCTCGGTGAAGCGGCGCAGCGCCGCGTCCACGTCGGGCGCGGCGAACGCCTCGGACAGGTCGACGCCCGCGCGCGTGGCCAGCCCGTCGAAGAGGGCTTCGAGCAGGCCGGCCTTGGTGCCGAAGGCGTTGTAGACGGTCTGGCGGGACACGTCCGCCGCCTTGGCGATGGCGTCGAGGGTGAGCTGGGTGGGCTTGGTGGCCGCGAGCAGCGAGCGGGCGGCGGTCAGGATGCGCAGCCGGGTGTCCTCGGCTGCGGCCTGGCGTTTGTCGGACTTGTACACGCGCGGACTCACGCGGCTTGCCCCTTTCCCGATTTTGGATTTACTGTCTGTCCATTGAATTCTACGCGACCTCGCGGATCGCGGATACCCCGGCCTGCCCGGGCGTCCCCATACGCCGGATTCGCACCCTCCACACCCTGCGCCACCTGCATTCGGGAGTACACCATGTCCACCCTTCAGCAGCCCCTCACCGACCGCGTCGCGATCGTGACCGGTGCGAGTCGCGGCATCGGCGCCGCCACTGCCCGAGCCCTGCACAAGGCCGGCGCGCGGGTCGTGCTCGCCGCCCGTGACGCGGACGCGCTGACCGCCCTGGCCGACGAACTGGACGCGGCCCACGGCCGGGCGCTCGCCGTGCCGACCGACGTCACCGACCCCGACGCCGTCGAGCGACTGGTCGCCACCACCGTCGACCGCTTCGGCCGGCTGGACGCCGCGGTCAACAACGCCGCCGGCGGCGGCCACCCGCCCACCCCGCTCGCCGACGTCGACGTGGCCGCCTTCGACAGCGCCTTCGCCGTCAACCTGCGCGGCGTCTTCCTCGCCCTGAAATACGAGATCCCCGCCATGCTCGCGAGCGGCAACGGCGGCACCATCGTCAACATGTCCTCCACCGCCGGTCTCCAGGCGGTCGGCGGTCTGGCCGGGTATGTGTCCAGCAAGTTCGGCCTGATCGGGCTCACCCGCACCGCCGCGCTCGACTACGCCGACGCCGGCATCCGGATCAACGCGCTCGCGCCGGGCCCGATCCACACCGAGCAGTTGGAGGCCGCCGGGGAGCAGGCCCGGCAGGCCGCCGCCCAGGCCATGCCGATGCGCCGGATCGGTCTGCCCGACGAAGTCGCCGCGGCCGTGGTGTGGTTGTGCTCCGACGAGTCCTCGTTCATCACCGGCGCCACCCTGCCGATCGACGGCGGCAAGCTCGCGGGCGCACCGCCCTTCCGTCGCCCCGCCGGCCGGCCGCAGACGAACCCGACCGCGCCGTGAACCTGCTCGTCGTGGGCGCCGCCGGCGGTACGGGCATGCGGCTCGTCGCGCAGGCCCTGGTCGCCGGCCATCACGTAACCGCCCTCGCCCGCGATCCGCGACGCGTCACCACCCGACACGAACACCTGCACGTGGTCGCCGGGGACGCCCTGGACCCGGACACGATCGACGCGGTGGTCCCGGGCCACACCGCCGTACTCAGCGCACTCGGCGCCACCACCCGCGCGCCCACCACGATCTACTCGCGGGGCACGGCCAATCTGCGCCGCTCGATGACCGCCGCGGGTGTCCGGCGTCTGGTCTGCCTGTCCTCCGGCGCACTCGACTCGGGCGCCGGGGTGCCGGCGGCCCAGCGCCTGGTGACCAGACTCATCGTCAAACCCCTGCACCGGCATGCCTATGCCGACATGCACCGCATGGAGCAGGATCTGGCCGAAGCCGACCCCCGCGCCGACACGCTCGACTGGACCGTGATCCGTGTCCCGATGCTCACCAACGGACCGCGCACGGGCACCTATCGATACAGCCCCGACGAGAGTCGGCCACTGGATCGGCCGACCCGGCTCTCTCGCGCCGACCTGGCCGATTTCATCCTCGGGCACGTCGACGACCGCGAGACCTTCGCGACCCGGGTCGCCATCTCGTACTGACCCGCGCCGACGACCCCCGAAAAAGCCGCCGAGGGGCGGTCCGGTGCCCGCCACCGGCACGGCGACCGCACGCGACCGCCCCTCGGCTTTCCCCATGCCGCCGTCCCGCCCCGGCCGACGTGCGACCACCGGCGCCCGGCACCCGTCGACCGGCACTTTCTCCCAGATCGCTTCCGACCGCATCCACGAGGTAGACATGGCCACAACCCGGGCGGCGATACCGCCCCCCGCTTCACCAGGTCCGTCCGCCACGCCCGGATGGACGCGTTACGCCCGCGTCGTCGCGGGCCGCCGCTCCAAGTGGGCGGTCCTGGCGATCTGGGTCCTGCTGATAGCCGTCGGCGGATCGCTCGCCGCGAAGATCGGCTCGGTCCAGGACAACGACCCGCAGACCTGGCTGCCGGCCGACGCCCAGTCGACCAAGGCCATGGACATCGGCGAGAAGCACTTCGCCGACAAGAACGTCGCCACGGCGGTGGTCGTCTACGCCCGCGAGAGCGGCCTGTCCGCCACCGACCTGGCCAAGGTCGACCGCGACCGGGCGGCCCTCGCGGCCGAGGGCACCGCCGCGCCCGTGCCGGCGCCCGTGGTCGCCGAGGACCGTCGGGCCGCGTTCCTGAGCGTCGCGCTGCGCACGTCCAAGAACGACAACGCCGTGCTCGGCGACGGCGTCGACAAGCTGCGCGACCTGGCCCGGGCCGACGCGCCGGCCGGGCTCGACGTACGAATCACCGGACGTGCCGGCAACATCGCCGACTTCATCGACGTCTACTCCGGCCTGGATCTGGCCCTGCTCGGTGCCACTCTCGGCCTGGTCGCGCTGCTCCTGCTGATCACCTACCGCAGTCCGATCCTGTGGCTGATCCCGCTGCTTTCGGTCGCCTTGGGCGCCCAGGTCGCCAACGGGGTGGTGTATCTGCTCGCCCGGCACGCCGGGTTGCTGGTCAACGGGCAGAGCGCGTACGTCCTCACCGTGCTGGTCCTCGGCGTCGGCACCGACTACGCACTGCTCCTGGTGGCTCGGTATCGCGAGGAGTTGCGCCGGCACGAGGACCGGCACGAGGCGATGGTGCAGGCGTTGACCAGGTGCCTGCCGGCAATCGTCGCGTCCGCGCTGACCGTGATCGTGGCCACCTTGTGCCTGGTGTTCGGCAGCATGAACTCCACCCGGGGACTCGGCCCGGTCGTGGCCGTCGGCGTCGCGGTGGTTTCGCTGGCGATGACCTCGCTGCTGCCGGCCCTGCTCGTGATCCTCGGCCGGTGGGCGTTCTGGCCGTTCGTGCCCCGGTATACCCCGGACGCGCCGGCCGAGCCGGTCGCCGCCGAGCGGGCACGCGGACTGTGGCCGGCGGTGGCCCGGTTGGTGGGACGTGCCCCCCGCGCGCTCTGGATCGGCACCGCCGTGGCCCTGGCTGCCCTCGCACTGGGCGCGACCGCCACGTCCACAGGCCAGACCCAGGCGGAGCAGTTCACCAAGAAGGTCGATTCGGTCACCGGCCAGCAACTCCTGGCGCGGCACTTCGCCGCCGGGTCCGCCGCGCCGGCCGACGTGTACGTGCCCTCGGCCGTCGGCGGCGACGCGGCGGCGATCATCCGCGGCGTCCCGGGGGTCGCCGCCGCGAGCGTCGACCGGACCGCCGGTGGGTGGGCGCACATCGGTACGGTCCTCGCCGACGCCCCCGACACCGGCGCGGCTCGACGCACCGTCGACCACATTCGGGTCACCCTCGATCGCGCCCCCGGGAAGGTGTCCGAGGCCGTCGTCGGCGGGCAGAGCGCGGTCGCCCTCGACACCTCGAACGCGCAGGGCAAGGAGGAGAAATTGCTCATCCCGCTGGTCCTGGCGATCGTGCTGATCATGCTCGTGGTGCTGCTGCGCGCACTGGTCGCGCCGATCGTGTTGCTGCTGTCCGTGGTGCTCTCGTACGCCGCCGCCGTCGGTGCCGCCGTGCTGGTCTTCCGCGCGCTCGGTCATCCCCGGATCGATCGTGGTCTGCTGCTGTTCGGCTTCCTGTTCCTGGTCGCGCTGGGCATCGACTACACCGTCTTCCTGATGACCCGGGCCCGGGAGGAGGTCCGGCTGCGCGGCCATCGCGAGGGCATGCTGACCGCGCTCACCGTCACCGGCGGCGTGATCACCTCCGCGGGACTCGTGCTCGCCGCGACCTTCGCCGCGCTCACCGTCATCCCCACGGTCACCTCGCTGCAGCAGGGCTTGCTCGTGGCCATCGGCGTGCTCCTGGACACGTTGCTGGTCCGCAGCCTGCTCGTCCCAGCCCTCGCCCTCGACATCGGGCCGCGCATCTGGCGCCCGGGACACCCCGAGCGACCGTCACCCCGGCCCACCCTCTGAGCCGGTCGAGGGGCCGTCCGTCCACCGGCCGGCCCCTCGACCGGACGTCAACCCTTGCCGCGGAAGCGGCGGTGCAGCGCGCGGATCTCCTCGGCCAACGCCGGAATCGGGCCCTCCACCACGAGCCCGGGTACGACCTCCCCGATCGGCAGGGCGCGTACGGGAGAGGCCGAAACACCCAGTTCGGCCAGCCAATCGCCGGTCTGCGCGGCCGAACTGACGTAGACGATGCGGCCGAGGCCCACCCAGCCGTGCGCCGCCGCGCACATCGGGCAGTGCTCGCCGGAGGTGAAGACGGTGGCCGCCGCCCGCTCCGGGGGTGTCAGGTGCGCGGCGGCCCATCGGGCCAGTTCGATCTCGGGGTGGCGGGTCGGGTCCCCGGTGCTGCGCTCGCGGTTGCGGTCCTCGGCGAGGACGGTGCCGTCCGCGGCGACCAGGACCGAGCCGAACGGCTCGTCGCCGGCCGCCACGGCCTCGGCGGCCAGTTCCACGCATCGGCGCAGGTGGATGAGTTCTTCGTCCGACACGGTCATCGCGTCTCCGTCATTTCGCTTCGGTGGAATCGGCGGGCGGGGTGCGCTCGCCGGCAGGGGTGCGCCCGCCGGGCGGAGTGCGATCGCCGTTGGGGGTACGCAGTCGCTCGGCAACCCGGGCCAGCATGCGCCACGCGGCGCCGGGATGTCGGGTCTCGTTCGGATCGCCGTCGAACGGATCGAGCACGACGGTCTCGGCGCCCAGGCCGCGCAGGCCGTCCAGATCGTCGAGAACCTGCTCGATCGTGCCCTCGCCCGCGAGTCGTGTGGCGTCGGGCAGCGGCTCGTCGGTGACATGCAGCGCGATCCGGGGCACCAGCGCCGGCGTCGCCCGGCCCTCCCCCTCGGCGATGTCGCGCATCCGGTCGACCGCCGCGTGCATCCACGGCATGGTGCGGCGCAGCGGATGCCAGGCGTCGCCGAGGCGCACCGCGCGGCGGATGCCCGCGTCGCTGTTGCCGCCGACCCAGATGGGGATACCGCCCGCGCGGTAGTCGTCCTCGCCGCCCGCCCACGCGGCGCGAATCGCCGCGAGGTGCTCGTCGGTGGTCCGGCCCCGGCGCTCGAACGCCAGCCCGAGGGCGGCGAATTCCTGCCGCGCCCAGCCGACGCCCACGCCGAGCACCAGGCGCTCGTCGCTCAATCGGTGCAGGTTGGCGGCCATCCGGGCGACGAGCAGGGGGTGTCGGTAGGGGACGATGAGCACCGTGGTGCCCAGCCGGACCCGCCGGGTGACGCCGGCCAGCCAGGCGAGCGTGGTGAAGGGTTCGTAGAAGGGGGCGGGGTACTGCTCCGCGACGTCGGGCGTGATCGCGATGTGGTCGGAGACCATCAGCAGGTCGAATCCCAGCCCCTCCACGGTCTGTGCCCAGTCGCGCAGCATGCCCGGATCCGTGCCGGGGCCGAAATTGGGGACGTTGACACCGAGTTGCATGGATCGAGGCTATCCGGCGGCAACCCGAGGGCTGAAGACATAATTCATGCCCTTCCGGCCGGATCGCCGTGGATCCGCCGGTAGTCTGGCCGAATGACCGAGGATCTCGACGCCACCGACTGGGCCATCCTGGGCGAGCTGCAACGCGACGGGCGTATCCCGCTGACCGAACTGGGGCGCCGGGTCAGTCTGAGCGCGTCCGCGACCACGGAGCGGGTCAGGCGTCTGGAGGCGGTCGGCGTGATCACCGGCTACCGGGCGGAGGTCGACCTCGCCCGGACGGGCTTCGCCGTGCTGGCCGTGGTGCGCCTGAAGTACCCCGGGAGTCGGCACGGCCCGCTGCACCGCCTGCTGGAGGAGCGGCGGGAGATCCTGGAGTGTCTGCGCACCACGGGCGAGGACTGCTACACGCTCAAGGTGGCAGCCACGTCGATGCCGCACCTGGAGGCGATCATCGACCGCCTCGCGCAGTTCGGCAGCACCACCACGAACATCGTCTACAGCCAGACGCTGACCTATCGCGGCCCCGCCCGCCCCACCCCGCCCGACGACGACCGGGACGGGGAGCGCGCGGCGGATTGAGACCCCGCGGGGCCTGCTACTCGACGACGAGTTCGACCGGGATGTTGCCCCGGGTGGCGTTCGAGTAGGGGCAGACCTGGTGGGTGGCCTCCAGCAGGGCGCGGCCCTGCTCGGCGGACAGGTGCTCCGGCAGTTCCACGCGCAGCGTCACGCCCAGCCCGAAGCCGCCGTCGCCGTTCGGGTTCAAATCGACCTCGGCCGTGACCGAGGCGTCGGCCGCGTCCACGCCCTGGCGCTTGGCCACCAGTTGCATCGCGCTGCCGAAACAGGCCGCGTAGCCGGCCGCGAACAACTGCTCGGGGTTGGTGCCGATCCCGTCGCCGCCGAGTTCGCGCTGTATGCCCAGCTTGACGTCGAGTTGCCCGTCGGAGCTGACCGCCCGGGCGTCGCGTCCGGCCGAGGTCGCGATCGCGGTGTACAGGCTCATGGTGGTCTCGCCTTCTCCAAGTGATGGCAGACAGATCCGAATAGTGGCAGACAGATCTGTCTGTTCGGTCGACGGATCCGACGGTAGACAGACCTGTCTGGTAAAGTCAAGGCATGCCCACGACGACCCCCGATCGACCCCGCGAGAGCCCGGCCCGCCGCCGCGTGCTCGACACCGCGAGCGCGCTCTTCTATGCGGAGGGCGTGCATGCCGTGGGCGTGGACCGGATCATCGCCGAGGCGGCCGTCGCGAAGGCGACCTTCTACCACCACTTCCCGGCCAAGGACACGCTCGTCCACGCCTATCTGACGGAGCAGTTCGAGGCGCAGCGCCGGGCCGTCGACGACTTCCTCACCGACTCCGCCGATCTGCCGCCGCGCGAGGTCCTGGTGCGGCTCTTCGACCTGATCGTCGAGATCGGCCGCCAACCCGGCTTCCGGGGGTGCGCGTTCATCAACGCCGCCGCCGAATTCCCGGATCTCGCGCATCCGGTCCGCGGCGCGATCCAGGACCACCGGACCTGGTTCCGGACGATGCTGACCGACCTGCTGACCGCGGCCGGCGACGCCCACCCCCGGGCCACCGCCGACATCCTCATGCTGCTGCGCGACGGCCTGGCCGTCGGCTGCTACCTGGACGACGCCGACGCCATGCGCCGGATCACCCGCGACGCGCTCGACCGGGTCCTGGACACACCTGACGACCCGACGCGATAGCCGCCCCGCCGGCCACTACCGCCCGACCGGCGCCTCCTCCTCGGGCAGCGGCGCTCCGGTTCCGGTGCGCACGGATGTGGCGTGCTCCGGGTCCGCGATCCGTGCCGCGCCGGCCGGGCCGGCGGTGACCACCGGGGTCAACGTTGCGCCCACATCACTCGCGATCGCGCGCCGGGTGTGTCGGGCCCGCTCCCGGGTGAACACACCTACGCTGCCTGTGGGTGGCGTGACCGCGCGGCGCGAGATCGGTGATTCCGGAGGCGGATGTGGTGCGTGACGGTGGGAGATTCGACGTCGTCGTGGTCGGCGGCGGCCACAACGGCCTGGTCGCCGCCGCCTACCTGGCGCGGGCGGGGCGCTCGGTCGTGGTGCTGGAACGGCTCGACGAGGTCGGCGGCGCGGCGGTGTCGGCCCGGCCGTTCCCCGGGGTCGACGTGCGGTTGTCGCGCTACTCGTACCTGGTCGGCCTGCTGCCCCGAAAGATCGTCGAGGACCTGCGGCTGCCCCTGGTGACGCGGCGTCGGCGGATCGGGTCGTACACCCCGCGCGGCGCCGACGGCCTGCTCGTCGACACCGAGGATCGGGCGGGCACCCGGGCCGAACTGACCCGGTTCGCGGGCGCACCCGACGCCGACGCGTGGGAGCGGTTCGGCGCGGCCACCGGCAGGCTGGCCCGGCGGGTGTTCCCCACCCTCACCGAACCGCTGCGCTCCGAAACCGAGTTCCGCCGCCTCGTGGACGACGAGCGGATCTGGGGCGCGGTGTTCGCACAACCCCTGTCGGGTCTGATCGAGGCGGAGTTCGCCGACGACACGGTGCGGGGTGTGCTCGCCACCGACGCGCTGATCGGCACGTTCGCGTCGATGCACGACCCCGCGCTGCGGCAGAACCGATGTTTCCTCTACCACGTGATCGGCGGCGGTACGGGCGACTGGGACGTCCCGGTGGGCGGCATGGGCGCGGTCACCGCGAGCCTGGCCGACGCGGCCCGGACGGCGGGCGCACACCTGCGCACGGGCGCGACGGTGACCACCGTGAATCCCGACGGCGAGGTGTACTACACGATCGGCGACACGGAGTATCGCGTGGCGGGCGCACACGTGTTGGCCGCCGTCGCGCCACAAACGCTGGGCCGACTGTTGGGCGAGCCGGCCGCCGGCCCCGCGCCGGAGGGGTCGCAGCTCAAGGTCAACATGGTGCTGGCCCGGCTGCCGCGCCTGCGTGATCCGCGCGCGGACCCGCGCCGGGCGTTCGCGGGCACCTTCCACGTCAACGAGGGTTATGCCCACATCGCCGACGCGTACGAGCAGGCCGCGGCCGGGCGAATGCCGACGCTGCCGCCCGGCGAGATGTACTGCCACACCCTCACCGACCCCTCGATCCTCGGTCCGGGGCCCCGGGCCGCCGGGGTGCATACGCTGACGCTGTTCGGCCTGCACATGCCCGCGCGCCTGTTCACCGACGACCACGACGGCGCTCGGGCGAAGGCGCTGCGCGCGATGCTCGACTCCGTCGACGACGTGCTCGCCGAGCCGATCGAGGACTGCCTGCTGCGCGACGCGAACGGCGACCCGTGCCTGGAGGTGCACACGCCGCTCGACCTGGCGGACGAACTCGGGCTGCCCGCCGGGCACATCTTCCACCGCGACCTGTCCTGGCCGTACACCCCGGACGGTACGCCGCCCGGGACGTGGGGGGTCGAGACGGCCCACGAGCGCATCCTGCTGTGCGGGGCCGGCGCCCGCCGCGGCGGCGGGGTGAGCGGTGTCCCCGGCCACAACGCGGCGATGGCGGTACTGCGCGGGCCGGTCCGCATCGCGGGCGAGGGTCAGCGGGGCGACGCGTCCAGGTAGGTGAGCACGGCGAGGACTCGACGGTGTCCGGCGTCGCCGGCGGCAAGGCCGAGCTTGGCGAAGATGTTGCCGATGTGCTTGTGCACCGCGTTGTCCGTCACCCGCATGCGGGCGGCCATGGTCGTGTTGTCGAGGCCCTGGGCCATCAGACCGAGGACTTCGCGCTCGCGGGTGGTCAGTACGGTCAGCGGATCGTCCCGGCGGCGCACGACCTGCGCGATCACCTCGGCGTCCAGCGCCAGGCCGCCGGCCGCGACCTTGCGCAGCGCCTCGACGAACTCCCCAACCCGGCCGACCCGGTCCTTCAGCAGGTAGCCGACGCCGTGATGGCCGGTGGACAGCAGTTCGGTCGCGTACGTCTGCTCGATGTACTGCGACAACACCAGGATGGGGAAGTCCGGTCGGCGACGGCGCACTTCGATCGCCGCCTGCAGGCCCTCGTCGCGGTACGACGGCGGCAGGCGTACGTCGACAACGGCCGCCCGCGGTTCCTCCTCCGCCACCGCCGCGAGCAGGTCGTCGGCCGTGTCGACGACGCGGGCGACCTCGAATCCGTGTCGGGCGAGGATGAGTTGCAACCCCTCCGCGAGCAGCACGTTGTCCTCGGCGATCACCAACCGCACGGCAACCCCACCATGATCGAGGTGGGACCGCCCGCCGGGCTGTCCACCGTCACCTCGCCGTCGAGCGCCATCGCCCGTCGACGTATTCCGGCGAGGCCGGTGCCCCGCGCCTCGTCGGCGCCGCCCGTGCCGTCGTCGGTGACCCGGATCCGCAGGCGGTCGGCCTCGCGGTCGAGCGTCACGGTGGCGACGGAGGCCCCGCTGTGCTTGGTCGCGTTGGTCAGCGCCTCGACGACGGTGAAGTAGGCGACCGTCTCGACGGCGGCGGGTATGTCGCCCAGTTCGCCCACATCGAGCCGGGCGGGCACCCCCGACCGTGCAACGACCGCGGTCAACGCCCCGGACAGGCCCCGGTCGGCGAGGATCGGCGGGTAGATCGTGCGGATCACGTCGCGCAGTTCGGCCAACGCGGCCTCGGCGCTCGTATGCGCCCGTTCGATCAGCGCCTCGGCCGTGTCCGGATCCTCGCGCACGGCCTGCCGGGCCAGGGCGAGGTGGATCGTCATCGCGACGAGCCTACCCTGCGTGCCGTCGTGCAGGTCCCGCTCGATCCGGCGTAGTTCGGCGCCGTGCGCGTCGAGTACGTCGGCCCGGGTCCGGGTCAGCGCGGCCACGCGCAACTCCAGCCGCTCCGCCCGCGACGACGCGAGCAGCCGGGCCTGGGCGCGGGCGAGCGGCGGCAGCCCGAAGCACGCCACGGCGCCGAGGCCGACGACCTGGACGACGCCGAGGACCAGCGCGTCGTCCCAGCCGTCGATGGGTACATCCACCCACAGTCGTGGCCGGTCGGCGGGGGGAAACGCCCACCAGGCGGTCAGCCCGATCACCCCGACGATCGTGTTGCCGACCACGAGCAGCGCGAGCAGGCCCGCCGGCACGCCGGTCACCGCGTTGAGCAACAGCCACCGGCGCGTGGTCGGCGCCGAACCGCTCGGTACGCCCAGGCCCTGTCCGGCGGATCTTGGTGGATCGGGCCGCGTCGTCCGGTGCCGTGCATCGGCGTGCCGGAGAAGCAGCCGCATGGTGGTTCCATTCGGCTGTTTCTCCGGTGCGGCGAGGTGCGGCACCGGGTGGCGCGGACCCGCCAAGGTCCGCCGGACAGGGCCTAGCCGGCGCCGCGCGGCGGATCGCCGACGGTCCGCCCAGTCGCCCACTGCTCCCGGGTGCGCGAGGAAGAGCAGCCCACCGAGTGCGGCGAACATGTTGCCGAGCAGGTAGGCGCAGGCACGCACCGCGTTCGCCGCATACATGACGGTCAGTATGCGAACAGGGGTCCACCCCCGCACTACAGCCCGCTGTACCGAAACACCTGCAGCCGGTGGTATCGGCGGCCGGGCCGGCGCCGGCTAGCTTTCCGGCCATGGGAAAACACCTGCGTACCCTTCCGCCGACCCTGGCCCTGGCCCTGGGCGCCACGACGGCCGGCGTGCTGATCGCGCCGCCCGCCGTGGGCGCGGCGGCCCCGCCCTGTTCGCCGATCGCCGGCGAGCGAGCCGACGCCGGCGTACCCCACGGCGTGCCCGACCATCGCCGGTTGCGGCGTGACGCCGAGGCGGTGTCGGCCCTGGGCATCCCGGCCGTCCAGGCCAGGGCGACGGCCGGCCGCATCACCTGTTCCGCGCGCGTCGGTGTCGCCGATGTGCGCACCGGCCGGGAGATCCCGGCCGACGGCGCGTTCCGGATCGCCAGCACGTCCAAGGCCCTCACCGCGACCGTGGTGCTCCAACTCGTCGGCGAGGGCCGCCTGGGGCTCGACGACCGGATCGAACGATGGTTGCCGGGGCTGGTGGCCGGTCGCGCCATCACGATCCGCCAGGTGCTCCAGCACACCTCCGGCCTGCCCGACGCCATCCCGTCGTGGAACACCGAGGCGCAGTACCTGAAGCTGCGGTATCAGCGGTACTCCACCCGGCAGTTGGTGGAGGACGCGGTCGCCATGCCGAAACTCTTCGAGCCGGGCGAGGGTTGGGCCTACTCCAACACCGGCTACCTGATCGCCGAACTGATCATCGAACGGGTCACCGGGCAACCGTGGGACGCCGAGTTCGAGCGGCGCATCTTCCGCCCGCTGGGCATGGACCACACCTACTGGCCCGGATCATCGCCCGACATCCGCCTGCCGCACGCGCTGCAATACCAGCGCTTCGACGGCGAACTCGTGGACGTCACCTCCCAGATCCCCGCCTACCCGGCGGCCGGCATCGTCTCCACCACACGCGATCTCGACGTCTTCTTCCGGGCACTGCTCGGCGGACGCCTGCTCAGCCCCGCCGAACTGGCCGCGATGAAGAGCACCCGTCCCGTCGACGCCGCACTGCAGAAGTTCTGGCCGCGCGGCGAATACGGTCTCGGACTGGTCTCCCGCCCGCTGACCGACACCGGCGACGAGCGCTATTGGGGACACGACGGCGGCGACTCGGGCTCCATCGTGACCACCGGCTTCACCGAGGACGGGCGACGGGGTGCGGTGGTCTCGATGAACTTCGGGCTCGACGCGACCTTCGACGAGACGCTCGCCCAACAACGCGCCGCCGACCGGGTCGTACGGAACGTACTCCGCCCGCCGCGTCGGTGAGCCGGCGGTCGGCGCCGGCGCCGAAGTGTTCGGGTCCCGGCCGCGGTTCGCCGATGACGGGTGGGATCATGACACCTTCGCAACGGCACGGATCGGGGAGGGATCGGATGGGCGCCGGCACTCCGGCGACGGCGGAGCTGTTGTTGCGGTGCGCCGATCCGGAGCTGGCATCACGGGTCCGGGCCCGGCTCGGTGTGGCCGGACCGGGCGCCGATCCCGTCCCGGAACTCGGCCGTGGGACACCGAACAAGCCCATCGACCGAAGCTCTTGGCGGTATGTCGCCGATGCCCGCGAAAAGCGTCTGCTCTCCGCCGCGACGCCCGACTGGGACGAGGTGATCGAGGCCCATCGCCGCGAACCCATCCGGGAGTTCGCCCGCACGATCCTCCTCGCGGATCGCGGCTGTCCGCCGCGGGTCGCCCTCGAACTGGTCGTCGCGCCACCCGAGCCGTTTCGGTCGCAGTGGGCCACCGGACCGCTCGAAGCCGCGTTGGTGAGCGGGGTGCTGACTCCGCGTCGGATCGTGTTGTCGGCGACGCCCGGCTGGTGGGCGATCCGCACCCTGGAGTTCTTCGTGCGCCCCCGGCACTACCGGCGGCTCGCGGCGATCGACCGAGTACTCGACGAGGCGGCCGAGTTGTTGCCGGGCGACGACCTCGCGGCGTGGGGGTGGTTGATCGCACACGCCCCCGATCATCGGGGGACGTTCCCGCAGTTGTGCGCCGACGCCGCGCGGCTGTCCGGTTCGGCCGGGAGCGGGGTCCGCACCGGCTCGGGCTCCGGCGCGGCCGTGATGGGTCGCGAGTTCGACGCCGTCGTGCCCGGTCCGGCGGTCGGTGAGTGGAAGCGGTGGGGCGCGTTCTCGCCGGCCGGGATGCTGGGTCGGGTGGATCCCACGATCGCGGCCCGTGTGGTGGCCGCGCTGCCCGTCGAGGTCGTACGCGGCTTCGCCCGCGCCGGTACGGCGTTGGCCGGACGCGTCGTACTGCCCGCGCTGAAGCGGGTGCCCGAGCACACCTGGGACCTGGTCCACGAAGTCGTGCCCACCGCCTCGACCGTCGAGCGGCTGCTGGCGCTGCACGACCCGAACGTCAACGCGGCGTTGTTGTCGGCGCATCCGGGGCCGGACGCCGCCTACGCGATCCACCGGGCCACCCGTCGCGACGCGCGGCCACGCGTACGGCTGCCCCTCGAACGCCGCGCCTGGCTGAGTTCCCGGCTGTCGAACGACTGCGCCGAGGCGGTCCACGGTCACCATCCGTATCTGATCCGGGCCGCCTTCGAGCACTACGGGGCCCGTGGCCTCGGCCGCCCGGCCACGCTGCGCGCCCTGCTCGGCCTGTGGGAAACCCGGGGCCGCGTCGCGCTGTTCGACCGACGGGTCAGGCTGCGGCTCGGCGGCGAGTACGAAACGGCGCGGACCTTCCTGGACACGACGCGCGCGTTCGACGGTCTGCGCCGGCTGCGGCGCGCGGTGGTCGACTCCGGGCGACCGGCGGCACTGCTCGCGGCGATGCGCCGCAATCCCGAGATCGCGACCCGGCATGTCCCGGACACGTTCTGGCCGGAGGCGATCGCCGCTCACCGGCGGGGCGAGTTGCCCCGCGCCGTCCTGGCCAACCTCGCCGCCCAGCCCCGCTGCCCGGACGAACTCGCCCTGGCCGCCTGCCACTCGGACCCGGAGGCGGCGGCGCGCGTGGGGCAGCGCTCACCCGCCCACGCCCGCGCCGCACTCGGCCACCCGCTGCGCGAGCCGTTGCGGGAGCGGCCCAGCGAGTGGATCGACGAGGCGGACAACTGGTACGTCGACGCGGTCGCCGACGGCACGCTCACCATGCGTGAGTTCGTCGAGACGGCGCAGCCGCCGCTGCGCATGCTCGGCGCCCTCGACGCCTTCGCGGCCCTGCTCCCCGAAGAACTCGACGAGGCCCGTCGGCTGATCGCCGCACACGTGGCGAACACCCTCGGCGACAGTGTCGACGCGTGGGTGATCGCCGGCCGCATCGCCCCCGATTTCCCGGGTGCGCTCCCGGAGTTGCTGACCACGGCGACCGCGGCGGCGACATGAGGCGCAAGCGGCGGTGCCCGCTCAGGCGTTCTTGACCGCCACCCCGCCGTACATCGCGATGTCCGTGTCGCGGATCTCCGGCGCGTCCGGATCCGGACGCCAGTGGTGCACCAGCGTCACCCCCGGGTCCAGCAACTCGTAGCCGTCGAAGAAGGCGAGCGTCTCCTTCCGGTCCCGGATCTGAAGCGGGATGCCGCGCGCGTTGTACTCGCGCCCGACCCCGCCCACGCCCACCGGGTCGGTGTCGCCGGTGAACACGGTCAGCACCAGGAAGCTGCCCGGGGCGAGTTCGTCCATCAGGCGCCGCACCAGGCCCTGGGGGTCGTCCTCGTCGAGCACGAAGTGCACGATCGCGACCAGGGACAGCGCCACCGGCTTCGACAGGTCCAGCACCTCGCGCAACTGCGGGGCGTCGATGATCGAGTCGATGTCGCGCAGGTCGGCGTCCACGTAGCAGGTGCGGCCCTCGGGGGTGCTCGACATCAGCGCCCGCGCGTGGGTCAGCACGATCGGGTCGTTGTCGACGTAGGCGACCCGCGTCTCGGGGGCGATTCCCTGCGCGATCTCGTGCACGTTCGGCGAGGTCGGGATCCCGGTGCCGATGTCCAGGAACTGCCGTATCCCGTACCGCTCGGTGAGGTGTCGCACCGCCCGCTGCATGAAGGTGCGGGTGGTGCGCATCGAGATCGGCAGGGCCGGCCACGCCTGCACCGACGCCTGCGCGGCCACCCGGTCCGGTTCGAAGTTGGTCTTCCCACCGATGAGGTAGTCGTAGACCCGGGCCGAATGCGGGACGTCCAGCCGCAGATCGACCGCCGGCCAGGGCTCCTCGCGCGGATCCCGCGACATCCACTCCGCTTCCGACATCCCTCGCCTCTTCCCTCGGTTCACCGGGCAACCAACTGCCTTATCGGCACGCTGTGTTCTGCATGGTAACCGGCTGCACGCGCACGTACGTCGGCCCCCACGACCGGACTTGCGTCGTGGGGGCCGACATCGTGCGGGTGAAACGGGTGGAGCGGGTGGAGCGGTTACTTCCGTGCGGGGGCGATCCAGACGACGGCGCCCGTGTCATGCGGCAGCGGGGTGATCGGGAACACGGTCACGCCGTATGCCTTCTCCAACCCGGGGTTGCCGTTGCCGGTCACCGAATCGTGGAACGGCTTGCCGTAGTTCGCGAAGTCCGGCGAGCCGTCCGGCTTGGTCACCTTGGTCGAGTACGGCGCCCGCGCCGGAACCACGGTGGAACCGTCGCGGTCCTTGCCCTCGAATCCGTTCGGACCCGCCTGGACGCCCGGCGCGTAGCCGAACACGTCGGAGAAGAACCGCACCGGCTCCGTCTTGGCGAAGTTCGCGCAGTGGTCGCCGGCCCGGAGGCAGGCCTGGAATCCCGCGGTGTCCTTGAAGCCGAACGCCGCGTTCGCCGACTGCACCCGGGCCTCCACGTTGGCCGCCTCGTTCGACGGCAGGTGCGGGAAGCGGTACGGCTCGGGATTCGCGTCGACGAGCAACAACTCGCCCTTGGCGCCGTACGACGGGCTCCGATCGAGATAGTTGAGGATGCCGTTGTTCGGGTACTCGTTGTCCCGGAGCCACACCAACATGCCCGGCGCGTTGTAGGCGAGCTTGGAGCGCTTGCCGTTCTCGCCGAACGTGTAGGTGTACTTCAGGCCCTGGTCGAAGCCGGAGAGGTTGCGCCACTCGAGCAGGTAGTACTGCTCCTTGTTGAACGTACCGTCGGAGCGGATCCAGCCGGTGCCCCGGGTACCGGCGCCGACCGAACCCGCCACGGGCGTCCATCCGTTGTCGCCCTGCTCGACGTCGTCCGACCACACGGTGGTGCCACCGTTGGTGAGCGAGAAGTCGTCGGCGAGCCAACCCTTCTCCTGCGTCGCGGCATCCGTGTCGACGCCCAGGCGCAGTTTGATGTTCTGCCCGGCGTACGCGGTCAGGTCCACGTGGTCGTGGCGCCAGCCGTTGCTGTCGCCGGTGAGCCCGGTGCTCTTGCCGAACCGGCGCAGGTTGCCGTTCGGGTCGGGGTAGTTCGGCGGGGTGGACACGAGCGTGCCCGCCTCGTCGCGGACCTCCAACTGCTTCCACGTGGTGCCACCGTCGGTGGAGACCTCGACGAAGCCGAAGTCCCAGTCCACCTCCAGCGAATAGTCGCTCCACCACTGGAACTTCAGGTCGGTCCCGGTCGGGACGGCGAGGTCGCGGACGAGTTTGACGTCCGCCCACTCCTGGTCGTTGTTCGAATACCACGCCTTGGTGCCGCTGTGCGGCGTGGAGAATCTGAACACCTTGTCGGGCAGGTTGACCCGGACCGCCTGTTGGGTGCCCTTGGGTGTCTTGGCCGCTTGGCCGAGCGTGGCGATGGTGGGTTTGTCACCCACCTTCAGGACCTGCGGTGTCAGCCAGCCCAGCGTGTACTTGGACCACGCGCTCATGTTGGCCGGCATCGACTGGAACAGCGGGCCCGAGTGGGAGCCGCTCGCCATCAGGTCCCAGAAGTTGACCGAGGACTCGCCGCCGCTGAAGTTGTCGTACAGGTCCGGCAGACCGAGGTCGTGGCCGTACTCGTGGGCGAACACGCCCACGCCGGAGTCCTCCGGCTGCACGATGTAGTTCGCGACCTTGACGGTGTTTCCGGGCACGGTGTAGCCGCCCGCCACGGCGCTGGAGTGCGCCCAGATGGCGTACGTGCCCTCGGCGCCGCCGCCGGAGGACTTGTCCTTGCCCGAGTGCACCAGGACCAGGTGGTCGACCACGCCGTCGGGCTCCTGCGTGTTGCCGTCGTTGTCGGCGTCGCCGGTGTCCTCCTTGTCGTAGTCGGCCCACGGGAAGTTCGGCTGGCTGCGGGCGAGTTCGTTGACCGCGTCGATCGCGAGCGTGGCCGCGCCACCCGGGTTGTTCGGGTGTCCGCTCATGTCCTGCTGACGCTTGCCGCAGGCACCCGCGCCGTACCACGCCTCGGAGTGCGGGACCTTGATCCACGGGGTGGCGGTGCCGGAGACGGTGTACTTACCGCTCGACATCTCCTCGTACATGTTCTTCATCGTGTAGCCGGAGACGTCGATGCCCGGCTTGCCGTCGGGACCGATCAGGTCCTTGCGCATACGCTCGGTGATGCCCTGCTTGGTGTAGAGCATCTTGTTGAAGTGCTCGGGGCTGAAGTCGTTGACCCACGGCGTGTTGTTGTCGTTCCCGGCCAGTGCCGGGTCCGGGATCGTGTTGTGCAGCGGGCCGTTCTTGATCGTGCCCGGCGGTTCCACGACGCAGGAGGGATCCAGGACGCTCGCGCGGCGGTTGAACCCGGAGAAGTCGTCGTTGGCGTTCTCGTTGAACTCGACGAGAATGGTCAGCAGTTTGGCGTTCTGTTGTTTACCCGGCGCCAAACCGCTCTTCTCGGCCTTCAGTTGCTCCGGACTCTTGCCTGTGCGCTGGGCCTCGGCCTCCAGCAGGCGCAGTTGCCCCGCCGCGCGCGGGTTGCCCTCACGGTCCTTGGCGCCGCGCCCCTCCTTGGCCTTGCGAGCCTTGTCGGCGGCGCTCACTTCGCCGTCGACGCCGGTGCCCTGGGGGAATTCGGCTTCGACGGTGTTGAGATAGGTGTCCTCGGGTCCGGGGTTCCACACCGCCCTGGTGTTGTCCACACGCACGGGCGCGGCTACGGACGCGGCGCCGGTCACCGTGGAAAGGCCCGCGGCCACGAGTACGGAAGCCGACAGTAAAGTCACCGGGCCACGGAAACGCCGGAGGCCTCGCGGCGGCGTACCGCCGCGCCCGGGTATCGCTCGACTCAAGATGGTCTCCCCTTCCGCCCGGAAGGTGGTCCCGGACGCGAAGCGACGCCGATCAGGGTGCTGTGGTGCCTTACGCGCCCACGACGTCGAGCTGATTCGGCAGAGCCCGACCCCCACCTCCCGCCGGCCGTCGGGTCACGACGGAGACGGGATTTCGCGTCGGGCATCCGGACCCTAGATGCGCCTGTGACACCAGAGACAGGGGAGGCAAAGATTTTTTTATGGACTCTTTACCCGAGACCCACGACAGCCCCGGGAAAAGCCCCGCGAATCCGGGAAAATCGCGCGCACCGATGAGTTCGCGGACCCGGGGCAGTCCTTTGCAATGGGCCGCAAAGGTCCGCGCGATCCCGCCCGGTCCCGGCCGGGTCCGCGCACCACCGACACCCGGAGGACGCCCGATGTCGCAACACGAACCGCGCACCCGACTGGACTCGCGCTACAGCCACCCCGACGCCGAGGCCGTGCCGTGGTCGGTGGCGGTCACCCGCCTGGCGACCGCCCCGGTGTTCTGGCTGAGCACGGTGCGGCCGGACGGACGACCGCACGTGACACCGCTGCTGGCGGTCTGGCTGGAAAACGCGCTGCACTTTTGCACCGGCGCCGACGAACGTAAGGCGCACAATCTCCACACCAATGCGAACTGCGTGCTGACCACCGGCGACAACGCCCTGGACCGGGGCCTCGACCTGGTCGTCGAGGGCCGCGCGGTGCCCCTGGCGGACGACCCGTCCCTGCGCCGCATCGCCGACGCGTACGCGGGCAAGTACGGCCCCGACTGGCGGTTCGAGGTCCGCGACGGCGCCTTCCACGGCAGCCGGGGCAATGTGGCCCGGGTCCTGCGAGTGGCGCCGACCACCGTCTTCGGCTTCGGCAAGGGCACGTACAGCCAGACCCGGTGGCGCTTCGACGCCGCCTGAGGTCGCGCCCGGACGGCCCCGGTCAGGCGAACGGACCCTCGGCGACGAAGCGGCGCAACGATCGGGCGAACTCCCCTGCCGCACCCGGCGGCCAGGTGTCCAGGCTCGCGGTGATGTGATCGGCCAGTCGGCGGCGCAGTTCGACCACCGCGCGCTCTCCCGCGTCGGTGAGCACGAGCAGCGCCGCCCGCCGGTCGGTGGGGTGCGGTTCGCGCCGTACCAGTCCGGCCTCCTCCAGGCGGGTGGCGCGGCGGGTGACGCCGGAGCGGTCGAGTCCGACGTCGGGCGCCAGGTCGGCCGCGCTGCGCGGTCCCGTCCGGGCCAGCGCGCTCAGGACCGGGTAGGTCACCTCGTCCACCCCCTCGCCCATGCCCTCGGTCAACGACCGGTGCAGCCGCTCCCGCGTCGTCCGCCGCAACAGCAGGCCCAGCGCGTCGGCGATCTCGTATCCCACCTCGTTGTCCACACCACCAAGGATAGCGTGCGCGGCGCACGCATATGGTGCTACGGTATGCGAACGAAATGCGTGCGTCACGCACGCATCTCTTTCGTTTCCTTCCGCTCACCCGAAAGGCGGGACCTCCCATGGCCCCCACCGGTATCGCCGCAGCCCTCACCGACCTGCTCTTCGACCATGACCTCCCGCTCGCCGAGGCCGCCGACCGGCACTTCGCTCCGGACTACCGCCAGCGCACCGACGGGGAGTGGGCCGACCGCGCCGAATTCCTCGCGCACATCGCCCACTTGCGTACGATCGTGGCCGCCGGTTCCGTCGAGGTCCACGACGAACTGCGCGACGGGCCTCGCTACGCCGACCGGCACACGGTCGACATCACCAAGCACGACGGCTCGACCGTACGCACCGAGGTCTACGTCTTCGCCGACCTGGCCCCAGACGGTCGTTTCCACCGCATCGAGGAGGTCACCCTCATGCTCCGAGGCGACGAGGCCGACCGGAATCTCGGCAGCGCCCGCTGAATCCGGCCGGCCCGACCCGGGTCCTGCCCGGCCTCAGCCGGTGGGCACCGGCTGCGGCGCGGGCGGCCCGGTGTAGCGGGCGATCGGCCGGATGATCTTCGTGTCCTCGGCCTGCTCCAGGATGTTCGCGCACCACCCGATCACCCGACTCACCGTGAAGGTCGGCGTGAACATGTTCCGGGGAATGCCGCACAGTTCCATCACCACACCCGCGTAGAACTCCACGTTGACGTGCAGTTCCCGCCCCGGCTTCAGCTCGGCCAGGATCTCGGTCACCCGTCGGTGCACCGTGCCGGCGAACTCCACCAGCGCGACGCCCCGCGCGTCGGTGTGCGGGGCGAGTTCGCGGGCCAGCTCGGCCAGCATCACCGCCCGCGGATCCTCGGTGCGGTAGACCGGGTGACCGAATCCCATGATCCGCTCGCCCTCGGCGATCCTGGGCCGCACCCACGCGTCGACCGCGTCGGGCGAGCCGATCGCGTCCAGCGACTCCAGGGCTCGATCCGGCGCGCCGCCGTGCAGCGGACCGGAGAACGCGCCGATCGCCCCGACCACCGCGGACACCAGGTCGGCCCCCGTGGAGGCGATCACCCGCGCGGTGAACGTGGAGGCGTTGAAGCCGTGGTCGACGGTGGCGATCAGATATCGCTCGATCGCCGCCACCCGCTCGGGTTCGGGCTCCTCGCCGGTCACCAGGTACAGCCAGTTGGCCGCCGTGGACAGATCCGCCCGGGGCTGCAACGGCTCGGCTCCGGCCCGGATCCGGTACAGCGCCGCCAGGATCGTCGGGGTCACCGCCCCCACCAGGAGCGCGTCCGCCCGGCGCCGCTCCGGCGACGACTCCCACAGCGGCGGCAGCGTACGCGCGGCGCCGATCAGCGACAGCGCGGTGCGCAGTCCGGCGAGCGGATCGAAGCGCTCGCCCGCCGTGGCGATGGCGTGCAACACCGGGCGCAGCTCCTCGGGCAACACCCGCAGTCGGGCCAACTCGGCTGCGAACGCCGTCCGTTCGTCGGCCGCGGGCAGTCGGCCGTGCACGAACAGGAACCACACGTCCTCGAACGTCCGGGTGCCCGCCAGCTCGATCGCCGAGTATTGCCGGTAGTGGTAGAAGCCCTTCGCGCCCTGCACATCGCCCAGCTCGGTGGTGGTGACCACCACCCCCTTCAGCCCCCTGGGTACTTCGATCCCGCCGTCGACGACGACCGACATGACACGCCTCCCGCTCTGCGCACAGTTCCGCTTCGGCCACCTCGAATGTCGTCCCGACGATCAACTATCGTCAATGTTGATTGCCTCAATACGAGCGGAAGGCGGCGACGAAATGGCTGGTCGACGGGCCGTGCCGGGCGACGAAAGTGACCGGGATTACCTGACCACCGCCCAGGTCGCGCAACGGTTGGGGGTCAAGCCCGAGACCGTGTACGCCTACGTCAGTCGCGGGTTGTTGACGAGCGTGCGCGAGTCGCGACAGCGCGGCAGCCGATTCGCCGCCGCGGACGTGGAGGAGTTGGCGGGCCGAACCGGAGGGCGTCGTGCACGCCCCGCCAACGGCTCGATCGAACGTATCCACACCCGGGTGACCCTGCTCGCCGACGACCGGCTCTACTACCGGGGCCGCGACGTCGCCGAACTCACCGGATATCGCCTGGAGTCGGTGGCGCACTGGTTGTGGCGAGGCGTCGACCTCGCCGAGGTGCCCCCGTTCGAGGCCCCCGCCGGACCGGCCGACCTGGTCAGGCGCACGATGAGCCTGCTGCCGGACACCGCCCGGCTCACCGACCGTATCCGGATGATCGTGGCCGCGGCCGGCACGGCCGATCCGCTGCGCTTCGACCTGTCGGAGCCGGCCGTGGTCCGCGCGGGCGAGGCGCTGCTCGCGATGATCGCGGACACCCTGCCCCCGTGCCCGGGCGCGGCCCCGCCGACCGGGCCCTCACTCGCGGCGCGGTTGTGGCCGAAACTGACCGCTCGCGCGGCGACCCCGGAGCGCATCCGGCTGCTGAACGCCGCGCTCGTGCTCAAGGCCGACCACGACCTGGCAGTGTCCACGCTGGCCGCGCGGGTGGCGGCCGGCGCCCGGGCGGACGTGTACGCGGTGGTCTCGGCCGGGCTCGGGGTGTTCGACGGCCGGCATCACGGCGCGGCGATCGGGTTGGCGTACCGCTTCCTGCGCGACGCGCTGGGCCCGGCGGGCGGCGGCCCGACCGGCGCGGTCGCGGACCGGTTGCGCGCCGGGGAGCACCTGCCGGGCCTGGGCCACCTGCTCTACGCCGAACACGACCCGCGCGCCGACCTGTTGCTCGGCCTGCTCCGCGAACACGCCGAGCACGACGAGCGGGTCGCCCGGGTGATCCGCGCCGTGGACGCGCTGACCCGCGAACCGGCGGCGCGCGCCGAGGTGTTCCCCAACGCCGACCTGGCGCTGGCCGCGTTGGCGCACGCCATGCGGATGCGGCCGGACGCCGGCGAGGCGGTCTTCGCGATGGCCAGGTCGATCGGCTGGCTGGCCCACGCGATGGAGGAGTATCGACAGCCCGGTCTGCGCTACCGGGCCATCGGCGTCTACACGGGCACGCGCCCGCCGAGCCGCTGAGGCGCGGCGTCGACGGGTCGGCTCACCGCGCCTCGGCCGCGCCGGCGACGGTTTTCAGCCAGTCCTCGACCAGGGCGACCTCCACCCACTGCGGGAACAACTTCTCGGTGAGGAAGCGGTGCACCTCGGGGTCGAGGTCCAGGCAGCCGTCCACGAGCACGGTCAGGCCGAAGTCCAGATCCTGCGCGTGACACAGGGTGTAGAGCACGACACCGCTGGTGGCGATGCCGGCCAGGACGAGGCGGTCGATGTCGCGCGCCCGCAGGACCAGGTCGAGGTCGCTGCCGGAGAATGCGCTGCCGCGTCGTTTGGTGACCACGACGTCGCCCTCGCGGGGCGCGACGGCGGGGTGGATCGCGGTGCCCGGGGCGCCCTCGGTGAACAGCCCCATTGCCGCGGAGTTGGTGAGCACCCGGTTGCGCGGGCTCACCTCCGGCTGCCCCGGCCGCAGCCCGATCACCACGTAGATCACGGACATGCCCGCCGCGCGGGCCCCCTCGATCGCCGCGCCGAGCCGATCCAGGTATCCGGAGCCGTCGTCGGCCATCTCGACGATCTCCTGCTGTACGTCCATCACAAGCAGTGCGCCGTTGCCCATGCGTATCGTCCCTCCCAGCACGGACCGCGCGGTCCGTGAGCCGGCCGACACCGCTCCCCGGCGTCGGGTCGTGCCCCGCTCGGTACAGTACGGGGATGGCAAACCCCAGGGAGCAGATTCTCGCCGAACTCGGCGTGCGGACGGCCGTCGTGCCCAAGGTGGAGATCCGGCGCCGGGTCGACTTCCTCAAGGACTACCTGCGGTCGACCCCGGCCAAGGGCTACGTGCTCGGGATCAGCGGCGGCCAGGACAGCACACTGGCGGGCCGGTTGTGCCAGCTCGCCGCCGAGGAGTTGCGGGCCGAGGGCCGAGAGGCGCGGTTCGTCGCGGTACGGCTGCCCTACGGCGTGCAGGCCGACGAGCACGACGCGCAGATCGCGCTGGGGTTCATCCGGCCCGACCGTTCGGTCACGGTGAACGTCAAGCCGGGCGCCGACGCGGTGGCCGCCGAGGTGGCCCGCGGTCTGGCCGAGTCGGCGGGTGGGGAGTCCGAGCTGCGGGACTTCGTGCGCGGCAACCTCAAGGCCCGTGAGCGCATGGTGATCCAGTACGCGATCGCCGGACAGCTGAACCTGCTCGTGGTGGGCACCGATCATGCCGCCGAGGCGGTGACGGGCTTCTTCACCAAGTACGGCGACGGCGGTGTCGACCTCACCCCGCTGACCGGTCTGACCAAGCGTCAGGGCGCGGCGCTGCTCCAGGAGTTGGGCGCGCCGCCGAGCGTGTGGGAGAAGGTGCCGACCGCCGACCTGGAGGACGACCGGCCCGCGCTGCCCGACGAGGTGGCGCTGGGTCTGACGTACGCTCAGATCGACGAGTACCTGGAGGGCGGCGACGTCGCGCCGGAGGTGGCGGCGCGCCTGGAGTCGACCCATCGCGCGACCCGGCACAAGCGGGCCCAGCCGGTCACGCCCGACGACGACTGGTGGCGCTGACCGCACCGCGGCGGTTCGTGGAACAACGTCCGGGTCGGCCCGCGTGGGCCGACCCGGACGTCGTGGTCACACCAGGTCGAACCGGTCCAGCTCCATCACCTTGGTCCAGGCGGCGACGAAGTCGGTGACGAACTTCTCCTTGGCGTCGTCGCTCGCGTAGACCTCCGCGAGCGCACGCAGTTCGGAGTTCGCCCCGAAGACCAGGTCGACCCGGCTGCCGGTCCACTTGACCTCGCCGGTGGCCGCGTCGCGACCCTCGAACGTGTTCGCGTCCTCCGACGTCGCCTTCCACGTCGTGCCCATGTCGAGCAGGTTGACGAAGAAGTCGTTGCTCAGCACGCCGGGCGTGCTGGTGAACACGCCGAGCGACGACTCCTGGTGGTTGGCGCCCAGCACGCGCAGCCCGCCTACCAGGACCGTGGTCTCCGGCGCGCTCAGGGTCAGCAGGTTCGCCCGGTCGATGAGCAGGTACTCGGCCGGCAGCCGGTTGCCCTTCGCGAGGTGGTTGCGGAACCCGTCGGCGGTCGGCTCCAGGGCGGCGAACGACTCGACGTCGGTCTCCTCCTGCGAGGCGTCCACCCGGCCCGGGGTGAAGGGCACCTCGATGTCGACCCCGGCGGCCTTGGCGGCCTGCTCGACCGCGGCACCGCCGGCGAGCACGATCAGGTCGGCGAGCGAGACACGCTTGCCGTCGCTGCGACCGCCGTCGAACGCCGCCTTGATCTCCTCCAGGCCGTGCAGCACCGCGGCCAGCCGGTCGGGCTCGTTGACCTCCCAGCCGAGCTGCGGTTCGAGCCGCAGCCGCGCGCCGTTGGCGCCGCCGCGCTTGTCGCTGCCGCGGAAGGAGGACGCCGACGCCCACGCGGTGGACACCAGCTGGGACACGGTCAGACCGGAGGCGAACACCCGGGCCTTGAGGTCGGCGATCTCCTCGGCGCCGATCAGCTCGTGGTCGACCGCCGGCAGCGGGTCCTGCCACAGCAGCGTCTCGGTGGGCACCTCCGGGCCGAGGTAGCGCACGACCGGGCCCATGTCGCGGTGGGTCAGCTTGAACCACGCGCGCGCGAAGGCGTCGGCGAACGCCTGCGGATCGGCCAGGAACCGACGCGAGATCTGCTCGTACGCCGGGTCGAAGCGCAGCGACAGGTCGGTGGTCAGCATGGTCGGCGCGTGCGTCTTCGACGGGTCGTGTGCGTCCGGTACGGTGCCCGCGCCGGCGCCGTCCTTCGGCTTCCACTGGTGCGCGCCGGCCGGGCTCTTGGTCAGCTCCCAGTCGTAGCCGAACAGGGTCTCGAAGAAGCTGTTGTCCCAGCTCACCGGGGTGGCGGTCCAGGCACCCTCCAGCCCGCTGGTGATCGCGTCGGCGCCCTTGCCGGTGCCGAACGTGTTCTTCCAGCCCAGGCCCTGCTGCTCGATCGGGGCGGCCTCGGGGTCGGGGCCGACATGGTCGGCCGGGCCCGCGCCGTGCGTCTTGCCGAAGGTGTGCCCGCCGGCGATCAGGGCGACGGTCTCCTCGTCGTTCATCGCCATCCGGCGGAACGTCTCGCGGATGTCGCGCGCGGCGGCCAGCGGGTCCGGGTTGCCGTTCGGGCCCTCCGGGTTGACGTAGATCAGGCCCATCTGGACCGCGCCGAGCGGGTTCTCCAGATCCCGGTCGCCGCTGTAGCGCTCGTCGCCGAGCCAGGTGGTCTCCGGACCCCAGTAGACGTCCTCGTCGGCCTCCCACACGTCGGCGCGACCGCCGCCGAAGCCGAAGGTCTCGAAGCCCATCGTCTCCAGCGCCACGTTGCCGGTGAGTATCAGCAGGTCGGCCCAGGACAGGCTCTGCCCGTACTTCTTCTTGACCGGCCACAGCAGCCGACGGGCCTTGTCCAGGCTCGCGTTGTCCGGCCAGCTGTTGAGCGGGGCGAAGCGCTGCTGCCCGGCACCGGCGCCGCCGCGGCCGTCGCTGATCCGGTAGGTGCCGGCGCTGTGCCAGGCCATCCGGATCATGAACGGGCCGTAGTTGCCGTAGTCGGCCGGCCACCAGTCCTGCGAGGTGGTCAGCACCTCGGCGATGTCCCGCTTCACCGCGGGAAGATCGAGCGCCTTGAACGCCTCGGCGTAGTCGAAGTCCGCGCCGAGGGGGTTGGCCACGGCGGGGTTCTTGGCGAGGATCTTCAGGTTCAGTCGCTCCGGCCACCACTGCCGGTTCCCACCGCCCTGGGTCGGGTGCGGTGCGCGCGTGTGCGCGACCGGGCAGCCCCCTCCGCCCTCCGTCTTCGCGTCTACGACGATTGCATCATTGTTCTCGGACATGGGAATCCTTCCGGACCAGGCGGATCGTGGTACTCAGGGCATGCGAGCGGTGCAACGTCGGGGGGAGAAGCCGGACTCGCCGGACGTGCTCGGCCCGGGAGCATCGACAAACCTCTACGGTCGTGCGGTCCACGTCGGCGGCGACACGACGGATCGGCGGAACCGGGCCGCGTCGCGGTCGGTTCACCGCGTGGTACGGGTCCCGCGCCGGCGGCCGACTTCGTCAGGCCGGCACCGCGCGGTTCCACGGCGGTGGTCCCGTCACGTCTCCGTCTCCTGCCGTAGTGGGGTGTTCCCGACTCTTGGCTATCGCCAGAACCGATCCTACGATGGACAGAGTCCAAGTCAAGATGTGCGCCAATTCCATATTCAAACGGAACCCGGACCTCCGCCGGTAAACTCGGGTCTCCACCGAACCTGAATAGGTGAAGCGATATGAGTGACCTGCTGGAGCGACTGCGCGCGCGTGGTTGGCGGATGACGTCGCAGCGGCGCGTCGTGGCCGAGGTCCTCGACGGCGACCACGTGCATCTGACGGCCGACGAGGTTCACGCGCGCGCGGTGGCGCGCCTGCCCGAGATCTCCCGCGCCACGGTCTACAACGCGCTGGGCGAGCTGGTCTCGCTGGGCGAGGTCATCGAGGTGTCCACCGACGGCCGCGCCAAGCGCTACGACCCCAACGCGCACCGCCCGCACCAGCACCTGGTCTGCTCCCGGTGCGGCACCATCCGCGACGTACACCCGGCGGGCAACCCCCTGACCGACCTCCCCACCGACCAACGCTTCGGCTTCACGGTCTCCGCGGTCGAGGTCACCTACCGAGGTCTGTGCCCCGCTTGCGCGTAGCGCTTTTGCGCCGCACCGGTGATCGCGCCGAGCGACGGACGAGGGCGGATGCTCGACAGTAGGGCGGGGCGGACCGACCGTGAGGAATGAGGAGGCGATCGTGGTGGGCGATGCGCACGCCGAGACATCGGAAGACGCGCCGCTGTTCCCCATGCCGCCGGTGACCGAACAGGCCCTGCGGGTGGCGGTGCTCTCGCTCGACCCGGCAGCGGCCGTTCGCTTCGAGCGAGAGTTCCATTCCGCCTGGCAGGAAGCCGTGCAAACGGACAGCACCGTGCCCATGCATACGTTCCTGCACCGCTGGGCCGTCTTCGTGGCACTGCGTCGCTTCCCGGCTCGGGCACGTCGCCTTCGCGAGTTGGAGCAAACGATCGCGGACGCGGACACCTTCGCCGCCACGCGCCCGGCAGCCGCCGAGATCGCCGCCATGCTCGACGAAGCCGCCCGCGAAGCCGTCGCGTAAGCGATTGGACCTGGGAGTACGACCCGGACGCGGACCACGTCGTCGGCGGGCTCGCGGCCGACATCCGAGCAGATGTCGAATCCCTCGCACAGCGCTTGGCCGACGCCGCCTCGGTGCGATACCTCGACAGCCCGTCGGATCACGATTTCGGCGTGTCGGGAATCCGCGACCACGCCGAGGGCCGCCTGATTCTCTGGTACATGGAACACCGACGCCTCGAACTGCTGCTCGTGCTCCGCGTCCAACACTGGCCGCACCCGGGTGATCGCTGACAGCGACTCACGGGCGCACTGCCCGCCCCGTGCCTACCGTCACCCCTGGTGCAGCCAGGTGTTCAGGACGACCTGGCCGTCGGGGCGGGGGCGGGTGACGGGCTTGGCGTCGGTGAGGTGGAAGCCGGTGGATCGGGCGACGGCGATGCTGGGGGCGTTGTCGGCGGCGATGCGCAGGATCACCGCGTCGGCGCCCAGTTCGTCGCGGGCGTATTCCGTCATCAGGCGCACCGCGCGGCCGGCCAGGCCCTGGCGGCGGTGCCGCGCGCCGATTCCGTAGGCGATCTCCCCCACCCGGCGCGGCCGCGCGACCGCGGAGCCCAGGTCGACGTCGGGGCCGTCGGCGTCCGGGAACAGCAGCACCTCGCCGCACGGTTCGCCGCCGTCGAGGGTGATCGCCAGTTGGATGCCCCGATGCAAGGCGCGGGACGCGCGGGCCCGCGCCAGGTACGCCCGTGCGGCCTCGGCGTCGAACGGCGAGACCAGCGGCGTCCATCGGTCGATCTCGGGCTCGTCGAACAGCTCCACCATGGCCGGCACGTCGTCGTCGTTCCACTCGCGCAGCCACAGCCCGTGGCCCTGTACGCGGATCTCGCTCGGCAGAAGGTATGCGGGTGATGAGGTCATGACCTCGATCCTGCCCGCTGATCCGCGCCGAGGCTACGCCCGCCGACGCGAGACCGCGCTTATCGGCTACCGCCCGCCGAGGGAGATGTACCGCCTCGCGAGAGGGAGTTCGTTCTCCGACCTGTGGTGGTGTCGAGGGTTCGTCGGGCCTGGAAGCGTGGTGTGCATGACCACACGACACGTGGGCCGCGTGTGCCGCGGCCGGTATCGACTCGTCCTGATGGGCACGGTTGTCCTGGCTCTGCTCGGTTCCGCGGGCGTGGCCGTCGGCGTGGAGCCGGCCCCCGCCTCGGATCGCGCCCCGGACGGGATCTGGCGCTCCGACGGCTACGGGACGGTCCTCACGATCGACGGCGGCGTGTTGCGGCCGTACGAGACGACCGACCTCGGGTGTGTGCCCGGCATCCCCGCGTACCGGGAGCACGCACCGGACGGCTCCGTGCGGTTCCGCGCCCGCGACGCCCCCGACAGCTACTTCCCGATCACGGTACGCCGGCTCCCCGGGCGCCCCGAGCGGGCCGCCCTGACCGTCGAAGGCACCCTGGGCCGCCGCGAGTTGCGGCGCGTGCGCACGCTGCCGGCCGACTGCCTGCGGCCCGCGCCCGCCGATCCGCGGGCCGTCTTCGACGTGTTCTGGCAGACGTTCCGGGAGAACTACGCCTTCTTCGCCGAACGCGGCGTCGACTGGGCGGCGGCCCGGGACAGGTATCGGCCGATGGTGCGCCCGGACACCACCGACGATCGCCTCTTCGAGATCCTCACCACGATGGCCGAACCACTGCGCGACGGCCACACCTCCCTGCGGGCCCCGGCCCTGGACCGCTTGTGGCGGGTCGGTCGCCCCGGAACACCCGAGTTGGACCAGGCGTACGAGGACCGGATCCGGGCCTTCGTCGAGCGCCGCGACCTCGGCGGCACACCGTTGCGAACCTTCGCCGCGGGTGCGATCGGCTATGCCGAACTCCCGGGCCGGATCGGCTATCTACGGATCAACCGGTTCGTCGGCTACACCGGCGACCAGGCCCCGTTCGCGGTCGAGGCCGCCGAACTCGACCGCGCCCTCGACACGATCGTCACCGCCCGGCGCGCGTCCGGTCCCGACGCCTGGCACGGCCTGATCATCGATATCCGGGTCAACCTCGGCGGCCTGGACGACCTCGGCCGACGCGTCGCCGCCCGGCTGACCGACCGGGCCCACCCCGCCTACGTCAAAAGCGCCCGCGACGACCCGCACGACCCCACCCGCTTCACCCCACCCCAGGCGTTCCGAATCGAGCCCGTCGCCGGCGCGCCGCGCTACACCGGCCCGGTCGCGGTGCTCACCGGCCCCGCCACGGTGAGCGCCGGCGAGACGTTCGCCCTGGCCCTGCGCGAACGCCCGGGGCCCACCACCTTCGTCGGCGACAACACGCAGGGCATCTTCTCCGACATGTTCGGCCGCACGCTCCCCAACGGCTGGGCGTTCACCCTGTCCAACGAACGCTACGTCTCCCCCACCGGCCGCGGCTTCGAAGGTGTGGGGTTGCCGGTCGACTTCCGCACCCCGGTCTTCACGGACGCGGAGTTCGCCGCCGACCGCGACTCCGCCTTCGACCGCGCGGTACGACTGCTGGGCGGCCGCAATCCCTGACCGGTGGCCTCGCTCTCGCGGCGGCGGGCGGTGACGGTGAAGTAGTCGAGGGTGCCCTCGCGGTAGGCCAGGAGGAAGTTGTGCGGCCAGGTGCCGGGTGCCCAGGTGCGATCCAGCCAGCGGTCCCAGCCGGGCCAGACCGACTCGCCGATCGAGGCGACCCTGATGTCGCCGAGCCCCGCGCGTTCGAGGGCGTCGGTCAACTCCGGGACGGTGTGCGGTACATCCAGGTCCTCGGCGAACGTGGGCAACAACTCGGCCGGCCGCCGCGCCCGGACCGGATCGGCGTCGGGCACGAGGAAGGTGGCCACGACCATGCGCCCCCCGGGCCGCAACACCCGCGCGGCCTCGCGGGCGAACGCCCCGAGGTCCCGGAAGTGCTGGGCGGCCTCGACGCTGTACAGGCAGTCGAACTCGCCGTCGTCGAACGGCATGTCCTCGGCCGCCCCGCGCACGAACCGCAACCCCCCGGGCCGGCGCGCGGACACCTCGGCGGTGGCCCGTTCGGCCCGCCGCAACTGCTCCGGATGGATGTCCATGCCGGTGACGCGGGCGAAGCCGTACTCCTCCAACGCCACCGCGCCCCCGGCCCCCATCCCGCAGCCCACCTCCAGGACCCGCAGCCCCTCGCCCGGCGCCAACCCCTCCAGCACGTGCCGATACAGGGCCCGCTGACTGGCGATGCGATCCTCCTCGGTGAGCGCCCGATCGAGATCGATCCCTCGCCAGTAACCGAAGTTGATGAACCCGCCGCCGAACAACCCGGTCGCCCCGAGATCGTCCGCCCCATAGGTCCTCTCGACCGCCGCCGGAATCACATGCCGCGTCCCACCGGACCCGTCCGTCATCGACCCCACCTCTCGACAGGAAGCACACCCACCCCCCGGTTGCCCACCCCGTCCACCCCCCGAACCCCGACCACCCCCGATTCCGCACCACCGGACACCGGCTGACCCACACCGATCAACCATCCTCGCGCCACGCACGGCCGAGTCGTACCGGCGGTATGCGGACGTCGGGATTCCGGATCGTGGGGCATTGGTTCGCCGGTGTTCAGGTGTGTGGTGTCTGGCGGCCATCGTGTTGCGCCAGGGTCTTGGCGGCCGGACCTGTCGGTACGGCACTGGCACGGCAGAGGAGTTCGGTGCACATGAGGTCGATGGTCCGAGGTTTGCGGTCGGCGGTACGCGGCGTGGCGGCCGGGGCCGCCTGCGTCGCGCTGTGTGCGACGGTCGGGCTCACGGGCACGGCGCACGCGGCGGAGGTGTCCGACGAGCAGGCGACGCAGGCGAAGCCGGCGTTCCCGTCCGAGATCAAGGGGTGGCAGCCGATCGGGCGGTACGAGATCGACGCCGCGTCGCAGGCCCAGGGACTGGCCAACGTGCGCCCGCCCGGCGCCAAGCCCTACCTGTACTACACGGGCAACACCTCGATCCCCGCGCCGGTGCGCGAGCGGGGCTGGTCGCACATCGGCGACCCGGACTCCTCGCGCGGCTACCTGTTCGACGCGTACCAGGGCGGCGGCGACGCGACGGCGAAGATGTTCCGGGTGACCACGCCGTCGGGCGCGGCTTACGAGTACGTGCACCCGCTGGCGGCCGGCGAGGCGATGAACAACTCGTTCGCCGCGATCTCCCCCGACAGCCGCTGGATGGTCTCCGGCGAGTGGGACACGATGAACCGCCTGCTCGTCTTCCCCACCCCGCTGCTCAACCCCGCCACGGCGCGCACCGGCGGCGACCTCGCGCTCGCGGGCACCATCGAACTGGACCGTCCGGTCAAGGACATCCAGGGTTGTACGTTCCTGGACGCGAAGCGGCTGCTGTGCGCTTCGGACGACTCCGACCGGAAGTTGTTCCCCGAGGCCAAGCCGCTGCTGCAGATCGAACTGAAGAAGGCGCTGAACGGCCGCACCGTCACCGGGCACGTGACCTCGCTCGGCGCGCTTCCGCAGCTCAGCGCCTGCCCCGGCACGGCCGTCGACTTCGAGACCGAGGGCAACGACTACGACCGGCACACCGGTGTGCTGCGCGTCGAGATGATCCCGCCGCGCGACTGCGCGGCGCGCGCGACGGTGTACGAGTTCAAGCGCAAGCGCTGAGCCGGTAGCGGTGGGGGGGGTGGGTCACGGGGCGGACGCCCGGTGGCCCACCCCCTACGCGTCCTCTGCGGTGAACCGGCCGGACTTCACCGCGGCGAGGAGCGCGGCATGGTCGCGTTCGTTGCGGTCGGCGTAGATTTCCGCGAAGGTGGTCACCGCGCGGTCGAAGGTGTCCCCGCCGCCCAGGTAGGCGGCGATGGCGATGCGGTCCCCGGAGCGGGCGTGTGCGCGGGCCAGGGTGGCGCCGCACAGTTCGCCGAACGCGCGCATTCCGCGCGGCACCATCAGGGACGGTTCGGCGATGCCCTTCCAGTCGCGGAGTTGGCGGACGTAGAAGTCGCGTTGCCGTCCGTCGATACCGTCCACCCGTTCCCAGCCCAGGAGCATGTCGCCGGCGGCCTGCATCAACCGCTGGCCCGCGACGACCCGTTCGCCCTGGGTGGCCGTCTCGGCGGGGCCGACGTGCGCGGCCAGGACCGACTCGTCGGCCTCCTTGGCCTGGAGGATCAGCGGGTCGTCCAGGTCACGGCCGAGCAGGAGCACGATCCAGCAGCGGGTGCCGACGCTGCCGACGCCGACGACCTTGCGGGCCATGTCCACCACGGTGTACTGGCCGAGCAGGTGGCGCAGTTCGGAGCGAAGCGTGTGGCGATAGCGGTCGATCAGGTCGCCGATCCGCCCGGCGAGCGCGGCCCGTTCGGCGTCGGGCAGGAGTTCGGCGATCGGGGTGACCAGTGGCGGTGAGGAGATGATCCGCGGCTCGCCGTCGACCATGCGGGTGAGCTTCGCGAAGGCCTGGAGGCCGTCCCGACCGCGCGCCTTGCTCATGGCCTTGGACAGTTGCCGCCGGCCGCGTTTGTGCAACCGTCCGGACGCCAGCGCCCGGACCCGGTCCGCGTCGGCCTTGGCGTACCAGACGTCGAGGTTGCGCATGCCCGCGAAGCGGCGCATCGCCTCGCGGTAGGACCGTACGGTCCCCCGGACCACGTCGGCGCGTTCGGCGTCCGTGTAGCCGTTCTCGCGCCCCGCGATGACCAGGCTCGCGGCCAGCCGCTTCACGTCCCACTCCCACGGTCCGGGCAACGTCTCGTCGAAGTCGTTGAGGTCGAACAGCAGCAGCCGTTCGGGCGAGGCCAGCAGTCGGAAGTTGAGCATGTGCGCGTCGCCGCACAGTTGCACCCGCAGCCCCGAACTCGGCGTACCGGCGAGGTCGCTCGCCATGATCGCGGCGGCACCTCGATAGAACCGGAACGGCGACTCGGCCATGCGCCCGTACCGGATCGGCACCAACTCCGGTACCCGCGAGGCCGATTGCCGCTCGATCAGGTCGATCGGGTCGGGCCGCCGGGTCGGTGCGAACTCGGCGTGGCTCGACCGCGACGCCTTCGCCCGCGCCGCCCGGCCGCGCTCGGCGCGCTCCCGGGGCGTGGGCGGCATGGTCTCGCGGGTACGGACTTCGGCCTTCGGCGTCATCGCAAGCCCTCCGGAACCGCATCGAGGCACACACGATCCACGCATGCGGCCGGCGCGGTTCGCCCGAACGGGTGCCCCCGATCGCCTGGGCGGCTCGGGGGCGAGGACGGCATGCCGCCCCACCTCAGGAAACGCGTTGGGCCCGCTCCTGGCGAGCGGTGTGGCGCCAACGAGTGACGGCGGCGCGGTCGTCAGGGCCGGCGGGGACGCACGGGGCGGTGCGCGCGCAGGCGGCGCCAGGTGCCGGCCAGGTGTGCGCCGAAGGCGAGGTTCAGCACGGCGGCCGGGGCAATCAGCGGCCAGGCGAGCGAGGCGGGGGCGGTGACGCCGCGGTTGACGACGAGCATGAGCAGGGTGGCCAGGACGAGGAGTACGCCGAACGTGGCGGTCGCCGCCTCGCGCAGTGGCGGAGCCGCACCGGGCAGGGCGGCCCGGGGGCCGGTCGCCGCGCGCAGCCCGGACAGCGCCGAGGCCGCGGCCAGGACGGTCCCGAAGGCGAGCAGCGCCAGGCCCGCGTCGAGGAGGAGGGGTCGCCGCTCCCAGGGGCCGGTCGGGCCGGCCAGCATGGCGGTGGACCATACGGCCGCCAGCGCCGGCAGCGCCGCGAGGGCGGTCAGGACCTGTCGCCGTGCCCGGCGTCGACCGGTGGCGGCGTTGTGGGCCTCGGCCACGGTGGCCGGCGACCCCCACTCGGCGACGGCACGGCGGCCGGCCTCCTCCGGGTCGCCGCAGTCGTCCAGGTGCGCCTCGGCCGCCGCGAGCAGCCCGTCGAGCGCCTCGTCGAGGATGGCCCGACGCCGGGTGCGCGTGCCGATCAGCTCGGCGGCGAGGCGGCGAAGGTAGTCGTCGATCACGGCCTCGGGCAGGGCGGACGCGGCGTCGGGCCCGGCGGCGTGCGCGGCCGGCGGCGCGGCATCGGCCTCGGGCTCGTACCCGTCGCCGGGCGCGGGAGCGGGCCTCACGCGGGCTCGACCCCCAGCACACCGGACACGACGTCGGCGAACTCCCGCCAGGACGAGCGCTGTTCGCTCAGTGCCCGCTTCCCCGCCCGGGTCAGCGTGTAGCTGCGCCGGCGCCGCCCGCCGTGCACCGACCACCGCCCGGCGATCAGACCGGCCGTCTCCAGTCGGTGCAGCGCCGGATAGACCGTGCCCGTCGGCAGCGTGATGTGCCCGCCGCTGCGGGACTTGAGTTCCTCGACGATCGCATAGCCGTGTTGCTCGCCGGACTCCAACACGGCCAGGAGCATGCCTTCGAGATGTCCTTTGAGCACTTCGGCCTTCATGGGTCGGCAGGCTACACCGGCGATGTGTAGCGAGACTACGTGCCCCTGCCGATAGGTAGCGACGTTATGTATAGACTCCCGCCGCATAAGTAGCGTGCCTATCCATTCGAAACGGGGGACGTCCGTCGTGGAGACGATGACGCGTTGGGTTCTCGGACACCGGCGCCTGGTGATCCTGGTCTGGCTGGTGCTCGCCGCGGCGGGCATCGCCACCGTCGGCAACACCATCGATCGGCTGAGCCAGGGCTCGAAGTTGCCCGGCCGGCCCGGACAACAGGCCAACGACCTCATCCGGGAGCGCTTCGGCGGCACCGGCGGCCGCAACGCCCCGCTGCTCGTCGAGGTGACCGTCCCGGAGGGCCGCCGCGCCGACGAGGCCGAAGTGCGCGACGCGTTCGACGCGGCCGTGCGGCGAGCCACCCCGCCCGGTGGCCGGCACGCGTCGTTCGCGACCACCGGCGATCCGGCGCTGATCTCGGCCGACGGGCGCGGCACCGTGGCCCTGGTCTACCCGCCCGGCGGCGAGGGCCCGAAGGCGTACGGCGATGCGCCGGCCCGGGTGCGGGCGGCGGTGGCCGGGGTCGAGATCGCCGGCGCGCCCGTCCGGGTCACCGGCCGGCCGCTGCTGACCGGACGCGACAACGGCGCCGCCCGCAGCCCGATCGCCGAGACCCTGCTCGGCGCGCTGGGCGCGTTGGTCGTGCTCGGCCTGACCTTCGCCGGCGGCCTGGCCCTGATCCCGCTCCTGACCGCCGCGATCGCCATCCCCACGACGTTCCTGCTGGTCGGAGGCCTGACCCGGGTCACCGACGTGTCGTTCATCGTGCAGTACCTGGTCGCCCTGATCGGCCTGGGCATCGCGATCGACTACGCCCTGCTCGTGGTGACCCGATGGCGCGAGGAACGCGACCGCGCGGACGGGGCCGATCCGGGCGGGTGCGATCCGGCCCGGCGCGTCGAGGCGATCGTGCGCGCGGCGACCACCGCCGGCCGCGCGGTCCTGCTCAGCGGCGCGACCGTCGCACTATCCCTGGCCGCGCTGGTCGTGCTGCCCGTCCCGTTCCTGCGCAGCGTCGGCTACGCGGGTCTGCTGATGCCGCTGGTGAGCGTCGCGGTCACGCTGACCCTGCTGCCGGTGCTGCTGTACGTGTGCGGCGCCCGGCTGGACGTGCCGCGCCGCACCCGGCGTGCGGACGGCCGCGCGTGGTCGGCGATCGCCCGGGCCACCACACGTCGGCCGGTCCTGGCGGCCGTGCTCGGCGGCGCGCTGCTGCTCGCCCTCGCCGCACCCGCGCTGACCATGCGGGTGGGGCAGCCGCAGGTGACGGCGCTCGGCCGTGGCGGCGAGCCCGCGCAGGTGTTCGCCGCGATCGACCGGGCCGGCTTCGGCACGGGTATCGCCCAGCCGATCGAGGTGGCGACCGACGGCGACGCGAAGGCGCTGGCCCGACGGTTGGCGACAGAGCGGGGTGTGGCAGGCGCGATCGCCCCCGCCGGGTGGGACAGCGGGGGCCTGCGGGTCGTGGAGGTGTGGACGGCCGCGGACCCCGCCACCGACGCGGGTCGCGCGGCGGTGGGCCGGGTCCTGGCGGCGGCGCGCGCCACGCCCGGGGTGCACGCGGGTGGCGGCCCGGCGCAGGATCGCGACTTCGCGGACGCGGTCTACGGCTCGTTGCCGCTGGTCCTGGCGGCGATCGCGGTGCTCACGTTCCTCGTGCTGATGCGGTCGTTGCGGTCGATCTGGCTGCCGGTCAAGGCCCTCGTGCTGAACACCGTGTCGGTGGCCGCCGCCTACGGCGCGGTCGTACTGATCTGGCAGAAGGGCTACGGCAGCGAACTGCTCTTCGACACCCCGGCCACGGGGGCGATCACGGTGTGGGTGCCGATGGCGGTGTTCGCGTTCCTGTTCGGATTGTCCATGGACTACGAGGTGTTCATCCTGACCCGGATCCGCGAGGCGCACCTCGACCTCGCCGCCCGAGGGGTTCGGGACACCACCGAGGAGGCCGTCGTGATCGGCATCGGCCGTACCGGCAGGCTGGTCACCTCCGCCGCGCTGATCCTGTTCCTGGCCTTCGTCGCGTTGTCCACCGTCCCGGTCACCGACGTCAAGATCCTGGCCACCGCCCTCGCGGTCGGCATCGTGGTGGACGCGACGATCGTCCGAGGGGTGCTTGCGCCCGCGCTGGTGACCCTGATGGGGCGGGCCAACTGGTGGTTCCCGCACCGCGCGGACGGCCCGCGCGGCGGCCGGGGTGTCGACGTACCGAAGCACGCGGACGACCCTGGCGTGGCCTCGGGCCCGGCCCGTACCCTGAACCGGATCGACGCCGAACCCCCACGACCCGAAACGGGCTGATCACGTGCCGATGCCGCTCCTGATCGTCCTCGTCGTCGTCGGGCCGATCGTGATCGGGATCGCCTTGGTCGCGCTGCTCGGTGCCACGCTCGGCCGCCGGGCACGGGAGGGGCGGCGCACCGGCCGCTACACCTCCCGACCCGGCAACTCGTCGAGCAACTGGTGACCCGACCCCGCCACCGAACGGGCCCGGGAGTCCCAAAAGACTCCCGGGCGCCCGACCGACTCGCGGGCGCCCGAACGCCTCCGAACCGGCGATCGGCTCCCGGGCCCGCGATCAACTTCGCCCCCCGGCCGATCTGTGGGCCGCGGCTCGGTTCAGGCCCGCTGCCTCGGTCGTGACCGCGACGACTACATGACGTTGTCCGGCCACGCGGATCGGCGCCGGCGAGTGGAACTCCGCGCGCCCGCATGCTCGGGCGTCGGGCGCTACACGGGGGCGACCAGCGACAGGGCCTCGTTGAGGTTGTGTTCGGCGATTCCCTGCATGAAGCTTCGGTTGGGGAAGTCGCCGTCGAGGAGGCGTAGGGGGCCCGCCGTCAGGGACAGGCGTTGGGCAAGCATGTAGAGGGCGAGGCGGGCCCCGTCGAGGTTGTCAGCCGCCACCCGGCGGTAGTCGTCGTGGAGGCGAATGCGCAGGAACACGTGCTCCCATTCGACGTCGAAGTACATCAGGTCCTCGATGTCGATCAGCACCGGATTGCCGTCCCGGTCCACCAGGACGTGGTCCAAGCCCAGTTCGCCGTGGATCACCGAGTATTCGGCGCGCGGCCGTATCGCCGAGGCGAGTTCGTGCAGCCTCTCCTCCAGGCGGTCACGGGCTGCGGCGATCCGCGCGTCGCGCCCGGCCGCCTCGGCGAGGTGGCGCAACGCGGCGTCCAGCACGACGCCCTCGCAGGAAGCGCCCCGCGCCGTACCGCCCCCGTCGATCAGCGCCACCTTGCCGTACGTCGGCGCCCGATACGCCCGCATCGCCGCCAACCCTTCCACCAGACGAGCCATCGTCGGCTCCACCGCCCGCGGGTCGCGCTCGAATCGGGTCATCAGGTCCTCGCCGGGGAAGTCCTCCACGATGGCGAGATCGGCCGGGTAGTACGCCCGGTCGCGGTCGACCAGATACACCTCCGGCACCCGCAGCCCGAGCGTGTCCAGCCGGGCGTGCGCCGCCTCGAACAGGTCGAGCCCGACACCCGGCGAGAACGGATCGGTCACGTCGTCGTCGCCCTCGTGCGCTGGCCAGTAGTTCTCCGAGTCCTCCCACAGATAGGCGATCACCGACGTCGCGTCGTCCATCGTCAGCCGGTACACCCCCTTCCGGGTGCCGCCCGTGAGCCGCTCGACCCCCGCCAACCGCCGCCCGCCGCCCAGCGCGGCCCGTACCGCTCCCGCCAGTTGATCCCGCGTCACATTTCTCGGCGCCACGTCCGCGACCCGCCTTTCCGGTTCGACAACCGGGGCACCCTACGCGAGCCGTCACCCGCGGGCGATCGGTTTTCCCCGCGCCGCGAACACCGGCGCCAGCGCCGCATCCAGCCGGCCGAGCCACTCCCGGGCGGTGCCGCGCACGCCGGGCAGATCCGCGAGCAGGGCGGACCAGTCCGACTCGTCGGCCGGAACCGCGTCCGGGTCGAAGCCGTGCTCGGGCACGCTCCGGATGAAACCGCTGCCGACCCGACGCAGCAACGCCGAGGTGAGCCGGGTGCGTTCGTCCTCGGCCAGCAGCACCGCGTCGTAGAGGTCCTTGCTCCGAGGTCGGCCCCCCTCGCCGCCGTCGACATGCAGCCACACCAGCTTCCAGGCCAGGGACAACTCCCGGCTCGCGGTACGCACCACCGGCGCCGGCCCGCCGTCGGCGCGCGGTATCCGGGTCCACATCGGCGGTTGGTACAGCCTCTCGTCGAAGGCGAAGTCGAGCCGCGCCTCCCCCGGCGGCAGTCCCTCCGCCTCCCAGGGGATCAGGATGCGCATCCCGCCCGCGCCCTGCCCGTCGTACGCGTAGTCCCAACCACCGTCCCGACGTGTGCCGTTCGCGTCCAGGGTCAGGCCCGGCGCCGCCTCTGGCCGCTTTCCGATCCATTGCGTCAGGTCCTCGTAGGCGGGGATCGACCCCACCGGATCCGGGTCCGTGTCCCAGTGGAGCCCCTCGGGCGGCACGAGCACCCGCACGCCGCGTGTCTCGAACTCCCGCTCCCCGTCGGCCCAGATCTCGTATCCGGCCGCCCCGCCGGCCGCCTCCGGCCACTGCTGCACGGCCGCAACGGTGTCGAGGTAGGGGTATGGCGCCGACGGATCGATATAGACGGTCGGCGCGGGCAGCACCACGAAGTCCAGGTCCGCCGGCTCCCGCGCCCGCTCCCCCATCCAGGCGGCCATGGCCATGCTCCCGCGAAGCATCACACAGTCGCTCCACGGCGCGGCCGCCACGAGCCCCAACAGGTGGTCGAGCACGGCACGATGGGCCGCCTGCCGACGCGCCGACGTGTCACCGTCCGGGTCCACGCCGTATGCCATCCACTCCTCCTCGACCTCCGCGCTCCCGCCCGGCCGGCGACTGTACCGATCGAAGCCGACACGGACCCCGGCCCCCGACGACCGACGACCGTCAGCGACCGTCGCGGAGGTACGTGAGCACCGCCTGGACGCGGCGATGGCCGGCGTCGGACGCGGGCAGGCCGAGTTTGCCGAAGATGTTGCCGACGTGTTTGTGTACCGCGTTGGCGGTGATGAACAGGATCTCGGCGATCTCGCCGTTGCCCAGACCGCGGGCCATCAGCGCGAGCACTTCGTGCTCTCGGGGGCTGAGCGGGTCCAGGGGGCTGCCGGCGGCGGCCGTCATCAGTTGCGACAACACCTCGGGATCCATCACCGTCTCGCCGGCCACGACCCGCCGCAGGCTGTCCACGAATTCGCTCATCCGACCCACGCGGTCCTTGAGCAGGTAGCCGACGCCGCCCGTACCGTCGGACAACAAATCCCGGGCGTAGACGTGCTCGACGTACTGCGACAGGACCAGGATCGGCAGACCCGGGCGGATGCGCCGCAGTTCCAGCGCGGCGCGAAGACCCTCGTCGCGAAAGGTCGGTGGCAACCGGACATCGGTGACGACCAGGTCCGGGTCATGCGTTTGCACCGCGGCGATCAGGCCGGGGCCGTCGGTGACCACCGCAGCGACGCCGATGTCCCGTGTGGACAGGATGAGTTCGAGGCCCGCCGACAGCAGCGCGTTGTCCTCGGCGATCACGACGCGCACGGCAACTCCACGGTGACGACGGTGGGTCCGCCGACCGGACTGGTGATCGCCACCCGGCCGTCCAGCGCGGCCACGCGGCGCCGGATGCCGACGATGCCGGTGCCGTTGCGCTCGTCCGCGCCGCCGACACCGTCGTCCGCGACCTCGACCACCAGGGTGCCGTCGCGGCGGGTCAGGCCGACGCGGGCGCGGCGGGCCCGGCTGTACTTGGTGGTGTTGGCGAGCGTTTCGGCCACGACGAAGTAGGCGGCGGCCTCGATCGCGGCGGGCAGTCGGCCGAGTTCGCCCAGCCGGACATCGGTGGTGACCCCGGTCCGGGCGGCGACCGCGTCCACCGCGCCCGCGAGGCCGCGGTCGGCCAGGATCGGCGGGTAAATGGCGTGGACGACGTCGCGCAGTTCCGTCAACACCTCCTCCGCCCCCTCCAGGGCCTCGCGCAACAGGTCGGCGACGACCGGGTGTTGGGCACCGAGAAGGTCCCGGGCGACACCGAGGCGCATGGCCACCGCGACGAGACCGGCCTGGGCCCCGTCGTGCAGGTCGCGTTCGATGCGGCGCAACTCCGCGCCGTGAGCGTCGAGTACGTCCGCCCGGCTCGGGACCGCCTTCACCGTCCGCGCGGCGACGACCGGCTCCCGGTTCGGGGTGCGAAGGCACCCCAGGTCACGCCACACCTCACACCACAGCGATTTCGCTCGATCCCGCACACTCGCCACTTTCTCGGCCCCGTTCCGGACGCACACCACGCACACCACGCGCGGCGACCTCGAGGGCCGCGCACACTACGGCGACCCTATGAACGGGTGCGGCACCCGGGCGTCCTTCCGGGGGACGAGTACCGGAGTACCGGATCCGCAGTACCCGGTCCGGGGTGTATGGGCCACATACAGGCCGCGACGGGGCCGTACCAACGTCCGCTCCACCCTCGACGACCATAACCACAGCTTCTGACATCGATCGGATCCATCTGTTGGATTTCTGATCGGCGAGTGAGCAGGATGGAACTACGAAAGGCCGCGACACCACGAGGAAAGGAACACAAACCATGTCCGAGTACGAGAAGGCCATGCGTCCCGAGGACATCACCCGCCTGTTCGTGGAACGGTCCAACGCGGGCGATGCCGCCGGGGTCGCCGAGCTCTACGCGGAGGACGCCGTACTGGCCTACCCGCCGGGCAGCACGACCGTGGGCCGGGAGGCCATCCGCGAGCTGTGGGCCAAGGTGCTGGCCGACCGTCCCCACTTCGAGCCCGAGGAACCGCTGCCGACGCTGATCAACGGCGACATCGCGCTCACCTCGACCCCGCCGAAGGACGGCTCCGGTGCCCGGGCCCAGGTGGTCCGGCGCCGGCCCGACGGAAGCTGGCTGCGGGTGATCGACCAGCCCGAATTCGCCCCGCCCACCCGCTGAACCCCCGACGGCCGCCCCGACCCGGGCGGCCGTCGGCATGCGCGGCTCAGCCGACGCCGGGTCGGCCGACGCCGGGTCGGTCGGCCGGTGGCGCAGCTCCGGGACCGGGTGTATGTCCTGCCTCACCCGACGGCGGGTGAGCCGACCCTGCACGGCGAACTCGTCGCGCCTCCGGACGAGCCGGCGTGTCGGGGGCTCGACCTGTTCGCCGCCGAGCCGGGGTCGGCGTCCGAGCGGGCGTTGCGCGAGCTGGGCGGCTTCGCGGCGCACGAGGCCGGGAGTCTGCCGGCCCGGCCGTGACACCCGTCGAACCCGGTTTCCCATCGGGTCCCACCCGCACCGATGAGTTTTGCGGGCGGTCGTCGTCTACCTCCATGACATCGACACCGCATCGACCGCAGCACTCTGGAGCACATCATGAGGAAGATCACCGCCGGCCTGTTCATCTCGCTCGACGGGGTCGTGGAGGCGCCCGACCAGTGGCACTTCCCCTACTTCGACGACGAGATGGGCGCGGCCGTCGGCGCGCTGCTCGAAACGTCCGACACCCTCCTGCTGGGTCGCAAGACGTACGACAGCTTCGCCGGCGCCTGGCCCGAGCGGGAGACGGCCGGTGGCGACGACGCCGCCTTCGGGAAGGCGATCGGCGACGCGCGCAAGATCGTGGTGTCGCGCAGCGAGCTGACCTTCACCTGGCGCAACTCCGAGCAGTTGCGCGGTGATGTCGTGAGCGCCGTCACCGCGCTCAAGGACGAGCCGGGCGCGGACATCTCGATCAGCGGCTCGGTCTCGATCGTGCGCCTGTTGCTGGACGCCGGGCTGCTGGACGAGCTGAACCTGTTCGTGCATCCGATCGCGGTGCGCACCGGCATGCGGTTGTTCACCGAGGGCGAGGGGGCGATCCCGATGCGGCTGATCTCGTCGAAGGCGTTCGGGTCCGGCGTGCTCCACCTGGTGTATGGCCCGGCCGCGGCGGCCGGCGACGCCTCGTACGACGACGCCAAGGTGCACCTGTCCCAGGCCGGTCGGTAGACCGGTCGCGGGTGTCCCCGGCATGCACAGCATCGTGTTCGGCCGTCGCTCGTTCAACGGGGTATGAGCAACCACGCCTCGCCGCCCGACGGTTCCCGCCCCGCCACGGACCCGCAGATCTCCCCCGAACAACGCGCGGCCCTGGAGCGGATCACCGCGGCCGGCGGTCGGGCCGGCGCCTGGCTGTGCGGTCTGGGCCGGCCGGGCGGCCCCGCCTGGGCCCTCGCCGGCGCCATCGAACACACGCTCGCCGAGTTGCGTCCGTACGGGCCGACCGAGGTGGACCCCCGCCCCGGTCTGGCCCGGCCCGGCGTCGACCGGGACCTGCTGCCGTACCTGGACCCGTACGCCAGTCCGGCCGGACCGGTGATCGGCGCGGTGCCCCTGACCCCCGCCGAGACGGTCGCGGTGCTCACCACGACCGGCTGCGCCCGCATCGCACCGCTGACCATGTCCCGCCCGGACTGGGCCGACCAACTCCACGCCCTGGCCGACACGATCGACAACGCCCTCCAACATGCCACGTGGATCGAGCCGAACGCCGACGCGCACCCCGACCCGACGACGTAGCCGTCACACGCCGACTCAGTCATCCGCGTCGCCCACCTGCGCCGCCCGCCTCGTCACCACAAATAGCCCCACCGCCCCGAGCCGCTCGCCCCGAGCGACCCGGGGCCTCACACCTCGAACGTGCCGAAGTCGGAGGCGTTTCCCGCCACCGCCGGCCCCAGATCCGCCGGCGCGTGGGCCAACAGCACGGCAACGGCCTCCCGAGCGGAGCCCACTTCGTCGAACACGTCCCCGGTGCCCCGCTCACGAATCCGAAACCGCCCGTGCTGCAGCGGCTCGACGAACGGCACGCGCACCACGTAGGGGAAGTGAGTGCAGCTGCTGAAATGCAGGTTGTAGTGGCTGGTGAACGGAAACAACTGCCGCAACGCCGGTTCCGCGCCCGCCGCTTCGAGCAGTTCGACGGTGCGCGGATACGACCCGTCAGGCCGGTCGATCTCGTGTCGCAACCGCCTCGACGCCCACGACCTCGACACCCTCTGCCACTGCGCCTCGACCACCTCCGCGGACTCACGCGCACGCACTGCGGCCGGATCGGAGGGATTCGAGTTCATCGCGACAGTCTGACGCCGCCCCACCTCCCTGTGAAGCCCCGCACACCCCCACACAACGCCCAATCCACGCTGGGCACCCGAATCGGGCCCTCGCCCGGCCGGGATGTGCGCCCATGTCCACCGCGATGCCGGTCGGTCGGGCCGATGTGGGTGCGGGCTGGTCGGGGGGCATCCGGGTCAGCATTCTTGGGAGGCGCGGGAATTACAGAGCGAGGGGCGGGCCGTGGGCGGTCGATCCGTGGGTTTGGCTAACTTGGCGGTCCGGGTGGGGGATTCGGATGTGTCCCCCGTTGCGTCCGGGCGTTTGTGGTGTGCGGGGATCGCGGCGGGCGCGGCGTCGTTGGGGGTGGTCGTGGCGGATGTGTACGCGTATTTCGTCTATCGGGACTGGCGGGCCGGCCTGGCGTCGCGCGTGCACACATCGGTCGAGCCGGAGGCGCTGTCGACCGGTGCGCGGATGGTGCCGCGCGGGAACGGCGCCACCGACGCGGCCGCCTCGGCGGTCTTCGTCACGAGCGTGACAATGATCGCCCTGGTCGTGTGGTGGACCGCGCTGGTCTGCCGGAACCGCTCGGCCTGGTACGGCCCTTCGCGCGGCTTCGGCGTCCTGTGCCGCTCGGGGCACCGGCGGACGGGCAACGCCGGACGCGCCGGGATCGGCCCTGCCCCGGTGCTGGTGTCGGCCGTGGGGATACTCGTGTTCACCACGCTCACCCGCCTGTTGGGCCTGGTCGGCAAGGACTGGAGCGGGCCACTCGACGGGCAGATCCGGTCGGAGATGGGTTTCCTGCACTCGCGAATGATGCTCGCCCTCGCCCACGCGGCGGGCGCGCTGCTGATGGCGGTCGTGGTGACGGCGACGACGCGACGACACCTCCGCCTGCCGAGCCGCCGACCGGATCCCGAGCCCGGCCCTGTTTCCGACCCCATCCCGCACCCTGTTTCCAACCCCGACCCATCGGCGCCTCGGGGCGAGTGACGCGTGCCCGGCCGATCCCGCCTACCGGTCGGCCGCGGGGGCCTGCCGGCGGATCATGTCCAGGAGCGCGGTGTGGGTTTCCCGGTCGGCCGCGGCGATCAGGCCGGCCGCCCCGGTGTACGGCGGTCGGCCGTACAGGTCCGTCACCACGCAGCCGGCGGCCTCACACAACGCGATGCCGGCGGTGAAGTGCACGCTGTCGCGCAGGTCGCCGTCGGTGACATAGGCGGCCCGGCGGCCGGCGGCCACCCACGCGACGGCCAGAGTGGTGGACACCACGCGCGGCCGGAAACCCGCGACGAAGTCCGGGTCGGCGAGGAGCCGGACCGCGCGGAACGACGGCGCGTTGGGAAACGGCGGATCCAGGTTCACATCCACCAGCCGCGATCCCGACGACGGCACCAAGTCCCGGTCCTCGCCGCCGAGTCGGCGGTACGCCCCGGAACCGTCGGTCCAGAACACCTCGTCGGCGAACGGATCCGCCACGGCCGCCGCGACGGTCTCGGCGCCCACCCGCAGGGCCACGTTCACCGCGACCAACATGTTGCCCACGGCGTAGTTCAACGTGCCGCACAACGGATCGACCAGCCACCGGCGTTCCGCGCCGGCCGTACCGGTGGGGCCGCTCTCCTCGCCGGTGACCGCGTCGTCGGGCCGCGCGTCGCGGAGGGCGTCCAGGATGGCCTGCTCCGCGTCCAGATCGGCGGCCGTGGCGAAGTCTCCGGCGCCCTTGTCGAACCGCTCCGGCGACGTCCCGTACATCCCGCGCACCACGGCCGAACCCGCCCGCGCCGCCCGTACGGCCAGCCCCGCATCCGTCTCCATCTTCAAGATCGCCATATGGGGAGCCTACGCGCCGCTCTCGACGAGCCCGCGCGCGGCGAACACGTCGAGCGCCCGACCCCGACAAGGGGGGTCCCTGGCCCTCCGAGGTCGAGGGCGCTAGGCTCCTGCCGATGACTACTCACTCCGTAAACGGATTGGGGGTCCCCACCGCGCAAGGTGAGTGCTGATGCTCACCGCGATCGCGAATCGGGATTCCCGCCTCACCCTCTGGCTGCGCGTGCGCGAGTTCGCCGTGCCGCCCTCCATGATCGAGACCGCGACCACGCGCCGGCTGGCCGGTGACTGGCAGGCCGCCTGCACCGCCGCAGGTGTCGACGTCGACATCGATCTCCGCTTCGAAGCCCGCACGCGTGGCGGGGAGTTCGCCGCCAGGATCCGGGACGACCTGCGTGGTCTGGCACCGGATCTGCTGCGCTGGCACATGCCGAGGATCGCTCCCGACGGGCTGCTGCGCCCGGGTCTGACCGTCTCCCTGGCGCGGTACGACGTCGGGGAGCAGGGCGGCACGCGCCCGGTGCACCTGGTGGCCCGCACCCCACCCGCGTGGGCGGACGCCGGTCAGCGCATCGCCCTCGCCCTGTGGGACGGATCGCACCGCGACGCCACCGGCTTCCGTCACCATCCGCACCGCCATCCCCATCGACGGTTCCGCCTGGACCTGCACCGACATCTCTGGGACGCCCGCCGCAGCGACGAGCTGTGGATCCGTTCCGGGGCCGATCGGCCGCCCTGCGACGGGAGTTCGGGCCCGGATCCGGCTTGGCCGGGACCGGTCCCGGCCGAGTGCGCCGTCGACCGATGGGCCGCCGAGGCCGCGATCCTGCTCCGGGCCGCGGGGCGACCCACCGGCACCGGCGCGGTCGCGGTGCGCTGCGAGGGCCGTCGCCGGCTGGTCCTGCACGTGGTCGCGGACGACGACGGTCCCGGGCCGTCGACGGTACGGCTCGCAGCCGTCGAACCGCGACCCGCCGGCGGCGACATCACCGGGCTGCCGGTCCTGCCCGACGCGGCCACCTGGATACCGCCCGACCTGGAACTGCTGCGCGCCGGCCTGATCGAGCCCGATCGGCTGCACCCGCTGGTCGCCGCGGCATTGGTACGGGGTCATGTCCCGGGCGCGGCACCCGTCCTCGCGGACCACGCCTCGGGACGACCCGACATCGTGGAATGCCGGGGCTCGCGCCATCGGATCGGCCTGGTCGACGGCGTACTGGCGCCGCTCGACCACGATCCGGCCGAAATCCGTCGCGAGGAACTGCTGCACGCGCTGACCGGCACCCCGCTGCCCTGCCTCCAGGCCATCGACGCGGCACACCGCCGCCCGGACTGCATCGCGGGCGTCCGCGAACGTCTGGACCACGGCGACATCGCCGGCGCGCTCGCCGTCGTCGAGAGCCTGCTCGGCCCCGACGCACTGCCGCGCGGCGGCCTTCTCCGCGACGAACTGGAAGACGCCGCCGAACGGTTGATCACCCACGGGTTGTTCCGAGCCGGCCTGGGCGGACCGGCGCCCGACCGCATCCCGCTCCCGAACCGTCCACGTCCCCCACACACCCGCCGCGCCCATCCGCGGAACATGAACCCGCACTGACGCGAACCCGTCGACCGCCCCGGGCACTTCGAGCCGACGCACGCACGTGTGCGCCGTCGGGCGCGCCGCCGCACGCACTTCGCGGCGCGCTGCGGGTGCACTTCAGTGTGTGTACCTTCGCGCGCCCGACGCCCCCCACCGAACCCAAAAGGTGATCAACCATGCGTACACCCGCCCCACTCACCACCACCGCACCTCGCAACACGCCCCAACTCGACGTGGCCGCCGAGTTGTTGGCCCTCCTGCGGGACACCGCCACCGAGCCCCGTCCCGACACCCAACTGGAGGCCCTGACCCTGGCCGTGGCCGCCGACCTGCCCGTACTGCTGTGGGGTGAACCCGGGATCGGCAAGACCGCCGCGCTCACCCGACTCGCCGACACCCTGGATCTGCCGCTCACCACCGTGATCGCCAGCGTGCACGAACCCTCGGACTTCTCCGGCCTGCCCATCGTCGGCGACGATCCGGCGACCAACGGTGTTCCGATGGCCCCGCCGGAGTGGGCCGTTCGCCTCGTACGCGCCGGACGCGGACTGCTGTTCCTGGACGAGTTGTCCACCGCGCCGCCGGCCGTACAGGCCGCCCTGCTCCGACTCGTCCTCGAACGCCGGGTCGGCGCCCTGCAACTGCCGCCCGGCATCCGGATCGTGGCCGCCGCCAACCCACGCGGGTCGGCCGCCGACGGTTGGGAGCTGAGCCCGCCGATGGCGAACCGCTTCGTACACCTCCAATGGGTACACGACCACGACGTCGTGGTGCGCGGCCTCGGCGGCACCTGGCCGCATGCCACCCTGCCCGTCCTGGATCCGACCCGACTCGCCGAGGCCGTGGCCTTCGCCCGCCGGGCGGTCTGCGGCCTGCTCGCCACCCGCCCCAAGCTCGTCCACCTCCTTCCCACCACGGAAACCCGTCGCGGCGGCGCCTGGCCGTCGCCGCGCAGCTGGGACATGACGGTGTCGCTGATCGCCTTCGCCACCGCGGCCGGATCCTCCCGCGACGTGTTGTCCCTGCTGGTCAGGGGCACCGTCGGGGACGGCCCGGGACTCGAACTGCTGGCCGCCCTGGACCGGATGGACCTCCCGGACCCCGAGGACCTGCTCGCCGACCCTTCCCGCGCGATCCTGCCCGAGCGCGGGGACCTGCGTCAGGCCGTACTCGACGGCGTGGTCGAGGCGGTCCGCAACCGCCCGGACAAGCCCCGCTGGGACGCGGCCTGGGCGATCCTGGTCCGCGCGCTCGACACCGGCGCCCCGGACCTGGTGGTCGTCCCCGCCACCGCCCTCGCCTCGCTGCGCGACCAGGACTGGGAGGTGCCGGCATCGATCGAACGGCTGGCCGGAGCGGTGTCGCTGTCCCGGCGCGCGGACCGGGCGGCGGCCCGGTCCGCGGTGACCGCACGGGCCGGCCGATGATCACCGACGCGTCGGGAGCGCTCGACCTGGACAAGCTCTACGCCGCCCGCCTGTACGCCGCCCGCGCCCGCCCGTACCTGGCCACCGCCCTGTACGCGCTGCACGTGGTCGAGTCGCGGACGGTGTCGACGATGGCCGTCGACCGACACTGGCGGTGCTACGTCTCGCCGGTGTTCGTGGCCCGAACACCCGAGGAGGAACTGGCCTCCGTATGGGTGCACGAGGTGTCGCATCTGCTTCGCGACCACCACGGGCGCAGCGACCGGGTGGCGCACGAGCGCGGGTTGACCGGCCGCGGTGACCGGCTGCGGATGAACCTCGCCGCCGACTGCGAGATCAACGACGACGCGTTCGACGACGGACTGCCCCGGCCCGAAGGCGCCGTGCTGCCGGGCTTGTTCGGGCTGTCCGAGGGCGAGTTGATGGAGACCTACCTGCGCGAGATCGTGATGGGACTGGTCACGCAGGACCTGGCATGGCTGGACTGCGGCAGCGGCGCCGACGGGTTGGATCGGGAGTGGGATCTGGGGCCGGACGGCGCGCACGGCCTGAGCGAGCACGAACGGGACGCGGTCCGGTTCCGGGTGGCGCAGGGCATCAGGGGCCGGCCCGGGCATGCCTCGAAGTCGTGGCGGCGGTGGGCCGAAGAGGTATTCCATCCGCCGCAGCCGTGGCGGCAGTTGTTGGGCGCGGCGGTGCGCTCGGCGGTGGCCGGTGCCGGCGGTGCGGACGACTACACATACGGTCGGCCGGCCCGCCGTTCGGCCGGCGTGCCCGGCGTCGTGTTGCCGAGCCTGCGCCGCAAGCCGCCTCGGGTGGCCGTGGTGGTCGATACGTCCGCGTCGGTGAGCGACGCCGAACTGGGCAGCGCCCTCCTCGAAGTGGCCGCCATCTCCCGCGCCGTGGGCGGCCGGCGCGATCTGGTCACTGTGGTCTCGTGCGACGCGGCGGCCCGGATCGTACAACCGCTGTGCGACGGCGAGGGCATCACGCTGCTCGGCGGCGGCGGTACCGACCTGCGCTCGGGCTTCGCCAAGGCCCTGCGCCGCAGCCCTCGCCCCGACGTCGTCGTGGTGTTGACGGACGGTCAGACCCCCTGGCCCAGTGCCCGCCCGTCCTGCCGCACGGTGGTGGGCCTGTTCCCCCGCATCCGCGACTATTCCGCATACGAGGACAACCCCGAGTACACTCCGGACCTGCCACCCGACTGGGCCCGCGTGGTAAGGATCGGCCCAACTCCCTGAGCGCCCACGGGAGTCCACCGGCGATCGGGTGTCGGCGGCATGGTGTCGACATCGCCGTCCCCGGCGTCGCGGTGTCGGACCGGGGTGGAAACATGGGGGTTCCCGCAGTCGTGTCGACGACCCGGGAATGGTCGGCCTGCCGAGGAGGTCATCATCAGCGACGCCACCGGCCTGTGCATCGCGCCCCGCCCCGACGGCGGGTGCCGTGCACCGGCCCTCCCCGACGCCCCGGTTCCGCTGTGCGCCGAACATGTGGCCGCCACCTGCGAGTTCGCCCATGACGGCCTACCGGGCGACGACGAGGAGGAGACCCCCTCCGGCCGGCGCCCGCGCCGACAACCCACCGAGGTCACCATGCTCGGCGAGGGGCTCGTCTACTTCGTCCGCACCGATCGACGGATCAAGATCGGCTTCACCACCGACCTGCGCCGGCGACTGGCCCAGTCCGCCCCGGGCGAGGTCCTGCACACCGAACCCGGTTCGATCGCCGACGAACGCCGCCTGCACGCGGCGTTCCAAGACCTCCGCCTCCGCGGCGAATGGTTCCGCGCCGACCCTCGCCTGCTCGACCACATCGCCACCCTCAAGGCGAAGGCAACCGCGTAGATCGTGGCCGCAGGCGACCGCGTGGATCAAAACAAAGGCAATCGCGTGGATCAGGCGTCCTGTTCGCCCAGTATCGCCGCCAGTACGTGGCGGGCGTTGGTGGTCATCGCCCGGTTGGTTTCGCGGTAGTACGGGAGGGCGATCACGGCCTGGGACAGCGTGCGGGCCCGACCCCGGGTCCAGGTCGCGTCGTCGACGTCGAGGGCGTCGCGGAAGGTCCGCCTCGCGCCGGCGGGCAGCAGGTTCCAGGCCGGGACCAGGTCGCAGGCCGGGTCGCCCACCCCCAGGCAGCCGAAGTCGATCACCGCCGTCAACCGCCCGGCGCCGTCCACCAGCAGGTTGCCCGGCATGAGGTCGGCGTGCAGCCACACCGGCTCGTTCCGCCCCGCGTCGGCCCGCAGTCCGTCCTCCCATACCGCGATCGCGGCATCGCAGTCGACGCCCTCCGCCGGGATCGCGCGCAGTTCCTCGATCGCCGACCGGGTCGAGGCGTCGAGCGCGGCGAGCGGTCCGCCCCGGTAGGCCGCCGGCGCTCCCGGCAACGCGAGCTCGCGCATCGCCGCCACGAACCCGGCCAGGTCCTCGGCCAGCCGCGCGGGTGCCCGCAGTGCCCCCGGCTCCGGGTTCTCCCCCGCCAGCCACCGGTACACCGACCACGGCCAGGGATACCCGTCGGCCGGCTCCCCCGCGCCGAGCACCTCCGGCACGGCCGTCGGCAGCAGCCCGGCGAGGCGCGGCAACCACTCCCGCTCCAACGTGACGTCCGCGGCCCCGCCGCGCACCAGCGGCAACCGCACGACCATGTCCTCGCCCAGTCGGTACATCGCGTTCACCGTGCCGCCCGACGGAAACCGCTCCACCGGCAGTCCCGCCCATCGGGGGAACCGCCCGGCGATCAACCGCCGCACGAGGTCGCCGTCGACGGGGTGCATATCGGAGTGCATCTGGCCTGTGTTCATCACCGACCATCCGACCGCCACCCACGACACCCGTCAACCGTTTTCCCGCCCGCCGCCCCGCACCCGCGGCGCACCTCCACCCCGGACGGCCCGCTCACTCACCCCAGCGCGAGGCCGCCGCCCCCGCCTCCATCCCGGTGCGGCCCGTCCCGTCCTCGCCCCGTTCGCGGAGCAATTCGCCGGGGAGGCTGTAGCGGGGGGCGTTCTGCGGATTCCGGCGGGCGTGGCGGACGATTTCCCCGGTCAGGGTCTCGGCCATCCGCAGCCGGGGGTGTTCGGCGTGGATCACCCGGGCCTGGGCGTCGTCGACACATTCGGTGTCCACGCCGAAATCGATGGCGATGCCCCTGCGGGTCAGGTACGCCAGCGTGCCGCGGCGCTCGGCGATCCCGGCCGAGGTGTGCAGCGCGATGGCCTCCCAGACCCGGTCGACGTCGGCGGCGGCCACGCCGCCTCCGGTCAGGAACTCCGCGGCCATGTCGGCCCCTTCGACCTCGAATCGTTGCCGGCCCTCGGCGTCGGGCGAGGTCCCGAGGTCGTGCAGCGCGCAGGCCGAGAACAGCAGGTCGGGGTCGAAGTCCGCGCCGGGCCGCAGCCCGTCGTACGCGGCCTGCAAAACGGCGAACCGGTAGCTGCGGAAACTGTGCTCCGCGGTCGGCCGCGACGTGCGAGCCCGCACGTACTCGATCGTCCGGTGGGCCAGGGGCGTGGTGGGAACGGCGGCGACTGTGTCCATGCCCCGACCGTAGTCGGCGGATCGGCGCCCGAGGCAGTGGCACGATTGCCATTGATCGATAGCATCGTGCCATGCCCGCCGTAGTCCGTACCGGCGCCGACGCCCCGGTGCCACGCCCGCCCCACCACGTCGTCGTCCTGGCCCAACCGGGATTCCTGGCCCTGGACTTCGGCATCCCGATCCAGGCGTTCGGCGACTGGGAGGGAAGCCCGTACCGGGTCACCGTCTGCACCGAGCACCCCGGCCCCGTCCCGCTCCACGGCGGCCCGTCGCTGCTCGTCGACCGCGGTCTGGACGCCCTCGCCGACGCCGACACGATCGTCGTGCCCGGCCTGGTCCCGCCCGACCCCCCGTCGCCGCGACTGCGCACCGCCCTCGCCGAGGCCGCCGCCCGAGGCGCCCGCATGGTGTCGATCTGCACCGGCGCGTTCGTCCTGGCCGGCGCGGGACTGCTGGACGGCCGTCGCGCCACCACCCACTGGCAACGCGCCGCCGAACTGGCCCACCGATACCCGTCGGTGCGCATCGAACCGCAGGTGCTCTACGTCGACGAGGGCAACGTGCTGACCTCGGCGGGCGTGGCCGCCGGCATCGACCTATGCCTGCACATCATCCGCGCCGACCTCGGCGCCACGATCGCCAATCAACGGGCCCGCGCCCTCGTCGCCGCCCCACATCGCGCGGGCGGCCAGGCGCAGTACATCGCCCACCCCACCCCGCCCGAACGCGGCGGCGGGCTCGACGAGTTGCGCGCCTGGGCACTGCGGCACCTGGACGAACCGCTGACCGTCGACGTGCTGGCCAGACGGGCCCGGCTGTCCCGGCGCACCCTCATCCGCCGCTTCCACGAGGAGACCGGACTGCCGCCCATGCAGTGGTTGTCCGACGCCCGCGTCGACCGGGCCCGCGAACTCCTCGAGGACTCCGACCTGTCCATGGCCGCCGTGGCCCGCCGATCCGGCCTCGGCACCCCCGCCAACCTGCGCACCCTCTTCAAACGCCGCCTCGGCGTACCCCCCAGCGCCTACCGCGCCACCTTCGACAGGGCCTAGCACCGCCGGCCCGGCGGCAGCGTGGGGGTGCGTTCGATCGCGACCACGGCGGCGTCGTCCGCGAGCCGGCCGCCGACGTACGCCGGCAGGTCGTGCCGGAGGTGGTCGAGCAGGCCCTCGGGGCCGAGGTCGCTCCACCCCGCGACACGTTCGGTCAGGGGATAGAACGTACCGTCGGGCGCCCGCGCCTCGATCACTCCGTCGGTGTACAACACCAGGATGTCCCGGGCATGGAGCGTGAAGGTGTCGACCACGTAGTCGGCGGCGTCGATGCCCTGGCACAGGCCCAGCGGGGGTGCGGGCCGCCGCGCGTCGAGGGTATGCACCCGGCCGTCGCGCAGGAGCAGCGGGGGCGGGTGTCCGAAGGTGGTCAGCGCGCCCACGCCGTCGTGCTCGCGCAGATCCGCGACGATGCCGGTGATGAAACGCTCGTCCGCGTCCGTGTCGGTCGGGGACAACTCGGCCAGGTAGCGGCAGATGCTCTCCTCCAGCGCGGCGGCCAGCTCGGGCAGCGCGGCGAACCGGTGGGCGCCCTCACGGAACGCGCCGAGCAGTTGCGCGGCGTCGCCGATGGCGGCAAGGCCCTTGCCGCGGACGTCGCCGATGATCAGGCGGATCCCGACGTCGGTGCGGGCGAGCGCGTACAGGTCACCGCCGATCTGCGCCTCGTCGTCGGCGGCCAGATAGAACGACGCGATCCGCAACGAGCCGACTCGACGCGGCAGCGGCCGAAGCAGGACCCGCTGTGCGGCCTCGGCGACCGAACGGAGCCGGACCACCTCGCGTCGGCGCTGTTCGCGGCGCAGACACAGGTACCACACCAGTACGGAGATCATGGCGACGGCGATGACCTGCATGAGGTGGTTTCGGGTGCCCAGGCCCCCGCGCAGCGCGGCGATGAGCATTTGGGCGCCGACGGCGACGGCCCCGATCCCGGCGGTCAGCCGCGGCCCGGCGAACGAGGCGGCCAGCGCGGGCGCCACGACCAGGAGCGGGCCGAGGTGCACGTCGGGTGAGGAGATCAGGTCCACGACCGTGATCACCACGATCAGTACGACGGTGAGTACCGGCAGTGCATGGGCCGTTTGCCATGGATGCCGGAACTCCGCGAGACGCCGTCGGAGTACCACGTGTCCGGGTGTGCCCCTCCCGCGACAGCCTCGCGCGACCGAACCCCGCCGCGCCGGGGTCGGCGGCACATCGCGTGACGATCGATCACCGTCGGGCAGACAGGGTCGCCGGACGGTCGGATTACGGCATTCGTGGCATGCCGTGCTCCGGTACGGCGCGTTTGCCTTCGAGTCGGTCGTCCCCCGTGTTGGACTCGGCGGCGTGGCGAGGCGGTGGGCGCGCGGACATACGCGCGCACGGCGTCGGTCGCGATCGGCATCGGCGGCAGTCGTGGACAGGAGCGGTGATGGCACGCGGCACGCACATCGAGGATCAGGAGCACGGCCGGCGCTGTCCGCTGGGCGCGGCGTCGGCGCACGCGTGCGGCGGCCCGACCGACGAGCGCGGCGTGCCGATGCTGGGCCGCTCGCCGGCCGTCGGCGACGAGGACGGTCCGCCCGGGTGCGGGGTACATCTGGGCGAGGCGCTGGTGATGCGCGATCCTGACCTGTGGATCGGCGTACTCTTCGACGCGCCCACCGACCGGGCCGCCGACTTCGACGGTGACGCCGGGGCGGTCGCGGAGTTCGCCGAACATCTCGCCCTCGACGTGGCCGACCAGCGGGTCGACGAACTCGACGACCACGACGGCTTCGTCGCCCGCCCGGTGACCGCGGACGAACTCGCCAGGGCGGTCGAGTACGCCCTCGGCGCCATCGGTGTCGCGTAGTCGTCGCTCCGTAGTCGCGCAGTATTCGCGTCGGCGTCGCTCCGTAGTGGCGCGGTAGTCGCGCAGTCACCGAAACCCGCACGGTAACCGACCCGCCACACCCCGTCGGAGCAACGAGCGGACGCGACCCCGCCCCACCGCCCCGGACCCGCGCAACCCCCACCCACCGCCGTCACCGGCCCCTCCCGGGCCCTTTCGTGTCGACTGGCGATGCTCCGGACCAACCGCGAAGCTGGAAATCGGACCGGCACTCGCCATTCGGGTGCCGTCCGGTGCGACCGCCGAGCGGCGCACCAGTCACCGCCCGGTTCCGGTCGCGCAAGACCACCGCGGCATTCCAGACCCGGCCGGCCGTCTCCCGTTCGGCCCGGATCCGAAACAGCCCACCCGTCCGTGCGCCGGTTCGTTGCCGGGCGCGCCCGGATGGCCGAAGGACTTCCGATGGCAGGTTCCCGCTTCATACTCCGGCAGCCCGAATCCCCCGCCCGGCCCGCAACCCGGTCCGCCTCCGGGGAAGCACCCTCCGCCGTCGTGACGCCGACCCCGACGATCGGCGTCGAGGAGGAATTCCTGCTCGTCGACGCCCGCACCGGCGCGCCCGCCCCACGCGCCGAACTCGTCCTGGCCAAGGTCGCCGACGCGGACACCACACGTCTGGAAGCCACCCGCTACCAGGTGGAGTCGGCCAGTCCCGTCGCACACACCGCAGACGAACTACGCGCCCACCTCGTGCGATCGCGGCGCGACTGCACGGAGGCGGCGGCCGTGTTCGACTGTCGCCTCGTCGCCGGCGCCACCCCCGTCATCGCACCTGCTCCCGGACCGCTGCTCATCGACGCCCCGAGGCGGCACGACCAGTCGGCCCGATACGGCGACCTGACCGACACGTTCGTCAACTGCGGCTGCCACATCCACGTCGGCACCCTCGACCCGGAGACCGCCGTACAGGTGACCTGCCGGCTCCGCCCCTGGCTGCCCACCCTGATCGCGCTCGGCGCCAACTCGCCGTTCCGCGACGAACACGACACCGGGCACGCCAGTTGGCGCAGCATTGTCAACACCATGTGGCCCTGCTCCGGCATTCCGCCCCGACTGACCTCGGTAAGCGCCTATGAGCACGCCGTCGCCGGCCTGATCGCCACCGGTGCCATCAAGGACCGCAAGATGATCTATTGGGACGCACGCCCGTCGGCGTCCTGGCCGACGGTGGAGGTCCGGGCGCCGGACGTGGCGACCACGGTCGACGAGGCCGTGCTGCTCGCCGTCCTGGTGCGCGCGTCGGTCGCCGACGCGCTGACCGCGATCCGCGCGGGCGAACCCGCTCCGGACATCCCGGCGGAGGTGCTGGTCGCGGCCCGCTGGCGCGCGGCCCGCGACGGCCTCGAAGGCATGGCCGTACATCCGGAGAGCGGGGAACTCGTCCCGGCGAACACGATGGTCGACGCGCTGATCGAGCGGGTACGCGACCACCTGGACGCGGCGGGCGACCTCCCCCACGTCGCCCGAACCCTCGCCGGCCTGCGCCGCGACGGTTGCGGGGCACGGCGCCAACGCCTGGTCTTCGAACGCCGGCACCGATACACCGACGTGGTCCGCTACCTCGCGGACGCCACCGAGCAACAGGGCGAGTAGCCCCCGAGGCCCCCGTCGGCGGCCCGCGCACACGCATGCGGCGCCCACTCTCCTCCGCCCAGCCATGAATCCGTGAACCCTGACATCTCCGGGAGTTCGTCATGTCGTCGATGCCCACAACCACGCCCGCCGCCGAACGTTTCCGGGCTCTGGGACCGCATCACCTGGACGAGATCGCGGACCGCTACGGTCTGTCCGACGACATCCGCGAGACCATCCGCGCGGTCGCGTGCGTACTGCCGTTCCGGGTCAACGAGTACGTCCTGTCCAACCTCGTCGACTGGGACGACATCCCCGACGATCCGATCTTCCGGCTGGTCTTCCCGCAACGCGGCATGCTCGACCCGGCCGACGAACGCCGACTGGCCGAACTGGCCCGCGCGCCGGGGGACAGGACCGAACTGCGCTCCCTGGTACGGCACATCCGCGACGGCCTCAATCCGCATCCGTCCGGACAGCGGCAACTCAACGTGCCGCGCGTGGGCGAGGCCGAGGTGCGGGGGTTGCAGCACAAGTACCGGCAGACGGTGCTCCACTTTCCCGGGCAGGGCCAGACCTGCCACGCCTACTGCACGTACTGCTTCCGCTGGGCGCAGTTCGTCGGCGACCCCGACCTGCGCTTCGCGGCGCCGACTCCCGACGGGCTCCTGGCCTACCTGGCGGTGCATCCGGAGGTCGAGGACGTCCTGGTCACCGGGGGCGATCCGTTGGTGATGTCCACCGAACGGCTGCGCGCACACCTGGAACCGATCCTGGGCGTCGAGACGGTGCGCACCATCCGCATCGGCACCAAGTCGCCCGCCTACTGGCCGCATCGGTTCGTCACCGACCACGACGCCGACGACCTGCTGCGCCTGTTCGAGGAGGTCGTCGCCTCCGGGCGCAACATCGCCGTGATGGCGCACTTCAGCCATCCCCGGGAGTTGGAGACCGAGCTCGCCCGCCGGGCCCTCGCGCGCATTCGCGGCACCGGCGCGCTCGTGTACTGCCAGGCTCCGCTGATCGCGCACGTCAACGACGACGCTGCGGTGTGGGCTCGGCTGTGGCGGGCCGAACTGGCCTGCGGGGCGGTCCCGTACTACATGTTCGTCGAGCGCGACACCGGCCCGCACGAGTACTTCGCGGTACCGCTGGCCCGGGCCGCGGAGATCTTCCGCGGCGCCTATCGCACGCTGCCCGGCCTGGCCCGCACGGTCCGCGGGCCGGTGATGTCGGCGACGCCGGGCAAGGTGCTCGTCGACGGCGTCGAGGACGACGGCAACGGCCGCTACTTCCGGTTGCGGATGCTCCAGGCACGGGAACCGGCCCTGGTCGCCCGCCCGTTCCGGGCACGCTACGACGCCGGCGCCACCTGGCTGGACGACCTTGTACTCGCCCCGGACACCCCCGCCGACATCGCGGCGGCGGTGGGCACATCCGGCCGCAGCGACATGAGCGGCACAAGCGCCCCGGGCTCCCCGCAGGGGCTCGCCGGCCGGGCGCGGCGGCGGAGCAGGTACGACCTTCGGCCGGCGGAGGCGATGCGGCGATGACCACCTGGTGCACCTCGCCCAATCTGGCGCTCAACGAGGTCGTGGATCGCCGCCGGGCCGCGGGGGTGCCGATCGTGCACCTCGGGTTCGGCGAGTCCCGGCTGCCCGTCTTCGCCCCGCTCCTCGACCGGTTGCGGGCCGGGGCGCCGACCAACGCATACGGCCCGGTGGCCGGTGATCTCGCGGTCCGCGCCGCGGTGGCGGGATACTTCGCCCGACGCCGGCTGCCCACCGATCCGGAACAGGTCGTACTGGCACCGGGCAGCAAACCGCTGCTGATGGCGATCCAACATGTCGTCCCGGGCGACGTGTTGTTGCCCCGGCCGTGTTGGAACTCCTACGCGCCACAGGTCCGATTGGCCGGCAAGACGCCGATCGGGGTGCCGATTCCCCGCGACTACGGGGGAGTTCCCGATCCGGACGTTTTGCGGGCGCGGATCCGCGCCGCCCGGGCCGACGGGCTCGACCCGCGCATCGTGGTGTTCACCCTGCCGGACAATCCGACCGGGACGCTCGCACCGCCGGACGTGGTGCGCCGGCTCTGCACGATCGCCGAGGCGGAGGACCTGTTGGTCGTCTCGGACGAGATCTACCGCGACGTCGTGCACGATCCGAAGGCCACCGAACTGCTCGGTCCGGCGGAGGTGGTCCCGGAACGCACCGTGGTGACCACGGGGTTGTCCAAGAGCCTGGCGCTGGGCGGTTGGCGGATCGGCGCGGCGCGTTTCCCGGCGGGTGTGCGAGGTGCCGGTATCCGGGCCGAAGTGGTCGCGGTGGCCAGCGAGTTGTGGTCGACCCTGGCCCGCCCCATGCAGGAGGTCGCGCGGTACGTGTACGAGGAGCCTCCGGAGATCCGCGAGCGCCTGGCCGCGAGTGCCCGGCTGCACGGAGCCGTGGCCCGGGCGGTGTACATGCTCGCGGTCGCGGCGGGCGCCGAGTGTCGGCCGCCGACGGGCGCGTTCTACGTCTACCCGGACTTCGAGCCGCTGCGCGGTCCGCTCGGCGCGCTCGGCGTCACCGACTCGACGTCCCTACAGCGCCGACTGCTGGACGAGTGCGGCATCGCGGTGTTGGCCGGCCACCTCCTGGGCGACGACCCGGACGCGCTGCGGTTCAAGGCCGCCACCAGCATGCTGTACGGCGACACGATCGCCGAGCAGGAGGCCGCGCTGGCGGATCCCGCCCCCACCGAACTGCCCCATGTCCGCGCCGGACTCGCCGCCATCGAGGCGGGTTTCGGCGCACTCGGCGGCTGAACACTCGGCGGCCGAGCCCGCTCCCCCGAGTCAGTCCGCCGGCCGCCCGTCGGTCAGCCGGTCGCCCAGCGTGCTCCGGTGGTAGAGCACCCGGCGGCCGGCGCGGCTGCGGGTCACCAGGCCCGTCGCGTGCAGGACGCGCAGGTGTTGGGACACCGCACTCGGCGTGACGTCCAGCCGATCGGCGATCTCGACGCCGGCCATCGGCTCGGCCAGGAGGACGAGCAGTTCGGCCTTGGCGGCGCCGACGAGGGAGACCAGGGCGCCGGCGTCGGGGACGGGCTCCCGGATCCACAAGGTGGCCACGCCGCGACTGGGATACATCAGCATCGGCGGCTCCTTCGCACTGAGCGGCGGCGCGGGTTTGTGCGCGAACACCGAAGGTACGAGGAGCAGTCCCCGACCGGCCGCCGCCACGTGGTGCCGGCCGATCATCTTGTCGATGTACAACACGCCGTTGTCCCAGCGCAGGTTCGGGTGCATGTCGGCGAACAACGACCGTGCGCCGCCCAGGGCCAGTTGCCGGGCGCGGTAGGTCATGTCGGCTTCGAGCAGGAGCCGCATCCGCGGCCACGTCGGCCGGATGGCGATCTCCCAGTAGCGCCGCAGCAGTTCGCAGATGCGATCGCGCAGCGCGGCAACCGCTCGGTCGTCCCCGGCCACCTCGCGCAGCGGGGCGGGGACCGGGTCCGGGGCGTGTGTGTCGATCAGGTCGCGGCGGACCAGGTCCGGGGAGGTGCTCCGGACGGCGGCCAGTTCCTCGGCGAAACTCGGCGCGAAGGCGGCGGGTCGCGGGGTCAGGTAGTCGGGGAGGGTGCGCCGGACCGCGACCAGGGACAACAGCAGGTCGGTGTCGAGCCCGTCCAGTCGATCGACCACCGACCTGCGCCACGGCAGCAACAACGCGGACAATCCCGGCTCGCGCAACACCCGCAGGCTGCACACGGTTTCGTGCAGCGGGGAGAGGGCGAACCGCGTGTCGGCCAGGTCCTCGACGCCGAATTCGTAGCTGATCATCAAGCTCCACGCTACATCCATTGGCGCCGGCGCGGCGGTGCCGTGGACTACCGGGCATGACAGACACGGGCAACGATGCCTCGAACGGGCCCCGGAGCGGAGTCCGCCTCCCGCCGGAGCCCGCTGCTCCCGCGCGGCCCGACGGGCCGGGAATGCCCCGTCGGCTGGTCCTGATCCTGACGCTGACCTGCGCGGTCGGCGTGGGCAACATCTACTTCCCGCAGGCGATCGTCCCGCTGATCGCCGCCGGCCTGCACGAATCGCCCGATGCCGGCGCCCTGGTGGTGACCGCGACGCAGATCGGCTACACGCTCGGGATCTTCCTGCTCGTACCGCTCGGCGACCGCCTCCCGAACCGCGCGTTCCTGGTCACCCTGCTCTCCGTCACCGCCGCCGGACTGCTGCTCGCGGGCTGCGCGCCCGGACTGAGTGTGCTCGTCGCCGCCGGGGTCGTGATCGGCGCCACCACCGTGTCCGCGCAGATCGTCGGCCCGCCGGCGGCCGGACTGGTCGCCGCCGAACATCGCGCCACGATGATGGGCACCCTGCTCAGCGGCTCGATCGGCGGCATGCTGCTCGCCCGCACGTTCAGCGGCGCACTCGGCGAGGGGCTGGGCTGGCGCACCCCGTACCTGGTGGCGGCGGCCGTGGTCGCGCTGCTCGCCGTCGCGCTCGCCCGGGCCCTGCCCGAGACCGAACCCACCTCGCGCCAGGCGTACCCCGCACTGCTCGCCGAGCCGCTGCGGCTGCTTCGGGCCGAGCCGGAACTGCGCCGCTCCTGCCTGTACCAGGCGACCGTCTTCGCCGGGTTCTCCGCCGTGTGGACCTGCCTGACGCTCCTGCTCACCGGTCCCGCCTACCACCTGGGCGCCCAAGCGGTGGGGCTGCTCGCCCTGGTCGGCGCGGCGACCATGGTCTGCACCCCACTCGCCGGGCGCCTGGTGGATCGGCGCGGGTCGGATCCGGTCACCCTGATCTGCCTGCTCGGCGTGCTCGTCTCCGCCGCCGTCCTGGTCCCGGGCGGCCGGGGCGGCGCCTGGGGTCTGGCCGCCCTGGTCGCCGGCACGCTGCTGCTCGACGTGGCGATGCAGTGCGGGATGGTCGCCAACCAGGCCCGGGTGTTCGCGCTGCGCCCCGACGCCCGGAGCCGACTCAACACGGCCTACATGACGTGCGCCTACCTCGGCGGCAGCGCCGGTTCCTGGCTCGGCGTCCGGGTGTACGGCCGGGCCGGCTGGCGGGGGGTGTGTGCCCTGGTGGCGCTCCTCGCCGCCGTCGCACTGGCCCGCCACTGCGTGGCGCCGTACCGCCGTCGCCCGGCCGCGGCCGACCGCCGGTCGCTCACCAGGTGACCGGCAACTCGGCGACCCCGTACACCGCCGACGAGGCCCGCAGCCGCACCCGCTCCGGCGGTACGGCGCAGCTCAGGGTGGGAAATCGGCGCAGCAGCGCGGGGATGGCGATGCCCAGTTGCATGCGGGCGAGTTGGGCGCCCAGACAGTGGTGGGTGCCGTGTCCGAAGGCGAGGTGTGGGGTGGGCCGGCGGTCGGGGTCGAAGCGGTCCGGTCGGTCGTGCACGGCCTCGTCCCGGTTCGCGGATGCCAGCGAGACCACGATGTGGTCGCCGGCGGCGATCGTATGGTCTCCGATCACCACGTCCGTCAGGGCCGTTCGGGGCAGGCCGTAGGGAATGACGCTGAGATATCGCAGCAGTTCCTCCATCGCGTCCGCGATGGAGGTCGGGTCCTCGGTGTCGCGCAGTCGGTCGGCCGCCTCGGGTTCGTGCAGGAGCAGGAAGGTGCCCAGGCTCAGCATCGCGGCCACGGTTTCGTGCCCGGCCTCCAGCAAGTGGTTGGCCAGGCCGATGAGTTCGGCGTCGGTGAGGGTGTCGGCGTGCTCCCGGACGAGGCTGCCGAGCAGTCCGTCGCCCGGCCGCTTGCGCTCCCGGGCGACGAGGTCGGCCATGTACGCGTGCGCCTCGGCCGCCGCCGCGGCCACCTGCTCGGTGGGGCGGGCGAAGTCGAGCAGGGTGGTGGTGCGGCGTTGGAACCCCTCCCGGTCGGCGTAGGGCACGCCGAGCAATGCGCAGATCGCCAGGGACGGGACGGGGAGCGTGAAGTGGGCGACGAGGTCCACCGGAGGTCGCATACGTTCCAGGGCGTCCAGGGCGTCGGACACGGTGCGTTCGAGGTCCGCGCGCATCCCGCGTATTCGGCTCGGGGTGAACGCGTCGACGAGCAGTCGGCGGACCCGGGTGTGTTCGGGCGGGTCGAGGCGCAGCAGGTTTCCCACCCGTCGGGCCTCGAGGTCCGGGCCGGCCGGACGCAACAGGTCGGGCGTGCGGGCGGTACCGAACCGACGGTCGACCAGGACGCGGCGCACGTCCCGGTCCCGGCTGACCAACCACAGTGCGCTGCCGTCGGGTAACGACACTTTGCGCAGCGGCTCTTCGGCACGCAGTCGGTGGAAGGCGTCGGGTGGGTCGAAGGGGCGTCCCTCGGGGCGGACGCTGGGCAGGGGGATTGCACTGGTCCCGGACACGGGGCACCTCGCAGGCGATCGTCCGACGGTGACGGTGACTTGGTGCGTACCCTCGCCGGGGCGCGTCGCGACCGGGTCGGGGACGGTCTGCTCGGGGCACCGGGCGAGGGCGTCCCGATGTTTCCCCGCCTCGGGACCGGCTACGCGCCGAGTCGGGGCGACGTGGGGTGGGTTCAGTGGGAGCCGGACGCGAGCACCCGGTCCCGATCGGGCGCCAGAGTGGGGTAGTCGCTGTAGCCTTCCTCCTCGCCCGTGTACATCAGGTACGCGTCGCGAATCGGGTTGAGTGGGGCGCCGGTGCGGCGGCGGTCGACCAGGTCGGGGTTGGCCAGGAAGGCCCGGCCCAGGGAGATCAGGTCGGCGCCGGCCGCCAACAGTGGCTCGCTCGCGTGCCGGCCGCCGTCGGTGGGCGGCGGTTCCTCCCAGCCCAGGTTCGGGTTGGCGATCAGGGTGCCCGTCCAGAGCCGGCGGATCTCTTGGAAGACGGGCTGGTCCGGATCGGCGAACACCACCTGCAGGTAGGCGGGTTCGAGTTCGGCGAGGGCGGCGACCAGGGGCGGGTGGATGGCCTCGGTGTCACCCTCGGCCAGGCGTACGAACGCGGCGCCCCCTGGACCCGAACGCGGCCGCGCACATCGCCCGAACGACGCCCTCCCCCGCGTGACGAAGGTCGGTGACACCTCGACGCCCGTGCTCACCCGAGGAGTTCGGTGAGGCGGGCCGCCTGTCGCTCGGCGGTCCCCGGCGGATTCCTGGGGTGTTCCGGATCCTCCATCGACAGCAGGAACAACCAGACGAGGGCGAGCAGGCGTCGGCAGTCCGGCACGCGCGCGGCCTCCGCCGGGGTGAGGTCGATCCGTTCGAGCAGTCGGCGCACGTCCAGGGACGAGTCCACCCAGCTCGATACGTGTTCGGTGATCTCCGCGAGTTCGAAGGCCCGATCGCTGCGCCCGGACTCCTCGAAGTCCACGATCCGGATCCGCGCCTGCGTCCCGCGCATTCCGTCGTCCGGGCAGGCCCCGGAATCCTCCAGGTAGTTGGCGAGATTTCCGTCCCCGGGACCGAAGACGGCGGACACCTGCCCGCGACCGAGGGCCCGGCGACCACCACCTCGATTCAGCCAGTGCACGCCCGCCGTGAGGGCCCGGCCGACCGGGGGTGTGGTGTCGAGCCGCCACCCCGCCCACTCGTCGATCCGGGCGATGATCGGGGCCTGCTGCCCCGGCCGGACCGCGAGTTCGCGCACGACCTCGTCCGGCACGGCCGCGTACAGCGTGTTCAACGTCGTGGCCAACGCGTCGACACGCTCGTCCCGCACGCTCGTGCCGCGCAGCGCGACCCCCGGCAGCCGGGACATCACCACGACCGGGCACGACGGTCGAGGATCCCGGCTCACCGGGCGCGGTGCCAGGTCGGGCGCGAAGCGGTGCAGCAGGGTCAGCGCGGTCCATTCCCGCCGGTGGTTGTCGTGCGCTCCGGCGCGAAACGTCTTGACCACCGTGTCGGGTCGGAATTCGAGGGCGTGGGTGCTCCACGGGCCGTTGGTCGTCATCCGACCCAATCCTGCCGGACGGGCGCGTCTGCCACGTGGACCCGACGCGGCCCGCCCGCAGCCCGCAGCCCAAAGATCAGGCGAGGCGCCCGCCCCCGTCGACATGCAGAACCGTGCCGGTCACGTACGGGCTGGTGAGCGCGAACAGGACTGCCCGCACCACGTCGTCGGGCGTGCCCACCCGGCGGGCCGGGTTGCGCTCGGCGACCTGACGCAGGAACGCCTCTTTGTCGGCGCCCATGCCGTCCCAGGCGCCGGAGTCGACGATGCCGGGCGAGACGGCGTTGACCCGCAGCGGGGCGAGTTCCACCGCGAGCGCCTGGACCAGGAAGGCCAGTGCGCCGTTGGTGGTGGCCATCACCACCCGCCCGGGCGCGGGCCGCCACGCGGCCACACCGGAGAAGAAGGTGAACGAACCACCCTCGCGCATCCGGCCGGCCAGGTGCTTGGCGAGCAACATCGGCCCGATCACCTTGGCCGCGAACGCGCGCTCCACGGAGGCGAGTTCGAGGTCGGCGACCGGACCGTTCGCGGGCATCGCCGCGGTCGAGACCAGGTCGTCGAAGCTCCCGACCTCGGCGGCGAACGCGGCGATCGAGTCCTCGTCGGCGAGGTCGAGAACCAGGACCGTGGCCGACCCGGGCAGTGTGTCCGCCGTCTCCCGCAGCCGGGCCGGGTCCGGACCGGCGAGGATCGTTTCGGCCCCGGCGGCCGACACCTGCGCGGCCAGGGCCCGGCCCATGCCGGATCCGGCCCCGACGACGACGATCCGCCGCCCTTCGAGGCTCGGGGCGGGGGTGTGCGCGGCGGTCCGGGAGAGGTCGGGCGTGACAGACATGGGTGGCACCTTCGTTGCTCATGCCGTATTTCGGGTGCATACGGCCGTGTATCTCGACTCTGCGGCACATCACACCCATACGTCCAAGGCATACTTTCTATCTCTGCCATAAACTGCGTCTATGGCAACGTTGCGGCAGTTGGAATACCTGGTGACCGTCGTCGACGCCGGGTCCTTCACCCGCGCCGCCGAGCTGCTGCACGTCTCCCAACCCGCGCTCTCGCACCAGGTCCAGGCCCTGGAGCGGGACAGCGGGGGCCCGCTCCTGGAACGGCTCCCCCGCGCGGTCCGGCCCACCCCGATGGGCCGCGCGATGTTGCCCCACGCCCGTGCCGCGCTCGCCGACGCCGCCCGGGCCCGCTCGGCCGCCCGCCGCGTGGCCGGTCTGGAGACCGGCGAACTGCACCTCGCCTCGGTGTACTCGGTCAGCCTCGGCGTGCTCCCACCCGTCCTGCACCGGTGGCGCCGCACCCACCCCGAGATCCGGGTGAGCCTGGTGGACCACCGGCACGCCGGCGAACTGCACGAGACGATGACCGCCGGACGCGCCGACCTCGCCGTCGGCCCGCCCCCACCGCGCTGGGAGGGACCGCTGCGCGACCTGGGCGTCGAGGAGTTCGTCGTGGTGGTCCCGGCCGACGATCCGGCCGCCGCCGACGGCGCGACGCAGGTCCGGATCGACACGCTGGCCGAGCGCAGTTGGGTGCACTACGCCGCGGGAAACGGCCTGGCCGACGTGCTGGATCGTGCCTGCGCCGCCGCCGGGTTCCGGCCGAACACCGCCGTACGTACCGAACAGACCGCCGCCGCGCCCCTGCTCGCCGCGGCCGGCCTCGGTCCCACCCTGGTGCCCGCGAACGTCATCCCGCCGCACTTCCCCGGCCGACTGCTGCGCCCCGACCCACCCGTGCGCCGTGCGCTCGCCGCGTACACCCGCCCCCGGCCGGATCCGTTGACCACCGCGTTTCTCGACACGCTCACCGAGCACGCCCGCGTGCTGCCGGCGCACGTGCGCGCCCGACTCGGCCCCGACCCGGACGGGGCCTGACGCCCGACGACCGCCGACCGACCCCGCCGACCGACGTTCGGCCTCCTCGATCCAACAGCACGAAAGCATCATTCGTAGGGGAAACCGGGCTTTCCCACACACGACGCACTCCGACGCGCGATCATGTCGGCATCCCGGGTGTGGGTGTTCCCGCACACCGGGCACGTCGAGCGAAGGAGTCGCCTGATGGCGTCGTCGGTGGAGGAACTGCGCGTGGCGCTGGAACGGGAGGCCGATGAACTGGCCCAGCGTCGCGAGGAGTTGGAAACGGAACTGGCCGAGGTGGAGCGACAACTCGAGGCCCGCCGCAACGCGGTCGCACACCTGACCGTGATCCGCCCCCTCGTCGCGTCCGTCCCGCAGCCCCGCAGGGAGCAGAAGTCCGCGCCGCCCGCCACCGCTGCGGACCCGGCACCCGCGGCAAAGGCCGCAGCCAAGCCCGCGGCCGAGACCAAGCGCACCACCCCCGCGCCGCGCCGTCGCAAGGCCGCGCCCCGCCCCAAGGCCGCCGCCCCGGCACCGGCCGGCCCGCGCCGGAAGGTCGCCCGCGCCCCGAAGGCCGCCGCCCCCGCGCCGGCCGCCGAACGTCGGGTCCGTACCCACCTGCGCGACGAGATCGCCACACTGCTGAGCGCGAGCGAGCAGCCGATGAACGTCCGCCGGCTCACCGAAGCCCTGGGCGAGGAGCCCACGAAGAGCCGCCTGGAGAGCGTCCGCACCTCCGCCGAGGGCCTGGTCAAGGCGGGCCGCGCCGGCAAGGCCGGCCGCGGCCTGTTCACCGCCGCCGGCTGACCGGACCATCCGCGCCCACGACACCGCCCGCGCGCCCCCACCGGCCAGGAAGCCGGCCCCGATCGGCGGCCCGTACCGCCTGCGCCGGGCGGGAGTTCGGGAGGCCGCGGTGGCCCGCCGCACGCACCCGCGGCGCCGGTCCGCCGCCGCAACTGCGGCCGGCTGTCCGGGTATCCGCCCCGACCCACCCCACCCGAAAACGCGCCGGCAGCGCGGCACGAGCCCCTCGGGGCGGTGTGCCGCGCTGCCGCGTACGCCGGGGGTCAGCCCTCGGCCGGGAGGTCGTACACGTTCTCCGGGGTGATGACGGAGGTGATCGCCTTGGCGAACAGCGTGCTGGGCTCGTTGCCGTCGTGCAGGATGTCGGTGTTGAGCAGGATGACCATCGTGGCGTCCTGCTCCGGCAGATACATCGTCACGCTCTCGTAGCCCGGCAGCGAGCCGTTGTGCCCGACCCAGCCGCGGACGCGGAACAGGCCGAGCCCGTAGCCGGCGTCGTCGAAGCCGGGCACGGGCACGAACTTCTCCCGCTGCTCCTGCACTTCCGGGGAAAGCAGCGTCCCGGTGGCCACCACCTTCGCCCAGCGACGCAGGTCGTGCAGGTCGGAGATCATCGCGCCGGCCGCCCACCCCCAACTCGGGTTCCAGTCCGTCGTGTCGGCGACCTCGCCGGTCAGTGTCTGGTTGGTGTACCCGTGCGCGTGCGGCGCCGGGAACTCGGCGCCGCGCGGGAACAGGGTGTGCCGCAGGTGCGCCGGTCCGGTGACCCGCCGGTGGATGAACTCGGCCAGCGGCATCCGGCCCAGCTTCTCCACGACCAGGCCCAGCAGGACGGTGTTGGTGTTGGAGTACTGGAACGCGCTGCCCGGCGCGAAGACGTTCGGGTGCCGGAAGGCGTAGTCCAACAACTCCTGCGGGGTGAACGGACGGCTCGGGTCACTCAGGAACGCCTGCACGAAGTCCGGATCGGCGGTGTAGCTGAACAGGCCGCTGCGCATCTCCGCCAGTTGGCGGATGGTGATGTGGTCGCCGTCGGGCACCCCATCGATGTACGCGGAGATCGGGTCGTCCAGCCGGAGCCGCCCCTCGTCGACCAGTTCCAGGAGGGCGGTGACGGTGAACGTCTTGGTCTCGCTGCCGATCCGCATGTAGAGATCGGGCGTCATCGGCGCACCGGTGGCGGTGTCGGCCACCCCGGTCGATCGCACGTAACTGCCCCGACCGGGAAACCACAGACCGACCGTCACCCCCGGCACGCCGGTCTCCCGACGGGTCTGCGCGATCACCTCGTCGAGACGGGCCACAATCGCGGGATCCAGGCCGTGCGACGCATGGTCGCCGGGATCCGAGGCGTCGACGCGTGGATCGCCGGCGACGACGATCGTCGGTGGCGCGGCCTGCGCCAGGGGGCCGGCCAGGGTGAGCGGAACGAGGGCGGAAAGCGCGAACAGGGCGGCGGCGAGGCGGCAGCCGGAGGCACGGCGCATGGCGATATGTCTCTTCCGGGGATGAGGGGACCGGACAGCGGAGGGGACCCGCTCGGCCAAGGTGATCACCCTTGCGCGCACCGGACCGCGCGCCGACCGACACCGCCCGGCGATTCCACCCGTACGGCCGCCGGCGCCGCGCCCCGGACGGCCGACATCGCGCCGGGGCGCCGACATCGGTGGCCGACCGGCGCCGCCCCTCGGCCCCGATCGGGCGCCCGATAGCCTGAGGCGCACGCTTCCCGGCCGTCGGGCGTCCCGCTTCACGGATGTCGTCGCCGATTCGGCTTCGGTCCGGGAGCGGCCGTGTCGGGACCCGAGACACGTGCCGGTCGCGGTCGTCCCGCGGTCGGCACGCGGCCCGACACGACCGGCTCGCATCCCCTACCAACTCGGAGGTTTCCATGTCACAGACGGTCAACTTCAAGGGCAACCCGGTCGCCGTCGCCGGTCGCCTCCCGCAGCCCGGCGACAGCGCGCCCGACTTCACCCTGGTGGCCAAGGACCTGTCCGACGTGTCGCTGGAGAACTACGCCGGCAAGCGGAAGGTGCTCAACATCTTCCCGAGCATCGACACCGGCACCTGCGCCGCGTCGGTGCGCCGGTTCAATGCGTCGGCCGCCGACCTGACGAACGCCGTCGTCCTGTGCATATCGGCCGACCTGCCGTTCGCCCAGGGCCGTTTCTGCGGTGCGGAGGGCCTGGACAACGTGGTGACGCTGTCCACCATGCGGGGCCGCGAGTTCCTGGAGAACTACGGTGTCGCGCTCACCGAGGGCCCGCTGGCGGGCGTCGCCACGCGCGCCGTCGTCGTACTGGACGAGAACAACGTGGTCGTGCACTCCGAACTGGTCGCCGAGATCGCCGAGGAGCCCGACTACGAGAAGGCGCTCACCGCCCTGAAGTAGGACGTGTCGCGGCGGGCCGATCGCATGGCGCATCCGTACGATCGGCACCCGCCGCCGCGACGCAGGACCGGATCGAGCCGACGACCTCGGCCGATCCGGTCTCCGGTGTCGGAACATCCATTTCGCGCGGAGATCCCCGCATCGGCCGCGAATGGTTGATCTTGGCGCGGCACCCGATGCTAGGTTTTCACCGATTGTCAGCCGGTACGACACCATCCGGCGGGTTCCTCAGGCCGGACGCCCGGATCGCCGGAGAGCATCGGTGCCGTACCGTGCCACGTCGTACCGCGCGTCGGCCGTGATTCGAAACGAGTCCCCGATGTTCGAACACGACGCACCGGACACGCCACGCGCCGCCACCCGCAGCCGCCGCCGGCCGTGGCGCGCCCTCGCCGTGACCGCGTGTGCGGTGGCCGTCCTGGCGTCGTCGACCGCGTGCGGCGGAGGCGACGACAAGAAGGCCGCCACCGCGCCACCGCCGAGCGCCGGTCCGCAGACCCCCGGTTCGACGCCGCCGCCCGCCGCCGGCGGCGCCACTCCCACGGCGTCCGCGTCCCAGTCGTCACTGCGGCCGTGTGTACCCGTCACCGCGACCGACAAGCCCACGCGCGGCACCCTCACCCGCGAGGACCTGCGCTTCGCGTCCCGCGACCCCAGGCCCGTCACCGGCGACGAGGTCTTCGGCCTCGCGCAACTGCCGTACAAGTACGCGGGTGGCATGCTGACCCGGACGTGCGTGAAGACCGTGGACGACTGCACCGCCGTGGCCTTCGGCAAGGCCGCCGAGCAGATCGCGCGATTGGGCTGCGAACGCGGCGTCGTCGCGCTCTACGTGGACAAGGCGAACAACGTCCAGACCACGGTCGGCGTGCTCCAGATGCCCACCGCCGTGGCCGCCGCCACCCTCGCGGTGGACGACCCCGACGGCTTTCGGGCGGTCACGCCGCCGACGGGGTCCGGCGCCGAGAGCTTCACGCCCGACGCCACCTTCAGCCGGGTCAACGAGTCGCTGTACCGCTACTACATCTACGAAATATCCGGCCGCGCGGACGGCAAGCAGCGCGAAGCCGGCGAGGCGGACCGCCACATCGCCGCCCAGAACGCCGTCTACCACCTCGTCGGCGACTCCCTGGACCGCCGCTCCGCCGGCGCCGCGTCGTAACCGACCCGCCCCGCTCGGGACGGCAACCGTCCCGAGCGGGGTACGGCACACATCCGGAGGTCGTGGGTATCGCATCCGCACGACCGGCGAGTGCTACCCCGCCACCATCGACAACGCCGACATGGGCTCTCCCGCCCAGATCCGCCGGGACGCCTCCTCCGGGTAGGCGGCGACCGTCTGCTCGGCGGCGAAGACTCGGGTCGCGCGCGACTTCGGCTCGTATGCGGGCCATCCCGGGTCGCCGTCCCTCGCGAAGGCCGTCCACGCGGCGCGCATGTGGGCGGACAGCGCCTCCGCCTCCTCGGTCGGACCGGCGCCGAACAGCAGGGCGGGTTGGCCCCGATCCAGGTTGCCGAACACGAGCGGGACGTCGAGGCCGTGACAGGCGCCGAGGACACCACCCATGCCCGGTGCCGGCCAGGTCAGTTCGTACACGTGCGCCCGGCCCCCGCCGGCGATCCGCGCTTCGGCCAGGTGCAGGCTGGGAATCCGGAACAGCCGGTCGGAGCGCACCAGTTCGTACAATTCCTCGGGACTCGCGTGCGGATACCCGGCGCGGTACCGGCGCGCGGCGTCGCGCTCCGGGCCGAACACCTCCAGGGCGGTCGCGGCCTGATCCTCCGTCACCTCGCCGAGCAGCCCGTCGAGCACGGTGAGCAGGCGCTGTTCGTCGCGCGTGTGGCCGACGAGGAGCGGTATATCCCGCCCGAAGCCGTCGGCCAGGGCCCGCCACGGTGTGGCCGGGAGCGAATCGCCGTCGACGACCGGCGCGAACGGGGTCGCCCCGTGGGCGGCCCGCCCCCACCGCCCGGCCCAGCGGGTGATCCCGGCGGCCACCGCGTCCCCGGCCGCGGCCAACAACTCCGGCTCCGCCTCGGACAGTTCGGCCGTCGTGGCGCGCAGCCCCAACTCGGCGGCACAACTCGCCGCGATGTCGGCGGCGAGCGCCGGCGTGAAGAACGTACCCTGCACGCTCTGCGCCACGGCCCGGCCGAACAACCCGGCCGCGCGCGGCATCGCCGACAACGCCGCGACCGACCCGCCGCCCGCCGACTGGCCGAAGACGGTGACCCGGTCCGGATTCCCGCCGAACGCCCGGATGTTGTCCCGTACCCACGTCAGCGCCGCGATCTGATCCAGCAGCCCCCGGTTGGCAGGCGCTCCCTCGATCAGCCCGAAACCCTCGAACCCCACGCGGTAGTTGAACGTCACCACCACGACGCCGCCGTCCCGCGCCAGGCGCGCGCCGTCGTACTCCGGCAGACCGGACATGCCGACCGTGTACGCGCCGCCCTGGATCCACACCATCACCGCAAGCCCCGCACCGGGACCCGGGTCGGGCGACCAGACGTTGACCGTCAGCCAGTCGTCGCCCACGGCGCCGCGCGCCGACTCGGCCATCCCGAGCGCGCCGCCCTGAGGCGGCGGCGGCCCGTATGCCAGGGCCGGTCGCACCCCGTCCCACCCGCGCACCGGCCGGGGCGCAGCGAACCGCAGCGCACCCACCGGCGGCTCGGCGAACGGGATGCCCCGGAACACCGCGACCCCCGCCTCCCGCCCGCCCCGCACCGCCCCGACCGCCGCCCGCACTTCGGGCTGCTCGACATCGGAGGACTCGGACGGCTCGGATGCGCCAGGAATCATCACGACTGCCTTTCGGAGCGGGTCGGGTGCGCACGGCTTCGGCCCGAAGCACGGTGGAGAAGCCCGCGTCGCCCCGGACACCCCGGATCATCCCGCCGCACCGACCCACGCGCCGGCCATTTACCCCCGAGCCGCCCGGCCCGCGAAAAGCCGAAGCCGGGCGGCGGTACGGGACACCCCCTCCTCGCCCCGCACCGCCGCCCGGCTTCGGCCGGCCGTGGTCGCCTCTCGGTTAGCGCCGCTCCAGCATCGGCAGCCGCGATCGGGCCGAGTGCGCGGCGACCGTGTACCAGAGGTTGACCAGGTCCATCAACTGGTCCGGGCCGGTCGCCTCGCAGCGCACCGTGAGCAGGTCGACCCGCTCCGCGCCCGGGACCGCCGCCGCGAGCTCGGCGGCCAGCGGGATCTGGAAGCCGACCTCGAAGACGAACTTCTCCGGCAGCGCCAGCGGCTCCAGAACCGCGGCCTTCTCCACGGCCGCCGCCGCGCCGGCCCGGATCAGGTCCTGGGCGACGGTCGGGTGCAGGTTGTTCGCGGCGGTGAAGCCCTCGGCGGTCTTGACCGGGACGGTGATCACGCCGGGGAAGACCGCGGCGGTGGCGGCGCAGACCTCGTTGTCACCGGTGACCAGTCCGATCGGGACGCCGTGCCGGGCCGCGAGGAGCGCGTTGACCTCGGCCTCGGTGACGGGCTTCCCGTTCAGCCGAACCGAGGTGAAGTCCGACGAGAAGGTGTGCGCGAGCACACCCGGCGCGCCGGCCGCCGCGTGGTAGCCGATGAACAGCGCGACACCGTGGTTCGCGCCGACGCCGTGCGCCATGCACTGGGCCTTCGGGCTGCCCAGGATCACCCGGGCGCGCGGGTCCAGATGCTGCACGATCAGGTTGTCCATCGTGCCGTGGCTGTCATTGATCAGGACGCTGTCCGCGCCCGCCGCGAAGGCACCCTCGATGGCCGCGTTGGCCTCGCCGGTCATGATCTCCTGCGCCCTGGTGTAGCCACCGCCGCCGCGCACGATCTGGTCGAGGGTGGCGATGCCCGCCACTCCTTCCATGTCGATCGAGATGTATACGTCCACGGAGTCTCCCGTTCGTCGCTCGTTGCCCGCCGCCCGGTGCCGGATGTCCGACGGGTACCGCCCGTCGGGTACCGCCCGTCGGCCGTCGCCCGTCCGGTGAGCATCACGCACGCCGGCCCGGACGGGCGTCGGCGATTCGAACAGGTTCGGATGGGGTTCTTTGTCCTCCCGGACGATTCGACCGCTGTGCACGCTGCCTAGCGTGAGCGCTCCCCGCGGCAGACCGCCGCCCTTCGAGGAGGTGCCCGACCCATGGGACGACCCACCCCGCCCGATGCCGCCACGCCGGCTTCCGACCGCTCGGACCACGCGGCCGCAGCGGGTTCGACCGCGACCCTGCCGACCGCCGAAGACCTGCGGACGCGCCTCGCGGAGCTGGTCGAGAAGTCGGGGATCCCCGGGGCGAGCCTCGCGGTCCGGGTCGGCGATCGTACCGTCGCCACCGCGGTGGGCGTGCTCGACGTCGAGACGGAGTACCCGGCGACCACCGACTCGGTCTTCCAGATCGGCTCGATCACCAAGGTGTGGACCACGACCCTGGTGATGCAACTGGTCGACGAGGGCCTGATCGACCTCGACGTCCCGGTCCGTACCTACATCCCCGACCTGCGACTCGTCGACGAGGACGCCGCCGCACGGATGACGACCCGTCACCTCCTGTGCCACACCGCGGGTTTCGAGGGCGAACTGTTCGACGACCACGGCAACGGCGACGACTCCCTCGCCCGCCTGGTGGCCAGTCTGGCCACGGTCGGCGAGCAACTGTTCCCGCCCGGCGAGACGTTCTCGTACTCCAACGCCGGATTCGACCTGCTCGGCCGCATCGTCGAGGTGTGCACGGGAGTGACCTGGGAGCAGGCGCTGCGCGATCGCATCGTCGCCCCGCTCGGTCTGACGCATGTGGCCAACAACGCGACCGAGTCGATCCTGCTGCGCACCGCGATCGGACACATCGGCGGTCCCGACGGCACCAACGTCAAGGCGCCGGTGCACCACACCGACCGCAACGGCGCGCCCTCCGGCTCGGCGCTCGCCATGACCGCGACGGACCTGCTCGAATTCGCCGCCGCGCACATCCGGCTCGGGCAACTCCCCGACGGAAAGCGTCTGTTGTCCGAGGAGTCGGCGCGGGCGATGCGCGAGCCGCAGATCGAGATCGGCGGCGACGGCGCGTTCGGCGCGCGGCTGTGGGGCCTCGGCTGGATCCTCTACGACTGGTCCGGCGGCGAGGTCATCGGCCACGACGGCGGCACGATCGGCCAGGGCGCGATGTTGCGCGTGGTGCCGGAACGTGACGTCTCGATCGCCCTGTTGACCAACGGCGGTGCCCTGTACGGCGTGTACGACCTGATCTGCGAACTCCTCGAAACCCTCGCCGACGTGCGCCCGCCCGCCCCGGCGGTCCCGCCCGCCGAGCCGCCGGCCGTCGACACGAGCTACCTGGTCGGCAGTTACGCGTCGCCCGCGCAGCGGTTCGACATCGCCGAAACCGAGGACGGGCTGGTCGTCACCACGCAACTGCTCGGCCGGCTGGGCGCGCTGTTGGGCAACGACACGATGACCATGCGGGTGGTGCCGTCGAACGAGCGCATGCTGATCAGCACCGAGGCGGCGGGCGGACGGCACCAGCAGTTCCTCTTCCTCGGCGAGGGCGAGCGGGCCGAATTCCTGCACGTGGGCCGGGCGATGCGCCGCATCCCGGACGCCGGGGCCGAGTAGCCGCGGCCGGCTAAAGGTCGGCGAGGACCTTTTGGGCCTCGTCGACCGCCTCGGGGCCGGCCGGCAGCAGTGGCAGGCGCACGTTCGGGGTCGGGATACGGCCCTGGGCGTGCAGCACGCCCTTGATCACGGTGGGGTTCGGTTCGCGGAAGAGCGCGGCCGCCAGTCGGGCCAGGGCGTGCCCGAGCGGCCGGGCCCGGTCGAGGTCGCCGCGCCGCCAGGCGGCGGTCAGTTCGACGAAGCGGCCCGTGGCCACGTGCGCCGAGGCGAGTACGCCACCGGACGCGCCGAGCGCGAGCAGGGGCGACAGGAACGGGTCGTCGCCGACCAGGACCGCGAAGTCGGCCGGGAGGTCGCCGAGCAGGTCCATCGTCTCGCCGTCGATGCCGCCCTGCGCGAGCTTGACCCCGACCACGCCGGGAAGCCGGCCCAGCGCGCGCAGCGTGGCGGCGTCGAGGGGTCGGCCGGTGCGGTACGGGACGTGATACACGATCAGTGGCAGCGGAGCGGCCTTCGCCAGGTGGGTGAAGTGCGCCAGTACGCCGGCCTGCGAGGGGCGGCTGAAGTACGGCACCGGCACCAGCGCCGCCGCGGCCCCCGGCCGGTGCGCGAGGTCGGCCAGCGCGCGGTCACTGGCCCGGGTGTCGTTGCCGCCGGCGCCGATCACCAGGACCGCGTCGCGCTCCGCGCAGACGCGGGCGCAGACGTCGATCACGGTGGTGCGCTCGTCGGGGTCGAGCGTGGCGGCCTCCGCGGTGGTGCCCAGGGCGACGAGGCCGGTCGCGCCCGCGTCCAGGACGGAGTGGGCCAGGTCCGCGAGCGCGTCCACCGCGACGCGGCCGTCGGCGGCGAAGGGGGTGACGAGCGGGACGAGGATTCCGGTCAGGGGTGTATGCCGTTGCCGAGCCTGCGGGGTCTGATGCGTTTGCCGAGTCATGAACACGAGGGTGACCCGCATCGATCATGCAGGTCCAGTTCACATTCGTGAAGCTGAGCGTAAGCTGAGCCGATGCTCGACGTCCGCCGCCTGCGCCTGCTGCGCGAACTGTCCCTGCGCGGCACGATCGCCGCCGTCGCCGAAGCCCTCGCGTTCACCCCCTCGGCGGTGTCCCAGCAACTCGCCACCCTCGAACGCGAGGCGGGCGTCCCGCTCCTCGAACGCACCGGGCGACGGGTCACCCTCACCCCGGCCGGGCATACCCTGGTCGGCCACGCCGAGGCCGTGCTGGCCCGCTTGGAGCAGGCTGCGGCGGAGCTGGCCGACACCCGCCGCGGCCTGGCCGGCCCCCTGCGGATCGGCGCCTTCCCGACCGCGACCCGGGCGATGATCCTCCCGGCCCTGACCTCGCTCGTGGACCGCCATCCGGGCCTGGAGCCGATGGTGGTGGAGATCGACCCGGCCCGGGTCGCGGACGCGTTGCGCGCGGGCGACCTGGACGTCGCGCTGATCCACGAATACGACTTCGTCCCGACGGTCGCCGAACCGGGCATCGCCACAAGCCCGTTGTGCACGGAACCGATGTACCTGGCCGGCCGATTCCCACCGCCCGCGGGCACCCCCACCGACGCGGTGCTCCCCGGCTGCCGGAACTCCCCCTGGATCACCGCCACTCCGGGCACGTTGTGCCACGCCATGACCATCCGCGCCTGCCAGGCCGCCGGCTTCACCCCGCATGTCCGCCACCAGGTCGACGACTTCACCACAGTGCTGTCCCTGGTCGCCGCCGCCCAGGGCGTAGCCGTCGTCCCCCACCTGGGCATCCCCACCCCCACCCCCGCCGTATCCCTCACCCGCCTCCCCCTCCACCGCCGCACCAAAATCGCCCACCGAGAAGGCGCCACCCACCACCCGGCAATCCAAGCCACCACAAGGGCCCTGCAATCCTCAATCCCCACCGAACTGACATCCACATGATCACCACCGTGAGCCCGCGCCGGGCCGGCATGTCGCGGCGGTGATCGCCCCGGTCACTCCCGGAAGCCGGCGCGTCGGCGTAGCAGGGTTGTCATCAGGGCCAGCGGGGGCCAGTTCAGGCGGCCTTGGCGGGCCACCGCTCGGGCGCGCATCTCGACGGTCGGGGCGGTGAGGGGGATCAGTCGTACGCCGGGGGCCACGGTCGTGTCCAGGGGGAGCAGGCCCACGCCGAGGCCGGCCGCGATCATGCCCTGGACCAGGTCGAGGCTGTCGGCCTGGTGCGTCACCCGAGGGGTGAAGCCCACCATCGAGGCGAGCGTACGGATCACCGTCTCGTCGGCGGTGTTGCGGGAGTTGACGATCCAGTCGTGGGTGTCGAAGCGGTCGAAGACATCGAGCGTCGTGCCCTCGCGCGGGTCGGCGTCGGCGGGGACGCCCAGCCCCCAGCGCGCGGTCCACAGCGGCGTGGCACGCACCGTCGGGTCCTCGGCGGCCGGCGCCAGGTTGTAGTCGTAGGTCAGTGCCAGGTCGGTGGCGTCCTCGGCCAGCAATGCCAGCGCCTCGGCCGGTTCGTGCTCACGGACGAGCACGCGCACGCGCGGATGACTCACCGCCAACTCCGCGACCACCGGCAGCAGATGGGCCCGGATCGCGGTGGCGTACCCGGCGATCCGCAGTGTGCCGTTGGGCTCCGCGCCGGGTGACAGGTCGTGGTGCGCCGCCTCGACGGCGGCGAGGATGGTCACCGCGTGCTCGGCCAGTCGGCGCCCGGCCGGGGTGAGCCGGACCCGGCGCCCCTGCGGCTCGATCAGCGCGGCGCCCATGTCCCGGGACAACGCCGCGATCTGCTGCGAGACGGTCGAGGTGGTCGTGTTCGACACGTCCGCGACCGCGCGCATCGACCCGAGTCGGGCCAGTTCCACCAGCACCTGTAGGCGTCGGGTCTCCATACGTTGTTCTCCCGGGTTCTCCGCCGCGAATCGTCCACGATTCATGAACGATATCTTTTGGATCGGCACGTGGACACGAACGATGAGCGAGCCCTCTACTTGTCACATGAGCATTCCGGATCCCCGCACCCGACCCCTTGAGATCGGGCGTCCCGCCGGCGGTCGGCCGAGGCTGCCCGACGCCGCGACCGGGGCGTTGATGGCCGTCGCCGCGATGTCCACCGTGCAGCTCGGACTGGCCCTTTCCGTGCCGCTGATCGACGACCTCGGCGCGCTCGGCACGGTCGCCCTGCGACTCGCGTGGGCCGGGGTGGTGTTGCTGGTCCTGGTCCGGCCGCGGAGGCGCGACTTCGGCGGTCGGGACCTGTGGGCGTGCACCATGCTCGGCGTGGTGAGCGGGTGCCTGATGGTGTTCTTCATGCTCGCCGTCGCGCGCCTGCCGCTCGGCACCGCGAGCGCGCTGGAATTCCTCGGCCCGCTGGCCGTGTCCCTGTACGGCGCGGGCGGCGGGCGGCGGCGCTGGACCGCCCTGGCCGGAGTCGGCGTCGTGCTGCTCACCGAACCCTGGCACGCCGGCATCGATCCGCTCGGCCTGGCCTTCGCGCTGGCCGCCGCGGCCTGCTGGGCGGCGTACATCCTGCTGACCCAACACGTCGGCGACCGGGTCACCGGCCTGAGCGGACTGGCCGTCTCGATGCCCGTGGCCGGACTCGTCGTCCTCCTCGCCGCCGCACCGACCGACCTGGGTCGGGTGACCTGGCACCTGGTGCTGATCATGCTGGGGTTGGCCGCGCTCAGCGCCGTACTGCCGTTCAGCCTCGAATTCCTCGCGCTGCGTCGGCTGACCACTTCCGCGTTCGGCACGCTGATGAGCCTGGAACCGGCGATCGCGCTCCTGATGGGTCTGGTGGTCCTCGACCAGATACCCGGTGCGGTCCCGGCGGCCGGCGTGATCTTCGTGGTGCTCGCCGGCATCGGCGCCACCCGCACCGGCGCCCGAACCGCCGCTCCGGAACCCGCCCGCCCGAGCGACCCGCTTCCCGACCCGCTTCCCGACCCGCAAGCGCGCGTGGCCGGATAGCAGCGGCCCGCTACTCGCGCGCGGCGCGCGTCGCGGCCAGTCCGTCCAGGAGGTGTCCCAGGAGTCGGTCGAACGTCGCGTCCGGATCGGCGGACCGGGCCGGTTCCGCCAGGATCCGGGCCAGGCGCGGATGGTCCGGGCTCGTGACGACCGCGCGCAGGTAGCGGCCCTGGGCCTCGGCCAGTTCGCGAGTGGTCCGCCCGGCGCGCACCGCGGCACGATCCCGGGCGACCTCGTAGCCGACGTGGCTCGCCACGAACCCCGTCACCAGGCTGAACACTTCGAGCGCGCCCTGCCCGTCGAACCCGGCCGGTTCGAGCACGGCGAGCGCGTGTTCCGTGAAGGCGAGCGTGTTGGGGCCGAGCGTCTGCTGCTCCTGAAGGGCCGCCGGCAACCATGGATGACGAAGCATCAGATCGCGTTGGGCATGCGCCATGACGCGCAGATCCGCGATCCAGGCCCCCGTCGGCGCGGGCGGGGTGGGCTGGTCGCCGGCCACCCGGTCGATCATCAGCTCCAGCAGGGTCTCCTTGTTGGGCACGTAGGAGTACAGCGACATCACCCCGACGCCGACGCGCGCCGCGACGCCGCGCATGGTCACCGCGGCGAGGCCGTCGGCGTCGGCGATCGCGACGGCCGCGGCGGTGACCTCGGCGCGGCTGTGCGCCGGCGGGCGGCCCCGACGCGGTTGCGGCCGCTCCAGCCACAACGCCTCGGGGTCCACGCCGCCGCTGCGATCGGCCTCCGGACCGGCCACGACGGCTCCTTTCGCAGGTGGGTGCCAGGGGTGTCCATCCAAGCATGCGTTATTCTCGTACTTAGTACGGGAAATAGGATCCCCGACCACGGGCCGGCCCGTGCGGAAGGCGAGAGCACCATGACGAGCACCACCGCCCACCCGACGTCCTCCGACCGCCCACCGCGAAAGCCCCCACGCCTGGTGCGGGCGATGCGGCGCACGATGCGCGGCATGCCCGCCGCCCCGCACCGGGTCCGGTACGAGGGGGGCCTGCGCATCCCCGCCGCCGACGGCGGTGCACTGGTGGCCGACCACTACTTCCCGGCCACTCCCGGCGACTTCCCCACCCTGCTGCTGCGCTCGGCGTACGGGCGCGGGTTCCCGTGGGCGCCGATGTACGGTCTCGCCTTCGCCGAGCACGGATTCCACGTGGTCCTGCAGAGCTGCCGAGGCACCGGCGGATCCGACGGCACCTTCGCGCTGTGGCACAACGAGGCCGCCGACGGGTCGGCGACCGTCGCGTGGCTGCGTGAACAGCCTTGGTTCACAGGCGTGTTGGGCACGATCGGGCCGAGCCACCTCGGCTACACGCAGTGGGCGACGGCGCTGGACCCGCCGCCGGAGCTGCGTGCGATGGTGATCCACGCCGGTCTGCACGATCCGCACGCGTACTTTTACGCCGGCGGCGTCTTCCACCTGGAGAACGCGCTCGCGAGCACCGCGGGCTTCGTGCACCAGCACCGGGGCAACCGGCACTTCGCCAAGGCCGCCCTTCGGCTGCACCGCACACAGCGCCGGGTCGCCCGCACACTCCCCCTGCCGGACGCCTGCGCCCTCGGGCTCGGCGAGCGGGTGCCGTTCCTGGAGGACGCGCTCGCCCACCCCGACCCCGCCGACCCGCACTGGACCGGCGCGGACGCGGGCCGCGCCGCCGAGAGGCTGTCCGTACCGACGCTGCTGATCGCCGGCCGGCACGACGTCATGTTCGAGCAGAACCTGGAGCAGCACCGCCGACTGCGGCGGGCCGGGTGCGAGACGGGGCTGCTCGTCGGGCCGTGGACGCACACCTCGATGTTGCAACAGGGGTGGCCGTCGGTCTTCGCGGACAGCCTGGCCTGGCTGCGGGCGCATCTGGACGGCGATCGGTCGGCGCTGCGCGAGGCTCCGGTGCGGATACACGTCGGCGGCGCCGACGAGTGGCGCGACCTGCCGGACTGGCCGCCGGCCGAGGCGGCGGCGCAGCGCCGGTACATCGCGGCCGACGGCACGCTGAGTCGCGAGGCCGCCGCGGCCACGGCGCCCGCGGTGCTGCGCTACGACCCCGCCGACCCGACGCCCTCCGTCGGCGGCGCAACCCTCTCGCCCAAGGCCGGACCCCGGGACAACACCGCGTTGGAGGCCCGCGACGATGTGCTGACGTTCACCACACCGCCGTTGACCGAACCGCTGGAGGTCTGTGGTCCGGTGTCGGCGGACCTGTACGCGGCCACCGGCACCGACCACATCGACGTCTTCGCCCGCCTGTGCGACGTGGACGAACGCGGGCGGTCCACGAACGTGTGCGACGGCATCCTCCGGCTGACCCCGAACGGCTCCGCCCCGGCGCGGGTCACCGTCGCGATGAGCGCCACCGCGTACCGCTTCGGGCCCGGCCATCGCATCCGCCTCCAGCTGAGCGGCGGCGCCCACCCGCGCTTCGCCCGCAACACCGGATCGGGGGAACCCGCCCACACCGCGCGGGAGATCGTGCCCACGAGTGTGGAATTCCATCCGGGATCGGCCCTCGTCCTGCCCGTCGTACCGACCCGAAGCCGAGCCGATGGATAGATTGCTAGCGTGCTAGCATTCTTCTCGTGGGTGACGAGGATGTGAAGCAGTTCAACGTGTATCTGCCGATCTCACTGATCAAGCAGGTCAAACACCGTGCCATCGAGTCGGAGCTGTCGCTGTCGGCACTGGTCGCCGCCGCGTTGCGCGCCTACCTCGACGACACCCCGGGTGAACGAGAGCCATCGTCCGAAAAGGAGAGCTGACATGACGACCGAGGGCATCGAGGCCGTGTTCCTGGAGACGCACAACTGGGGCAAGGCCGCCAAGTTCTTCCAGGGACTGGGCTACGAGTTGGAGTTCTCGACCGGGCACAACTCCGGCCGACTGCGCAACGGCGACGGGCCGTTCGTATTCATCGCCGAGGTGCCCGAGACCCGGGAGCCCGGGATGCGGCTGGTCCTGCGGGTGCCCGACGAGGACACGTTCCGGCCCGCCGACGGGGTCGAGGTGGTCACCCCGTTCGAGGACACCCATTACGGGACCAGGGAGATGACCGTCCGCGACCCCGACGGGCGGGAGTGGACCCTGTCGGCGCCGGCCCGACAGTGAACACCCCCGACGTCGACCGAACGGAGTGACCCATGGCCGACGAACGCATCGCGACGCCGGACGACACGGCGTTGCGGGTGGCCCTGTGGCGGGCCCTGCACCTGCGCCTGGATCCGGCGCCGCACGTCTTCGAGGACGACATCGGCCTGCGCATCGCCGATCCCGACCCGGACTGGCGCAACCGGCCGGACATGGATCCGGACCTGACCCGTTGGTTCCGGGCCGCGATCGTGGCCCGGGCCCGCTTCATCGACGACCTGGTGATCGAACAGGTCGAGCGCGGAGCGGAGCAATATCTCGTCCTCGGCGCCGGATTGGACACCTTCGTCCAGCGCCGACCGGAAGTCGCGGCCCGGCTGCGGGTGTTCGAGGTCGACCAACCCGGTCCCCAGGCGTGGAAGCGCCGGCGACTGGACGAACTCGGCTACGGCGTCCCGGACCGACTGCACCTGGTGCCGGTCGACTTCGAGTCGGGCGCCTCGTGGTGGGACGAGTTGACCGCCGCCGGATTCGATCCGACCCGGCCGACCGTGGTCGCCTCGACGGGCGTCGCCCTGTACCTGACCAAGCAGGCCAACGCCGACACGCTGCGCCGACTCGCGACGCTGGCCCCCGGCTCCACGCTGGCCATGACGTTCCAATTGCCGCCGGAGCTCCTCGACTCCGACGAACATCGCGCCGCGTTCCGGATCGCGATCGAGGGGGCAAACGCTGCCGGGACGCCGTTCGTCAGCTTCTACCCACCGGAGGAACTCCCGGAGTCGGCCCGCGAGGTCGGTTTCGCCACCGCCCGACACGTGTCGGCGGCCGAGCTCAACGAGCGCTACTTCGCGCACCGCCCGGACGGACTGCGGACCTCCAGCGGCGAAGAATTGCTCGTGGCGACCACCTGACCGGGCGCCCGCGTTCGCGAATGCGGACGGTCCGCTCAGCGGCGCGGGCAGCCTCGGGTGGCCTCGGTGTGCGAACTCTCGAAGAAGGTTCGGCCGCCGCCGTAGCTCCACGGGAGATGGAAACCGTGGTGGTCGGTGGCGTCGAACCGCATCGCGAGTTCGGACCAGCGCTGCGACTTGGCCAACGCGTAGCCGAGCGCGCTGTGATCGGACAGCGCGCTCGGCGGGCGCGGCGAGCCGTCGACCGGGTAGCGGTCCAGCGCGGTGTCCAGGTCGCGCTGCCGGGACTCGGCGAGCCAGAAGGCCGTGTCGTCCGCGGCGCCGTCCCCGCTGCCGTGCGTGTGCAGCGCGTACTCGATGTGCGCCTCCACCACGAGGATCACCAGGGGCGAACCGTCGGGCGCCGCGGCCGCGGCCGTGCGGGCGAACGTGTACATCTCGTCGTGCGATCCGCACCATTTCTCGCACAGGTACTGCAATGCCGCGTCGTGCCCGGCGCGGTGGTGTGGATCGCGCTCGCGCAACGCCGCCCATCGGGCGTCGAACACATCGCGCCCGACGCCGAGTCCGCGGCAGACCCACAACCACGAAACCCACGGGGTGGGATCGTCGCCGGCGGCCTCGGTCGCGAGCAGGCAGGCGCGGTCGGCGTCGGCCAACAACTCCCGGAAGTCGGCGAATTGCCGTCCGCCGGTGAGGCTCGCCTGCTTCGCGGCGCGCGCGTTCCAGGCCGCGCGCACCATCGCGGCGGCCATCACCACCAGCGGGTCCGCCGATTCGGGGCGCTCCGCGCGCCACTTCCACACCCATTCGGGGTGCAGCGCGGCCGCCTCGCCCAACGCGGTCACGGCGACCACCCGCCGTGCCCAGTCCCGCCCCACCCGCTCCAATAACGCGGCGGCCGGCGTGAAATCGCCGTTGCGCGCAAGGCCCTGCGCGACCGCGCGGACCTCGGCGTCGTCGAGCGCGGCGTCCGACACGAACACAGGCACCGGCGCCGATCGCGGCGACGTGAAACGACCCCAAGCTGACATGGGCAAGGATCCTATGCGTCATCCCGACCCTCGGTCAGGAGGAGCGGGCGGGAATCGAGGAACGTCCACCCCCGGGGCACGGGAACACACGTGCCGGCGCTCCCGGACCCCGCCCGTGCGACGGCGCGACCGGGAACACCGGGCGTCGGGGCGGTGGTTGCGACCGACGACATCCGCGTCCCGGGTTCAGGTTCGGCGCGCCCCCCGTCGGCGCAGGAACAGCACCGTCGGGCCGGCCCCGAGCAGGAGCGCGGCGGGCAGTCCCGCCCAGAGCAGCGGGCCGCCGAAGGCCCCGGATTCGTCGTTTTGCGCGGACGAGTGCCCAAGGTCGCGTTCGGGGCCACTGGGGCTCTTCGAGGCCGGGTTCTTCGTGGACGGTGTCCCGCTCGCCGGCGGCTTCGGCTCGCGCGCGGAATCGAGGGGCTGCGCGCTTTGCGCGTACGCCGGCCCGGATTCCTTGGTGCCGGCCACCGACACGTCGACCGCCAACGACCGCGACTCCCCTTCGCCCTGGGCGGCCACGGCGATGTAGTACCAGCCGGGGAGCATGTCGGCGACCTCTTGTTGCCGGTCGCTGCGATTGAGGAAGCGCACCGGACGGGTGGCGAAGGGGGCGACTCCCTTGCTGAAGATGTGCTCGGTGTCTTGGACACCCGACGCATCCTGGGCCAACTGCTCGCGGACCGGATTGTAGAAGTGGGTCTGCACTCCGACGATCTTCCTCCCGCCGCCGACCCGGGTCTGGAAGGAGAGGCTCTGGCCCCAGTCGAGACGGACCCGGTAGAAGACCCATTCGCCCGGGGTGACGGTGTCGGTGTAGTGGCCGGAGCCGGGCAGGATCGCCGCCGAGGCGAACGAACCACCGCCGCCCACGGGTCGATCGGGGCCGCCGGGTTCGGTGTACTGCGCGATGTTCCCCTCGGGCGGGCCCTGGTCCAGGACCTGGGGTTCGAGCATGACCTGGAGTTCGAGCGGCACCGGGGGTCCGGTTCCGCGGCGGGTCACCGAGAAGACCTGGCGCCCGGGTCGCGCGCAGCCGTTGCCGCCCTCGCCGGACGCCGTCCACCGTACGGATGCCGTGACGACCTTGGCCAGGTTTTGATCGAGCCCGGTGTCCGTCTTGCAGAAGCTGTTGCCGCGCTCGCCCAGTTGCTTCACGTCCAGGGCCTCGATGCCCTTGACCTTGCTGACGGTGGTGCCCGAGACGTAGGCGGTGTAGCCCGCGGGCACGTCCACGGAGTAGTACCCGACCTCCTTGTCCGTCAACTCGTCCAGGTAGTTTCCGGGGGCCAGGGCCGCGGCGCGGGCCGGATCCGGTCCACCGGCGACCGCGATCCCGGTCGGTTCGTAACCACGCAGTGTGCTGTGCCCGGCGCCGTGCGCCGTCGGTCCCAGTCGTGAACCTTCCGGCGCTATCGCCGGCGCCACCGCGAGCGCGACGGCGGCCGAACAGGCCGTGAGTGCTCTCGGTCTCATGCCCGGGAATGTAGATCCAATCGCGGTCGCCAACAAGCCATTCGCAAGCAGGAACCCGGATGACCGCAAGATGCCTTTTTGCCCACTTTTCGGGAGATTCCGGGGATGCACAGCCGGAGCCGGCCTTATCCCATTTTCCCGCAGGGGCGGAGTTTCACTGTGCACATCGAAACTCGAATTCGCCGATTCCCCGCCTTGCCGGTGCAATCCGCAACCGAGAAGAGGAAGAGCGGTCACGCCCGGGCGGGTGCGAGGCGAAGTTCGACTCTCGCGGGCCCCGCCGACCCGCAGAGTGATGTAACGCTCCGTGGTTGCGACCTGCACCGCGTGCGCGACGGAGAATCCGACATACACGATTCTTGGGAACGTTTCGGATATCGAGTCGCGCGATAACTGTGCAGATCGGAACCGACGCCTGGCGATAGAGCGCTCTGCCAGTGCAATGTGTAACTGGAAAAGTGAATCCCGGGCACGTCGCGCTCTTGTACTCTTGGCCAAAGAAGCCTGGCGCATCGGGACCGGTCGCCACAGGTAAAGACAAAGACTTATAACCGTGGAGCTCGAGCCTTCGAGCCCATGGCGTAATGGCGTACACCTTCGCGCGGCCTGCCTCGGACGGATGACATGTCCGAGTCGCATGGGATCCGCATTCGACCGCACGCCGATCCAAGAGATAGCGCTGGAGGTGCGATGAGCAAACCAACGGGAACCAACCCGTGGATTACTGCCACCGTGACCGAAGCGCCGGAGGTCTTGGACGTTCGACCCGTTTCCCCGACACCCGTCGTCACGCCGATCAAGCCGGGCCCCGGAACCGTATCTCCGCCGGACGGCGGTGGCCTCCCGTTCCGGATCCTTCAGCCGAACGAAAACGCTCCGTGGTGGTGGGTGGGATGTCACGGCGGCGCCGGGGTCGGCATGCTGAGCGCGACGTTCCCGGCGGGTCGTGACGCCGGCAGGCAGTGGCCGATACACCATGACAGCAGGTACACGAGGGTCATCCTGGTCGCCCGGACCAGTGTCCCCGGACTGCGCGCGGCACAGACGGCCGCGCGGCAGTGGGCATCCGGCGCCGTCCCACAGGTTCAACTCCTGGGGCTCGTCGCGGTAGCGGACGCGCCCGGCACCCTGCCGAAGCCGTTGCGCGATCTGGTGAAACTGGTGGCGGGCGCCTTCCCACGGACCTGGGCCATCCCTTGGATCGAGTCCTGGCGATTCGGTGAGACTCCCCCCCTCGCCGCTCTCCCGAAATCCCTGACCCAGTTGGCCAGAGATTTAAGTCCCCTGGTTGCGAGAAATTGAGGCTCAGTCTTGACATCAACCCTGATTTCTTCGGCTCACGATGTGCATGTTTGGGTGTTCGGCAAGACCTCACCCTCGCCCCCGCCGGGGAACAAAGACATGCCGCAGCCGAAGACGTTCTCTCCGGCCGGGACCGGGCTCGACACGGGCTTTGCAAAGGTTGCGGGTCTGGCGATCTACGGAATTCTGATCATGTCTTTCCTGACGGCGATCCTGTGCACCGCCAACATCTTGAAAGCACACAAGGACGGGGGCCAGGCATCTTTCGTGGGTCTCGGGATGTCGATGCTCACCGTGATCGTCTCGGGCAGCATCGTCACCATCTTCAACTGGGTGACGTGACAGTCGGCTCCTCCCAGTTCCCGTCGAATCGTTCGCGGCCCAGTCCGGAGAAAAGCGCATGGCTTGGATCAGAAGGGAACAGTCGGCAGGCTTCGGCTTCGACGACGATGAAGGCAGTCGCTTCGCTCAACCCGGCTTCATAGCCTCGGCGCTGGTAATCCTGTTCGTCATCATATGCGCCGCCTATGTGGTGATCGACGGCAGCGGTGGGGGCAAATCGGGCCCCAAAGCAGGGAAGCCGCCCCAGGCTCCGCCGGCGGCGACCCTGGGGCCGGTGGATCTCCCACGAGACCCCGACGCGCCTTGCCCCCACATAGCCACAACCGACGAACGTCTCCTCACTCGGCCGCCCGCGGACGTCGAATGGATATCCTTCCGCACCGTTCTGGTTCCCATGTCGCGCACCGTGGGACCGGCGGTCGTACAGGGCGATGTGGCTCGTTGTTACGCGCAAACTCCCACAGGCGCCCTTCTCGCCACGGCGCAGATCACCGTGCGCTACTTCCTGGCGGACAACTGGCCGAGGGTGGTCAAGAAACAGGTCGCGTCCGGGCCCGGGGCGGAAGCGTACGAGAACCAGCGCTATGCCGCGGAGCTGTCGCGAGGAGCGGCAGCCGCCCCCGTGCCGGGGACCGTCCCGCAGATCACCGGATTCAAGTTCGTCAACTACAACGCGGACGGAGCGGTGGTGGAACTGGCCCGCCGTCTCCCGGACGGCACGCTGCAGGCATTCGTGCACACGGTCGTCTGGAGAGAAGGGGACTGGAAACTCCAACTCGGGCCCGACGGCTCCGACTCCACCAGCGGCCAACAACTCACTTCACTCGAGGGTTTTGTTCCCTGGGGGGGCGCGTAACCACGTGATACAGAGCAAACGGCGAGCATGGCGGTCCCGTAGGGCAGCGGGAAAGCCTCGAAGCCGCTTCGAGGCCCTGGTGCGCACGGTGATGGTGGCCGGCGTTCTTCTGGTGCTGTTCACGTTGCAGAGCGGCCACCCGAGCATCGCGGACGACAAGGTCGACAAGTGGGCCGCGGGCTGCGTTTGGATCCCGGAGAACGCCGCGGGCAGCAAGTGGACCTACTACTGCGCGACCGACGACCCGGCGAAACCTCAGATCGACGTCGCCCCGGGGTTCACGGTCCTGGGTGGCAACGGAGACGAGACCAAGACCGACCACGACCTGGAGAACTGGCTCAAGAACGAGAGCAAGCTCACCGGTGAGGCTTTGACGGCCAGCGGAGGCGCCGGTCGGAATCCACTTACGAGCACTGATGAGCAAAACAAGTCGTTCGTGCTCCCCGGTGGCAGAGAAGGCGTCAATCCGTGTGTCCTCATGGACGGCAAGCACGGTGGCCTGAACAAGAAACGAGACGTCCCGTGTGTTGACGTTCGCGCCGATCTGCTCGCCAGTCCACCGACGAACCCTTGTTTGAGGCTGCCGAGCGCACAAGTGGCCGCGACGCAGTCCTGTCTGCGTGCGCACCCTGTTTGGCGCGAACTCGCGCCGCCTCAGATCGGGGATGTCCCGCCGTGCAGCGGGGGCGTGAAGAGTTCCTTGTGCCCCGACAGCGGAGTCATCACCACCAACGCGAAGGAGCACGAGGACGACGCGTTCCTGACCAAGCCCATCACCTTCATCCGCGAACAGAGTCAGACCGCTGTTCGCATCACGTTGATGTGGTGGATCACCTCGCCGGATCCGTTGATCAGCGAGAACAAGCGGGACTGCCAGCCGGACGCCGACAAGCCCACGGACGCCGAAAGGGCCGCGGCACGTGACAAAGGCTATCCGTGCAGCCGCAACACGGCCGATTTCCTGACCCGGTACACGAACCCCTTCACGTACACCCTGGCCCTGGCCTGCGTCGTCATCGCAGGGCTCAGACTCGCCTACACACGTGACGTGAGTTCGGTGCGGGACGTGGTGAAGGGCACCTTCACCCTCATCCTCGTCACCGGCAGCGCAGTGTTCGTAGTCAATCTCGCGGTCAAGGCCTGCCAGGTCTTCACCGACTGGATCGTCGTACGCGGGCTCGACCCCGAGACCACCGGATACGACTCCTCGGAACGCGCTCTCCAAGAGGCTGCGGACAGGTTCGCCAAGAGTCTCGAAAGCTTCAATTCCATCGTGCTGTTCCTGATTGCCGCGCTGATCATCATCGCGTCGAACATGGTCCAGTACTTCTACATGACGGCGCGCCTTTTCTTCGTGATCGTGCTCACGGGAACGCTTCCGTTGTCGGCCTCGGCGACGTCCACAGCCGCCGGAAGGAACGTTTTTCAAAAGCACATCTCGTATCTGGTGGCGTTTATCTTCGTCAAACCCGCGTCCATGATCATCTTTGTCGCGGGTGCGAGACTCTGGGCCCCTCCCGGATACGAATCGTTGAACTTGGCCGAGCAATTCCGCGGCCTGTTCGTACTCGCGCTCGTCACCCTGGTCGGACCCGCGACCGTGCGTGTCGTCTTCGCACTGACCGGCCCTGCCGCAGGTTCCAGCGCCGCAAACATCGGCACTGCCGGAGCCGTCCTCACGCTCGGCGCCCGACCCGTCACCGGGGCGGCGAACCTGCTTCGGCACAGATAGGTGATAACTGATGACCAACACGATGTCCCAGGAAGTGCGCACCTACGGCAACTGGCAAAAACCCATTTCTCCGGGGCTCGGCCGTTTGGGATTCGCGGGAACCGCAGCCGGTATTGTCGGCATGCTGTTCGTCATCATCGTGATGATGTTCTCGTTCATCGGCGCGATCGTTCTGGGCGTGATCATCGCTCTGGCCCTGGTGCCGATGGTCATGCGCGACAAGCACGGCCGAAACGGACTTCAGTGGGCAGTCGCCCGGACGTCCTGGTCTGCGGGCAAGTCTCGGGGGGCGCACCTCTACCGCTCGGGCCCACTCGGTCGGGTCGCCCTCGGAACGTGCAAACTCCCGGGCCTGGCCGCGGGATCCAAGCTGTTCGAGGCGAACGACGCGTACGGCCGGCCGTTCGCGATCGTCACGATTCCGGCGACCAATCACCACACTGTCGTCTTGACGTGCAGTGCCGATGGCGCGTCCCTCGTCGACCCCGCCCAGGTCGACACCTGGGTCGCGTACTGGGGCCATTGGCTCTCCCAGATCGGCCACGAGCCCGGCCTCGTCGCGGCATCGGTCACGATCGAGGCCGCGCCGGACACCGGCGAGCGGCTGCGTAGCGAGGTGGAGCTCAACCTGAGCCAGGATGCCCCGTCGTTGGCCAAGCAGGTCCTCCATGAGGTCACCCAGGCGTACGGCCAGGGCTCGGCGCAGATGTCCACGCGGGTCGCGCTGACGTACTCGGGCGCGGCCCGGGGATCGCGGGCCCGTCGCAGCGCCGAGGACATGGCGGTCGACCTCGGCATGCGCCTTCCAGGTCTGTGCAGCAGCCTCCAGATGACCGGAGCGGGACCGGCCCGGCCGATGAGCGGCCGCGAACTGACCGAAGTGATCCGGGTGGCCTACGACCCCAGCGTGGCGACTTTCATCGAACAGGCCCGCTCCAACCCGAAGAGCAGCCTGAAGTGGGACGACGCGGGTCCGACGGCCACCGAGGAGGCATGGGGCCACTATCGGCACGACAGCGCCTACTCGGTCACCTGGGCCATGTCGGAGGCTCCTCGCGGCGAGGTGTATTCGAGTGTTCTCACACGGCTGGTGTCACCGCACCCGGACATCATGCGCAAGCGGGTGACCCTGCTGTATCGACCGCACGACCCCGCGACCTCGGCGCGGTTGGTGGAACGCGACCGCAAGGACGCGATGTTCAAGGCGAAGCAGGCGAAGGTCGAGAACGCACGCGACTCCATCGCGGTGCAGGCGGCGAACCAGGCCGCCAAGGAAGAGGCGACGGGCGCGGGGCTGGTCCGATTCGCCATGTTGATCACCGCGACGGTCAACGAGGCCGCCGACATCAAACTCGCGGCGTCCGCGGTGGACAACCTCACCGCCTCTTCGCGCATTCTCGTGCGCCGCGTATACGGGTCTCAGGCGTCCGCCTTCGCGGCGGCTCTGCCGCTCGGCCTGGTCCTGCCGAACCATCTCAAGGTCCCGCAGACGATTCGTGAATCCATGTAGAAGGCCGTTGTTCGGCCGGACCCGCATTCGTACCCAAGGGGAGCTGAGCTTCGTGACAAGTCACACCTCGATGAGCGAGGAACACTCGCTCGACGGGGGCGCGCCGGTGCCGCCTCCTGCCTCGGTGGCCAAGCGTGGACGCGGTCTGAGGAAGCAAGGGAAGAACGTCGACGTCGCGCGGCCGGAGCAGCCCAAACGACCCATTGTTCGCCTCCCGGGACCGCGCGGCTACCGAGGCTGGGCCAAGGGCACTCCGGGGTATGTCGAGACCCCACCGGAGTGGCGGGGAACAACGGTTCAGGTATGCGGCCTGTGGCCGTTCGGAGCCGGTTCCGGTACACCCAGTGTCGGGGTTCCGTTGGGACGGTCCCTGGCGGGTGGCGCGACCGTGTGCTGCGACCCGGTGAGCTGGTTCACCCGGGCCAACCTCCTGTTGAACCCCAGCGAGTTCGTCTTGGGCAAGCCGGGGCTCGGCAAGTCCACCATCGTGCGTCGGCAGGCCTTGGGGCTCGCGGGGTACGGGGTCAACCCTGTGGTGTTCGGTGACCTCAAGCCGGACTACGTGGACCTCATCCACGCGTTGGACGGGCAGGTCATCACTCTGGGGCGCGGGCGCGGCTACCTCAACGTGCTCGACCCCGGCGAGGTGACCGAGGCCGCCGAGCGGCTGCCGATGAAGGCTCGAACAGCCCTCCTGGCGGAAGCGCACGGAAGGCGTCTGAACGCGGTCGCGTCATTGGTGACCGTGCTCCGCGGACGCCCGCCGACCGACCGTGAGGAGAGCATCCTCAACACCGCTCTGACGGTTCTGCACGACAGGCATCAGGGCGTCCCGGTGATGGCGGATCTCGTGCGCCTGCTCCAGGACGCACCCGAGGCGGTCCGCGCGGTTGCCCTCGACCGCGGCGACATGAATCGCTATCGAACCATCACCGAGGATCTCGAGGCATCCCTGGTGGGTCTGCTCGGCGGCGGACGGCTGGGCGAGTTGTTCGCGCATCCCACCACCGAGGCGATGCATCACGACAAGCCCGTGTGCTTCGACGTCAGCAGCATCGACGACTCGGAGAGTCAGCTCCAAGCCGCGGCTCTCCTTGCCTGCTGGAGCTACGGGTTCGGCGCCATCTCGGTGGCCCAGGCGCTGGCGGATGCCGGGCTCGAACCACAGCGGCACTACTTCGTCATCCTCGACGAACTCTGGCGCGTGCTGCGGGCCGGGCGTGGCCTGGTGGACCGTGTGGACGCGCTCACCCGGCTGAACCGTCAGCGCGGTGTCGGCATGGCGATGATCACGCACACGATGTCCGACCTGCTGGCGCTGCCCGCGGAGGAGGACCGGATGAAGGCCAAGGGCTTCGTCGAGCGTGCCGGGATGGTGATCTGCGGCGGGTTGCCCGCCGCGGAGATGCCGCAGCTCACCGAAGTCGTGCACATGACGGAGTCGGAGCAGCAGATCATCACCGACTGGTCCACGCCTCCCTCGTGGGACAGCGATTTGGGAGCGGACTCGGCCCCCCCGGGGCGCGGAAAGTTCATGGTCAAGGTGGGTGGTCGTCCGGGCATTCCGGTGCAGGTCGAGTTGACGCCGTCCGAGATGCGGATCAACGACACGAACCGAAAGTGGACAGCGACGTGAATGGGCGAGGACACCGTGCGTGGCGCGGCCTCACTCGGTGGGCGGCCCGAGTGCTCGTCGTCTGTGCCGCAGTGCTCCTGGTTTCCGTCGCGGGCGGCGTTGCACCGGCACAGGCCGGCCGTGCTCCCGCCACGCGCCCCATGGATCCGCCGCCACCCGCGAGCCCGCCACCACCTGCGGCCTCGCCGACTCAGCAACCGCTGTGTCTGCAGGTGCCCCGGGATCTCCAGGGATCCAAATTTCGCGTCTATTGTCCTGGAAAAATCCCGTACACATATCAGAATTACGCCAAATGCGGCGCCATGGGCAGAACCAGCGACCGTCCGAACGGCTACCAGAACTCACCGGGCATTGCACTCAGCACGACCTGCGACTACGACTCCGTCTCCGGCATGGAGAACTGGCTCAAGGACAACAAGAAGAAGGTGGGAAACGAAAAATTCCCCAACCCGCAAGGAATCAGCGAAAATCCGTGTAACGCGCTCATCGAAGAGGAACAACGCGGATGCGCGGACGTCAGAAAGTCCAACTACAAGGACCTGAAGACCCACCCGTGCATGTGGCAGAACCCGGCCACCGACAAACCTATTCTTCCGAAGTCGGACCAGGAGTACTGCTTCGCCGACAACCCCTGGTTTCTGGACGGCTACAAGCCTCCGGGCAGGGGTGATAAGAACGAATACAACACCAGGGATTATTCGGCTCCCAAGGAGCTTTCCGATCCTCTGATGAGCATCGTTGGTTTCCTGGTGTGGGGCTGCCTCGCCGGATGTCTCCTTTGCGCATTCTATTGTCTTTTCCAGATCCACAAGGCATATCGCGACGGCGGTCAGATCGCGGGCGGTCTGTCCTACGTCTTCGCCGGCAGTTTGATTATCGGCAGCGCGTCGGCAACAACCCAGTTCCTGCTCATCGGCTGACGCTCCAAGGATCGCCCGAAGGAGGTTTGCGATTTGAGTGCCACCAATAAAAAACGCGGTCCCAACCCCTACGGCGACCTTTATCTGCTCATGGGTGTTGTGGGAGTGCTCATGGCCGCCACGGGCGCGATGTGGATAGGGGCGAAGGCCGCCACGCCCGCCGAGCAGCCGGCACCGCCGCCGCCACCGCTCATCCTGTTCGGCCTGATCTTCGAGAAGTACACCTGGCCGGGCACCGAGGCCACCGTGATCGCGTCGCTCCTGGGCACGCTGCTCGCTGTGCTGGCGGCCGGTGCGACGACTCTCGTCGTCATGGTCCGGCGTCGAGAGATCCCGATCGATCGCGCCATCCCCTACCTGGCCAAGCCCAGGGACCTCCGCGCGGTGACGACCAAGGGCGTCCGCAGGAAGGCGGGCGAGTTCGGCGTGGAGCCGGACGAGCCGCCGGGCCTGTACATCGGCAAGACCGTTCGCCATGGCCTCGACGTATGGGGCTCGTGGGAGGACATGCACGTGGACATCTGGGGACCCCGGACGGGAAAGACCACGTCTCGGGCCATTCCCAACATCGTCTCGGCACCCGGTGCCGTGCTCGTCACGTCGAACAAGCGCGACATCGTCGACGCGACTCGAGCCTCCCGTGCCCGGCGCGGCAAAGTGTGGGTGTTCGACCCGCAGAACCAGGCCGGTGCCAAGCCCACCTGGTACTGGGACCCCCTTTCGTACGTGGGCAACAGCATCACCCTCGCGGTCAAGTTGGCGTCGCGCTTCGCCGGCATCAACCGGCCCGGACACGCGCGCAGCGACGCCTACTTCGAGCCGGCCGCGGAGGACTTGATCGCCAATCTCCTGCTCGCCGCGTCGATCAGCAACAACCAGATCACCCAGGTCTTCACGTGGCTGACCCGGCCCACTGACGACACCCCCGAGCGCATCCTTCGCGAGGGTGGGCATCCCGCGTCGGCCGACGCCGTGGACTCCATCATCAACGCCCCGGACCGGCAACGGGCCGGTGTGTACGGCACCGCGGCACAGATCGTCTCCTTTCTCATCGCACCGACCGTCACCGCGTGGATCACGCCGGGCGACCAGCCCGATCGACCGGCGTTCGACTACAAGGCGTTCGTCCGCGGCGGCGACACCTTGTACCTGCTGTCCGAGGAGACCAACAAGATGGCGGCGCCGTTGGTCGTCGCCCTCACTGCGGCCTTGGCCGAGGAGGCCGAGAACTACGGCCGCGACTGCCCTGGCGGTCGGCTTCCCACGCCCATGCTCTTCGTGCTCGACGAGGCCGCGAACGTCTGTCCGTGGAAGGCGTTGCCGGACAAGTACTCGCACTTCGGTTCCCGTGGGGTCGTCATGATGACGATCCTTCAGTCCTGGGCACAGGGAGCCGCGGCCTGGGGCGATGTGGGCATGGCGAAACTGTGGGGCGCGGCGAATGTGCGCGTCTACGGGGGCGGCGTAATGGACACCAAGTTCCTCGGTGACCTGTCCGCCGCATCCGGCATATTCGAGCCGGGGACGACCAGCTTTTCGCGGAAGTCGACCGACTTCTTCGAGAGCAACGTCAGCAAGGCGTCTCGGTCCGAGGCCGTCCTGGATGTGGCCGACCTGACCTCCATGCCGCGTGGACGGGCATTCGTACAATTCAGCGGCACCAAGCCTGCCCTGATCCGGACGATTCCGTGGTGGGAAACCGAGTATGCCGACGAGATCCGCATGTCCATAGCCGAGTTCGACCCGGGGTCGCAGAATCTCGCCGTCGAGCTCAAGAAGGTGTCATGAACCAGGACAGAGACGCCGAGCCGCCCGTATTTCAGCCGGAATTCGAACCGGAAGAAGTGCCCGCGGAAGGCGCGGGCACACCACCGGAACCGGAAGTTCTTTTCTTCGGATCCGTCGAAGTGTTCGTGACGGAATATCTGTCGCAGGTGATCCGGCGACGACTCAATCGCGCCGTGGCGCTCTGGTGTCCGAAGTGGTGGGCACACCCGGAAGCCGTGGCTCGCCTGACGAGCATCTGGCGCGCATTCGAGTACCTGCGGAAGGACCCTGCACTCGGCATGTCGGTCTGGTGGCTGCATCACGCCGATCCGCATCTTCGCGCCTTGATGGATCCCGATTTCGGGCCGTTCGGGGTGTGTGATCCCAGGGAGGGGCACAACAACAATCCGCTGGACGCACTTCCACTCGTCGCCGTGCCGCCCGGCCTGTTGGATCACCCCGGATTCAGGGTCGAAGAATCCCTCTTCGCGGAGATGAAGATGAAGGAAGCGGGTGGGTCTTCGACCCATAAACCGAGAACTGGATACCCCAAGGACAAGGTATTGAACAAGAACATTGGGTTCTAGTTCCGATGAAGGAGGGATCACGTGGCCGACGAAACTGGAGTCGAAGACATCTTCAAGGCATTCTATGGCCTTATGGGTGCGGTATTCGACAGAGCGGAGGCGACACTGGACACCGTCGGCAAGGGAGTGAAAGCAGGAAGCATAGTACCGGGCCTCGCTCCGGCAGCGGACTTGGTGCGATCGATTTCGGCAGGCAAGTAATAGACAGCGGTATCGCAATCGCGACTTTCGCATCAACGGTGGGCGGAGAGGGAGATGGGGAAAAAGAAAAAGCTCGTGGTGGGAGCCATATTCTTCTTCCTACCGTCGGGTACCGTCGCTTTTGTCGTCCTGATGGCCGCAATCATAGCCGCAATCGCCGCGAACCCGTTCGACTTCGGCAAGGAGCTTCTGAACTCGGCATTCAAGGCCGATGCGGTCCCCGCACAATTCAGAAACTTCGTGGCGCAGACCGGAAAAGTCTGCCCCGAAGTGACCCCTGTAGTCGTCTCGGCGCAGATCGAGCAGGAAAGCAGCTGGAATCCCACCATCGTGAGCGACGCGGGCGCGGTGGGCCTGAGCCAGTTCATCCCGGGGACCTGGGCAACGTGGGGAGGAGGAGCACCGCAGACAGACCCGCGCGCAAACATCATGGCCCAGGAGAAGTACGACTGCTATCTTGCCGGCGAAGTCAAAAAAATGCAGGCCGGAACATTTCCCGACAGCGGCTGCGTCATGCAGATGCACGGAGTCGTCTACAGGAAACCCGCCCCCAAGGCCGGCGAGATGGTGGGCTCGACGTTCGATTTGATGCTCGCTTCGTACAATGCCGGCCCCGGAGCGGTGTGCTATTACCGGGGTATTCCTCCCTGGAATGAGACTCAGGGATACGTCCCGGGCATCAAGGCAGCCATGGCCAAGTATTCGGCCCCGGCGGTCAACGACGCCTTCTATCGAACCAGCGACAAGACACTCGGCGGGCGCGCCGTAAAACTCGCGCAGGAATCCGTGGGGAAGTATCCGTATTCATGGGGCGGCGGCACCTTCACCGGCCCGAGCGAAGGCTTTGCCCAAGGCGCGGGAACCGTCGGGTTCGACTGCTCCGGCTTCGTGCGCTATATCATCTACCAAGCATCCAATGGCCAGATAAAACTTCCTCGCACCGCTGGGGAGCAAGCAAAAGTAGGCGAGCGGATTCTCCTTTCACAGGGTCCGCCAAGCGCTGCGCAGGAAGCCCAGATGTTGCCTGGAGACGCAATCTTCTTCACCCGCGGCGGCGCCATTGGCACCGATGCAACTCACCACGTGGCCTTGTACGTCGGGAGAGGTATGACCATCGACGCCTTCGCGACCGGCACGATCATCAGACAGGATCCCTTCTCGTCGTTCTCGAGGAGCGACACCTGGACAGTCCAACGCTACGGTGTCGTGGTGGCGAGGGCCTGAGATGCGCAAACCCACTGTGCTGCTCGCCTCGTTGCTGGTCGCCGCGGCCCTGGCCGGATGCAGCCTGGAGCAGAGCGGAACCCGGGATCGGGCAGTCGACGATCCTTCGAGAAACTCTTCGGCCGGCACTCGAGGCCCGACCCGGACGACGAGCGCTCCTCCGACCTACCCGACAGCGCCGGGCACCGTGCCACCGATGCCCGCACTCGTCGGTCGGACGGGTACTCCCGCCGCCTCACTCCCGGCGGTGTCGAACGTCGACGGTGGGGACGCGACCGCCGTCGCCCGGGCCGCGGTTGTCACGATGTGGACAGTGGACACCGCGATCGACGCGACCCAGTGGGACGCCGCGCAACGCGCCGCGCCCTTTCTGACACCGGCATACGCGGAGAGCCTTCGCATCAGTCCGCAGGTCGCCGGCCCGGGGGGAACCTGGTTGACCTGGGCTCAGCACAAAGCCGTCACCCGCGTCGTCGCCACGTCGGCCGACGATTCCGGCAAGCCCCCGGACACGGACACCAAGGCCCTGCACGCGTTCATGGTGACCATCACCGCGTCCGGTGGCAATGGTTGGACGGGCCCACCCGTGATCGCCACGGCCTTCGTCTCGCTCGAACGGGCCTCGGCCGCGCAACCGTGGAAGGTCTCCTCGGTGCGCCTGATCGACTAGCGCGTGTCCGGCGCGGTGAACATTGCACAGTCTTCACCCATCGGCGGTATCACCTTGCCCAGTCGGTCACGCGAAGACTTGTTCGGCGATTTCGAGCCGCCTAGCGTCGCGGTGGAATCAAAGGCGTTCACGTGAGAGCGCCGACATCAGACACCCCAAGCACAGCGCAGGAGCACCCCTTGGCCTCTCGGCGTGTCGTGAGACGCCGTCGGCGAGCGCTATCGTCGGCTGCCTCGATCCTTCTGGCCTTCGGCGCGGCGACCGGCTGCTCGGGATTGGGTGGCGGGCAGGCAACTCCCCAGGAGCGCAACCCCACATCCGCGCCGGCGTCGGCCGCTCCGGTGTCCATTTCGGTGCCGCCGAATCTCGACAACAAACGCGGTTGGCAGAACAACGAGACCGGCCGCGCGTACACGATGGCTCCGCAGGCCGGTTACTTCGTGGACGTATACGCCGGAAGCGACGACTTCTCCGGGGAGTCCGTCGACCCTGTGGCGAGCGACGGGCCGACACCCACGGCCACGAGTTCCGAGACCGCCAAGAGCACCAAGGGCGCCCAGGCCGAAGGCACTGTGGTCATCGCCCGAAACGCGGACAAGGGCGCGGTCGTTTGGTCGTCGACCCCGCTGAAGAAACTTTCGATCCTGCGCAGCCCCATCCTCCGGGTAGTCAACACGCACGACGGTGAGTTCGTCGTCCTGGTGCGATTCGGCGTCGTCCCCGGCACCGGCCTCGTGCGCGCACGCCGACTCACCGTGGTGGACACGTTCTCGATCGCGTCCACCGGCGGCGCCGTGGCACCGACCCGGCATCTCGAACGAGAGACCCCCGGCCCGTTCTCGGCCGTCGGTGTCTCGATCGGCGACGGCGGCGTGCTGTTTTTGGGCGACCGAGTGGAAGACGCCTCGAACGACGTCATCGAGGCCGGACCCGCCACGCTGTGGGATCCGACGACCGGGGCGAGCAGCACCGTGCCGGCGGGAGACAAACGCCGGTCGGATGTGTGCGGCCCCGATGAGGTGAACAGCTGTACCGTCCGAGACGTCCCCGTTTCGACGATCTCGGCCGGCGTTTTGACCGCCGAGATTCCGGCTCGCCCCAATGCCAGGTTCGGCCTCGCCGGCGGCTGGAACAGTACCCGGATCGGCCCGGACGGAAGAACGAACGGAACACTGCTGGGCACTCTGCCGGGCGCGTTGCTCGCCGCTTGGCCGGCGAACGACAAGCACACCATCTATGCCGTGCACGATCCCGCGTCGGGTGCCGTCCTGGTGTCCGGTGAATGTACCAACGCGGACGGTGGCGACGCCGATCCCGGAGCCCTTCAGAGATCTTTCGCCGCCTCACCGAACGGGCGATATATCGTGGCCGGTTCACTGGCGATCGACCTGTCGGCGCGCACGCTCGGATGCCTGGCCGGCGATGCCGACCGTCGCGGTGCCGCGCTCACGATCGTGGGCGACAACGGCTTGGCCTACGGCTCCCTGCTCGCCGACCGGCCGCCGCCGCCGGAGAACGACGAGACCCCTGGCGAGGTGGTACCCATCCAGGAACCCGCCATGGTCACCGTGGCAACTCGCAAGATCGACCTCCTCCGCGCAGGCACCCGGATCCCGGAGCGGCTCACGGCGTCGGGCGCGGGACTGTTCACCCTGTCCGTCCAAACCGAGGAGGAGAACTCTTCGGCGGTGATCGCGATGTGTCCCGCCGCAGCACCCCCACCGTGACAACCGCACCCTCGCGTTGACCCCACTCCCGGCCGCACCCGCGGCCGGAAGTTCGAGAGGTCGGCGCATCTCTCGCACCATCCGAAGAACGCGCCGAACGTGGCGCCGGCCGCCTCGCCGGTAGCGCGTTCGGCACACCAGGATCGTGGACCGGTCCGTGTTCCAGGGAGAAGCCCCATGTCCCAGCGCCCCGCGCCCGACTCGCCGACCCCGTCGTCGGCTCGGGAACCCGATCCCGAGCCGCAGTCCGCCCCGCCGCGTGAAAGCCGCCTGTCCCGCATCCCCGGGCTGTCCCGCCTGCGCCTGGACCGCAACCGTCCGACCGCGATCGTGGCGATCGGCGCGGCCGTCTCGGTCATCGCCGCCTCGGTCGTGGTCGGCATCGGCGCGGCCGGAGCCGACTCCGACCTCTCGGACGTGGGCGCGTGGCTGCCCAGCGGCTCCAAGAACCTCGTCGTGCACGTGAACGGCCTGACCGGACGGGTCGACGCCCGGATCACCCTGCCCGGCGGCCAGGACCCCACCACCTTGCAGGTGAGTACGGATGGCAAGACCGTCCTGGTGCTGAACAAGAAGACCGGGCAGCTCAACCAGATCGACCCCCGCCAACTCACCGTCGCCCAGACCTCGCCGGACGGAACCCCCAACCAGGACATCGCCACCGGGGGCGGGAACGCGTGGCGGATCAGCCCCGGCAAGGGGGAGGTGCAGCGCATCGACCCGCGGCCGACCACCGACGCCGCCAACGCACTCGGCTCGTTCGCCACGATCGGACCGCCGATCGTGTTCGAGGACGCCCAGGGAGGGCGCATCCCGCTGGGCAAGAGTCAGGCGGACTCCGACGGCACGCTGTGGGTACCGCTGTCGGCCACCGGTGAGGTGGTGCCGATCCGAGGCTCCGACCGAGGCGCGCCGATCAAGGTCGCCGAGCCCGGACATCCGCTGCTGTTGACCCTCGTCAAGGCCGCGCCGCCGGGCAACGAGGGCGGGCGCAAGTCCGGCGCCGACCGGGTGGTGGTCACCGACGTGACCGCCGGCAAGGCCATGACGCTCACCCAGACGAGCGTCGCGAGCACCTTCAAGCTGCCGACCGACCTGACCAAGGGAGCGCCCGACAGGTTCCTGGTGCCCGGCATCAGTGAGGGCGCGGTCGTGCCCTTCCTGGCCTCCGACACCGGCTCGTTGGCCCTTCTCGACGTCAACAGCGGTTCCATCCAGGCGGCTCCGATACAGACGCAGAAACACACCTACGGAAGCCCGTCGGTGCTCGGCGCAAAGGTCTACGTGCCGGACTTCGACACGGGCGCGCTGCTCGTCTACAACACGGTCCAGGCCAGGTTCGAGGAGCCGATCAAGGTCACCGGCGCCAAGGGCACGCTGGAGACGTACGTCAGCAACGGCCTCCTCTGGGTCAACGACCAAAACAGTGCCGAGGCGGCGGTCGTCGACGTCCAGGGACGCATCCATCGGATCGGCAAGGACGGCGAACCCGGCGCCGACGGTGTCCCGGGCGACCAGGCCACTCCCACCATGACCAAGCCGCCGGGCGCCGGCGCCACCTCCGCTCCGCCCTCGACTCCGCCGTCCTCACAACCGCCCGCCGAGGACCAGCAGTTGCCGGGCGGCGGCGAGGCGCCGCCACAGGACGTGCCCAGCGACGATCCCTTCCCGCCGCCGCCCACGCACGACACGAAGCCCACGCACGACCCGAAGCCCAAGCCCGATCCCAAGCCGCCCACGGACGACACTCCGCAGCTGCCGGTGCCGCTGCCGAGCAAGACCACGCCGGCCGACCCGGTCGAGACTCCCAAGCCGCAGCCGACGAAGACGGCCGGGACGCCCACCGCCCCGGGTACGGCCTCGGCGTCCGCGAGCTCGTCCGCGCCGGGCACGACCCAGCCGACCGCCACCACGAGTGCGACCGGTGGCACGAGTCCGACCGGCACCACCCCGCCCTCCAGCACCCCGCCGACCACCGCGCCCGAGATGAAGGCGCCCGGCACGCCCAAGGCCACGTCGAGCCAGGGGAAGATCACCCTGACCTTCAGTCCCTCGGAAGGCGCCAAGCCCACCCGGTACACGCTGGGCAACGTGACCGCCGGTCTCAGCGTCACCCCCGACGCCGTCGCTCCCGGCGGCACGATGAAGTTCACCGTCTCCGGAGGCGAGTGCGGCAAGGAGTACAAGTTCTTCGTCACTGCCGAATTCGCCGGCCAAAAGACGATGAACTCCGGTTGGTCCCAACCCATTCAGCCGTGTGTCAAGCCGCCCAAGCCGGAGAACGTGAGCGTCGCCGTGGCAACCGGCGGGCACGGCGCAACGCTGAAGTGGACGCTCGCCAAGGGCACCGACCCCCAGACCACCTACCAGGTGAAGATCGGCGCGAACACGTACGCCGTCTCCGGGACCTCCTACGTCGCCAAGGGCCTCAAGAACAGCCAAAAGTACGCCGTCACGATCACCGCGAAGAACGCGGCCGGCAGCGGCTCCGCCACCACGACGATCGACCTGACGCCGCCGGCGCGGACTTACAACGTCGGTCCCAACCGGAACAACTCGATCGGCATCGGCATTCACGCCGGGCCACGCATCGACGCCGCCACCCGCAGGGGTGAGATCGGCCCCAACTACACCGGCAGCATCACGGTGCATTGCCAGACCATGGGCCAGAACGTGACCCGCACGGCCACCAACGTGCACAGCGCCGTGTGGGACCGGGTCGACTACAAGTCCATCTCGGGCTACGTCAGCGACCTGTACGTGCGAACCCCCAATTCCGACAACGGCAAGTTCTCGCCTCCGCTCTGGGAGTGCGAGTAACACCCCGGCTTCACCCATCGTGTGATCACTCGCGGGCGGCGGGCTCTTACGCCCGTCGCCCGCCGTTCCACCCAACTGGAGCACCGTGACCCAGCTCGCCACCCCGGCGAACGGCAACCAGCCGGCCGAGGCCCCCCAGTTCCACGCCGGCGACGCCCTGCGGCTGTTCCGAGAGTGCTTTCGCGCGCTCGGAGACAACATCGAGCGTGTCGTCGTCGGCAAGCGCGATGTCGTGGACCTCGCCCTGATCGCCCTGTTCGCCGAGGGCCACCTGCTCGTCGAGGACGTACCCGGCACCGGCAAGACCACGCTGGCCCGGGCGATCTCCGCGTCCATCGACGCGTCCTGGCATCGCATCCAGTTCACCCCGGACCTGTTGCCGTCCGACATCACCGGTGTGTCGATGTTCCGCCAGACGACGAACACCTTCGAATTCCTTCCCGGACCGGTCTTCGCCCACGTGGTGATCGGCGACGAGATCAACCGCGCCTCGCCCAAGACCCAGTCGGCGATGCTCGAGGTGATGGAGGAGGGCCGGATCACCGTCGACGGGACCACCCACGAGGTCCCGCGCCCGTTCATCGTCATCGCGACGCAGAATCCGGTGGACATGTCCGGGACCTATCCGTTGCCCGAGGCCCAGCTCGACCGCTTCCTGATGCGCGTCACCGTCGGCTATCCCGACCTCGCCTCGGAGATCGCGGTCGCCTCCGGCGCGGGTGGCGGGGCGACCATCGAGGGCCTGCCCGTGATCGCGACGGCGCGGCACATCCAGGAGTTCGTCCAGGTGGCCCGGCACCGGGTCGGCGCGGCGCAGCCGGTCGTCGACTACGCCGTGCGGCTGGCCCGGGCCACGCGCGAGAACGCGCACACCCGGCTCGGCGCCGGTCCGCGCGGCAGCGTCGCCCTGGTCCGGGCCGCACGGGTGCGGGCCGCGTCACAGGAGCGCAACCACATCCTTCCCGAGGACGTCAAAGCGCTGGCCCGACCGATCCTGACCCACCGCCTGCTGCTCGCTCCGGACGCCGAACTCGGCGGTGTCACGGCCGCCGACGTGCTCGACGAGATCCTCGACCGGGTGCCGGCGCCGCAGCCGACCGCTGCGAAGGGTCACGCTTGATGCTCTCCACCGGCGGTCGCGGAATGCTGGCGGTCGGCGCGGTCCTGTGCGGGGTGGGTTGGGGTCTCGGGTACGGCGAGGCCCGGGTGTTGGGGGTCGCCGCGTTGGCCGCGGTCGCCCTCGCGCTGGCGTGGACGGCCGCGCGTCCGTCGGTACGGGCGCGGCGTACCGTCGTACCCACCAAGGTCGCGCGCGGCGACGCCGCCCACGCGGTCGTCGTACTGGTCAACACCGGTACCCGGCCGCTGCGTGGGCTGCGTGCGGAGGACCACGTCGCGGGTGAGCCGGTGTATCCGGCCACGCTGCCGGCGGTGCCCCCGGGGGCGGAGGTCGGCGCCCGCTACCCCCTTCCCACCCATGTCCGCGGCCGGGTCTCGGTCGGCCCCATGTCGTTGGTGCGCAGCGATCCGCTCGGCCTGAGCCGACGCGCGCGCGAACACGGCGCGGTGGAGACCCTGTTGGTGCGACCGCGCACCGTCGCGTTGCCGGTGTTGCCGGCCGGCCGCACACATCACCTGGAAGGGCCCACGTCCGACACGGCCGAGGACGGCACGCTGACCTTCCACTCGTTGCGCGAGTACACCCTCGGCGACGATCTGCGGCGTGTGCACTGGCGTTCGACGGCGCGTACCGGGGTCATGATGGTGCGGCGCATGATCGACGTGAGCCTGCCGGCGACCACGGTCGTATTGGACACCCGGGTCGGGTCGTACGCCGGCCGGCCGCCGTGGTCGACGTCGGCGGAGACGTTCGAGGTCGCGGTCGAGGTGGCCGCGTCGGTGGCCGCCGCGGTGGCCGGAAAGAACTTTCCCCTGCACGTATTCACCGGCGCCGGGCCGCTCACGGGCGCGCAGGATCGCCAAGCCGGTTCCGGACGCCTGCTGGATCTCTTCGCGTTGGTCGAAGCCGACGCCGCACACTCGCTGCGCGACACGTTCGAGATCCTGGAGCGCGGTCGCGACAGCGACACGCTCGTGGTGGTCACCGGCGTCGACTCGGCCGCCGAACTCGAGGCCCTGGGGCGGGTGACGCGTCGTTTCGACCGGGTCGTGGTGATCCGGGTGGCCGCTCCCGGCGGCCCGCCGCCGGCCGCGCCGGCGCTGCCCGCGCAGGTGACCAGGCTGCTGGTCACCGACCTCGAGGGACTCGCGCGCGCGTGGCACCGCGAGGCGGTGCGATGAGCGGGCCGGGTATTCGTCGTCGCGGGTGGTCGCTGGTCGCGACCACGTCCGCCGCGCTGTGTGTGGGGTTCGCGTTCCGCCGGGTGTTCGGCACGAGCGAGGTGTTGCTCACGGCGACCCTGTCCGCGATCGTGCCGACCCTCGTGGTCCTGGCCTGCTCCGGCGGTCCCAAACGATTCGTGACGGACGCGGAGAAGGCCCGGGCGACCCGGCCGTTGTGGCCCTCGCTCGTGTTGTCCGCGCTGGCTTGGATGCTGGTCGTCTCCGCGTCGCTCTTTCGCGACCGCGCGGTGGGGCACGTGATTCCCACTCCCGCGGGCATGCGCGACATCGCCACTGCCGTCGTCGACGCGCCCAAGTCGATCTTGACCACCGTGCTGCCCGCGCCCGCCGACGGGGAACTGCTCGTCCTGGTCTCCGCATGCGTTTGGGTCGCGGCCCTCGCGGGCGCCGAACTCGCGCTGCGTACGGCCACCGTGTCGCTGCCCGCGCTACCCGCGCTGCTCGCGCTGATCGTTCCCGTCATCCTGGGCGTCGGCGGCCCCGGTTCCAATCTTCCGGTCGTGGTCGCCATGATCGGCGCGATCGGACTGCTGCTGTTGATCCGGGCGCCGGAACGGCTGCCACCACTGGGCACGGCTCTGGTCGGTGTACCGATCGTGATCGCCCTGTCGTGTGTCGCGGCCCTGCTCGGCCCCGACCTGCCCGGCACCCGCACCAGGCGCCCGCCCGATCTGCGCGACCTGGTCGCGCTGCCGCAGCCGGAGCGGCTGACGGGCATCAGCCCGCTCGATCGCATCTCCGCGTGGCTGATGTCCCCCGACCAGCCGATGTTCAGCGTCGACGGGCCCAGTGCGCCCGATCGTTACTGGCGGCTGACGGTGCTCGATCGTTACGACGGGTCGAGTTGGTATCCGGTGCGGAATCTGCGCGTCACCGCCGGCCGCGTCCCCGAGTCGCCCGACGGGCGACCACCCGTGCTGTCCACGGTGGTCAACACCGTGACCGTGCGCGACCTCGGCGACATCTGGCTGCCGGGCACCGATCGGCCCACCGAAGTGGACGCGCCGGGGCTGCAGTTGCGGGTCGATCCGGACAGCGGGGTGATCGCGAGCGGCTCGGGCCTGCGCTCGGGCACGCGCTACCGGATCGACACGCGCGTCCCCGCGCTGGATCCGGACCGCCTCCAGTTCCTGCCCGCGGCACAGGATCCCGCGAACACGGCCCTGCCCGAGAGCGATGCGATGGGACGGCCGATCCCGGCCCTGGAATCGTTGCGGGCCAAGGCCACCGTCGCCACCTCGGGCAGCACCTTCCCGTACCAGCAGGCACTGCGCCTGGCCCAGTGGCTGCGCGCCAATCACCGTTACGACATCTCCGCGGTGCCCGGCCACTCGTATCGCAACCTCCAGTTCTTCCTGGAGACCACCAAGGAGGGTACGTCGGAGCAATTCGCCACCGCCTTCGCGGTGATGGCACGCACGCTCAATCTGCCCAGCCGGGTGGTCGTTGGCTTCTCGGCCGGACGCGAGGGCGCGAAGGGTGTCCGGGAGGTGCGCAGCGGTGACATCGTCGCGTGGCCGGAGGTCGAATTCGAGGGGGTCGGCTGGGTGCCGTTCTTCCCCACGCCGGGACAGGCCACCGATTCGGGCGCCCGCAAGCAGGCTCCCGAGCAGAAGACGCCCGCGACCAGTGCTCCGGCCAAACCGGTCACCCGTGCGGAGAAGGACCGGGAGATCGCCGGGCAGACGCGCTCGGGCCCCGCGCCCGACACCGCGACCCGCACCTCCGCGCACCGGGGCGGGACCCGGTGGTGGCTCTTCGTCGCGGCGGGCGCGGGTACGGGCGTCGTCGGGTATCTGGCCGCGGCCGGACTCGGCCCCGTCCTGGCCCGGCGCCGACGTCGCCGGGGCGAGCCTCGTGAGCAGGTCATCGGGGCCTGGCGACAGATCAACGACGACCTGGTGGGTGCGGGGTTGCGTACGAACGGGTCGCTCACGGTCGGCGAGATCGCCGACTACGGTGCGACCCGCCTGCCTCCGGAGGCGGGCGCTCGATTGCCCGAACTGGCCTCCCTGGTCAACGACATCGCCTATGGGGATCGCAGCATCGAGCAGGCGGACGCGGATGCCGCGTGGCGGGATCGGGCGATCGTGGCGGGCGCCGTGCGCCGGATCGACGGCCGGCCTCGCCCGCACGTCCGGGCCTACCGCAGGATGCGCCCGCGTTCGGTGGCACTGGTATTTCGATCGCCCGACAAAGGACGAGAGTGAGTTCTGACGTGACCATCGACCGACTCGGCGCCTCGGACCCCGCGGACCCGACCGGGAGTGACCCGTCGAGCGGCGGGCCGACCCTGCACGAGCCGAGGTGGTGGGGCCTGGTCCGCGACCAGGCGTCGGCACCGCCGCAGGAGGCGCCCGCGGAGGTCGAATCGGGTCCGACGGGAGTCTTCGTGCCGCCGGCCGTGGAGCCCGACGCGGGGCGCACGCAGTTCATCGCGGCGATCGGCGCGGTCGAGTCGGAGGCTTCACCGGTGACACCTGCGCCGGGCGACGCCCGGTCGGCGCGGGAACAGGCGGCGCCGGCGCCCGGCAACGACGAGGCGGCAGTCGAACAGGCCGTGCCGGCGCCCGAGGACACCCCGGCGACGCGGGAACAGGCCGTGCCGGCACCCGAGACCACCCCGGCGACACGGGAACAGGCGGCACCTGCATCCGACCACGACGAGACGACGCGCGAACAGCCCGTGCCCGAGCCGGTGCCCGTGCCCGCGTCGCACGGCGTCGACGCGGCGCGAGAGCGGGTGGTGCCGGAGGTCGGCGGTGAGGCGGCACCCGAGCAGGTGGCGCCGATCGTCGGCGATGTCGCCGCACAGTCACGGGAGTTCGCGGCACCGACCCACGGAGTCGAGCCGGGACCCGAGTGGTTCCTGGCGGCGAAGCCCGTCGCGGACGTCGCCGAGCCGATCCCCGCTCCTCCCCCGCGGCCGACCGAACCTCCGGCGAGCGCACCGGAATCGTCGGGGGGCGTACCGCAATCGCAGTGGTCCGCCGCGGACACGGGCGAGACCTACGCGCCGCTGTCGCGGGCGATGGATCCCGCCGCCGAGCACCGACCGATGCCCGTCGGAGCCTGGTCGACTCCGGAGCCGAGCGGCGACGCGGAGCCCGAACCTCGATCCGACGTCAAGCCGGCGCTCACGCTCCCGATTTCGGAGCCGGAGCCGGAACCGGGGCCGGCGCCGGAGCCGGAATCGACCGAGGCGTTCGGATGGGACTTCCAACAGGCTTCGACCGAGCCCCACGAGTGGTTTCCCGCGCCCAAGCGCCGTCCTCGCTGGGTCATATTCGTGCTCGCGGGCCTGGTCGTGCTCGTGATCGTCTCGGTCGGCGTCATTGTCCTGGCGGCCCGGAAGGAAAAACCCGTCGCGGCGGCGCCGACCGCACCGCCGGCACCGGCCACCATGATGGCGCCGGACGCGGCCGCGCCGTACCGACCCCAGGGTGTGTCCGTCAAGTCGTTCGAGGGGCGCCTGTTGGTCTCCTGGAAGGTCCCGGAGCGCACCGACCTCATCGTCGGGTATCTCGTCGTCGCGCAAAGCCGCGAGGGAGCCGTACAAAAGACCGAGGTGCCGCGCGCCGGGGAGTTGACCGCGGTGTTGGCCGGCCCCGAGGTCGGCCTGAACTCGTGCGTCGTGGTCACCACACTCGTCAGCGGCGAACCGAGCATGATGATGTCCCGCTCGGACCCGGTCTGCCCCCGGCCGGTGCCGACGAGGTCCGGCGGCCCGGCGACCGGAGGCTCCGCGACACCGAACCAATCGGGAGGCTCCAATGGGTGAGCACACCGCCGTCCCCGCATGGCCCGTGATCCTGATCGAATTGGGCCCGAACGACACCGTGGAGATCGGCGGGGTCCCGGTCCAGGTGGAACCCGGCCGCAACCCGAGGGATGTGGCATTGGCGGTCGCCGCGGAAACCGCCGGAGTACTCGGTCGCGCGGTGCGGGTACAGGCCGTCGAGCCGGACGGCACGACCTTCCCGTTGATCGTCGACTCGGAGGGGAATGTCGTCCAGGCTGGGGATCCGACACCCGTCAAACCGGCTCGCCGCGGGTTGGGCCTGCGACGCGGGCGAACCGGTACGGCGGCCGGGCCGCGTCACCCGCGCGCGGGTGCGGCGTCGGCTCCCGAGGTCCGGGCCACCCCGCCGCGGGCGCCGGAGTACGAACCACCGGCGTTCCCGGGCCTGTCCGGCAGCGCGGAGCCATTGCGGTCGCCGGTGCACCCGCCGTCGACGCCGACTCCCGCGGCGTCCACCCCGCCGCCGCCGGCGCCGGTGGGACCTGTCGATGCGTCGCCGGTCCCGGCCGCGAAGGAGGCAGAGGACGCGTGGTCGGACCAGGGCGGCCGGTGGGACGCGGGCGAGTCACCGTACGTGCCCACGCCCACGCCCGAGCAGCAACGCGCGCTCGGGGTGATCGCCCGGGCACTCGACCAGGGCGAGCCGGACCGGGCCCTGATCGTCGCCAAGACCATGGCGAGGGCGGCCTCGGCCTCGGGCGACGTCGGCGCGGCCGTGGCCACCCGGGAACTGTACGCCTACCTGGCCCTGTTGGCCGACCGGGCCGACTTGGCGGCCCGGGTCTACGACGAGGCCATCGCCCTGTTCGACCCGAGCCTGGTGGATCGGAGCGGCTGGCGGGAGCGGCTGGCCGAAAACGCCCGCTGGTGTCGGTCGCGTGCGGCTCTCGACCGGGTGACGCGGGCCTGACGGCCCGCGTCGGCTCAGGATCGTGTCGCGTGGTCGGGCTGGGCGGTGGTCGTGGCGTGGGCCACCGCCCGCAGGGCGAGCCACAGGTCGATCTGGGTGGCGGGGCAACCGATCAGGCCCGCACCCAGGCGCTCCTCGATCCGGACCAGGCGCTTGCGCACTCCCGGCCCGGAGATCGCCAGCGCCGCGGCGGTCGGCTCGATCCGGGCGTCGAGGTCGAGCCAGGTCCGCAGGGTTCGCAGATCGTGGGATCCCGCGTCCGAACCGAGCGGGCGGACCAGATCCTCGGCCCAGGCCCGGACCCGGGGCAGCGCCAGCAGATTCTCGACCGTCACCGCTTCGGCGACCGTCCCGTTCTCCTCCGCGCCGGTTCCGACGCCGCCGTCCCGGTCACCCGCACCGTGGAGCGCCAGGATCCGCAGTGCCAGGGACAGTTCGGCCCGAACGGCCAACGAGTCCAGGTTCGTGTCCAGGAGCGCGGCCACGCTCTTCAACCGTGCGATCAACGTGTTGCGGTGCAGGTGCAGTCGGCGTGAGGCACGGCCGCCCAGGCGCAGCCAGGTCTCCAGGGTGGTGGCCAGTTCGTCGGCGCCCGGGTCGGCGCGTCGGGCGGGTCGATACGCCCGCAACGGCGCGAGTCGCCGCCGTGCCCAGGCCACACCGTCGTGGCCGATCAACTCGTCCGGCGTCGCGTGTTCCTCGAACCCGACCACTCGATCCACTCCCACCGGCGCCCGCGACACCGCGCGCGCGGCCTGCTCGTAGGCCACCGAGGTGTGTTCGAGGGCGACCGCGTCGCCGACCCCGACGAGGACGTCGACGAACTCCCGCCTCAAGCGACCGGCCACCCGGTGGGCCGTCTCGGGCCGTTCCGCCGCGGCGGCGCCACCCTCACGGGACACCGCTGGCGATCCGTGCGCGGGTACCAGGAACACCAGGCGGTCGGCGTGCGTCAGATCCGGCGCCCATCGCACTCCGTCGCCGGACAGGCGGTGCGCCGCGCGTTCGATGCCGCGACGGCGCTCTTGCGGGAACCGGACCACGAGCACGCCCACCACGTCGGGCAGCGGGGAGCCCATGGCCAGTGCGACGTCCCGGGCCGTCGAGGTGTGACCGGTGCTCAGCAGTCGCAGCACCGCCTGCCGACTGCGCGCGTCCGCCTCGGCGCTGCGACGACGCTCGGCCGTCGCGCGCTCCGCGTTCCAGGCCCAGCCGAGCACGGGCACGGTGTCGGCGAGCAGGACCTGCGTCCGTTGCCCGGCCCGGCCCGGGTCGACGAGTTGCAGTGTGCCCTGGGGTGTGTCGCGCTCGCCGCCGACCCCCAGCGGGATCGCGCGCCCGGTGCCGGCTCGTGATCCGACGTCGCGGCCGGCGGGGTGCGCGGCATCCCCGAACTCCTCGTGGTGGATGGTCCCTTCGTGGTCCACGATGCGCATGTGGGTGCCGGTGCGGTGGGCGAGCCACCGCAGCAGGTCGCGGGTGCCGTTCGGGCCGGCCGCCAGGCGCTGCGCGGTGAGCAGGTCGCGCACGCGCCGATCGCTCGCATGCTCGTCGTCGGCATCCGGGTGGAACGGGTCCGCGTACGCGTCGGTGCGCGCCGGCGCAAGCGGGCCCGGGTGCTCGAAACGGTTCTCGTCGAATCCGGGGTGACCGGTCGGACGCGCGTGTTCAACGCGGCTCTTCTCCGCGTACGTCGCGCTCATGACCGCCACCCGCACCGCGTGTCGGCGGGCGTACCCGTCGAAGCCTCCCGCAGGAGGATCCTGTCCTGCTCGCTCATACCCGTCCCCGTTCATCCGGCCCGTCGCGGTGTGGACGTGGGTCGCGTGGTCCGCCGGGAAGTACGGGACAGTGCGCCGTGAACGCACCCGAAGCGTGTTCCGCCGCGGTCCCCGTCAACCCGTCACGCCTGCCGATCCGGCCGGGATCATTGCGTTTTCGCGGCCCTGCGGGCCTCCGCGCCGTGTAAAGCGCATTGCCCAGGATTTTTGACCGGGTGGGAAATCTCGATAAGGCCGAGCGGGTTACCAGAGTTCGGTATACCTTTGGGTAACATCGCTCCGGACGGCGGGTTTCCGGGGCGTCGTCACCCGGGCGTCGAATCCGGCACGCCATTCGTTCGGCTCGGGCGCGCGGAATTTGCCGACAGCAAATATAACGTGACTATTTCGAAATGTCTCGCACCGGCGAGAACGGCGTGCCGGCGCCTGCCGTGGTGCATCCTCGATATCGCATCGCCGATCACGGACCGCGCATTTTCCAATCACACACGGTACCGCGTCGGGTGCGTCGTGGAATTCGATGGCGGAGCGTCGGTCGCGAATGCGTGGGCGCGGTGCTTCGGCTACCGTTACGGGTCATGACGTACGTCACCGACCCGCGGGTCGACACCTACATCGAGGCGCTGCCCGAATGGCAACAGGCCATTTGTCGCGAGGTCCGGGACCTGGTGCACGCCGCCGACGACGAGGTGGTAGAGACCATCAAGCGCACCGTCCGGCCCTACTTCGTCCTCCAGGGCAACATCTGCGCACTGCTCGCGGCCAAGGACCACGTCAACGTGTTCCTGTACGACGGCGCCATCGTCCCCGACCCCGAGGGGATCATCACCGGCGGCCACGACAACAAGACCGCCCGCACGGTGGCCATCCGCGAGGGCGAGACCATCAACGGCCCCGCCCTCAAGGCGATGTTCGAGCAGATCATCGCCAACAACCGCGCGGGCGGTTGGCGCAAGCTCAAGCAGTAACCGCCGGAGCCTCGCCGGCTAGCGACCGATCATGAAGGCGTCCGGGCGCAGCGCGCGATCGACGATGCGGACGTCGCCCATCCAGGCGTTGACGGTCTGGTCGAGCTTGCCGTCGTACGCGTAGCCGCCCAGCATCCAGGGGAGGTTGAGCGTGGTCAGGCCGTTCGCGCGGGCCGTCGGGTTGCGCACCACGGGGCAGCCGTCGATGTACATCGTGCTCTGCCGGGAGTCGTTCACGACGGCGACGTGCCACCAGGTGTCCAGGGCCAGTTCGTGGCCCCAGTTGGTGGCCGAGCCGTCGCCGTCGAGCGGGTAGACGCACCACTGGAGTTCGCGTCCGCCCGACAGGCTCAGCGTGACCACCGGCTCCTGCGGGTCGCCCTGCGGCTTGCGCGCCTCACCGCTCATCCCCCAGCGGCTCAGCAGCGCCGACCACGCGTCCTTGCCGCCGTCCCAGTCGGCCGGCAGCTTGAAGAACGCCTCGACGGTGTATCCGGAGCGGAACGTCGCCCGGTTCAGCGGCGCGTCGTTCGCGGTCTGGAAGTGGCCGCCGCGCAGCGGGGACTTGCCGCCCGCGAGCCGGACGCTGCCGTGTCCGGGCTGGTCCGGGTGGTACTGCCCGGACCAGCTCACCGACCCGGCCGCGGCGCCCGGCGCCGGAATCAGGGTGAGGTCGTTGCCGCGCCCCGACAGGTCCTTGACGCGCTGCCCGCCGGGCACGGGCGCGCCGTCCCGGTGCGAACCGTCGAAGCGCCAGTAGGCGACCGTGCCGGGCACCACCATGCGGGCGGCCGGACGGGCCGGGCGCTGGGGGATCGGCGCGAAGCGCGCGAAGCGCTTGTCGAAGTCGACCGGCACCGAGAAGTAGTCGTCGGGTCCGGTCAACTCCATCTCGCGGCGCTCGAGTTCGTTGAGGTCGCGGCTGTTGCGACCGAGGATCCACGGGGACAGCGTCTCCACGTCGATGGTGTCGCGGTCCAGGTCGAAGTGGTAGAGCCGGATCATCGCGGCGCCGCCGAAGTAGCGGTTCTGGTAGTTGGTGATGTGCAGGTGTACCTCGTTGCCGGCGTCGTTGCGACGCGTGCTGCGGCCGGCCGGCCAGTAGTGGCCGTTGAGGGTGAGGAAGATCTGGTCGTTGCCCTTGATCAGCTCGTCCCACAACCTGCGGCCGTGGTCGGAGAATTCCGCCTCCCGGCCCGGGACGTCGGCGGAGACCAGTTCGTGGCTGGTCAGGATCACCGGCGAATGCGGGTGGTCCGCCATCACCTTGCGCGCCCACGCGATGCTCGCGGGCGAGGGCCGCCAGTCCAGGGCGAGGACGAGCCATTCCCGTCCCCCGGCCTGGAACAGGTGGTAGGTGTTGTAGCCGTCCGGGGTGGCCCCGCCGAACGAGCGTTTGCCGCGGAAGCGTTGCGGGCCGAACGTGTCCAGGTACGCGGACCGACCGCGCCGGTCGTCGGTGTTGGAATCGATGTCGTGGTTGCCCGCCAGCACGCTGTAGGCCACGCCCTTGCGGTCGAGCACCTCGAACGCCCGGCCGATGCCGTCGAATTCGGGCTTGCGGCCGTTCTGGGTGAGGTCGCCCAGGTGCGCCATGAAGACGATGTTGTCCTCGCGCGCGTGCTCCAGGATGTACCGGAACGACGCCTCGATCGGCGCGGTGGTGATGCTCGGCTCGTCGAACATGTACTGCGTGTCCGGCATCACCACCAGCGTGAATCGCCGACTGTCGCGGTCCGGACGCCATGCCGGCATGCCCTGGGCGTCCACCGGCGCGTCGGCCGCCGCGCCCTCGGCGCCGCCGTCCGTCCCGGCCGCGGCGGCCGGGGAGATGCCGACCGCCCCCACCGCGGCGGCACCGGCTCCGGCCAGCGCCGCGGAGCGCAGGAACGCCCGCCGGGCGGGCCCGGACAGGGGCGTGACGGGCTGGGGGCAATCGTCGTCGTGCTGCTCGCACATGGTGCTTCTCCGGGCGCAGGCGGGGTTGGGGCATGCGCACGGTATTGGTTGGAAAACCCACGAAGATCATCCACACCGCCAACAACGGCCGACGACCGGGTGAATTCGCCGCCGGCACGCGGCGATGCTCCACCCGCCGTGTCCGCGCCCTCACCCGGGAGCGGATTCACCCCCGACGGCTCTGCGGCACCCGCACCGCCGCCATGCCCGCGGCGGTGGCCGCCTGGATCCCCATCTCGGTGTCCTCGAAGACCAGGCAGTCCGCCGGGGCGACGCCCAGGTGCGCGGCGGCGCGGAGGAACCCCTCGGGATCGGGCTTGGCCCGCGTGTAGTCCTCGGCGCACACCAGCACGTCGAACCGGTCGAGCAGGCCCAGGGTGTCCAGCGACGAGGTGACCGAGTCGCGGGTGCTGCCGGAGACCACGGCGGTCGGTATCCGCCCGCACGCGTCGTCGATGTGCGCGAGTATCCCCGGTACGGGGGTCAGCTGCGGCAGATACTCCCGAAAGAGCAGTTCGCGCCGGCGGGCGACCGCCTCGACCGGCATGGCCAGACCCTGGTCCGCGTTGAGCGAGGCGATGATGTCCGTCACCGTTCGGCCGCCCCAGGCATAGAACAGGTCCTCGGGGAACGCGCAGTCCCACTCGTCGAGGGCCTGCTTCCAGGCCAGATAGTGCAGCGGCATGGAGTCGGCGATGGTTCCGTCGCAGTCGAACAGGTACGCGCGAAACTCACCGGGCGGCAGGGAAATGATCATCGACTCACCGTATACCCGGCCGATCGCCCCTCTGCTACGGTTGCCCGCATGAAGCGCGCTGCCATGATGACGACGACGCCGGAGAGTGTCCCGGCGCGCTGACGGATGTCTTGGTCAAGAAGCCCCGGGGCGAGTGCCCCGGGGCTTCGGCTTGTGGTCACTCGCCCCACATCAGCGAGGAGACCCCCATGTACGACCACCGCAGGCTCGGCCGCGAGTTGGACCTGTTCGACACCGACCCGCTGATCGGCGCGGGACTGCCCTACTGGCTGCCCGACGGCGCCACCGTGCGGCACACCCTCGAGGAGTACATCCGGGGCGCGGAGCGCCGGGCAGGCTACCGGCACGTCTACTCGCCGGTGCTCGGCAAGCGGGAGTTGTACGAGATCTCGGGCCACTGGTCGCACTACAGCGAGGACATGTTCCCGCCGATGGACCTCGGCGGCGAGCAGGTGGTGCTGCGGCCGAGCCTGTGTCCGCACCATGCGGTCATCTATCGCTCCCGCGCCCACAGCTACCGCGAACTTCCGTTGCGGATGGCCGAGTTGGGCGGGATGTATCGCTCCGAGTTGTCCGGCGTCTTGGGCGGGCTGACCCGGGTGCGGGCGATCCAGCTCAACGACGCGCACATCTTCTGCACCCTCGACCAGGTCGCCGACGAGGCGCGGGCCGCGCTGGAGATGATTCGCCGGGCGTACGAGGCGCTCGGCATCGAGGCGAGCCGCCACCGGCTGTCCCTCCCGGGTCCGGGTGGGAAGTACGTCGCCGCGCCGGAGAAGTGGAGTCGGGCCACCGCGTTGTTGCGGGACGTGCTCGACCGCTCCGGCCTGCCGTACGAGGCGGCGGAGGGGGAGGCCGCGTTCTACGGTCCCAAGATCGACATCCAGGTCACCGACGCGGCCGGCCGGGAGTCCACCCTGTCCACCGTCCAGGTCGACTTCCATCAGCCCGAGCGGTTCGACCTGCACTACATCGGCGCCGACGGGGCCCGGCATCGGCCGGTGATGATCCACCGCAGCATCATCGGCAGCGTGGAACGGGCCGTGGCACACCTGATCGAGCAGCACGGCGGGGCGTTCCCCGCCTGGCTCGCGCCGACCCAGGTGGTGGTCCTGCCGATCACCGAGGCCGAGTGGCCGGGCGCCGAGGATGTGGCCCGCCGCTGCGCCGACCTCGGACTGCGGGCCGAGGTCGCGGGCCCGGAACGAGGCAGCCTCGGCGCCCGGATCCGGGAGGCGCGACTGGTCCCGTACCAGGCCGTGATCGGCGCCCGCGAGGCCGCCGCCGACCACGTCGCGCTGCGCCTGCGCGACGGCCGCCGACTCGACGCGCGACCGGCGGACGACGTACTCGCCCGGATCGCCGCCCTCGTCGCGGCGCACGCGGGCGAACTGTGGGAGGACAAGCACGCCGAGGTGTAGGACCGACGCGAGTCGGGGGGCGCGCGCCGCCGCCCGCGGCGCCGCGCCCGGCGCGCCCCCACCCCCCCACCCCAGGGGCGTAGCCCCCCGACGGCGGGGGGGGCGGGGGGGGAGCCCCGCCGCGCCCCGACCGCCCCCCCGCCC
>NZ_JBHZAE010000024.1:0-45819 GCF_042754105.1 Embleya sp. NPDC059237 | reverse complement strand
CGGGGTGTTGTTTTGGGGGGCCCGGTGTGTCATACCCCCCGGCCCCCCGGGCCCGGCCCGCGCCGCGGGCGCGGGCCCGCCGGCGGGATCGACGCCGGCCGCGGGGGCCGCCCGGGCGGGGGGGGGGCCGGGCCCCGCCCGTCGCGCCGCCGCGCGCGGCCCCCGACTCCCCCGCGTCAGATGTCCAGGAACCGCACGTCGGCGGCGTTGCGTTGGATGAACCCGCGCCGCGCCTCGACGTCCTCGCCCATCAGGATCGAGAACAGTGCGTCGGCCTGGGCTCCGTCCTCCAGCGTGATGCGACCGAGCACCCGGTGGTCGCGGTCCATGGTCGTCACCCGCAACTCCTCCGCGTTCATCTCGCCGAGCCCCTTGAAACGCTGGATGCTCTCCTCGCGCAGCCGCCTGCCCTCGCGTCGGCCGCGTTCGACGAGCATGTCGCGTTCCCGATCGGCGTAGGCGTACTCGATGTCGCCCCGGCTCCAGGTGATCTTGTACAACGGCGGGCGGGAGAGGTAGACGTGGCCGGCCTCGATCAGCGGCCGCATGAAGCGGAAGAGGAAGGTCAGGAGCAGGGTGTTGATGTGCCGACCGTCGACGTCGGCGTCGGCCATCAAAATGATTCAGTGGTAGCGCAGCCGGTCGATGTCGAAGTCGTCGTGCACGCCGGTGCCGAAGGCCGAAATGAGGGCCTGGATCTCCTGGTTGTCCAGGATCTTGTCGACGCGGGCCTTCTCGACGTTGAGGATCTTGCCCCGGATCGGCAGGATCGCCTGATATTCGGGATTGCGGCCGGACTTGGCCGAACCACCGGCGGAATCGCCCTCGACGATGAAGATCTCGCAGGCGGCCGGATCGGTGGACCGGCAGTCGGCGAGTTTGCCGGGCAGGGCGATGGATTCCACCAGGCTCTTGCGGCGGGTGAGATCACGGGCCTTGCGCGCGGCGAGCCGGGCGGTCCGGGCCTGGACCGCCTTGCGGACGATCTCCGTCGCGTCGACCGGGTTTCGGGCGAACCAATCGGTCAACTGTTCGTGCACGGCCTTGTGTACGTACGTGCGCGCCTCGGTGTTGCCCAGCCTGGTCTTGGTCTGGCCCTCGAACTGCGGTTCGCCCAGCTTGACCGAGACGATCGCGGTCAGCCCCTCGCGGATGTCCTCGCCGGGCAGGTTCTCGTCCTTGTCCCGCAACAACCGTCGCTCGCGCGCGTAGCGGTTGACCACACCGGTCAGCGCGGCGCGGAAACCCTCCTCGTGCATGCCGCCCTCGCGGGTGTGGATGGCGTTGGCATAGGAGTACACCCCCTCGCTGAACCGGGAGTTCCACTGCATCGCGACCTCGACGGACACCGACTGCCCCGCGTCCTCGGCCCGGATGGAGACGACCGACGGGTGCACCGGCTCGCCCTTGCCGGCGTTGAGGTGGGTGACGAAGTCGACGATGCCGCCCTGATAGCGGTACTCGACGGACCGGGCCGGCTCGTCGGCGCCGGGCGTGCGTGCACCGTGGCGTGCGTCGGTCAGGGTCAGGGTCAGGCCCCTGGTGAGGAAGGCCATCTCCTGGAGGCGACGGGCCAGGGTCTCGAACGAGTACTCGGTGCTCTCGAACACGTCCGGGTCGGCCCGGAAGGTGAGCGAGGTGCCGGTGTCGGAGACGGCCTCGTGCCGGACCAGTTCGGTGACGGGCACACCCCGGCGGTAGTCCTGGGTCCACCGCCGGCCGTCGGCGCGGATCTCCACCGACAGGTGCGTGGACAGCGCGTTGACCACGGACAACCCGACACCGTGCAACCCGCCGGAGACCGCGTAGCCGCCACCCCCGAACTTGCCGCCCGCGTGCAGCACGGTCAGCACCAGTTCGACGGCCGGTAGCCCCTTCTCCGGGTGCAGCCCGACCGGAATCCCGCGCCCGTTGTCCACCACCCGCACGGCGCCGTCGCCCAGGAGCGTGACATCGATGCGATCCGCGACACCGGCGAGGGCCTCGTCGACGGAGTTGTCCACGATCTCCTGCACCATGTGATGCAGCCCGCGCTCGCCGGTCGAGCCGATGTACATCCCCGGCCGGCGGCGCACCGCGTCCAGCCCGTCCAACACGGTGATCGCGCCGGCGTCGTACGCCGGGCCCCGCCTCCCGCCGCCGTCGGACGACGCGACGGCGGAAAGGCTGCCGGAATCAGTCACAAGGCTCTCTTTTCTGGCATCACGAATCACGCTCCCGCCGCGATGGCGGGAGCGGTCGTGTCGTCGGGTGATACACCGGCCCCGGACAGGCCGAACAAGCCCCGAGGCGCGGGAGTTTCCTCACCTCGGGAACTGGTCCAGCATACCCAATGTGGACCTGAACACCAGATCTTCAGGGCTTCTATACGCCTTTCTGAGCGCCTGAAATCCCATGAGCCAACTCCCCCTACCCAAACCGGCCTTCCAGGCCGTTAGATCGCCATACAGCACTTCGCCTCGGCACGGGTCGACCCCACGCCGACCATCCGGCCCGGCACACGGCAGGATCGTCCTCACCGCGGCTCGGCCGCGGCGAGACACCACCCGTCCCGATTCCGCGGAGGCTTGGCACACATGGGCGACAACGGCACCGACACCTGGACGCGGCGCATGGACGATCTATGGGCCGACTTCGACGCGCATCAGCCGGACGACTTCGTGGCCGCCGTTCGGGCGCTGGTCGACGAGCGGCCCGACGACGACGCGGTCGCGGCCTACTGGATGGGGTCGGCGTACGACTCGACCGGCTACGAGGCCGAGGCGGCGCCGCACTATCGGCGCGCGTTCGCCCTCGGGCTGCCCGAGGACATGCGGCGCCCCGCCACGATCCAGTTCGCCAGCACGCTGCGCAACCTCGGCGAACTCGCCGAAAGCGTCGCGCTGTTGACCGCCGAGCGGGAGGCCGGATCCGACCACCTCGACGACGCGCTGGCCGCGTTCCTGGCCCTGTCCCTGGTCGACTCCGGGCGCGAACGCGAAGCGGTCGGCCTGGCCCTGGGCGCGCTGGCGCCGCACCTGCCCCGCTACACCCGCTCGGTCACCAACTACGCCCGCGCCCTGGTCGAGAACGCGGAACCCACGACGGCCGGCTGAGCGTCGCCCGCATCGGCCGGACGCCGACCCTCGTCGAGCCCGGTGCGCAGGGCCCCGGCCAACGCCTCCAGCGCCCGCCGCCACGCGTGCCCCGGCGGGGTCGCGTAGCCGATCACGAGCGCCGCCGGCCGGGTCGGGTCCGGGTCGTACCAATAGCCCTGGTCGTGCAGGCCGTGCAGGCGCAGGCCGAACCGGGCCGCCGCGGCGATCACCCGGCGCTCGTGGTCGGCCGAGGGCAGCGTGAGCAGTGCGTGCAGGCCGGCCGCGATGCCGCTCAGGGGCGTGTCGGTCACGGCCGCCACACACTCCGCGAGGTCGGCCCGGCGGCGCGCGTAGCCGAGTCGGACGCGCCGGACGTGCCGGTCGTGGTCGCCGCGCCGAATCAGGTCGGCCAGGGCCAGTTGCTCGATCGCGGACGGCGCCGCGCCGGTCTCGACCACCGCCCGCAGCACGGCGTCGCGCAGCGTGGCCGGGACGACCAGCCAACCGATCCGCACCCCCGGGGCCGGCGTCTTGCTCGCGGTGCCGGCGAAGACGACCCGGTCCGGATCGAGCGCCTGGAGCGCGCCGACGGGGCGGCCCCGATAGCGGAACTCGCCGTCGTAGTCGTCCTCCACGATGTATCCGCGGCAGCGCCGCGCCCATGCGACGAACGCCGCGCGCCGCTCGGCCGAAAGCACCACGCCCGTCGGATGCTGATGCGCGGGCGTGAGCAGCACGGCCCGTACGTCCGACGGCAGTTCGTCGGGATCGGCGCCGTGCCCGTCGACGGCCGACGGGATCGGGACGACGCCGGCCGCGCGCAGGATATCCCGGTGTCGGGCCAGACCGGGCTCCTCGGTCGCCGCGCACCGCGCACCCGAGGCGGCCAACGCCCGCCCCACGACGGCCAGTCCGTGCCCGAAGCCGGTCGTGATCACCACCGCGTCCGGCGTCGCCCGCACACCCCGGGTGCGGGCCACGTAGTCCGCGATCGTGGCCCGCAACTCCGGCACGCCGCCCGGCTCGGGCTGACCCAGCACCCGCGCGTCCAACTCCGCCACGACCCGGCGCACACTCGCCGCCCACCGATCACGCGGAAAGGAGGTGAGATCGGGCAACCCCGGCCGCAGGTCGAACATCGGCCCACCACGCGGGGGCACCGTCGCCGACACGGTTTCGCCGCCCCGCCCGACCGCGACCGCGACCGCGGCCACCCTGGTCGCCGAGCCGGTCACCGCCACCAACCAGCCCTCGGCGGCCAGTTGCCCGTACACCCCGACCACGGTCCCCCGCGCCACCCCGAGATCGGCGGCCAGACTGCGGCTACCCGGCAACCGCGTGCCCGCCGGCAACCGCCCGGACCGCACCGCCTCCCGCAACGCCGCTTCCAACGCCCGCCCGACCCCACCGTCCGCACGCACGACATCAAGATGCAGATCGAGCCCACCGACCCCCACCGACCGCTCCACCGACACGCCCCACCTCCCGCAGACGAACGACCGACCGGGACCCCCTCGCGTCCCCCAGCCTACGAAGCAGCCGGCGAGCATCGAGGCGGGCGGGTCGCCACAGCCTTCGCGGCCGTCACCGCCGGTTCTTCAGGTGATGCGGATGCGTCGACACCGGTGGTCGCGCGTGCCCCTCCCGCAACCACGCCGGCGTACCGTTCGCGCCGGTCGCGCCCGTCGCGGCACCCGTCTCCTCCGGCGCGCCCGCCGCCGTCGCGCCCGAGCCCGGCGCCGATTCGGCGGTCGCGTTCTCCAGGAACCGCAACAGTTCCACCGGGAACGGCAGTACGACGGTCGAGTTCTTCTCGGCCGCCACCTCGACGATGGTCTGGAGCAGGCGCAGTTGCAGTGCCGCCGGACTGCTCGACATCACCGTCGCCGCCGAGGCCAGCTTGCGCGACGCCTGGAACTCGCCGTCGGCGGTGATGATCCGCGAGCGCCGCTCCCGCTCCGCCTCGGCCTGCCTCGACATCGAGCGCTTCATCGACTCGGGCAGTGCCACGTCCTTGATCTCCACCCGGTCGATCTCCACGCCCCAGCCCACCGCGGGCGAGTCGATCATCAGCGCCAGCCCCTGATTCAGCGCCTCACGATTGGACAGCAGGTCGTCCAGGTCGCTCTTGCCGATGATCGAGCGCAACGACGTCTGCGCGACCTGCGACACCGCGAACTCGTAGTCCTGTACCTCGACCGTCGCCTTGACCGGATCGTTCACCCGGAAGTACACGACGGCGTCGACCCGGACGGTGACGTTGTCCCGGGTGATGCCGTCCTGGGCGGGAATCGGCATGGTCACGATCTGGGTGTTGATCTTCCGCAAACGGTCCACGACCGGCACGATCCGGGTCAGCCCGGCCGTACGGATCGGCTCCTGCACGCGGCCGAGGCGGAAGACCACGCCGCGTTCGTATTGGCGGACCACGCGCAGCCCGGTCGCGGCGAGCAGCCCGACCAGCGCGACGATGCCGCAGACGAGAATGATGATCACGAGCGCCACGGTCATGGCCGACTCCGGTGCCGAAACGACTGTCCCGAGCATGCGGGCGTCCCCGAGCACTCCCTGCTCCCCCACTGTAACTCCGGCCCCGGCCCACCGAAGGCCCTCGGCTACCGCCCGTCGCCGCTCCCGGCCGCGGCCCGATCCGCCGCCTCCGCCTCGCGTCGCCACAGCGCGCTCGGCCACCACATCCGGTGCCGCAGGTCGAGCGTCAGCGCCGTGACCACCACCGACCGCACCACCAGGGTGTCGAGCAGGACACCCAGCGCGACCGCGAAGCCGATCTCGGCGAATCCGACGATCGGCAGCGTGGCCAACGCGGCGAACGTGCCCGCGAGCACGAGGCCGGCCGAAGTGATCACCCCGCCGGTCGCGGCCAGACCGGTCAGCGCACCGGTGCGGGTGTCCGTGCGTATGCTCTCCTCGCGTACCCGGGTGCTCAGGAAGATGTTGTAGTCGATGCCCAGGGCAACCAGGAAGACGAACACGAGCAGCGCGAACGAGGTGTCCTCGGCCGCGAAGTCGAACACGTGGCGAAACACCAGCGCGCTGATCCCGAGCGCCGCGGCGAACGACAACACCACCGTCGCGATCAGCACCACCGGCGCCACCACGGCCCGCAGCAGCAGCGCCAGGATGATCAGTACGACGGCCAGGATGACCGGGATCAGCACCTTCTCGTCCCGGACCGAGGCCCGGTTGCTGTCGAGTTGGGCCGCTGTGCCGCCGCCGACGAGGGCGTCGGCGCGCGGCACCGCGTGCACCGCGGAGCGCGCGGCGTCGACCGTGTCCCGGGCCGCGCCGCTGTCGGCGGCGTCGGTCAGCGTCGCCTCCACGTACGAGCGTCCGTCGCGCTCGGCCGGTACGCCCGGTGGCATGGTGACGCTGTCGGCGACCACTCCGGGGACGGCGGCGAGCGAGGCGCGGACCGCGTCCAGCGACGCGGTGTTCGCGACCACCTGGAGCGGTTGTCCGGTGCCGGCGGGGAAGTAGCGGGCCTGGACCTTCTGGCCGACCACCGAGTCCGGGGTGCCGGTGAAGCTCTCGGCGGTGGTCAGGCCCGAGGCGTTCAGCGAGATCAGGCCGAAGGACAGCGCGGCCAGGATGGCGACGGTGGTGATCCACACGGTGCGTGGGCGGCGGGCGATGCGGCGGCCTGTCCGGGCCCACAGTCCGGTCTCGGTCGGCTCGGGCGAGCCCAGGTGCGGGACGGCGGGCCAAAAGATCCACCGCCCGGTGATCAGCAATACCGCCGGGAACAGGGTCAACATCGCGAGCAGCGCCACCGCCACGCCGATCGCGGCCACCGGTCCCAGGCCGTTGGTGGAGTTCATCTCGGCGGCGAGCAGGCACAACATGCCGACGATCACGGTGGAGGCGCTGGCGATCACGGCGGGTCCGGCCCGGTGCAGGGCCAGCGCCATCGCCTCGTGTCGATCCTCGTGCCGACGCAGTTCCTCCCGGTAGCGGGCGACGAGGAGCAACGCGTAATCGGTGCCGGCGCCGAAGACCAGCACGGTCAGGATGCCCGCGCTCTGCGCGTTGACCACGAGCGAGGCGTGTCGGGCCAGTACGTAGATCACCGCCTGTGCGGCGAACAGCGCGCCGACCACGCAGACCACCGGGACCAGGAGCAGCGTCGGACTGCGGTAGGTGCACAGGAGGATCACCACGACCACGCCGAGGGCGGCGAACAGCAGGGTTCCGTCGATGCCCTGGAACGCGTCGCTGCTGTCGGCGGCGACGCCGCCGGGGCCGGTGATGTGCGCTTCCAGGCCGTCGTCGGGGTGGTCCGTCACGATCGGCCGGATCTGATCCACCGCCTTGGCGATGCTGTTCCAGCCGTTGTCACCGAAGGTGATCGGAACCAGGATCACCTTCGCGCGCGGGGCGGCGAGGCGGTCGGGCAGGGGGCCCTGTACCTGGGAGCCGACGATGCCGTGGGCGGTCAGGGTGCGCAGGTGCTCGGCGTCGGCGGCGATGGTCGCGTCGTCGCTCGGGGTCAGGCCGGAGTCGCGCGCGAACACCACGACGGCGGTGACGTTTTGCGGCAGGAACGCCTTCGATTCGTCGACGACCCTGGTCGACTCGGCGTTGCCGGGCAACCACGCGGAGGCGTCGTTCTTCTCCGCGTCGGTCAGCTTGCTCGCGGCCGAAGCGGCCGCGACGAGGACCACGATCCAGAGCACAAGGATGATCCACTTGGCACGCCGTCCGCAGACCAGCCGCGCGGCTCTGCCCGCACCACCCATCCCCCACACCTCCACCGCTCGAACGTGATGTGGTGTCGCCCGAGGTGCACTCTCCCCAGGATGGCATCGGCCGGCGGATCCCGCCCCCGCCGGCGCCGGCCGATCGCACTCGCGTGCGCGACCCTGGACGACATGAGCGACAAGGCACACGGCCGCTTCGACCTCGTCGTCGAGGCGTACCGTCCCGGTGACACATATCGGCTGGTCATGCTCGCCGACGGCACCTACCGTCGACTGCACGACCGGGGCGAACTCGACGCGCTCGCCGCCGGACTGGGCCTCGACCCCGCCGACCGCGACCAGGTCGCCTGGGAGGGCGGCGACGAGTGGCCCACGCACGACGGCGGTTGATCCATCCACGGCCGACCGCATGATCGACCACGGCCGTTTCCGGTGCGTCAAGAGGCAACCGAGAACCAACCGTAAGCGAGTCTTTACGCGCCGTCGGAGCTTCTCGAAGCCCATGGACGACTTTCGCCGACCCGCCGTCGGCTCGATGTCGCCCCTGCGTCGACACCATCACGACACTGTGTAGCCGCATATTTCCGGTGGGTAACATTCACTCGGGCGCCCGCGCGTGGCGCCGGCCGGCCGTCGAGCGCATACCTCCCCCATCCATGCCCGATTCCGTTCCGCCTCCGTTCCGCCTCCGGGTGTCCCACCGGGCGGCGTCGCGGCGGAGTGCGGGACCGGCCTCCGGTTACCCGTGGTAAACCTCACGCGTCGCAATGGGCCATCTCACGTTGGCTCGTATTCACCTGTTCCGGAGACGGCTCGCGAACCTAGTTTTCATTTCGCCTTCCATGCGCTATCGGGCAAATCTCCGGCCCGGCACGGGTCGCAATAGGCGGCACGACCGTGATCTTCCCGGTCAAGAATGATCACGACTTCGAATTGCACAGAGAGCCGAACCCAAGGCGCCGCCACGGCGTTCTTCGGCTCTCCGGCCGTTCGCCGGAATCCACCGCGCGAAACGGCCGCGTCGGCTCGTCTCGGGCCGTTTCGGCGGGTGCTTCCTGGTCCTTGAATACGTCTTCACCTGCACCGATGGCGCCTGCACGTCGCGCCCTTCCCCGTAGCGCCGGTCACGCGCGGGCGGTGTCGCAGCGATCCTCCATACCTGTCGTGTATGTCGATCTTCAGGCATGTTCGATGGAATCTCATTATTCAACCGGGTTTACATAAATCCCCGACGAGGACGAGTCATGACCCGTATGAGAACCACTCCCGGACCGGTGAACTCGGTCGTGACCCCGGGGGCCTCACCCCCGACGGCCACTCTCGACAAGTCGCCGATCCGTGTACTTCCCCATTTCTTCGAGCGGTCCTGCGATCGCAATCCCGAGGCGGTCGCCGTCGTCTGCGAGAACACCTCGTTGAGTTACGCGGAGCTGGACCGCAGAGCCAACCGCTTGGCGAATCTGCTTCGGGGCCGCGGCGCCGCTCCGGGCCGCACCGTCGGAATCCTCCTCGAACGTTCGCTCGATGCCTACGTCGCCCTGCTCGGCGTGATCAAGTCGGGCGCCGCCTACGTCCCCCTCGACCCGTCGTTCCCGGCCGAACGGGTCGCCTTCATCGCCCGGGACGCCGACCTGTGCGATCTGGTCAGTACGTCCGAGATGCGCGGGCGCACCGCGGAGGCGACCTGCCCGCTGCTCGAACTCGACGTCGCGGCACACGACTTGGCCCGACAACCGGACGATCGGCCCGACGTCCGGATCGACCCGGGCTCGTGGTCCTACGTGATCTACACCTCCGGGACCACGGGCCGCCCCAAGGGCGTGGCCGTATCGCACGCGAGCATCGCCAACTTCCTGCACGTGGTCACCCCGATCTATCGGGTGAGCGCCCGGGACCGGGTCTATCAGGGGCTCTCGATCGCGTTCGACTTCTCGGTCGAGGAGATCTGGCCGGCCTGGATCGCCGGGGCGACCCTGATCTCCGGTCCCACCGACGGTGGACGGGTCGGCCAGGGGCTGAGCGACTTCCTGCTGGAGCACCGGATCACGGTGCTGTGCTGCGTACCCACCCTGCTGACCACCATCGAGGGCGAATTCCCGCTCCTGCGCAGCCTGTTGGTCAGCGGCGAGGCCTGCCCGCCGGACCTGGTCCGGCGCTGGTCGCGACCGGATCGGCGCATCCTCAACGCGTACGGACCCACCGAGACCACCGTCACCGCGACCTGTGGCGAACTGGGCCCGAACCGGCCGGTGACGATCGGCGTACCGCTGCCGACCTACCGGGTCTACATCCTCGACGAGCAGCTGCGCCCCGTCGACGAGGGCGCGGGCGGGGAGATCTGCGTCGGCGGTCCGGGTGTGGCGGTCGGCTACGTCAATCGCCCCGACCTGACCGCCGAGCGGTTCGTGACCAACCCGATCGAGGCCGAACGCGCCGATGTGCCGAGGATCTACCGCACCGGCGACCTCGGCCGGTTCACCGCGACGGGCGAGATCGAATACCTCGGCCGGGTCGACACCCAGCTCAAGATCCGCGGCTATCGCATCGAGGCGGCCGAGATCGAGGAGGTACTGCGCGAGGACCCGGCGATCGAGAACGCGGTGGTGACCCCGCTGGAGCGGGACGGCGTCGTGCAGGACCTGGTCGGCTACGTGACACTCGTCGGCGGCGGCGACGGGGCGTCGGCCCTCGCCTGTGACGCCTTGCGGGCCCGGTTGCGGGTGGCCCTGCAGAGCAGGTTGCCCGCGTACATGATCCCGTCCTACGTCGAGGTACTGCCCGAATTCCCTTTGCTGGCCGCGGACAAGGTCGACCGCGCCGCGCTGCCCGCGCCGGCCTCCGCGCCGCTGAACCGGCGCACCGGTACCCACGTCGCGCCCGAGACGGCGCTGGAGCGGCACCTGGCCCGGGCCTGGGCCGACGTGCTCGGCGGCGCGGAGATCTCCGTCGAGGACGACTTCTTCTGCGACCTCGGCGGCCACTCCATGGCGGCGGCCCGGCTGATCTCCCGACTGCGCCGGGAACCGGAGTTGCGCGGCGTGGCGATGGGCGACCTGTACGCCCACCCCACCATTCGCGGCCTGGCCCGGCACGTCGAGGCCGAGGCGGCGGCCGAGGAGCGGGCGGCCGGTGTCGCGCGGCAACCCGCCATCCCCGCGCCGGCGCCGCTGCGGCACGGCAGCCGGCGGGTATTCGCCTGCGGTGTCGCGCAGTTCGTCGCGCTGTACGCGTGGCTGCTCGCCCTGGGCCTGCCCGCGGTCGTGCTGCTGTATCGGGTGTTCCTGGCCTGGGACCTGCCGATCCACGAGCCCGCGCCCGGCGGCCTGCTCGACCGCCTCACCCACCTGTACCTGCCCGGGTTCATCGCCCTGGAGGTGGGATGGATCGTCGCGAGCCTGCTCGTCACGCTGTTCGCCGCGCGGTTGTTGATGCTCGGCGTACGCCCCGGGTGGTATCCGCTGTGGGGCGTGACCTACCTGCGGTTTTGGCTGTACGGCCGGATGCTCGCCTTCAGTCCGCTCGCGTTCTTGACCGGATCCCCGCTCCTGGCACCCTGGTTGCGGCTGGTCGGCGCCCGGGTCGGCCGCGGCTGCCATGTGTCGGCGGTGCTCGGGCTGCCCGCGTTCGTGGAGATCGGCGACGGGACGAGCATCGGCTACGGCGCACGCCTCCAGCCGTACGTGGTCGAGCACGGGTGGTTGCGGTTGGCGCCGGTCCGCATCGGCGCCGGCTGCTTCGTCGGGACCAACAGCGTCGTGCTCGCGGGCGCGGTGATCGGCGACCGCACCTCGGTCGGCGAGCAGTCGTTGGTTCCGGCGGACCACGTGTTGCCCGCCGACGAGCACTGGGCCGGCTCACCCGTCACCCGCCAGGAGGGGGCGCCGGCCCTGCTCGACGCGATGGCGGCCGAGGACGACGGCCGAGCCTGGCCGCTGCGGGTCCTGATCGGGTTCGGCGCCGGCGCCGTACTGCTCGCCCTGGTACCGCTGTTGGTCGCCGGTGCCGCGGGCGCGCTCGTGGGGGTCGTCGCCTGGCGGTACGGCTTCGGCTGGGCGATCGCCGCCACGCTCCCGGCCGGGCCGCTGGTGGTGCTGTTCACATGTGTGCTGGTGCTGGTGGTCAAGCGGGTGGTGCTGCCGCGCTCCCGGGCCGGCATCCATCCCGAACGCAGCGGCCTGGGCGTGCGCAAGTGGATCGGCGACGGCATGATGACGGCCAGTCTGACGCTGACCCACGCGCTCTACTCGACGTTGTACCTCGTCCCGTTCCTGCGCCTGCTCGGTGCCCGAACCGGGCGCTGGTCCGAGGTGGCCACGGTCAGCTTCGTCGACCCCGAGATGCTGATCATCGGCGAGCGCAGCTTCGTGGCGGACGTCAGCGTGGTCGGCCCGGCCGTGTTCCATCACGGGCAGGTCGCGCTCGCCCCGGCCGAGATCGGCGCGCGCAGTTTCGTCGGCAACGGCGCGCTCGTTCCCGGCGCGTGCCGGCTCGGCGAGAACAGCCTGCTCGGCGTGCACTCGCTCGCGCCGACCCGGCCGATCGACCCCGAGACCACCTGGCTCGGTTCGCCCGCGATCTTTTTGCCCCGTCGCGAGGAGAGCCGGGAGTTCCCGGCGAAGTTGACGTACGACCCCAGCCGGGGGCTGATCGCGGCCCGGTTGGCGATCGAGTACTTCCGGGTGACGCTGCCCGCCACGATCGCCGCGCTGGGCGCGCTCGGCAGTCTGTACGCGGCCGTCCGGCTCGCCGGGGTGTGCTCGCCGTGGGTGCTGTTCCTGCTCGGTCCGGCCCTGTTCCTGGCCGTCGGGGTCGGCTCCACGCTGGTCGCGGCGGTGCTGAAGTGGCTGGTCATCGGCCGCTATCGGGCCAGGGTCGAACCGTTGTGGAGCATCTGGGTGCGCCGCACGGAGCTGATCACCGGGCTGTACGAGAACCTGGTCGTACCGAGCCTGCTCAACCTTCTCACCGGCACCCCCCTGATGGGCCCGGTGTTGCGGCTGTTCGGCGCCCGGATCGGCCGGCGGGTCTGGCTCGGCACCACGTATCTGACCGAGTTCGACCTGGTCGAGGTGGGCGACGACGCGGCGGTGGCGGAGGTGACGTCGCTGCAGACCCACCTGTTCGAGGACCGCGTGATGAAGATGTCCGAGGTCCGGATCGGCGCGGGTGCCTCGGTCGGCACCCGGTCCGTCGTGCTCTACGACGCACGGGTCGGCGCGGGCGCCTCGCTCGACGCACTGTCCCTGGTGATGAAGGGCGAACACCTGCCCGACGAGACCCGGTGGCGCGGCATCCCGGCCCGCCCCGGGTGAGACACCCCGGTCCTCGTCCCCATTCCCGTCCCCCATCCCCCATGTCCCGTAGTCCCCATCGGAGAGATCCCCATGACGCTTGCCCAGGTCACCATGACCGAGCCCCACGTGGCGTGCGACCTACCCGGTCCGCGCTCCGCCGAACTGCTCGCGCGCCAAGCCCGGCGCGAGTCCAACGCCCGTACATATCCGCGTAATCTGCCCATCGCGCTGGCCGAGGCCGCCGGCAGCTTCGTGCGCGATGTCGACGGCAACGTCTTCATCGACTTCCTCGCCGGCGCCGGTGTGCTTTCCCTGGGCCACAACCACCCCGAGCTGGTCCGCTCCGTCACCGCGCAACTGGGTGTGCTCACCCACGGGTTGGATTTCCCGACGCCGGTCAAGGACGCGTTCCTGGAGGCCCAGCTGTCCATGCTGCCCGCCGGGATGCGCGAGCGTACGAAGGTGCACTTCTGCGGCCCCACCGGGGCCAACGCCATCGAGGCGGCGATCAAGCTCTGCAAGATCGCCACCGGTCGCGGCGACGTCGTCACGTTCCAGGGCGGCTTCCACGGCAGCACACACGCCGCCATGGCGCTGACCGGTCTGGTCTCGGCGAAGCGGCCCGTCCCCAACGGCGTGCCCGGCACCCACTTCTTCCCGTTCTCCTACTGCGGCCGGTGCCCGCTGGCCCTGAGCCCCGACACGTGCACCACAAACTGCGTGGCCTACCTGGAGCGTTCGCTCACCGACGGCAACGCCGGCATCCCGCTGCCCGCCGCGGTGCTCCTCGAACTCGTGCAGGGCGAGGGCGGCGTGGTGCCCGCGACCGCCGACTTCGTCCGCCGACTGCGGGCGCTCACTCGGGAGTTGCGAATCCCGTTGATCGTCGACGAGGTGCAGACCGGCTGCGGGCGCACCGGAACCTGGTTCGCGTTCGAGCAGTACGGGATCGAACCGGACGTCGTGGTCGCCTCCAAGGCGCTCAGCGGCATCGGCACCCCGATCGCGGTGATCCTGTACGACGACGCGCTCGACGGCTGGGCGGCCGGCGCGCACATCGGCACCTTCCGGGGCAACCAACTCGCCTTCGCCGCCGGGGTCGAGGCCGTGCGCATCGTCCGGCGCGACGACATCCTGGGCAACGTGCGTCGGCGCGGCGCGCAGATCGCCGACCGGCTCACGCCACTGATGGCCGACCCCTGGGTACGCGAGGTGCGCGGCCGGGGCCTGATGTGGGGCATCGAGATCGCGGACCCGGAAACCGGGCTGCCCGCCGCGGACTTCGCCCGCGCGATCCAGGCCCGGGCGCTGCGCCGGGGGCTGATCGTCGAGCGCGGCGGACGCGAGGACTGCGTGGTGCGGATCCTCCCGCCGCTCAACGTCACCGCCGAGGTCGTGGACACCGCGTGCACGATCCTGGTCGACGCCGTCGAAGCCGGTCACCCGTAGGCCCATCCGCACCGGGCCACCGGCCGACCCGGCGCCGACCGGCCGCCCGTCCGGGGCGGCCTCGAGGAGACCTCACTCCATGGTTCTCATCGTGCAGAAATACGGCGGCTCCTCGGTGCACAGCATCGAGCGCGTCAAGCAGGTCGCCGAACGCGTGGTAGCCACGCGTCACGAGGGTCACGACGTCGTCGTGGTGTTGTCCGCCATGGGCGACACCACCGACGAACTGCTCGACCTGGCACGGAAGATCTCGCCCTTCCCGCACCCGCGCGAGCTGGACATGTTGTTCACCTCGGGCGAGCGCATCTCCAACGCGCTGGCCGCGATGGCGATCCGCGACCTGGGTGCGCGGGCGTGTTCGTTGTCCGGCCCACAGGCGGGCGTATTCACCACCGCCGAATACGGCAGAGCGCAGATCGTCGAGGTGGTACCGCATCGGGTGCGGCGCGAACTCGACCGGGGCTGCATCGTGTTGGTCGCCGGATTCCAGGGCCTGAGCCGGGACACCGACGACATCACCACGCTGGGCCGCGGCGGTTCCGACACCACGGCCATCGCGCTGGCCGCCGCGCTCAAGGCCGACGTCTGCGAGATCTACACGGACGTGGACGGCGTGTACAGCGCGGATCCCCGGATCGTGCCGAGCGCGCGGCTGCTCGACCACATCACCTACGACGCCATGCAGGAGATGGCGGCGTCGGGGAGTCGGGTGCTGGCCCTGCGCTCGGTCGAGTACGCCCGTCGCTGGGGCGTACCGATCCAGGTCCGGTCCTCGTACGGGGACAAGCCCGGAACCACCGTGTCCGGCGCGCCCGACGACGCCGGCGCGGAACCGTCGCGAATCACCGGCGTCGCGCACGACCTGTCCGGCGCGAAGGTCACCGTGCACGGGGTCCCGGACGGCGCGGGGGCGGTGGGCCGACTGGTCCGCGCGGTCGCCGACGCCGGGGGCGAGATCGACATGGTGGTGCAGAACGCGGCACGACCGGACGACGCCCGCGCCGATCTGACGTTCGTCCTGCCCGAACAGGGCGTGGCCGCCGCGCTGGCCGCACTCGATGCGATACGCGCCGAACTCGGCTTCGAGGGGGTGAGCCAGGACGCCGACGTCGGCAAGGTCTCGCTGATCGGCACCGGCATGCGGGCCGGTCCGGGGGTCACCGCGACCTTCTGCGAGACGCTGGCGGCCGTGGGCGTCAACATCGAGATCATGTCGACGTCGGAGATCCGGATCTCCGTCCTGTGCCGCACCGCCCAGGTGGTCGACGCGGTGCGCGCGCTGCACACCGCGTTCGACCTCGACACGACGGAGGAGGCGCTGGTCCACGCGGGTTCGGGCCGCTGATCGTCGGCCCACCGCAGACCGCCGGCGCCGGGAGTGTGTTCCGGCGCCGGCGGCCGTCGGTTCCACCTGGAAAATCCCGGCCTCGCGCCCGTTCGTCGTTCGCTACGCTGCGCAGATGGCGACTGACGGGGGTTCGGGAGATGCCGGGGTCGAACAGACGCCCGCCCAGGGGCGGTTGGGGTCTGCGGACGGAACGGCCAAGGTGTTTCACGGCCTCGGGTTGGCCGTGTTGCTCCTGTCCGAATACTGGCGGTCGTTGATCGATGGTCTGCGGCCGGGGGCCGCGCCGCCGGACCGGGTTCAAGCGCTCGCCCGGGCGGCCGCGTCGATGGCCGACAACGGGTTGCACAAGACGGCGGCGGACCTGTTCGAGACGGCGTCGTTCGGGCAGGAGCGGGCGGCGTTGTGGGCGGCGGTGTGTTGTGCCCTGGTCGTACGCCTCAACCGGCACGGATCGCCGGAACTGCAGAAAACCCTGTCCTATGTGTCCGCCGCCTACTGCGCGTTGGCCGTCGCCGTCGGCACGTACTACCTGTTCGCGTCCGGGCCGATCGTGCTGCCCGCGCTCGGGATCGGCTTCGGAGTGATGCACACCGCGACCCGCAAATGACTTGGTGCGGACGGGGGTTCGACGCGTCCGTCAGCGATTCGGATAGGTCGCGCAGACCAGCGTGGTGTCGTTGTGGGCGACCCAATACCAGTAGTAAGTACGGTCGTTGGCCACCCTGGCACACGCACCGGCGTGGACTTCGGCCGGGGCCCGGTAGACGCCGGTGACGGCCAGGAGCGAATCGAAGCTCGCCGGGATGCGCGCCGCGTCGCAGTCGATCCAGGTGAACAGGTTGGCGGAGTAGCGCGGGGAGTTCTCGGTCCCGCCCGAGCGTGAGACCAGGAAGCACTGGCCCTTGCGGAACTGCCTTTCCAGGCACAGTTCGACGTCGCGGTAGCGCCAACTGGTCACCCCGGGGTCGCTGATCGGGCAGTTCGTGGCGTTCACTCCGGCCACGCGCACGAACGCGCTGTCCGAGTCGCAGTCCACCGCACGCGGGATGTCGGTGTTCCAACCGCTGCCGCGCTCCGTCCCGGTCTGCCACGCGTTCAGGCAGGTCCCGTTGCGGGACACCGCCGCGAACGCGTCCGCGCGCGGGTCGCGCACGGGGGTCGGCACCGAGCCGCCGGGCCGGGAATCGCTCCCGCTCGGCGTCCGCCCGGGCGTCTGCCGGGGATCCGCCGGCAGCCCGCGCACGGTCGGGAACCCCGTGGGCAGCCCGGTCGGCAGCCCCGCCGTCGGCGCCCGCTTCGTCGCGGTGGTCAACGCCGCCGGCGCGCCCCCGGCGCCCTTGTCGTCCTCCAGTACGCGGGGCAGCACGATCACCGCGAACAGCAGTGCCGCCACCAGCAGTACAAGATTGCCCTGCTGCCGCTTCGAATCCCCGACCCCCGTCATGCCGCGCCATGGTACGGACCCGCGACACATTCCGACACCACCATCGGTCGACTTCCGCCGACGCCGGTCAGGGCATCGACACGTGCCGCCGGGGCGGCCCCGCGGGATGCCGTATGCGCGTTTGAACGCCTTGCCGGACATGGCCCGCGAAACCGCGGATCGGGTGGCCAACTACTGCACGGTCCAGGGGAGTTCGGGGTGGCTGTGGATCTCGTGCAGCGCGCACACGGCGGCGCGCCGACAGCCGCACCCGGTCCACTCCCCGGCGTCCGGGACGCCTACGGGGCGTGTCCCGAACATGTTCCGAACGCTCGGGGCCGTTCCGCCGTCGCCACCACGCGGTGGAGGCTGACGTCGACCGAACGGGGCCGAGTTCGGTTCCACGGGTATCGGGGGAACTCGGCCTCGCGACGAGCGGTGCGGGCGACGTGCGCCCGCACCGCTCGTCGGGTGCACGGGCCGCAGATTGCCGAGGGATGCGCGGGTGCGCGGGTGCGCGGGAGGCACGGGTTGCGCGGCAAGCCGCTCATTGTCGTGGCTGATCGATCGGGGCGCCGGGGCGGCGCGCCCTGCCCCGTTCCCAAGGTCACTCGAAGGAGTGGCACTGCGTGTCGATCGGGTGAACGTACAGTAACCGGCGTGTATCGATCGCGGGCTCCTCGTTGTCCGCTCCGACGCCGGATCCCGGCCACCGCCCGAATCAGGAGACCGCCACGCAGCGAACCCGACACCCGTCGAACCCCGAACCCCCGCGCGCCGAGCCCGACCTGCCGCCGCCGCCGCGCCCCGTCCGCCGCCGCCACCCCTGCCCCGGCCCGGACGACGGCGGGTGCCGATGAGGGCGGGTCGACAGCGCCTCCAGTCGATCGCCAGGGCGGCCGCGGCACCGGAGCCCGGCCTGATCGCGCTCGCCGTCGTCGGGATCGGCATCGGCGGTCGCTCGGGATCCGGCCTCCCGGTCCTGCTCGCCGCCGGTCTGGCGTTCGGCGTCCTGCTGCGCACGGCACACGGACCGAACCGCTCGCGCGCGATCGCGTTCGGCACGCTCACCATCGGCGCGGGCGCCCTCCAGGCCGTCCCGCAACCGACCGGGCGGCCCCTCTCCCCGTGGCCCCTGCTCGCCTTCCTCGCGATCACCCTCGCCGTCGTACTCGCCGCCGCAGTCCGCCTGTTGACCGAGGTCGTGCGCGTCACGGGCGGTCGCGCACCGCGACTGCGCACCGCCCTGGACGCGTGGTTGCTGGTCGCGTCCGTCCTCACCCTGGGTCGGATGACCGCGCTGCACTGCGCCGCCGGCGACCCTCGGCACGGGCCCGCGTCGACCGTCTGGGTCCCGGTGGGCTGGTTGTGCGTCGACGTGGTGTGGGTGTGCCTGGCCCCGCTGCTCTACGGCGCGCCGCCCCGGGGGCGACGCGGCGGCGCGGCCCTGGTGACACTGGTGGCCGTGGCGGTGATCGGCCTCGGCGGCATCGAGGTCCTCGTGTCCGACGCGGGCGACCGGGTGAGCCGCCTGTCGACCGCCACCCGGGTCGTGGGCATGGTGATGATCGTGTGCGGGCCCTGTACCCGCCCGGGCGGCATGGCCGCGACCGCGAGCACACCCCGCCGCCGGGCCGCAACCGCCGTGCTGGCCGCGAGTGTACCCGTGCTCGCCTGTACCGTCGTCGCCCTCGTACACCTGCTCGCGGGACACCGCTGCGACCGGCTCACCGTCGTCCTGGCCGGCTCCGTCGCGGTCACCGTGTGGGCGCGTCAATGCCTGGCCCGCCTGCGCACCCTGCGCCTGGCCGAACAACTCGCCGACCACGTCGCCGCACACCCGCCGCGGATCCCGCACCAGAACACCCGCCGGCCGAACTGACGGCGGACCCGACCCCGAAGTCGGCTATCTCAACAGCCACTTCCGAGTCAGCAGCAGCACCTCCGCGCGACTGTACGGACCTTGGTCGGCGGCGACGAAGTGCATGCCGATCCGCAGCGAGAAGGCGAGCAGGCAGCGCACCTCGACGTCGCCCGGGTCGGCGCAGAACGTCGCGAACAACGAACGCAGGTAGTCCATGCGCCGGTTGTCCACCCGGCGCAACCGTTCCGCGACCGCCTCGTCGCGCCGGGCCCAGTCCCGGACCGCCAGGTCGGCGGCGGTACCCAGGACCGGCCCCTCGCTCGTGGACGCGAGCTCGAACAGTCGATCCAGTCGGGCCCTGGCGTCGCCCCCGCCGGCCTCGACCCGCTCGATCACGTCCTCGGTGACCGCGCGCTCCCACGTGTCGAGCATCTCGGCAAGCAGTGCGCCCCGGTTGCCGAAGTACCCGTAGAACCCGCCCTTGCTGACGCCCAGTGCCTGCGCCAGCGGCTCGATCCGGACCGCCTCGGGACCGCCGGCGGCCAGCGCGCGCAACCCCTCCTCGACCCATCTGCCGCGCGGTGTACGGGTCACGCCCACGATGTGGTTCCTCTCGTTCTCGCGTCACGCCCCGCCGTACGGTGTCGTACTCGTGGGTGCCGACCTGCGTCCATACGGCATCGTATGAACAGCGCCGGGCATCGTGCGCCCCCGGCCCCGGCGCGTCGAGGGCTCCGGCGGGCGGGTTCGGGGTCGTCACCCGCGGCGGGCGTCCTCCGGCGAGCCGACGTCCGCGACGCGGGCGGACGCTTCGACCGGCTGCTCGACCGGCTTGGCCGGGCGCGGACGCGTGGCGACGATCAGGACCACCGACGCGACGATGATCGCGCCGCCGAGGTAGACGTTCGGGCCCACCGACTCACCCGCGATCGCCGCGCCCAGCAGCACCGCCACCACCGGATTGACGTATGCGTAGGTCGCCACGGTGTCGTTGGGGAGCACGCTGTTGACGTACATGTACGCGCTGAATGCGACGATCGACCCGGCGAACACCAGCCAGGCCAGCCCCAGCCACGAGGCGGTCGAGATGCCGGCCACGTCCAGTTGCCCGAACTCGCCGCGCAGCGCGGCCAGGACGAACAACATCACCCCGGCCGTGATCATCTCCAACGAGGTCACCACCAGCGGATGCCGAGGCAGCGGCGCGGTGCGCGCGTACACCGAGCCGCCCGCCCACAACACGCACGCGATCAGGACCATGACCACGCCGCCGATGTGCACGTCGCCGCCCGGGCCGCCGACCAGGACGCCGATGCCGATCGTGCCGAGGAGCAGCGCGAGCAGTATCGCGCCCGACACCCGGGTCCGGGTGGCCAGCGCGTTGATCAGCACCATCCACACCGGCACCGTTGCCACGACCAGCGCGGCGAAACCCGAGTCGAGGTGTTGCTCGCCCAGACTCAACAGCCCGTTGCCGCCGACCAGGAGCAGCCCGCCGATGATCGCCGCCGAGCGCAGGTGCGGCCAGGTGGGCCGCTGCTCGCCGCGGGCGTGTCGCGGGCCGACCACCGCGAACATCAGCAGTCCCGCGACCAGGAACCTGGTCCCGGCCGAAAGCAGCGGCGGGATCGTCTCGACCGCGTAGCGGATGCCCAGATAGGTCGAGCCCCACAGGATCCACACGGTCACGAGGGCGACCCACGGCAACAGCCGATCCCTCTTTTGAGGAGACAACACGACCAGCACACCTCATTAAATTAGGGGATCATGGCTGCTAACCTTTTTTAGAGTAGGTCAGACACGATCGCCGGAACAAGGGGCTTTTCCATGACGCGGCAGCTCGACGAGATCGACCGGGCGCTCCTTCGCGCGCTGAGCGCGGACGGCCGGCGCACCGTGCGCGCCCTGGCCAAATCGGTGGATCTGTCCGAACCCGCCGTGCGCGAGCGCATCCAACGGCTGGAGCGCGACGGGGTGATCACCGGCTATCACGCGGAGTTGGCCCCGGCGCAGGTCGACGCCGGCACGGCCGCGTTCATCGCACTGCGTTTCGACGCGGGGCGGGCGGCGCGCGATCAGGTCGAGGCGGCGATCCACCGCGAGCCCGCCGTCCTGGAGGCGCACGAGGTGGCGGGCGAGGACTGCTTCTGGATCAAGGTCCGGGTGGCGTCCACCGCCGCGCTCGCCGACACTCTCGACCGGATCCGCGCGATCCCGGTCATCCGCGGCACGGGCACCACCATCGTGCTGCGCACCGTCTTCGAACGCCCGCTGCTGTCCGCCGAATCCACGGTCGAGGCGGCCGACGAGGCGGTGTCGGACACCCGCGCGTAGCGGTCACGCCGGCAAACCGCACGACCCCCCGCACACCGGAGTGCGGGGGGCCTTCGGCGTGTTCTTCGCGGGGAGCTTGGCGCAAAACATACCTGCGCGCCCTTTGCGGATAGTGATTGGCTGACTTCCGTCGGTTATCACGGTGGGGTGAGGAGTCACGCGTGATCATTCAGCTGTACGGCGAGTGGACCCAGCGCTCGGACACGTCGGCGAACTATGCGCGGGCGGTGGCCGGCTGCCAGGACGTCGCGGACCGGCAACGGAAATATTTCACCGCCGACGGACAAAAACATGAGCGTTCCATGGTCAACAAGGGCCTCGCCCTCTACATCGACGTCCCGCACCACCTCCTCGGCTTCGACGACTCCGGCGCGCGGGGCATCGCCGAGATCAAGCCGAACAACTGGGACAGCGGCTTCCTGAGTTTCGCGGTCGGTGGCCGGCGCAGTTGGACCGACGGAGTGGTCACCGCGCCCGAGTCGGTGTTGTGGGCGGCGATCCACGCCTACTGGAGCGTCCGGGTGCCGGAATACGCCGACGCGTCCGCCCGGGAACGGCAGGCGTACCGACGCGGACACCTGCCGTCCGGGGCGAAGGGGGTGCCCTCCATCGAGGACCTGTCCGGCCTCATCGACTACACCAGGTGCCGCCGATCCGGACCGGTCGTCGTGGTGGCGGGCCGCCACGTGGAGTTCGAGGAACCGGCGGACCGCCAGGAGGAGTTACCCTTCCTGGTCGCCCTCACCGACCCGCTGCACCAACCCCCGCTCACCGGCCCGTACAGCTACCGCGGCGACCACGACGACACGGCCCGCCTCGCCAGAATCCGCAAACTCGAACCCCAGTCCCGGACAAGCCGCCGCTGACCGGCCCGGACCCGCCACGCCGCCGGATCAGTCGACCAGGTGCGCGACCGTCGGTACCACGAGGCCGAAGAGGTCGGCGATGGTGGTCAGGCTCGCCGACTGGAGGGTTTCGGCGGGGATGACGGCGCCGTCGAGGGTGGGCAGGGCCCGGGTGGCGGTGGCTTCGGCGACGACGGTGGGGCGGTAGCCGAGGTTGAAGGCGCCCTGTGCGGTGAAGGTGACGCACATGTGGGTCATGAAGCCCGCCAGGATCAGGTCGGGGCCGGCGTCCAGGTCGCGGAGTGTGTACTCCAGGTCGGTGTCGTGGAAGGCGTCGGGGACCTGCTTGACCACGACCGATTCGCCGTCGGCCGGCGCCACTTCGCCGCTGATCGCGCCGATCTCGGCGCGGATGTCGTACGGGGTGCCCGCTCCGCCGTCGTTGACGACGTGCACGACGGGCGTACCCGCCGCACGGGCCGCGGCGAGCAGTCGGGCCCCGGCGGCCAGGGCCGGTTCCACGCCGTCGAGGGCCATCACGCCGGTGCGGTAGGTGTTCTGGAAGTCGATCATGATCAGGGTGCACGCGCCGCCGAGGCGGGGCGGCGTGTTGTCGAGGCCGATGACCTCGCGCAGGGTCGCGGAGGAGCGCATGAGTCGGAAGTACCTTTCGTTTGAGGCCGGTTGCATGGCTTTCGGGCAGGGCGAAGCCGCCGGGCCACGCGGGTTCGCACGCCGGGGTCAGGACACCGTGCGGAAGCGGCGGCGGTAGCCGGCCGGGGTGGTGGTGAGTTGTTTGCGAAAGGCCCGGTGCAGGGTTTCCACCGAGCCGAATCCGGTGGCCGCCGCGACCGCCTCCAGCGGTTCGTCGGTGCTCTCCAGGACGCGGCGGGCCGCCTCGACCCGCGCGGCCTCCACGTAGGCCGCCGCACCGGTGCCGGTCTCCTGCCGGAAGACCCGGGCGAACTGACGCTCGCTCAGGCACATCCGCCCGGCCAGGGCCGATGTGGACAGGTCGTGGTCCAGGTGTTCGGTGATGTACACGCGCAGTTCGTCGATGTCTCGCCTGCCGGTCGCGGGTCGGCTCAGCGGCACGCTGAACTGGCTCTGCCCTCCCTGCCGACGCAGGTAGACGACCAGTTGCCGGGCCACCGCGAGGGCCAGGTCCTCGCCGTGGTCCTCGGCCACCAGAGCCAGTGCCAGGTCCATGCAGGCGCTGATCCCCGCCCCGGTCCAGATCCGACCGGAGCGCACGAAGATCGGGTCGGCGTCGACCCGCACCTCGGGGTGGTCGGCGGCCAGTTGCGCGGCGGTCGACCAGTGTGTGGTCGCCCGCCGCCCGTCCAGGAGCCCGGCGGCGGCGAGCACGTGCGCGCCCACACAGACCGACGCGACCCGGCGGGCGTGCGGCGCGGTGGCCGCGACCCATGCCACGACGGCGTCGTCGACCAGGGCCACCGGACCGTCCGGGCCCATCGCCACCGCGCCGGGAACGAGCAGCGTGTCCACCGCGGCCCCCACGTCGGCGAAGGCCACATCCGCGAGGATCCGTACGCCGGCCGACGTGCCGACCGGGCCGGCCTCGGGGCCCGCCAGGCGAACCACGTAGCCCGCCGCGCTGGCGGTCTCCCGGTTGGCCAGGGCGAAGACCTCGGCCGGGCCGGTGACGTCGAGCAGGTCGACGTCGGGGAAGACCGCGATCACGACGCGGTGTGGAGTGGACATGCGTCCATCGTGGTGCCCACACCCGATGGCCGCAATGACGGGTATCTGTCACATTCGGCCATCGACGCGGCGCTGCCGCATCGGCCCACACGAACGTGGCGGGCGCGTCCGGGAGGTCCGGAGCGCGCCCGCCACGTGACGGTCATCCGTGGCCGGCGGCGGCCAGGAGGCGGGGGAAGCGGTCGTTGGGTCTACAGATCTCGCCGAGGTCGGGGTCGTCGACCTCCTCGATGCCCGGCTCCACCCGCGCGACATACGCCTCTGGGTCGCCCGCCTCCTCGGTCACGGCGGGAGCCGGCGTGGGCCTGGCCGCGTGCAGCCGGCCCGCCCAGTGGTGGGCGTCCTGCGGTTCGCCCTCGATCCGGTGGTGCAGGGTCAACAGGCGCATCGCCTCGACGTCGTCGGCGCCGGCCGCGTACCGCCACCAGAACGCCGCCGGCGCGGGCCGCCCGGTCAGATACAGCAGACACCCGAACACCAGCGCCCCGTCGGCCTCGCGTTCGTGGACGAAGTCGCCGAGGAGGGGACCGGTGGTCGGCCGGGCCACCACGGCCTGGCACAGCTGTTCCAGGTCCGCCGCCGCCGCGTTCTGCGCCGCGTGCGCGTCCGCGAAACGGGTGCCGCGTTGGGGACCGATGGTGCCCGGCCGGACCAGGGCGGCCAGCAGCTGCTCCTGGACGATGCGGTCGGCCAGCCGGCGGGTCGCGGCGCCGGCGTCGTAGTCGGCGAAGGCCGCGTCCATGTCGCGCCGGCGCTGTTGGAGGGCGTGGTCGAGGGAATTGTGGTGGTTCATGTATTCGGTTCCCGAGGGTGCGATGGGGACGACGGGGTGGGTTCGGGATGAACGTGGCGGGCCCGCTCCAGCGCGGTGGCGAGTTGTTTGCGGGCCGCGTGTACGTGGCTGCGGACTGTGGAGATGGTCACCCCCAGGTAGTCGGCGACGTCCTGGAGCGGCAGTTGCATGACCAGGTGCAGGCGGGCGCAGGTGGCCCGCTTGACCGGCATTGCGGCGATCGTGCGATCCAGGATGTCCAGGTGGGGCACCACCGCGGCCGGGTCGCCGTTGCCGGTCGAGGCCACGTCGGGGGCGCCCGGCGCGGTGAAGTCGAACAGCACCTCGGGGGTGCGCCCGCGCCGCCGACGGATGTCCACCACCCGGCGGCGCAGGATCCCGAAGGCGAGCGCGAGCGGCGGGCTGGGGTGGCGCACGATCTCCGCCCAGCGCCTGGACAGCGCGAGCAGCACGTCGGCGACCGCCTCGTCCGCGTCGTGCGCGCAGCCCAGGCTTTTCCAGGCGTGGTCGATCAGGGTCTGTTGGTGCTCCCGGCAGAACCGGACGAAGTCCGCGGGCGCGTCGATCACCGGACCGCCGGGGGCGGGGCGCCGGCGGTCCACGGTGTCCCGGACCAGGTCGCGCCGCAGCCGGCGATCCTCCAGGGCGTCGGTGAGCATCCGGAACGCGCGCTTGACGGGCGGCGCGGGCTCGCGCAGCACGTCGTCCCAGCGCTGGAACAGGGCGAGCAGCACGTCGGCGACGATGTCCTCGGCCTCCGGGCGCGAGCCCAGGTGGTCGTAGGCGAAGCGGGTGAGCGTGAGTTGGTGGCTGTGGCAGAAGGCGACGAAGTCGTTGCGCAGGAGGTCCACCAGGTCCACGTCCACGGCTTGGGCCTGCTCGGGGTGTCGGGGTTCGGTCATCGTCCGCCGCCCTTTCCGCGGGCGGAGTGTGTGCTGCGATATCCGTGGCCGCAGTGGCGGTGCGGCTCGGGGGGCGCGAAACCACGCATCAGGGCACCGAGCGGCGCGCGCACGACGACGACCAACACGCCTATGACCAGCCACAGTTGTCTGGCCTCGGGACCGAAGATGTTGTTCAAGGCAGCGGTTCCTTCCGTGAAGTCCGGCGCGAACACCGCCGGGCGCATTGCACGTTGCGCCCGACGGTGTCCACGAGACCCGAAGGCCTCTCACCCCCTTTCTCGCCGGCGGACCACCCGCCGTCCAAGCCGAAACCGCAAAATCTCGCGCAGCGCGCCCGAACGACTACACGTTGTCGCCCCACCAGGCCGAACGCCCGATACGGCGGGCGCCGCGCCGGGGCCGGTCACCACGGGAGTGTGCCGTCGGCGTCGAAGTAGCCGCCGGTCGGGCCGTCGGGGCCCAGGCACGCCATTCGCACGATGACCTCGGCGCCCTCCCCGACGGTCTGGAACCCGGTGTGCGCGTTCAGGTCGGTCTTGGTGAAGCCGGGCTCCACCGCGTTGATCCGCAGCCGCGGGAAGGCCTTCGCGTACTGCACGGTGATCATGTTGACCGCGGCCTTCGAGGCCGGATACGCCACGCCCGGATAGGCGTGCGTCGGCGTGCCCGCCTCGGTGACCCGGGTCAGCGAGGCCAGGCCGCTGCTCACGTTGACCACCACGGGCGCGGCGGACGCCTCGAGGAGCGGCAGGAACGCGTCGGTGACCCGTACCGTGCCGAAGACGTTGGTCTCGAACGTGGCGCGCAACGCGTCGACGGACAACTTCCCCGGGCCGCTCACCACACCCCTGGCATCCATCTCCCGCTGGATGCCCGCGTTGTTGACCAGGACGTCGAGCCCGCCGGCCGCCGCCACCTCCGCCGCCGCGGACCGCACGGACACGTCGTCGGTGACGTCCAGTCGGATCGCCCGCACGCCCAGTTCCTCGGCGGCCCGGCGACCGCGTTCCGCGTCCCGGGCGGCGAGCAGGACGGTGTGGCCCGCGGCGACGAGTCGGCGGGCGGTCTCGAAGCCGAGACCCTTGTTGGCTCCGGTGATCAATGTCGTTGTCATGCCCCCACCCTTCGGCCGGCGTCCGGCGACAGCCAGGCGTCCCGCCTTCCTGGGACTGCCGGTACCAGGCACATCCGGGTCGACGGGTGCACAGTGGTGTGCATGACGACCACCGAATTCGGCCGCACGGTACGACGCTGGCGCGACCGGGTCTCCCCGGAGGCGGCCGGGCTGCCCCTGGGCGGGCACCGGCGCGCGGCGGGGCTACGCCGCGAGGAACTGGCGCTGCTGGCCGGGATATCGGTCGACTACGTGACCCGCCTCGAACAGGGCCGGGCGAGCAATCCGTCGGAGCAGGTCGTCGAGGCACTGGGCCGGGCACTGCGGGTCTCCCGCGCCGAGCGCGAGCACCTGTTCCATGTCGCCGGGTTGGTTCCGCCCGGGCGCGGTACCGTACCCGCCTACCTCACGCCGGGCATCCAGCGCATGCTGGACCGGCTGACCGGGACCCCCGTCGCGGTGAGCGACGCGGCGTGGACCCTGCTCCTGGCCAATCCGATGTACACGGCGCTGATGGGTGAGCAGCACGGCGACGAGCGCAACGCGGTGTGGCGCGCGTTCCTCGGCTCCGAGAGCCGGGTCCGGCACACCCCGGAGTCCCGGCGCGCGTTGGAGGAGATTCAGGTCTCCCAGTTGCGGGCGACGGCGAACCGGTATCCCGAGGACCGACGACTGCGCCGACTGATCGCGGAACTGCGCGCGAGGAGCGAGCGGTTCACCGCGTTGTGGGAGTCGCCCGGCGTGGTACCGCAGGAGGGGGTGACCTGCAAGGTCGTCGACCACCCCCAGGTGGGCACGCTGACCCTGGACTGCGACGTCCTGCACGCGGCCGGCAGCGATCTGCGCGTCATCGTCTACACCGCCGAGCCCGACACCCCGGACGCCGAACGCCTCGCCCTCCTCGGCGTGTTGGGCACCCAGTCGCTCACCGGGTAGGGCTGGACAGGGCCTACGCGTGTGCTTCCACGCCGTACAGGCGCAGACCCCGACTGCGGTAGTTCTTCAGGGCGTTGGCGTGGTCCTCGGACGAGGTGTGCAGCCAGACCCGACACACCGAGGCGGCATCCGGGAGCGGCGGGGTGGCCCACGCCTGACGGAGCACCAGGGTCAGGGCCCAGCCGCCCAGACCCTTGCCGACGTATTCGGGGAGCAGGCCGAAGGTGACCACCTCGACCACGCCGCCGGGTTGCGGTTCGAGGTTGCCGATGCCGGCGCTCTCCCCCCGATGGGTGATCAGCCAGGATTCGCGCAGCGGGTGGGCGGCGCGAAGTTCGGCCCAGTCATGCTCGGTTCGCTCCGTGCTGCGCCAGCCGTAGGGCGCGCCGATCCGCGCCTGGAGCGCGTACACCTCGGGCGAGGGCTCCACCCGCCGCAGTCCCAGTGCCTCGACGGGCCGTGACGGCCGCAGCTCGTCGGGCGCGGTCATCTCCAGATACATCAAACTCTTGCCCATTGCGACAGGCTATCGAGGCTCTCGGACGCCGAGGCCGTCTCCTGGTCGGTCGCTCCAACGGGTGATCCTCGTTGGGCCGTTCCGGTGACCTGCTACCGAATGGCTGGTTGTGCACCGCATCGGGCCTGGGACGCTGGGTGCCCGAGGGGTGGCGGTCCGTGCCGGCGACCGCACGCCCCGGTCGTCCTGTCGGTGGCCGGCGACCTCGCCGACGAGTGGCCGGACGCGTTCCCGGGGGCCGCGACCGAGGATCGGCCGGTGTTGCCGCGGTCGCGAGGTGGCTGCATCGCCAGGGCCTGCTCGACGTCGGCTGACGGCGCCGATCCAGCGGTCGAGCCGGCGCAAGACCGGGGCGAAGCCCGGAGTGACCCCGTCGAGGTCACCCCGGGCGCGCGGTCACCAGGCGACCGGGAGGGTGAGCGGGAAGCGCCAGATGGACACCGTGTTCCACCGCACCTGCTCGGCCGGTACGGCCAGTCGCAGATCGGGGAACGCGGCCAGCAGCGAGCCGATGCAGACCTCCATTTCCATCCGGGCCAGGTGTGCGCCCAGGCAGTGGTGGGTGCCGTGCCCGAAGGCCATGTGCGAGGCCGGCTTGTCCCGGTCGAAGTCGAGTTCGTCGGGCCGCTCGTACACCGCCTCGTCGCGGTTGGCGGTCAGATACGACACATGCACCGTGTCGCCGGCGCGCACCGTGACGCCGTCGAAGTCCACGTCTTCCAGGGCCACGCGCGGGATGCCGACGCCCTGACGGAAGGGGATGAAGCGCAACAACTCCTCCACGGCCTTGGGCAACCGGTCGGGATGGGCGCGCAGTTCGGCGAGGTGGGTCGGATGGGTCAGCAGCGTGTAGACGATGTTGCCGATGTCGTAGGTGAGCGTGTCGTGTCCGGAGACCATCAACAACATGGCCAGAACCGTAAGTTCGCTCTCGTCCAACATCTCGTCGTCGATCCGTGCGGTGGCCAGCGCGCTGATCAGGTCGTCGCCCGGGTCGTGGCGCCGCGCGGCGCACAGTGCGGTGAAGTACGCGCGCAAGCCCGCCTTTGCCGCGGCGGCCGAGGTCCGATCGGCGACGTTCATCGACATCATCGCCATGGCGTGCCGGCGGATCCCGGGTCGGTCCGCCTCCGGAATGCCGAGCAGTTCACTGATCGTGCGCAACGGCAGTTGCCCGGCGAGCAGTTCCATCAGGTCGGCCGGTGCACCGTGCTCGGTGATCCCGGTGAGCAGTTCGTCCACCACACGCTGCGTCCACGGCCGCAGCTTCTCCACCTGCGCGTTGCTGAACGCCTTGACCACCAGCCGGCGAACCCGGTTGAGGATGGGCGGGTCCATCAGGTTGATCGCCTCGGACTGGGCGATCGGCGCCGGGGTGATCCGGGGGAAGTCGGTACCCACCAGCGCCGCCCGGCTGAACCGGCGGTCCGAGGTGACCAGGCGTACATCCGCGTGCCGGGTGACCAGCCAGCAGCGCCCCTCGCCGTAGGGCATGCGGACCCGGGCGACCGGCGCCTCGGTGCGCATCCGGGCCATCGTCGGATCGGGCTCCAGGGCCTCGTCGTGCCGGAACGGGCATGCCCATACCTGCTCGTCGGTGGTCATCGTTTCTCTCCCAGTCCACGGGGGCGCGTCGCTCGCCGGCGATACCGGCGACATGTGCCCTCCACGGTGGGCGCACGGGCGTCCCGAACGCGTGGGGCTGGGGTCCCGCGCAGGTCCCGGTCCGGTCCCGACGCCGGTTCCGACGCCGGTTCCGGGTGCGGTGCGATGCCGCCGGCGCCGGGCCCGGGGACGTGGCCTGCATTGGCCTTACGGCGGGCCGATCCGGCCCCTACGATCGGCCGATGACCACGATTTTGATCATCGGCGTGGGGGACATGGGCGAGCGGGTCGCCGACGGTTTGGCCGCGGGCGGTCCCGGGCGGCGGCTGGTGCTGGCCGGCCGTTCGACCACGGGCGATGCGGCGGCGGCGACGGTGGCCAGTTCCCGCGACTGCCTCGTCGAGGCGGTCCGGCTCGACGCGTCCCGGTCGGAGGAGGTCGCCGGGCTGATCGACAAGCTCCGCCCCGATCTGATCGTGCACTGCGCGTCGCTGCGCAGCCCCTGGGCGCTCGCCGGCCGTACCGATCCCGCCGCCGAGGCGATCGTCGCCGCCGGTCTCGGCCTGCGGCTGCCGTACCAGCTGCCGCTGATCCTGTCCGTCATGCGCGCCGCCCGCGCCGCCGGGTACACCGGCCCGGTGGCGAACCTGTCCTTCCCGGATGTGACCGGCCCGGTGCTGGCCCGCCTCGGCCTGGCTCCCACCGTCGGCCTGGGCAACGCCGCGATGGTCCACCTGCGGGTGCGGGCCGCGCTGCGGGCCGCGAACCCCGATCGGCCGCTGCCGCTGATCCGCGTCCTCGCCCACCACGCGCAGGTGCTCGGCGTGATGGCCGCGCGGCGCCCCGCCGACCCGGACCTGAACTGCCGGGTGCATCTCGGCGAGGACGGCCAGCGCAACGACGCCCTCGCCTACCAGGCGCCGCCGATCGCGCCCGGCCTGCGGCACAACGTGGTCACCGGCGCCGCCGTGCTCCCGGTCCTGGAGGCGCTGTTGCCGGGCGCCGCCGCGCTGCGCCACTCCACCGCGGCGCCTGCGGGCCTGCCCGGCGGCTACCCGGTCCGGATCGTCGACGGCGTCGTGTCCCTGGACCTGCCGGCGGGCCTGGCCGAGGCCGACGCGATCGCCTTCAACGAGCGCCTCGCCGCCGGCGACGGCATCGACCGGATCGACGCCGACGGCACGGTCCGGCTCACCGCCGCCGCACACCGCGCGGTCGCGGCCATCGCGCCGGACCTGGCCGAGCCGATCGCCGTCGACGAGATCCCGGCACGCGCGGCCCGGCTGGACGCAGTCCTGGCCGGGGCCTGATCGCGGCCCGGCTCAGGCCTTCGACCTGACCTCCCACAGGTCCGGGAAGACCGGGTTGAACAGGGTGGAGCGCAGATAGGCCGCGCCGGACGAGCCGCCCGTGCCGAGCTTGGCGCCGATGGTGCGCTCGACCATCTTCATGTGCCGGTAGCGCCATTCCTGCAGGCCCTCGTCGATGTCGACGAGCGCCTCGCACACCTGCGCGGCGTGTCCGGTCTCGTCGCGGTAGACCGCCTCCAGGCTCGCCTGCACGTCCGGGTCGGCCCGCCACGCCAGGCTCGGATCGCGGTCCAGGACCCGCGCGGGCACCGCGTAGCCGAGGGCGGCGAGGTGGCGCAGCAGCGAGTCGAACAGGGACGGGCGGTGCGCGGCGGCCTTGAGCCGGTCGTCCAGGTCCAGGTCGTAGCCGCCGAACTCGCGGCGCCCGAGCACCGCTTCGAGCTCGCGGAACTGGGCCGACTGGAACCCGCTGGAGGTGCCGAGCGCGTCCCGGAAGGACGCGAACTGGCGGGGCGTCATGGTCTCCAGGATGTCGAGCTGGCCGACCACGGTCTTCAGGATCTTGGCCACCCGACGCGCCGTATGCAGCGCGCCCGCGCTGTTCCCGGTCTCCAGGTGTCGCTGGAGCAGTGCCACCTCGTGCAGGATCTGCTTGAACCACAGCTCGTAGACCTGGTGGATGACGACGAACAACATCTCGTCGTGCGCGTCGGTGGCCGGCTGCTGGCACGACAGCAGGGTGTCCAGCCGCAGATAGCTGCCGTACGTGATGTCTGCGGTGTCCGCGGCGTCTGCGGTGTCCGTGCTGTCCGGCGCGTCGCTCATCGGCGCGTCCTCTCCTTGCGGGCTGTCAACCGTTCCGATGGCCTCGGAGACGACGGGCACCATCTTGTGCCGGTCGCGGCCTTTCAGGAATGGCCGACACACGGAAACGCGCGGGTCGGATGTCATGATCACAACACGTTGTGCGGGGTCGTGCTTATGTTCGTAAACCCGGCCTGATGGGGGTGCGAGGCGGGCCGCGAGGCCGGGGTGCGGGGGCTGCCCGAGCGCCGTCCCCGCACCCGCCGTACTCGCGGTGTCACGGGCCTCACCGCAGCAGCCGGACCACCCGCTCGTGGGTGTGCGGCAGCGCCTGGACGTTCGCCGGGAACCGGGGCGCCAAGGCCCCGAAACCAGGCGTTCCGGTACGGACTCGGTGGCGTTTCACGGACACCCGAGGGAGCCTGCGGTGAGATCCGGCCACGATCGGCCGGGACGGGCCGGGAGGGGCGGATGGAGCAGGTAGGACGGGCGGGAGGACTCAGTCCTCCCAATCCCAGTCGAGCGACTCGCCGGTGAGGTCGTGGTAGACGCTCGCGATCTGCCCGACATGCACCCCGGGCAGTTCGGGTTGCCAGGCCGGGAAGGTCTCGGGATTCGCCCACAGGGAGCGGTAGTACGTCCGGCCCCGGCTCACCGCCCAGTGCGCGACGTCCTCGGCGCCGTCCTCCGAGTCCGGCAGGTACGGGGTGAACGGGTCGTCGAGCAACTCGACCACGGCGTCCAGGAATTCGCGGTGGAAGCGGACGAGGTCGGCCGGGTCCACGGCGCGCAGGGCGGCGTCGACGTGCTCGGGGTCCCGGCACACGTCCTCGACGCGCTCCCAGAAGGATTCCGGGAGGTGGTCGGGCGGGGGCGGTGGGCTCTCCGGGGTCACGCGGGGCATGGTTCCAGACGGATGGGACGACCGGCACCCGGGGGTCGGCCGGGGCATCCCGCCGTGCCGACGGGGGTATGCGAAAACTGACCTGATTCGCTCCCGGTCGCCCCTCCGCAATCAGCCCACGTGCTCCTCGTAGTCGGCCACGCGGGTCTGCACGTACTTGAGCAACTCGCCCGCCGCGCTCCTGAGTTCCTTGGCGCCGTCGGTCCGACCGTCGCTCCACTCGGCCGACGACACGACCAGGGAACGTACCGCCATGAGGCGACCGAAGTCGCCGGTACCGCCCGGCGGTACCGGCTTCAGGGTCGATCCGGCCGGCGGGTCGAGCGCGACGACCTGGTAGCGGATCGGATCCGCGCCCGTCAGGGCGAACAGGGCGGCGGCGTCCTCGGCGCGGTTCATGGTGACCACCGCGACACTGATCCGCATCCGCCGGTCGGCGTCGGTGTACAACGCGGCGGCCAGGCGCGTACAGCCCGCGCCCCGGGCGACCGTGGCGGCCAGGTCGGGCGCGAACATCTCGGCGCAGGTCCGGGGCACATGCACGTCGACCCGCTGGAACTCGGCCCCGGACGGCAGGCGTACCCGCGCCTCGGGGAACGCCTTCGTCTCGGGCACCGGCGGCGCGGCCTCGGCCCGGCCCACCTGGAGGGGCGTGCTCGCGCCGCCCCCCGCGGGAGGGCTCGCGGGGATACCCGCGGTCGGGGTGACCGGTCGGATCACCAGGGTCGGCCGCGCGGTGGAGACCACCGACACGTCCGCCGTGTTGGGCCCGCTGTCGGCCGGGCGGACCAGGCCGTACACGCCCACCGACAGGATCACCGAGCCCACGACCGACGCGGCGAGCCATCCGGGGGACACGTGCCCGGGCGGTCGCGCACCGGATCGTGTCCCGCCCCGGCGCGCGCCGGTCCCGCCGCGGTCACCGCCTCCGCCCGCACCCGCGCTCGCTCCCGCGCCGGGAAAGTCCCCACCCGCTCGGCCGGCCGCGTCGTTCGCCCGCGCGACCTCGCGCGCGAGAAACGCATCCCAGTCCGGCTCGTTCCGCCCCGTCATGACCCGCCCCCAAGTTCGCAAACCCCCCACACGCAGCCTACCGACCCGCCCGCCCGCGAGACCGGCCCGCCCGGCCCCGAACTCGGCACCGGGGCAGGGCGGATCGGGCGAGCGGTCCGCCGCGCCGATACGTGTCGCCGCCCTACTCGGTGCGCAGCGCCGTGGCCGTGCGGGTTCGGGCCGCCCAGGTCGCCGGGAGGAGCGCGCCGAGGGCCGCGATGGCGACGCCCGCCAGGCCCAGGAGGGCCAACTCGGGGAGGTCGTACACGTCGAGCACGCTCGGCGGCAGGTTCGTGCCGGCGGCGTGGCCCATCCTGGGCACCACGTAGCCGTGCAGCGCGTAGCCGACCGGGACACCGATCAGGCCGCCGGCCACCCCGATTCCGACCACCGAGGCAAGCACGAGGCCCACCGTCTGTCGGGGGGTCATCCCGAGCGCCTTGCACACGCCGAGGTCGTGCACCCGCTCCCGGGTGTCGAGCACGACCGAGTTGAGCACACCCAGCCCCGCCACGGCGACCAGCATCAGGGTGAGCAGCGCGGCCATCGCGTCCAGGACCAGGATCAGGCCGTCCCCGCCCGAGGACGCGTCGCCGAGCACCGCGCCGCCCAACGGCTCCACCACGCGGGCGAGATCGCCGGCATAGCGGTCGCGGTCCACACCGGGCTTCAGGCCGACGAGGTATACGTCGGGGCGCGCCGAGGCGAAGGAGGCCATGTCGGCGTGGATCCGGGTGCCGTCGTCCGAGGTGTCGAAGGCCTCGCCGACGATCCGCAGGGCCTGGACGACGCCCTCGTGGGTGACCCGGATCGTATCGCCGATCCGGGTGCCGGTGCGGGCCAGGAACCGGGTGGGCACCACGACCTGCCCCGGGCCGTCGAGCCAGTGCCCGGCGATCATCGGGTAGCCGCCGGGCCGCGAGTCGCCCTGGTACAGCGCGGCCCGGACCGAGCCGGGGATGCCGGTCACGGTGACGTCGGCGTGTCCCACGCCGTAGCTCGTGGCGGTGCCGGGCGCCGCCGCCACGGCGGCCCGGATCCGGGCCGCGTCGGCGGGGGTGGAAGGACCGCCTCCGGCGGGGGCGTTGCCGGCGCTCCCACCCGGGGCCGGAGCGTTGCCGCCGCCCGGTCCCGCGCCGCCGGCGGGGGCGTTTCCACCTGCCGGGCCCGCGCTCATCGCCGGTCCGCCCGCAGCGCCGACGAGCACCGTGACCGCCGCCCGGCTCTCCGGGTCCTGCACGTCCCCGACCGCGTTCAGCGACGCGGTCAGACCCACGGCGAATGTCGCCGCGACGGTGCCGAACACCACCGCGAGCACCATCGCGAGGGTCCGCACGGGATGCGCGAACGGGCTCGCGAGACCGTACGTCACCGCCCGGGGCAGCGGCAGCCGCCCCGTCGCCCGATACGCCCACCGTCCCCGCCCCGTGCGTGGCGCCCGACCGACCGCGATGGCCTCGACCGTACGCAGTCGACCCGCCCGCAGCGCCGGCACCAGCGCGGCGACCCCGACCACGACGAGCGCGCCGACCGCGACCAGCACGTCCACCCACCAGGCCACCGACAACGAGGCGTCGCCGTAGACCTGTTCGGTGTCCGCCAGAAGCGGCAGCGCCATCAGGTTCCCGAGCACCACGCCGAGCCCGATGCCGACGGCGGCCGGCACCAGCGCCTGGGCCACATAGGCCCGCACCACCTCGCGCGGGGTGAAGCCGATCGCCTTGAGGATGCCGATCCGGCGCAGCCCGGTACCGACCGCGCCGCTGACCACACTCCCGACGATGATCACCGACATGGCGATGCCGAGCACGCCGAAGGCGGTCAGGAACGGGATGGTCGGCGCGGCGTTGCGGTCGGCGGCGCGCTTGGTGTCCAGGTGGGACCGGGCGCCGAGGAACGCCCCCGCCGGTACGGCCGACACGATCTCGGCCCGGCGGTCGGCGACCTTGCCGTCCGTCCCGGCGGCGGCGAAGCGGTAGAGCATCTGCAGCCCCGCCGGCTCGTTCGTGGATGCGAGCGCACCGACCTGGTCCGGAACGACCCAGGCGCCGGCGGTACGACTCACCGATCGGGCGATGCCCACCACGGTCAGCACTGGCGCGCCGGGGACGTCGGAGCCGGCCAGCGTGAAGCCGGGCGGCATCTCGGGGCCGGCGAACTCGGTGGACAGCACGATCTCGCCCGGTTTCTCCGCCCAGCGGCCCGAGGTGAGGTCGAGGTCGTCCACGGCCGCGTGTGGACCGGCGCGACCGGCCACGGTGAGCGCGGGGAAGTGTCCGCCGCGACCGTCGGTGGGGTGCATCGTCGCGGTCGGGTACGGTCCCGCGCTCGCGGTGACGCCGGCCAGGTGCCCGGTGGCCGCCAGGTCCGCCGCGCCGACCTTGTCCGGGTCGAACTGGGCGCTCAGGTGCGCCCCGTGCTGGTGGGCGAAGGCGTGGTCGAAGGGCGCGTTCGCGGCGACCACGAGCGATCCGGCGACCACCGCCGAGGCCACGGCCATCATCGTGGCCAACGCGATCACCACGGTCTGTACCCGACGCCTGGACACCCCGGAGCGGACCACCCGGCCGAGCGCGCCGCCGAGCCCGATCATCGGACCGCCTCCGCGCGCGGGTCGAGCGCCAGGTGCCCGTCGACGAGGTGGATCGACCGGCTCGCGCAGGCCCGCGCCAGCGCCGGATCGTGGGTGACGAGCACGATGGTCTGCCCGTCGCGGTGCAACTCGGTGAGCAATTCCCGGACGTCCGCGCCGGAGGCGCTGTCCAGCGCGCCGGTCGGCTCGTCGGCCAGGAGCAGTGCGGGGCGGTTGATCAGCGCCCGGGCCACCGCGACCCGCTGCCGCTCTCCGCCGGAGAGCCGACCCGGGTAGGCGCGGGCGTGTTTCCCGATGCCCAGCACCTCCATCAACTCTCCGGCCCGCTCCGCCGCCTTGCGTCGGCCGGTTCCGGTCAACTGCGCGGGGAGCTGGATGTTGTCGGCGACGGTGAGGTCGTCGAGCAGGTTGAAGAACTGGAAGACCATGCCGATGTGCTCGCGGCGGAAGCGGGCCAGCGCGTGCTCGCTCAGCCCGTCGATGCGCTGCCCGGCCACGGTGACCGTGCCCTCGCTCGGTCGGTCGAGGCCGGCGATCAGGTTGAGCAGCGTGGACTTGCCGCTGCCGGAGGGGCCGGTCACCGCAAGCGCCTCGCCGCGGGCCACGCCGAGGTCGAGCGGGCCGAGCGCGGGCGCTCCGCCGCTGTCGTAGCGCTTGGCCACGCCCGCGAGTTCGATCACAGGGGTCATGGGATTCGTCCGTCCTTGGCGTTGTGAGGGGTTGCGTGTCTGCCGGCCTCGGCGACGCTAGGTGCGCGGGTGCTCGCGGCGCGTCGGCCGCCGCGCCGACATCCGGCCCCTCCCGGGAAGGACCCGCGGGCGGGGTCATCCCTGCGACGTACGCCGCTCGGCCCGGGGCACCGGTCGTGCGGGGGGATGCGGCGGCCGGCGGGCGGGTCGCACAATGGGCCGGTGTTCAGGGACGATTGGCGCCGATGGCGCGGGCAACTGGGGGTCGTGCTGCGCCCGGACGCCGAGCCGGCGCCGCTGTCGCGGCGGGCGCGGTACGCGGATGTGCTACTCGCGGTGGTACTGACCTTCGTCGCGCTGGTGGTCGCGGTGCGCTATCCGGACGCCGGGCCGGGGCCGGTCGCTCCGATGGGCGACCAGCCGATGCCACCGAGGCCGCCCGAGCTCTGGCTCCCGCCGCCGAAGGAGGACGGACTCGACTCGGGGGCCTGGCCGTTGGTCGTGTTGTCCGCGTTGCCGCTGGCGGTTCGCCGCCGGTATCCGCTGGTCGCCTTCGGCGTGATCCTCGGCGCGACGGTGGGCATCGGCGAGGACCACGCGTCCTGGATCAACGTGACCACCTGCGTGCTGGGCGCCTACAGCGCGGTGGTGCACAGCCGCTACCGGGGTCGCGCGGTGGTCGGCCTGGGCCTGGCCGCCGTGCTGGCCGGCGCCGCCTTCCGGGACACCCCGCCGATGTTGCCCGGCTGGTCCAGCCCGGGGGTGGTGATCCTGATCGCGGGCGGCCTGGCCGGTCTGGTGTTGTTCTGGCAGCGGCAACTGGCGGCCGGTCGGCAACGATACGCCGACCTCGAACGTGCCCAGGCCGAGGCCACCCGCCGGGCGGTCCAGGAGGAACGATCCCGGATCGCCGCCGAGTTGCACGACGTGGTGACCCACAATGTGAGCGTGATGGTGATCCAGGCGGGGGCGGCCCGCACGGTGATGGACGCGGCGCCGGAACGATCGAAGGCGGCGCTGTTGGCGGTCGAGGCCGGCGGGCGCGCCGCGATGGCCGAACTGCGCCACGTGATGGGGCTGCTCGCCGCCCCCGACACCGAACGCCCCGACGAACTCGAACCACAGCCCGGCCTGGACCGGCTCGACGCGCTGATCGAACGGGTCCGCGCGGCCGGGACACCCGTACGCCTGGCCGTGTCGCTGCCGCCCCAGCCGCTGCCGGCGGGGGTCGACCTGACCGCCTACCGCGTGGTCCAGGAGGCACTGACCAACACGATCAAGCACGCGCCCGGCGCCGACGCGCACGTGACGATCGGCTACACCGGTGAGCGGCTGGAGATCGAGGTCACCGACACCGGCGTCGCGCCCGCCGGGCCGACACCGGTCGGCGGCGGCAGCGGGCGGGGTCTGCTCGGGCTGCGCGAACGGCTGGCGGTCTACGCCGGCGAGTTGACCGCCGGGCCGACGCTGACCGGCGGCTACCGGATCCGGGCGCACATCCCGTGGCGAACGGCGTGAGCGGGGCGCCGCTGCGCGCGGTGATCGCCGACGATCAGGCCCTGGTGCGCACCGGGTTCGGGATGATCCTGAGCGCGGACGGCATCGAGGTCGCGGCCGAGGTGGCCGACGGCGCCGACGCGGTGGCCGCGGTCCGGCGTACCCGCCCCGACGTGGTGCTGATGGACATCCGCATGCCGCGCATGGACGGCATCGAGGCCACCCGCCGCATCCTCGCCGAGCGCCCGGACGGCTCCGACGGCACCCGGGTGATCATCCTGACCACGTACGACCTCGACCACTACGTCTACGCCGCGCTCACCGCCGGCGCGAGCGGCTTCCTGCTCAAGGACGTCACCCCCGAACACCTGGTCGCGGCGGTGCGCCTGGTGCGCTCCGGCGACGCCCTGCTCGCCCCCACCATCACCCGCCGGCTGATCGAACGTTTCGCCCACCGCGACGAACCCCCCGCCGGGCTGCATCGCGACCTGTCCGACCTCACTCCGCGCGAACTCGAAGTCCTGCGCCTGCTCGCCACCGGCCTCAGCAACGCCGAACTGGCCGACCGCCTCACCCTGAGCCCGACCACGGTCAAAACCCACATCGGCCGAATCCTCAACAAACTGGACCTCCGCGACCGCGTCCAAGCGGTCGTCCTGGCCTACGAATCCGGCCTGATCTCCCCGGGATCGAGCCCTTGACCCGCCCCGCCGGCGCGACCATCGCAGCCGCTTCCGGCCGGAAATCGCCTGTGGGGAAAGGCGGTTCGGACAGACCCTAAGCCGGTTTGCCGGCGCGCAGGGAGTACATCAGCGGGACCCTCGGCCGGTCCGCCGGGTATCGGTAGATGCCGGATCGTTCCTCGAGGTCGGGGAAGCGGGCGAACAGGGTGTGGTCGTGTTCGTGCAGGAATTCCAGGCGCAGGCCCGTCGCGGTCAGCGCGCTGACCACCTCGCCGATGCCGTGTTGCCACTCGACCGTGACGTTGGCGCTGGTCTCGGCGCTCATGTCGGCGTAGGTGCCCGGCTCTTCCCAGACGGTGCCGTCGCGCCGGAAGTAGTCCAATTCGACCGTGCGGCCGTCCTCGGCCAGCACATCGGCGAACGGGTGGAACTCGGCCAGGTAGAGGAAGCCGCCCGGGGCGACCAGCGCCGCCGCGGTGCGGGCCCAGCGCTCCAGATCCGGCAGCCAGCACAGCGCGCCGAGCCCGGTGTAGACGATGTCGAAGGTGCGTCCGCCGAGCGCGGTCGGCGCGTCGTAGACGTCGGAGGTAACGAACCGGGCCGTGTCGGCGCCGATCCGCGCAGCGATCTCGCCGGCCGCGGCCACCGCCGGCGCGGAGAAGTCGAGCCCGGTGACGGTCGCCCCGCGCCGGGCCCACGACAGCGTGTCGAGCCCGAAGTGGCATTGCAGGTGGAGCAGGCTCTTGCCGGCCACGTCCCCGACCTCGGCCGTCTCGAAGTCCCGCAGCGGGTCCTTGCCCGCGACGAACCCCTCCACGTCGTAGAACCGACTGGCCGTATGGATCGGGACCCGCTCATCCCAGCTGGCCCGATTGACCGCCCGCCAGTCCTCGACCACCGAATCTTCACTCATCCGGTCAAACTAGCCGGCCCCCTCCCACCCCCTCAACCGATATACACCCGCCCGCCGCCGGCCCCCACACGCCTCGCATCGGGAGCGGTTCGGGCGGGTAGGACAAGGGCAGATCGCGCCGTCTCGCTCGGTTCTGTCGACCTCGATCGATTCGATGCAATCGCAACCCCGCGCCGGTACAGTCGCATCCCACATGTCGGCCCGCCGGCCCGCTCGAAGAGTGGGTGTCGGGACACGACGGGCGGCCGAGTCGCGTGCGACGGTCCGGTGCCGAGGGAAAGAGGTGCGGGTGAGCGGGAGAGTGGATGGCGGTCACGGCCGGAAGCACGTGCGGCGACGCGGAGCGGCGAAGGCACGGAGCCTCGCCTCCCGCACCCGCGCCACCCGCGATCAGCTCAGTTGGCTCAACGAGGCGGGCCTACGGATCGGCACCACGCTCGACCTGAAGACCACCGCACAGGAACTGGCCGACTTCACCGTCCCCCGTTTGGCCGACGCCGCCGCCGTCGATCTGCTCGAGTCCGTACTCCAGGGCGATGAGGGTCGACGCCCCAGCGGCCTCGGCAGACCGGCCCGGCGGGCGATGTCGGTGGCGCACATCGACCGACTCGCCGACCTGGAGCCGGACGAGATCGGCGAACTCTCCACCTCTCCCCCCGAGCGGGACTCACGCTTCACCCGGGCACTGGCCGACGGTCGGCCGTTACTGATCAGCGCCTTCGGACCGGAGGACTTCGACGAGATCGCGCCCACCCCCAGCGCCGCGGCCAAGCTCCGGCAGGCGGGCGTGCACAGCTACATGATGGTGCCGCTGATCGCACGCGGCGTGCAGTTGGGTTCGGCCGACTTCATCCGCGCGGGCGATCGGCCCGGCTTCTCCCAGGCCGACCTCGCGCTGGCGATGCAGCTCGCCTCCAAGGCCGCCATCGACATGGACAACGCCCGGCTGTACGACCGCGAACGCGAACACGTGGCCAGGCTCCAGCGCAACCTGCTCCCCCGAGTCACCCCCCGCACCCCGGGCCTCGGGGTGAACTCCCGCTACATCCCGACCGCCGACCCGCTCGGCGTCGGCGGCGACTGGTACGACGTGGCCCCGCTGCCGGGCGGCCGGACCGCCCTGGTGGTGGGCGACGTGATGAGCCACGGCATGGCGGCGGCGGCCACCACCGGCGTACTGCGCGCGGTCGCCCGCACGTTGATGGCGCTGGACCTGACCCCGGAACGGATGCTCGCCCGCCTCGACCTCGCCGCCCGCGACCTGGAGGACGACCAGGTCGCGACGTGTCTGTGCGCCGTCTACGACCCGGCCGAGGGCGCGTACACCCTGGTCAGCGCCGGGCATCCGCCGCCGCTGCTGGTCGATGCCGACGGCAAGGCGTCGTTCGTGGACGTGCCGATCGGCGCGCCCATCGGCGCCGGCGTCATCCCGTACGACCCGCTGCGCCTGACCGTTCCGCCGGGCAGCCGACTCGTGCTCTACACCGACGGGCTGGTCAAGTCGCGAACCGAGGACATCGACGTACAGCTGGCCCGGCTGCGCAACCGGGCCGCCCGGCTCGGTCCCGACGAGTTGGACGCCGGCGCGCTCGGCGATCCCACGCCCGGCGCAGGAGCCCGCTTCGACGAGGCCGTGATGATGGTCGCGGCGACCCAACCGCCGCTCCTGGGCGGCGACTTGTTCGTCTGGGACCTGCCCCCGGACGGGTCGGCGGCGGGCCTGGCCCGCCGGTTGGTGCGCGGCCGACTCGACGAGTGGCAACTCGGCGACCTCTCCGACGTCACCGAACTCGTGGTCAGCGAACTCGTCGGCAACGCGCTGCGCTACGGCCACGCCCCGGGCCGGCTGCGGCTGCTCCGGCACGATCGCCTGGTGGTGGAGGTCTCCGACACCGGCCCGGACCTGCCGCAGATCCAGCACTCGTCGCTCAGCGACGAGGGCGGGCGCGGCCTGCAACTGATCAACATGTTGTGCCGGGGCTGGGGTTCCTGCCGCACCCCCACCGGCAAGATCGTCTGGGCCGAACAGGACATCCCGTAGCGGCCCGTCGGCCCTGATCGGGACCGCCGCCGCCGATCCGGCGGCGGCGCGCATGTCTCGGTTGCGTTTCGGTGCATACGCGGAACGCCGGCATGCGGGATCGTACGAACAGGGCCGGCGCGCTGCGGGAGCGTTGGCCGTCGACGTGTGATCGGGGAAAACCGAATGGCCGACGATCGGGACTGCGTCTGTCACGTGCGCCAGGGCTACGCGCGGGTGACCGCGCCCAGGGTGCTCGATGTTTCCGTCGCCCACCATCTGCGCAAGGACCTCGTGTCGCAGATCAACGCCCTGCCCGACCACGTGGTCGAGCTGGCGTTCGATCTGTCGGGCACCGAGGTCTTCGACGCGGCGGGTGCGGCGGCGATCGGCTCGGCGTGCCGACACGCCTTCCTCCTCGGCCTGCGCTCGCACTGCCACACCGTGTCGCCGGAGCTGCGCGACGCGTTGGCCTGCGTGGAGGCCGATGTCGCCCTGGTCGACCGATAGTTCGCCAGGACGACCCGAATCCGCGCCGGGACACCGGCGGCACCCGGATACCGTCGGTGTCCCGGGGCATGCGGAAATCCTTGGAGCGCGCGGTGGCTCTTGGATAGAGTACCGCCCGCCCGACGGCCACACCGTTCCACGGAGGCGACTTGCACCAGGATCCGGGATACCCACCGCGCTACCCTCCCGCTCCGCCGCCGCACCCGACCCAGCCCAGGTGGGCGTGGTGGGTCGTGGGCATCGCCATCCCGTTGATCGGCATCGTCGTCACCGTCGCCGTCAGCCGATCCGGCTCCGACGGGGACTCCAAGGCGCCGTCCGCGAACACCGCCCCCGCACCGGAGCGGCAGAACACGCCGCCGGGCAACGGGACATCCGGATCGGCGGCGTCGCCGAGTGGGCAGACCGGGCAGACCGGACAGTCGCCGGCCGGCACCCCCGGCCCGACCAGCCGGCCGGCCAAGGTGCTGTTCGGCCCCGGCACGGTCACCGCCACCGCCTCGTCCCGCTATGTGGACCTGGACACCAGCCCGCCGCTGGTCACCCCGTCGGGCAAGGCCGCCGACCTCGTCTTCGGTTTCCTCTTCGGCAAGCCCGACCTGGTCACCGAGGGATCCAGCCCCACCCTGGCCCCGCTCCCCGACGGCAGCCCCGACCCGACGGCGGCCGACTGCGCCGAGGCGGTGCGCAAGCGCGGCTCCTACCTGGGCGGCGAACTGGCTCTGGGCTCCCGCTTCTGCGCCGTGACCGACGAGGGCCGCACCGCGTACTTCAAGCTGACCTCCGTACCCGCCAGCGAGACCCCGGTACGCATGGAGGTCACCGTCTGGGACCTCGCCGGCTGAGGCCGACCGCTCCGACCCGAGCGCCGGCGACCGCCCCAGCTCAGGGACATGCCGGTTCGCCGGTCGTGGGGCGCACGCCGACCGCGTTCCATGCGGCCCGCGTTGCGCCGAAGAGGGCGCACGTGGGGTCCAACCGCAAGGCCGCGTTCAGGGTGAGCCGGCGCTCCTGCGCGTACTTCGTGTTGGACGTACGCCCGAGCAGGGCCTGGTACACGATTTGGCCGGCCGTCCGGATACCGACCCCGGTGACCGTCGAGTTGTCGCACGTCGGGCTCTTCGGCTTGCCGCCGCCGGGGTTGCTGCCCTCGGCGAGCAGATAGAACCAGTGGTTGAGCGGTCCGGCCGCCGCGTGCTCCTCCGTGTTCGGGATGGCAGAGCTGTAGCAGTTCGGGTCCCCTACCAGCGACGGGTTGTACATGTAGCGCAGCGGTCCGTTGCCGGTCAGATCGATCTTCTCGCCGATCACGTAGTCCGGCTCGTCGTACGGCAGCGGCTCGTTGACGTACGCCTCGGTCAGGGTGCCCATGATGTCGGCGAAGCCCTCGGCCAATCCCGGTTCCCGGAACGGCCAACCGGGGGCGGTCTGGTCGACGGCGTGGCCGTACTCGCGCCCGACCAGGTCCATTTCGGTCACCCACTTGCCGCTCGGGGTGTGCCCGATGTCGATGGCGCCGGCGGTCGGGTTCCAGCGCAGGCCCACGTCGTTCAGGCCCACGCGCAGCGGCCACGCGCCGCCCTGGCCGTTCTGCCCGTTGCGGCCCAGCCAGGCGCGGAACATGTCGAACTGCCGCTGCGCCGCCCACAGGGCGTCGACACAGGCGGTCTCCAGGTTGGTCGGATCGCCGTTGCCCCAGTCGTCGACCGGCTTGGTGAAAGTGCCGCCGCCGTTGTACTTCGTACAGGCCAGGTTGGTCCGGATCGGGTCGCGCAGCGTGTACGCGGAGCCGATACGCGTGGTGTCGATGGCGAGCGGGTCGGGCCCGTTCCACGCGCCGTGTCCCGTCCCGGACGACAATGCGCCGGCGACGGCGGGTCGGGGGCCGGCCGCGTTCGAGGTCTGCGCGGTGCCGAGCAGCAGGGCGATCAGCAGGGCCAGGCACGAGCCGAAGGTCAGCGTGCTGCGATGCATCCGAACTCCCCGGGATGGAAGGCGGGTTCGTCACGCGGGCGAACGACACGCTCACACCCCGCCGGGGCGTGGTCAACGCCGGCGGCGGGCATCGGCACATTCCGGCGAGTGGCGGGCCGCGCGGTGCCGGTCATGCGCTTCGGATCCGACCATTCCGGTTCGATACGGCACGGTTCGACCATATTTCGGATCATGCCGCCGGGGTCCGCGGACCGATTCGGACCTCCCTTCCGATTCGGCTTGTCGCCGACCGGTCACAGGGGGCAACGTGGGGTGTGTGGCGGTGTTCGGGCGGGGCCGGAGACGCGGGACGGCGGCCTATCCGCGGTCCGCGTACCTCCTGCGTGAGCAGCACGAACGGTTGCTCGACCTGATGCTCCTCGAATTGGCGAACGTCCGGGAGCGGCTCGCCGGGCAGCCGCGGGACGAGGCCGTGGAGCGGGGGCGCCGGGAACTCGTGGCGCAGGCCGTGCACTTCGCCGGGCGGATCCCGCCGGGCTTCCCCGCGGTGTTCGCGAGATGGGCGACGATCCTGGAGGCCGCGCGGGAGTACGACGTCGCCGTCGCGCTGGACCTGGGCACGTCCGCGCTGCGTCAGGCCCGGGAGGACGCCGCGGCCAACGGGCGCACGACCGCCGCGCATCTGGCCCTGGCCGACGCGCACGCACGGACCCTGTGCGCCGTCGGCGCCCCGCCCGCCGAGCAGGCCGCGCTCGCGGACCTGCGGCGCACGTGGGCCGGGCGGATCGAAGCGGACGAGTAGCGCCCGGGCCGGCCGAGTAGCGCCGCAATCACCGGAAAAGGCGGGTGCCGGCCCCGGCTCGGGGGGGCCGCAGCCGCGGCCGCCCCCCCCCTCCGCGTGGCGCACGGGGGGCCGCCGCGGCGGCCTACGGGCGCCCGGGGGGGGGGGCGGGGGGCGGGC
>NZ_JBHZAE010000023.1:0-197932 GCF_042754105.1 Embleya sp. NPDC059237 | reverse complement strand
TCACCAAACGCATCTGACCATCCGTCAACGATCCCCACGACGCGAACTTACCAACGAAGAACGGGACTTCGTATCACGAAGTGTCGTTGCAGTACTAGATGTGTCCGGGCGTGGCGAACCTGTGCACGCAGCGGTTGCACAGGAACTCGTTGCCGGGCGGCCGTGGGCGACCGCTGCCGCCGTTCGCGTCCGAACGGATCCAGAACCAGGCTCCGAACGAGACCGCCCCGAACGGCATTCCGATGTACAAGCCGACGAACACCGACAGGGCGAGTGTGGCTGCGGGCAGGAGCACCCAGCCGAACCACGGGGGAATCTCGGTCGAGGGCCCGGGGTCCGGTTGCCTGCTCCGATCCGGCACGACTTCGTTCGATAAGCCGCACCGGGGGCACTGGGGGAACGCCATGGCCTTACTCCTTGGATTCGTCACGTCGGGTGTGTCGAACGGCAGAGCGGGGTGCAGGCGGGTCCGCGCCGCGCCGCGCGCGGCGGGATGGCTCGTCCGCGACCACCCAAGCCCAACCGCGGACCACATGGGGCGACCGGGAGGGAAACACCGGGCGACCTCACGGGAGCGCGGGCGTACATCGAGGCCGCACGAAGCTTCGGGGCATCCGGCAGGCACCACGGTCCGCCCCGGACCGGGGTCAGGGTGTCGCAAATCCCGCTGTTCGCGCGAGAGTTGCCGAAGCCCAGTGCGCGCCTGGCGCCCGTCCGGCGGCCGTTCCAGGCGGGCGCGTACGCTCGATCCGTGCCGCACTTCGAGACGACCACGCGCATCCGTGTCGCGCCCGCACGGGCTTTCGAAGCGTCCCTGGACATCGACGCGCATACCGCGTCCATGGCTTCGTCGGGGGAGCGGGCGATCGGTGGGGTGACGGCCGGGCGGATCGGACTCGGCGAGAGTGTCACCTGGCGGGCGCGGCACTTCGGTGTGGTGTGGCGGATGACCTCGCGGATCACGGCGTACGAGGAGCCGAGTCGGTTCGTCGACGAGCAGGTCGGCGGGCCGTTCGCGCACTGGCGCCACGAGCACCGCTTCACCTCGGACGGGGCCGGCGGCACGGTGATGCGCGATGTCGTCGACTACGCCGCTCCGTTCGGGCCGATCGGCGCCGTCGTCGGGTGGATCGGGCTGCATCGATACATGGTGCGGTTGATCGTCGCGCGCAATGAGTATCTGAAGGACTCCCTCGAATCGGCAGTGTCCGAGTAGGCGTTCGATTTCCGCGTCGCCCAGGGGCGTTGTGTTCGGGCATCGGCAGGCGGCCGTTGCGGCGGTATTCTCGGCTGCCGTGGTGATCGGGCCGATCGTGTACCCGGCGGGTCGGCTCCGCGCCCCGGCGGTGTCGACGAAAGCGCGACGATCGAACGGAGTTCGGGACCATGAGTGACGAACAGGTGTCGCTGCGGCCGGTGGTCGAGGGCGACCTCCCCCTTCTCGAACGTTTTTCGACGGATCCCGAGGCGGTCGGTCCGTTCGGTTGGCAGGGCTGGGCGGATCCCGGGCGGTGGCGGCGCGAGTGGACCGAGAGCGGCCTTCTCGGTGACGCCGGAGGGCAGTTGCTGGTGGTTCGCGGGGCGGATGTCCTGGGTTTCGTGGCCTGGCGCAAAATCGTCACCTCACGCACCTCCTACTGTTGGAACGTCGGGATAAACCTGTTCGCCGAGGTGCGGGGCCAGGGCTTCGGCACCCGAGCCCAACTCCTGCTGGTCCGCTACCTGTTCGACCACACTCAGGTGGCGCGGGTGGAGGCGGCGACGGAGGTCGACAACGTCGCCGAACAACGCGCGCTGGAAAAGGTCGGTTTCACACCGGAGGGCGTGGCCCGCGCGTATCTCTTCCGAGCGGGCCGGTGGCGGGACGTGGTCTTCTACAGCCTCCTGAGGGACGAACTGCCTTTGGAGGGCGAGGAGTCGACGCCGACGCCGTAGCGTCCGGCGGCTGCGGGCATCGCCGGGTGGTCGACGCGCGCGAGCGGCCGTTGGCAAGCAGCGTCCACCCGCAGCGATAGACGCGGGCGGTTGTCCGTCGGTTGCCCATTGCCGAGCAGCGGCGGCCGGCAGACGGTGGACGCGTGCGGTTGTCCGTTGGCGAGCAGTGGTCGGCAGGCGGTGGCGTGACGAGCGGCGCGTGGTGGCCGGTGGCCGGTAGGCGTGGGCAGTCGGCTGTTGGTGGACAGCAGTCGGAAGGCGGCGGGGCGCCATCCCGCAGTGGCAGTCGATAGGCGGCGGTTGGGGGTTGCGGGTTGGCGGCGACCGGTAGGAAGTAGTCGCGGTTGGTGGTCGGCGACTTACAGGCGACGGCCGTAGGCCCGAGCAGTAGGCGGCAGGCGGGTGACGCCGCGCCGGCTCGCGGGTCGAGCGGTGGCGCCGAAGTCGTTGTCCCGTATCCCCACCCCGCCCCATCCCCCACCCCGCCCCCAACCCGTGCCCGCCGTTTCACCGCTCGCCATCCGCTGCGCATAGACACCGCACACCTCAGGCAATCCGCCTGCTGTCCGTCGCTCGTTGCCTGCCGCCTGCCGCCTGCCGCCTGCCGCCCCAGCTCGTTGCCCGCTGCCGTTGCCCGTTGCTGCTGCCCGCTGCCGCTGCCGCTGCCGCCGTCCGCACTCCGCAGCCCGCAGCTCGTTGTCTGCCGTCTGCCGCTCGTTGTCCGTTGCTGCCCGCTGCCGCTGCCCGTTGCCGCTGCCGCTGCCGTTGCCGCTGCCGCTGCCCGCTGCCGCTGCCCGCTGCCGCTGCCGCTGCCGCTGCCGCTGCCGTTGCCGCTGCCCGCTGCCGCTGCCGCCGTCCGCACTCCGCAGCCCGCAGCTCGTTGTCTGCTGTCTGCCGCTCGTTGTCCGCTGCTGCCCGTTGCCAGCTGCCGTTGCTTGCCGTCCGCCGCTTGCCGCTTGCCGCTTGCCGTTCGCCGCTTGCCGTCCGACGCCCGCCCCTTGCCCTGTCGCCTTCCGCGTGCCGCAGCCCCTCTGCTGCCCGCTGCCCGCTGCCCGCCGCCCAGCCCTGTCGTTCGCCGGCCCCTTCTCCCCACCCGCGACCGCCACCCCAACCCCAGGCCCCGGACCCCTGGTCCCCGACCCTGGCCCCCGACCCCGACCCCGGCCCCGCCTCCCGGTCCCAGGCCCCCGACCCTGGCCCCCGGCCCCCGCCTCCCGGTCCCGGACCCTGGCGCCCGGTCCTGGCCCCGCCTCCCGGTTCCGGCCCCGGGCTCCCGACCCCGGACCCTGGCCCCCGCCCCCGGACCCTGGCCCCCGCCCCCGGCCCTCGGCGCCCGGTCCCGGTCCCGGCCCCAAGCCCCCGACCCCGGGCCCAGGCCTCCGGTCCCGGCCCCCGCCTCCCGGTTCCGGCCCCGGGCCCGGGCCCAGGCTCCCGACCCCCGCCCCCGGCCCTCGGCCCCCGCCCCGGCCCCGCCTCTCCCGCCTACCCCCTCCCGTTCCACCCCGCCTGGTGGGGTCGCACCGAAAGGGGGCTTCACCTTGGTTCGTTGCCACGAAGTTCCCGGGCGTTCGGCGTTCTAGCGTCGTGGCATTCGCCGCCGCCGGGGTCGGCGGGACCGGGCCGAGGCCGACCCAGGATGGAGGAAGCCATGACACGACGTCTGCGTCTGGACGACCTGACCGCGATTGTGCTGCCGGAGCAGCCGTCGATCTCCCCCGACGGGACTCGTGTCGTCTACACGCTGGTCGGGGTCGACGCCGAGGCGGACCGTCCGGTGCGCAGCCTGTGGTGGGTGGCCACCGCCGCCGACGCCCCGGCGACCAGGCTTACCGAGGGTCCCGGCGACGGCAGCGCGGCCTGGTCGCCCGACGGTACACGGATCGCGTTCCTGCGCGCCGCCGGCGGCCCGCCGCAGATCTGGATCCTGCCCGTGACCGGCGGCGACCCCCGGCAGCTGACCCGCCTCCCGCTGGGCGCCGGCCGCCCGGTCTGGAGCCCGGACGGCTCCCGCATCGCGTTCACCGGTGCCGTCGACACCCACGCCGTCCCCGGCGAGGACGACGCCGCCCGCGCCGCCCGGGGCCACGCGCCGCTGGTCGTCGATGCCCTGGACTACCAGGCCGACGGCGCCGGCCTGCTCGGCACCATGCGCAGCCACCTCCACGTGCTCGACCCGGACACCGGCGAGGTCACCCAGCTCACCGAGGGGGAGTGGCACGCGAGCGAGCCGGCCTGGTCGCCCGACGGCCGCCGACTGGCCTTCTCCGCCGGCCGCGGCACCGACGCGGACATCAACAACCTGTCGGCGGCGTACGTTCTCGACCCGTCCACCCCCGGCGTACCCGCCGAGCGGGTCGGCCCCGCCGACGCCATGATCGGCCCGGTCGACTGGACCCCCGACGGCGAGGCGCTGCTCGTCGTCGGCGCCACCCACAACGGCACGGGACACGCGCGCCTGCTCCGCATTCCCCTCGCCGGCGGCCCCGTCGCCCAACTCGCCGCCTCGCTGGACCGCAACATCATGTCCGGCGGCGGCGGGTACCCCGGCGCGCTGCCCCGATTCACCGCCGACGGCCGCGAACTGCTGTTCTGCGCCCGGGAGGCCGGCGACACCCAGTTGCTGGTCCTCGACCCCGTCACCGACACCACGCGCGTGCTGGTCGGCGGCGACAACCGCAGCGTCTCCGGCCTCTCGATCCCGCAGACCCCCGGGCCGGTCGCCATCGTGCTGGCCACCCCCACCTCGTACGGCGAGATCGTCCTGGTCGACCCCGCCGACGGCACCGAGCGCATACTCACCACGCACGTCGCCGACGCGCTGCCGGACGTGGAACTGTTCACCGCCGTCGACCGCCGGTTCACCATCTCCGACGGCACCGTCGTACACGCCCGGGTGATCCGCGACCCGCAGGCGACCGGCCCCGGCCCGCTGCTCATGGACATCCACGGCGGCCCGCACAACGCGTGGGGCGGCACCGCCGACTCGATCCACCTCTACCACCAGGTGTTGGTCGAGCGCGGCTGGACCATCCTGCTGCCCAACCCCCGGGCCAGCGACGGCTACGGCGAGGACTTCTTCACCGCCGCCGTCGGGGAATGGGGCCTCGCCGACGCCGCCGACTTCCTGGAGCCGCTGGACACCCTCGTCGCCGAGGGCATCGCCGACCCCGACCGGCTCGCCGTCGCCGGCTACAGCTACGGCGGCTACATGACCTGCTACCTGACCAGCCGCGACCGGCGCTTCGCCGCAGCGGTCGCCGGCGGCGTGGTCAGCGACCTGGTCAGCATCTCCGGCACCTCCGACGCCGGCACCTTCCTCGCCCGGGCCGAATTCGGCGACATCAGCTACCGCGAGGAGCCCGAGCGCTACGCCGCGATGAACCCGCTGACCCGGGTCGGCGACGTACGCACCCCGACCCTGATCGTGCACGGCGGCGCCGACATGCGGTGCCCCGTCGGCCAGGCCCAGCAGTGGTTCAGCGCGCTGCGCGAGCAGGGCGTGCCGACCCGGATGGTGCTCTACCCCGAGGGTTCGCACCTGTTCATCCTGCAGGGCCGCCCCTCGCACCGCCTCGACTGGAACCGGCGGATCATCGACTGGGTCGAGCAGTACGCCGGCCCCGCCGGCCGCACCCGCCCGGCCCGCCTGGACGCCGCGCACTGGCAGCGCCGCCTGTCCACGCTGGCCTCGCGCCACCAGGTCCCCGGCGCCACGCTCGCCGTCCTGCGCCTCGGCGACCACGGCCCCGACGACCTGATCGAGGCGGCCCACGGCGTCCTCAACCTGAACACCGGCGTCCCGGTCACCACCGAATCGGTCTTCCAGATCGGCTCGATCAGCAAGGTGTGGACCACCACGCTGGTCATGCAGCTGGTCGAGGACGGACTGCTGGACCTGGACCAGCCGTTGGCCGAGCTGATGCCGGAACTGCGGCTTTCCGACCCGGAGTTGCCCAAGCGCATTACCATGCGCCACCTGCTCACGCACTCCTCCGGCATCGACGGCGACCACTTCCCCGACACCGGGCGCGGCGACGACTGCGTGGCCCGCTACGTGGACACCCTCGTCGACGTCGCGCAGGTCTTCCCGCCGGGCGCCGGCTGGTCGTACTGCAACGCGGGCTTCGTGCTGGCCGGCCGGGTGATCGAGCACCTGACCGGCAAGACCTGGGACGAGGTGTTGCGCGAGCGGCTGAGCACCCCGCTCGGGCTGACCCGCACCGTCACGCTGCCCGAGGAGGCGCTACTGCTCAGCGCCGCGATCGGGCACGTCTCCGAAGGCGGCGGCGCGCCGACCGTGGCACCGGTTTCGGGGCTGCCCCGCTGCCTCGGACCGGCCGGCCTGATCTCCTCCACCGCGGCCGAACTGCTCGCCTTCGCCCGGCTGCACCTGACCGACGGCCTCGCCGCCGACGGCCGCCGACTGCTCGCCGCGCAGCACACGACCGCGATGCGCGAGCGGCAGGTCGACGTACCCGACACCGCGTTGACCGGCACCGCCTGGGGTCTGGGTTGGCGCCTGTGGTCGGTGGACGGACAGGAGCTGTGCGGCCACAACGGCGGCACCGTCGGCCAGCTCGCCTTCCTCCAGGTACTGCCCGAACACGGCCTGGCGGTGGCGCTGTTGACCAACGGCGGGCAGGGGGAGGTGCTTTCCGAGGAGCTGTTCGCGGAGATCCTCGCCGAGGTGGCGGGCATCGCGCCGAACGAGCCGTTCGCGCCGCCCGCCGAGCCGCCGGCCGTGGACGTGGACCGCTACGTCGGGGTCTACGAACGCGCCGCACAGCGCGACGAGGTGACGGTGACGCCCGACGGTCTGGTGCTCCGCCGCGAGCTGACCGGGCCGCTGGCGGACACCCTGCCCGACGCGGTCACCGAGATGCGGATGGTGCCGGTCGCCGAGGACGTGTTCGCGGTACGCCTGCCCGGGTCGCCGACCTGGCATCCGCTCACCTTCGCCTCCTTCGGCACCGGCGGGCGATTCCTGTACCTGGGTGGTCGGATCAGTCCGCAACGGGACTGACCCGACCGCCCACCCCCACCGCGTTCCCCGTGACGCGGTGCCGTCGGCCCCCTGCCTCGTTCCCGTCCGAGGCAGGGGGCCGATTCCGTGCGTGCCCCCGCCCCACCCTCACTCGATCGGCCGCCGCATCCGTGCGCCCACCCGGGTGAGGGCGCCCCCGCAGGCGCGCCGAACCCTGGCCGTGTGCCCGGTTTGCATGAGTATGGGCCGGGCGACGCGATCGGCGCGCCGCGTGCGGGGCGGCCAAGGAGTACCACGATGGACGAGTTGACCACCCGGGTCGACGGGATGCTCGACGACCTCTGCGCCGAACTGCGGCGGCTCACCCGGATCCCGTCGATCGCCTTCCCAGGCTACCCGCCGGAGCCGTTGACCCAGGCCCACGACCTGGTGGTCGACCTGCTGCGGGACGCCGGCGTGCAGGACATCGCGGCGCTGCGGCTGCCGGACACCTCCCCGGTGATCACCGGCCACATCCTGCCGCCGCATCCGGACGCGCCGACCGTGCTGCTCTACGGGCACTACGACGTACAGCCCGCCGGCGACGAGGCGTTGTGGACGACCAAGCCGTTCGAGCCGACCGATGTCGACGGGGCGATCCACGGGCGCGGGGTGGCGGACGACAAGTCGAACCTGATCGTGCACGTCGGCGCGCTGCGGGCGTTCGACGGCCGGCCGCCGGTGGGGATCCGGATCGTGTTCGAGGGCCAGGAGGAGTACGGGAGCGACTTCGACGACTACCCCCAGGCGCACCCGGACGAGTTCGCCTGCGACGCGATGGTGATCGCCGACATGGGCAACATCCGCCCCGGCACCGGCACGCTGACCGTGGCGCTGCGCGGCGTGGTCGAGGTGATCGTCGAGGTGCACACGCTCGAAGAGGCCAAGCACAGCGGCAACTTCGGCGGCGCCGCACCGGACGCGCTCCTGGTACTGCTGCACGCGCTGGCCGCCCTGCACGACGCCAAGGGCGACGTCGCCGTGCCCGGCCTGCGCCGCGAGCAGTGGGCGGGCGGCGGTTGGAGCGAGGAGGAGTTCCGTCGGCTCGCCGGGATCCGTGCCGGCATGCCGCTGATCGGCACCGGCAATCTCGGCTCGCGCCTGTGGTCCGGCCCGGCCATCACGGTGACCGGCCTGGACGCGCCCTCCGTCGAACGCGCGGCCTCCGCCGTGGTCCCCTCCGCGCGGGCCAAGCTCAACATGCGCTGCCACCCGGCCCAGGACCCGGCCGAGGCACAGCGCCTGCTGATCGAATTCCTGGAAGGCCTGAGGCCCTTCGGCGTACCGCTGACGGTGACTCAGGCCGGCGCGCCCGGGTCGGGGTTCGCGGCGGCCACCGACGGCGTGGCCTACGCCGCCGCGCACGAGGCGCTGCGCACGGCGTGGGGCGAGGAGCCCGTACACGCGGCGGCGGGCGGCTCCATCCCGTTGGTCAACAGCCTGGCGGCGGCTCAACCCGGCGCGGAGATCCTGCTGTTCGGGGCGCAGGACAGCATGTGCAACCTGCACGGGCCCAACGAGCGGGTCCTGGTGAGCGAACTGCGCGACGCGGTGATCGCGGAGGCGGCCTTCTTCACGGCATACGCCGAGCGGTTCCGGCGCGACTGAGGCGGGACACGCGGGACCCGCCCCGGCGCCCGCGTCGCCACCGCCTCGACCCCGACGCCCCACGAACCACCGGCAGCCACATCGAACCACCAGCAGCCGCGAGGAGCACCGCGTGAGCACCGACCAAGCCCCGCCGACCGAGGCCGAGGACGAAACACCCTCGCCGAAGCGCGGGTTCCGCTTTCCCAGCGCGCTGACGGTATTGGCGATCGTGACGATCGCGGTCTGGGCGCTGGCGTTCGCGATTCCGACGGGCGAGTACCGGCGCGGCGAGGACGGTAAGCCGATCGCGGGCAGCTACCACCACACCAAGTCGCCCGAGGACTTCATCCAGCGGCTCAACGACCTGTTCCTGTCGCCGGTCAACGGCCTGTACGGGATCAAGGACGGGCAGAGCGGACAGGTCGCGCCCGACAACTCCGGTGATCTGTACGGCAGCGCGGCGGTGTTCCTGTTCGTGCTGGCGATCGGGGCGTTCATCACGGTGGTGTTCGCCACCGGCGCGCTGGATCGGGGCATCGCCCGGCTGGCGCATCGACTGCGCACACGCGGCGCGGTGTTGATCGTGGCGATCATGACGGTGTTCTCCATCCTCGGCTCGGTGGAGGGTTTCGCCGAGGAGACGCTCGGCTTCTACGGCCTGATCGTGCCGCTGATGCTGGCGCTCGGCTACGACCGGATGGTGGCCACCGGCACGATCATCCTGGGCGCGGGCGTGGGCGTGCTGTGTTCCACGGTGAACCCCTTCGCGACCGGCGTGGCCTCGTCGGCGGCGGGGATCTCGCTGGGCGACGGCATCGTGCTCCGGTTGATCATGCTGATCGTGTTGACGGCGGTGACGATCCTGTACGTGGTGCGCTACGCGCGCCGGGTCAAGGCCGATCCGTCCCGCTCGTTCGTGGGCTTCCTGCCGGGGGACCGCGAACAGGCGCAGGCGGCGGCGACCGGCGCGGATCCGGCGCCGTTGACCCGGACGCACCAGATCGTGCTGGTCGCGGTGACGATCACGTTCGTGTTCATGATCTTCTCGATCATCCCGTGGGCGCAGGTCCTCACGGGCGATGCCGAAGCCACCCCCTACGGGTGGGAACTCGACTGGTCCTTCGCCCAGTTGGCGGCGCTGTTCATCGTGGCGGCGGTCATCGTCGGGTTGTTGGCCCGGATGGGCGAGAAGAAGTTGTCCGAGACGATCATCCAGGGCGCGGCGGACTTCATCTCGCCGGCGCTGATCATCATGTTGGCCCGCGGGGTCACCGTGATCATGAACAACGCTCTGGTCACCGACACCGTGCTGCACTCGATGGAGAGCACGGTCTCCGATTCCACATCGGCGGTGTTCGGCCTGCTGATCTTCGCGGTCAACCTGCCCCTGGCGTTCCTGATCCCGTCCACCTCGGGGCACGCGACGCTGGCGATGCCGATCCTGGCGCCGCTGGCCGATTTCGCCGATGTGCCACGGGCGTTGGTGGTCACGGCATGGCAGGCGGCGTCGGGGTGGATGAATCTGTGGGTGCCGACGACGGCGGTGATCATGGGTGGGGTGTCGCTGGCCAAGGTCGGCTACAACCAATACCTGCGCTTCGCCGCGCCGTTGCTGGCCATCCTGTTCGTACTGATCTGTGCCTTCCTCGCGCTGGGCTCCGGCCTGTCCTGACCGGCCGCTGCGCCGGCCGCTGCGCCGGTCGGGGGCGCCCTCGGGCGAAGTCCGGCCGGCGCGGCGGTGATTCGGTCGCGGCGGGTGATTCAGCCCCGGAGGCCGGCGAGCCAGGTGGTCAGGAGGCGGTTGACCTCGTCGGGGCGCTCCTGCTGGATCCAGTGGCCGCAGTCGTCCAGGACATGGGAGGAGGTCAGGCCGGGGAGGGTGGTGGGGTAGGCGGCGATGGCGTCGGCCATCCAGGTCGTGGAGGCGTCCAGGGCGCCGCCGATGAACAGGGACGGCTGCTTGATCGGGGCGCCGGCATGGTGGGCGAGGTCGGCCCAGTCGCGGTCCATGTTGCGATAGCGGTTGAGGGCACCGGTCAGGCCGGTGCGCTCGAACTCGCTGGCATACACGTCGAGTTCGTCCTCGGTCAGCCACGCGGGCAGGCGGCCGACGGGGAAGCGGTCGCGCAGCCGGCCGCCGGCGCGGGCCACGAAGTGCGGGTCGGGCGCGCCCTGGGCCGGCATGGTGTCGGCGGACAGGGCCGCGTAGAAGCCCGCGAGCCAACCCCGGACGTCGGGCTCGATCTCCGCCTCGGCCCGGCCGGGCTCCTGGAAGTACGAGACGTAGAACTCCTCGTCGCCGCCCATGTGCGCGAAGACGTCGGTGGGGCGGGGGCCGCCGGGCGGGGCGTAGGGCACGCTCAGGAGCGCGACGGCGCGGAAGACCTCGGGGTGGAGGAGGGCGGAGGTCGCCGCGATGTTGGCGCCCCAGTCGTGCCCGACGATCACCGCCTGCTCCTCGCCCAGGGCGCGTACCAGGGCGACGTTGTCCGCGACCAGGTCGAGCATGCGGTAGGCGTCGGGGGCGGCGGGCTTGGAGGAGCGGCCGTAGCCGCGTACGTCGAGCGCCACGGCCCGGTAGCCCGCCGCGGCGAGGGCCGGGAGTTGCCGGCGCCAGGAGTACCAGGACTCGGGGAAGCCGTGGACGAGCAGGACCAGCGGTCCGGTGCCCTGCTCGACCAGGTGCAGACGCCCGGCGGGGGCCTCGATGGTGCGGTGGCGTCGGTCGGCGGACGGCGCGGGGTGGTGCATCGCTTCTCCTCGGTTCACGGGCGGCTCCTCGGTTCACGGCCGGCCGCGGTCACCCACCGATCATGCGGTGCGGTGGGTGCGCGGGGCGAGCGGCATTGACATCCTGGCAAACTTGCAGGACGGGGGGTGGAGGCGACATGGGCGGAGGGAGCGGGATGGTGGAGTCGGAGTCGGAGTCGGGGAGGGGACCGGGGCCGGGGCCGGGGCCGGAGCCCGGGCAGGGACTGGGGCCGGGTCCGGGGCCGGGGATGGACGACGGGATGGCCGACGCTCTGGCGGCCATGGGCCCGCGCCTGCGGATCGCGCGCGAGCGGCGCGGCGCCACGCTCACCGCTGTCGGCCGCGCGACCGGCATCGCGCCGAGCACGCTGTCCCGGATGGAGAACGGCCGGCGCAGACCGACCCTGGAGGTGCTGCTGCGCCTCGCGAAGGCGTACGACGTCTCCCTCGACGAGCTGGCCGGCACCGCACCCGCCGGCCCGGCCGGACCACGCCCTGCGACACCGCAGCGCGCCGGCGACGACAAGGCGGTATTGCCGCTGACCCGCTACGTCGGCGGCCTGCACGCCCACAAACACGTCCTGCCGGCGATCGACGCGCCGCCCGCGCGGCCCCGGCAGATCTCCCACGACGGCTACGAATGGCTGTGCGTCCTGTACGGGCGCCTGTGGTTGGCCCTCGGCGACCAGGACCTCGTCCTGACCGCCGGCGAGACGGCCGAGTTCGACACCCGCACCGCCCACGGAGTCGCGAACGCCGGCCCCGGCGGTCCGGTGGAATACCTGATCATGTTCGGCCCCCAGGGCGAACGCCTGCGCCCACACACCCCGTTGCCCGACCGAGGACCCCGGTAACGCGGCACCGGGCCGGCTCGTGCGGGTCACCGAAAGCCGCCATCGGATCTTCGAACTCACCTTTCTCCAAAGGGAGTTGGTCACTGAGCCGCCGAGATCGGGCCACTCCGGTGCACGGTCTCGGGTGTCCTGTTCGGATTGTTCGGATGACCTCGGGATGTATCCGCCGGGTCGGAGACGGGATGGGTTGACCGAAAACCGGCGGAACAGCACTCGAAATGGCGTTCGAAGCGGCCCTGGGGGCGTCTACTGACCGCGCGCGCCGCCGACACCAAGATCGTCACTATTCGAATTTTTTGTCTGAAATCCTCGCTGTGGCGGATGTTCCGGAAGGGGATTCTGTGACGCGTGGGTAGACGCCCACGCCGTCGCGGGTCCACGAGGGATGCTCCCCTGGGCCCGTTTCGTACGCGGGCCGCCAATGGCCGCGCGACGTGGCGGTGTTCGTGTCATCTCGAGCGTCCCCCGGAAGGGTATACGCGCGAAGAGTGAGAGAAGGAGAGGAACTTCGATGTCTCATGGACGTCGGTTAGCGCGGTTATCGACCGCGCTGCTCGTGACGGTCGGGATCGCCGGAACGGGGATCGCCGGAGCCGGCACATCCGGATCGGCTGCCGCGGTCGCGCGCACCGCGGTGTACGTCGACAACGACGGTGTGCTGCACGCGACCTCGGCCGGCGCGGTGGACAACCTCGTCACGGTCACCGGATCCGCGTCCGGCTGGACCGTGTCGGACTCCACCCCCGGCGGTGGCGTGACGGTCGGGAACGGTTGCACGAAGAACGCCTCCGGAGCGGCCGTCTGCCAGAGCGCCAACTTCACCTCGGTCGTCGTCGACCTCGGTGCCGGAGACGACATCGTTCAGCTGACGGGTAGGGCAGGCGTGAACTGCCGTGTGAACGGCGGCGCGGACGACGACGTCGTGGACGCGTCGCGCTGCGAGCTCGACGGCGGCGCGGGGGACGACGTCCTCTACGCAAGGGTGGGCACCGTCACCCGAGGTGGCGACGGTGACGACGCGATCGTCGTGTACGACCCCACCTCGACCGCGCCGCGCGAGGTCTTCGGCGGCGCCGGTCGGGACGAGATCGCCTTCACCCTGGCCACCGGCCCGGTGACGGTGACCCTGGACGACGTCGCCGACGACGGCCAGAACGGCTACACGAACATCAACGTGCACTCCGACGTCGAGAACGTGCGCGGCAGTCAGTACAACGACGCCATCACCGGCAACGCCGCCGACAACCAGCTGCGCGGCGCCGCCGGCGACGACCTGCTGATCGGCGGCGACGGGAACGACACGCTGGAAGGCGACGCCGGGAACGACATCCTCAAGGGTGGAGCGGGCGTCGACGCCCTCTTCGGTGGCACCGGGATCGACCAGTGCGACGTCGGCCCCGACGGCGGCACTGTCGCCGACTGCGAGTCGTGAATAGGTAGTCATACCAGGAGTACGCCCCGGTCACTTCGTTGAACCGGTGTTCCGTTCAGCCGAATACGGCACTTTCGCTTGGTCGCACCGACACCCCGGGCCCAGGGTGTCGGTCGATCGCGTATACCCCGCGGCAACCGCCGTCGGGCCGTTCCGGCCCCCGGGAGCCGCCGCCGAGTACTAGCCGGCGTCCGGTTGGGTCGCGGCCTTTTCCGCGATGCGGCGTTCGGCGTCGGCCCAGTTGATGGGGAGGTCGCCGACCTCGACGTTCCAGAAGACGAAGGTCGACGTCTTCATCGTCGGGCGCATCGCGGTCACGATGCCGCGGTGCGGATCGGTGCCGTTGAAGGTCATGAGCGACTGGCGGTCGTCCCACGCGGAGAGCGTCAGGAAGGTGCGCTTGAAGGGACGGGCGATGAGGGAGGCGCCCAGGCAGCCGGGGGCTCTTTTGACCTGGCGCCAGGCGGCGAGCGACTTGGTGAAGAAGCGCGGTACGTCCTTGAGGCTGCGCACCTCGAAACGCGACGCCATGACCAGGGCGGACGTGGTGTCCCCGGGCGCGTTGGGCACGGTCCACGGCAGGGTGGGCACGAAGGGCCTCCAAGATCACGAAGTTGGCAGGAGCCGGAGGATACGCGCACGACGGCCCCGGTCGCGACCGATCCGCGCCTTTGGACCTGCGGACCGATCCGGCACCCGGCGCCGAGGGGACAACCGACCCGCCGAGCACCGGACTTCCCGGCGTGGGGCTGCTGTGGTCGGTTCAGTGCGGGGAGGGGGCGCAGGGACGGGTGCCTACGGCAGCCGTACCGAGACGTTGCCGCGGTAGGCGCCCCGCAGCAGGGAGAGGAACGCCTGCGGTACGTCGGCGATTCCGGCCTCGACGACCGTCTGTGGGTAGACGAACCGGCTCTCGCTCAGCCAACCGCCGAAGTGCTTGCGCCAAGCCGCGATCTGATCCGGTGTGTGGTGGCAGGAGAACGGCAGCAGTTCGACGCCCGCGGCCTCGGCCGCCGCGCGGTCGGGCTGCGGGAAACGGTCCGCCGCGTCGCCCAGTTGGCTGGACAGCGACCCGCAGAGGGCGAAGCGTGCGCCCGGGCGGGCCGCCTGGAGCGCGCCCCGATACTGCTCGCCGCCCACGACGTCGAAGAAGACCGAGATGCCGTCGGGCGCGAGTTCCGCGAGCCGTTCGGCCGTCGGGCCGTCGTGGTAGTCGAAGGCGGCGTCGTAGCCCAACTCGTTCACCAACCAGTCGACCTTCGCCGCGCTGCCCGCACTGCCGATCACCCGTGCCGCGCCGCGGCACTTGGCGATCTGCCCGGCCAGCGAGCCGACCCCGCCCGCCGCGCCGGAGACGAAGACCACGTCGCCTTCGCCCACGCCCGCCACGTCGGCCATCCCGTAGTAGGCGGTCGGGCCCTGACCCAGGTGGTGGCCGGGGTCGGCGAACGCTTCGCGGTCGAGCCTGAGGTACGAGTCGGCCGGTCCGGCCGAATACTCGCTCCAGCCGGCCATCGACTGCACCAGGTCGCCGACTTCGAGGTCGGGGCTGTCGGATCGGACCACGGTACCGACGACGGCCACCCCCACCCGCTGCCCCGGCTGCCAGGCCGGCACCGGGATGGTGCAGTCGGCCCGCATCAGCTCCAGGTAGGTCGCGGCGAGCCCGATCCGGTCGGTACGTACCAGCACCTCGCCGTCCACCTCGGTCTCGGCGACGGCGAAATGGTCGAGCGTGGGCGTACCGGTGATTCGGGCGGTCAGTCGGACTTCACGAGTGATCACGTGTCTTGTTCCTTGCCTCGGGTGTGACCTTCGAGATCGACTCTAGGGAGGCTTCCGGTCACTTTCCGACCGGAAGTCCGGGCAGGATTGTCGGCATGGCGAACACCAGCTCACGGACCCTCAGACTGCTCTCGTTGCTGCAGACCCATCGGCACTGGTCCGGCCCGGAACTGTCCGACCGGCTCGGGGTCTCCGAACGCACGCTGCGCCGCGACATCGAGCGGTTGCGCGAACTCGGCTACCCGGTCAACGCCGCCCGGGGTACCGACGGCGGCTACCAGCTCGCGCCCGGCGCGGTACTGCCGCCGCTGCTGCTGGACGACGAGGAGGCGGTGGCCCTCGCGGTGGGCATCGGCGACGCGGCGCAGAGCGGGATCGCGGGGTTGGAAGAGGCGTCGCTGCGGGCGCTCACCAAGGTGGTACGGGTCCTGCCGCCCCGGCTGCGGGCCAGGGTGGACGCCCTGCGCGCGATGACGCTCTCCGCCGCCGTGTCCGGGCCGGTCGTGGCGGCGGGGGTGCTCACCGTGATCGTGCAGGCGTGCCGGGACGAGGAGCGGCTGCGGTTCGGCTACACGGCCAGGGGGTCCGCGCCTACGGAGCGCGAGGTCGAGCCGCACCGCGTCGTCGCGCTCGGCGGACGCTGGTACCTGGTCGCCTACGACCTCGCTCGGCACGACTGGCGCAGTTTCCGCCTCGACCGGTTGACCGACCCGACGGCGACCGGCGCGCGCTTTCGACCGCGCCCGCTACCGGCCGACGACGCCGTGGCCTTCGTTCGGGCGGCGAGCGGGGCGCCGGCTCCGTATACAGTCGAGGTCCGTGTGCACGCGCCGTCCTCGCACGTGCGGCAACTGGTCGGCCGCTGGGGCACGATCGAACCGCTCGACGGGGACAGTTGCCTGCTCACCATGACCTCGACGTCCCTGGATTGGCCGACCCAGGCACTGGGCAACGTGGGCGCCGAGTTCGAGATCCTGGGCCCACCGGAGTTCGCCGCACACATCCGGGAGTGGGGCGCCCGCTTCACACGCGCCGGCCACACGACACCGGGCTGACGGGATGTCAGGCCCGCAGCGAAGCCGTCAGCGCCGCCCACGAGGCGGCGCCGAATATGAGCCGGCCTATCTCCGGGTCCTTGCTGTCACGAACGGGGACGAGGGAGGTGGCGGTGCCGACTTCCACGCAGTCTCCTCCCTCTGAATTGCTGTGACTGGACTTTCGCCAGGCGTAGGGTTCGAGCTGAACTCGGGAAGCGCGCACGGTCCAGGCCCTCCATGGCTTCTCGGATCATGTTCATGGACATTCCGACCGGTAGGGCTCGCGCCCGTTGCAGATCGTAAGTGATGGTGCACTGTCCGACCTCGGTTGGATCCTCGATCATACGTCCGACATCCGCGCCTTCGGTGTAGGCGACCTTGCGCTTGTCCGGCATCGTGAGGAGCGTCAACGAGCCCCCCATGCCCGGGTGTTCACCCTCACCGAAGGGGAGAATCTGTACGTTGATTCGGTCGTGGTGCTCGGTTGCGAGTAGTCGCGCAAGCTGCTGACGCATGCTGTCTGGCCCGCCGACTGGTCTCCGAATGACAGCTTCGTCAAGAACCACCCAGAGATGTGGCGCGTCCGGACCGGTGAGCCTTTCCTGCCGACCCAATCGACCGAGAACCCGTTCTTCGAGCTGAGCCTCATCCCGCAGCGCCCGGCCCAAGCGCAGCACTGCCCGGGCGTAGTCCTCCGTCTGGAGAAGGCCAGGCACGAACTGGACGAGATACTTGCGGATCTCGACGGCTCTGCTCTCGAAATCCATGAAGGGCTGGGACCACGCCGGAAAGATCCGACTGGTGACGTGCTTCCACAGCTTCGTCAGGAGATCATCGCTATTGAGGGTGGCATCCAAAGCTATTGCGTTCGCCAGAGTCGGGGGGTGCCCGGTTCCTCGCTCGATCTGGTTCAACCGGGCGGGACTCAAACCATAGGTGGCGCGCGCGAGTTCGGCTTGCCGGTATCCGGCGGCTTCGCGAAGCGTTGCGACCATGCGTCCGAACACCTCTACGACTGGCGCCTCGTCCTGGGCCTCATCGCTCATGGATCCCCCCTTTATGGCAGGTCACGTAAACCCCAATGGCTATTGCAGCCTAGGCGTCGGATCGATGCTTGTTCACAGAGTGGCCGAATCAGTACTGGCGGCAACCGAGAGGACAGGTATGCCCACCGTAGATAACTATCCCGAGGACCCGCACGACTGGACCACGGACCACGTGGCCCGCTTCTGGAAGGCCAACGGCAAGCGCGCCGTCCGATGCGAACTCTCCGGCCGGATCGGGACGTTCGCCGCCGTGATCAACCTCCAGGCGTTCGTGCGCCTCGCCGGCGGCACCGAGTTCCGGACGCACTGCGGCCACCTGCGGGTGTTGGAAGACGAATCCGCCGAAATTGCGGGGGTGGGCCGTGATGTATCGCGAGGGTGACTGGGTCGAACCGACCAACGACGCCATCCGCGAGGTGCGCCGGCCCGGCCAGATCCTCATGGCGCAACCCCTCCCGGACGGCGGCCAAAAGCTCACCGTGCAACCGCGCGGCGGCCGGGTCATTTGGGTCATGCCCTCGGACGACGCACGCCGAATCCCGCCACCGCCCAGGCCCGGCCGCATCGGAGTCGGCGACAAGGCGAAACACACGAGCGACAGCCTGCGCCGAACCCACCCGCCCGGAACGATCGAACACATCGACCCGAACACCGGCGAAGCCCGCGTGCAACCCTTCGACCCGGCCCAACCCACCTGGACGGCCTCACTCACCCTCCTCGTACCGGACGACGGCATCTGGTTCCCAAGCGACGGCGCCCCACCCGCCAGATCCCGCCCTTTCCCCACCCCACCCGGCGCCCCCGCCCCACGCGCATACGGCTGCTACCGACTCTGAACCCATCCCTCCGAAACCCGCCCGATTCGGACCGGACGGACGTCGAGCCGTAGGACGCGCCGTCATCACAGCCTCACACCGCTCGGGACGTCGCCGGCGGCTGGGCTGTTCAAGCCTGGGCCGCCGTAACCACCCTGCGGGTGGCCGCCATTGCCTGCTACGTGGACAGCGCCCGTTCCAGGCCCACGCGCACCGCTGCAATCAACGGATGACCGGGGCTGAGGACCCGCTCGGCGTCGGCGAGAGTGCGTTCGTACAAGGGGATCGCCCGCCCCGGTTTCCGCGCAGTACGCGGCGGCCTGTTCCACCGCCAGGGCCAGGTGTCCGAGTTCCGCGCAGACCGCGTCGGCGCCGTCGGTCTCGCGTGGGCCCTGGTGGGTGAGGATGCGGGTGAACAGGTCCACGGCTTCGGCTGGTTCGAGGACGTCCAGGCGGATGGTGGTGGCGTGATGGTGCCAGCCGGTCGCGCGGCGGGTGGTGATCAGGATCCGGCCCCGTCCGGCGATCCGGTCGAGCAGTGGGTCGATGTGGGTGGCGTCCTCGACGTTGTCCAGGACGAGCAGCCAGTCGTCGTGGCCGGCGAGCCACGTGACGGCGCGTTGGGTCTGCAACTCGGCGGGCAGCGTGCCCAGTCCGGGGTGCAGGGCACGCGCGAGCGCGGCCAGTCCCGCGTCGACCTTCGCCGGGTCCTCCGCCGTGATCCACCACCGCACCGGCTCGTCCCGGGCCGCCGCCCAGTGCGCGGCGAGCGCGGACTTGCCGACCCCGCCCAACCCGTGCACCGCGTGCACGACGACCTCACCGGTCCGGGTGAACGCGGTCTCCAGCGCGCCGAGTTCGCCGGTGCGGCCGACGAACAACGCGGTGCGGCGAATGTTCGCCACCCCCGGACGGGCGGCGTCGTCGGGGATCGGCGCGTACGCCTCCGCCGGCAACGCGTACTCGGCGTGGATCGCCACCGGGTTGACCAGGTCGCGCCCCGCCGCGTTGGACCCCGCCGTCGCCGAAACACCCGGCACCGCGGTAGGGGCGTCGGCTTCGGCGGGCCGCGCGGGGCGGCGCCACCGCGTCACGGGCCGCGGTGCGCGGTCGGACCGTCCATGTCTCCACCTGCGGCGTTCGATCCGCCCGACGCGGACACACCCGGCCCGGACACCGGAGCCGACCCGGAACCGGAGCCGGTGTCACGGGCCGAGGCGTTGCGCATGTCCCCGCCCGCCGCGTTCGACCCGCCATCCGCACGCACCGTCGTCGACCCGGCCGCCCCCAAAAACGCCGCCACCGACACCCACGTCGACGCGACACCCGCCACCGCCCCCACCACACTGCCCACCGCGGCCGCCGCGTCGAGATCGGCGACCACCGTCAACACGACCAACCCCACCGCCGCCACCACCCCGACGACCGCCACACCCACCAGACACGCCTTACGCCAACCCGTCACGCACCCATCGTCGGACCACAAGCATGATCAAGTCTCGAAAACAGGCGGCGACACGGTCGATGAGCAGGTCGGGCCGGGTCTCCGGCGGTTCGACGCGGACGCGGACGCGGTCGACCAGCCGGCTGGCGTTGGTGCCGCTCTCGCACACCAGGAGCTGCCCGAGCCCGCTCAGGCTCAAGGTGCCGTGCTGCTGGAGCAGCCGCAGCACCTCGGCCTGGGACGGGGTGATGCCGTGGGGCTTGAGGGCCTGGATCAGCAGCCGGTTGCCTTCGCGTTGCGCTGCCAGGATCGCCAACCGCAGGTGTTCGGCCCTACGCACGGGCGCCGTCGCGGGTGGTCGGCCGGTCGGGACCTGGATTCGGCCGAGCACGTCGACGTAGTCGGCCGCGAGAGCAGTCCGCACGCGGGCGCCGAAGGAGACGGCGGGGGTGTTGTCGAGGAACAGTTCGCGGCTGCGCCCCTCGTTCCAGGGCACCTGTCCCTCGCCGTCGAACGGGGAGGCGAGCCGGTGGGCGTGGGCTCGCAGCGTCAGTTGTCGGTAGAGCGGGCCGCGGGCCTTGCCGATCGCCCGCATCAGGGCCTTCCACGGTTTCGAGGTGACCGGGTTGGCGGCGAAACCGCCGGATACGACCAGGGCGCGCAGGCCCCGGGGGCGGCGGGTGGCGACCGCGATGGTCCAAGCGGGAGCGCGGGATTTCGCCGAAACCGGCTACTGAATGTTCGAGGCGATGGGGTGACCCGGGTCTTCGGGGCAGACAAACACACGCAGTTCACCGAAGCGGCCGACAGTGAGCGACGGATCACCGCCGCTGTCCATCGTCAGGAACAGTTGTATGCGGCGTCCGCAATCCGGTCGGGAGCACATGATCCGCTGGAGGTCGGTGAGGTGCCAGGACGGCCAACCGCCGACTTTCCATCCGTCCAGGCAGGCGAAATCGGCGTGGTAGTCCCAGTCTTGCTTCTCGCACCAGGTCTCGACCACGTTCCGCAGGTCCTCCGGAAGGTCGTCGTGCTCGGGGAAGTCCTGTGCCTCGACGGGGCTCAGCGTGCACGGCTGCGGGATGTACCCGTCCGCCGCCCGTCGCGGCTGCGGCGGTGTGGCCGGGGTGAGCCCTTCCTCCGTGCTGCGCCGCCACCGCAGTTCGAGCCGCGGGCCGCCGTACGGGTATCCGCCGGCCACGTCCTCGTGTTCGTGGTCGTTCGGACACCACAACACCTGGAGGAGGTCCGTGTCGCGTCCCTCGAACACGCGAGGGGCATCGCACGCGCGCAACTGCAGCACGGGCACCATCGCCACGGGATCGGTACACGGGTCCGGTCGCGTCGAGATCCGTTCCCACGTGAGCATGTCCAGGGAACTCGCACCGTTCATGATCTGCTTCTGCGCGGCCGCCTCCTCGTGCGTGAGGACGTTGTGTGCGCCGGTGCCGTTGCGTGCGCGGGCCTTGCGGGCCTCGTCCATCTCCTGCCACTCCCGGCGCTCCGCCGCGCTGAGCGGGTCGCGGTGGTAGACCCAGTGACCGACGGAGCACTGCGGCCACGGTTCTCCGGCGGGCCACAACAACGGCCCGCCCACACCGCTGTCACCCACATCGGGCACACCGCTCGCCGGATTCAGCAACATCGCGACCCGGGCGAGGTCCCCCAACCACGGGAACTCCGCCACCGGCGCCTCGCCTTCGGGATGTATGTGCACGCCGACCACGCTACCGACCCGAACCGTCACCCCGAGCCCGCCCCACGGTTGTCCCCACGAACCGAGATGTTGGAACCGCGGCATGGACGACCGGGTGCGGCCGTACGCTGGTCGACAAACTCATGGGGGATGTATGCACGGCATCATCGTGGTACCGCCGGGATGTACGGGACGTCAGGACCAAGTGGGCCTCGTTCCCGGTGAGCGGCTGGTCTTCGGCCGCGAGGCCGAGTTCTTGGGTCACAGCCACAGTCTGGTGCTCGCCCACAAGGGGGTGTCCCGCTTGGCGGGGGAGATCACGGCCGTGGGTGCGTTCTGGACGTTGAGCAATCTCAACCGCCGGCAGACCTATGTCGTGGAGAACCCGGAAGGAGCGGGTGAGCACATCAAGCTCGCTCCCGGTCGCCTGGACGCGCCCATTCCCTTCGAGTTCGCGCGCATCCTCTTACCCGCGGCGGACGAACTGCTCGCCGTCGAGGTGTGGGCGCCGCGCCACGACTACCTGGGTTCGGAGCCGTGGGAGCCGCAGGGCGCCACCACCGTGCCGGCCTTCTGCCTGGATCGCAGCAAACGCTACTTCGCGGTCCTGGTCGCCCTGTGCGAGCCGCGACTGCGCGACATGCCGGCGCACACCGCGCTGCCCACGTCCGAGGAGATCGTACGGCGGCTGCGTCCGGGGTGGTCCGCGGCCAACCGTGCGACGGTCCAGTGGAACATCAACTACCTTGCCGTGAAGCTGCGTTTGCGGCCACCGCGGGAAAGCGCGGAGACGGGCCTGCGGCGCAACGGCATCAAGGAGTCGTTGGTCGCGGTGGCGCTGCGCTTCGATCTGGTTCGGGAAGAGGACCTGGCCCTCCTGGGTGAGGACGCCGGCGTCGGAGAGGAGCGGTGACCGGGCAGCAGCCGCGACCGAGCACCGTGACCGTGCCCGACGGGTACGAGATCGGCTCCTGGCGGGTCGAACGCCTGCTGGGTTCCGGCGGGTTCGGCAGCGTGTACACCGCGCGTCGCACCACGGCGGTCGAACCGCGCCGGGCCGCGCTGAAGTTCCTGCCCACCGGCACGCGCACGCCGCGCCAACTGCGGCACCTGCGCGACCTGGCGGAGCGTGAGATCGAGGTGCTGCGCCGCGTGCACGCGCCTCGGCTCATCCGCATGCACGACGTGCTGACCGTCGACGACCCGGATCTGCCCGACCTCGACGGTGCCACCGTCCTCGTGCTGGACCATGCCGAAACCTCGCTCGATCAAGTCCTCAGCCGGACACCGCAACCCCCGTCCGCGCCGGTGCTGCTCACCCAGATCTGCGAAGGGCTGGTGCAGTTGCACGGGGCCGGCTGGGTGCACGGCGACCTCAAGCCCGGCAACGTACTGGTAATGGCGGACGGCACCATCCGGCTGGCCGACTTCAACATGGCCGCCGAGCTGGAGGGCACCCACGCCTACGCGCCCGGCTTCGCCACACCCGACTTCACCCCGCCCGAATTGTTGTGGAGCGACATCACCGAACGCGGCCGACTGGTGCGCCCCACCGCCGACATCTGGGCGTTCGGGGTCCTGGCCCACCTCGTGCTCACTGGGACCATGCCGCTGCCCGGGCCCACCGCCGCCGCGCGCCGCACGGCGCTGACGCACTACGTACGAGGCGAGCAGGATCTGCGCCTGGCTCCAGAACTGCCGCCCGGGTGGCGGGAGATCATCGGCGACTGTCTGGCGCCGAGCCACGACGCGCGCGCCCCGCACGACGCGCGCTCCCTGCTCCGGCGCATCGAGCGGCTGCAACTTCCCACCGGGGTCCCCGAGTCGTCGCGCCGAAAACGCCTCCTGCTCTCCGCCGCCCTCGTCACGGCGGTCTGCGTGGTGGCGGCGGGTACGGCGTTTCTCCTGGGCTCGGACGACTCGAACTCCCCGACGGCCAAGGGGTCGGAACCCCCGTCCGCTCCGGCGGGTACGCCATCGGCCCCGGCCACTCCCGTCGCCTATGACCGCTGCATCCCGGGCAGCGTCTGCTTCTTCACCGAGCCCGACGGCGGGGGCCGGATGTGTGCCTGGGTGGGAGACGAAGCCGACTGGCTCGCGGGGAAGAACGTCTGTAGTTGGGCGGGCACCACTGCGCCACGATCGGTCTTCAACAACGGAAAGGGCGCCGCGGCGGGCGAGACCTTGATCAATGTGACCTACTTCGCGGACAAACACCTGCAGAAGGAAATCGGCTGCGTTCCCCCCGGTAGCCGCCGCAACCTCGACGGGAGCGTGTTCCCGCGTTCGCACGTGTGGGCGGATTCCTGCGCGTAGCGAGTGGGCAACGCGAAACGCTCGGCCGGGATTCGGGAATCCCGGCCGAGCGTTTCACTCAACTCCCGGCGACAGCCGGTCGCCTCACGAGTGTGAGGTGGCATCGGTGGGTCAGGTGCTGATGGTGGTCACGGGTTCGAGGCCGTACGTGCGGGCGTAGCCGTTCTCGGTGCCGACGAGGAGGTCGACGATCTCGAAGTAGCGGTCCCAGAACGGGGTTTCGCGCAGAGCGTCGATCAGGAGCTGGTAGGCCTTGTGGTCGTCGGCCTCCCATACCCAGACGTCGGTGACGCGTACGGAGTAGAACTCCGTGTCGTAGAAGCGTGATCGCACGCCGGTGGTCTTGGCCTCGATGGCCGGCAGGACCTGGGTCGTGAAGGCGTGCACACGTTCCTCGACGGTCAGGGCGAGCCACTCGGGTGTGGTCTTGACCAGCATGAACGCGGTGACCGGGGGTTCGGTCTGGTCGGTGGACATCGGGATGCCTCCAAGGCGGGTGGTAGGTGGTATCGGGGAGTTCGCCGGGCGCCGGGCGCTCGGCGGCGGATCTCAGGACAGGACTGCGGGCTTGAGGATTTGGGCGCACCACTGCTCGAAGCTCGTGGGCGAGGTGGTTTCCGGGGTGCGGGTGATGCCGGCGTCCAGGCCCTGGTCCTTGGCCCGCTTCATGTCGACGATGCTCTGCACGAACGCCTCGTTGAGGCCGTAGCCGACGAGGGTGGTGTACATGTCGTCGAGCGACTGGCGCTCGTAGCGCACGGGGCGGCCGAACTGCTCGGTCATGATGCGGGCCAGGTCGTTGACGGACAGGTCCTCGGGTCCGAGGAGGGGAACGCTGCCGGTGCCGGTCCAGGAGCGGTCCAGGAGCAGGTCGGCCGCGGCGGCGGCGATGTCGGCGACGGCGACGAGGGGGGCCTTGCGGTCGGCCTCGACGGTGTCGGTGAAGAAGCCGTGTTCGCGGATCGAGTCGGCCTCTTCCAGGAAGTTCTCGAAGAAGGACGCGCAGGCCAGGGCCCGGTAGGCGGCGCCGCTTTCGGCGATGAGGTCGTCCATGGCCAGCGAGGTGGTGACGATGCCGGCCCGGTCGGCGAGCGCGGTGCCGCGGCCGAGTGCGGAGACGCCGACGACGTGGCCGACCCCGTGGGCGGCGAGCGCCTTGACGGCGGGGCGGCTGAAGCCGATGTAGGCGTCGTGCGGGGTCAGGGCGGCGTCCGGGGGGACGAGCCAGAAGACGGCGTCCGCGCCGTCGAAGGCCCGGTCGAGGACGTCGGCGTCCGCATGCGAGCCGGTGACCACGTCGACGGCTCCGCGCGCTTGTTCGGGGAGTCGGGCGGGGTCGCGCACGATCACGCGCAGTTCCTCGCCCGCGGCGGGGGCGGACTTCAGCAGCGCGGAGAGCAGGTGACGGCCGATGTTCCCGGTGGGAGCGGTGATGACGATCATGGAAAACCTCGTGTGTCGTGCCGGTTCGTTACGTCCCTCATCCTGCTGAGGGTCACCGTGATGCCACAATGGGAACTTCGGCACGGAATCATTGACTGAAATGGAATAATGCTGGTGAGCAGCCCGGATCCGGTCATCGACGCCAATCTCGCCATCGCGTTGGACGCCCTGCTGGCCGAGCACAGCGTGACGCGCGCCGCCGCGCGGCTGCATACCTCGCCCGCCGCGATGAGCCGCAACCTCGCCCGGTTGCGCCGCATCCTCCAAGACCCCCTCCTGGTCCGGGCCGGGCAGGCCATGGTTCCCACCCCGCGCGCCCAGGCCCTGCGCGAGGAGGCCGCCGCGGTCGTCCGCAGCCTGGGAGCGCTGCTCGGGCCGGGCGCGAGCGTCGACCCGGCCGGCCTGCGCAGCACGTTCACGCTCCAGGCCGCGGACGTGGTCGGCGCGGCGCTGGCCCCGGGGCTGCTGGAGCTGGGTCGGCGGGAGGCGCCGGGTGTCTCGTTCCGGATCCGGGCCGAGGAACTGGAGGCCGGGCCCGCGCTGCGCGACGGCCGGATCGACCTGGAGGTCGGTTCGATCGACCACGTGGATCCGGAGACCCGGGTCGAGGCACTGGTCGAGCTGCGCATGGTGGCGGCCGTGCGGCCCGGCCATCCGCTGACCGAGGGGGAGCTGACGCCGGCTCGGCTCGCCGCCGCCGAACACGTCGCGGTCAGCCGCCGCGGCAGGTTCACCGGCCCCTTGGACGCGGCGCTGGCCGAGCACGACCTGCGGCGGCGGGTCGGCATCGTCCTTCCCGCTCACCTGGCCGCGATGACCCTGGCCGCCCGCAGTGACGTCGTGTGCCTCGTACCCGCCGCGCTTCCCGGCGCGGCCCCCTCGCCCCTCACCCGGGACGCCGAAGCCCTCGGGCTGCGTCTGCTGGACATCCCCCTGGACCTGCCGGTGGTGACCATCGGCATGGCCTGGCACCCCCGGCACACCGCCGACGGCGCCCACCGCTGGCTCCGCGACGCGGTCCGCCGGACCCTGTGCGCACCGACGGACGCCGGTGCCGCCCGGTCACAGCAGCCGGGTTCGGACGAAGTCCGGTAGCCGGCCCGCCTCCAGCCGCTCGTCCAGGCCGTCCAGTACATCGGGGGAGGGGGCGTCGAAGTCGAGGTAGCCGGGATCCTCCGGATCCCGGTCGCGATCCACGCGGGAGCCGGTGAGCGCGGGGGTGGACACGGCTTCGTCGCCGGCGAGGTGCGGGCTCAGGGCGGCGGCCGGCGTTCGGGGCAGACGCATGGGGCGGCCCGTGAGGAAGCGCCAGGTGTCGTCCTGGACGGCGGGTATCGCGGGCAGGGCGCCGTGTTCGCCGCGCACGTAGCGAATCTCGCCGATGGAGGCGAGGCGGGCCGAGGCGACGGGCACCCGGCCGTCGCCCTCCCGGTGCGGATTGCCCGGGATCCTGCGGGTGACGCGGTCCATGTGCTCCCACCGGTGCCCGAAACGGGGGACGTAGGCGAGGCGGAAAAGGGTGCGGTAGCCGACCCCGGCGATCACCGCCATCCGATCGCGTCGGCTCTGGCCCAGTTCCGCGTGCCAGGTGTGCAGGGCGCGGTGGTGCGCCGCCGCGGCGTCCAGGACCGTTTGCAGGCGCAGTTCGCCGGCCGCCGACAGGTCCAGGCGCCAGTCCGTTGCGCGGTATGCGTCGAAGTTGAGGCAGGGGTGCGGGTGTTCGCCGCCGGGGTAGACGTCGGCGGGCGCCGGCAGCAGGCCGAGTACACCCCACATCGAGCGGAGCGTGTCGCGGCTCAGGTAGCGGCCGAGCAGGGCGAGGGTGTCGAATCCCCACAGGTGGTTCTTCAGGTAGCCGCCGATGGCCGGAGCGCCGTGGTGCGGGGTGCCGAGGAAGACGATCCTGCCGATGTGCCGCCACAGTTCGGGGTGGCGCATCAGCGCGGTGCGCACGATCAGGCCGCCCATGCTGTGCGCCACCACGTGCACCGGGCGGCGGGTGTCCGGCTTCGGGCGCAGCGCGAGGATACGTTCGGCGAGCAGGTCCGCGCCGAGGTGTGGGGGCTTGCGCCAGTCGTAGGCGAACGCGCTGTGCCGCAGGTCGGCGCGCCGCGCGCCGGCGAGGAGGAAACTCTCGTAGCTCGCGTCGACGGCGACGGGGGCGATTCGGAACGCCGGGTGCGCGTCGTGGTGTCCGTCCGGGGACAGCGCGAGGTCGTCGATGTGTGCGCGGGAGCGGATGTCCAGCCACCACACCCCGCCCAGGCCCTGGCTCGCGAGGACACTGCCCATCACGCCGGGGACGAAGATCAGGTCGACGGGGCCCGCGTCGCCGAGGTGGGGTGTGCCGGTGGGCGAGAGGCCGCGCAGTTCGGCGAGGGCGTCGGCGCCGAGGAGTTCGGTCAGCGCGGCGCTCGCGCGGGGGTCGTGCGCCAGGGCCAGGCGCTCGTTGCTGTCGGCGGTGAGGAAGCGCGGGATCGGGTCCGCGGTGGGCTCGGTCATGGTCTCCTCGTCCGGGGCGGTCCGTGGCCGAAGCCGTTCGTCGGTGTGTGGTGTCCCAGCGCGGTGCTGACCTCGTCCGAGCGGGCCACGAAGACCTGGTCGTCGTCGACGGCGGAGTAGAACAACCCGCCGGGGTGCCCGTACACGTTCCGGAAGAACCGCCGGGCCTGTGCGAGGGCGTCCCCGACGGCGGTGGGATTTCGGGTGTGGTGGTCGCGGGTGTAGAGGAAGTGGAAGAAGACGGTGGCGAATCGGGCCGCGAACACGGTCGGGACCTTGCACTCGGTGCCGATGTACGCCCGACATCCCCGGCTGAGGAAGGTTTCCCGGAGTTCGTTGGTGAAGAAGGCGTCGGCGGAGACCGTTTCGCACGCGTTGACGAAGACCAGGGGTTGGTCCGCGAAGGGTTCGTCGCCGAGGTCGACCAACTCCAGGACGTCCTCGTCGTCGTTGCTCGCGCCGAAGCGTAGTACGGGTGCCGTTCCGGTTCCGGTCGTGCACTGGCAGTAGACGTAGACCAGGGACACCGGGCGCGGTGCGGGCGAACGCAGGAACTCGGTCAGCTCGGCCTTGCGGTTGTCCGCGGCGGCGGGCAGTAACAGCGGTGACCAAGAGCGTAGTTCGGCCTCGTGCTCGCGTGCCGCGCGGGCGGTCTCGTCATTCGCCCCCGCGCCCCAGTACAGCAGGTGGGCCCGGGTCGCGGCCGGTTCCAGGGCGCGGTCCGACTCGCGCCGGTGGGCGCGGTGCGCGATCCGCAGTCGCAGGCCGAGGAAGTCGTCGGCGTCGATCGGGGCGCCCTGCGCGGGGATGCCGCCGCGGTACATCAAACCCCAGGGCACGTGCGGGAGTTCGTATGGTGGTTCGGGGTACCACGTGATCCGCAGGTGGTCGCCGGGGCCGAGCGCGTCGATGCGTTCGCGCAGCGCGGTGCCGGGTGGGAAGAACGCGTCGCGGAGGCGGGCGCCGGCGTATGCCAGGTTCCGCATCCGGCGGTCCCGGGCGATGGTGTCCCGGGTGCTCGGGTCGGTGGTTCCGAAGGCGTACGCGTCGGGGCGGGCGGGGTTGTCGAACCGGTAGTGGGCCAGGCGGGCTTCGAGGTCGGCGGGGGTGATGTCGGGGCAGTGCTCGGCGAGCAGTTCGCGCACCTCTTCGAGGGCGCGTCGGGCCTCGGCGATGCGTTGTCTGGCGACGTCCTTGAAGGTCCAGGGGACTTGGCCGTGTGTGTACAGGTCGGTGCCGATGGCGGGCGTGAACGCGCGTTTCTCCCACAAGGCTTGGGGCGGCACCAGGAAGAGGCTGAGTGTGGTGCGGTCACGGGGTTCTTCGGCGGGCGCGGTTCGTGGCCGCGTGTGCCTGGCGGGCAGGCTGCGCGTGAGGTGCATGGACGTGATTCCGGCGCCGCGGGGGGACGCGCGGGTCGCCGACCGTACGCGGGGCGGGCGGGGGCCGGGACGCGTGGGCGGATGGGGTTGTGGCGGGCGCGCGAGCGGCGGCGGGGGCGTCGGGGGAGTCGGGGGCTCCGGAGGTGCCCAGGGTGCCGGGGGCGGCGGGGGTGCGGGGACCGCCGGGGGTAACGTGGGGGCCGATGGCACTGACGGGCCCGGCCGGCCCGACGGGGTCGACGCGGTGGACGAGGTCGGCGCGGGAGCGGGAGGCGTGTCGGCCAAGACATCGAGGCGGATGACGAGTTCGCGGTAGACGTCCTCGCCGACGAACACCATGACGTCGATCCGCGCCCCGTCCGCGACGCGCGGGGTCAGCCGTAGTCGGCGTGCGGTGGACTCGCCCGACGGCGGGACGAGCAGGTCGAACCGCGCCATGCACTGGGTACGCTCCCCCTCCTCGGCCACGGAGACCTCGACGCCGTCGTACCCGGCGGCGACACCCGAATGCGCCTCCAGCATCACGGTGTTCGACCACACGACCCACGTCGTGTGCAGGCCCGCGGCCGGGATGTCCGCGGCCGGGATGCGGCGCTCTCCCTCGGCCAGGTTCCGCGGATCGTCCGCGCCCACGCGAAACATCCCGACGTACGCCCGATCGACGCGCAGTCGGCCTTCCGTGTCCGTCGGCGCGTCCTCGATGCGGAAGTTGATCACCTGCGCGTCCACCCGATCGAGGTCGCCGGGGCTGATCGCCGCCCGGGCGGACGGTTCGACGGAACGCGGGTAGAGGCCCGCCAAGACTTGCTTCACCAAGACGGATCGCTCGGCGGAAAACAGCGCCTCGTCGTGGATATCGAGCACGTACTCCGAGTCCTCGGGGAGGGATACCTCATCGAAGCCCCAGGCTTCGTCGTACTGGGCGTCGTCGCCCGGCGGGTGAGCGTCGGTCGAGGCCCAGCGAGCGCGGAGCCGGTCGACGAGCCCACGAATCCGTCCACCCCGTGACGACCGCCTCGGGCTGCTGAGCGGAGGGTCCATGTCCGGGTCCGGGATGTCGGAGTACACATCGCGAGGGGGACCGGACGCGTGCGGACGCGGGCCGTGACTTCCCGGCGCGGACCGAGGCGGCGGGCCCGGTGTGGGTGGCGCGTTGCCGACCCCGGCCGCAGGAATCCCCGGCCCGAAATCGGGCCGGGGATTCCACAGCCCGATGCCGTCGAGGCGTAGGCGCACTTCTCGAGCCGACCGGGGGCGTCGTGCCGGATCGCGCTCCAGGAGACTTGCCACGAGCGTTGTCAGCGCGGCGGGTGTGTCCGGCCGAAGGGTGTCGAGTCGAGGTGCGTCCTCGGCCGCCTTGCGTCGCATGATTTCCGTGTCATCGGCCCCGACGAAGGGTGCTCGACCGGTGGCCATCAGGAACAGCAGGCTGCCGAACGCGTACAGGTCCGTGCGCTCGTCGCCGTCCTCGGTCAGGCGTTCCGGCGCCGCGCAGCTCGCGGTGACCAGGCGCAACGGAGGAACCACAGTCTCCAGCAATTCGACGATCCCGAAATCGAGAACCTTCACCCAGTGGTGGCTGCCGGTGAGCATCACGCTGCGCGGGTTGAGGTCGCGGTGGATGACCCCGAACAGATGCCCCGCGTCCATCGCCTCGCAGATCCCGACGGCGATGGTGTACAGGAGTTCGCCGTGGATCAACCCGTTCCGCCGGACGAGTTCCTCGATGGTGGAGCCGTGGAGCCGCTCCGTCACGATGAACAGGGTGTCCCGGTCCATACCCCAGTCATGGAAGGTGGCCACATGCGGGTGATCGAACCGGACCGCCCCCGGCGTACGCCCCTGAGGAAGGTTCGTCACGGCATCGGGTGCAGCGCAGTGGAGTTCGAGCGTGAGGATGTGGCCGTGCAACAGGTCGCGCGCGTCCCATACTTCACCGCCACGATCGCGACGACCGCGTCGCGTGGGCGTGATCGTCTCGTAGCGTCCCCCGATGATCCGGCCGGGTTCCATCGTCACCCCAGTCGGCACTCCGCCATGGCGGGGTCAGAATACGAGCATCGGGGATGTCCATCGGGCGGAATCGAGCCAAAAGGGCGAGAGGTCATGGTCCGCACGTCGACCGTGCCGTCGCCGACGTGGTTAGCCTGTGTGCCGTCGTGATGATCACTTTCGACGGGGGTTGAGCTGCGTGCGATCGCGATGGGGGCAAAGATGTGCGGCCTTGGTGGCTGCGTTGGTGGTTTCGACGGGGACGGGGGTGTCGGCGGCTCGGGCGCATTCGGTGCCGCCGAGTGATGCGCAGGCCACCTCCGCCACCCGCGATGTCCGGGACTGGCTCGGGCACTTGGGCAATCGGGCGCAGAACCGGGTGGTGTCCGGACAGTTCGCCGGATACAGCGGGAAGACCTTCTCCCTCGACCAGGTGGAGGAGTCGAAGGCGCAGACCGGTGCGTATCCCGGGCTGCTGGGGTGTGACTACGGGCATGACGGCAACGCCATCGACCACACCTGCAACGCGACCCTGAAGGACTGGGCGGCGTCCGGTGGCCTGGTCACCGTCAGCGCCCACCTGCCCAATCCGGATCAGCCGGACTGGAGCGGGCTGTTCAGCAAGTTGGCCACGTTCGATCGGCTCACCGACCGCACCACCGGGACCGGTCGGCGCTGGCAGGCCGAACTCGACCGGGTCGCGGAGGGGTTGCGCGATCTCGCGGATGCGGGTGTGCCGGTGTTGTTCCGGCCGTTGCACGAGATGAACGGCGACTCGTTCTGGTGGAGTGCGCAGGATCCGCAGACGTTCGCCGCGGTGTGGCGTGACATGTACGGCTATCTCACCGAGGTCAAGGGCCTGCACAACCTGCTGTGGGTGTACGCGCCGGACTGCAACTACGGCAAACGCTCGTCCTATTACCCGGGTGGGGCGTATACCGATGTCGTCGGCCTGGATTGCTATGTGCGCGAGCCCGCCGCCGTTCAGGGGTACGACGAACTCGTCGCGCTGGGCAAGCCGTTCGCGTTCGCCGAGATCGGGCCGCGAAGCGGTCCCGGTGGGGTGATCGAGATACCGCTGGACTACGGGAAGTGGATCGACGCGATCCGTACCCGATTCCCGGCCACCGCCTACTTCATGGCCTGGAACGACCAGTGGCGGCCCACCGCCAACACCGGCGCGGCCCGGCTGATGAGCGACCCGTGGACGATCACGCGCGGTGAGATCGCGCTGTCCGCGCGCACCGAGGGTGGGCTCATCCCCGCCGGAACGCCCGTCCCGCTCGCGGACTTCGAGTCCGGCGCGCAGGGTTGGGGCGGATGGCAGGTCCTGGCCGGGCCCTGGTCGGTGGACGAATGGGCGGCGCAGGGCAGCCGATCCCTCAAAGCGGACATCGATCTTGCCGCCCCCGAGGCGTACTTGAACCGCGTCGCCCCGCAAAACCTGACGGGCTACCGGGCGTTGACCGCGACGGTCCGCACCGCCGAGTGGGGCAACCACGCCGCCGGCACCACCGCCAAGTTCTACCTCCGCACCGGCGCGGGGTCGGCCTGGTACGACGGGGGAGCGGTCCGCATCGGCCCGAACGGCGCGGTGTTGAGCCTGGATCTGAGCCGCGTGGCCGACCTCGGCGACGTCCGCGAGATCGGCGTACTGTTCCGGCCCGCCCCGGGCGCGAGCGGGCGCAGCGCGGTGTACGTGGACGACGTCACCGCGATTGCCGCGCCGACCCTGCTCTCGGGTTTCGAGTCCGGTACCGAGGGCTGGACCGGCTACCTCACCGCGACCGCGCCCGCGAGTACGAACGATTGGGCGAGTGAGGGCGGCCGTTCGCTCGGCGCCGAGATCGACCTCGCGGCCCCGGAGGCGTACGTGGACCGCCGCGCGCAGTCCGACCTGTCCGGTCGCCGAACCCTGACCGCCACTGTCCGGGCCACGGCGTCGGGCGGCACGGCCAAGCTCTACGTCAAGACCACCGCCGCCAATACGTGGTACGACGCCGGCGCCGTTCCGCTCGGGCCGGACGCCACGACCTTGACCCTCAACCTGGCCGGGGTCGGCTCGCCCGGCGATATCCGGGAGATCGGCGTGCAGTTCGAGCGTCGGGGCGCGGGTGGTACGGGCCGAGCCGTCGTCTTCGTCGACGAGGTCACGGTCCGCTGAACCCGGCGCCGCGCGCCGCGACGGGCACGTGTCGCGGCGTGCGGCGCCGGCCGCCGTCCCGGTTCGGCCCGGACGTGCCGGGCCGCCGGTCAGGCGGGCTGCGGGGCCGGCTCGGCGGCGGCGATGCGGTCGATCAGGCGCGGGGTCAGTGGGCCGACCAGGGTGCCGGCGAAGGCGTGGCGCAGGGCGGCGGCGCGCATTTCGTTGACCAGGGTGTGGGTGACCGTGGCCGGGACGACCCAGCCGCCATGGATGTGGCCCAGTACGCGGATGCCGGCGGCGGGGACGTCGGCCGCGCGCAGCGCCGCGAGGTAGTCCTCGGCCTGGTCGCGCAGCGGATCGTACTCGGCCACCACGACCAGGGCCGGGGCCAGGCCGGACAGGTCGGCGGCGCGCAGCGGGGACACGAGCGGGTTGACGGCGGCCTCGGCCTCCGGCACGTAGTGCCGCGCGAACGTGTTGAACTCGGCGACCGACAGGCCGGGTCGGGCCGGTTCGCCGGCGGCGACCGGGTCCGGCATCGGGGTGAGGTCGAACGGGGCGGCGTCCAGGACCTGGAGGCTGGGCTGCGGCAGGCCGCGGTCGCGCAGCGCCAGGCACATCGCGGCGGCCAGGTTGCCGCCGGCGCTCGCGCCGCCGATGGCGACCAGGTTCGGGTCGATGCCGAGTTCGTCGGCGTGTTCCAGGAGCCACGCGTAGGCGGTCAGGCAGTCGTCCAGCGGGGTGGGGAAGGGGTGTTCGGGGGCGAGCCGATAGTCGACGTGGACCACGGCGCACGGGACGAGCGAGGCGACGGGCCCACACTCGGCCTCGGCGGTGTCCAGGTTGCCCAGCACCCAGCCGCCCCCGTGCAGGAAGAAGTAGGCGGGGACGGGCGTTTGCGGGTTCCTCGGCCGCCACACCCGCACCGCGATCTCGCCGTCGGCGACGGGCACGGTGTGCTCGGTGACCTCGATGTCGGGCCCCGGCGGGAACGCCGCGAGCCGCATGGTGGCGGCCGACTGCGCGCGCCGCAACGCCAGATCCCGCGACTCGGGCTGCGCCCCGGCGGCCACACGCTGCAACAGTCGCACCACAGGCGGATCGATCCTCACAAGCATCTCCTTCAACAAGCCGGCCGAACGACCGGACAACTCATGGAATTCCGAACCGGAACAAAGCCCCGACCGGCCGGCCGACAAGCGCCCTGTCGCACCCCCCGCGCAGCCGCCGGGATCGCCCGGACCGTCGGGCGTGGAGCGACCCGCCCCGGGCCCCGCGTGCCCGCCTGCATCGGTCGGTTCGTCAGGCGTGGAACAAGCCGCCCCGGCCTCCGCGCAGCCGTCGGCATCGGCGGGACCGTCGGGCGTGGGGCAAACCGTCCCGGGCTTTGCACGGCCGTCGTGATGGGTCCGTTCGTCGGGCGTGGGGTGAGCCGCCCCGGGTTCCGTGTGGCCGCCCGCATCGGTCGAGCCGCCGGACGAGAAGCTGGCCGGCCCGGACGCAGCCCGCCCGACAGCCGCGCTCCCACCCGCACCGGGCTCCGCAGGGCCGGCGGCCGGAGGTGCGGCCGGGCTGGTCCCCACGGCTGGGAACCCCCCTGGGCCGCTCCCCGCCGAACCGCCGCCTGCATGGCCGCCGCCCCCGCTCCCGGTCGCGTCCGCCTCCGCGCCACCACCGGCGGTGGCCGGGCGCGTGGTCGAGGCGGGTTCGGGCACGACTGCGCCCGCACCGGGCTTCGCGCGGTCGGCGGCCGAGGGCCCGTTCGGGGCGGCTGCCGGCTCGTGGAGGGCGGCCAGCCGGCCCGTTGTGATCACCCGGTGGTACGCGTGTGCGCTGGGGTGGATCACGCGTTGCAGGTCGTTGTCGCGGTCGATGCCGATCAGGCCGAAGCGGGGGCGGTAGCCGTGTGTCCACTCGAAGTTGTCGAACGCGGACCAGTGGAGGTATCCGCGCACGTCGACGCCGTCCGCGAGGGCGGCCCGGACGGCGCGCAGGTGGCTGTCCAGGTAGGCCACCCGCTCGGCGTCGTCGGTGGTGGCGATGCCGTTCTCGGTGATGTAGATCGGCAGGCCGGTGGTCTTGCCGGTCAGCCGCAACATCTCGGTGAGCCCGTCCGGATAGACCTCCCACCCCATCTGCGTGGTGGGCGTGCCCGCCGGCGGCTCGCCGAGTCGCTGCTGTTCCAGGGCCGCGTTCACCCGGGCGCGGGTGTAGTACTGCACGCCCACCCAATCGCCCGCATCGGGCGCGTCGCGCAGGTGTTCCAGGTGCCGGCTGACCAGCATCTCCCGGTACCAGTCCGCGAGTTCGACGTCGGCGGCATTGTCCGGGTCGGCCGGTTGGACCAGCGGGAGTTGCAGGCACACGCCCACCCGCGTGTTCGGCGCGGTCGCGCGCAACGCGGTCACGGCGGCGTCGTGCGCGCGCATCAGGGTCTCGTTGGCGGTGACCATCCGATCCCGATCGCGGTACCCGGGTGGGTGGTTGCCCTTCAGGTAGCCGTTGAAAGCGACGATCTGCGGCTCGTTGACCGTGCCCGCGAAGGGGATGCGATCCCCGAGCCGCCGCCCGGCCTCGGCGGCGAACTCCGCGAAGATCTCGGGCGCGTCGGGCGCGAGCCAGCCGCCGGACGCCGCGAACCACCGCGGCAGGGTGAAGTGTTGGAGGGTGACGAACGCCGCGAGGCCGTGCTCGTACAGGCCGTCCAGCACCCGCGCGTAATGGTCGAACGCGGCGGCGTCCCACACTCCGCGTGAGGGCGCGAGCCGGGACCACTCGATCGACATCCGGTGCGCGGTGTGCCCGAGTTCGGCCAGCAGCGCGATGTCGGTCGGCCAGCGGCGCCACTGGTCGATGCCCGCGCCGCTGGGTTCGGCGGTGCGGCCGGCGTTCTCCCAGTCGATCCAGTCGTTGTCGGTCAGGCCGCCCTCGACCTGGTGGGCCGCGGTCGCCGCGCCCCACAGGAACGCGGGCGGGAAGTCCCGACCGCCGCCGTCGATCATCCTTGTACCTCCTCGGGCGCGCCGGTCTCGGCCGGCTCGGGATGGGTGGCCAGGTCCCGGATCAGCGTCCGGGCGTACTCCTCGATGCTGACCACCAGGTCGACCTCCTCGGGATCGAGCAGCCACTGGGAGGCGATGCCGTCGAGCGCGGCCAGGATCTCGATCGCCTTCAGCTCCGGGCTCACATCCGCCCGCATCTCGCCGCCGCGCTGGCCCTCGCGGATCATCCCGGCGACCACCGCGCGCATCTCGCGGTAGCGCCGGACGAAGAAGTCGTGCTCGGGGTCGCCCGGATCCAGGTTCTCCGCGAGCAGCACCGCGAACAGCTTGGCCAGACCGGGCTGTTCGCGGTTGCGGTGGGCGAACGCGGGCATCTCGCGCAGGGCCTGCAGCCCGCCCACCGCGGCGATGTCCCGGGCGAACGCCTGGCTGCGCAGGTCCCGGTGCTCGACCACGGCCCGGAGCAGGCCCTCCTTGCTGCCGAAGTGGTAGAGCAGGCCGGGCTCGGTGATGCCGACCCGCTGGGCCACCTCCGCCATACCGGTGCCGCGAAAGCCCGCCCGGGCGAACAATTCCGATGCGGCGGCGACGATCTCCCGACGTCGCTCCTCCCCCTTCGCGGTCGGCGCCTTGGTGCGGCCCCGGGCGCGGCCGACGGCTGGTTTACGTGCATCCGAATTCTCAGTCACATCGGCACTCTAGATTATTTACTTAGTCCTTAGTAAGTTCCATCTCGTCGAAAGTTCACGACACCTGGATCGGAGCTCACGCCATGAGCAGATCGAGAATCTTCCTCGCCCTGGGCGCGCTGTCCCTGACCCTGGCCGCCGCCGTCATCCCGACCGGCACGTCCGCCGCCCCGAACAGCACGCCGAACAGCGCCACGAACATCGCCGCGAACACCGTCACGAACACAGCCACGAACATCCCAGCGAACACCACCTCGACCGCCGACCCGGCCGGCAAGAGCCTGACCTCCCCGCTCAAGGAGACGGTCTGGCTCTGTCGCCCCGGCCTCGCGACCAACCCCTGCAATCAGGACCTCGCCGGCAACCCGCAACGCCCGGGCCCCGACGGCACGTTCAGCGCCCGCTACCTCAACGGGGCGACCACCACACTCGACGCCACCTCGGTCCGCGCCGACGGCTCGCGCGTACCCGAGCCGTTCGCCGCACCGGCGAACCCGCAGATCGACTGCTTCTACGCGTACCCCACCGTCGATCTGCTGCCCAACCCGCTGCTGCGGATCGGATCCCTGCCCCCGAGCCCGTCCAACAGCGCGCTCGCGGCCGCCCTCGACCAGATCGGCCGCTTCGCCGGCACGTGTCGGGTGTTCGCCCCGATGTATCGGCAGGCGTCGTTCTCCGAGCTGCTGGTCGGCGGCCTGGGCGTGCCGCTGGACGCGGAGACCGGCTCGCGCGACGTCCTGGACGCCTGGCGCGACTACTGGGCCAACCACAACACCGACCCGGTCACCCACCAGCGGCGCGGCGTGGTGCTCCTGGGCCACTCCCAGGGCACCGGCGTGTTGTCCCGGGTGATGCAGCAGGAGATCGACGGCAACCCGGCCGTGCAGGACCGGTTGGTGTCGGCGGTGCTGCTCGGCGGCTACCTCCAAGTGCCGATCGGCGGGACCCAGGGCGGCGGCGCCGACCCGGCCTCGACCTTCCAGCACATCCCCACGTGCGTACGCTCCGGGCCCCAGGCGCCGATCCCGACCGGGTGCGTGGTGGCCTACAACAGCTACGCGCTGCCGCCCGGCGGCGGGCTCCCGGCCGGATCGGCGTTCGGCCGCACACCGATACCGGGGCACCAGATGATGTGCGTCAACCCGGCCGCGTTGTTGCGCGGCACACCGGCCGACACGGCGACACCGCTGGACATGTACATGCCCACCCGCCGCCTGATGGACGGCAACCGGCTCAACCCGCGCGGCCACCTCGCGCACGTGTTGTCCGCGTACGAACTGGCCGACGACCCGTCGGGCTACACCCGATACCAGGACAGGATCAGCGGGAAGTGCGCCTTCACCCAGGACGCGAACGGCACCGCGACCTGGTTCGACATCACCGGCGGCGCCGGGATGTTCCCCGACAGTGGCCTGTCCGTCCCGCTGGGCACGCACACCGTCGACTACAACGTCGCGATGGGCGACCTCACCGCGCTGATCGCCGCCCAGGCGAACACGTGGCGGGCGGCCCACCCGGCCTGACCCCACCGGCCTGGCCTGCTCGGCCCACCCGGGCCCACCCGGGCCCACCCCACCCGGCGCCCGCGCCACCTTCGTCCCACCACACCCGCACCGCCGCAGCACCCGCCGCGCCCACCCGCACCCCCGGGCCGTCCGGCGGCGATTCGAGCACGCCGCGAGGTCGGCCGAAATGCCCAGCCGAATCCATCCACCCACGTAACCGTCGCGTGAATACGCCGGGTATCCCGACCGCACACTTCCGTTACGTGTAACGGCCAACATTTCGGCCGGCCGACCGCACCGGGGAATTCGATTCCCGAATTCGTCCCGCGAATTCGACTAAGGACCAGTCATGACCATCCTGGGACGCCGCCGCGTAGCGGCCCTCGCCACCGCCGGACTCGTCGTGGCCGCCGTTGCCGGCTGCGGCGGCTCGAACACCTCGAAGGGCGCCGGCGGCAAGACCTTGACCCTGGCCGCCGCGGCCGACGCGGCGAGCCTGGACCCGGCGAAGACGGCCGGGGGCAACATGCTCGCCTACCTCCAGCCCCTGTACGACGCGCTCACCACGGTCAACCCCGACCAGAGCGTGGGCCCGGGCCTGGCCACCGCGTGGACCTACACCGACCCCGAGCGCCGGCACCTGCGGATGACCCTGCGCGAGGGCGTCACGTTCAGCGACGGCACCCCGTTCGACGCGTCCGTGGTCAAACAGAACCTGGACCGCATGGCCACGAGCAACGGACCCAGCTCCTTCGCCGTCGCCACCGTCGCCGGCGTCACCGTCAACAGCCCCACCGAGGTCGAACTGGCCCTGAAGACCCCCGATCCGGCACTGCTGTTCAACCTCGGTCTGGTCGCCGGGATGATGGTCGGTCCCAAAGCCTTCGCCGACGCCAACGCGCAACCCGTGGGTACCGGCCCGTACATCCTGGACACCGGCCACACCACCCGCGGCGACCGCTACACCTACACCCGCAACCCGCGCTACCGCACCCCCGCCGCGTACCCGTTCGACAAGGTCGTGATCAAGGCGATCCCGGACACCAACGCCCGCACCACCGCGCTGCTCACCGGCCAGGCCGACGCCGGCATCGGCGCCCCGGCCCGGATGGACGCCGCCAAACAGGCCGGCCTGACCGTGACCCGCCAACCCGGCCAGGTCACCGGCCTGTGGCTGGTCGACCGGGACGGCAAGATCGCCCCGCCGCTCAAGGACGCCCGCGTGCGTCAGGCGATCAACCACGCGGTCGACGGCCCCGGCATCCTCAAGGCCATCATGGCCGGCGTCGGCACCCCCACCACGCAGATGTTCGCGGCCGGATCCCCGGCCTACGACCCGGAGTTGGACCGCAAGTATCCCTACGACCCGGCCCGCGCCAAGCAGCTGCTCACCGAGGCCGGCTTCCCCGACGGCTTCAAGCTCAGCCTGCCCAGCGAGAACGCCTTCGTGCCCGCGATCTACCCGGTGCTGGCCGAGCAGTTGAACCAGGTCGGCATCAAGGTCGAGTACACCCCGGTGAGCACCAACCAGCTCTCCGTGCAGTACTTCAGCGGCCGATTCCCGGCGTTCATGTACGTCTGGGGCACCACGCAGAACTGGATCGACGCCAACGCGCTGCTGTCGCCGACCGCGCCGACCAATCCGTTCAAGGTCAACGACCCGGTCGCGGTCGACCTGCTGGCACGGATCGCCAAGGCGAGCGATCAGGACCAGGGCCCGCTGTACCGCCAGTTGAACGCACACGTGGTCGAACAGGCGTGGTTCGCGCCGCTCTTCCGCGGCGAGACGGTGATGTTCTCGGCCAAGCGGATCACGCTGAGCAACCAGCCCGGGCAGACCTTCTTCTCCCTGTCCGACTACAAGCTCGCCGGCTGAGCGTCGCCATGATCACCTTCCTCACCCGTCGGTTGATCTCGGCCGTCGCCCTGCTGCTCGTGGTCTCCGCGCTGACCTTCTTCCTGATGGACCTGCTGCCCGACCCGGGCCGCGGCATCCTGGGCGTGTCCGCCACCGACGAGCAACTAACGGCCAAACGCGCGGAGTTGGGCCTGGACCAGCCGGTCGTGCCGCGCTACCTGGACTGGTTGTGGGCGGCGCTGCGCGGCGACCTGGGCACCTCGTGGACCACCGGTCTGGACGTCGCCGACTCGATCGGCACCAAACTGCCGGTGACACTGTCCCTGACCTTGACCGCGACTTTGGTCTGCGCGCTGTTCGGCATCGCCCTCGGGCTGTTCGCCGCGATCCGGCGCGGGATGGTGGACCGCTCGGTGCACGTGCTCGCGGTGGCCGGCTTCGCGATCCCGGGCCTGTGGGTGGGCATCCTGCTGGTGGCCCTGTTCGCGGTCAAGCTCGACTGGCTGCCCGCCACCGGCTATGTACCGCTCGCCGAATCGCCCGTGGACTGGGCCCGTTCGCTGGTGCTGCCGGTGGCCACGATCGCCGTCTCCGGGATCGCCGCGATCGCCCAGCAGACCCGCAACGCGGTGGCCACGGTCCTGGAGCGGGATTACGTGCGCACCCTGCGCAGCCGCGGACTGCCGCTACGACGCGTGCTGTTGGTCCACGTGCTGCGCAACGCGACCCCGCCCGCGCTGACCGTGGTCGGCCTGCAGTTCATCGGGCTGCTCGGCGGCGCGCTGGTGATCGAGCAGATCTTCGCGCTGCCCGGGCTCGGTTCGCTGGCCATCGGCGCGACCTCGCAGTCGGACGTACCCACCGTGCAGGGGGTCGTCCTGGTGAGCGTGTGCGTCGTGGTCTCCGTCAACCTGGTCGTCGATCTGGCGACCGGCGTGCTCGATCCGAAAGTCGGCATGAGATGAACGACAACCAGACCGCGGCGGTCGCGCCGCCGACCGCCGAGGCCCCGGTGGAGTCCGCGGAACGGGGCAAGCCCGCGCCCGAGTTCGTCCCGGCCGCCGCGCCGCGCCGGCACGGGCCCGCCGGGCGCTTCCTCCGGGACCCGATCGCGGTCGCCGCCTCGGCCGTGCTGCTGCTGGTGATCGTGACCGGCGTATTCGCGGGCCTGTTGAGCGAACACGGGCCCAACAAGGCTGCGTTGGACGCGGTCCTGGCCGACCCGTCCGGCACCCATCCGCTCGGCGGCGACGGCTCCGGCCGGGACGTACTGAGCCGACTGCTGTACGGCAGCCGCACCAGCCTGCTCGCCGGCGCCATCGCCACCGGGGTGGCGCTGCTGATCGGCGTGCCCACCGGGCTCGCGGCCGGCTACGTGGGCGGCTGGTGGGACGCGCTGTCGAGCTGGGTGGCCAACCTGTTCCTGGCCCTGCCCGGCGTGGTGGTCCTGCTCGCGCTGGTCGCGGTGCAGGGGCCCGGCCTGGTCGGCTCGATGGTCGTGCTCGGCGTGCTCACCGCCGCCCCGGTCTTTCGGCTGGTGCGCGGCGAGGTGAAACGGGTGCGCGGGGAGCCGTACGTGGACGCCGCGCGGGTGGCCGGCCTGTCCGACCCGCGGATCATGGGGCGGCACATCCTGCGCGTGGTGCGGGTCCCGATCATCACCCAGGCGTCGCTGATCTTCGGCCTCGCGCTGATCATCGAATCCGGCATCGCCTTCCTCGGCCTGGGCGAGGCGGACCGGGCCAGTTGGGGGGCGATGCTCAACGACGCCTCGGTACACGTGTACGACAACGCGATGTTGTCGGTGTGGCCGGGCGCGGCGATCACCCTCACCGTGCTGGCGGTCACGCTGCTCGGCGCGGGACTTCGGGACGCCTTCGAGGACGCGCCGAAGCCCGCCTCGGCGACGCGGCGCCGGCGGGTACGGGGGCCGGCTCGCGAGCGGGCGGTGGGCGTCGACACCGGCGCGCTGCTCGTGGTGGACGGCCTGGAGGTCGCCTACCCGGCGCCCGGTGGCGAGGCCGCCGTCGTGGACGCGGTGTCGCTGAGCGTGGATCGGGGCGAAATCCTGGGCCTGGTCGGCGAATCCGGGTGCGGCAAGACGCAAACCGCGCTGGCCGTACTGCGCCTGCTGCCCGCCGGCGGCGAAATCCGGGCCGGACGGGTGGTGTTCGACGGGCGTGACCTCGCGGCGCTGTCCGAGCGGGAGGTGAACGCGCTGCGCGGGCGCCGGATCGGCTACATCCCGCAGGACCCGATGTCCAACCTCGACCCCAGTTTCCGGATCGGCAGCCAACTGGTCGAGCCGCTGCGCGCGCACCTGGGCCTGTCCCGCGACGCCGCCCGCCGCCGGGCCCTGGAACTCCTGGACCGGGTGGGCATCGCCGACCCGGCCCGGGTGTTCGCTGCCTACCCGCACCAGGTCTCCGGCGGCATGGCCCAGCGCATCCTGATCGCGGGCGCCGTCGCCGCCGAACCCGACCTGTTGATCGCGGACGAGCCGACGACGGCGCTCGATGTCACCGTGCAGGCCGAGATCCTGGACCTGTTGCGCTCGCTGCAGCGCGAGCACGGCATGGGGATGATCCTGGTCACCCACGACCTGGGGGTGGTCGCGGACATCTGCGACCGGGTGGCGGTGATGTACGCCGGGGAGATCGTCGAAACCGCGACCTCGGCGGACCTGTTCGCCCGCCCGGCGCACCCGTACTCCGCCGCGCTGCTCGCCGCCATCCCGGACGGCGCCGGCGCCCGGAGCCGACTGCCCACCATCGCGGACCGGGTGCCCTCGGTGCACGACCGGCCGAGCGGCTGCCGATTCGCCCCGCGCTGCGCGTACGCCGCACCCGGTTGCGCGGTCCACCCGGAGCCGACCACCCACCGGGACGGCGCGGTGCGCTGCGTCCGGGTGGAGAACGAGGTGATCGTATGGAACCGGTGAACGCGACGGCCGCCGCAGACCCGGCGCAGCCGCTGCTCGCCGTCGACAAACTGGTGGTGGAGTACCGCACCGGCGGTCGGCGGCGCCCGCCGCTGCGCGTGCTGCACGAGGTGAGCCTGCAGGTGCACGCGCACGAAACCCTCGGCCTGGTCGGCGAGTCCGGCTCCGGCAAGACCACCCTCGGGCGCGCGGTACTCGGCCTCGCGCCGGTGGCGGGCGGCACGATCACCTTCGCCGGCACCCGGATCGACGGCCTGGGCCGCCGGGCGCGGCGCGGGCTGAGCCGGGACATCCAGGTGGTGTTCCAAGACCCGTACGGCTCGCTGAACCCGTCGATGACCATCGGGGACATCCTCACCGAACCGCTCACCGCGCGGCACACGCACACCCGTCGGGCGGCGCGCGAGCGCATCGGCGAACTGCTCGACGCGGTCGGTCTCCCGGCGGACACCGCCACCCGCGCGGCCCGCGAACTCTCCGGCGGCCAGCGGCAGCGTGTCGCCATCGCCCGCGCGCTCGCGCCCGGGCCGCGCCTGATCATCTGCGACGAGCCGGTGAGCGCACTCGACCTGTCCACCCGGGCGCAGGTGATCAACCTGCTCGTCGAACTCCAGCAGGCCACCGGCGTGGCCTACCTGTTCATCGCGCACGACCTGTCGGTGGTCGGCCACGTGAGCGACCGGGTCGCGGTGATGTCGCGCGGCGAGATCGTCGAATGCGCGGACGCGGCGCGTGTCACCACCGACCCCGAACACCCGTACACCCGCAACCTGTTGCTGGCCGCCCCGGTGCCAAACCCGGCCCGCCAGGCGGAACGACGCGCGGCCCGGCATCGGTTGGCGGCGCGGGGGGCGCCGGTGGGGTAGGTGGGGGGCGGCGCGGCCGGGCCGGGCGGAGTAAGCCACAGGTCGGCCGGTGGGGCGGAAGGGCGCCGGGCCGGCTCGGGTTCGGCCACTGGTGCGGCCTGCCTCGGGACACGGAGCACCCGTTGCCGGGTCGGTCCGGCCGTGGCAGCCCTTCCGTATGCCGCCGCACCGCCGCCGCCGCGCCCCGCTCCCGGCGAAGCGGCCCGGGCCGACACGCCCGGTGCGGCCCGGGCCCAGACACGGGTCGGGTTTGCGCGTACGCCGCGCATGCGCCGTCCGGGCCGATCGTGCCGGCCGTGAGCACGTCGGGATACGCCGCCGGGAAGCTCCGCGGATTGCCCGCCTCGGCGCCGCGCGCCCACGTGGACCGCGGTGACGACGGCGCGGGCCGGGCCCGTCGCCGGTCACGGCGCACTGTGCGGTGCTCGCGCGCCTGGCGGGTGTGCGGCTGCTCGGGTCGATGCCGAACCCCAATCCGGACGTCGGCCGCGCCGCGATGATCCCGGCCACGAACGGGCCGTGCCCGACACGGTCGGCCGGCCCGTCGAGCACCGCCCCGGCGCGGGCCGGCATCCGCCCGTCCACCCTCGCGACCGGGACTCCCTCACCGCGGGCCGGCGCCCCCGCCTGCCGCAGTGCCAACGCCCGCCGGATCCACGGGACTTGCGCCACGACGGTGGACGAGGCCGGGCTGCGGCGGCCGGCCCGTACGGTATCGGGCACCGGCGGCGGGCCGACCGGATCGATCGAGGCGGCGGCCACACCCGGCCGGCGTGCGCGATCGTCGCGCCGAGCGGGAGCGGGCCGGCCGTACCCGCTCTGGCATCATGGACAAGCGGAACGCTGTTCCGACGGCGGATCCGGCGGGAGAGGGGCGGCAGGGTGAAGGACGGCGTGGAGCGGCCCAAGCGCGTGGACGCGCGGCGCAACGAGGAGATCCTGCTCGATGCCGCCGCCGCAGTTTTCGTGACCTCGGGCGTGGAGGCCCCGGTGCGCGACATCGCGGCCCGGGCCGGGGTCGGCACGGGCACGATCTACCGCCACTTCCCGACCCGGGCGGACCTGATCATCGCGGTGTATCGGCACCAGGTGCAGACCTGCGCCGAGGCCGGACCGGAGCTGCTCGCGACCAGCGCGACCCCGTACGTCGCGCTGGGGCGCTGGATCGACCTGTTCGTCGACTTCCTGGTCACCAAGCACGGCCTCGCGGCCGTGTTGCAGTCGGACAACGCCGGCTTCGAGGCGCTGCTGCACTACTTCCTCGATCGGCTCCTGCCGGTGTGCACCGAACTGCTGGCCGCCGCGGCCGTCGCCGGCGAGATCCGCCCCGACATCGAGGCGTACGACCTGATGCGCGGCGTCGGCAACCTCTGCATCGGCGCCGACAACGACGCCCGCTACGACGCGCGGCGGCTGGCGCAGATCCTGATCGCCGGCCTACGGGTGAAGCCCTAGCCGAGGCCCGCTGTCGGCGGCGGAGCCGCGTTGCGGGGGTTCGGCGCGCTCAGATCTCCAGTACGGCGGCGGCCATCGCGCCGTCGCCGCCCAGGGAGGTGAGCAGGACGCGGGTGCCGCGCGGGCGGTCGGATTCGAGCACCATCCGGGCGGCAATGAGCAGGCCCGTGGCGCGCGGGCGGCCGGTTTCCGGGCCGATGTCGGTGACCTGGTGGTGCTGGAGGCCGAAGTGGCGGCGGAAGGCCCGGTTGGTCGCGGCGGACGGGGTGTGCAGCGCGACGTGGTCGATGGTCGACCAGGGGATGCCGGCCTGGCGCAGGGTCTGGGCGACCACGGCCGACACGGCGATCGGGTCGTTCCGCAGCGACTCGCCGTGGTGCTCCCGCCAGGACACGTGGACCCGGTCGACCATGGTGGCCACGGCGGACCGGCCCGGTTCGACCCGGCGGGCGCCGGATCCGGCGCCGACACGAACGGGCGTGCGCTCCCGGGCCGGTATCCGTACCCGCGAGTGACCGGCGCCGGCACGGTGTGGGTCCCGTACGGAGACCGCCAGCAGACGATGGCGGTCCAGCCCCTTCTCCAGGACCAGGGCCGCCGCCGCGGGGTGTTCGTCGTGGGCGGGCGCCAGCACGAGGCCGCGCCGCGCGGCCGGGTCGACCCCGAGGTGCGCGGCGAGCGTGCCGAGCGCGGACAGCGGATGATCGCCGCAGTGCACCGCGTGGTAGGCGTGGATGCGCCCGACGCCGACCCGGTCGAGGACCAGCCGCCCGGACAACGCGATCGGCGCGCCGGCGGCGGCCTCGTCACAGAGCAGGCAGTACTGCCCGTCCAGGTCGCGGCCGCTCAGCCCGCAACGGGCCAACGTGTCGCGTACGGCGGCCTCGTCGAGCAGCAGCGCCGACGTCGGCGCGGCGGCCGAGCAGCTTCCCACGGCGGCGATACCCAAGCCCGTGACCTTCATGGGGTTCTCCTCCCGGCGCGAAATGACGGCCTCAGGTGCCCGACACCACTCGGCATCGGGCACGACCCCCGGGAAACCGTCGACCCCGCCCGGGACACGCATTGAGGAACGTGCCGAGAGCGAGCCCCGAGGGCCGTGCCATGGATCCGACGCTACGTTCCCCAAGCCACCCCACTTCCCGCCTTCACACCCCCCTGACGCCCAAACCACCCCCACCTGACGCCCTCTTGACACACCCACGTACAAACACGCCATGCCCGGTACCCCCGGCAGCGCCCCCACCCGCCACCCGCCCTCGCCCCACCCCCACGAGCCCCCAAGCCCCACGAACCCGCACACCCCACACCTGCGCCTCGCAGCCCCTCACGCCCCCGTCTCGTGAACCCCCGGCCCGCGCCGCGCGGAACCCCCACCCCGCGCCCGCGAACGCTCCCACCCCCGCGAACGCCCCCCTTCCGCATCAAGGACGCGTACGGATTCCGCGTGAACGCGTATGCAGGGCGTACGGGTTCGTTCCGGCAACGGTGCAAGTCGTCGGTGTTGCCTAGCGTCGGCGTCATGCGGGGGAGCAACAGCACGGGGAACAGCGGGAATTCGGGTCCGAGACCGAGTGCTCGGCGTGGTCGTGGCGGGTGGATGGCGCTCCGGGGTCGGCCTCGCCGCGACCATCCGGTGGGTGCCGGGGGTGGGCGCGCGAGGCGGTTGACCACGCCCGTCTCGCTGCGGCTCCTCGTCGCCGGCGTGGTCGTGACGCTCGTCGCCTACCTCGGGGTCCTGCTCGCGGCGATCTCCGCCGCCGACGACGGGCTGCGTACGGTCGGCGCCGGCGCCGGTCCGCGCGTCGTGTCCGCGAACGCGCTGCACGGGGCCCTGTCCGGGATGGACGCCGAGTTGGCCAATACCGTCCTGGTCGGCGACGAGCGGGGGCTGGGCTTCGCCCGGGAGCAGGCGGCGGCGAACTACGCGGCCGAGCGCAAGGCGCTCGGCGACGCGATCGAGGAGACCGGCGCCGGCATCGAAGGCGACGAGGCCCGGCGTACGCTGGCCGACCTCGTCGACAAGGTCGGGCTGTACGACAACCTGGCCGGGCAGGCGACCCTGCTCGACCGGCAGTCGGACGCCCGCGCCCTGACCGACGCCTCACCCGCGCTCCCGCTGCTGCGCCAGGCGGCCGACCTGATGCGCGACACCCTGCTGCCGGAGGCCGATCGCCTCTCGGCGGCCAACGCCGGCGCGGTCGAGGCGACCTATCGCGACACCTACGGGCGAGCCCGCGACCTGGGCGGCTGGTTGCTCGCGCTCGGCCCGGGCGCGATCGGCGTCCTGCTCTGCGGGCAGGCGTTCGTGGCCGTGCGCACGCGCCGGGTGGTCAATCCGGGGATGCTGATCGCGACCGTGCTGGCCGTGGCGCTGGTGTGGACGGGTACCGGTGCCACCCTGGCCGCCGCCGAGCACCTGCGTACCGCCAAGAAGGACGCGTTCGACTCGGTCCTCGAACTCACCAGGGCCCGGGCCGTGGCCACGGACGCCAACCGCGACGAGAGCCGATTCCTGCTCGACCGCGCCCGCGCGACGGACGCGGAACGCGCGTTCGAGGCCAAGTCCCGCGAGCTGGCCGGCTTCGACGGGGTGCGACTCGACGGCTACGCCGAGGCGTTGCGGTCGGCGATCACCGGCCTCCCGGGCCTCGCGAAGGGGGCGACCCCGCCGTTCGACGGGCGGTTCGGCCGGGAGTTCCGCAACATCACCTTCGCCGGCGAGCGTGCGGCGGCCGAGGACGCGCTGCGCTGGTACACCCGATACCAGGACTACGACCGGCAGTTGCGCACCATGGTCACCCGGGGCGACCTGCGGGGCGCGATCGATTTCGCCACCAGCCACCGGGAGAACAACTCCAACTGGGCCTTCGACCACCTGATCGAGTCGCTGGAGGCGGTCACCGCGATCAACCGCACGCACATGGACGCCGAGGCGAACGCCGGCCGCGACGCGCTCGCCGACCTGGGCCTGATCGCCACGCTCCTGGTCCTGGCCGCGGCCGGGGCGACCTGGGCGGGCGTACGGACGCGCCTGGTCGAATACCGCGCCGGCGAGGCCGCGCCTGCGCGCATCCGGCCGCGCCGACCCACCCACCCGGGCCCGCCGCCCGGCCGCCCGCCCGGGCCCGCCACCCTCGACCGACCCCGACCGGCCCCGGAACCGGTCCCCGCGGCAGCCGTACCGGCCCGGCGCTGAGCCGAACCCCGGCCGCGACGGCCGGGACTCACAACCAGTCGTTGCGGCGGAAGGCGCGGAACATCAGGACACAGGCACCGACCATCACGACCAGCACGCTCGGATAGCCGTACGTCCACTTCAGCTCGGGCATGTGTTCGAAGTTCATCCCGTAGATGCCCACGATCAGCGTCGGGACGGCCAGGATCGCCGCGATGGCGGCGATCTTGCGCATGTCGGTGTTCTGCCGGACCGTCACCCCGGCCAGGCTCGCCGAGAGTATCGAGTCGAGCAGTTCGTCGAACGCCACGAGCCGTTCGCGCACCTGGGCCAGGTGGTCGGCCACATCGCGCAGATAGGCGTCGAAGACCGTGCCGTCCCCCGGCAGCCCCCCGTCGGCCAGCCGCTCCAGCGGCCGGGCCAGCGGCAGTACCGCGCGCTTGAACTCGATCAGCTCGCGTTTGAGCTGGTATATGCGCTCCGCGTCGTTGCTCGGCCGGGGCGAGAACACCTCCTCCTCCAGGCGTTCGAAGTCGTCCTCGACCTTGTCCGCCACCAGCAGGTAGTCGTCCACCACCCGGTCGGTGATCGCGTGCACCACCGCGGCCGGGCCGTGCCCGAGCCGCTCGGGATCGGCCTCCAGGGACTGGCGCAGCTCGACCAGCGGCGGCGCGCTGCCGTGGCGGACCACCACGACGAACTTGTCGCCGGCGAAGACCATGATCTCGCCGGTGTCCACCACCTCGCTGGTCGCGGTCAGCGCGTCGTGCTCGACGTAGACGATGGTCTTGAGCACCAGGAACAGGGTGTCGTCGTAGCGCTCCAGCTTGGGCCGCTGATGCGCCTCGACCGCGTCCTCCACGGCGAGCGGGTGCAGGTGGAAGGCGGCGGCGATCTCGGCCAGATCCTCGGTGAGCGGGGCGTGCAGCCCGATCCACACGAAGCAGTCCTCGCTCGCCTCGGCCGCGTCGAGTGCGTCCTGCAACGGCACCTCACCGGGGCGTCGGACCCCCTTGTCGTAGAGCGCGCAGTCCACCACCACGGGCGCCCGCCGAGCCCCCGCCGCCTCCGTGCCCGCCGGTACCGCGCCGCCGGGCCGAAAGCGCTTCGTCGTCCGCCACGAGCTCATCGTCCTGCTCCCGAATCGAGGATGTCTCGCCCGATCGTAGGCGGCACCACCCCTCTGCGGGGGGCCTACATCGCAGGAATCCCGGCGGTCCGGCTCCCGGCGGGCGGGCCGCGGCGCCGGCCGCGCGGACCCGCCGGCCCGGGGCACGGGCGCCGGCGCGCGCGAGCGGTAGCGTCCTTCGGAATCGACCGAAGGAGCAACCGTTGGACGGCGATGGCGAGTTCCGTGGACCGACCGACCCGGACGATCCCAAGGCGGCGCCGCTCGCGGGAGGCGGGCCGGTGCCGCGCCGCGACGGGCTGTACGTGGACGTCGAGCCGGAAACCGTGATGGGCGATCTCTCGTTCACCCACTACGTCCGCTTCACCGACCCGGATCGGGTCAGCACCGTCACCTGCGTGACCGGTGCCGAGATGATCCCGCTGATCTGTCGCTGGTTCGGGCCCCGGCACGAGGGCAGCAGCCAGGGCACCTACCACCTCGACGGGGCCGCGATCTCGTTCGCGGCGACCGACGGGTCCGGGACGGTGGAGTACGTGGGCCGGCTCGCCGAGGACGCGCTGACCCTGTTCGTGGACACGCACAGCCTGATCAACGACCACCGCTCCCGGCGCGAGCTGCACTTCGTGCGGGCGGACTTCCCGAACGGATGAACGAACGAGGAGTCGCGGCGGCGCGTGATCGTCGATCCGGGAGCGGGGCCGCCGTCGGGGCGGAGCCGGGCCCCGGGTATTGCTAGATTGGGCGGGCCCCCGCCGCACGTGTCTGCGGCCTCCGCCTATTTTGGGGATCTCGTGCCGCTCAGCACCGACGTGTCCAGTCCGGAAATCGACCTCGCGGCCGTTCGCGAGGAGTACGCGGCCCTCGCGGCCGAGGGACTTCGCCTCGATCTCACCCGGGGCAAGCCCTCGCCGCAACAACTGGACCTGGCGAACGGGCTGCTCTCGCTGCCCGGCGGCGACGACTTCAAGGCCGCCGACGGCACCGACTGCCGCAACTACGGCGGGCTCAACGGCCTGCCCGAGCTGCGGGAGATCTTCGCCGGACTGCTGCAGGTCCCGGCCGCGCAGCTGCTCGCCCTCGGCAACGCCAGCCTGACCCTGATGCACGACGTGATCGCGCACGCGCTGCTGTCCAAGGTGCCCGGCGCCGAGCGTCGCTGGGTGGACGAGCCCGAGGTGCTGTTCCTGTGTCCGGTGCCCGGCTACGACCGGCACTTCGCGCTGTGCGAGCGGTTCGGCATCGGCATGGTCCCGGTCCCGCTCACCGGCGAGGGCCCGGACCTGGCCGCGGTCGAGGCGCTGGTCGCCGCCGACGCGCGGATCAAGGGCATGTGGTGTGTGCCCAAGTACAGCAACCCGAGCGGGGAGAGCTACAGCGACGAGACGGTGCGCCGGCTCGCCGCGATGCCCACCGCCGCGCCGGACTTCCGGCTGTTCTGGGACAACGCCTACGCGGTGCACCACCTGACCGACAAGCCGGTCGAACTGCTGTCGATCCTGGACGCCTGTGCCGAGGCGGGCAACCCCGACCGCGCGTTCGTCTTCGGCTCGACCTCGAAGATCAGCCACGCCGGCGCCGGGGTGGCCTTCTTCGGCTCCTCCGCGGCGAACACTGCCTGGCTGACCGGGCTGCTGGCCAAGCAGACCATCGGCCCGGACAAGGTCAACCAGCTGCGGCACGTGCGCTTCTTCGGCGACGCCGAGGGCGTGCTCGCGCACATGGAGCTGCACCGCGAGCTGCTGGAGCCGCGCTTCGCCGCGGTGTACGAGGTCCTGGATCGCGAACTGGGCGCGCTCGGCATCGCGAGCTGGACCCGGCCCGAGGGCGGCTACTTCGTCAGCCTGGAGGTGCCGGACGGCTGCGCCGCCGAGGTGGTCCGGCTGGCCAAGGAGGTCGGCGTCGCGCTGACCCCGGCCGGCGCCGCGTTCCCCGAGGGCAACGACCCGCGCGACCACCACATCCGGCTGGCCCCCAGCTACCCGACCGTCGACGAGGTGCACCGCGCCATGCGGGCCGTCGCGGTCTGCGTCAAGCTCGCCGCCGCCGAGGCCGCAGCGAAGTAACGCCACCACACCCGAGAACGACCCGGCCCGCCCCCCGAACCGAACCGGGGGCGGGCCGGGTCGCGTTCTTGCGCCGACCATCCTTTGCCGTAGTACACCCTGTGGCACGAGTCGACGGGCGATCGCGGGTGGGACGAGCGCCCGGGCTTTCCCGGTGGTGCCCGTGGCCCAGCTGTACGCGCGGGGAATACGCCTGCTACCCGCAGAACGCGGGCGCGGTCTGCCGCCGGCGGGTTCGATCAGCCGATCGGTGGTGCGAGGTATTCCAGCGCGTAACCGTCGCCGGAGGGGGTCACGCGGGCGATGCCGGGTGAGTCGAGGTGGGCGCCGGCGACGAAGTGGTATGGCCGGCCGAGTTGTTCGAGCAGTGCCGCCCGTGCGGCGCGGGCCTGGGACTGGTCGCCGTCGAACTCCCAGGTCACCTTCGGCCGTTCGAATTGAAGCGTGGGAACGTGCACGGTGTCGCCCCAGGCGAGCAGCCGGCCGGCGCCGCTCCCGACCTCGTAGACGGTGTGACCGGGGGTGTGGCCCGGCGTCGGGATCGCGGTGGTCCAGTCGTTGATCGCGACCTTGTCCGTCACCGGTACGACCCGGTCGCGGATCGGTTCGAGCCGGCCCGTGAACACCGAGACGTCGCCCGCGCCGATCCACACGCGTTCGAGCTTGGGGAACGCCTCCGAACCGTCCGGCGCGATCAGGCCGCTCACGTGGTCCTCGTGTCTGTGGGTGATGGCCACATCGGTGACTCGCGCGCGGTCGATGCCCGCTTCGTCGAACGCGTCGTGGAGCAATCCCATGGTGGGCTCGTGCCAAACGTCGGACGCGCCGGTGTCGACGAGCACCGACCGCGTGCCGTCGGTGAAGAAGAAGGCGTTGACCGACAGCCGCAGGTTGTCGCCGGCCAGCGGTACGGCGGCCGGCAACTCGTCGAGCGTGCACCCGTGCTCGTCGCGGAGCCGGGTCGGCGGCATGTCGATGTACCCGTCTCGCAATGCGACCACCTGCAGATCGCCGAATTCGAACGTGGCATGGTGCCGGCCACTCGAGATCAAACGCATGGAACCCCTCCGTCGTATCGGGCGCACACAGCACGTCTCTGATGGAAGACGCTGAATCTTCTATAGAAGAAACCCTACACTGTGGGCAGTGAGGCATCCATCGATCGAGGAGCACGGTGGTCGAGCAAGACGAGAACGCGGCCGAGCCACGGCACGGTGACGACCTGGCCGGTGCGTTCGGCGGCAATGTGCGGCGACGCCGCGAGGAGGCGGGCCTGACGCTGGAGCAGTTGTCCACGCGGTCGTCGGTGAGCCGGGCGATGTTGTCCAAGGTCGAACGCGGCGAGAAGAGCCCGACGATCGGTGTCGCGTCCAGGATCGCCCACGCGCTCGACGCGTCGCTCTCGGACCTGATCGGTGCGCCGGCTGCCGCCGGGGCCGGGGTGGCCGTTGCCATGCGCAGGAACGATCGCCCCGTTTTCCGTGACCCGGAAACGGGCTTCGAGCGGCACATCGTGTCGGCGGCGCCGGGTGCGGGGCGAGCCGAGATGGTCGTCCATCACCTCCCGGCACAGGTCTCCACGGGGCTGCTGCCGGCGTACCCGCCGGGGACGGAGAAACAACTCGTGGTCCTCGAAGGCACCCTCACCGTCGCGATCGGCGGTATCAACGAAACGCTGGACACAGGCGACTCGCTGTTCTTCCAAGCCGACGCGGACCACGGCTTCGCCAACCGAACGAACGCCCCCTGCGAATACATCATGGTCATCTCCCGCAGAACCTGATCGACACCAGACCCCAGCCCTCCACAGGGCCACACACCACAAAGCCACCGCCCAAACCCGATCCACCACGCACGCACGCCCACCCCCGCACGCCGGAGGGCGCCGGACACCACCCACGCTCACGCCGGCCTCCTTCCGGCCACGGCAGCCCCACCCCTCGCCTCCGCGCCCGCACCCGCTCGCCTTCGGGCCTGCACCCGCCCGGCTCTGCGCCCGCACCCGCCCGCCGATCCGCCGGCCCGGTGGGTCGCGGATCCGGGGATCGGGAGATCCGCTGGGTCACCCGGTGATATCCACCGGTCGGCCGGGATTCCCGAGACGCTGCCGTGTGCTGTTGCCTCGCCGACGTCTCCGCCCTGCGCAACCCGCTCGGTCGTCTCACCGCGTTCCCTCGCCGCTCCGCGCCGTCGTCGGTTCGCCGCCGGTGCCACCACGCTGCGCCACGCCGTGCGTCACCTCTCCGCGACCGTGCCCGTGCCCCGCCGGCCTCCGCACGCGCCTTCGGGTCCGGCCGTCTCCGGGTGCGTGGCTGTACCCGCGTCTGGGCCTCGTCTCGCTCCCGTGTCGGGTTCTTTCGGGGCCCGACCGCGCCCGCCGGCCTCCGCATCCGACCGCGCCCGACCGCGCGCCTTCGGGTCCGGCCGTCTCCGGGTGCGTGGCTGTATCCGCGTCTGGGCCTCGTCTCGCTCCCGTGTCGGGTTCTTTCGGGGCCCGACCGCGCCCGCCGGCCTCCGCATCCGACCGCGCCCGACCGTGCGCCTTCGCGTCCGGCCGTCTCCGGGTGCGTGGCTGTACCCGCCTTTGGTCTCGTCTCGCTCCCGTGTCGGGTTCTTTCGGCTGGGTTGGTGGGTGGGGTTCCTGGGGTGGGTGGGGTCGTTGACTTGGGTGGCTAACGGTGTTAGCTTCGGGGTGTTCGAGGATGCGTCACGGGGAAGAAGGCGACGGCGATGACCGAGTTCCTGGAGATCGAGGGTGGGCGGCTTGCCTACGATGTGCGCGGCGAGGGGCGGCTGGTGGTGCTTTCGCCCGGCATGGGCAACAATCGGTCGGTCTTTCGGGAGCTTGCGGACATCCTGCTCTCCGCCGGATACCGCGTGGCCTGTGTGGACCTGCGCGGGCACGGCGAGTCGACCGTCGGATGGCCCTCCTACACCCGCACCGACACGGCGAACGATCTACTCGCCCTGATCCGGGAGTTGGGCGGCGGCCCCGCCGTCATCGTCGGACACTCCTTCTCCGGCGGATCGGCCACCATCGCCGCGGCTCGGGCGCCCGAACTGGTCGACGCCATCGTGGAGATCGCCCCGTTCACCCGGGCCCAGAAGGTCGACTTCCGGGCCCTGGGGTCCAACGCCCGCTACCGCAAGGGCATGACCCTGCTGATGGGCGCCGGCATGTTCCGCAACGTCGGGGTGTGGAAGCGCTACCTCGACCACGCCTACCCGGGTACCAAGCCGGCCGACTTCGCCGCCCAAATCGCCACGCTCGACACCGAATTGCGCCGCCCGGGACGGATGGCCGTGGTGGCCAGGATGGGCATGGTCCCGCCCACCGACGCCGGCGCCGAACTGGGCAACATCCAGTGCCCGGCGCTCGTCCTCGAAGGCACCCTCGACCCCGACTGGCCCGACGCCGGCGCCGAGGGCCGGGCCGTCGTCGACGCCATGCCCAAGGGCCTCGCCCGGCTCGAACTCGTCGAGGGCGCGGGCCACTACGCGCACGCCCAGTTCCCCGACCGGGTCGCCGATGCGATCCGTTCCTTCCTGGAGCAGCCGGCCCACGACTGACGTCTGCCCCGATCACGTGTGGGCCGCCGAGCACCGCGCCGGCGGCCCACACGTGCGTCCCGAGCGTCAGCGGTTGCGCAGACGGGTGATCGCCTCGGCCTTGGGGGTGTAGGCCCGGGGGAGGCGCAGGCCCGCCGTCAGGGCGGCCAGCACCTCCTCCTCCGCGCGGTGATACGTCAGCGCCTCCGCCAGCAGGACGTCCGCGTCGGCGGCCGGCAACGCCACCGCACCGCCCTCGTCGAGCAGAATCGGATCGCCCTCCACCAGTGCGGTGTCGCCGATCCGGATCGGGCCGCCGATCTCGGCCACATGTACCGCCCCGCCCGGACCCGCCGTCGCCTCGGACCGGGCCCACAGTCGCAACCCCAGCCGGGCCACCGCCGGCACGTCCCGCACCGCCCCCTCGATCAACGCGCCGACCGCCCCCCGGGCCAACGCGGCGGTGCTCAGAATCTCGCCCCACACCGCCCCCGGAGCCGCGTCCGCGCCGCCGATCACCACCACCCGGCCGGCCAGGTCCTCCGCGAGCAGCGCATGCAGCGGCTTGAGCCCGTGCGTGCCCGCCCCGGCCGCCAACCGCACCGTACGCGCCGACCCGAGCACAGCGCCCGAACCCCGGTGGAACGGCCGCAACGGCGGCGTCAACCACCCCGCCCGATCCCGGAGTTGCAGCACATCGGCAAGCGCGGCGGTGGCGGGCAGCGGCCAGGGTACGACGTCGGTCACGGAGAAGTCCTCTCGGTCAGCAGGAACTTGCGGATCTTGCCCACGGAGGTACGCGGCAACTCCGCCACCCGCTCGAAGCGCACCGGCCGCTTCGCCTTCGCGAGCCGCGCCGCGCACCAGTCGGCCAGGTCGTCGAGCGCGGCCGGCTCGACCCCCGGCGCGGCCACCACGAACGCCACCGGCACCTCGTCGCGCATCTCGTCCGGTACACCCACCACGGCCGCTTCCAGCACCGCCGGATGTTCGGCCAACACCGCCTCGATCTCCACGATCGAGACATTCTCCCCGGCCACCTTGAGCACATCGCCACGCCGGCCGGCGAAGTGGAAGTGCCCGTCCGGGTCCACCCGAGCGCGGTCCCCGGTGACGAACCAGCCGTCCCGGTAGGCGGCGGCGGTGGCGGCCGGATCGTCGAGATACCCGGCGAACAGACTCACCCCGGGCGTACCGCCGACCACGATCTCCCCGTCGTGCAACGCCACCACGCACCCGGGCGTCGGCCGACCCATCGACCCCGGGATCGGCGCCGCGACGGGATTGCTCAGCACCGCCGGGATGGTCTCGGTCATGCCGTACAACTGGCGCGGCCGACAACCGCCGAGCAGCGTCGCGAAGCGCTCGTACTGCTCGTCCGTCACATTCTGCGCGTACCAGCAATGCCGCACCCGCAGACCGGCGACCGGCTCCCGCCGCGCCGTCCGGGCCAGGATCATCCGGATCGGCGCGGCGAACAGGCTGACGTGGGTGACCAGATGCCGAGCGGCCTGGGCGACGAAGCGGCTCGCGGAGAAGGTGGGCAACAACACCACGCTCGCCCCCACCGCGATCGCCGCCGCGAAGGAGTAGTACTGCGCGTTCGCGTGGAACATCGGCAGCACGACGAACTGCCGGTCATCAGAGCCAAGTTCGGCAGCAGCTGCCATCACGTTTCCGGCGAAGGCGTAGTTGGCCTGAGTGACCATCACACACTTGGGCGCGGCCGTCGTGCCGGAGGTGAACATCAACCCCGCGAGGCCGTGAGGCCCCGGTGGGGGAGTATCACCGACCACTGCCGGCCGACCCGACAGGACCGCAAGAGCGGTGTCGTCCTCCCCGACCTCGACCACGACCACGGCCGGGTCCGAATCCAGCGCCGCCGCCCGGTAGTCGGCGGCACGCGAGGGCGCGCAGAACCCGAGTCGAGCCCCTGTCCGCCGCAGCTGCGCGGCCAGTTCCGGGGCAGTCGCCGACGGATCGTGGCAGACCATCGCCGCACCGAGCCGGACCAAGGCGAGCCACAACGCCACGTACGCCGGGCAGTTGCGCAGCACGATGCCGACCCGGTCCCCGGGCCGCACGCCACGCGCGGTCAGCCCGCCGGCCACCCGCGCCACGAGAGCGTCGAACTCGCCATAGGTCCAGCGGGTCACCTCCCCGTCCGGCCCCTCCCAGATCAGGAACGGCGCATGCGGCCGACCGGCCACGGTCGCGGACCAGCACGCGGCGAAGGTGGGCGCTTCGGACGCCACATGAACCTCCAAGGCAACTGTCGTACGGACATGAGGACTTCGGCTGACGGCACAAAACTCACGGAACTTCGCCACCGTACGGGTGCGCCGCAACCGAGCGTCGACGCACAATCAGGCGTCGGAGCACAACCGGCCGTCGGCGCCCAGCGAAGCGTCGACGCACAACCAGGCACCGACGCACAACCAGGCACCGACGCACAACCAGGCGCCGACGCACAACCAGGCGCCGACGCGCGACCGGGCGCCGACGCGCGACCAGGCAGGAGCCGCGCGCCGACGCCCACGCGTCACGCCGAGCCGCCCGCCCCAGCAGCCCCGGCCACCCCCGCCGCCACCGGCGTCCCGTACCCCCCTCCGCCCGGCAGCTCCAGCCGCACCACATCCCCCGGCTGCAGCGTGATCCGGGCCTGCGTGCGCACCGGTTCGCCGTTGACCAGGAAGCGCCCGGTGGCCCCCTCCCCGCCGCCGAAGATCCCGCGCGGGCCGCGCGCGAGCCGGCTGGCGACCGCGTTGAGCACCCACGGCGACGGCGAGTCCACGGTGAACTCGATGGTCTGCCCCATCCCGCCCTCCTGCGCGCCGAGTCCACCCGAACCGCGCCGAAGTTCCTTGCGCAGGAACCGAATAGGTGCCGACGCCTCGACCACCTCCAACGGCACGGCGGACACGCCGGTCGGATACGAGGTGGTGGACAGCCCGGGTTTGCCGGCCCGCGCGCCGACGCCGCCCGCGTAGGTGAACATCGCGGTGATGAACGGCCTGCCTTCCGCGTCGTGTCCGCTGACCTGCATGGTCCACACGGCCGCCGAACCCTCGGCCATCACCGCCTCCGGCAGCGCCTGGGACATCGCGTTCAGCAGCGGCATCGGCAGGAACATGCCCACCACGTGGCGCGCGGTGCACGGCGCCGGCGACACCGCGTTGACGATGCTGCCCACCGGCGCCTCGACCCGGATCGGCGCCAACGAGCCCGCATTGTTGGGCACATCGGGATTGAGCAGGCTGCGCAGGGTGAACGTCGTATAGGCGTGCGTGTAGTTCTTCACCACGTTGATCCCGAACGGACTCGCCCCGGACGAACCGGCGTAGTCCACCAGGATCTCGCCCGCCTCGGCGTCGATGGTGACCGCCACCTTGATGGTGATCTCCGAGCCGTCCGCCAGGTCCAACACCGACGCGGCCTCGTACGTACCGCCCGGCAGCGCCCGGATCGCTCGCCGGGTGGCCTCCTCGGAGCGGCGGATCACCTCGTCGCCCAGATCCTCGATGTCCGCCAACGCATAGGCGTCGAGCAGTGTCTTCAGCCGCGCCGCGCCCACCTCGCCGGAGGCCATCTGGGCGTGCAGGTCACCGGCCATGTGCGTGGGTTGGCGGACATTTGCCAGGATGAAGTCCCAGACGGGCTCGTTGCGTTCGCCGCCGACCATGAGCTTGCTGATCGGGATCCACAGGCCCTCCTCGAACACGTCCCGCGCGCCCGCGCCGATGCCGTAGCCGCCGACGTCGGTGTGGTGGATGGTGGAGCCGAAGAAGGCGATCACCCGGCCGCCGCGCCAGACCGGCACCAGGACGGTGACGTCCAGCAGTTGCCCGGCGGTCTGATACGGGTCGTTGGTGACCAGTACGTCCCCGGGGGCGAGCGAGTCGACCGGGTGCCGGTCCAGGATGTTGCGACAGGCGATGGCCAGCGAGTTGATGTGCCCGGGGGTACCGGTGACGGCCTGGGCGACCATCCGACCGCGCCGGTCGAACAGCGCGTTGGCCAGGTCGCCGGCCTCGCGCACGATCGGGCTGAACGCGGCCCGCTGGAGTGCCTTGGCCTGCTCGTTGACGGTCGCGACGAGGGAGCCCCACAGGACCTCCAACTCGATCGCGTCGAAGGTGCGAGTCACGCGGATCCCTCCTCGGTGGCAGCGGTGGCAGCGCCGGCGGCGGCAGCAGAAACAGCAGGAGCGGCAGAAACACCGGAAGCAGCGGGAGCGGCAGCCGTCGCCGTGGCCACGATCGACCCGTCCGGCGCGACCTCGCAGGTCCAGCCGTCGGGGATGACCGACGTGGTCTCCCGCTCCTCGACCAGTGCGGGCCCGACGAACCGGTGCCCCGCCCCGAGTTCGGCCCGCCGGTACACCGGGACGTCGACGGCGGGCGCGCCCAACCGGAAGCGCGCGGCGCGATAGCGGTTCGGCGTGGGCTCGCCCGCGCCGATCGGCACCGTGGGTACCTCGAAGCCCGGCGCGTCCGACCACGCGGCGACCCGCCACGTGACCACCTCGACGCCGACGTCGGGGATCCGCAGCCCGTAGATCTTCTGGTACTCGGTGTGGAACTGCTCGACGGTGTCGGCAAGTGTGGTCGGCCAGGCGTCGCCTTCGCCCACCCACAGGGTGATCTCGTTGCCCTGGCCCTCGTAGCGCGCGTCCAGGCCGTAGCGGTAGCGCACATCGCCCGCCTCCGCCCCGGCGGCGGCCAGTACCCGACGTGCCTCCTGGCGCATGTCCGCGAGCAGCGTGTCCCGGTCGGCGGACACCCCCTCGTCGAGGGTGCGGACCATGCTGCGGGCCAGGTCGATGCGCACCGGGCTGACCAGCGTGCCGAACGCGGACAACACGCTCGCGTTGACCGGGAAGATCACCCGGGGCGCCTCCAGGAGCGTGGCGACTCCGCACGCATGCACCGGTCCCGCACCGCCGAACGCGATCAGCGAGACGCCGCGCAGGTCGATGCCGCGCTCGACGGCGTGCATCCGCGCGGAGGCGGCCATGTTCTGGTTGATCACCTCGTACACGCCGACCGCGACGTGGTCCGCGTCGGCGCCGGCGCCGAGCCGTTCGGCGAGCGGCGCGAACGCGGCCCGGGCGGCAGGCAGATCGAGCGGCATTTCGCCGCCCAGGAAGTACTGGGGGTCGAGCAGCCCGAGCACCAGGTCCGCGTCGGTGGTGGCGGGTACGGTGCCGCCTCGGGCATAGCCGACCGGGCCCGGATCGGCCCCGGCGGAGTCGGGACCGACCTTGAGCAGGCCGAGTTCGTCCACCCGGGCCAGACTGCCGCCGCCCGCGCCGATCTCCACGAGGTCGACCGAGGGGATCGAACAGGGGTAGCCAGAGCCCTTCTTGAACCGGTAGACCCGGGCCACCTCGAACGCGTTGGTCAACTCCGGCCGATAGTCCTCGATCAGGCAGGACTTGGCGGTGGTGCCACCCATGTCGAAGCAGAACAGCCGTTCCTCACCCAGCCTTCGGGCATACCAGACACCGGCGAGGGCGCCCGCGGCCGGCCCGGACTCGACCAGTCGGATCGGTACCCGACGGGCGTCGTCGGCGGAGACCACCCCGCCGTTGGAGAGCATCATCAGCACCGATGCGCCGAAGCCCTCGGCGCTCAACCAGGCCTGCAACTCGGCCAGATAGGGCCCGATCACCGGCATGGTGGCCGCGTTGCACGCGGTGGTGACCATGCGCGGATACTCGCGGATCTGCGGCGTCACCTCGTGCGACGCGCACACCGGCACGGACAGCCGCTTGGCCAACCCCTCGGCGACCGCCCGCTCGTTGGTCGCGTCCGCGTACGAGTTGAGCAGACACACCGCGACCGACTCCACCTCGTGCGCGGCCAACCGCGCGGCCAGCGCGTCGAGTTCGGCCTCGCTCGGGGCGGTGCGGACCTCACCGGTGGCGGTGGTGCGCTCGTCGATTTCGAAGACCAGCTCGCGCGGGATCGGCGGGGCCGGGAACTCGATCTGGAGGTCGTACATGTCGTAGCGGTGCTCGTTGCGGATCTCCAGCGTGTCGCCGAAGCCCAGGGTCGTCACCAGCGCTGCCCGGCCGGTCTTGCCCTCGATCAAGGCGTTGGTGATCAGCGTGGTGGCGTGCACGATCGGCCGGGTGATGTCGGCCGGCGTGATGCCGGCCTTGGCCAGTGCCGAGGTCACCCCCGTCCGGACGCCGCCGAGCGGGGCGGCCGGGGTGGTCAGCGTCTTCTCGACCACCACACGGCCGGTGTCGGCATCCAACAGGACCACGTCGGTGAAGGTGCCACCGATGTCCACGGCAAGGCGCCAGTCGGTCATCTCGGGCCTCCTGTTCTTCTCGGGTGTACGGAGAGCTGAATCAACTCGGGTCAACAGCAAGGAGGTTCACTGGATCGCGGGCGGCAGCGCGGTTACCGTCGCCGGGTCGGACACCGGTTCCGCGTCCGTCCGTCCGGCGGTGGCCTCGGCGGCGGCGTCCAGGTGCCACAACCAGTCGGCCGGCAGGTCGTCCACGTGATAGATGGCCTCGACCGGGCAGACCGGTTCGCAGGCGCCGCAGTCCACACATTCCTCGGGGTGGATGTAGAGCATGCGGTCGCCCTCGTGGATGCAGGCGACCGGGCATTCCGCCACGCAGGTACGGTCCTTGACGTCGACGCAGTTCGTGCCGATGACGTAGGTCATCTCGCCTCGCTTCGGGTGGGCGCCGGCACGGTCCAGGTATCGCCGCCGCCGAGCAGGTCGGCCACGCTGCCGGGGCCGCGCTCGGCGCGCACTCGGCGGCCCTGCTCGACCACGGCGCCGTCGTAGGTGGGTCGGCGCACGCTGCGGAACACCCCGATCGGGGTCGGCCCACCCGCCTCCGGCAACCGGGACAGCGCGAACGCCGGGACCGGGTCGCTCATATGCGCGTCGTGCACCACGACCGCGTCGTCCCCGGCCCCCGGACGCAACCCGCCGCCCGGATCGCGCACCACCGTGCGGGCGCCCGCCGGGCCGTACCGCATCGGCGCCCCGTGTTCGAGCCGCAACACGTGCTCGTCCCGGGTGCCGGGCGCCTTCAACCGCTCGAACGCGCCGTCGTTGAAGATGTTGCAGTTCTGGTAGATCTCCACGAGGGCCGTGCCCTCGTGCGCCGCCGCCGCGCGCAGCACCGAGGTCAGGTGCTTGCGGTCGGAGTCGATCGACCGGGCCACGAACGACGCCTCGGCGCCGATGGCCACCGACAGCGGGTTGAACGGGTGGTCGAGCGAGCCCATCGGGGTGGACTTGGTGATCTTGCCGGTCTCCGAGGTGGGCGAGTACTGACCCTTGGTCAGACCGTAGATCCGGTTGTTGAACAGCAGGATCTTCAGGTTGACGTTGCGGCGCAGCGCGTGGATCAGGTGGTTGCCGCCGATGGACAGCGCGTCGCCGTCACCGGTGACCACCCACACGCTCAGATCCGGACGGGACACGGCCAGGCCGGTGGCGATCGCCGGTGCCCGGCCGTGGATCGAGTGCATGCCGTAGGTGTTGAGGTAGTACGGGAAGCGGCTGGAGCAGCCGATGCCCGAGACGAAGACGATGTTCTCCCGGCGCAGGCCCAGTTCGGGCAGGAAGCCCTGAACGGCGGCCAGGATGGCGTAGTCCCCGCAGCCCGGGCACCAGCGCACCTCCTGGTCACTGCGGAAGTCGCGGGCGGTCGGCGGGGATGCCGGCCGTTCGGCGATGGTGAGCAGGGGCGTGTCAGACATCGGCGGCGACCTTCTCGATCGCGGTGCGCAGTTCGGCCACCTTGAACGGCATGCCGCGCACCTGGGTGAGGGATTCGACGTCGACCGGGTACCGGGCCCGCAGCAGGCCCGCGAGTTGGCCCAGGTTCATCTCCGGGACCAGCACCCGCCGGTAGCGGCCGAGGAGTTCGCCGAGATCGGCCGGGAACGGGTCCAGATGACGCAGCTGGGCCCGGGCCACCGCGCCTCCGGCAGCGCGGACTTCGGTACACGCGGCGGCGATCGGCCCGGCCGTGGAGCCCCAGCCGAGCACCAACACCTCGGCGGCGCCGCCCGGATCGTCCACCACCAGCGGCGGCAGGTCACGCGCGATCCGGTCCACCTTGGCCCGCCGGGTGCGCACCATGTGATCGTGGTTGGCCGCGTCGTAGGAGATCTCCCCGGTGCGGTCGGCCTTCTCCAGACCACCCACCCGGTGCTCCAGGCCGGGCGTGCCGGGCACCGCCCAGGGCCGGGCCAGCGTGTCCGGGTCGCGCAGATAGGGCTGGAAGCACGGCGCGCCGTCGGCGTCGACCGCATTGGGCCGGGTTGCGAACGCCGGGTCGATCACTGGTAGTTCGTCAACGTTCGGCACCCGCCAGGGCTCGGAGCCGTTGGCCAGGTAGCCGTCGGAGAGCAGCACCACCGGCGTGCGGTAGGTGACCGCGATCCGAACCGCCTCCACGGCGGCGGCGAAACAATCGCCGGGGGAGGAGGCGGCCAACACCGGCACCGGCGACTCGCCGTTGCGCCCGTACAACGCCTGGAGCAGATCGGACTGTTCGGTCTTGGTGGGCAGCCCGGTCGAGGGCCCACCGCGCTGTACGTCCACGACCACCAGTGGGAGTTCGAGCGAGACCGCGAGCCCGATCGTCTCCGACTTCAGCGCCAACCCCGGCCCGGACGTGGTGGTCACCCCGAGCGAGCCACCGAAGGCCGCACCGAGCGCCGCCCCGATCCCGGCGATCTCGTCCTCGGCCTGGAACGTGGTCACCCCGAAATGCCGCTGCCGGCTCAGTTCGTGCAGGATGTCCGAGGCCGGCGTGATCGGGTACGACCCGAGAAAGAGCGGCAGTCCGGCCCGATCGGCGGCGGCGATCAACCCGTAGGCGAGCGCACGATTGCCGGTGATGGTGCGATACCGACCCGGCGCCCGAGGCGCGGACGCAACCCGATACCCACCGCCGAACGACTCGGTGGTCTCCCCGAAATTCCAACCCGCGGTGAACGCCGCCACGTTGGCCGCCGCCAACTCCGGCCGCCGAGCGAACTTCTCCCGCAAAAACGCCACGGTCGCCTCGGTCGGCCGGTGATACATCCACGACAGCAGCCCCAACGCGAACATGTTCCTACCCCGCTCGGCATCCCGCCGGGGCAGATCAAAGGACCGCAACGCGCCCACGGTCAGCCCGGTCAACGCCACCGCATGCACCCGATAGCCGGCCAACGATCCATCGACAAGCGGGTCGACCCCCGCCGGATATCCGGCCTTGACCAGATTCCGCGCGGTGAACTCATCGGTATCCACAATGACGTCCGCCCCACGCGGCAGCCCACCCAGGTTGGCTCGCAAAGCAGCCGGATTCATCGCCACCAATACATCGGCGGCGTCCCCAGGAGTGCTGACCGAATGATCCGCAAACTGAATCTGAAACGCCGAAACCCCAGGCAACGTCCCACCCGGCGCCCGAATCTCCGCAGGAAAATCCGGAAACGTGGACACGTCATTCCCAAAAAGCGTGCTCTGCGCGGTGAACCGATCCCCCACAAGCTGCATCCCGTCCCCGGAATCCCCGGCAAACCGAACGACCACCCGAGACACGGAGGTAACCCGCTGAAACATAATCGCAACTCCCGATCCACTTCAGCCCGTCCAACGTTCGAGTCCAACCACCCGGCAGCACCCATCCCAGACTCAGCCCCAGGCAATTCGGCCCATCCGCCGTTCGAGGACATCCGAGCCGCAGGCCGGCCCGACGGCACCGGTCCCGAGCCGGGCTCTGGCCGGGGCCGCCCGACCCACTTCAGCCCGTCCGGCGTTCGAGGGCAGCCAGGCCGCAGGCCGGCCCCGCAGCACGGGGCCTGAGCCCAGCCCCTGGAAGGGGCCGACGGACCCCCCGCAGCCCGTCCGGCGTTCGAGGACAAGCGGGCCGCAGGCGGGCCCGGGGGCATCGGGCCCGTGCTCGGTCCCGGGCGGGGCCGCCCGAGCCATTCCAGCCCGTCCGGCGTTTGAGGACAGCCGGGCCGCAGGCCGGCCCTACGGCACCGGTCCCGAGTCGGGCTCTGGGCGGGGCCGACGGACCCCCCTCAGCCCGTCCGGCGTTTGAGGACAAGCGGGCCGCAGGCCGGCCCGGTGTCGCCTGGCCCGAGCCCAGCGCTGGGCGGGGCCGACGGACCCACTTCAGCCTGTCCGGCGTTTGAGGACAAGCGGGCCGCAGGCCGGCCCGGGGGCATCGGGCCCGTGCTCGGTTCCGGGCAGGGCCGACCGAGCCATTCCAGCCCGTCCGGCGTTTGAGGACAGCCGGGCCGCAGGCCGGCCCGGTGCCACCCGGCCCGAGCCCGGCCCTGGGCGCGTTTGAGGACCGGCCACCAAGACCGCTAGCCCGCCCCGCCCCCATGGACCGCATCGCGAAGCCGCTCCACGAGCAACTGCGGCTTGGCCGACCCCCACACGTTCCGCCCGAAGGCCACCCCCGCCCCGCCCGCCGCGACCACGCCGCCCGCCAACGCGACGACCTCGTCCTCACTGTCCGACTTCGGCCCACCCAGCGCCACCACCGGAACCGGACACGCCTCGACCACGGCCGCGAACTCCTCGGGCCGGCCCGGGCAGACGGTCTTGACGATGTCCGCCCCCAGTTCCGCACCGATCCGCGCCGCGCGCGCCACGTTCTCCGTGGTCCACGGCACGGCCTTGCCCCAGCCCCCCGGAATCATCTCCGCCATCACCGGCAGGCCGAGCTGCTCACACTCCGAGGTCAGCCGGGCCAGCCGCTGCAACGACAGATGCTCGTCCGGCGCACCGGGGAAGGCCAGCACCACCACACAGTCCGCGCCCAACTTCAGCGCCTGCTCCGGCAGATGCATGATGTCGGTGACATCACCCGGCGCGAACTCGCCCAACTCCGAGGCGCCACCGTCGATCCGCAACACCAGACCCGCATCGGCGAAGGTGTCGGCGTAGGCCCGAGCCAGATGCCAGGTGGCGAGCACCGCGTCCGGACCGCCCGCGGCGATCTGCGCCATCGGCTCACCCAGCGGCGGCCCCTCGCCCATGTAGGCGGCGTGGTCGATGGCGACGAACACGGCCCGGCCGTCCGCGCCGAACATCCGACGCATCCGCCGAAGCTTGCCCGCTCCGGTAGCGGAATAGGTCTGCACAGTCGTTCCCTTCGATCGTTCTCCACCCGAGTCGGCGGAGCCGAAAACACATTCAGTCCACGTCGGTGTCGGCGGACGGCCCCGGCCGCGCCGCATCGGCGCCCCCGACCTGCCGCTCGAACTCGCCCCCATCCCAGTAGTCCACGCGATGCGCCACCAACCCGCCCACCACCCGAAACCGGAACACCCCACGGATCCGCACCGGCTCGGCGGCCCGCGAGCCACGCGGCCGGCACGTCATCGTGTAGGCGAGCGCGGCCCGATCGCCGTCCACCAGCAGCTCCTCCACGACATAGCGCAACTCCTCGAACTCGGCCAGGAAGTGCGGCAGCCGCTCGCGATAGGCGGCCCGCCCACGCAGACTGCGCCCCAGCGCCGAGGTGTGCTCGTTGTGGAAGTCGACACTCACCCGGTCCGCAATCGTGTCCGGATCACCCCCGTTGAGCGCCGCGACATACGCCTCGACCGCCGCCCGAGTCCCCGCCGCCGCCTCACTCACGCATCGGCCCGCACGTTCCGACCGCCCCGAACATCCCCGCCGTCCCGAACAACCGCGCCGCCCCCGCCCTCCCGCTCACCCCACAGCTCACGAACCTCCGCGAACACCTGCTGGTTGTGCGAGATTTCCACGACATTGCCGTCCGGATCCTTCAGCGCGCAGATGTAGCCCACCGGCGGCGGCACATCCATCGGCTCCCAGTGCAGGCAGCCGGCCGCACGCGCCCGCTCGGCGATCGTGTCCACGTCGCCCCGCGACGGCACTTCCATGCCCAGATGCGCGAACGGCGTCAGCTGCGGTTGCGGATTACCCCGGTCCTTGTCGAAGGCGACCAGGACCAGCACGAACGGCGTCTGTACCTGATTGGGATTGGACAACCACGCGTTGGCGCCGGCGTCGTCGCTGTGCCGCGACACGACCACCAGCGGGGTGAACGAGGTGTAGAAGTCGATCGCCGCCTCCAGGTCGGACGACGGCAGCGCGATATGGGTCCAGCGGGCCTCGGTCAACGTCGGTTCCATCGCGGTGGCTCCTCTCGGTCCGGTGTGGTGCGTGTGCTGCGTGTGCTGCGTGGGCGTGCTCCGTGTGTGTGCCGCCTGTGCTTGCGCCGCCGCCCGACGGCACTCAGTCGATCGGCCCGTCGAACTCGTCCGCCGCCAGCGGCGTCGCCATGTCCTGACGGATCTGCCGCATCATGTGCTGGGCACGGCCCTCCCACGCGCTGGGCGGACCCACCCGATAAAACGGCGACCGCAGGTTCTCCATCAGCACGGTCACCATGTCGGTGTCCTCCTTGTTGGTCAGCTCCAGATTGACCAACTCCCGCTCCTGCACGTCGAGATCATCGGTCAGCCCGTAGATCCGGGAGAACAGCCGGGTGCGATCGGGCGCGATGGGATCCGCCCGCACCATGATCAGCTGGGAGGCGTACGGCAGCGGCGTCAGATTGGGATAGACGAACTCCGCGTAGCTGCCCCGCAGATCCTCTTCACCCAGGTCGGTCCGACCCAGCGACATGTCGTACGCGTCGCTGTGCGGCTTGTAGCCGCTGGTGGTTCGCCCCTCGAAGCGCACCACGGTGTCCATCTGCTTGCGCACCTTGTTCAACCGGCGGTGCACGAAACGCACGTGGTAGTCGTCGTTGGAGTTCTCGACGAACGCCTTCCAGTTGAACGGATACTCCTCGTCCAACTCGCGGTGGTAGCGGTGGTAGTCACCGATCCGATACGCCGTGTAACGCGGCAGCAGCGGTGCGATCCACTCCTCGAACGACGGCGCCTTGTGCGACAGGCACGCGAAGACGAGCTTGTCGAAGGCCACGTGCACCCGGATGGGGACCAGGCCGTACCGGTGCAGCGGGAAGTCCGGACCGTACATCCGGTTCATGTCCGGAATCGACAACAGCGTGCCGTCGAGCCCGTATGTCCATGCGTGGTAGGGGCAGGCGAACGCCTTGCCACAGTTGCCCGCGGCGTCGAACGCGACGCCGGAGGCCCGGTGCCGGCAGTTGTTCAGGAAACCCTTGACCGAGCCGTCGCGCTGCTTGACCACCAGGACCGACTGGGCTCCGATCCGCCCGGTGATGAAGTCGCCGGGCCGGCGCAGGTCCTCGGTGTCGCCCAGCCAGATCCACGAGCGGGCGAATACCCGGATCATCTCCAGATCGAACAGGTCCCGATCCCAGACCTCCCAAGGCTGCAACATCTCGCTCGGCAGAGGGGCGTCCACCAAACCGTCGCCCTCGCGAGCGGTCGCGGTCCGGCGTTGTTCCGCCACCCGCTCGTCCAGGGCATGTTCCGCGGCCCCGATCCGGTCCGTCAGCACAACGTCCTCCCCGTCACCTGGGATGTTTGCGATACAGCCGAAGGTAGGCGGCGCGAATCGGCCCCGATATGTGCTTCAGGCACGAACAAACGGCCCTCGCGCTGCGCCCGGACCACATCGGTGCACACGTACCGGCGTGCCAGCCTCGGGGGAGCACGTCCGAAGCACGGCACCCTGGGAGGACACCCGTGGAGTACACCCCGCTCGGTCGCACCGGCATCCGGGTCAGCAGGCTGTGTCTCGGCACGATGATGTTCGGCGCGTGGGGCAACACCGACCACGACGCGTGCGTACGCATGGTGCATCGCGCGCTCGACGCCGGGATCAACTTCGTGGACACCGCCGACGTGTACGCGTTCGGGGAGAGCGAGCGCATCCTGGCGAAGGCGCTCAAGGGCCGCCGCGACGACGTGGTGCTCGCCACCAAGTTCGGCGAGGCGATGGACCCGGACGCGCCGCTGCGCCGGGGGGCCTCGCGGCGCTGGATCATGCGCGCGGTCGAGGACAGCCTGCGCCGATTGGAGACCGACCACCTGGATCTGTACCAACTGCACCGGCCCGACCCGACCACCGACATGGACGAGACGTTGGGCGCGCTGACCGACCTGGTTCGTCAGGGCAAGGTGCGCGCGATCGGCTCCTCCGCACTGCCCGCCGAGGCCATCGTGGAGGCGCGCTGGACCGCCGAGCGGCACGGGCATCAGCCGTTCGCGACGGAACAACTGGCCTACTCGGCCTTCGCCCGGCACGCGGAGCACGCCGCGCTGCCCACCTGCGGCCGACACGGTCTGGGCGTGCTGGTGTTCAGCCCGCTCAACGGCGGTTGGTTGACAGGCAAATACCGTATGGGACGGGCGGTTTCGCCCGATTCCCGCGCGGTGCGCAACGCCGAGCACTTCGACCACGCCGACACCACGATCCGCGCCGCGAAGACGGCCCTGGTCGAGGAGTTCGCCGCGATCGCAGACGAAGCCGGTTGCAGCCTCCCCGAGTTGGCCCTGGCTTTCGTTCTGGCCCACCCGCAGGTGACCTCCGCCATCCTCGGCCCGCGCACCCCGGATCAACTGGAATCCCAACTCGGCGCTTGCGAAGTGACATTGGCCTCGTCCACGCTGGCCCGCCTGGATGCGTTGGTACGCCCCGGTGCCGACGTCAATCCGGCCGATTCGCCCTACCCGCCGCCGGTTTCGCGACCCGAGCGAGGTTGACGCCGGGTGATCGGGGTCGCCCGCCGCGCGGTCGCCGGCGCGGTGGCGTGCGGGGGAATGCGAGCGCTCGTCGGCGGAGCCGGGTACGATCCGACGATCAACCGCCTGGGGGGCCGGTCTGTACAGGGTTTCCGCAGGTGGGGGGTGTAAAATAGCCGTACTCGTGCATGCCTCGGATCGGTGGCGTGGGGGACCCCGAATGTCGGGCTTCCGTGCGCCGGACCGGGTAGACCGCCCTTCGCTCCGGTGGCGGTCGGCATGCCGTGAACGGCGTCTCTCCTAGGGGGTTCCGTGCACATACGTCGCATTCCCACCGAGCTTCGTCCGAGCGTGTCCGCCGACGAAGTGATCCCGGATTCGTTGGAATCGTCACTCACGGCGCCGCTCGCGTCGCACTTCGTACAGATCGTCGCGCACGAGGACGACGACCTGCTGTTCATGAATCCGGACATCCAGGCGGGGCTTTCCGCCGGGATATCCACCAGCACCATCTATGTGACCGCGGGTCAGGGTTTCAAGACCGGCGACGACGCGGCCGTGTACGCGGCCGGCCGGCAGGCGGGCGTACTCGCCGCCTACGCGCAGATGGCCGGGGTGAGCGGTTGTGACGGTGCCGCGGCCGGGCCGGCGGGGTGTTGGGACTCGACCGCGGTCACCGTACTCGGCCACACCGTGCAGAAGTTCGCGCTCAAGCAGCGACCCGACGTGCACCTGTTCTTCCTCAGCCTGCCGGACGGGCACGGCACGGAGGCCGGCTCGCTGGAGGGTCTGTTCGCGGGCACCGAGACCTCGCTCCAGACCATCCGGGTCAACGGCCAGGCGGCCGGGGTGGTCTGGCCGCAGAGCTACACCCGGGCCGACCTGATCAACGTGCTGCGGGAACTGCTCAGCACGCTCGGCGCCACCTCGGTGCGCATCCAGGACACCGCGCCCGACCCGAACCTGTTCCACGACCACGCCGACCACGTGGCCGCCGCCCGGTTCGGTGAGGCCGCCTACATCGCGTACGGCGCGACCAACAACCGGGTGTTGTTGGATCGGTATCGCGACTACAACATCAGCAACATGCCGGTGAACCTCTCGCCCGCCGAGAAGGCCGCCAAGTGGGCCACGGCCAACGTGTACATCGCCCACGACAGCGAGTTGGTGGGTACCGACCTGACCCAGTACGAGGAGTGGTCGAGCCGCGAATACCCGCGCTCGCCGCGCGGCACGAACTGGATCGGCCGGGACTCGGCCGGGCGCCTGCGTGCGTTCGTCGTCCAGAGCGGCGACCTGCTGGAATGGTCGCAGGACGACGCCCTGGTGTGGAGCGGGCCGGTCACCCACGGCAACCCCGGTGGACCGCTGGACGCGGGCCTGACCGTCGCGGCGGACCAGGACGGCCGCCTGGAGGTCTTCGGCCAGCGGCGGGACACCGGCGAGATCGTCACCCGCTACCAACTCGGCGGTGGCGGCTGGTCCTGGGGTGCCTTCGGCAACCCCAACGGCGGTGCCAACGCGCTCCTGGTGAGCGTGCCGGCGGTGATCGCCAACGCGGACGGCCGACTCCAGTTCTTCGTCCGCAACGCGGGCGGTGGGATCAGCTCGCGCTGGCAGACCCAGATCAACGGCGCCTGGAGCGGCTGGGCCGACATGGGCGGTTCGGGCATCCAGGGTCCGCCCACGGGGATCGTCACCGCCGACGGCCGGATCGAGCTGTTCGCGCCGACGGTCGACCACGTGCTGCACTGGTACCAGTCCACGCCCAACGGCGCGATGACCACGGACACCACCTTCCCGGTCGTGGTGCCCGCGAGCCGCCCGATGCCGGCCCGGGACCAGGACGGCCGGATCGAGCTGTACTACCGCCAGCAGGGCACCGCCGAGATCGCGGTCCGTTACCAGACCACCCCCGGCGGCAACTGGCCCGGCTCGACGGTCGTCGGCAGCGGCCAGTCCGGCATCGGCGAGCCCGCCGCGGTCACCGACGGCACCGGGCGCATCGTGCTGATGGCCCGCAACCGAGGCGGCGGCGTGAGCTACGCCCGCCAGAGCACGCCCAACAACGTGTTCGGCGCCTGGGTCGACCGGGGCGGCTTCCAGGTCGGTACGCCGGGCGCCGCGGTGGACCGCGACGGTCGGGTGGAACTGCTCATCGTCGACCCGCGCGGCCAGGTCCTGCACAGCCGCCAGGACGCCAACGGCGTGTTCCCGGCCTGGACGCTGATCGGCTGATCCGCCGATTCATCCATCGGTCCGTCAGGGCCGCGGCACCGATCCGCATCGACGCGGATCGGCGCCGCGGCCCCGCCTCACTTCTCCCACATCACGATCTGGTTGCCCCACGGATCCAGGAACGAGGCGTGGTGACCGCCGAATTCCTCCCAGTAGCACTGCTCCCACAGCGCGGTCGCGCCGAGCAGCACCGCCTTGTTCAGATACTCGCTCGGGGCCGCGTCGACCAGGATGTACACCCGCGAGTGCAGTCCGGAGCGGGGCTGTTGGGGCAGCGGCGCCGGGTCCGGCACCTGGGCGGCCTCGTCGAACAGGCCCAGGTGCAGCCCCTCGCCGGGCACGATCTGGTGGAAGACGCCCTGCGGGCGCGGGTTGATCGTCCAGCCGAACAACTCGCGGTAGAACTCGGTGGTCGCCTGCACGTCGGGCGTGGGCATGTCGACGAAGACCAGGGTGTTGGTCACGGATGGATCCTTTCCGAGGGTTCGGCTACGCCGAAGGGCGGGGCACGGAACGGCGGTTGGGCCGTACCGCGCATGACGAGAAGTCAGACCTGGTGGGCGTGACCATGCGTGAAGTAGGTGCCCTTGTCGCGCCACAGCACGACCTCGTTGCCCCACGGGTCACGGAACGCGGCGTAGCGGGCCTCGAATTCGGCCCACGGCTTCTCCTCCCACAACACACTCGCCCCGGCCGCGACGGCCTTGTCGAGGTAGGCGGGCGGCTCGTCGACCATCACGTAGATGCGCGGCACCGGACCGACCGCGGGGCGGGCCTCGCGGCGGATGCCCAGGTTGGGCTTGACCCCGGGCAGCACCTCGCTGAACTCGTCGGCCGGACGCCGCTTGAACTCCCAGCCGAACAACGCCGCGTAGAAGGCGGACGTGGCCTCCACGTCGGGGGAGGGCAGGTCCATGAAGATCACCGGATTGGGCACGTCGACTCCTCGGAGCGGGTGGGGGTGATGACAGCGGCGGACGCGCGCCGCTGGGCGGCGTCGCCGAGGTCGAGGAAGCGGCGCAGTCCGGCCGCGTACTCGGGGTGGGGCTCGGGGTCGAGCACGGTCATCGCCGGGCGCGGCCAGTCGCCCGCCCGACCGGCCCCGGGCGCGGGCCACCAGCGCGCGCCGGCGCCGGCGGCCAGGGCCGCGCCGTACGCGGCCAGGTCCGTCTCGACGGGCACCTCGACCGGAACGCCCAGTACCGAGGCCTTGATCGAACACCACAGCGCGCTGCGCGCGGGCGAGCCGGCGCACACCAGGGTGTCCAGGCGAACTCCCTGCGCAGCCAGGCCGGTTGCGATGTGCGCCAGGCCGTACGCGGTGCCTTCCAGGACGGCGCGGGCCAGTTCGCCCGGACCGCTGTCCGAGGTCAGGCCGAAGACCTCGCCGCGCAACTCGCGGTTCCAGCGCGGCGCGCGCTCGCCCTCGAGGTAGGGCAGGACCATCACGCCCCGCGCGCCCGGCGGTACCTCGGCGGCCAGGGCCAACAGGTCGCGGACCTCGCGCCCGGTGAGGTCGCGCAGCCACTCCAGGATCAGCCCGTGCGCGGCGACCGGCCCGCCGACGATCTCGACCCCGGGCACCGCCGCCGGCAGCGCGTACGCGTCGGCGGCGGGCGAACCGGCGGCCACCGCCACGGCCAGCCCACCGGTGCGCCCGCCGGGGTCCAGGGCTCGCCCGGGGCGATCCAACCCGCCCGCCCAGAACGCCAGATAGGCATCCTGCGCACCGGCCACCAGCGGGGTGCCCGCCGCCAGATCGTGCCCGGTACCCAGCACGCCGACCACGGACCCGGTGGCGACCACCGGTCCGTAGTCGCCCAGCGCCGGATCCCCCGGCCACCGCGCCTGCGCCCGACCCGCGCCGAATCGGGCGGCCAGCCAGTCGTACAGCTGCCAGGCCCGCACGTCGGGCCCGTGCTCGGCGCGCAACGCCGCGTACTGGGCGTGGTGTTGCTCCACGGGCGAGCCGGTAGCCCCCGCCGGATGCCGACAGGTCAGCGCGGCAACCCCGGAGCCGACGCCGGAGCCGACACCCGAGTCGACCCCCGAGCCCCCGCCCGGCGCCTCGATCCCCCCGACCACGGTCGTCGGGCTCTGCCCGCCCAGGCACAGCCCGGCGGGACGGGCCGCACCGGGCACCAGCGCGCGCAGTTCGGCCAGCGCCTGCGTGGTCGCGGCCAACCAGGCGTACGGATCGGCGTGCCCGGGGCGCCAGTTCGCTGCCCCGGGGTAGCCGGCGGAGGTACCGCCCAGGACCGCGCCGTCGGGATCCAGGGCCAGCGCGCGGACCGAGTTGCTGCCGACGTCGACGCCGACCACGACGGAGGAGGTGCCGGGCATGCTCAACCGCCCACGAGGACACGGTAGACGGGCGACTTCGCGGCCAGCCGGAAGGCCGCGTCCACATCGGCGAGCGGATAGGTGGCGGTGACCAGCGCGTCCAGGTCGGCCGCCAGCCGGCCGGAGCCGATGATCGCGGCGGCCTCGGTCCAGTCCTGCGGCTCCTGGCTGTACACGCCGACGATGCTCAGTTCGTGATGGTGGATCAGGTCCGGCCCGACCCCGGCGAGCACCTCCTTGGGGAAGGCGCCGAACAGCACCACCGTGCCGCCGTCGTCGCACAGGGACAGCGCGCCCTCCAGGGCGCCCGGGGCGCCGGCGGTGACGAACACGACGTCCTGCCGGCCGCCGGTCTCGACGGCCTGCTCCGGGGTGCTCGTCCAGTCCGCGCCGGCCGCGCGGGCCTCGGCCAGGCGTTCCTCGCTGATGTCGATCAGGCCGACCGACGCGGCGCCCTTGAACCGGGCCAGGGCCAGGTGCAGGCGGCCCATGAACCCGGCACCGATCACCGCGACCCGATCGCCCGCGCGCAGTCCGCCGAGCCGGGCCGAATGTGCCACACAGGCCAGCGGTTCGCCCATCGCGGCGTGCGCGATCGGCGCCGAGCCGGTGCGATACGCCTGGAGCGCCTTGACCTTGACGAACTCGGCGAAGCCGGCGCCCATCGAGATGGTCCCGTCCGCGAGCGCGCCGCCCTGCGGCTGCTTGCACAGCGCACTGCGTCCGCGCCGGCACGAGGTACAGGTGCCGCAGCGGGTGAGCAGGTCGACGGTGACCGTATCGCCGACCGCCGCGACCCCGGGCAGCCCGGCCACGGCGGCGCCCACCGCGACCACCTCGCCCGCCACCTCGTGGCCGGGGGCGACCGGGTAGATCGGCTTGGTGCCCAGGTAGAGCCGGCGCTCCATGGTGCACATGCCGGTACGGCCGACGCGCACCAGCACGTCGTCGGGGCCGACCTCGGGGACCGGCTCCTCGCGCAGGTCGACCTGCTCGGGCGCGGTGACAACGGCAACTCGCATGGGGGCTCCTCGACTTCGCGGGAAGACTGCGGCGGAAAAACAGCGGGGAAGGCGTTCAGTACGCCCGCAGGGTCGGCCAGCGCGCACGCAGCGGCACACCCGCCCGGGCGAGCAGCGCCTCGGAGGCGTGCGCGGCGGCGGTACGCAGGGCACGCTCGTCCACCTCGACGCACGCGTGGTCGCGCACCACGATCCGGCCGCCGACCAGCACGTCGCGCACCGAACGCCCGTCGGCGGACCACACCAACTGCTGCGCGACATCGCCGCGCGGGGTCCACTGCGGGCCGGTGGCGTCGTGCACCACCAGGTCGGCGTATTTGCCGGGCTCCAGCGAGCCGATCCGGTCGGCCATGCCGATCGCCTCGGCGCCGCCGATGGTGGCCAACTCCAGCGCCTCGGCGGCACCCGGTCCGGTGGGGTCGAGCGCCATGTCCTTGGCCAGCCCCACCGCGAGCGCGGCGGTACGCAGCAGGTCGGCCGCGTCGGCGGCGTTGGCCGCGTCCGTCCCGAGCGCGATCCGCCCGCCGCGGCGCAGCAGTTCGGCATGCCGGCCGGCGCGGGTGACGCCCTGGCCCAGGCGCAGATACGCCCACGGGCAGTAGGCGACCGCCGTGCGGGTGGCGAGCAGCGCCTCGACCTCGGCGTCGTCCAGCCACACCGCGTGGGCGAGCAGCAGATGCGGTCCGAGCACGTCGAGCGAGGCCAGGTGCAGCGCGGGCCGGCGGCCGGTGCGGCGCAGGTAGTCCTCGGGGTCGGCGCCGGAGGGGGACAGGTGCATCGTCATCCGGGCGCCGCTCGTACGGGCCAACGCGGCGGCGCCGGCGAGCAGTTCGTCGGAGGCCAGGCCGTGCCCGACCAGCGTGACCCATCCCTCGACCCGGCCGCCGGCCGGGTGGGCGTCGACCAGCGCGGCGAGCCGGTCCAGCACCTCGCCGGCCGGCGCGGCGAACGGCGCGCCGGGCACGTCCCACCCCCAGGCGCCGATCCCGCCCCGGATGCCCACCTCGTGCATCGCGGCGGCCACCCGCTCCGGGTGCGCCACGGTGCCCGCCTCGATCACGGTGGTCACCCCGTTGCGCAGGCTCTCCACGCCGGACAGCAGTGCGGACAGTTCGTCGTCGGCGGGCAGGTGCGCCGCGTGCAGCGGCACCGCCCAGGTGTCGACGGAGGCACCCGGCGGCAGGTCGTCGGGGATGCGTGCGCGGGCCAGCGGGTCGCCGGTCTGGTGCAGGTGGGCGTTGACCAGGCCGGGGGTGACGACGCAGTCGCTCGCGTCCAGTTCGGGGGTGCCCGGCCAGCGGGCGCGCAAATCGGACGTGGCGCCGACGGCCACGATGCGCTCCCCGGCGACGGCGACCGCGCCGCCGAGCAGCACCTCGCGGCGCGGGTTCATGGTGACCACGTCACCGCCCGCGACCAGCAGCTCCGGCCGGGCCGGCCCGGGGCCGCTCATGTTGCTTTCACCTGCGCAGTCGCCATGTCTGGGGACACTAGGCCCGGCGCCGGCCGCCGGCATCGTGGCCCGGAGCACAATCAAGTGCGCCCAGTCCATGCCGGGAACACAATGCGAGCACAGGCCGACGAGGGAAAACCTGGCCCGGTGCCGTGTCGGGCGAGGCTTCCAGGTTGCGGTGCCCGACACGGCTCGCGCCGCTCCGGCGGACCCGCCGGGACCCGCCCGGACCCATGGGCCCGCTGGGACCCGCCAGGGCTCACCGGGACCCACCGGGCCTACCGGACCGGCCGGGGCCCATCCACCGCGTCGAGGGAGTTGCCCACATGACCGACGACACCAGCACCGGCGAGCCGCGCATACGTGCCGATTGGCTGCGCTCGGATCCGTACCCGCAGTTGATCGCCGGCCGGGAATCCTTCGACGGCGAGGCGCGGCCGGTGGTCGACCCCTCCACGGGCGGGCACCCGGCGTCCTGGCTGGCGGCGACCGACGCCGAGGTCGAGGCGGCGATCGTCGCGGCGCGCAGCAGTTTCGACGCCGGAGTGTGGCGCCGCATGCCGGGGCCGCGCAAGGCGGAGGTGCTGGAGGCGGTGGCCGCGGCGATCCGCGCGGACGCGCCCCGACTGGCGGCCCTGGAGGCGATGGACACCGGCAAGGCGGTCTCGGGGGCGTTGACGAACGACGTCTACGAGGCGGCCAACGCGTTCTCCTACGCCGCGGCGATCTGTCGCACCGCGCACGGCGACGTGCGGCGCTCGTCCTTCCCGCCCGAGTTGTTGCCCGGCGGCGGCCCGGACCTGCTGACCCTGCGGCTCGGCGAGCCGGCCGGCGTGGTGGTCGAGTTGTTGCCGTGGAACGGCCCGTTGATGACGGGCAGTCAGCGGATCGCCTCGGCGCTGGCGGCCGGCTGCTCGATCGTGGCCAAACCGCCGGTCGACGCGGTGGTCACATTGGTCGAGCTGGGCCGGTTGCTGACCGGTGCGGGGCTGCCGGCCGGGGTGCTGAACATCGTGCTCGGCCCCGGCGCCACGGTCGGCGAGCGGCTGATCACCGATCCCAGGATCGACCTGATCAGCCTGACCGGCGGCACCGACACCGGCCGGCACGTACTGGCCGCCGCCGCGCGCAACCTGACCCCCGTACATCTGGAGCTGGGCGGCAAGTCGCCGGTGGTGGTGTTCGACGACGCCGACCTGGACCAGGCGGTCGGCTGGGCGATGATGGCCGCGTTCGTGAACATGGGCGAGGTGTGCGTCGCGGGCAGTCGGCTGCTCGTCCAGGAGTCGGTGTACGAGCGGGTGGTGGAGGCGGTGGCGGCGGCCGCGGCGTCCCTGCCGGTGGGCGACGCGCTGCATCCGGACACCTTCATCGGGCCCCTGATCAACCCCCGCCACGCCGACCGGGTCCGGGGCTTCGTGGACCGGGCCCTGGCCGCCGGGGACGCCGCCGCGGTCGGCAAACCGATGCTGCCCGACGGCCTGCCGCAGAGCTATGTCGCGCCGACCGTGCTCGGTCGGGTTCGGCGCGGGTGCGAGGTGGAACAGGAGGAGGTGTTCGGGCCGGTGCTCGCCGCGATGTCGTTCGCCGACGAGGCGGAGGCGGTGGCGCTGGCCAACGGGACGCGGTACGGCCTCAACGGCACCGTATTCACCCGGGACATCGAACGTGCGTTCCGATTCGCGGACGCGCTGGACTGCGGCGAGGTCAATGTGAACTGTCACTTCGCGCCGGACATGAACGGCGGACGCGGCGAGCCGCGCCGGGCCAGCGGCTTCGCCAGGACCGGGGTGGACGCCTACACCCGCACCAAGGCGGTGAACGTCCAGGTGCACAGCGGGTGAAGCGCCGGGTTGTGCTCGGGGACCAATGACCACACCTGACCGAGCTTCATACCTTCTGATTGTCAGACCAACAGCCTGACCCACACCCTGAGGAGGCCCGATCGTGGCCGTTACCGGGATGAACCACGCGGTGCTGTACGTGCGCGACGCGCACAAGACCGCCCGGTTCTACAACGAGGTGCTGGATTTCGTCACCGTCATCGACGGCCCGCCCGGGAGCTACGTCTTCATGCGGGCCCCCGCGTCGAAGAACCACCACGACATTGCGTTCTTCACCATCGGCGCCGAGGCCGGCGAGTCCCAGGCCGGTCGGCGCACCGTGGGGATGTACCACATCGCGTGGGAGGTTCCCACCCTCGACGACCTGGACGAGGCCCGCCAACGCCTCGCCACCGCAGGTGCGTTGATCGGCGCGAGCGACCACGGTGCCAACAAGAGCCTGTACGCCAAGGACCCCGACGGCCTCGAATTCGAGGTCATGTGGCTGGTCCCGCCCGAGTACTGGGGCGACGAGGAACACGAGGCGATCATCCGCCCACTGGACCTGGACGCCGAACGCGAGCGGTTCGCGCACCTGGCGGGCGAGTAGTGCCCTTGCGGGCACCGGGGGAGCGGATCCCGTTCGCCAAGGTCGCGCGCCGCACGATCTCCGAGGAGGTCCGCGACGCGCTCCTGGCGAGCGTGCGCGAGGGCGACCTGCGACCGGGCGCCCAACTGCCCCCGGAACGCACGCTGTGCGAGCAGTTCGGGGTGGCCCGCACCTCGGTGCGCGAGGCGATCCAGGGCCTGGTCTCGCTGGGCTGCCTGGTCAAGCGGGGCAACCGCTTCCATGTCGCCGAGCGGCTGCCCGGGGTTTCCTTCGACGCGGCCGACGGCCGCAAGCTGCGCGTGTCCGAACTGTTCGAGGTACGCCAGGTGACCGAGGTCGCCATCGCCCGACTGGCCGCGCTGCGCGCCGAGCCCGACCAGCGGGCCGAGATCGGCGAACTGGCGGCCGGATTCGACCCGTCGATGAGCCTGGAGGCGTTCCGCCGCCAGGACCGCCGCTTCCACGCGGCACTGGCCCGCGCGTGTGGCAACACCACGCTGCGCGAGTTGTACGCGAAGGTGCTCGACGCGGTATTCGCGTCCGGCGACTTCGCCTCGCTCCTGGCCGCCGAGGGCAACGCCGAGGCGGTCCGTCAGGTGATCGCCGAATCCTGCCGCTCGCACCGCGGCATCGCCGAGGCGGTCGCCGCCGGCGCCCCCGATGCCGCCGCCCACGCAGCCGCCGAACACCTCGGCGAGGTGGAACGACAGATGACCGCCCGGATGTTCTAGACCCGCCGTTCGAGACCCGCGCCGAGCCACACCCGGCCGGCACCGGCACGGCACCGGCACCGGTACGGCAACGGCACGACACCGGCACGACACCGGCAACCGGTACGGCACCCGGGCGGACCCGGCGCGGTCCCCACCCGAGCCGGCTCGCCCGCCACCTCCCCCACGACCGTGCACACCACCCGGAGAGGACCGCATCGAGATGAGCGACACGCAACGCGTCTGGGCCTTCGACGACGCCGAGTTCGTCGAGGTCAAGCCGGGATTCCGGCGCCGGGTCTACACCGGCGACGAATTGATGCTGACCCTGTGGCGGATCCGCGAGGGATGCGGCCCCACCCCCTACGACGACCATCCCGACCACGAGCAGTACGGCATGGTGCTCAAGGGCAGGCTCGACTTCCGGATCGACTCGGACGAGCGACGGGTGCTCGGCCCCGGCGACGTCTACTGGGCGCCCAAGGGCTGCGACCACGGGGACAGCCTGTTCATCGGCGACCCCGAGCACGGCGAGACCTGGATCCTGGACATCTTCACCCCGCCGCGCGACGAGTACCGCTGACGCCCCACCCGCCCGGAGCCACCCGCACGACGTCCCCGTACCACCGCAACACCCCACCACTGTCGGACGGTTGCGCTCGCCGCAGGCACCGCGCACCGACCCCCACCCGCTTCCGGGCCGGATTTCCCCGCGCAACCGGAACGGGTTCCTCCGCCGGACCGACATCCCACCCCGGCCCGCGGCCGCACACCCGGCAACGGCACGCCCACCGTGCCCGCCCGGATCGCCGCGTACCCGTCGGTCCGTGTCGAACCAACGCGCCCTGATTCGTCTGGAGACCTTCCGATGAAGAACATGGTTCGAGTCATCGCGGCCTCGGTCATCATACCGGGACTGCTCCTCACCGCCTGTGGCGGCGGTTCCTCCTCGTCCTCCACCACCCCCGCCGGGGCGCCCGCCTCGGCCGGTGCCCCCGGCGCCGGCACCCTCCCCGCCAACGAACCCGACGTGAACAAGGACAAGAAGGTCGTCATCGGGGTGATGAGCCCCGGCGACACCAAGGACAAGGGCTACTACCAGAGCTTCGTCGACGAGGCGAACACCTATGCCACGGCGAACGGTTGGAAGCTGGTGGTGGTCGACAAGATCAACCCGGCCAACGCCGTGCAGCAGGCGCGCAACCTGTGTCGGCAGAAGGTCGACATGATCGCCATCGGCGCCAGCGAACTCAAGGACGCGCTCAGCGCCGCCAAGGAACCCCAGTGCAAGGGCACCACCTGGTACATCAGCGGCGGGCAGGGCGTGACCCAGACTGCCGAGTTCACCCAGTCGCTCGACTACATCAACGAGGCGCTGTACGTGGCCGGTTACGCCGCCGGACTGGTCCTCAAGGAGAACGGCGGCAGGAAGGCCGGCTACATCACCGGCCCCGACCTCCAGTTCGCCCGCGACGTGGCCAAGGCGTTCGAGGCCGGCATCAAAAAGGTCGTGCCCGACGCCGAGATGGTGCAGACCTACACCGGCGACTTCAACGACTCCGGCAAGGCCAAGGAAGCCGCCCAGGCGCAGATCAGCCAGGGCGTCAAGGTGATCTACCCCTACCTCGGCGGCGCCACCGACGTGGTCACCCAACTCGCCAACGAGAAGGGCGTCCCGGCGCTCACCCCCGGCACCGACCGCTGCGGCACGCCCGGCGCGCAGTACGCGATCTCGGTGATCTTCAGCCCCGGTGCCTACTTCGCCGGCGCCCTGGAGGACTTCAAAAAGGGCACGTTGCGGATGGGCGTCGCCCGCGAGTGGCACCTGGGCAAGGACCCGGTCCCCACCGTCAAGCTCTGCAAGCCCACCGGCGACCAGGCGCAGCAGCTCCAGACGCTGATCCAGGACATCGGCAGCGGGAAGGTGAAGGTCGATGAGGCCGTCGCCGCAGGCAAGTGACACCGCCGTGACCGCCTCCCGACCGACACCCGAGCCCGCGGCCCCCTCCCTGGACGGGCCTGCCGAACACCCCGGCGCCGCCTCGGTGCTCACCGTCCCCGTCGTGCAACTGCTCGGCATCGGCAAGCGGTTCGGCGCGGTGCGCGCCTGCGACGACGTCTCGCTGCGGGTTCGGGCCGGGGAGATCCACGGCCTGCTCGGCGAGAACGGCGCGGGCAAGAGCACGTTGATGAAGATCCTGCTCGGCCTGGTCGTCCCGGACACCGGACGGATCGTGCTGCGCGGCACCGAGACCACCATCGCCGACCCCTCGGCCGCGGCGGCGCACGGCATCTCGATGGTGCACCAGCACTTCAGCCTGGTGGACCGGCTCAGCGTGTGGGAGAACGTGGTGCTCGGCGACCGCGGCCGGGTCGACCGGGACCGGGCGCGCACGCTGGTGCGCGAGGTCGGCGACCGCTACGGCCTGCGGGTGGACCCCGACGCGTACGTCGAGGACCTGTCCACCGGCGAGCGGCAGCGGGTCGAGATCGTCAAGTGTCTGCGCCGCGACCCCGGGGTGCTGATCCTGGACGAGCCGACCTCGGTACTCACCCTGGAGGAATCGCGCGAACTGTTCACCGTGCTGCGCCGGGTGGTCGCCGACGAGGGCAAGGCGGTGATCCTGATCAGCCACAAGCTGGACGAGATCGTGCACGCCACCGACCGGGTCACCATCATGCGCCAGGGGCGCGTGGTGGCCAGGCGGGCCACCGCCGACACCGATGTCCGGGCGCTGGCCCGGGAGATGGTCGGGCGCGAACTGTCCAAGTGGACCGCCGCGTCCGCGGTCGGCGCGCTCGACGCACTGATCGAGCCCGGCACCGGCGAACCGACCGGCGGCACCGCGGTGTTGGACGTCCGGGAACCAGCCGCGGCCCCCGCCCCCGAGCCGCGTCCGGCGGCCGGCGAGGTCCGCCTGCGGATCAACGACGCGCATGCCCGGGCCGCCGACCGGCGCCCGCTCCTGCGCGGGCTGAGCCTGGAGGTCCGCGCGGGGGAGATCCTGGGCATCGCGGGTGTCGAGGGCAACGGCCAGGCGGCACTGGGCGATCTGCTCTCCAGCCTGCTGCCGCTGGACGCCGGCCGGGTGGAGGTGTGCGGCAGGGCCGTCGCCGCCGGCCGGCCCGGCGCGATGCATGCCGCCGGGGTCGGCGTGGTGCCCGAGGACCGACACGTGTCGGGTTGTGTGCTCGACATGTCGGTCGCGGAGAACCTGATGATGGCCGACCTGTCCTCGGTGACCCGCCGGGGACTGCTCAGCCGGCGCCGGATGGCCGAGCGGGCCCGGCGATTGATCGAGGAGTTCGAGATCGCCACCCCCTCGCCGGACACCCCGATGCGGCAACTGTCCGGCGGCAACCAGCAAAAGGTGGTACTTGCCCGCGAACTCGCCGGCAAACCCAGGGTGTTGGTGGCCGCGCAGCCCACCCGGGGCCTGGACATCGGCGCCATCGAGTACATGACCGAGCGGCTGCACGCCGCCGCCCGGGAGGGCATCGCGGTCCTGCTCCTGTCCACCGAACTGGGCGAGATCCTCACCCTCTCGCACCGCGTCGCGGTGATCCACCGGGGCGCCGTCGTCGGCGAGATGGACCGCGCCGACGTCGACACCGAGCGACTGGGCCTGATGATGGGAGGCCAGGCGGCATGACGTCGACCACCGGGACGCTGATCTCCGAACCACCACCCGCCGTCGCGGAGCCCGAACCCGACGCGCGCCGCCGACCCCGACTCGCCGACCTGGGCACCCCGCTGCTCTACCTGCTCTCGCTGTCCACCGCACTGGCCCTGGCCGGCCTGCTGATCGCGCTGGTCGGCCAGTCCCCGTGGGACGCGGCGAACGCGATGTACGACGGGAGCCTGGCCGACGGCGCGGCCATCGGGCAGAGCATCGACCAGGCCGCACCGCTGCTGCTGGTCGCCGTCGGCTCGGTGATCGCCGCCCGTGCGGGCATCTTCAACATCGGCCAGGAGGGCCAACTGCTGGTCGGCGCCGCGGTCGGCGCGGCGATCGCGCTGTTCACCCCGGGCCCGGGACCGCTGGTGCTGACCCTGGCCCTGCTCGGCGCGGCCGTCGGCGGCGCGTTGTGGGCCGGCATCGCCGCGCTGCTGTTCTACTGGCGCGGCGTCGCGGTGGTGATCAGCACGCTGCTGCTGATCTTCGTCGCGAACCAGGCCGTCTCGTACGCGGTCAACTCCCCGTCGCTGCTGCGCGAGAAGGCGGTGGCGGGGCAGGTCACCACCTCGCAGACCGACATGCTGGCCGAGTCGGTCTGGCTGCCCCGGATCGGCGAATACCCCGACTTCAATATCGGCGCGGGCATCTTCGTCGCGCTGGTGCTGGCCGTGGGCACCTCCCTGGTCCTGGTCCGCACCCGCCTCGGCTTCCGGCTGCGCATGCTCGGGCTCAACCCCAAGGCCGCGCATCGGGCCGGCGTGGGCGCGGTGTTGGTCGGCGGCGGTGCGCTGCTCGCCTCCGGCGCGTTCGCCGGCCTGGCCGGCGGCGTGATGCTCACCGGCAACGGCCACCGCATGCAGGACGGCTTCGCCGACAACGTCGGCTTCGACGGACTGCTCGTCGCGCTCGTCGCCCGGGACAAGCCGCTGCTCGCCGTGCCGGTCGCGCTGTTCTTCGGCGCGCTGCGCGCGGGCGGTGGATTCCTGTCCGCCACCGGGGTTCCGCGCTACATCGTCGCCGTGGTCACCGCGCTGATGGTGCTGGCCACGGTGTTCCCCGCCGCCTACGCCGAGGTGCGACGCCGTCGTACCGCCGGCGCGGCCTGAGACCGGGAGGATGCCATGATCGACGACCTCGCCATGGTGCTGGCCAGTTCGGTCCGGCTCACCGTGCCGCTGGCGTTCGCCGCCTGCGGCGAATACATCGCGGAACGCGCCGGCACCATCAACATCTCGGTCGAGGCGATGATGCTCGGCGGCGCGTTCAACGCCGTATGGGGTGCCTCGATGACCGGTTCCGCGTCCTTCGGCCTGGTCTTCGGCATGCTGGCCGGCCTGGTCATCGGCTTCGTGCACGCCGAGTTCAGCCACCGCCTGTCGGTCAACACCTACGTGGTCGGGCTCGCCCTGAACGCGCTCGTGCTCGGCCTGACCAGCTTCCTGCTCGACTCGATCGACCTGACCGGGCATCAGGTGGACGCGCTGAACGTCCCGGTCCTGTCCGATCTGCCGCTGCTCGGACCGGTGTTGTTCGCCCACCGCTGGCCCGCCTATCTGCTGGTCGGGCTGATCCCGCTGGTGTGGTGGCTGGTGCAACGCAGCCGCTTCGGGCTGGAGTTGCGCGCCGCCGGGGAGAACCCCCAGTCGGCCGACGTCACCGGGATCGACGTGCGCCGCAGGCGCCGGCAGAGCGTGCTGCTGTGCGGCGTGCTGGCCGGACTCGGCGGCGCCTACCTCGCGGTGGGCGAAGTGGGCGCGTTCAACCAGAACATGACCGCCGGTCGCGGCTTCGTGGTGATCGCGGCGGTGATCTTCGGCGGCTGGACGCTGCGCGGCACCATGGCCGGCTGCCTGGTCTTCGGCGCCGCCGACGCGATGCGGCTCGCGCTGCCCGCGCTCGGCGTGCATCTCAACTCGCAACTGCTGATCGCCGCGCCGTATCTGCTGGCGCTGCTCGCGATGATGTTCCTGGCCAAGACGCACCGCCAACCGGCCGCATTGGGCGCGCCGTTCGTGCGGGGCATCGTATGAGGGCGGTGCGGCACCGCGGCCACGGCGGCCCGGAGATCCTGGAGCAGGTGGTCCTGCCCGACCCCGAACCGGGCCCGGGCGAGGTGCTGGTCGCGGTGCGCGCCGCCGCGGTCAACCGCCTCGACCTGCTGCAACGGCGCGGCCCGGGGCTGCTGCCGGGCTTCACGCTGCCGCACGTGCCCGGCATGGATGTCGCGGGAGACGTCCTGGCCGTCGGCGGCGGCGTGCGCGAGCGCCGGGTCGGCGACCGGGTGCTGATCAACCCGGCTGTGCACTGCGGGAGTTGCGCCGCCTGTGGGCGCGGCGACGAGGCGTGGTGCGGGGCGCTGCGCGTGGTCGGCGGGAACCGGTCCGGCGGCTACGCCGAATCGATCGTGGTCCCCGCCGGGCGCACCCACGTGATCCCGGCACACGTGCCGCACGTGGCCGCCGCCGGGCTGCCCACCGCGTACGGCATGGCCTGGCAGGGCCTGGTCGTGCGCGGCGGGCTGCGCGCGGGGGAGACGCTGATGGTGCACGGCGCCGGCAGCGGGGTGAGCATCGCCGCCGTACAACTGGCCCGCGCACTCGGGGCGCGCGTCGTGGTCACCTCCGGCTCCCGGGCCAAACTGGATCGGATGGCCGACCTCGGTGCCGACGTGCTGATCGACCACCGCACCTCGGACCTGGTCGCCCGGGCCCGCGCGGCGACCGGCGGGGCCGGCGTCGACCTGGTGCTCGACCACGTCGGCCCGGCGCTGTTCCAGGCGTCGCTGCACGCACTGCGCCCGCGCGGCCGGCTGGTCTTTTGCGGGGACACCACCGGCACCGAGGCGGGCTTCGACCTCCCGCACGCGTTCCACAGCGGGCTGACCCTGCTCGGCGCGGGCTCGATCGGCGACGCGGACTTCGCGGCCATGGTCGAGTTCTGCCTGGACCGGGAGCTGACCCCGGTACAGGACGGCACGTTCCCCCTCGCCGACGCGGCCGCGGCCCACCGGCGCCTGGAGAGCGGCGCCGCGTTCGGCAAGGTCACCCTGCTCCCCGGCGGCGCCCGATGACTCCCGCCGAGGCCCTGCTCGTGCTGGCGGCGGGCCTCGGCGCGGGCACGGTCAACACCGTCGTCGGCTCCGGCTCGCTGCTCACCTTCCCGGTCCTGCTCGCCCTCGGGCACCCGCCCGTGGTCGCCAACGTCTCCAACACGATCGGCCTCACCCCGGGGTCGATCGCCGGGACCCTCGGTTACCGGCGCGAATTGGCCGTCCAGGCGCACCGGTTGCTCCCGCTGTCCGCCGCCGCCGTGCTGGGCGGCGCGACCGGCGGCCTGCTCCTGCTCGGCCTGCCACCGGGCGCGTTCCGAGCGGTGGTGCCCGTACTGGTTCTGCTCGCCGCGGCGCTGATGGGCGTACAGCCGTGGTTGTCCGCCCGCCTGCGCGCCCGCCGCACGGCCAACACGGTGGTCCCGGCGGTGCTGCCGGGATCCTCGGCCGCGTCGCCTCCCGCGTCCCGCACGCCCGGCTCCGGCGTCGGCGTCGCCCTGCCCGCTGCGGTGTTCGTGGTGAGCGTGTACGGCGGCTACTTCGGCGCCGCGCAGGGCGTGTTGCTGCTCGCGCTGCTCGCGATCGTGCTGGACGAGGACCTGAACCGGCTCAACGGCCTGAAGAACCTCCTCCAGGCGCTGGTCAACCTCGTGGCCGCCGTGCTGTTCGCGCTCACCGCCGAAGTCGCCTGGCTTCCCGTCCTGTTGCTCGCCCTCGGCTCGGTGGCGGGCGGCCGGGTCGGCGCCCACGTCGGCCGCCGGGTCCCCGCCCCGATCCTGCGCACCCTCGTCATCGTCGTCGGCACGGTGGTGGGTCTCGTCCTGCTGGTCACCTGACCCCGCCGGTCCCGTTCCACCGTCGCACTCGTGAAAGAAGGAATCCCATGTTGCGTTGGCTCACCGCCGGGGAGTCGCACGGCCCCGCGCTCACCGCCGTACTGGAGGGTCTGCCGGCCGGAGTCGAGGTGTCCTCCGGCGAGTTGGCGCACGCGTTGGCCCGGCGGCGGCTGGGCAACGGGCGCGGGGCCCGGATGCGATTCGAGCGGGACGAGGTGGAGTTCACCGGCGGCGTGCGGCACGGGATCACCCTGGGCGGGCCCGTGGCATTGCGCGTGGCCAACACCGAATGGGCCAAGTGGGCCGACGTGATGGCGCCGGATCCGGTCGACGCCGACGGGCGCCGCTACGACGAACCGGGCCGGCTCGCCGATCGCGGCCGGGCCGCGGCGCTGACCCGCCCCCGCCCCGGACACGCCGACCTGGCCGGGATGCAGAAGTACGGCTTCGACGACATCCGCCCGGTCCTGGAGCGGGCCAGTGCCCGGGAGACCGCGGCCCGCGTGGCGCTCGGCGAGGTCGCCCGCGCGTTCCTGACCCAGACCCTGGACGTGGAGATCCTCAGCCACGTGGTCCGGATCGGCGCCGTCGCCCTGCCCACCGCGCTGGTGCCCGAACGCGGCAGCCTGGACACGATCGACGCCGACCCGGTGCGCTGCGTCGACCCGGAGACCGCCGCCGCGATGAACGCCGAGATCGAGGCCGCGCAGAAGGACGCCGACACCCTCGGCGGCGTGGTCGAGGTGGTGGCGTACGGCTTGCCGCCGGGCCTGGGCAGCTACGTGCACTGGGACCGCCGCCTGGACGCGCGCCTGGCCGCCGCGCTGATGGGCATCCAGGCGATCAAGGGCGTCGAGGTCGGCGACGGCTTCACCACCGCGACCCGCCGCGGCTCGGTCGCGCACGACGAGATCACCCCGGTCGCCCCGGGACGCCCCGGCCCCACCCGGGTGCGCCGCGAGACCGGCCGCGCCGGCGGCATCGAGGGCGGCATGACCTCCGGCGAACCGCTTCGCGTGCGTGCCGCGATGAAGCCGATCTCCACCCTGTCCCGGGCCCTGGCCACGTTCGACGTGCGCACCGGCGATCCGGCCAAGGCGATCGCCCAGCGCAGCGACGTGTGTTCGGTGCCCGCGACCGGCGTGGTCGCCGAGGCGATGGTGGCCCTCGTCCTCGCGGACGCGGTCCTGGAGAAGTTCGGCGGGGACAGCGTGACCGAGACCCGGCGCAACGCCGACGCCTACCTCGCGGCCCTGCCGGTGACCGTCGCCGACGCGTGAGCAGGCATGCCGGGCCGAACCCGGCGGACGGGCTCCGGGGCGATCACCCCGGAGCCCATCGGCGGTTCAGCCCCCGGCCGGCGCCCCTGCGAGCAGCCGCGCGCGCAGGCCCTCGTCCAGCGCGGCGTCCACACACGTCCACGCCATCGCCAGACCACCGTCAAGCAGCGCCCGATCCGCGGCCGGCCGCGCCGCATACGCGGCGAACTCGGCCTGGTGCAGCCCCACATCGCCGGAGTCGATGGAGATCAGCGGCTGGATGGACGGGATCGCCAGCGACACGTTGGCCATGTCGGTGGACCCGGCCTGCCGATCGTCCTCGGCGGTCACCGGCGGGAACTCTCGCCCCACCAGCAGCGCGTTGCGCTCGTACGCGGCCAACAGGCCGGGGTCGTGCCGGAATTCCGAGTACGCGGGCGAGGTCGAGGACAACGTCAGCCGCGACCGGGTGGCCACCGCGCCCGCCTGGAAACACTCGCGCACCCGCGCCTCCAGGTCGGTCAACCCGGCCAACGTGGCGGCGCGTACGTAGTAGTCGGCCTCGGTGTGCTCGGGGATCACGTTCGGCACCTGCCCGCCGGTGGTGGTGATCCCGTGCACCCGCTGATCCGGCGTCATGTGCTGGCGCAGCAGCCCGATCGCCACCTGCGCGACGGTCAGCGCGTCGGCCGCGTTGATCCCGTCCTCCGGGCAGGCCGACGCGTGCGCGGCCCGGCCGTCGTACTCGACGTGCAGTTGCGCGCGGGCCAGACAGGTCGGATCGAGCCGCTCCCGGGGCGAGGGGTGCACCATCATCGCCGCGTGCACCCCGGCGAACGCGCCGCGCTCCAGCATGAGCACCTTGCCCCCGCCGTTCTCCTCGGCGGGGGTGCCGAACACGCGAACGGTCACGCCCAGGTCGTCGGCGACCGCGCCCAGCGCGAGCGCGGCGGTGACCGCGGCGGACGCGATCACGTTGTGCCCGCACGCGTGCCCGATCCCCGGCAGCGCGTCGTACTCCGCGCAGATTCCGAGCACCAGCGGCCCGTCGCCGCGCTCGGCGACGAACGCGGTCGGCAACTCGCCCACGCCCGGGGTGACGGTGAAGCCGTGTTCGGTCAGTTGCTCGCCCAACCATCCGCAGGCGCGTTCCTCGGCGAAGCCGAGTTCGGGATGGGCGTGCAGGCGGTGACTGAGTGCAACCAGCTCTGGTGCGGCGGCGTCCACCGCCGCCTGGGCGGCGGCCTTTGCGGGTGCCGCGAGGTCGAAGGCTCGCATGGGCGCATCCTGCCCCACGACGGACGTAACGGGAAGTGACCGAACGAAGTATCTGTTCCGCGTAACAACGACCGGCTAAGGTGCGGAAATCCATGATCGACAAGGCAGAAGTCACGGAAAACCGGACCCCCGTGCCGGACCGGGCCGAGGCGTTCGAGCGTGAGCTGAACGTCCTCGCCCTCTCCGGCGACGGCTGGCTCGCGATCCTGCGAGCCCTGGCCGGGCGTACCGGCCGCACCGCCCGACTGGTGGGCGTGCACGGTGGTGTGCTCGCCGCGACCGACGACGGCACCGAGTCGATGACCCCGGTCGCGGTGGCCCACGTATTCGTCGAGGACCGCGTGGTCGAGGTCACCTGCGACGAGGGCTGGCGGGCCTCGGCGTTGCCCGTACGGGTGGCCCAACGCCGAGTCGGACTACTGCTGTTGGGCGAGCCGGACGGCGCCCGCGACGACGAGCCGCTGCTGCGCGCCGCGGTCACGGCGGTGGCGATCGAGGCGATCCGGCGGGACGCGGTGGCCACCGCGACCGCCGAGACCGCGGGTCGCCTGATCGACGAACTGCGCTACGGCGCGTTGCGCAACCTGGGCGATGTCACGCGCACCGCCGCCCGGTTCGGCCTACACCTCGATCGCCCGCACTCCGCCGTGGTGTTCGCCTACTCCGGACCCAACCAGCGCACCTGGACCACCGCGCTGTCCTGGCTGGAGATGCCGGTGCGCCAAGAGGGCGAACTGGGCCTGGCGGTGCTCTCGGGCAACGTCGAACGCGAGATCAGCCGCATCCGCATCCGGCTCCAGGGCATGGTCGGCGACGTCCCCGTACTGGCCGCCGCCGGCCCCACGGTCAGCGACCCGCGCGGCACGGCCCGCTCCTTCCACGACGCGGAGACCGTGCTCGGCCTGCTGCGCCGCCGCCCCGGCGAGGTACAGCTGATGTTCTCCTCGCTCGGCCTGGCCCAACTGCTGTTCGGCGTGCCGCCGGCCCGACTCCAGGCGTTCGTGGACCAACACCTGGGCCCGATCCTGGAACGTGAGGAATGGGTGGCCACCCTCAGCGCGTGGCTGGCCACCAACGGCAGCCGCGCCGCGGTCGCCGAGCTGCTGCACCTGCACCGCAACTCGGTCGGCTACCGGATCGGCCAGATCCGCGAACTCCTCGGCGCCAATCCCCTCGACCCCGAGGTCACCCTCCAACTCCAGGCCGCCCTGACCGCCCGCGAACTCCTCCTGGCCCTCCGAGAGGTCCCGTAACACCCCCGCGAGCGCGTGCGCCCCCGGGCGCCCCCCGCAAGCCCCCGGGCCGTCCGCCCTCCGGCGCCCGAGTGGGGCCATCCGGATGACTCCCGGGCGAGAGTTCGCGTCGATCGGCCGCGCCTCGGCGGGATGCCGCCGGGTGTGGGTCACAGTCGTTCCAGCCCCGGTGCGGACCGCCGGGACGTCGACGCGCGGGCCGATTCGGTCGAGCCCGCCGGTTGCTCGGGGTGTCCCACCGGTCGAGAGGCGATCAGCATGACCGAAACCGACGTGACCCGTACCCCGCACGCGGCCACCCGGCTGCGCGAGCTGGCGTTCGGCGCGATGTCCGCCGGCGCGCTGCGCGCCGCGCTGCGCCTGGGCCTGCCCGACGCGCTGGGCGACACCCCGGCGACCGTCGAGGAATTGGCCCGCGAGGTGTCCGCGCACCCCGGGGCGCTGCACCGCCTGCTGCGCGCGCTCGCCTGCCAGGGCGTCTTCGCCGAGGAGCCCGACGGTCGCTACACGCACACCGAGGCCTCCCGCCTGCTGCGCGCGGACGCGCCCCGCAGCATGCGGGACGTGGCGCTGTGGACCACCGAGCCGTGGACCTGGGAGGCCTGGCCGCACCTGGACCGCGCGGTGCGCTCCGGCGGCAGCGTCTTCCCCGAACTGCACGGCAAGCAGTTCTTCGACTACCTGCACGAGGACGCCCCCGAGTCGGCCGCCGCGCTCGACCGGGCGATGACCCAGTCCAGTCGGACCTCCGCCCAGGACGTCACCGAGGCGCTCGACCTGACCGGCGTGGACTCCGTCGCCGACATCGGCGGCGGCCAGGGCCTGGTCCTGGCCACCCTCCTGGAGCGCAACCCGACCCTGCGCGGCACCCTGCTCGACCTGCCCGGCGTGGTCGCCTCGGCGGATCGCCGACTGCGCGACGGCGGCGAACTCGCCGGCCGGGCAACCCTGGTGGGCGGGGACTGCCGGGTCGACATCGGCGTGCGGGCGGACCTGTACATCGTCAAGAACATCCTCGAATGGGACGACGACAGCACGCTCCGCACGCTGCGCAACATCGTCGCCGCGGCTGCCCCCGGCGCCCGCGTCGCGGTGATCGAGAACCTGGTCGACGAGACCGCCTCGATGCGCTTCACCGCGGCGATGGACCTCTTGCTGCTGCTCAACGTCGGCGGCCGCAAGCACACCAAGGACAGCCTGCTGACCCTGATCGAGCAGGCGGGCCTGCGCGGCCGGGACGTGCGCGCGGTGAACCCGTCGCTGCACATGTTCGAGTGCACGGTCCCGGGGTGATCGGGCCGCACCCGAGTCGCCCGACCCGCCCCGCCGCCTCCGGCTACGGAAAGTCATGCATGATCACCATGAGCTAAACATGCGACTGCTCCCCGGGGGTGAAGCCGGTCGGGATATCCGCCCGGGAGGCCCAGAGCCGGGCCCCGAATGCAGTCACGCGGGTCGCGGGGCCGCCGGCGCCGTTCGATGGTGATGAAGGCGCCTCGCCGATCCCCGTTGCCGATGCCCGTCGGCAGTTCGCGAGCGCCGGAAGGAATATCACGATGCGTCGTGCACGCGCTCTCGTCGCCGGTTCCGCACTCGGCTTCGCCGCCCTGACCCTGGCGGTTCCGGCCGCCTACGCCGATGCCCCGGCGCCGGTGAAGCCGGACAACGCCCCCTCGGCCTCCGGGAACGGCGGACAGGAGAAGTCCTGGTCCGGTGAAGGAAAGTGGACGCCCGACAAGGGCGGCGAGTCCAGCGAGGACAAGGGCGGCGAAGGCGGCTCGCACGAGAAGTCCTGGAAGGAGCACAAGAGCCCGCATGGTGGCGTGCACACCGGCATCGGCGGCTCCTTCCTCGACGACGGTGCCGCGCTCGGCACCGGTGCGGCCCTGATCGCGGGTGGTGTCGGCGTCGGCGTCTACGCGCTGCGTCGTCGTCCCGCCGTCTCGGCGGCCCGGGCCTGACCCGTCCCGCCCCCAGGTAACACCCGCCGTGGCCACCGCCCTTCCCGGGGCGGTGGCCACGGTGACGTCGTCCCCGCCCCGGCCCGCACCGCCGGTTCCCCCGAAGCCGGCCCCGGTACTCCTCCGGCCAGGAAAGAGGCATCGTCTTGCACGACCCCGATCCGCCCACCGAGACGTCCGAGCCCGCCGCGCCGCGCCGCATCAGCGCCGCTCGACTGATGCTGATCGCCGCGGTGGCGATCCTCCTGGGCGCCCTGATGATCAAGCACGATCTGAGCAGTGACTCGGGTCCGCCACCCCAACCCGTGCCCGCCGCCGCGCAACCGAGCGCCGCGGCGAGCGCCGCACCCTCGCCGAGCCCGACCCCCGAGAGCGGGCCGGCGATGAAACGTTCGCAGCCGGTGCGGATCAAGATCCCCCGAATCAAGGTGGACGCCCCGTTCATCGGCCTCGGCCTGAACTCCTCCGGGGTGCTGGACGTCCCGCCCGCGGGCAACCGCAATCTGGCCGGCTGGTACGAGGACGGCGTCACCCCCGGCTCCCGGGGCAATGCGCTCGTGCTCGGCCACGTCGACACGATGATGGGCCCCGCCGTCTTCTGGGGACTCGGCAGCCTCAAGTCCGGCGACACCGTCGAGATCTCGCGCGCCGACGGCAGCGTGGCCAGGTTCGCGGTCGACTCGGTCGAGTCGTTCGCGAAGGACGCCTTCCCCGACGAGCGGGTGTACGGAAAGACCCGGGATGCCCAGCTGCGCCTGATCACCTGCGGCGGCTCATACGACCGCAAGGCCAAGGACTACAAGGACAACGTGGTCGTCTTCGCCCACCTGCTGCCCCCGGAGTAGCCGCACGCGCTGGTACACCCGCTCCCGCACACACCGCGGCCGGCCCCGGATTCCCTCCCGGAGCCGGCCGCCGCGTGTCGCGCTACACCTGCGCGTCCCCCCCGACCTTCGCGGTCTCACCGCCCCGCGCGCCCCGCTCCGTCCGGCACGCCACCGCGCCCAACACCCCCACCAGGGTGCCCTCCGGATCCGGCTCGGCGACCGGGACCCGCCACGCGACGAACCCGTCCGGGCGGACCAACACCGCGCCCTCGTCGGTCACTCCGTGCACCTCGGCCCAGTCCACGTCCGACGCGGTGACCAGGTCCACCACCGCGGCCTCCGCCTCGGTACCCACCCGGTACACCGCCACCGGCACGCCCAGGCGCCGGCTCGCGCGCTGCGCCGACCGCTGCCACGCGGCCCCGGCCGGACCCGCGCCGACCAGCAACACCGGCGAGGTCTCGTACAGGTCCAGGGTGGACACCCGCGCGTCGTTGCGGCGCAGCCACAGGTGCGGTGCGCGGGTGCCCGGCTCGCCGCTCGGCGGCCGGAACCGCTCGGGCAGTACCGGCAGTTCGGGGTCCGCCCCGAGCACGGCAGCGGACGCGTAGCGGTAGCCGAGCACCACGCCGAGCACTCCCGGCTGCTTGGCGCCGCCGACCGTGGGCGCGGCATACCCGGGGTGGCCGTGTTCGGCCGAACGGGTGGACGCCCGCGCGGCCGTGGCCACCGCCACCGGCCGGCGCTCCGCCTCGTAGGTGTCCAACAGGTCGGCGCCCGCGTGCCCGTTCAGCACCGCGGCCAGTTTCCAGGCCAGGTTGTGCGCGTCCTGGATCCCGGTGTTGGACCCGAACGCGCCGGTGGGCGACATCTCGTGGGCCGAGTCGCCGGCCAGGAACACCCGCCCGGAGCGGTAACGTTCGGCCACCCGCTCGGCGGCGTGCCACGGCGCCTTGCCGGTGATCGTCACATCCAGGTCCGGCACCCCGGCGGCGGCGCGGATGTGCGCCACGCAGCGCTCGTCGGAGAACGCCTCGATCGGCTCGTCCTCCTCCGGATGCCACGGCAGGTGGAAGACCCAGTGCTCCCGGTTGTCCACCGGCAACAGCGCGCCCTCGCCCCGAGGGTTCGTCAGATAGCAGACGATGAACCGGCGTTCGCCGACGTGCGCGGCCAGGTCGCGCGAGGTGAAGGTGACGCTCACGTTGTGGAACAGGTCGCCCGGACCGCTCACGTCGATGCCCAGCGCGTCGCGCACCGGACTGCGCGGCCCATCCGCCGCGACCACGTAGTCGGCGCGTACGGTGAGCTGTTGCCCCGTCTCGCGGGTCTCCACGACCGCGGTCACCCCGTCCTCGTCCGGTACGCAGGACCGGAGTTGGGTACCGAAGCGCACGTCGCCGCCGAGTTCGCGGGCGTAGTCGGCGAGTACCGGCTCCAGGTCGTTCTGGCTGCACAGACACCACGACGACGGGCTGAACCTGGCCAGTCCGCCGCCCGGATCGATCTCCTTGAACAGCCACTCCTGGATGTCGCCGGCGATGGTGTCCGCCTGGAGGATGCCGTGGTTGTCGGCAAGTACGGCGGACGCGGCGCGGATTCGATCCTCGACCCCGGCGGTGCGGAACACCTCCATCGTGCGCACGTTGTTGCCGCGCCCGCGCGGATGCCGTGAGGTGTCGGCGTGCCGCTCCACCAGCATGTGCGGGACGCCGAGTCGGCCCAGGAAGACGGACGTGGACAGCCCGACCAGCGAGCCGCCCACGACCAGGACCGGCACCCGGTGTTGGATCTCGGGGTTCATCACTACTCCTGCGTTGGCGAGGACTGCGGACCCGGCCGCCGTCGCGGGCGGAGGAGAGTCCGCCGGGGTCCTCCTGTTCCCGCTCATCGCCGCCGGCCGGTCGTCGTCGCCCAATGTCACTCATATGCCCTCAAAAGATGCACAGGGTGATGATCGGCCGCCACGCTCGAAGTCGAAGCCGGGTCCGGACGGACGGATCGGGCGGGTATCCCGGTGTGATCGCGCGAGCGGCGCGACCGATCGCGACCCGCTCGACCTCCCCGTTCCCCGGGCGGCGTCGGTGCGACCCGGTCCCCCGGGAGCGCCTCGGCGGGCGGGCACGACGTTCGGCCGAATCCCATGACCAAAGGACTGACATGGACACCCTCGTCCACTCCACGGCGAATCCCACCGCCGACACCACGTCCAAGCTCCGGGTGCTGCTCATGCTGGAGCTGCACGAAGGGTCGGAGCAACGTTTCCTCGAGGCCTACGAAGGCATCCGCCACCAGGTGGCCGCCGTTCCGGGCCACCTGCGCGACCAGCTGTGCCAGTCCATCGAGGACCCCAGCCAGTGGCTGATCACCAGCGAGTGGGAGGGCGCCTCCCAATACCTGGCGTGGGTGGACAGCCCCGAGCACCAGGTGATGGTCCAGCCGCTGCACGGCTGCGTGCGCGGCACCCGCTCGCTGCGCTTCTCGGTGGCCCGCGAGACCGACCTGCGCGCCCCCGACGGCCCGGTGATCACCACCGGCGCCCGCGCGCCGAAGGGCAAGGCGAAGACCGGCGGCACGCCCAAGGCGAAGGCGGCGGCCGACAAGGCCCGCGCCGCCGCGCCGGCCGCCCCCGGCGTGGTGCGCTGCGCGCTCACCTTCACCGTCAAGCCGGGCAGCGAGGCCGAGGTGGCGCGCATCCTCGCCGGCTACGAGTCGCCCGAAGCCCGGGTCAACCCGACCACCTCGCTGCGCCGCACCTCGGTGTTCATGCTCGGCAACCGCGTCGTACGGGCCATCGAGGTCGAGGGTGACCTGCGCGCCGCGCTGCGCCATGTGGCCGAGCAGCCCCAGGTCCGCGCCGCAGAGGAGGCGCTGAACCCGCACCTGGAGGAGGCGCGCGACCTGAACGACTCCGAGGCCGCCCGCGCGTTCTTCATGCGCTCCTCGCTGGCCGAGGTCTACCACCTGAGCGCGCCGACCAAGAAGTCGGACAAGGCGTCGGGCAAGAAGTCGAACAAGACCGAGACCACCCGCCGTGCGTTCCTGTACCCGGTCCGGCACGGCTGCGGCGAATCCGCCGCGACGCTGCTGCGCCGGCACGACGAGCAGGCGATCGCCGTCGCCGGCGGGCCGATCGCGCACAGCCAGGTCTTCCTGCGCGGCGACACCCTGATCCGCGTGCTGGACCTGCGCGGCCCGGCGGACCAGGACCCGGCGCTGCTGCTCGGCGTCGACCGCCGGGAATCCGCCGCCCGGCTGAGCCGACTGCTCGACCTCGGCGAGGACGGCGAGTTGGACACCGACGAGGGACTGCGCCGACTGCTCGCCGCGTGCGAGACCACCCCCGTCACCGACCGTCGCGCCGCCCGCGACGCCTGATCCCCCCGGGGCGGCGCCCGACGGCGCCGCCCCGCCACTTGGAGGTGGCACAGATGACCACGCAGACCGTACGCATCGTCAACCTGGACGAGATCGAGCCGAACCGCCGCCGCGGCGGTGACCTCCGGGTCACGCTCGGCCCGGCGACCGTGGGCTCCACCAGCGGCTTCATGGGCCTGGCCCTGATCGAGCCCGGGGACATGATCGCCGAGCACTACCACCCGTACTCCGAGGAGTTCATCCACGTCGTGGTCGGCTCCATCGAGGTCGACCTGGACGGCGTCACCCACGAACTCCGGCCCGACCAGGCCCTGATGATCCCGAAGAACATGCGCCACCGTTTCCGCAACGTCGGTCGGGTGCAGGCGCGGATGGTCTTCCAACTCGCCCCGCTCGCGCCGCGGCCCGAACTCGGGCACGTCGACACGGAGGGGATCGAACCCGCCGAGACCGTGGGCGCCGACTCTTGAGGCGCCGGGTCGCGGTCACCGGCGTCGGGGTGGTGGCACCCGGTGGGGTGGGTGTCACCGCGTTCTGGGACCTGCTGATGGCGGGCCGCACGGCGACGCGCGGGATCACCTTCTTCGACCCCACCGGGTTCCGCTCCCGGATCGCCGCCGAATGCGACTTCGACCCGATCGCGTGCGGCGTCGACCCCGACCGGGCCCGACGCGCGGACCGCTACGTGCAGTTCGCGCTCGCCGCGGCGGCCGAGGCGGTCCGCGGCAGCGGCCTGGACCGCGACGCCGAGGACCCCTGGCGGATCGGCGTCTCCCTCGGCACCGCCGTGGGCGGCACCACCCGGCTCGAACACGACTACATCGCGGTCAGCGGCCCCGGCAAGACCTGGGCCGTCGACCACCGCAGGGCCGACCCCTTCCTGCACCGGGCCTTCTCGCCGAGCACCCTGGCCGCCGAGGTGGCCGAGGAGTTCGTCGCCAAGGGCCCGGTGCAGACCGTCTCCACCGGCTGTACCTCCGGCCTCGACGCGATCGGCTACGCCGCGCACGCGATCGAGGAGGGCCGCGCCGACGTGTACATCGCCGGCGCCGCCGACTCGCCGATCTCGCCGATCACGGTCGCCTGCTTCGATGCGATCAAGGCCACCTCGACCCGCAACGACGACCCGGCACACGCCTCCCGGCCGTTCGACGCGGATCGGGACGGATTCGTCCTCGGCGAGGGCGCCGCGGTACTGATCCTGGAGGAGCTCGAACACGCCCACCGGCGCGGCGCCCATGTGTACTGCGAGGTCGGCGGGTTCGCCACGCGCGGCAACGCACATCACATGACCGGCCTGACCCGCGAGGGCCTGGAGATGTCCGAGGCGATCGACCGCGCACTGGCGGACGCGGAGGTCGCCCCCGACGCCGTCGACTACGTCAACGCGCACGGCTCGGGCACCAAGCAGAACGACCGCCACGAGACCGCGGCCGTCAAGCGCTCGCTCGGCACGCACGCACACAAGGTCCCGATGAGTTCGATCAAGTCGATGGTCGGCCACTCGCTCGGCGCCATCGGCGCCATCGAACTCGCCGCGTGCGCCCTGGCGATGGAGCACAAGGCGGTGCCGCCCACGGCCAACTACGAGACGCCGGACCCCGAGTGCGACCTCGACTACGTGCCGGGCACCGCCCGGCCGATGGGCCTGACGACGGTGTTGTCGGTGGGCAGCGGGTTCGGCGGCTTCCAGTCCGCGGTGGTCCTGGACCGTCGGGAGAGGAGACCCCGATGAACAGCTCCACAGCAAGGCGCACCGTGGTCACCGGCGTCGGCGTCGTCGCGCCCAACGGCATCGGCGCCGACGTGTTCTGGAAGGCGACCCGCGAGGGCCGCTTCGTGCTGGACCGGATCTCCCGCGAGGGCTGCGAGCACCTGCCGCTGACCGTCGCGGGCGAGGTGCGCGACTTCGACCCCGCCGCCGTGGTCGAGGAGCGCTACCTGGTCCAGACCGACCGCTTCACCCACTTCGCGCTGGTCGCCGCCGACCAGGCCCTGGCCGACGCGGCGCTGGGCCCGACGTCCACCTTCGGCGTCGGGGTGACCACCGCGAGCTGCTCCGGCGGCGGCGAGTTCGGCCAGCGCGAACTGCAGAACCTGTGGGGCAAGGGACCCGGCTTCGTCGGGCCGTACCAGTCGATCGCCTGGTTCTACGCGGCCACCACCGGCCAGATCTCCATCCGAGGCGGCTTCAAAGGCCCCTGCGCGGTGCTGGCCAACGACGAGGCCGGTGGCCTGGACGCGCTCGCGCACGCCGTCCGGACCATCCGCCGAGGCACCGACGCCGTCGTGGTCGGCGCCGCCGAGGCACCGCTCGCCCCCTACTCGATGGTCTGCCAACTCGGCTACGACGCGCTCAGCCTCGCTGCCGACCCCGCACGCGCCTACCTCCCGTTCACTTCCGCCGCCCGCGGCTTCGCCCCCGCCGAGGGCGGCGCGATGTTCGTCGTCGAGGAGGCCGAGTCGGCCCGCCGGCGCGGCGCCCGGATCCGGGCCGAAGTACTCGGACACGGCGCGACGTTCACCGGCACCTGCGGCTGGGGACCGTCCCGCCACGGACTGGCCCGGGCGATCCGCGACGCCCTGGCCGAGGCCGAATGCGGACCCGCCGACATCGACGTGATCTTCGCCGACGCGCTCGGCACCCCCGAGGCCGACCACGCCGAAGTGCTTGCCCTGTCCGACGCGTTGGGCGCCCGCGCCGCCCGGGTGCCGGTCACCGCGCCCAAGGCCGGCATCGGCCGGGCCTACTGCGGCGCGCCGATGCTCGACTGCGCCGCCGCGATCATGGCCATGGAACACGGCGTACTGCCGCCCACCCCGGGCGTGTTCGACATCTGCCACGACCTCGACCTGGTCACCGGCCGGGCCAGGAACGCCGAACTGCGCACCGCCCTGGTGCTCAGCCGCGGCCTGATGGGCGGCAACGCCGCACTGGTGCTGCGCCGAGGCGACGGCCGCCCCGACACGCCGTAGCCCGCTCGGCTACTCCCGTGGCCGGTACGACCCGTGCCCCTCGTACGCATCATCCGACTCATCCGAAAGGAAGCCCGCGATGAACGGACCGCTCACCCACGAAGTGCTCGCCGAGGTGATGAAGTCATGCGCCGGCGTCACCGCCAGACCCGAGCAACTGCGGGACCCCGACGCCACGTTCGAACAATTCGGCCTCGACTCGCTGGGCCTGCTCGGGATCGTCGCCGAGCTGGAGCGGCGCTTCGAGTTCCCGCTCGGCGCGGACGTGGACCAATGCAAGACCCCGCGCGAGTTTCTGGAAACCACCAACTCCCAACTCATCTCCGGAGTGTGACATGGCCGGCCATACCGACAACGACATCGTCATCGCGGCCCCGTTCGACCTGGTCTGGGACATCACCAACGACGTGGACAACTGGACGAACCTGTTCAGCGAATACGCGTCGGTGGAGGTCCTCGAGCGCGAAGGCACCAAGGTCACCTTTCGCCTGACCATGAAACCCGACAAGGACGGCAAGATCTGGAGCTGGGTGTCCGAGCGCGAGGCCGACCGCGAGACCCGCACGGTGTGGGCGCGCCGGGTGGAGACCGGGCCGTTCGCGCACATGCACATCCGCTGGGAGTACCACGAGGTGCCCGACGGCGTACGGATGCGCTGGGTCCAGGACTTCGCGATGAAGGAGACCGCCCCGGTCGACGACGCGTGGATGACGGACAACATCAACCGCAACTCGCGCGTCCAGCTCGAACTGATCCGGGACCGGATCCAGGAGCGCGCCCGGGAGACGGGCGTCGCGCCCACCGTGCGCACCTGGTGAACCCCGCGTCGTCGCCCGCCCCCGCGCGCCGACGCCCCCCCGGGGGGGGGGCGCCCCGGCCCGGCCCCCCCCCCCCCCCCCCCGGGGGCGGCGCCCGCCCCGCGCCCCCCCCCCCCCGCGGGGGGGCCGGGGCGCCGCGCGCCCCCCCCGGCCCACCCCTCGACAAGGACGGCACCCATGCACCGCACCCTGATCGTCGCCCGGATGAAGCCCGACTCGGCGACCCCGATCGCCGACATCTTCGCCGCCTCCGACACCGGCGAACTCCCGCACCTGGTCGGGGTCACCGGCCGCAGCCTGTTCCAGTTCGGCGACCTGTACCTGCACCTGATCGAGGCCGACCGGCCCCCCGGCCCCGCGGTCGCGAAGATCGCCGGACACCCGGAGTTCCGCGACATCAGCGAACGGCTCTCGGCGCATGTGAACGCGTACGACCCGCAGACCTGGCGCTCGCCCCAGGACGCGATGGCCCGCGAGTTCTACCGCTGGGAGCGCGACGCGCAGCGGTGACGTCGCCGCCCGTCACCACCGTCCAAGGCCCGACCGTCCAAGGACCTGATGTCATGATCGAGACCCATCCGGGGCTCACCGTCGACAGCCGACCCGACTGGGTCAAGTGCGGACGCTGCGCCGAACTCGTATACGGCAAACGTTTCACCCGGGACCTGCGGGTGTGTCCCGACTGCGGCGAGCACGCGCGCCTGACGGCGCGGGAACGCCTGGATCAACTCCTCGATGCCGGCTCGGAGACCGCGCTGCGCGCCGACCCCGCACCGCACGACCCGCTCGGCTTCGTCGACTCCCGGCCCTACCCGGAACGGCTGGATCGGGCGCGTGCGGAGACCGGTATGGACGAGGCCGCGGTGGGCGGGCGGGGCACCATTCACGGGCAGCCGGTGGTGGTCGTCGCGATGGACTTCCGCTTCCTCGGCGGCAGTCTGGGCTGCGCGGTGGGCGCGCTGGTCGCCGCCGCCGCCGACGAGAGCCTGCGGACGGGGACCCCGCTGCTGCTGATCACCGCCTCCGGCGGGGCGCGCATGCAGGAGGGCGTGCTGTCGCTGATGCAGATGGCCAAGACCGCGCACGCCCTGGCGGAACTGGACGAGGCCGGCGTGCTGGTGTTGTCGCTGATCACGGACCCCACGTACGGCGGGGTGGCCGCCTCGTTCGCGACGCTGGCGGATGTGATCCTGATCGAACCCGGCGCACGGATGGGCTTCGCCGGGCCGCGGGTGATCGAGCAGACCATCGGCGAACGGTTGCCCGAGGGGTTCCAGACCGCCGAATTCCTGCTCGAACACGGGATGGTGGACACGATCGTCGCGCGAGCGGCGCTGCGCGCGACGTTGCGGCACTTCCTTGCGGTGGGCGGGGCGGGGCGGCGGGACGGGGGGAACGACACCCTCCTGAACGGGATCGTGTCGGGTGGGTACGAGTCGGAGGCGAACGGTTCGACCTTGAACGGGGCCACCCCGAAGGGCACTACGCCGAACGGGGTCGCTCGGAATGGCTCCGCCGCGAACGGGTCGGCTGCGAACGGGCATGCGTGCCATGAGCCGTCGCTCGGCGAGCTTGCGAGGGAGCCCGGGGAGCCCGGGGAGCCCGGGGAGCCCGGGGAGTCCTGGGAGGCTGTTCGGCTGGCGCGGCATGCGGGGCGGCCGACGATGCTCGACTATGCGGGTCGACTCCTGGAGGATTTCCACGAGTTGCACGGGGATCGGATCGGCGCCGACTGTCCCGCGATCGTGGGCGGCATCGGTCGGCTCGACGGTCGGCTGGTGATGCTGATCGGGCATCAGAAGGGCGGCGACAACCTCACCGAGCGGCAATACCGCAAGTTCGGCATGGCCACCCCGGCCGGCTTCCGCAAGGCGGGTCGGTTGATGCGGCTCGCCGCCAAACTCGGCCTGCCGGTGATCACCCTGGTCGACACGCCGGGAGCCAACCCCGGACCGGACGCCGAACGCGACGGCCAGGCCGTCGCCATCGCGGAGAACCTGCGCCTGATGGCCCGACTGGACACCCCCATCGTCACGGTGATCACCGGCGAGGGCGGCAGCGGCGGCGCACTCGCGCTGGCCGTGGCCGACCGGGTGCTGATCGGTGAGCACGGCGTCTACTCGGTGATCAGCCCCGAGGGCTGCGCCGCCATCCTGTGGAAGGACCCGTCGGCGGCCCCCGCCGCGGCGGCGGCGCTCCGTATGGGGCCGCGCGACCTGCTGCGCCTCGGTGTGGTCGACCGGATCGTCCCCGAGCCACCCGGCGGCGCCCACACCGACCCCGGCCGAGCCGCCACACTGCTGCGCACGGCCCTGGTCCCCGTCCTCGACGAACTCCTCGCCCTGAACCGCACCCGCCTCCTACGCGAACGCGGCGAACGTTTCCGGAGGTTCGGCGCCCCCGAGGCCACCCGCGCCGAGGCCGTTCGCGCCGAGCATGCTCGGGCCGACTCCGTTCGTGCCGACTCCGTTCATGCCGGCGCGGTCCGAGGCGACTCCGCTCGTACTCGCTCCGTCCGGAACGAAGTTGCCCCGGGTGCGGCAGTGCGTGTCGAGACGATCCGCGCGGAAGCCGCCCCCGTCGAAGTTGCTCCTGCCGAAGGAAGTGCCCGATGAGTTCGCCCCATGGACCGACCCAGGCGCGCGACGCGCACGCCGATGATCGACCCGACCGCCACCCCGCCGGCTACGCCGACGAGCGCTGGGTCAGGCCGTTCGAGCCCGCGCATGCGTCCGCGCATCCTCGGCCGGCCGCCCCCGAGGCGCCGGGCCCGGCGCGGCCGGCGCCCGTGCCGCCGCGGTGGATCCGGCTGCGCTGCGGCGACACCAGCATCGAGATCGAATGGCCCGAGGCCGCCCCCTCCGGCACCGCCCCCGCCGTTCCCGTCGCCGTGCCCGTCGCCGCCGTCCCCGGCGAGCGGTCGGCCGAGCCGGACGGCGGACGCCGCTACGTGTCGGCCCCGATGGTCGGCACCTTCTACCACGCTCCCGAGGTGGGTGCGAAGCCGTTCGTCAGCGTCGGCGACACCGTCCGCCCCGGTCAGACGGTGGGCATCCTCGAGGTGATGAAGATGATGAACACCATCACCGCCGAGGTGTCCGGGCTGGTGGTGGAGGTGCTGGTGGCCGACGCGCAACCGGTCGAGTACCAGGAACCCCTGCTCGTGATCGACACCGGCGGCGCCGATCCGGACGCGGGCGCCGACGACCGCCCCGGCGGCTCCCACAACCGGCACTGACGACGACCCGAGGTGGTCCCCGTGTTCTCGACCGTGCTCATCGCCAACCGCGGCGAAATCGCCCTGCGGGTCGCCCGCACCTGCCGCGAAATGGGCATCCGCAGTGTGGCCGTGTACTCCACCGCCGACCGGGAGTCCGCGGTGGTGCGCTTCGCGGACGAGGCCGTGCACATCGGTCCGCCGCCGGCCAGGTCCAGCTATCTCAACATGCCCGCGATCATCGAGGCGGCCCGGCGCACGGGGGCGGAGGCGATCCACCCCGGCTACGGATTCCTGTCCGAGGACCCCGACTTCGCCGAGATCTGCGAGGCGAACGGGATCACCTTCATCGGCCCGCCGCCGCACGTGATGCAGCGGCTCGGCGACAAGAGCGAGGCGCGTGCGGTGATGGCCGCGGCCGGACTGCCGGTACTCCCGGGCAGCGACGGCGCGTTGGGCTCGCCGATGGAGGCCGCCGAGATCGCCGCGCGGGTCGGCTATCCGGTGATCCTCAAGGCGGTGGCGGGCGGTGGCGGTCGCGGGATGAGCGTGGTCCGCGACCCGGACGAGCTGGCCTGGGCCTACCAGGACACCCGCGCCCGTGCGCGAGCCGTCTTCGGTGACGAACGGCTGTACCTGGAGCGCTACATCGACGGCGCACGGCACGTCGAGGTACAGGTGTTGTGCGATGGGCGCGGCGGCGCCGTGCACCTGGGCGAGCGGGACTGCTCCGCGCAGCGCAGGCACCAGAAACTGGTCGAGGAGTCGCCCGCCCCGAACCTGCCGGCCGAGACGCGCGAGGCGATGTGCGCGGCGGCGTTGCGCGGGGCGACGGCGGTCGGCTACGTGGGCGCCGGCACCTTCGAGTTCGTGGTCACGCCCGCGAACCGGTTCCACCTGCTGGAGATCAACTGCCGGATCCAGGTGGAGCATCCGGTCACCGAGATGGTCACCGGCGTGGACATCGTGCGCGAACAGCTCACCATCGCCGCCGGCGCGCCGCTGACGTTCGGTCAGGACGACGTGGTCCCGCGCGGGGTGGCGATCGAGTGCCGGATCAACGCCGAGGATCCGGCGCGGGGCTTCGCGCCCACGCCGGGCCGGTTGGCGGAGTTCGTGCCGCCCGGTGGTCCGTGCGTGCGGATCGACACGCACGCCTATCCGGGCTGGACGGTCGGTCCGGACTACGACTCGCTGCTTGCCAAGGCGATCGTCTGGGCACCCGACCGGGAGCGGGCCATCGCGCGCGCCGATCGGGCTCTGGGCGAATTCCGGGTGGCCGGCGGCGGGGTGCACACCACGCTGGGCTTCCTGCGGCGGCTGTTGGCGCACCCGCGTTTCCGGGCCGGCGAACACACCACGGATCTGGTGGACACGATGACCTCGGACGTCACCGAGTCCGCCCCGGCCGCGCCCGTACCGGTGCCGTGAGGCCCTGAGGCCCTGCGGCGCGACCCGATGTCCCGTACCCGTTCCTGCACAAGCGAAGGCGGATCATTTCCCATGCACTCCATGCACGCACTGCCCGTACAGCGGCTGCTTCCCCTCGGCTGTGTCACCGCGCTCACGATCCTCGGCTCGGTGTTGGCGCCGACCGCGCAGGCGGAGACCCGGCACGTCGTCCATCCGGGCGAGTCGATCCAGGCTGCGGTGGACGCCGCCGCACCCGGGGACATCATCGAGGTGGCGCCCGGTACGTACGCCGGCGGCGTCCTGGTCCGCACCGATCGGCTGACGATTCGCGGGGCGGGCGAGCGTACGGTGCTCACCCCGGGCGAGGCGGACGCGACCAACGAGTGCGCGGCGGCCGGGAACGGACTGTGCGTGGTCGGCACGGCCGAGCACCGGGTCGCGGACGTGCGGATCCAGTCGTTGACCGTCACCGGCTTCACCAAGACCGGCGTGATGGGCAGCGACACCGAACGTATGCGGGTGCGCCGGGTGTTCGCGCATCACAACGGTGAACACGGGATCGGCCAGGAGAATTCGGTCCGGGGCGAACTCACCGACAACACCGCCGAGGACAACGGCCAGGCGGGGCTGTTCCTGGCGGACACCGACGATGCGATGGGCGCGAGCATCGCCCGCAACCATTCCGCCGGCAACCGGCTCGGTGTACTGATCCGGCGCGGGCGGGAGTTGGCGATCGAGCGGAACGAACTGACCGGGAACTGTGCCGGAGTGTTCGTCGTGGGCGACGACAAGGAGCCCGCCGCCGGGCCGCTGACGATCAGGGGCAATCGCATCGACGAGAACAACAAGTATTGCCCGCCGAATCCGCGACTGGCCTTCATCCAGGGTTCCGGGATCGTGCTCACCGGCGCCCGGGAGACGCAGGTGACGGACAATCAGGTGCGGGACAATCAGGGGGAGTCGCCGATGTCGGGCGGCATCGTGGTGATGCCCAGTCAGGCCGGGCGGCCGACCGTGGGCAATGTGATCCGGGGCAACGTGGTGACGGGCAACGCGCCTTCGGACCTGGCGTACCGGGTCACCGAGATCAACACGTTCGAGGCGAACGTGTGTGAGCGGTCCGAGCCCGCCGGGCACTGCTGACGGGTTGTCGGGAGAGTGAACCCACCCGGGCCAAAGGCGCGTCGCGTGTCGTCGGCCCGGGTCAGGGTTGTTCGGGGGCCATGCCGGACATGCCCGGGTCCGGCGGGTCGTCACCGTAGCCCAGGGTGGTCATCATGCCCTGCTCGCTGTGGTAGAGGTTGTGGCAGTGCAGCATCCACTCGCCGGGGTTGTCGGTGAACACGTCGACGGCGACGGTCCTCCCGGGAAGTACCACCACGGTGTCCTTGCGCGGGCCGCGGCCCTTGGATCGACGCACTTGGAAGGTGTGCCCGTGCAGGTGGACGGGGTGCCAGATCCGGGTCCGGTTGGTGAACGACAACCGCACCCGTTCGCCGGCGGCGACCGGTACCCGCGGCAACTTCTCGTCGGGTGTTTCGGCGGCGGCGATCCATGCCCTGCCTCGTGCGCCCGTGTTGTTGAGCACGAGGCCCACCTCGCGGGCGGCCCCGTCGCCCGGGTCGACCGACGGGTCGGCGCTCAGGTCGGCGAGGTCGAGCACTCGGCCATCCAGTTCCGGGACGTCGACCGAGGCCGGCGGGGCGTCGCCGGTCGAGGTGCGGACCACCGCAAAGGCCCGGGCGTTCTTCCCCTCCGCGGCGGCGACCAGCGGGAACACCCCGTCGTCGAGGGTGACCAGCACGTCATAGCGCTCGCCCATCCCGATCAGCAGCGAGTCCACCCGCACCGGTAGCACCGGGAAGCCGTCGGTGTGGGTGACGGTCAGCCGGTGGCCGCCCAACGCGACCCGGAACGCCGTGTCCGCCCCGGCGTTGATCAGGCGCAGGCGGACCCGCCGGCCCGGCGCCTCCTCGAATACCGTCGGGGTCTGCGCGGTACGGCCGTTGATCAGGTAGTGCGGGTAGGCGATGTGGCCGCCGGGGCCGCCGAGCAGCGTGCTACGCAGGGGTTGTGCGGGCCGCGCGCCGGCGTTCAGCTCGGCCAGCACCGCGTCCGGGTCGGTGCCGGTGCCGTCGATCCAGTCGTCGAGTACGACGGTCCACTCCGCGTCGTAGGACAGCGGCTCGGCCGGGTCCTCGACCACCAGCGCGCCGTAGAGCGCGCGGTCGAGTTGGGTGCCCACGTGCGAATGGTAGAAGTACGTGCCCGGGTCGGGCGCGACGAAGCGGTAGTCGAAGCCGCCGCCCGCCGGAACCGGGGCCTGGCTGAACCCGGGGGCGCCGTCCATCCGCTGATCGATCCGTACCCCGTGCCAGTGCACCGTGGTGTCCTGCGGCAGGTCGTTGCGCAGGTCCGCGGCCACGGTGGCGCCGGCCGCCACGCGGATCTCCGGGCCGGGGACGCGGTCGCCGAACCCCCAGGTGGCCACCTCGCGCGCGCCCAGGTCGACCGTGGTCGGCGCGGCCGTGAGCACGACCGCGACATCGGCGGCCGAGCCGGCGCGGGAAACGGGCGCGAGGGGCGCGGGGGCGCCGGCGCCGAACCGGGTGCCGGTGCCGGCGGCAAGCAGCGCGGCGGTGCCGGCCGTACCGAGCAGCAGTGAGCGGCGGGTGGGGCGGGAGGGGACAGGCAACGGTGCGGCCCTGCTTCCTGAGGTCGGCTCGCGATGGGGCGTCGCCCGCCGGGTGCCGGCGGGATCCGGCGCCAGTACCCCGCCCCGGTCCGGCGAACACGCCCTGGCGCCAGGCCACTCCGTCGGCCGCGATCCGTGCCGCCGGTCGGGTGAACGAGCGCAAACGGCAGTTGCCTCCCGGGATTCCCCTCGTTGCACCGGTCGATCGCGCCACCCGCGGCGCCATCCGAAACGGAGATCACATGTACACGTTCAAGAAGTCGGCCTCCGTGGCCGCCGGTGTCGCAGCTCTCGTCATGGCCGGTGCCGGCGTCGCCAGCGCCGGGTCCGAGGCGAACGGCGCGGCGGTCGGCTCGCCCGGCGTGTTGTCCGGCAACAACATCCAGGTTCCGATCCACGTGCCGATCAACATCTGCGGCAACAGCATCAACATCATCGGGCTGCTCAACCCGGCGATCGGCAACGTCTGCGCGAACGTCGACGGCGAAGAGCGCGAGCACGGCAAGCACGAGGCGCCGCACCACGGTGAGCACCACGAGGCCCCGCACCACGGTCAGCACGGCTGATTCGAGGTTCGTGCCGTCCGTCCTCCGCTGACGGCGCGTGACACCGCAGTACCGGCGGCCCCTCGATGCGGACGGATCCGAGGGGCCGCCACACGCGGCCGGTGGCGGCGCTCCCCCTGCGGCGCGGCCCCGGCTTCGTCGTGTGCACGACGGGCTACGGTTTGCGGCCCACCGCGCCCCACATGGCCACCTCGGGGGCGCGGACCCCGGTATCCGGCCGCCAGTGCGAACAGGTGACGACACCCGGTTCGAGCAGTTCCAGGCCGTCGAAGAAGCGGGCGATGCCCTCCGGTGAGCGCTGCTTGAGCTTGGGCGTGCCGTGCTCGTTCCAGAACGCCACCGCGTCGTCCACGTCCGGCGGCGCGGGCGGGCTGGTCACCGTGTGGGACAGCGCGAGATGGCTGCCGGACGGAAGCGCGTCCAGGAGGCGGCGTACCGTGCCGTAGGCCTCGTCGTCGTCGTTCACGAAGATGATCACGCCGAGCAGGACCAAGGCGATGGGTTGGTCGAAGTCGAGGGTCTTCGACGCGCGGGCCAGGATCTCGTCGACATCGCGCAGATCGGCGTCGATGTAGCGGGTGGCCCCCTCCGGACTGCTGGTCAGCAGCGCCCGGGCGTGCACCAGCACCAGGGGATCGTTGTCGACGTAGACGATGCGGGACTCCGGCGCCACGCTCTGCGCGATCTCATGGGTGTTCCCGGCCGTCGGCAATCCGGTGCCGATGTCGAGGAACTGCCGGATGCCCAGATCGCGGGCCAGGTAGCGGATCGCCCGACCGAGGAACTGCCGGTCGGCCAAGGCGTAATCGCGGGTGCCGGGGTGGATCGCGGCGATCTGATCGCCGGTCTCCCGGTCCACGGGGTAGTTGTCCTTGCCGCCCAGCCAGTAGTTCCACACCCGGGCGGTATGGGCCACCTCGGTGTCGATCTTCCGCTCTGGTAAAGCCGATTCGGCGTCGGGCATGAACTCGGCCACGAACTCTCAACTCCGGATGCCGTGTGGGGTGGTCCAGGCCAATCTAGGGGCCGTTCGACCCCAGGCGGCAGGCATGGCGGTGAATCTTCCGTCAGGGTCGGCAAAGTTTTCCGGGGGGTGACGGAACGACCCGTTTCGGTACGGCTGTTCGGCGCCGAACCGGGGTGGGTGTTCAGTACCCGGGCAGTCGATGTCGAGCGCCGTCCCATATCCTCCTTCGGTCGTTATCTCGACAAGGAGAGGTACGGAAATGGTTCGGATTCGTCTCCGCGCGCAGCTACGCGCGTCGACCTTATGGGCCCGCCGACGCGGCAAACGTTCGCGAGTGGTGGCCGCCGGTGCGCTGGGCGCGCTGTTGCTGGGACCGCAGATGGTGTCGCCGGCGGTGGCGGCACCGACGGCGGAGGTCGGGACGGCGCAGGTCAACGCGGCAGTGCAACCGAGTCGGTTCGTCACCTGGAACATGCAGGGTCGTTCCGGGGACGGCCCGGATACGTCCAAGTGGCCGGTGGTCGACGGCCTGAAGGGCGATGCGGACCTCATCGCGCTGCAAGAGGCCGGAACCGAAAGACCCGACGGTGGGCAGCTTCTGAACCGGTACCGGAACTATGAGGACGAGGAAGTGGGCGACGCGGTCGACGTCCCCGAGGATGCCGACGATGGGGCCGTGAACAACGATCCCAATCTGCCGCCGCTCAGATATGACCTGACCGAGACCAAAGTGGGTCGTGACGGGGGGCGCAACTCCGGCTACCTGTACTTCCTGAAGATCCATCCCCTTCAGAGGCCCTTGCCGAACGGCAACATCCCGCGGATCAACCCGCGAGGCGTCCGGACCTCGATGGCGATCTGGTCGAGACAAGAGGCGGACGGTTTCGGCGCCGTCTTCGACCCGGCGCGCAACCGCAGCCGGCCCGCGCTCGGTCTGCGCTTCGGGGACAACTGGGTGTTCAATGTGCATACCGCCGCCATTCGCAGCGAACGCACGCCCAATCCGCATGCCTTGGGCCTGCTCGGGGCCATCCGGGCCGGCGTCGGAGAGGACAACTGGGCCGTTCTCGGCGACTTCAACAGTCTGGCGGACACATTCCCGGAGAATCAGGGTATCCGACTCTTCGCCCGCCAAGGCGGCATCGCCACGAACCCGGCGCAGATGACCCATCGCTCGGGGTACCCGCTGGACTTCATGGTGGTGGCCGGGCAGCGCGGCGATGTGAACGTGTCCGTGGGCAACGACATCGGCTCGGATCATTTTCCGGTCCGTATCGCACCGCCGGGCCCGGTGGACTGCACCAGATGGAACCACACCACGCGCTATCGAGCCGCAGGTGTTCGCGACGAGGCATCGAGCCCCCGGGCGGGCGCCGCGGACGCCGAGGATCCGAACTGCTCGACCGACGGACGACCCACCGCCGCGGTGTCGTTGGGCGACAGCTACATCTCCGGTGAGGCGGGCCGCTGGGCCGGCAACGCGGATACCGGCGAGGCCGGGTACTGGGGCACCGACCGGGGCGACTCCGTGTACGGCAACACCAAGTACGACGGCGGCAACGGGTGCGAGCGCTCCGACGTCGCCGAGATCAACAGTGCGGCTCTGGCCGTCGATCGCCGGATCAATCTGGCCTGTTCCGGCGCCGAGACGAAGAACTTGCTCACCGAAGCGTTCAAGGGTGAGCGACCACAGGTGGAGCAACTCGCCGATGTGGCCAAGGACAACAGGGTCACGCTGATCGCGGTTTCGATCGGCGGCAACGACCTGAAATTCGCCGACATCCTGGCGAGTTGCGGCAAGGCGTTCTTCAACCTCGGGCCCGATTGCGAGAATCGCGGAGGCACGGGCTGGGAGAAGGCTCTCGAAACCTCGCTGCCCGACACGCAGCAGAAGGTCTCGGCGACACTCGCGGCGATTCGCGACGTGATGCGCCGGGCCGGGCAGTCGGACACCTCGTATCGCCTGGTGCTCCAGTCCTACCCGACACCGCTGCCCCGGGCCGCCGACAACCGCTACGAGAACTCCATCAAGCCGCGCTACTCGCAGGGTGGTTGCCCGTTCACCGACGCCGCCTCGGATTGGGCGGTCGAGTCGGTGGTGCCGCGGATCACCTCGATGCTGCGTGCGGCGGCGACCACCGCCGACGCCGAATTCCTGGACCTGACCAAGGCGTTCGCCGGACACGAATTGTGTGCCAAGAACGCCCGCCAGGCCGGCGGGACGGATGCCAACGGGGTGCCCGGGGCCGAGGCCGAGTGGGTGCGTTGGGTGCCGTACCTGGCGGGTGTACCGATCCCGGAGCCGCACCAGCAGGGCGACTACCGCGAGGCGGTGCACCCGAACAGCTTCGGCCAGCAGGCGATCGGGGCCTGCCTGGCCGCGCTGGCCAACCGGGAACCGGACTGGACCAGGCGCGAATTCCGCTGCACCAACACACCGGGCAAGGGGCCGGACGGCGTGACCGGTGAACCCATCTCGCCGAGTTACGTGGAGGAGGGTTGGATCCGGCTGCGCAACGCCGAGACCGGCGAGTACCTGCGCCCATACGAACCGGGCTCCAAGTGGGTGGTCACCGGCCCGTCCGGCGAGGCCGGCCAGGAGTGGTTCATGGCCAACGGCCAGGCCGGCATGGTGACGCTGCGGAGCAACCAGAACAACTACCTACGTGGCGACGGTGGCGCGTCCTGGCAGTGGGCCGCGCTCGGCGACTCGGTCGAGTGGTTCACATCGGACGACGCGATCGGCGGCGCCCGGCAACTGAAGTTCGTGGACATCATGCAGGGGCTGCCCGCCACGTTCTGCCTGGCGCACAGCACCTCGCGGCCCACCCACTGGGCGAGTGGGGATCCGTGCAGTGATGCCAAGAACCAGCGCTGGTGGATCGAGCGGGTCGGCGCCTCGCCACCCCCGCCGCCGCCGCCGTTGGAGCGCGCCACCACGTGGACGCGGGTCGTCGATCGTGGGCTGGTCACCAACCGGGTGAGCACCAAGTGCATCGACGTGGACACCCGGGATGCCGAAGGGCGGCGTGACGGTGGTCGGATCCACCAGTGGGGGTGTGGCGGCTGGGACAACCAGCAGTGGGATCTGCGGCCGCGACACGGTGACGGGTCGATGGAGATGGTGAGTCGCTACAGCGGCAAGTGTCTGGACCTGGACGTGGGTTCCGGACGGATCCAGCAGTGGGGCTGCGGTGGCAGCAACAATCAGCAGTGGTTCCCCGACGGTGAGCAGTTCCGCAACAAGCACTCCAACACGTGCCTGGCGGCACGCGATGGTGCCGACGGCAGCGAGCTGACCATGGGTCCGTGCCAGACCTCCCCGGTGTGGGACGGCGACGCGGGCGACCCCTTCGACGCGGGTGACGGACGTTTCGACGACGGCGGCGCGCGACCGGCCCGACCGGCCGATCAGGCGGCGTGCCGACCGGACGGGATGCAGCCGACGCAGGGCGTGGCGACGCGCTACTGCGACGTGTACCAGGGCGACGGGCGTGAATGGCTCGGCCAGGACCGCAGCCGGCGGGTGGTCGGCTACTTCACCTCCTGGCGCACCGGGGCCGACAACTCCCCGCGCTACCTGGTGAAGAACATCCCCTGGAACAAGGTCACCCACGTCAACTACGCCTTCGCGAAGGTGGAGAACAACCGGATCTCGGTCGGCGACGTGAACGACCCGAACAACCCGTCGACCGGGATGACCTGGCCCGGGGTGACCGGTGCCGAGATGGACCCGGCGCTGCCGTACAAGGGGCACTTCAACCTGCTCACCCGCTACAAGCGTGACCATCCCCGGGTGAAGACGCTCATCTCGGTGGGCGGTTGGGCCGAATCGCGCGGTTTCTACCGGATGACGACGAACGACGACGGGTCGGTCAACCAGCCGGCCATCGACACGTTCGCCGACTCGGTCACCGAATTCTTGGCCCGTTACGGGTTCGACGGCGTCGACATCGACTACGAATACCCGTCGGCGCTGCCGCAGTCCGGCAACCCGGAGGACTGGCCGGTCTCCGACCCGGTGCGCGGTGGGCTGAACAAGAGCTACGACGCGCTGATGAAGACGCTGCGGGAGCGGCTGGACAGGTCGGGCGCCGACCGCGGTCGATACCTGCTGCTCACCTCCGCGGCATCCTCGTCGGGTTACCTGGTGCGTGGTCAGGAGAATCAACCCGCGCTTCAGTACCAGGACTTCATCAATGTGATGTCCTACGACCTGCACGGCTCGTGGAACTCGTTCGTGGGCCCGCAGGCACCGCTGTACGACGACGGGCGGGACGCCGAACTGGCCGCCGCCGGGATCTACAACGACCAGGACCCTAATACGAAGGACTTCCAGAAGAACGGCTACTTCAACGTCGACTGGTCCTACCACTACTACCGGGGCGCACTCCCACCCGGCCGGATCAACCTGGGCATGCCGTATTACACGCGCGGCTGGAAGGACGTACAGGGCGGCACCGACGGGCTGTGGGGCAGTTCGGTGAAGACGGACCAGGGCGCCTGTTCGCCCGGGACCGGTGACAACGGCGGGAAGAGCAAGTGCGGTTCCGGCGCGATCGGGATCGACAACCTGTGGCACGACACCGACCGGGGTCGCGAGGTGGCGGCGGGTTCCAACCCGCTGTGGCACGCGAAGAACCTGGAGAACAACATCCAGCCCCGCTACATGGGCCGCTACGGGCTCACCCCGGACCGGGACGCGGACGACCGCATGTCCGGGACGTACGCCCGCAAGTGGGACGACACGCTGAAGGCGTCCTGGTTGTGGAACGCGGAGAAGCGGGTGTTCCTGTCCACTGAGGACGAACAGTCCGTCGATACCAAGGTCCAATACGTCAAGGACAACGGTATCGGCGGGGTGATGTTGTGGGAGATGGCCGGCGACTACGCGCTGCGCGACAACGGCGAATACGGCATGGGGTACGACCTGACCAGCCGGATCGACGGGGCGCTGCGGGGTACCTCCGGCTACGGTGACACGCGCGCGGGACGGCCGATGCCGCCGCAAAGCGTGGACGTGAAGGTGCAGTTGGTCGACTACCCGAGCACCGAGATGTATCCGATGCAGCCCAAGCTGCGGATCACCAACGACTCGGCGGTCACGCTCGCCCAGGGCACCGAGATCGCGTTCGACATCCCCACCTCGACGCCGCCGGTGCTCAAGGACGACAACTACAAGGAGATGCCGATCATCCGACCCGGGCGCACCGGGCCCAACGTCGGCGGCCTCGGCGCCGACTTCCATCGGGTCACCGTCAAGCTGGAGAAGTGCCAGGACATCCCGCCGGGGAAGAGCCTGGACATCGGCATCAAGTACTACCTGCCGATCACCGGGCCGGCGAACGCCACGGTGAAGGTGGGGGATGGGGAGTTCGGCGTCACCACGGAGAACCGGCGCGCCGTCACCGGCGTGCAGCCGCCCGAGCCCGAGGCGGGCACCTGCTCGGCCCCCGAGTGGAGGTCGGGCACCGCGTACAGCCCGACCGGCGGGCGGTTGTGGTCGCCCTGGAACAAGGGCGCCAAGGGCTGGCAGTTCGAGTATCAGGGCAAGCTCATGGACCACTACCCGGACCAGTCCCGGGTGCACCTGATCGAGCCGATCGAGAGCAACGACAACCAGTACTGGCAGGTCACCGACGCGGGTGGGGGCTGGTATCGGATCGTCAACGGGAACCGCTGCCTGACCGCCACCACCGGGGGGCAGGACCTGTCCACCACCGGGTGTGACGGCAGTGATCGGCAGAAGTGGCGGTTCGTCCCGGTCGACCTGCAAACGGGAGCGGAGGGCACGCCCGGCGGTCCCGCGCACGGTGTGGCGGCCAAGTTGCGTTCGGCGAGCGGGTTCGACGCCGAGGCGCAGAACGGCAGCGCGGAGCGCGAGACGCACGTCCTGGCGGGTGATCCCGCCGGTTCGTCGGCGGCGTTCGTGTCCTGGCAGGGCTACTTCTGGTACGCCCAGTGGTACACCACGGTCGAACCCGGACTGGCCGAGCCCAACGGCGGCCGGCCGTGGCGACGGCTGGGGGCGACGCCCTGAGCGAGGTGAGCAGTAGCTGACCTCGCGTCAGCCGGCAGCCCGGGCCCGGGTCGGAGTGTTTCCGACCCGGGCCCTTCGGCGTTCCGCCCTGGCGGCGCGCGGAGTTCAGTCGACGGCGCGGGCGCGGATCAGCTCGGCGAGGCGGTGCAGGGCGGCGGGGTTGTCGGCGAGGAACAGGTTGGGCTCGACGAGTTCGAGTTCCATCACCACCGGCGAGCCGTCGTCGGCCGGGGCCACGTCGACGCGGGCGTAGAGCAGCGGATGTGCTGCGACCGGGACCACGGACAACGCCGCGACGGCCAGGTCGAGTTCGGCGGCGGTCGGGGTGTACGGGGCCAGACCCGGGTGCGGGTGGCGGTCGTTGTCGAGGACGCCGACCTCGGTCAGGACCGGCCCCTTGCGCATGGCGTGGCCGAACGTGCCGCCGAGGAAGACCAGCGCCCGTTCGCCCTCGTCGATCCGGGACAGGTACGGCTGTACCATCGCGGTCTCGCCGCCGGCGTGCAGCGCGGCGATGTGGCGGGCCGCCGCGTCGTGGTGCTCCGGGGCGGCGTAGCGGGCGCTGTCCCGGGCGCCGGAGGAGACGGTGGGCTTGATCACGAAGTGGCCGCGTTCGGGCAGGATCGCCCGCTCGCCGGGGGCGACGAAGCGGGTCGGCACCACCGGGACGCCGTGCGCGGCGAGTTCGCGCAGATACCGCTTGTCGGTGTTCCAGCGCACCGGCGTGGCCGGATTGTCCAGCCGGGTCACCGCCTCGACCGCGTCCACCCAGGCCAGATAGGACACCGGCCGCTCGCAGTAGCCCCACGTGGACCGGATCACCACGGCGTCGTACGCCGACCAGTCCACGTCGGCGCGATCCCAGGACACCGCCTCGGCGTCGGCGCCGTGCGAGCGCAGGGCGGCCACCAGCGGCGGCATGTCCGCGTCCAGCCGGAGGCCCGGGCCCGAGGTGGCCGGCGCCACGCGGATCGTGACCGACATGGATACCTCCGAGGGCGGTGAACACGCCGTGGCCGCGCGGGAACACCGGGTCGGCGGATCATCTCAGGGCCCGCCCGCGAGCGGGCCGCGTCTCGCGCCGACCCGGGTTCGCGGGCGTGGCTTGTTCGGGTGGGTCGTCGGGTGTTGATGACCTTCGGGCGAACGATAGCCGTCCATTGGCCGACATGGTGCGATTGCACCCGCGAATGCCCCCAGACTGCCACCGCCGACCGGTCGGGGTCGGGGGTGGGACCGTGGATGAGCGAGGACACCGTGGCAGACGAAACCATGGACGATGTGCGTGCCGGGGTGCACGCGACCTATGTGGCGGCGGCGAGCGTCGTGCTGGCCGGGGGCAGTGTGACCAGCGAATCCTGCTGTGACGGCAGTGGGGTCGGGGTCGGTCGGGGGTTCGGGGCGGGGCGGTATCGCGCGGAGGAGTTGCGGTGGCTGCCCGGGGCGGCGTCGGCCGCGAGCCTGGGGTGCGGCAATCCGGCCGCGGCGGCGGACCTGGTCGAGGGCGAGCGGGTGCTCGATCTCGGCTCGGGCGGCGGCATCGACGTACTGCTTTCGGCCCGTCTGGTGGGGCCGAAGGGGCGGGTGTACGGGCTCGATCTGTTGGACGAGATGCTGGAGTTGGCCGGGGCGAACGCGCGGCGCGCCGGAGTGGACAACGTCGAGTTCCTGAAGGGCTCGATCGAGGCGGTGCCGCTGCCGGCCGCGACGGTCGACGTGGTGATCTCGAACTGTGTGATCAGTCTGGCGGTGGACAAGGGCGCGGTGTTCGCCGAGGCATTTCGGGTGCTGCGCCCCGGCGGCCGGTTCGCTGTGTGTGACGTGGTGGCCGGCGAGGGGTTGACGATCGAGGAGCAGATCGCGCGCGGGTCGTTCGCCGGGTGTCTGGCCGGCGCGTTGGCGGCGAGCGAGTATCGGGCCGGGCTGCGGGCGGCCGGGTTCATCCGGATCACCGTCGAGCCCTCGCACGAGATCACCGACGGGATGCGGTCGGCGATCGTTCGGGCCGACAAGCCGAAGGTGTGCTCCTGCGGCTGGTGACCTCGGGGTCGACGGCGGGGTCGGGGGTGTGGCCCGCCGCCGATCCGCCGCCGCCCGGTCGGTGGGGTGGGTGCGGCATGCTGGAGGGGAACCGACGTCGTCGTGCGGAGGAGGAGTTCCGTGACCGAGCGCAAGCCGCCCGAGGTTCCGTTCGACTCGTGGGTGGACCGGCAGATCGACGCCGCCGCCGCGCGGGGCGAGTTCGACGACCTGCCCGGAGCCGGTAAACCGTTGGCCGCGATCGACGCGCCCTACGACGAGCTGTGGTGGGTGCGCCGCAAGATGCAGAGCGAGGGCATCTCGGTATTGCCGCCGACCCTGGCGCTCCGCAAGGAGGCCGAGGACACGATGGCGGCGATCGAGCGGGCCCGCTCGGAGCGGGAGGTCCGGCGCATGGTGACGGAGATCAATACCAAGATCGTCGCCGCGTTGCGGATGCCGCCGCCCGGGCCGGTGCTGGGCCTTCGGCCGTTCGACGAGGAGGAGGCCGTCGCCCGGTGGCGGGCGACGCGGCCGGAGCCGGCGGCGCCGGCGAATCCGGTGGGTACGGACGCGCGTCGGCGTGGGTCGTCGTGGTGGCGGCCCTGGCGGCGTCGGGTGCGGTAGGCGCGGGGCGGGTCCGTCGGCGGGTCGGTCTTCGGCCGGGACGGAGACCGCCGGCTCGACGTGGCCCCGGTGGTGTCGAGGTGGGTCGTCGAGCCGGCGATCGTCCGGAGAACCGGGCGGACCCGGGGTGGTTCAGGCCGCGGGGCCGGTGAACAGGCCGCGACCGGTCTTGACCGCGCGTCCGGCCTTGACCAGACCCTCGGTCGAGGTGCGCACGCTCTCCATGCGGCTCTTGGTGGCGACCTCGCCCAGGGCCTCGGTGAGCTGACGCACGTTCATCGGCTCGCCGGTGCCCGCCAACAGCGCGGCGATTTCGTCGCGCAGGTGGGAACGGACCGGACGGGCCGCCGGCGCCGCCGCGGGAGCGGGCGCTTCCGTGGCCTTGGCCTTGGCGGCCTTGGTCGCGGTGCCCGCCTTGGTGGTGGTCCGCTTGGTGGCGCTCGGCTTGGCGGTGGCCGGCTTGGCGGCGGTCGCCTTCGCCGCGGCGCCGGCCTTGGTGCGGGTGGACTTCCTGGCCGCGGGCTTGCCGGCCGGAGCCTTGCGGGCGGAGGCGGACTGTATCCGCGTCTGCTCCGCCACCGCCGCGACCGCCTGCTTCTTGCGGCGCGGGGCCGGAACGGTCGCCGCCGGGGTCTCCGGAGCGGCCGGTTCGGGTGCTGCCTCGACGACCGGCTCGGGCGAGGCGGTGGCCTCGGCCTCGGGCGCGGCCTCCACGGCGGGTTCGGCCTCGGGCACGGGTTCGGCCTCGGGCGCCGGGGCGACCGCGGCTTCGGCGACCGGCTCCGCCGCCGCCTCCTCGGCCGGGGCCGGCGCCGACGCGGTCAGCGGGCGGATCAGCGCCAGTTGTTCCACCGCGCTCAGCCGAGCGGCCAACTGGGCCTCTACCACGGCCAGTTCCTCTTGCAGCCGGTCCCGTTGCCCGGCCAGTTCCGTGGCCTCCTTTTCCAATGCAACTCTCAGTTCGTCAACCGACGATGCGACCATCCGGCGACTCCTTTTCGTGGTTCGGCAATCGGGTCGGGGCAGTCGCGATCCGGCGGACCGGACCACGTTGTTCCCCTTCGGCGGGCGGGGGCATCCCACCCGCGCTGGGTCCATGATCGCCCGTTCCGCGCGTGACATGCACCAAAACACGTTTCCGCGTGCGGAATTGCCCGAAGAAAGCTTGGATCGGCCGCTCTGCGTGCGGTGTTGCGGACGGGTTGTGACATGGGAAACCGGGTTCGGGGGTTTCGGGGCGGGGTCGAAGCCCGGATTCGGCAGTACCGATGTGCTGCCGAGCGCGGTTCGGGTGTGGTTTCGGGACGGTGGCGGCGCGGTGGCGGGCCGGCGCGGATGGGTGCGGCGGGTACGGACGGCGGCTCTCGTTGATGTTGTATTGAAAATGAAAACCATTCCCGATACGGTCACGGCGGATCGATGCTCTGCGAGAGAGCCGTCGCCGCGGTCGGAGAGGGAGTTCGGTGGGTCATCTGTTGGTTGTCGAAAGTTGGGTCGGGGCGATGAGCGGGTTGTTGCCCCGGGCGATCCACGAGGCCGGACACGAGTTCACGTTCCTCACCCGGGACCTGCACCACTACCTGCGCGCGACGCCCGGCGCGGCGCCGCATCCGCTGCTGTCCGCGCGCAACATCGTCACGACCGAGACCAACGACGCGGCGGAACTGCCGGCCGCCGTCGAACGACTGCACGAGGTGTTCGCGTTCGACGGGGTGTTGTCCGCGTGCGACTACTACCTGCCGGCCACGGCGCGGATCGCCGCCCGGCTCGGCCTGCCCGCTCCCGCGCCGGATGCGGTGGAGGCGGCCTGCCGCAAGGATCTGACCCGACTGCGCCTGGCCGAGGCGGACGTGCCAGGCCCGCGCTTCGCGCTGTGCGCGGACCGGGCGCGGGCGCGTGCCGCGGCGCGCGAGATCGGCTACCCCGTCGTGGTCAAGCCGGTGGACCTGTGCGCCGGGATGTTGGTGCGTGTCGTCCACGACGAGGTCGAACTGGCCCGCGCACAGCGGGCGATCACGGACCTTACGGTGAACGCGCGGGGCCGGCGCCGGGCCCCGGTGGTGCTGATCGAGGAATACCTCACCGGGCCCGAGGTCAGTGTCGAGACGGTCACCCGGGCGGGGCACACCCACGTGGTCGGCGTCACCGACAAGAGCCTGGGCGCCGAGCCGACGTTCGTCGAGACCGGACACATGTTCCCGGCCGCACTGGGGCCGGACCACACGCGGGCCGCCGCGGACACCGCCGTACGCGCGGTCGAGGCGCTGGGCCTGGACCACGTCGTGGCGCATACCGAGATCCGGCTCACCTCCGACGGGCCGCGCACGATCGAGGTCAACCCCAGGCCGGCGGGCAATCGCATCACCGAACTGGTCCGGCACGTCACCGGCGTCGACCTGGTCGTGGCCTGTGTCGACGTCGCGCTCGGCCGACGTCCCGACCTCGCGGTGCGGGAGACCGGCGTGCGCAGTGCGGCCATCGGCCTGCTGCTGCCGGACGAACGCGACCTGTCGGCCGACGGGACGGGCACGCTCGCCGGCATCGACGGCGCCGACGCGGTACGCGGCGAGCCGGGCGTGGTCGAGCTGACCCTGGCCGAACCGGGGCGGGCGGTACGGGCCGCGACCAGCAACAACGAGTATCTGGGCCACGTGCTGACCGCCTCCCGGGGCGCCGGCGCGCGGGAGTCGGCCGAGCGCATGCTGGGTCGGCTGCGCCCCCGCTACGCGGCCGTGTCGGCGGTGACCGGGTGAGCCGGCCGCGATCCGTGCCCGGCCCCCCGGGCGCCCTCGACGATCTGCTCGTCCGGGTCCGCGCCGGGGAGTTCGGGGCCGACCCGAACCAGGAGCGGGTGAGTACCGCCTTCTGCACCGTGCAGGCCGTCCGGCACGCGGAACGCACCACCGGCTACCGCAACGAGGTGCTGAGCGTGCGATTGGGCGCGGCGGTCGGCTCGTGTGCCGCCGAGCCGGGCACGCTGCCCGCCGACATCATCGACGAATGCGTCGGGGCCCGCGTGGCCGACCTGCTGGCGCATCCGCTCGCGCCGGTCCGGATCGCCGCCCTGGACGCCTACCTGATGCGGGCCCGCCCGCATGGCCCCGAGCACGGTGCCCGGGCGTACCCGCTGCCGGCCGGGAGTTCGCTGACCAAGTCGCGGGCCCGGGCCCGGGCCGTGGTCGAGCTGCTGCCCCTGGCGCGGGTACGCACGGTGCTGGTCGTGGGCGTGGTCAACTCGCTGTTGGAGCGGCTGCGTACGCTCGGGATCGGCTGCGTGCCGTGCGACTTCGAGGGTGGGCGTACCGAATGGGGCGAGCCGATCCACCGTGACGCCGAGGCCGAACTGGACGGCTGCGACGCGATCCTGGCCTCCGGCATGACGCTGGGCAACGACACCTTCGAGCCGCTGCGCGCACATGCCGCGAGCACCGGCAAGCCGCTGGTGATGTTCGCCCAGACCGGCAGCGCGATCCTGCCGCACTTCGTGGGCGCGGGGGTGAGCGCGGTGTGCGCCGAGCCCTATCCGTTCTTCTGGCTGGACGGCGGACCCGGTGTGGTCTACCGCTACGGCGGGTCGAGCGCGGCACACCGGCCCGGCGACCCGGGCGCGGCACACCGACCCGGAGAGCCGAGTGCGGCGCACCGGCCCGAACGTACGAGCGCGGCGCACCGATCCGGAGGTGCCGCGTGAATACCCTCCCGCTTCCGCGCGCCGCCGGTTCCACCGGCGCCAATCCCGACCTGCTGGCCCTGCTCGGCCGCACCCCCGTGGTCCGCGTCGGCACCGAACTGCCCTGCCCGCACCCGGGATTCTGGGCCAAGCTCGAATACCTGAGCGCGGGCGGCATGAAGGCCCGCGCCGCCGTATCGATGTTGCGCGGCGCCCGCCGACGCGGCGAACTGCGCCCGGGCGCGCTCGTGGTCGAGTCCACCTCGGGCACACTGGGCATCGGTCTGGCCTTCGCCGGACAGGCGCTCGGCCATCCGGTCCGGCTCGTCGGCGACCGCGAACTCGAACCGTCCATGCGGCAGTTGTTGCGCGCGCACGGCGCCGAATTGGACCTGGTGGAACATCCGGCGGCGGTCGGCGGCTGGCAGGCCGCCCGGCTCGCCCGGTTGCGCGAGATCCTGCGCGGCACGCCCGGCGCCTACTGGCCGGACCAGTACAACAACCCCGACAACCCGGCGGGCTACGCATCGATGGCGACCGAACTCGCCGACCAGCTCGACCACGTGGACATCCTGGTGTGCAGCGTGGGCACCGGCGGGCACAGCGCCGGGCTGATCGGGCCACTGCGTCGGCGCTGGCCGGCGCTGACCGTGATCGGCGTCGACTCGGTCGGCTCGACCATCTTCGGCCAGCCCGCCCGACCACGCCTGATGCGCGGGCTCGGCAGCAGTATCCGGCCGCGCAACGTCGCCCACCACGCGTTCGACGAGGTGCACTGGGTCGGCCCGGCCGCCGCCGTCGACGCATGCCGCCGGCTGGCCCAGGGCAGCTTCGTCAGCGGCGGCTGGAGCACCGGCGCGGTCGCCCTGGTCGCCGCGTGGGCGGCCCGGGTCCACCCCGGTACGACCGTGGCCACCATCTTCCCGGACGGCCCGCACCGGTACCTGGGCACCGTCTACGACGACGCCTTCTGCGCCGCGCACGGCCTGGACGGCGCTCACGTGCCCACCCACCCGGTGGAGATCCTGGACCCCGGGATCGTCGAGGTCGGCGGTTGGGCGCGCTGTCGCACGGTCGCGCGCACGCCGGGCGGCCCGGGGCCGTCGGTGGGGGAACACGCGCCCGCGTCGGCCGCCACGCCCGCGTCCCGCGTCGCGAGCATGCCCCAGACCTCCATAACGGGGTCCGCATGAGGCTCACGTGGCAGACCACCCGGCTCGAACTGGGTGAGCCGTTGCGCATTTCGCGGTCGGTGATGGCCGGGCGGGACGCCGTCTGGGTGTGTGTCGAGCACGAAGGGGCACGCGGGTGGGGTGAGGCGCTTGGCAGCACTCGGCTCGGACTGTCGGCCGATGACATCGGGGCGGCGCTGGCGCGCGTGGCGCGGCCGTGGCTGGGGCGGTTCGGCGAACCGGAGAGCGCTTCGCGGGAGTTGGCCGGCAGCGGAGCGAGCGGGCTGCCGCTCGGGGTGCGGGCCGCGCTCGACGCGGCGTTGCTCGACCTGGTGGGCAAGCGCGCCGGGCAGCCCGTACATCGGCTGCTCGGCGCCGAACGGGCGCCGGCGGCGGTGACCGCCCGGACCATCGGGCTGGGCGGGATCGAGCACGCGGCCGGTGCGGCGACACGATTGGCCGGACTCGGGTTCACCGTGCTCAAGGTGAAGGCCGGTGCACCCGATCCGGCGCACGATCTGGCCCGGGTCGCGGCCGTGCGCGACGCGGTGCCGCACGCCCGGCTGCTGCTCGATCCCAACGGCGCGTGGAGCGAGGCGCAGACCATGGAACTGCTGCCGCGCTTCGCCCTCCTCGGGGTCGAGGCGGTGGAGCAGCCGATCGCCGCCGGGCGGCCCGAGGTGCTGGCGCGGATCGCTCGGCACGCGCCGATCCCGGTGATCGCCGACGAGGACGCCATCACCCGCGAGGATGTGCTGCGGCTGGCCGGACGGATTCCCGGGGTCAACCTCAAACTCGCCGAATGTGGCGGTTTGCGTGCGGCGTCGCGGATCGTCGAGGATCTGCGCGGCAGCGGTACCGAGGTCATGTTCGGCTGTCTGACCGGCAGTTCGCTCGGCATCGCGCCCGCCGTACACCTCGTCGACCGGGCCCGCTGGGTCGACTTGGACGGGCATCTGCTGCTCGCGCACGATCCGTGGACCGGCATCGGCGGTAGCGACGGCACCGTGCGTGCCGCCGGACACGCGCCCGGGCTGGGTGTGCGGCGCACGATCGGGGCCGCCCGATGAGGACACTTCGCGCGGTGGCCGAATTCCCGCTCGCGGTGCGGTTGTTGCTGGTCAACCAGCTGGGCGTGAACATCGGCTTCTACCTGCTGATCCCGTATCTGGCCACCCACCTCACCGACGACCTGGGGATGTCCGCCGCCGTCGTCGGCATCGTCCTGGGCGTGCGCAACCTCGCGCAGCAGGGCCTGTTCATCCTCGGCGGCTCCGCCGCCGACCGGCTCGGCGCACGCGGCGTGATCATCGCCGGGTGTGCGCTGCGCACCGTGGGATTCGGGTTGTTCGCGCTGGGCGACGGACTTCCGGTGCTGCTTGCCGCCGCGCTGCTCAGCGGACTGGCCGGGGCGCTGTTCAACCCCGCGGTGCGCACCTACCTCGCCCGCGAGGCGGGGCCGCGCCGGGCCGAGGCGTTCGCCCTGTTCAATGTCTTCGCCACCACCGGCGCCCTGGTCGGCCCGCTGCTCGGCAGCCTGCTGCTCCTGGTCGACTTCACCGCCGCCGCACTGACCGCGGCCGTGCTGTTCGCGGCGCTGACGATCGCCCAGGCGCTCGTCCTGCCGGCGCGCCCGGTGCCCGCGCCGGAGCGTTCGGTTCTGGCCGACTGGCGCGAAGTCCTGGGCAACCGAGCCTTCGTGGCGTTCTCGATCGCGATGGCCGGGTTGTACGGCCTGGAGACGCAGCTGTACCTGCTGCTCCCGGACGGTGTTCGGCACGCGACCGGCCAGGAGGCCGCCGTCGGGCTGCTGTTCCTCACCGGGACGGTCGCGAACCTGCTGCTGCAACTGCGGATCACCCGCTTCCTCCAAGCGCGCGGGGACCGTACCCGGTGGATCACGATCGGAACGGCCGTGACGGGACTGGCCTTTATGCCCCCGATGGTGGTCGCCGGCGGCGCCGGCCCGGACGGGACCTGGGACGCGGTGGTGCGGATGGTGCCGCTGATCGCCGCCGCCCTGCTGCTGCATCTGGGTGTGATGATCGCCCAGCCGTTCGTGCTCGAACTGGTCCCCGCCTTCGGCCCGGACCGATTGACCGGCACCTGCTTCGGGCTGTTCTACGCGGCGTCCGGCATCGCGGCGGCGGCCGGCAACGCCGGGATCGGCTGGGCGATGGACGCGGGCGCGGACGGTGGCCGGGCGTGGTTGCCGTGGGCCTGCTGCGCGCTGCTGGGCCTGGTCTCGGCCTCGGCGGTGGGGTGGCTGCGCCGGGGTGGGACGCTGCCGTCGACCGCGCCCGGGACCGGCGCCGTCGAGCCCGCCGCGGCGTCGCGTACTCCCGACCACCCCAGGGCCGAGAGCGAGTCCCGATGAGCACCCGTGCCGGCCGCACGGTCGGGAGCTTGTCGTGATGAGCATCCGTGCCGGCTGCGCGGCTGAGAGCTTGCCGCGACGAGCACCCACGCCGGCCGCACGGCCGAGAGCTTGTCGTGAGCACCTGTTACCGCCGCACGCCCGAGAACTCGCCCCGATGGGCGCCCGCGACCCGTACGAAGCCGAGAGCGAACCGACGTGAGTACCCGCAATCTCCTGACCGATACCCCCGAACTCTACGAACGCCGCTTCCCCGACCCCGACCGGCGCGCCGCCCGGTGGACCGACGCGACCCTGCGGGGCCACGGCGGCGGGCCGCGTGTGCTGGACGTGGGGTGCGGCACCGGGCGGGACGCGGCCTGGTTGCACGCCCATGCCGCCCGCGAGGTGGTCGGCATCGACACCTCGGCGGCGATGCTGCGCCACGCCCGCACCCACCACCCCGGCCCGGACTACCGCCTCGCCGACATGCGCGACTTCGACCTCGGACGTGTCTTCGACGCCGTGGTCTGCCTGGACAGCGCGCTGCTGTACTGCCACGAGAACACCGACCTCGCGGCGTTTTTCGATCGTTGTCGGGAACACCTCGTGCCCGGCGGGCTGTTCGTGGCCGAGCTGCGCAACGGCGCCTATTTCCTCCAGGGCGCCGAGGGTGCCCGGACCGAAACCGAACCCCGGACCGATACCGTCGTGCACGCCGGGGTCACCTACACCTCGCGCACCACCCTGTGGGTCGACCACGGCGCCCAACTGCTGCGCCGACGCCGGGAATGGACGTCGGACGACGGAGCGCCGGCCCGGACGCAACTCTCCGCGTGGCGGCTGCTGTTCCCCCGCGAGCTGGGCTACTTCCTCGACGTCGCAGGCTTCGACGTGCTCGACCTCTACGACCACCCGGGACCGCGTACCGACCCGCCCTGGATCGAGGGCGCCCCGCCCGCCGCGACCGGGCACGGCGACCGCCTGCACGTGGTCGCCCGCCGCCGCTGACCCGGCATCACCCCGCCCACCATCACCGCCGACACGGAGAGAACGACCCATGAGCCGGATCCACCCCCGCATACCCCTCGGCGCAGCCCGCGCCGGAACCTCCCGCCGGGCCTTCCTGACCGCCGGGGGCGTTGCCGCGCTGACCCTGGCGGTGGGCTGCGCCGGCGGCACGGCCGAGCCCGGGCCGCACGCCGGTACGCCGGGCGAGGCAACGCCCAGGCGCGGCGGGCGACTGCGGGCGGCCTTCCCGGGCGGCGGTGCCAACGAGACGCTGGATCCGCACCTGGCCAATCTGTTCGTCGACGTGGCCCGGGCCAAGGCGCTGTTCGACAAGCTCGCCGACTACGGCGCGGACCTGGCCCCGGTACCCCGGCTCGCCGCCGGGTGGGAGCCGAACGCGACGCTGGACTCCTGGCGGGTACAGCTGCGTCCGGCGACCTTCCACGACGGCCGGCCCGTGACCGCCGAGGACGTGCTGTACAGCTTTCGTCGGATCGCCGACCCCGCACGGGCGTTTCGGGCCAAGGCCGCGCTGGAGTCGATCGACCAGGCCGCGAGTCGGGTGATCGACCCGGCCACGGTGGAGTTCCGGCTCAAGCTGCCCTACGCCGAATTCCCCAACGTGCTTGCGGCTTTCGGCGCCTACATCGTGCCGACCGGCGCGGACTCCTTCGAGCGGCCGGTGGGATCGGGGCCGTTCGTGTTCGGGTCGTTCAAGCCCGGGAGTTCGCTGCTGCTGCGACGCAACGACGGCTACTGGGACGGCGGTCCGCACCTGGACGAACTGGAGTTCGTGATCGCGGGCGAGGAGTCCGCGCGGACCAACGCGCTCCTTGGCGGGCAGGTCGAGTACGCGCACGAGCTGAACCCGGCCACCGCGCGGGTGCACGAGGGCCGGGGCCGGATCACCGTGTTGCGGTTGCGGAACAGCGCGATGCAGGGCTTCGTGATGAAGACCGATCGGCCGCCGTTCGACGACCGGCGGGTCCGGCAGGCGTTCTGCCTGATCGCCGACCGTCGGGAACTCGTGGACGGGGCACTGTCCGGCGCCGGGGAGGTGGGCAACGACCTTTTCGGCAAGGGATATCGCTACTACGCGGCGAGCCTGCCGCAGCGCACCCAGGACCTGGCCCGGGCCCGGGCGCTGCTGCGCGAGGCCGGCGCCGAAGGTCTGACCGTCACCCTGGACACCGCGCCCGCCGCCACCGGATTCGTCGAGGCCGCCGGGATCTTCAAGGAACAGGCGGCGAAGGCCGGGGTCACCGTTCAGGTGCGGATCGGCAACAAGGACACCTACTGGAAGGACATCCTCACCTCCGGCACGCTCGCGTCCTACCGCTCGGGGGCGATGCCGATCGAATCGCACGTCTCCCAGCGGTTGTTGACCGGATCCACCACCAACGCGACACACTGGCGGGACCGGGACTTCGACGAACTGTATCGGCAGATCCAGTCCACCCCCGACGAGGCGTTGCGCACCGCGCTGTACGAGCGTATGCAGCGCCGACTCCACGACGAGGGCGGGTTTTTGATCTGGGGCTTCGCGGACTGGATCGTGGCCACCGCGAACCGGGTGCGCGGCGTGGCGACGAACGCGCCCGCCAATACGCTGGACTGGGCCCGGTTCGACAAGGTCTGGCTCGGGTGAGCGCGGATCGTGGCCGCCCGGCACGCCGACTGCTGCTCGGCCCGGTCCAGATCGCGGCCGTGGTGCTGTTGATCTTCGCGCTGACCGAGGCGCTCCCGGGGGACGCAGCGGTGGCCCTGGCGGGCGACCAGCCCGACCCCGAGCGGATCGCTCGGATCCGGGAGTCGATGGGCCTGGATCGTTCGGTCGGCGGACGGTTGGCCGCCTGGATCGAGCGTCTGGCGCACGGTGACCTGGGCACCTCGCTGGTCTCGGGCCGGTCGGTCGCCGACCTGCTCGCCGACGGGTTCGGCCCCACCCTGATACTGGCCGGGGCCACGGTCGTGCTGCTCGTGCCGCTGTCGGTGGGTCTGGGGGTGCTTGCCGCGCGGCGCGAGGGCGGCCCGGTGGATCGCCTGATCAGCGCGCTGACGTCGGCGGTGCACGCGGTTCCGGAGTTCGCCCTCGGGGTGTTGCTGATCACGCTGTTCGCGCTGGAACTGCGGTGGTTGCCGCCGACGGCGGTGGGTACCGACGGTGATCTGCTCGGCCGTCCGGCCGTGTTGGTGCTGCCGGTGGTGGTGCTGCTGTCCCGGCCGGTGTGCACGATCGCCCGGCTGGTGCGTGCGGGCATGATCGACGCGATGGCGTCGCCGTACGTGGCGCACGCGCGGCGGCTGGGTCTGTCCGGTGCCCGGGTGTGCCGGACGCATGCGCTGCCGAACGCCCTTGCCCCCGCGATCCAGCAACTGGCCCGCACCTGCGACTGGTTGCTGGGCGGCGTGATTGTGGTGGAGGCGCTGTTCGTGATCCCCGGGCTCGGCACCGTACTGGTGGACGCGGTCGCGGCGCGCGACATCCCGGTGATCCAGGGGCTGGCGCTGGTGTTCGGTGTGGTGACCGTTTCGGTCAACCTTGTCGCCGACCTCGTGACGCTGCGGCTGGCGCCGCGCGTGGAGGTGGCGGCGTAGTGAACTCACGTTTGGGGAAATCGAGTTGGGGCGACGGTGGTGGTCGGCGGTATGCGGTGGCGCTCGCGTTGATCGGGCTGCCGCTGGTGATCGCGTTGATCGGGCCGTGGTTCGCGGGGCCCGTGCAGCCGCGCGCGGTGTCGTTCAGCGCCGGGGAAGGGCATTGGCTGGGCACCGACTTCGCCGGGCGCGACGTCTGGCGGCAGGTGTTGCTCGGCGGGCGATCGGTGGTGTTGGTGGCGGTGGCCGCGACGGTCCTGGCCTATCTGGTGGCGGTGCCGCTCGGGCTGGCCGCCGCGGCGACGCGGCGCGGGTGGGTGGCCGAGGTGCTGATGCGGCCGCTGGACGTGCTGATCGCGATACCGTCGCTGCTCGTCGTGCTGCTCGTGGCCGCGCTGTTTCGGCCGGGGCCGGCCGAACTGGTGCCGGTGATCGCTCTGGTGGCGATGCCGGACGCCGCGCGGGTGGTGGCCGCGGCGGGCACCGAGGTGGCGGCGCGGCCCGCCGTCGAGGCGTTGCGGATGCAGGGCGAGTCCTGGTGGCGGATCACGGTCGGCTACCCGCTGCGGTCGATCCGGCGCACGCTGGCCGCCGACGCGGGGACCCGGCTCGCCAGTGCGCTGTACCTGGTGGCGACCGCCGCGTTCCTGGGCGTGGGTGTGGCCCCGGACGCCGCCGACTGGGCGGTGATGGTGGACCGCAACCGGCCCGGCCTGTTCCTGCAACCGTGGGCCGTGGTGGTACCGGCGGCGCTGATCGTGGCGCTGTCGATGGGCACGAACCTGGCGTTCGACACGGCGTTGCGGACGCCGACGGCCGGGCGGGGAAGGGCCGATGAGCGACGCTGAACCCGTGGCATTCGTGCGCGGGTTGCGGGTTGCGGTGGGTGGTCGGGCGATCGTGGACGGGGTGGATCTGACGCTGCGTGCCGGGCGGATCACCGCGCTGGTGGGGCCGTCGGGCAGCGGCAAGACCACCACCGCGCTGGCCCTGCTCGGCGAATTCCCGCTCGGCGCCCGGGTGACGGGCGAGGTACGGGTGGTGGGCGGGGGAGCGGTCGGGTACGTCCCGCAACATCCCGGCGCGGTGCTCAACCCGGTGCGTCGGGTCGGCGTGTTGTTGCGGGACATCGCGCGAGCGCGGGCGCGGGTGGGCGCGGGCGGCCGAGGGTCGCACCGGGCCGCGGTGGACGAGGCGTTGCGGGCGGCGCGGATCGAGCACCCCGAGGAGGTCGTGCGGCGTTTCCCGCATCAGCTCTCCGGCGGGCAGCAGCAACGCGTCGTGGTGGCCCAGGCGTTGTTGCTCGGTGCGCGGGTCGTGGTTGCCGACGAGCCGACCACGGGGCAGGACGCGCTGACCAAGCAGGGTGTCGTGGCGCGGCTGGCTGCCCTGGCCGGAGAGGGGATCGCGGTGTTGTTGCTCAGCCACGACCTCGACGTGGTGCGCCGACTCGCGCACGAGGTGGTGCTGTTGGCGCACGGGCGGCCGGTCGCATTCGGGCCGACGGCGCGGGTGCTGCCGGCGCCCGAGCGGGTGGAGGTTCGGCCCCGAGGGCCGGCCGCGGACGACGGCCCCGACCCCACCACCGCCGTTCGGCTGGAAGCTCGGGACCTCACGGCCGGATACCCGGCGGGCGTGCGGCGCCGGGTGACCGTCCTGGACCGGGTGAGCCTGTCCGTGGCACCCGGCGAATGCCTTGCCCTGGTGGGCCGTTCGGGCAGCGGCAAAACGACACTGGGCCGCTGCCTCGCCGGCCTGCACAGTGGATACCGCGGGCGGATCCGGTTCGACGGGACGACGTTGCCCCGCTCGCTGCGTGGTCGTACCACCGACCAACTGGCGGCCGTGCAATACGTGTTCCAGGATGCGCGGGCCTCGTTCGACGAGGGCCGGCCGGTCCTGGACCAGGTGGCCCGGACGGCCGTACGGCTGCGCGGTGTGCACCCGGACGCGGCTCGGACGCAGGCGCTCGACACGCTGGCCGAACTCGGCCTGGCCGCGCCCGTGGCGGAGCGCCGACCGGGCGCGCTGTCCGGGGGCGAGTTGCAGCGTGCCGCGTTGGCCCGAGCCCTGCTTGCCCGACCCGGTGTGCTGGTCTGCGACGAGATCACCTCGGGCCTGGATGGCGCGGCCCGGGCGGAGCTGCTGGACCTGCTCGCCCGTTCCCGGGAACATAGCGGCCTGTCCCTGGTGTTCATCACCCACGACCTGGCGGCGGCGGCCCGGCTCGCGGACCGGATCGCGGTCCTGGACGCGGGCCGGCTGGTGGAAGAGGGCCCGGCGGGACGGATCCTGACCGACCCTCGACACACGTTCACCCGCAGGCTGGTCCGCGCGGCCGGCGGTGTCGTGTCATGGAGCGGGGGAGACGACTTCGGCGACCCGGCCGGTAGGGACGTTCCCGACCCCTGCGGATCGGCCCGGGGTGAACGACGGCGACCGCGTCGAACCCGTCCCGGGCCGGGCGGGTGAGCGACGTGGCCCGACCGGAGGTTGACGGACGTGGTCCGGCGGGTACCGGCGCGTCGGTGGCGGCCCGATGGGGGCTGCCCACGATGGCGAGTGACGACGGGTTCGGGGGCGTCGTTCTTCTCTGGAGGTTCCGTCATGCCCGAGGTAACCAGTCCCTATAAGCCCGGCACACCCTGCTGGGTCGACCTGATGGTGCCCGACCAGCAGGCCGCGCTCGACTTCTACCGCGACCTGTTCGGCTGGCAGGGCGAGGTGGGCCCGCCGGAGACCGGTGGATACGCGGTCTGCACGCTCAACGGCAAGGCCGTCGCGGGCATCATGAAGGCGATGTCCCCCGACGGCGGACCGACCCCGCCGACGGCCTGGACCACCTACCTGGCCACCGCCGACGTGGACGCCTCCCAGGAGAAGATCGCCAAGGCCGGCGGCACGGTGATGATGCCCGCGATGGACGTGATGACCCTGGGCCGGATGTGCGTCGCCGCCGATCCCACCGGCGCGGTGTTCGGTCTGTGGCAAGCGCGGGACTTCGGCGGGGCGCAGGTGGTCAACGAGCCCGGTTCGGTGATCTGGAGCGAGCTGAACACCAGCGATACGGGCGCTGCGGCGAAGTTCGGCAAGGCCGCGCTCGGTCTGGAGGCCAAGCCGATGGAGGGGGCCGAGGGCTACTACTCGCTGAGCGCGGATGGGCGGGTGGTCGGCGGGATGCAGGGGCTCGACCAGCTGCCGCCGGGCACGCCGTCGCACTGGCTGACCTACTTCTCCGTTGACGACACCGACAGCGTCGTCGACGCGCTGGTCCGGGCCGGCGGCAACGTGCTCAAGCCGCCGTTCGACATGATGGCCGGCCGGATGGCCGTGGTCACGGACCCGCAGGGCGGCGCGTTCGCGGTGATCAACGCGACCGCTCCGGCACCGTAGTGACCCGACGGTCCGCCCGGCATCCCACGCGGGCGCCGGGCGGACCGCGCGGTCGTATCGCCGGGTGGTGCCGTCGGGCAGGCGGCGCGACGGTGCGGCCGGACGGGTGACCACCGGTGCGCGTCGCCTGCCGCCGCCGGGCCGGCGAGGCGTACGTACCCGACGCTGAGCGCATGTCTCATCACCTCAGCGGACCCGACCTGCGGTCCCCCAAGGACGACGCCCGGCTCGACCTCACCGACCTGTTCGTGTTCTCCCGGCCCGGCGGTCGCACCGTCCTGATCATGAACGTGCACCCCATCGCCGGGGCGGGCGCGACCTTGCACCCGGACGCGGTGTACCGGATCAACGTCGACACCGACGGCGATCTGCAGGCCGACGTGGCGTTCAGCGTGGTCTTCTCGGTGCCCAAGGACGGACGCCAGACCGCCACCGTGTATCGGGCGACCGGCGCGGCAGCCCGCGCGCACGAGGCGACGGGCGAGCCGATCGTCGTCGACGCGCCGGTGGCCGGCGACGCCGACGCGATCGTGGTTCGGGCCGATCCGTACCGCTTCGCCGTCGGCCTGCGCAGCGACCCGTTCTTCGCCGATCTGGACGGCATTGTCAAGGATTTCCAGTGGACCGGAGTGGACTGGGGCGCCGACAAGAACGTGCTCGGCATCGTGCTGGAGATGCCCGACGCCGAACTCGGCGCCGACCCGGTGATCGGGGTCTGGGCCCGGGTGAGTCTGCGGCAGGACGGCGGGTTGGAATCGGTGGACCGGGGCGCGCATCCCTCGCTGACCGCGTACTTCAACGCCGAGGACGTCAAGGACGCCTACAACGCCGGCGAGCCCGCGCAGGACTGGGACACCTATCACGAGGCGTGGATCGCCGCACTCGCTCACTTCGGCCACTACGAGCGGGCCGAAGCGGAACGTACGCTGCGCACGGTCCTGCCGGACGTACTGCGCTTCGACCGCTCCCGGCCCGCCGCCTATCCCAACGGCCGCACGCTCACCGACGACGTCACCTCGGCCCGGCTGACCATGTTGTCCAACGGCAGGATCACCAGTGACCACATCGGGCCGCACACCGACCTGCTGCCCGACTTCCCCTATCTCGGCGCGCCGCACCCCGCCTGAATCGGCCGCTCGCACGCACGAACGGTCCGCCCCTCGTGGTGTGAGGGGCGGACCGTTCGTGTGTGCGAGTCGGGACTACGGGGTCGGGTGGGTGTCGTCGGCCAGAGCCTTGAAGCCGCGCAGCCGCAGGCTGTTGCTGATCACGAAGACCGAGCTGAAGGCCATCGCGGCACCGGCGAGCATCGGGTTCAGCAGGCCGGAGGCGGCCAGCGGGAGGGCGGCGACGTTGTAGGCGAAGGCCCAGAACAGGTTGGACTTGATCGTGCCCAGGGTCTTGCGAGCGAGGCGGATGGCGTCGGCGGCGGCGCGCAGATCGCCGCGCACCAGAGTGAGGTCGGAGGCCTCGATGGCGACATCGGTGCCGGTGCCCATGGCCAGGCCGAGGTCGGCCTTGGCCAGCGCGGCGGCGTCGTTGACGCCGTCGCCGACCATGGCCACGATCCGGCCCTCCTCCTGGAGGCGGGTGACCACGTCGACCTTGTCCTTGGGCATCACCTCGGCGAACACGTGCTCCCGGTCGATGCCGACCTGCGCGGCGACGGTGTGCGCGACGGTGGTGTTGTCGCCGGTGAGCAGGATCGGGGTCAGGCCCAGCTCGCGGAAGCGGCGGATGGCCTCGGCGGAGGTGGGCTTGATCGCGTCGGCGACGACCAGCACCGCGCGCGCCTTGCCGTCCCACGCCACCGCGACGGCGGTACGACCCAGCGCCTCGGCGTCGGCCATGGCCCGCTCCAGCTCCGCCGGGAGGTCGAGCGCCCACTCGGTCAGCAGCCGGGTGCGGCCGACCAGAACGGCGTGGCCCTCGACGATGCCCTGCACGCCGAGCCCCTCGACGTTGGCGAAGTCCTCCGGGTCCGGCAGGTCGCCGACCCGCTCGGTGGCGCCCTTGGCGACGGCTTGGGCAATGGGGTGCTCGGAGGCGTTCTCCAGGGCACCGGCCAGGCGCAGCACCTCGGCCTCGGTCTCGTCGGCGGCGAGGTGCACGTCCAGGAGCGTCATCCGGCCGGTGGTGACGGTGCCGGTCTTGTCGAGCACGACGGTGTCGACGCGACGGGTGGACTCCAGTACCTCGGGGCCCTTGATCAGGATGCCCAGCTGGGCGCCGCGCCCGGTGCCGACCATCAGCGCGGTCGGGGTGGCCAGGCCCAGGGCGCACGGGCAGGCGATGATCAGCACGGCGACGGCGGCGGTGAACGCGCCGGCGATGCCCTGGCCGGTGCCCCACCAGAAGCCGAGAGTGGCGGCGGCGAGGGCGATCACGATCGGGACGAAGATGCCGGAGACCTTGTCGGCCAGGCGCTGTACCTGGGCCTTGCCGTTCTGCGCGTCCTCGACCAGCCGGGCCATCTGGGCGAGTTGGGTGTCGGCGCCGATCCGGGTGGCCCGGACCACGAGCCGGCCGCCGGCATTGACGGTGGCGCCGGTGACGGTGTCGCCGGGAGCGACCTCGACGGGGACCGACTCGCCGGTGAGCATCGAGGCGTCGACCGCCGAGGTGCCCTGCTCGATCACGCCGTCGGTGGCGATCTTCTCGCCGGGACGGACCACGAACAGGTCGCCGACGACGAGCTGTTCGACCGGGATGCGCTCCTCGCGCCCGTCTCGCAGCACCGCCACGTCGCGGGCGCCGAGTTCGAGCAGGGCCTTGAGCGCCGCGCCGGAGCGGCGCTTGGCGCGGGCCTCGAAGTAGCGCCCGGCCAGGATGAAGGTGGTCACCCCGGCGGCGGCCTCCAGATAGATGTTTCCGGCTCCGTCGCTGCGTTCGATGGCGAAGGAGAACGCGTGGGTCATGCCGGGTTCGCCGGCGCTGCCCCAGAACAGTGCGTAGACCGACCAGGCGAGCGCGGCCAGCGTGCCCATCGACACGAGCGTGTCCATGGTCGAGGTGCCGTGCCGCAGGTTGGTCCAGGCGGCCTTGTGGAACGGCCACGCGCCGTAGGCCACGACCGGCCAGGCCAGCGCGAGGGACAACCACTGCCAGTTGGTGAACTGGAACGCCGGGACCATCGCCATCGCGATCACCGGCACGGTCAGTACGGCGGAGATCAGCAGCCGGTCGCGCAGGGCCCGGACCCGACCACCCTCGGGATCCGCCTCCGGCGCGGCTTCGCCGGTGCCGCCGGCGGTGACGGGAGGGGCGGGGAGTTCGGCCGTGTATCCGGCCGCCTCGACCTGGGCGATCAGGTCGGCCGGCGCGATCTCGCCGGCGTAGCTGACCTTCGCCTTCTCGGTGGCGTAGTTGACCGTCGCGGTCACGCCGTCGAGCTTGTTCAGCCGCTTCTCGATGCGCATCGCGCACGAGGCGCAGGTCATGCCGCCGATCGACAGTTCGATCTGCCCGCTGTCCTGTGGCGTCGAGGTTTCGGTGGTCGAACCCATCGCCTGCTCCTGTTCGGATCGGTGGTTGCGCGGCCGTCGCGGGGCCGGGGGCGGTGGCGGCCGGTGCCGTCCCGCGATCATGCCTGAACTATACCCTAGGGGGGTATCAAAACGTCAAACGTCGGCCACGGCCGAGGGTGGCGTCGGGCATCCCTAGTGGGCGTGCTCGCCGTGCTCGGGCTGGGTGGGCTGGGTGGGCTGGTTGGGCTGCGTGGACTGGGCGGGCGGCGGAGTCGGTGCGGTCGCGGCGCCCACCGTGACGGTGAACTCGGCGGTGCGGACCCTGCCCTCGTGTTGGAAGTCCAGGTAGAGGCGGTAGTTGCCCGCGCTGGGGGCCTGGGCGTGGAAGCCGATGCCGGGGCCCGCGGGGGTCTTGCCGTCGCCGGGCGCGCCCTGCGGGTGCACGTGGAGGTAGGCCAGGTCGCCCTGGCGCAGCGCGACCAGGTGGCCGTAGGCGCCGAGGTAGGGCTGGAGATCGGTGACGGGGCGGCCGTCCTTGCTCACGTTCAGGGTGAGCGGTGCGGATGTTGTGGTCAGGTCGCCGGCCAGGGTGACGGTGTAGCCGTCGACGACGGCGGTGCGGCTCGGCGCGGGCAGCGCGGCCGGTGCGTAGTCGCCGGCCACCACGACGTCGGCGCCCAGGGTGAGCGTGCCGCCGGGGTCGCCGGTGGGCGTGAAGTCGGCGAACATCCGGTAAGTGCCGGCGTTCGCGAAGGTCAGCGGCACGCTCCAGGTGCCGTCGGCGCCGAGCACGGGATGTACGTGCTGGAACCCGGACAGGTCGCGGCGGGCCACGATCAGGTGCAGGTCCTTGTCGTGGGCCCGGTCGTAGCGCGTCCACGGTTGCCCGTCCGGGCCGAGGACGCGGAAGCGGAAGTCGGTGGCGGTGCCGGCCGGCAGTGGCTCGGTGGCGGCGACCAGGGTGTAGCCCCGCTCGGAGACCTGGAGGCCGCCCGGCATCTCGGCGGCGGCCGGTGCGGCGCCGGGGGAGCGGGCGCCGCCCGACGGGCCCGCCTGGGTGCCGCCGTGGCCGCCGTGTGCGGGGGCGGGATCGGAGCCGACCGGGCCGACCGCGTGGCCGATGCCGAAGGCGGCCCCGAAGGCCAGCACCACGCCGGCGCCGAACGCGCCGACCTTGACTGCGGTGTTCATGCTCTCTCCCTGTTCGATGGCGCGTTCGACACCGCGTCGGACGCCGCGTTCGAGACGGTGGGGCGGGTGGTCGCCGTGGTGCGGCGGGCCCGGTGGTGTGGCCGACCGGGGCCGCGGGTGGTCCGATGAGGGGGGCGCCGGTGTCGGGCGGCGCCCCCCTCGACGGGTCAGTGGCAGCTGCCGCAGCAGCTCGCGCCGGCCTCGGGGGCCTCGGCCGCCGGGGCGACCAGTTCGTAGCCGGCCTCGTCGATCGCCGCCGCGACGGCCGTGTCGGCCAGGGCCGCATCGGAGGTGACCGTCACCTTGCCGCTCGCGAGGTCGACCGCGACCTCCGTGACGCCGTCGATTTTGCCGACCTCGGCCTTGACCGAGGAGACGCAGTGGCCGCAGGTCATGCCGGTGACGGTGTAGGTCGAGGTGACGGAAGTGGTCGTGCTCATGGCGAAGCCTCCTGGTTCTCGGGTCCGCCGCACCGGAGGTGTTCCGGTCGACGGCTTCGACTACAACATACCCCCCCTGGGTATGTTGTCAAGCCGAGGGGATGGATTCCTGTTTCCGAACGGGGGGTGCGAACGCGGGGAACTCCCGTCAGGAGCGCACCAATCGGGCCACCGCGTCGGCGGCCTCGCGGACCTTGGCGTCGGCCGCGTCGCCGCCCTGCCCGGCGGCCTGGACCACACAGTGCCCCAGGTGATCGGTCAGCAGCCCCAGGGCGACGGCCTGGAGCGCCTTGGTCACGGCGGATACCTGGGTCAGCACGTCGATGCAGTAGGCGTCCGACTCCACCATCCGATGCAGCCCTCTGACCTGGCCCTCCACCCGCTTCAGGCGGGCGAGGTAGGCGTCTTTGCCGTCGTCGTATCCGGTCATCGCGGGCCTCCTTGGTCGCGCATGCGGTCTCGGCTCGACCGCAAGGTACCCCCGTAGGGTATCGTTTCGGCCGGTCGAATACCCCCGGGCCCTATGAAAATATTCGGAACGCCGGGTGCCCGGCCCGAACGTCGGAGGCACGACATGCGGCCGCCCCCGGGATCCGTGGATCCCGGGGGCGGCCGCATGTGATTCGGGGCGTGCTCGTGTGCTCGTGCTCAGTCGCGCAACATCAGGATGACGCCGGCGGTGATTGCGCCGACCGCGACGGCGGCTATGCCGTAGGCCACGCGGTGGCTGCGCAGGACCGGCAGGAAGCGGTCCACGGCCAGCCGGCCCGGGCCGGTCAGCGCGAGAGCGGCGGCGGCCGCGGTGAGCAGCAGTTCGTACTCGACGCCCTTCGGCGCGAAGAAGCCGCCGTCCCACTTGACCGCGATGGCGTTGATCATGGTGCCCACGATCCCGGCGGCGGCCAGGGGGGTGCACAGGCCGATGACGAGGGCGAGGCCACCGAAGGTCTCGGTGAGGCCGGCCACGGTGGCCATTGCCTTGCCGGACGGGTAGCCGCTCATGGTGAAGAACTGGCCGGTGCCGTCCAGGCCGGAGCCGTCGAACCAGCCGAAGAGTTTCTGTGTGCCGTGTGCGGCCATGGTCAGGCCGACCACGACGCGCAGCAGGGCCAGGCCGAGGTCGTAGCCGTGCAGCGACCCGGCGGGCGCGCCGGCCGGCGCGGTGCGGGTCGCCTGATCGGGGTCGCGGTGGGTCGTCTCGGCGGGGGAGTACATGCGGGTGCTCCTGTCGATGGCGAGGTCGCCGGCGCGATCTTGCGGCGTGCGGACATGCGGCGGCGCCGTACGCGGTGTCACCACGTGTGGCGGTGCGCGCCGCGAGGTTGCGGTGGGCCAGTTCAAATTTGAACTACTTCGACGCTACAGGCCGACCCCGGCTTCGACAAGCTGGGTAGGGTTTGCCGCATGAGCGAACCGCGTTGGCTGGACGACCTGGAGATGGCCGCGTGGACGAGCTTCGTCGAGGCCGGCCACCGGGTGGACCGGGCTCTGGAGCGCCAGCTCAAGGACGAGGCGGGGTTGTCCCACCCGCAGTACGAGATCCTGGTACACCTCGCGGACGCGCCCGACGGCGAATTGCGGATGGCCGAACTGGCCGACCGGTTGATCACCTCGAAGAGCGGGATCACCTACCAGGTCGCCCAGTTGGAGAAGCTGGGCCTGGTTCGCCGGCGCGCGTGCCCGGAACAGGCGCGCGGGGTCTACGCGGTGCTGACCGACGAGGGGTCCGCGCGGTTGCGTGGCGCCGCGCCCGCGCATGTGGCACGGGTGCGCGAGGTCCTGATCGACGTCCTGGATCGTGAGCAACTGGCGGTACTGGCCGAGGCGTTGGGCGTGGTCGGCCGCCGGCTGCGGGCACACGACCGGGCCTGAGGCGCGGCCGGTGCGCGGGCCCGGACACGAGTGCGCCCCGCCCCCGGCGCGCTGCCGGGGGCGGGGCGGTCACTCGTGGTGCGGTGCCTTTCGGGACGGGGTCAGGAGATCGAGACGTCGTCCACGTAGAACGTGGTCGTCGCGGACTCGTCCTCGGAACCGGAGAACTGGAGGCTGACCGTCTGGCCCGCGTAGGCGCTCAGGTCCACGGTCTTTTGCACATAGGTGCCGGTCGCGTTGGCGTTGGAGTAGGTGGCCAGCGTGGTGCCGTTGATCTGGACGCCGAGGGTGTCGTAGACGGTGCTCCCGACCTCCTCGGTGGTGATCTTGACCCACACGCGCAGCGTGGCGTTGGCCGGGATGGTGATGTTCCCCTGGCTCAGGGTCTCGGTGGCGGTGCTGCCGTAACCCATCATCCAGGCGTACCAGCCACCGCTGTGCGGGGTGGCCTGCGTGCTGTTGGTGATGTCGTTGGCGCTCTGCGTCCAGTTGGCGGTGCCCTGCTCGAAGCCGCCGTTCTGCAGCGAGTTGCCCGGGTTGACGGTGCCGACGGTCAGCGTGTAGGTCGTCGCGTGCTGCACGGTGCCGGTACCGGTGATGGTGATCGGGTACGTACCCGTCGCGACGTTGGCCCCCACCTGGAAGGTCACCGTCGAGGACGCGCCGGACTGGACCGACGTCGGGTTGAAGGTCACGTCCACGCCGCTCGGCGCGCCCGAGGCGGTCAGGTTCACCGTCTGCGGGTTGCCGCTGGTGGTCTGGGTGTTGACGGTCGCGGTGGTGTTGCCGCCCGGCTGGGTGCTGCCCGAGTTCGGGCTGACACCGACCGAGAAGTCGTTGCCGGGGTTGCCGCCGCCGACCGCGGTCTTCCAGATGGTGTAGGCGACGCCGTCCGCGCTGCGGTCCAGAACCGTCGCGTTGATGTTGGAGGAGGTGTCACACGCGGAGTGGTAGCAGGAGTCGTAGGACTGGTTCGCCTGTCCGCCCCACTTCTGCGCCTGTGCGGAGGTCTTGACCGCGTCGGCACCGGCCGCGTAGCCGGAGGTGGGGATACCGCCCTGCTGGAAGGAGTAGTCGTCGGAGCGTCCCTGGCCCTCGACGTTCTCCTCGGGACGCAGGTTCAGCGAGTCCCAGTAGGCCTTCATCGGGGCGGCGGTGGCGGAGTTGATGTTGTTGATGAAGTAGCCGCCGTTGGGCGAGCCGACCATGTCGAAGTTGTAGTAGCCCTTGATCGCGGTGCGCTGTGTCGAGCTCAATTGGCTGACGTAGAACTGCGAGCCCTGGAGGCCCTGTTCCTCGCCGGCCCACCAGCCGAACCGCACATGCTTGGTCAGGTTCGGGTTGGCCTGCGCGAGGACGAGCGCGTTCTCCAGGAGGGTGGCGGAGCCGGAGCCGTTGTCGTTGATGCCGGGGCCGGCCTGGACGCTGTCCAGGTGGGCGCCGAACATGACGACCTGGTCGGCGGGGCCGCCGGGCCAGTCGGCGATCAGGTTGTTGGAGCGGTAGGTGCAGGAGGTGCAGGTCTGCTCGGTGACCTGGTAGCCGGCCGCCTGGAGCTTACCCTTCACATAGGCCAGCGACGCGGTGTAACCGGCGCTGCCCGCGCGGCGGTTGCCGCCGTTCTGGGTCGCGATGGTGTTCAGCTGGGACAGGTGCGCCTGCACGTTCGCGACGCTGACGTCGGGTATCGGGGAGGACGTGCCGCTGACCGTCAGCGTGTACTGCGCGGTGTGCGTTGCGCCGGTACCTGTGCCGGTCACCGTGATCGTGGACGTGCCCGCCGTGGCGGTCGAACTCGCCGACAGGGTCAGCGTGGAGTTGGCGCCGGACTGCACACTGGCCGGGTTGAACTGGGCGGTTACACCGTTCGGCAGACCGGAGGCGGTCAGGTTGACCGTCTGCGCCTGGCCGCTGGTGATGGTCGTGGCCACCGTGGAGCCGACGGACGCGCCCGGGGCCACCGTGCCGGCGGTCGGGTTGAGGGTGATCGAGAAGTCGTTCTGACCCGGGCCGGGGGTGCAGGTCGGGTCACCGGTCTGCGCGGGCACGCTGATCGCGTCCCAGGCGGCCTTGGTCTTGGTGAACAGCGCGCAGGTCGGGTCGAGCGTCTTGGCCGAGCTGAGCGTGGCCGTGCGGTACTTCTTGTAGGTCATGCCGCTGGTCTTGAGCAGCATGCCGCCGTAGAAGACCTTGCCGGCCTGCTGGATGCCCACGCCGGTGAGGGTGGTGTTGTTGCAGGTCGGGCTGGTCGGCTTGCCGCCGCCCGGGCTGGTGCCCTCGGCGAGCAGGTAGAACCAGTGGTTGAGCGGTCCGGCCGCCGCGTGCTCCTCGGTGTTGGGAATGGAGGAGCTGTAGCAGTCGGGGTCGCCGTTGGTGGACGGCTTGTACATGTAGCGGATCGGGCCCTGGCCGACCAGGTTCACCGCTTCGCCGACGGTGTAGTCGGGGGTGTCGTACGGGGAGGGCTCGTTGGTGTACGCCTCGGTCAGCGCACCCATGATGTCGCCGGTGGCCTCGCCCAGACCCGGCTCGGTCCCGGCGCCGCCGGGGGTGAACTGGTCGATGCCGTGGCCGAATTCGTGGCCCACGACGTCCATCGAGCCGATCCACTGGTTGGCCTGGTTGTGGCCGATCGAGACCGACGAGCCGTCCCAGTAGGCGTTGACGTCGTTCAGACCGACCTTGACCGGCCAACTGCCGCCGGTCCCGTTGTGCCCGTTGCGACCGAGCCAGTCGCGCAGCATGTTCCATTCCTTCTGCGCCGCCCAGAAGACGTCGACGCAGCCGGTTTCCTTGCTCGACGCCTGGCCGTTGCCCCACGAGTCCGAGGACTTGGAGAAGACCTGGCCGGTCGAGTAGTCGGCGCAGGTAAGGCCCGGCCGGTTCGGGTCCCGCAGGGAGTACGTACCACCGGAGTTGGTGGTGTCGATCGTGAGCGGGTTGGGGCCGTTCCACTGGCTGTTGCCGCTGCCGGCCTTGACGTCGTCGGTCGTGTCGAGCACTGTGCCCGTGCTCGCGTCCACGAACACGTGCAGCCGGCTGGGCGCGGTCGCGGTCCGGCCGATCAGCACGGTTTCCCAGGCCAGCGCGCTCTTGCCGTCCTTGACCCGGACGACCAGGCGGTGCGAGTCGACCCGGTCCACGCTCGCCAGCTTGGTCCTGGACGTGGCCTCGGCCGCGCCGGCCGCGACGGTGGGCTGGGTCGGTACGGAGATTCGGGCGTCGGTGGACGACTGGGTCGCCCGTACCCGGCCCTTGCCGTCGGCCATCACCACGGCGTCCCCGCCGACGACCGGCAGGCCGCGGTAGGTGCGCTGGTACGCGACCGAGAACAGGTCGTTGATCCACGGGGTGACGGCTTGGCGCTGGTACTGCTCGTCGGGACCCTTGGCGAGGGTGTCGAGGCCGCTGGAGACGGCGCGGTCGGCGGCGGAGACCGCCAGTTCCTGCGAGCTGGGCTGCGGCGGGTCGGCTGACGCCGGTTGGGCCGCCACGCCCACGGTGAGGCCGGTGAGCATGGCCAGAACGGTTCCGGCCGTGGTCATTCTTCGATTCATCGAGGCTCCTCGAGTGGGAAGGCAGACCTCGACCACGAATCCGGCGTGGACCGCGCGCCTCGTGAGCGCCGCGATCGACCGTGCAGGCCGGGGTTCGTGCCCGAGCGAGCGAAACACTCACACGGACACAAGGGCCGCGCGAAGGGATCCGGCGAGGCCAGCAAATACTGGCGAAATGGCCGCCGCTTCGGGCCTGTTGCGGACGCGACGGCCGGGCCCCGGCGGGGTCCGGGGCCAGGCCGTCGCAAGGGGGTCAGGGACAGGTGGGTTCGGCCGGTTGCATCGGAATGTTGACCGCGCTCCACGCGTCCCTGGTCGCCTTCCAGGTGACGCAGGTCGGGTCGAGGAGCTTGGCCGCGCGGACGGTGATCATGCGCAGCTTTCGGTAGTTGGTGCCCGCCGGCCGGCTCAGGAGGCCGCCGTAGAAGACCTTGCCGGCCATCTTGATGCCCACGCCGGTGACCGTGGAGCTGTTGCAGGTCGGACTGTTGGGCTTGCCGCCGCCGGGGTTGGAGCCCTCGGCAAGCAGGTAGAACCAGTGGTTCAGCGGGCCGGACGCCCGGTGCTCGTCCGGCGGCAGCGTCGAGGAGTAGCAGTTCGGGTCGCCGGTCAGCGACGGGTTGTACATGTAGCGCAGCGGTTGGCCGCCGCCCATGTCGACCATCTCGGCGACGGTGTAGTCCGGGGTGTCGAACGGCGCCGGTTCGTTGGCGTAGAACTCGGTGAGCGCGCCGAAGATGTCGCCGGTGCCCTCGCTGAGGCCGTACTCCTTGAACGGGTAGCCTGGGGTGGCCGCGTCGACGAGATGCCCGTATTCGTGGCCCACGATGTCCATCGCGCCGAGCCACTGGCCCCTGACGTCGTGGCCGATGAACACCTTGGAGCCGTCGGAGTAGGCGTTGACGTCGGGAAGACCGACCACGACCGGGAGCGTGCGACCGTTGCCGTTGTGTCCGTTGCGGCCCAGCCAGTCGCGGAGCATGTCCCATTCCTTCTGCACCGCCCACATCGAGTCGACACAGCCGGTCTCGATCGTGGTCGGGTCCCCGTTGCCCCAGTCGTCGATGGTCTTGGTCAACACTCCGGCGTTGTACTTGGCGCAGCTCAGGCCGGGGCGGGTCAGGTCCTGCATGAAGTAGGTGGAACCGCTGGAGGCGGTGGTGATGGTGATCGGGTTCGGGCCGTTCCACTTGCTGTGCCCGGTGCCGGCGCGTACGTCGTCGAAGGTCGCGGCGTCGAGCACCGCTCCGGATCGGGCGTCGACGAAGACGTGCAGCCTGCCGGGCGTGTTCCCGACCCGGCCGGCCACTACCGTCTCCCAGGCCAAGTGGGCGGTATCGGGCCCGAGTTGCACCACCAGGCGGGGTGCGTCGACCCGCTCCACCGCGGTCAGCCGGGCACGAGCGCTCGCCTCGGCCGTCGCGGCGGGCACGGTCGGCTCGGTCGGTACGTCGATGCGCGGGCCGTCGGCGGTCTCCACGGCCCGGACCCGGCCCGTGCCGTCGGCCAACACGGCGGCGTCGCCGCCGACCACGGGCAGGCCGCGATAGGTGCGGGTATAGGCGATCGAGTAGAGGTTGTCGAGCCAGGGTGTCACCATGCCCCGCCGGTACCGCTCGCCGGGTGCCTTGGCGAGGTTGCCCGAGTGGCCGGAGACGGCGCGGTCGGCCGCGTCGATCGCGGCGGCGCGGGCGGCGGCGGGGGAGTTCGGTGGCGGGGTCGCGTTCGAGGGTGTGGTGGTGCCGATCACCAGGCCGGCCAGCAGGGTCAGGACCGACCCGACCGTCAGTGTTCTGCGCTGCATCGAGGCTCCTCGGGTGGAAGACGGGCCGCGACGACGAAACCGATCGCCGGCGCGCCGGGTTCGTCGCCCGAGCGAGGAACACCCTCACAGCGGAACGGTTCTGCGGCAACGAAGGCTGAACAATCGGCACATTCTGGCTAGTTGCGGGAGCGGAGTGGGCGATTGGAACGCCCGGTCGAGCGCCGCCCTCCCCTCGCCGACTGGCCATCGGCGATCGTGTGGGTCGGCGATCGTGGGCTACGGGGTGGTGTGCAAAGCCAGGTGCAGGACGGCGGTGTCCTGCACCGGAGGACTGGTCGCCACCTCGGCGGATCCCTGGGCACTGCGGGGCCTGAGCCCGGCGGCCCGGGCGCCGAGATCGTCTTCGGCGCCCGGTTCCGCTCGGTGCCGGTCCCGCCCGATGCCGGGCCCGCTCGGTGCCCCGGCATGCTCTGCTCAGTGCCGGGGCTCCCAGCGAAACAGCCGGATGCCGAGCACCGCGCCGATCAGCGTCCAGGCGGTCACCGACGCCAGCGCCAGGAACGCGGCGCCCACGCCCATCCCTTCCCAGGCCCCGGTCGCGAGGTCCACCACGCCGTCGCCGGGGACCAGGTAGCCGAGCCATTGCAGGTTTTCCGGGGCACGGTCCTGGACCAGCAGGCTGCCGCCGATGGCGAGGACCAGGAACGGCATCGTGGTGATCTGCGCCTGTTCCGCCGACGCGGTGAACGCCGAGGTGGCCATCGCGACCCCCGTACACATCAGCGCCCCGCTCACGATCGCCAGGACGAGCAGCGCCGGGTTGTCGGGCGCGGACAGACGGGTGTGCGACAACACGGCCACCAACACCACGATTTGGCCGCACGTGACCAGGATCGCCGGCAGCACCAGCCCGACGATGACCGACGCGTCGGGGTCCGCGCCACTGCGCAGGCGTTTGAGGAACAGGTCCTTGCGCCGGGCCGCGAGCGTGGTGGCGAGTGTCGCGTGCACCCCGATCAGCAGCATGAACAACACGGAATGCGCGACCGTGTCCGGTGTTGGCGAGGCCAGCGCGGTGAACGCGACGAACAGCGGCACCAGTACCACCGTGGCCGCGACCGCCTTGTTGCGCAGCATGATGCGCAGTTCGGCGGCGGCCACGGCCCGCCACGCGGTGCCCTTCACGCCGCTGCCCCAGTCGACGCGGGGCCCGCGACGGCCCGGAAGACGTCGTCCAGCGTCGCCGGCCGGGTCACCAGGCCGCGCAGCCGCACGCCGCGCCCGTCCGCCCAGGCGAGCAGCGTCGCCATGGCACGCTCCGGTTCGTCGGTGGTCACGGTAACCCGATCTCCCCGACTGCCGGCCACGTCCACCGCGAGCGGCAGATCGGTCGCGGCCGGTCCGTCGGGGAGGTCGAAGGAGATCCGCGCGGGGTACGGGGCGAGCAGTTCGGCCAAGGTGCCCTCGACCGCGATCCGACCCTCGCGCATGATCGCGATCCGATCGGCCAGCGTGCTCGCCTCCTCCAGGTAGTGCGTGGTCAGCACCACCGTGGTGCCGCCCGCCGACAACTCGCGCAGCAGGTCCCACAGGAGATCGCGCGTCTGCGGATCAAGCCCGGCGGTCGGTTCGTCGAGAAACAGCAGTTCCGGCCGCCCGTACACCGCCATCGCCAGGTCGAGCCGCCGCCGCTCGCCACCGGACAACCGGTCCACCCGGACGTCGCGCCGCCGGGTCAGCCCGAGCCGGTCGATCAACGCCTCGTCGTCGTCCTCGCGCCGGGCGACCCGCCCCCACAGCCGCAGCGTCTCGATCGGTGTCAACTCGGCCGCGAACCCCGACTCCTGAAGCATCATCCCGGTCCGCAACCGCACCGCCGTCGAGCGCGGATCGCCGCCGAGCACCCGCACCGACCCCGAGGTCGGCCGGCGGTGGCCCTCCAGGGTCTCCAGCGTGGTGGTCTTCCCCGCCCCGTTGGTGCCCAGCAGGGCGTACACCTCGCCCCGCCGCACGTCGAGGTCGATGCCGGAGACGGCCTCGAAGGTGCCGTATGAACAACGCAGTCCGCGTACTTCGATCATCGTCGCATCCATGACCCCAGCGTGTGCCCGGCCCTCCGCGCTCGGTAGTGGCCCGGTGTCCGCTCCCCGGCTGACAAATGTCATGCCCGCCGATGACCGATCACCGGAAGCGAGCCCCGGCCGCACACCTACGCTGGGCACATGGTCTCCTCCACGATGCGACGGGCACGCCGTTTCACCGCGTGGTCGCTGCTGTCCGGCGTGGTGCTGGTCCCCGGCATCCCCGCGGTGCTCGCGGTGGTCGAGGCGGTCCACGGCGACAACGGGTGGCCGTTGGCCCTGGCCGCGATCGGCTGTTGCGGACTGTTGTTCGCCACCGCCCGGCACTGGGCCGGCACGCCGCCGCGCGGCCTCCTGACGGTGACCTGCGCGGTGGCCCTCGGGGTCTCCGCGGCGGCGCTGGCCCACGACGCGATATTCCCGTGGCCCATGCCGCTCGCCACCGCCGTGGGACTGCTGACGATGTACGCGCGCGGTCGTCGGTGGCGGGTCCTGGCCGCGGGCCTGCTGGTGATGGCGGCGCTGCCGATACTCTTCGGGCCGTCGCCGAGGGAGGCTCCGGATCAGACGATCGGCGCCCTCGTCATCGCCACCAGCGTGGCGGTGACCTGCGTGATCAACGACTGGGTCTGGCGTCAGTTCGTCGAACTCGACGACGCGCGCCGGATCGCGGGCGAGTTGGCCGTGGCCAACGAACGGTTGCGGTTCGCCGCGGACCTGCACGACATCCAGGGCCATACGCTGACCCTGATCGCGGTCAAGAGCGAACTCGCCCGGCGGCTGGTCGAGATGGATCCATCGGCCGCCGCCGCGCAGATGGGCGAGGTGGAGGCGTTGGCCCGCGAGGCGGTGACCGACACCCGGGACCTGGTACACGGCTACCGCGAGGTGTCCTTCGCCGCCGAACTGGCCAACGCGGCGGCGGTGTTGACGGCCGCCGGGATCGAGTGCCGCTACGCGAGCCCACCACCGCTGCCGGACCGGGCCGGCACGCTGTTCGGCCTGGTGGTGCGGGAGGCCACGACCAACATCCTGCGGCATTCGGCAGCCACCACCGCCTCGATCGACGTGTCCGCCGACGGCCGCAGGCTCACCATCCGCAACGACGGCGCGACGCAGGGCAAGCGTCCCGGCGGCACCGGCCTGGCCGGCCTGGACGCCCGGCTGCGCGGCCACGGCGGCGAGTTGCGCGCCTCGGCCGGCCTTGGCGTCTTCGAGGTGGTGGCCCGACTCGATGTCGCCGACCGTACGGAGGCCCCCGCGTGATCCGCCTGGTGCTGGTCGAGGACGAGGCGATGTTGCGCGGCGCGCTGGGCCAACTCCTGGAGTTGGAGCCGGACCTGACCGTGGTCGCCCAAGCCGCCGACGGGACGGCCGCGATCGCCGAGGCCGCCCGGCACGTGCCCGACGTGGTGGTGATGGACCTGGAGATGCCCGGCGGCCCCGACGGTCTGGAGGCGGCCGGCCGCATCCTGGCCGGGCGCCCCGACACCCGGATCGTGCTGGTCACCCGACACGCCCGCCCCGGCGTGCTCACCCGCGCACTGCGGGTGGGCGTACGCGGATTCGTGCCCAAGTCGCGGCCGGCCGCGCATCTGGCCCAGGTGATTCGCGACGTGCACGCGGGACACCGACACGTGGATCCGGAGATCGCGGCGGCGGCGCTGGTACTGGACTGCCCGTTGTCCGAGCGCGAGTTGGAGGTGTTGCGGCTGACCCGGGAGGGGTTGAGCGTGCGCGACATCGCCGGCCGGGTGCACCTTGCCGCCGGGACGGTACGGAACTACCTGTCCTCGGCGATGATCAAGGTGGGCGCCCCGAGCCGGCACGCCGCGGCCCGCTACGCGGTCGAACGCGGATGGTTGTGACGGCCGTGGTGGGGGATCGACGGTGACCGGCCGGGAATCGCCCGAGGCGGCGGGCTTCGAGCCGGCCACCGGCGCGGAAACCGTACCGGTGGCGGGCACGCCGGAGCGCGCGGCGGCCGTGCGGGACGCGTTCGAGGCGCTGCTGCGGATTCGCGACGTGGTGAACAGCGGCGCCGGCGACCCGCGGGCGACGCCGGCCGAGTGGGAGTGGATGCGGATGGTGCGGGCCGTCGCGCTGGCCCTGGAGGCCGCCGGCGTACCGCCCTCCGCCCTGGACGAGCGCGGACAGCGGACCGCCACCGGATACTGCGTCACCGCCGGCGACCACCCCCGGGTGGTCCGGGTCGAATGGCCCGGCCCGCGTGGCAGCGGCGCCGCTCACGAGGCGGAGCGGGCGCTGCACGGGTGCGCGCGGGTCCTGGGCGAGCTGGGCTGGGTGGTGTTGGAGTACCGGGGCAGGGGTGGTCGGCGGTATCTGGAGGTGGAGGCCCCGTCGACGATCCGGCGGTGAGGCGATCCGGCGCTGAGCCCGGTCCGGTGCCCTCACAAACCCGGATCCAGGCCCGCGTGCCGACCGCACAGGGCCATGCAGACCTGATTGGGTCCTTCGTACGCGCGCTCCGGCAGGGCCGCCAAGGCCCGAGCCACCCAGACCGCGGCTCCATTGATCGTGGCCGCCGCGCTCAGCGCCGCCGGGCGGGCCGGGAACCGCACACCGAACATCGCGCAGTGCAACACCTCGGGATCCACGGTCGTCGATTCGCCGATGCTCCTCATGGCTCCTCCACACACGTCCGCCCGACCGCGGGTGCGCGAGAACCGACGGCCGGTGTCGCTGCGCACACCGGGAGCCGGTCTCCGTGTCGCCCTCGGGGTCGCGCGTCGACACGAAGAGCCGCCGGTCGGACGAGCACGAGGTGGTGGTCGCGGCTCGGGAGCCCGGTGTGGCGGCAGCTTGTGGTTTCAGAGCTATAATACGCCGCCCGAGCACCGATGGGGGATCACGACCCGGTCCGGATGTACCCGGCACGGACCCGAGCGGCCTGCACCGCTCACAGCCCCGGGGCGCCCCACACCGGGAACCACCGGGACAGGTCGGATTCGAGCCGCAGATCGTCGGTGACCGCCGCGCCCACCTGCAGCTCCAACGCGCTGTCCCGCTTCTCGTGCCCGCCCGGCACCGGGGCGAACGGATAGAAGGTGCCTCGCTTGTACAGGTAGACCAGGGCGAGCCGGCGGCCGTCGGGATGCCCGAATGCGGCCAGGGAGCAGAGCAGTTGCGGACCGAAACCGCCGTCCTCCAGCGCCGAGTTGATCGCGTGCAGGTCGGTCACCAGCGAGCCCGTGTCCTCCGGCGGCCGCTCGGCGAGCAGCCAGGTGTACCCGTAGTCGTCCCGGCTGCTCCGCACCCCGTCGAGCAGCTCGTCCAGGTCGCGCAGCACCCGGTCGAACGTGCCGCCCTCGACCGTGGCGAAGCACACCGACCCGGCTCCGGTGGGCCGGAAGCCGACCGCCGCCTCCAGCGTGATCGCCGCCGAGGGCAGGCCGAACAGCTGGTCGAGATCGGGCTTGACCGCCCTGCTCCGGCCGAAGAGCGAGTCGAACAACCCCATCAGGCGGCACCGCCGAGTTCGGCGCTGATCCGCGCCAACTGCTCCAGCCGCCGTTCCAGGGTCGGGTGGGTCGCGAACAGGTTGGCCAAGCTCTCCTTGGAGGCGATCGCCGGTGCGAAGAAGAACGCGTTGAACGGCTCGGCCCGGCGCAGGTCCCGGGTCGGGATCCGGGCCATGGTGCCGCTGATCTTGGTCAATGCGGAGGCGAGTACGGAGGGCCGTCCGGTGAGCAGCGCCGCCGAGCGGTCCGCGCACAGCTCGCGGTAGCGCGACAGGGTCCGGATCAGTACGAAGCTCAGCGCGTACACGGCCACGCTCACCGCGGTCACCACCAGCATCAGGACCGCCGTGTTCTGGTCGCGGCGCATCCCGCCGAAGAGTCCGAACTGCACACCGACGCGGGTGAGCAGCCCGGCCAGGACGCCGAGGAAGGACGCGATGGTCATCACCGCGACGTCCTTGTGCGCGACGTGCGACAGCTCGTGCGCGAGTACGCCCTCCAACTCGGCGGGCTCCAGGCGGCGGAGCAGCCCGGTGGTGGTGCACACGACCGTGTTCTTCCGGTTGCGGCCGGTGGCGAACGCGTTGGGCACGTCGGAGTCGGCGACCGCCACGCGCGGCTTGGGCATGTCGGCGAGCGCGCAGAGCCGGTCCACCGCGCCGTGCAGTTCCGGCTGCTCCTCGGGGGTGACCTCGCGGGCACCCATCGCGAACGCGGCGAGTTTGTCGCTGAACCAGAACTGGGCGACGAACACGCCGCCGATCAGGACGACCGCGATCGGCCAGGCCCGGCCCAGGACGACCACGAGCGTGCCCACGAAGACGACGTAGAGCAGGCCGAGCAGGAACATGGTGGCGAGCATGCGGCCCACCAGGCCGCGGTCGGTGCCGAATCGGGTGCCGGCGCTGGTCCTGGTCATCGATTTCTCCCTCATGGGGGGACCTGGCGGCGGGCCTCGTGGGTGGCCCGAGGGAAGCGCTCAAGCGGGTGAAAAGCCAACGAATCGGGCGCCACTTCGATTCTGCCTCGCCGGCGGGCGTGGTGGGCGTGCGGGCGAGGGGTTCAGGTGCGGAATCCGAGGTGGACGTGGTCGTGGTGGGTGTCGTCGCTGAAGAAGGTCGCGCCGGAGAGTCGGTACGGGCCGCCGACGTTGTACGAGCCGGCCGCCGCGCCCGCGCGCATGAAGCTCTCGACCAGGGATCGTGGGGTGGCCGGATCCACGATCGCCCGGCCGTCGACGCGCCACACGTCCACCGCGCGGCCGACGGGATGGTCGCTGGGGCGCGTGGTGCCGAAGACGTCGATCGGGTGTCCGGAGCGCAGGATGCTCACGTCGACGGTGTGCTGTTCGGCGAGCGTTTCCAGCGCGGTCAGTACGGATGTGTGGATGGTGCCGGCGCGCAGGTCGGTGGCCGCGGCGGGCGGCAGCGTGATGCGCGGGTCGGCCAGGACGCGGGTCTCCTGGGCGGAGGGGGTGGCGGCGGCCGTTCCCGGCGTCGAGGGGTGCAGGGCGGTGACCGTCCAGTCGGGCTCGGCCCGGCTCAGTCGTACGTCGACGGTCGCGCCGTCGGCCACCGTGGTGCCTTCCGCGCCGCGGATCCACGAGCGGCAGACGACCAGGACACTGGCGGTGTTGTCGAGGATGCCGCCGTACTGGGCTGCGACCACCTCGATGACGGCCTCCGGCGCGTCCGCGAGCAGTGGCCCGGCCTGGTCGGCGAGGGCCGGGGCGTATCCCAGCGCGGCGATCCGGGCCCGCGCGGCGGCGATCCCCTGTTCGCCGGGCGGCCAGGCGCCGAGCGCGGACACCAGGGTTACCGCCCGCTGTTTGACGTGGGGTTGCACGTCGCCGGGGTTGGGTGCCCAGGCGGTGGCCGCGGGCAGTGCGGGAGGGGTGGCCGGCGGGGTGCCGGTCGTGGTGGAACTCGGGCTCGCGGTCGGGCTCGGCGGGGTGCCCGAGGGGGTCGGTTCGGTGTGCCGACTTCCCGACGACGAGCAACCGGCCGCCGCCGCGACGATGCCGAGTACCACCGCGCGCCGGCCCGGAACAGGCGTTTTGTGCACACCGCCACGATAGGCCGCGAGCCCGCCTGCTTCGGGTGATCCGGTGTCGTGTCGGCCGACCTCGGACCGCGTCGGGTCTCGCGCGCGGGTGTCGGCTACGACGCCGGTCCGGGTGCGTCCGCCGGCGGCCGGACCAGTATCCCGGTCAGCAGGGCGTCGAGGTAGCGGGCGGCCAGCTCCGGATCGTCGCGGTCGGGGGAGTGGCGGACGGCGAAGCCGAGACCGTAGAGCAGGAGCAGCAGGTCGGCGGGCCCCAGCGGCGGGCGCAGCACCTCGGCGTCGGCGGCACGGGCGAGCAAGTCGCCGGTGGCGCCCAGCAGTTGGCCCCGAAGGTCCAGCGTCTCCGGAGTGGCCGCGCCGGGGTCGGAGGCCGCGGCGGCGAAGGCCTCGTCCTGTATGTAGGCGTCCAGCGCGTCGCCGAGGAAGGCGCGCAACGCCTTCTGCGGGTCGGGCAGTCCGGCTGCCTCGCGGGCCTGCCGGACGAGCACGGCGAAGCGGTCGGCGGCCAGTGCCTCCAGCAGCGCCTCGGGGGTGGGGAAGTGCCGGTAGACGGTGCCGACACCGACATCGGCGGCCAGGGCGACCGCGTTCAGCTGCGGCGGCCTGCCCCCGCGCACGAGCACCCGCGCGGCGTCCATGATGCGCCGCCGGTTGCGGGTCGCGTCCTTGCGCCGCGTGGGGCGATGAGGAGAGGCCGTGTCGTCCATGCGCGCGACGTTATCGGCAAAGCGGATGAGTAGTCCATTAGGAGGATTCATCCGTTTACCGGAGCGCCGGCGCCCCGAGGAGCCGGGATGTGCTCGCCGCTTCGGGGCGGCCGAAAGGGTTCGCCGGATCGGGTGAAATTTCGGGGTTCTCGGCCTTGCCGGCGTGCCCGTGGCCGGAATCGGAGGTTCTCTCGGAGGGCGGTTCCGAAGGAGGTCACGATGGCGCGCGTCACGGCCGGTGGTGCTGTGTCGCGGCACGGCGTGCGCCTGGTGGTCGTACTCGTCGCGCTGGTGGCCCTGTTGCACGCGGCGCACGGCGCCGGTGCCGGAGTGCGCGTGGGTGGGTGGGATCCGGATCGGTGTGCCGCCGGCACCACCCGGTACACGGCCCCGGTCGACGCCGAGGACACGCCGGCGGAGGACTCGGGCGGTCGGCCCGGTCCGGGGGATCCGACCGGCTGTACCCCGCCCGGCCTCCGGCCGCGGCCCCCGTCCGTCTCCGCGTCGAGCGCAACGTCGGTCGGCAGGCCCGGACTTCGACCCGCCGACCCGGATGTGCCGGCCGCCCGTACCGGGTCGAATCCGATGGTGGGGCCGGCGACACCCGCGCGGACCGTGGTCCTGCGCTGCTGAGCGGGCACCGCCGCCCCGACGTCGCCGCAGTGGGCGATCGGCCGGGCCGGCGTGCCGATCCGATTCCGCAGCCCGCGAACACGGGAGATTCCGCCATGCCCTTCGACGTCTACCTGCTGATGAGCGCCCTGGTTCGGGCCGAGGCCGCCCGCGCGGCGGCCGGTGCCCCGGCCCCGGAGCCGCCGCCGGCCAAGACCCCAACCGCCAAGACTCCAACCACCAAGACCCCGCCCCCGGTTGCCGACCCCGTGGTCGGCGACCCACCCGGCGCCCGGGCCGAACCGGAGGGGAGCCCGGGTGTCCCGGGTGTCTCGGGCGCCGGCCACGACCCGACCGGTGTGATCCCCGGGCGTTGATCCCTGCCCCGTGTCTCCCGGCACGCGCGTGCCGGGAGACACGGGGCGCCCCGATTCGACCGACCGTGCCCTCATACCCCCGGCCTGGACACCTTCCCGCTAGATGATTATGGTTTTCATTATCGAGACGTCGACGCGGCACCCGCCGATCGACGTGGACCCACCCCTGCCTGGAGACATCCCATGCGTATATCCGTCCGCGCCGGCGCCGCCCTCGCCGCCGGCGTCCTGAGCACCGGCGCCCTCGCCGCGTGCGGTTCCGACGACAAGGACGCCAAGAACGGCAAGCGGACCGAGGCCGCCCCGGTGGCCAACGCCGGCGCACCCGTCGCCGGTTCGGGGCCCAAGGTCAAGGTCGTGGCGACCACCACGCAGGTCGCGGACTTCGTCCGCAACGTCGGCGGCGACCGGGTCGAGGTGACCCAGTTGATCAAGGCCAACGCGAGCGCACACGAGTACGAGGCCACCCCCGCCGACCTGAACGCCATCCGCGGCGCCAAGCTCGTCGTCGAGAACGGCGTGGACATGGAGAAGGCGTGGCTGCCCAAGGCGGTCCAGGCGGCCGGCTTCACTGGAAAGGTGGTCGACTCCTCCACCGGCGTACGGCTGCGCAAGGGCGAACCCGGCACCGACGGCGAGGAGTTCGACCCGCACATCTGGCACGACCCGAGCAACGCCAAGGTGATGGTGGCCAACATCGGCCGCGCCCTGAGCACCGCCGACGCGGCGAACGCCAAGGTGTACGAGAACAACCTCGCGGCCTACACCGCCAAGCTCGACGCGCTCGACGCGGACACCCGGGCCAGGATCGACGGCATCCCCGCGGCCGATCGTAAGCTGGTCACCAACCACGACGCGTTGGGCTACTACGTCGACCGCTACCGGCTGGAGTTCGTCGGCTCGATCATCCCCGGCTTCGACGACCAGGCCGAACTCTCCGGCAGCCGGATCGAGGAGATCGTCGGCAAGATCAAGGCCACCGGCGCCAAGGCCGTGTTCGCCGAGAGCGCGCTGCCGCCCAAGACCGCCGCGACCATCGCGCGCGAGGCCGGCGTCAAGATCGTCGACGGCGACGACTCGCTCTACGCCGACTCGCTCGGCGTCCCCGGCTCGGCCGGCGAGACCTACCTCGGCGCGGAGAAGCACAACACCGACACCATCGTCGCCGCGCTGCGAGGGTGACGATGACCGACCGCAGCGCCACCACTACGATCGTTGTCGCCGCGCCGTGGGCCCGGCCATGACCGCCCCCGCCCCCGACCCGATCCGCTTCACCGACGCGACCATGGCCTACCACCGCGCGCCCGTCCTGGAAGGCGTCGACGGCCGGGTCCGCGCCGGCGAGGCGGTGGCCCTGATCGGCCCCAACGGCGGCGGCAAGAGCACCCTGATCAAGTCCGTGCTCGGCCTGGTCCCGGTGATCGCGGGCACGGTGACCGTGACCGGCCGCCGCCCGGCCGACGCGCGCGCCCGGGTCGGCTACGTACCGCAGGCCGCGAGTCTGGACCCCGAATTCCCGGTCACCGCCCGCCAGGTGGTGATGATGGGCCGGCTGCGGCTGATCGGCAGATGGCGCCGACCCGGCCGGCAGGACCGGGCGGCCGTCGACGAAGCGCTGGCCCGGGTCGGCCTCGCCGACCGCGCCGGCGCCCGCTTCGGCACGCTGTCCGGCGGGCAGCGTCAGCGGGTGCTGCTGGCCCGCGCGTTGTCCCCGGACCCGCCGATTCTGCTCCTGGACGAACCCTTCAACGGCGTTGACGCGGTCAGCCAGGACGCGCTGATCACCGCCCTCACCCGGGCCAAGAGCACCGGCACGGCCGTACTGGTGAGCACCCACGACCTCGGCCCGGTCCAGTGCCTGTGCGAACAGACCTGCCTGGTCAACCGCCGGCAGATCGCCTTCGACCGGACCGAACTGGCGCTCACCCCCGACCTGTTGCGTGCCTGCTACGGCGGACAGGTGGTCGACCTCGACGCCGGCCGACTCGTCGTCACCCGGGGCTGACCGGCCGTGGACACCGCACTGCTCCTGGAACCCTTCCGCGTCCCCTACCTGACCCGGGCCCTGATCGAACTGACCATCCTGGGCGTACTCTGCGGCACCGTCGGCACGTTCGTCGCGCTGCGCCGCCTCGAATTCGTCGCCGACGCGCTCACCCACACCGTCTTCCCCGGCGTGGTGATCGGCTTCGCCCTCCGGGGCGCGACCGGCATCCTCGCCGGCGCGCTGATCGCGGCCGGCGTCACCGCCTGCGCCCTGACCCTGCTCACCCGCCACCGCCGCACCGGCGACGACACCGCGCTCGCCATCGTGCTGACCGCGATGTTCTCCATCGGCGTCCTGGTCGTCTCCCGCAGCCACTCCTACTCCGCCGACCTCGAGACGTTCCTGTTCGGCCAGGTCCTGTACACCTCCCGCCCGCAGATCACCGAAACCGCCGTGGTGGCCGTGCTCTGCCTGGCCGCGCTCGCCGTACTGGGCCGCGAACTCGTGCTGCGCGCCTTCGACCCCGAAGCGGCCCGAGCCGCCGGCCACCGGGTCGGCGCGCTGGACCTGGCGCTGAACCTGATCGTCGCGCTGACCGTGGTCGCCGCGGTCCGCACCGTCGGCACCGCGCTGATCCTGGCCCTGCTCGTGCTCCCGGCGGCCATCGGGCGCACCCTGGGCCGCCGCCCGGCCCACCTCGCGCTGATCGGCTCGGCCGCCGCCGTGGGGTGCGGCTACCTCGGCCTGACCATCAGCTACACCGCCTCCGTCGACCACGACGTCGCCCTGCCCGCCGCCCCCACCGTCGTGCTCACGCTCGTCGCCGGGTACCTGCTCGCCCTCGGCGCGTGCGGCGCGGCCCGACTGCGCCCCGCCCGCTTCCGGAGCCCCCGATGACCTGGTTCGACACCTACACCCACCGCGCCTACGCCGAGGCGGTCATGGTCGGCCTCCTGGCCGGCGTCGTCGGTGTCCAGGTCGTGCTGCGCAGACTCGCGTTCCACGCCATGGCGACGACCCACGCCACCTTCCCCGGCGTGGTCCTCGCCTCGATCCTCGGCATCGACATCTACCTCGGCGGCACCGCGTTCGGCGTACTGCTCTCCGTCGCGGTCCTCGCGCTGACCCGGCGCCCGGGCCGGACCGCGTCGGGTGCGATCGGCGTGATCCTCGCGGCGGGCTTCGCCCTGGGCGCCGTCCTGGTCGCGGCCGGACCCGCGAGCGATCGCAAACTGTCGGCCTTCCTGGTCGGTTCCATCGTCACCATCGACACCCACGACCTGGCCGTCACGGCCGCCGTCGGAACGGTGATCCTGGCGCTGCTCGCGATGTTCGGCCGCGAACTCGGCTTCGCCGCCTTCGACCACGACGGGATGCGGGCCGCCGGACACCCGGCCCTCGCCCTCGACCTGCTGCTCCTGCTGATCGTGCAGGCGGTCGTGGTGGTGCTCACCCCGGCGGTGGGCGTCATGCTCACCCTGGCCCTGCTCGTGGCACCGGCGGCGACCGCCCGGCTGTGGACCGACTCGCTGCGCCGCACCGCAGTACTGGCCGGCCTGCTCGGCGTCGGCAGCGCGGTCACCGGCCTGGAACTCTCCCGGCACTACGACGTGGCCGCGGGCGCGACCATCGCCCTCGTGGCGGCGGCCGGGTTCGTCGTCTCGCTGCTCGTATCCCCGCGACACGGCGCGCTCGGCCGGCTCCTCGACCGCCGCCCGGGAACGGCGGCGGCGCCGGCCTGACCCGCCCCGGGAGACGCTGTGGTGCAGGTCACCCGATTTCCCCGGCTGTACGCGTCGACCGAAACTTGGTCCGCGGGCGTATATCCGCCGAGTCCGAAACAGAGCCGGGGGAGTCGTTGACCGTCGAGGAGTTCGAAAAGTTCTACGCGGCCGCCGTCGGCCGACTCACCGGTCAGCTCTACCTGATGCTCGGCGATCGGCACGAGGCCCAGGACGTGGTCCAGGAGGCGTTCGTCAAGGCGTGGAGCAGACGCGGACAACTCGACCGGCACGGCAATCCGGAGGCATGGATCCGGGTGGTCGCCTGGCGGCTGGCGGTGAGCCGTTGGCGCGGTAGACGGCGCACCGACGACGCGTGGCGGCGGCACGGCGCACCCCTTCAGGCGCCTGGGCCCGAACCCGGCATGGTCGTACTGGTCTCGGCGCTGCGGGAGTTGACCCCGAAGCAGCGCCGGGTGATGACCCTGCACTACGTCTGCGACCTGACGGTGGAGCAGATCGCCGCCGAGACCGGCATGGCGTGCAGCACCGTCAAGACCCACCTGGTGCGCGGACGTGTGGCCCTCGCCCACCTCCTGCCCGACCCGTACGCAGAGGAGTCCCCCGGTGCCGGAGCCTCATGAGTCGTCGAACCCGCCCGTCCCGTCCCTCCCGCAGCCGGATCCGTTGCGCACGGCGCTGCTGGAGGTCGCCGTGGACGGGAGTCGGCAGGCCACACCCGCGCCCTTCGCCACGATCCGGCGCCGCGGCGACCGTATGCGCCGCCGCCGGATGGCCCTGTTGGGCGCTGCCGCGTGCCTGGTCCTCGGCGGCACCGCGACACTCGCGGCGGCGCTGATCCAGGACGACCCGACCCCGTCGCCCCCGGCGGTATCGCCCGTCCCCGTGCCCTCGGAGTCGCCGGTCCCCACCCCCAAGGGCACCGACGCGACACCGACGCTGTACACGGACCCGTCGAACAAATCCGCCACCGACCCGACCGGCTGACCCCGCCGGCCGCTCGACCCGCTCGACCCGCTCGACCCGTCGACCCGTCGACCCGTCGACCCGTCGACCCGCGTCAAGAATGCGACAAGGTCGGCCGCGGAGCCGCCAAAGGTGTGTCAAGACTCGTCCGAGTGGTGGGCGATCGAGGAACTTGGGACTCGTCGGCCGCGTATACGGCGAGAGGCAGAGCCGTGGCCGAGCCGGTTTTGCCGCGCGGACGATCGAGCAACGGATACCCGGACGGCCGAGCAACGGAAATCGGGGGTGCACCGACCCGGATGCAGATCTCTCGACGCGGCACACTGCGCGTCTATCTCGGCGCCGCGCCCGGGGTCGGCAAGACCTACGCGATGCTCGACGAGGCGCGCCGCCGCCTCGACCGGGGCACCGATGTCGTGGTCGCGGTGGTCGAATGCCATCACCGGCCGCAGACCGAGGCGATGCTGGCCGGCCTCGAAATCGTGCCGCGCAGGCAACTTTCCTACCGGGACGGCTCGTTCGCCGAGATGGACGTCGACGCGGTGCTCGCCCGCCGGCCGCGACTGGCCCTGGTCGACGAACTCGCGCACACCAACGTCCCCGGCTCGCGCCACGAGAAACGTTGGCAGGACATCGACGTACTCCTGGACGCGGGGATCGACGTGATCTCCACGATCAACGTGCAACACCTCGAATCGCTCAACGACGTGGTCGAGTCCATCACCGGTGTCCCGCAGCGAGAGACCGTGCCCGACGGCGTGGTGCGCCGCGCCGACCAGATCGAACTGGTGGACATGGCACCGGAGGCGCTGCGCCACCGACTCGAACACGGCGACGTGTACACGCCGGACAAGATCGACGCAGCCCTCGCCAACTACTTCCGGGTCGGCAACCTGACCGCGCTGCGCGAGCTGGCCCTGCTGAGGGTGGCCGATCGGGTCGACGAGTATCTGCGCGCCTACCGCGACGAGCACGGCATGGAGACGAGCCGGCCGATCCGGGAGCGGATCGTGGTCGCCCTCACCGGCGGCCCGGAGGGCGACACGCTGATCCGCCGGGCCGCCCGGATCGCCGGCCGCGGTCCGGGCGGGGAACTGCTCGCGGTGCACGTGAGCCGCAGCGAGGCCCTGTCCGAGTCCTCGCCGATGGAACTCGCCCGCCAGCGGCGCCTGGTCGACTCGCTCGGCGGCACCTTCCACTCCGTGGTCGGGGACGACGTGGCCGGGGCCCTCCTCGACTTCGCTCGAGGGGTCGACGCCACCCGGATCGTGCTCGGGTGCAGTCGGCGCACCCGCCTGGAGTACTTCTTCGGTCCCGGCGTGGGCGCCGGCGTCGCCGCCCGGGCCGGCGACATCGTCACCCAACTGGTCACCCACGAACACGCCGGCCGGGGCCGGCCGGATCGGCCGCGCCGCTCGACCGTGCCGCGCGGGCGGGCGATCGCCGGCTGGGTGACCGCGCTGTTGGGGCCGCCCGCACTGACCGCCGCGCTGATGCCGACCCGGGGCACCGCGACCCTGCCCGTGGACATGCTCCTGTTCCTGCTCCTGACCCTGGTGGTGGCCCTGTTCGGCGGGTTGTGGCAGGCGGTGACCACCGCGGTGCTCGCCTCGACGATGGTCGACTACTACTTCACCCCGCCGCTGGACACCCTCGACATCGTCGCACCGGGCAACGTGTTCGCCTTCGCGGTGTTCGTGGTGATGGCACCGGCCGTCGCGTCGGTGGTGGACCGTGCCGCGCGGCGCACCCAGCAGGCCGCGCGCGGGCAGCGCGAGGCGGAGACGCTCGGCTTCCTCGCCGGCAGCGTGCTGCGCGGCGAACGGGCGCTGCCCGCACTGCTGGAACGGGTGCGCACGACGTTCGGGATGGAGTCGGTCGCGCTGCTGCGCCGAGAGGGGCCGCGTGGTGTGTGGACGAGCGTCGGCGCGGTCGGCGCCGACCCGCCCACCCGGCCGGACGCCGCCGACGTGGAGGTCCCGATCGACGACTCGCTCGCACTGGTCCTGTCCGGGCGTACGCTGCCCGCCGACACCCGCCGGGTGCTCGGCGCGTTCGCCGCGCAGGCCGCGCTGGTGCTGGAGTGGCGGGCGCTGCGCGCCGAGGCCGAGGAGGCACGCCTGCTCGGCGAGCGGCACAGCGTGGACACCGCCCTGTTCGCCACCGTCGCCCGGGACCTGCGGGCGCCGCTGGTGGCGATCAAGTCCGGATCGTCGGGGCTGCGGGCGGAGGAGGTCGCCTGGGCGCGCGCGGACCGGGCCGAACTGCTGGCCACCATCGAGGCCGGCGCCGACCGCCTGGACCGACTGATCGGCAACCTGCTCGACATGAGCCGGTTGCGGATGGGCACCATCGAACCGCTGCCCGTCGACATCGCGCTGGACGAGGTGGTGCCGGGCGCGGTGGTCCGGGCCACGCACGGCGCGGTGCGGGTGTGCGTCCCGGAGACGTTGCCGACCGTGCGGGCCGATCCGGAGCTGTTCGAGCGGGTGGTGGCGAACCTGGTGGCGAACGCCGTGCTGCACACCCCGCCGGACACGCCCGTGGAGGTGGCCGCCGAGCAGGTCGAGGACCGGATCGTGCTGCGGGTGGTCGATCGCGGCCCCGGTCTGCCCGACGAGGCGAAGGCGCGGGTCTTCGAGGCTTTCGCCCGGCACGGCGACGCGCACCGAAGTCGTGGGGTGGGTCTGGGACTCGCCGTCGCCCGGGGCTTCGCCGAGGCGATGGCCGGCACGCTCACCGCCGAGGACACCCCGGGCGGCGGTCTGACCATGGTCCTGACCCTGCCGGCGTCCACCGGCGCCCACCACCCCGAGGGGTCCCCGCCCTGAGCCCGCGGGCGGACGGGCCGGACCGAACCGGCTCGAACGCGCTCGGGGCGCCGATCTCGAACGGGCGCGTCGGGGTGGGGGGTTGTGCTGAACTGTGGGCATGGAATTCTCCCGACTACTCGACTGTCTCGCGGCCGACTTCGCCCGCCTCCGGGCCGTGTCGGCGATGGACCCCACGGCCGGTGTGCCGACCTGCCCGGGCTGGACCGTGGCCGACCTGACCCGCCATGTCGGCGAGGTGTACCTGCACAAGACGCAGGCCATCCGCGAGGGCGCCGAACCCGACCCGTGGCCGCCGCGGGAGTTGGCGAAGGAGGACCCGATCGCGCTGCTCGACCGCGCGTACGCCGACCTGCGACACGAGTTCGCCACCCACGGCCCGAAGGATCCGGCCGGATCCTGGTACGCCCCGGACCCGACCGTCGGCTTCTGGATCCGGCGGATGGCGCAGGAGACGGTGATCCACCGGATCGACGCCGAACTCGCCGCCGGGGAGCCGATCGCCGAGATCCCCACCGACCTCGCGGTGGACGGCGTCGACGAGTTGCTGAAGGTGTTCGTGGCGTACGGCGTCGCCGAGTGGGGCGACTACTTCACCGGTGTCCTGGCCGAATCGCCGGGTCGCACCTACCTCGTGCGCGCCGACGAGACGGCCTGGCGGGTATCCACCGGACCGGGCCTGTTCCGCGTCGAGGACGGCGCCGGCACCGGCCCGGCGGACGTGACCGTGAGCGGGCCGTCGGCGGCGGTGCTGCGCCGGCTCTGGAACCGGGAGGAGGCCGACGCGACGAGCCCGGTGACGGTCGTGGGCGCCCCGGAAGCGGTCGAGGAACTGCACCGCTGCATCGTCGTCGCCACGCAGTAGTGCCGATCGTGCCCCGCGTCAGCCCCGGACCGCCCGCGGACCGGGGGACCCGGGGCGGGCCCGCGGCGGCTCCGGAGTGGAGGCGACCGCCTCGGCGGCGGCGAGCAGCGTATGCAACGCCCGGGACAGCACGGCCAGTTCGTCGACGAGACGGTCCTCTGGGGTAGCCGGGGAGAGGCGCGTGGTACGCCAGCGCAACACCCCGAGGGTCCGGTGGGTCGACTCGACCGCGCTGCGCAACTCGTCGAGCCGCTCCCGGGGGACGGACCCGGAGGACACCATGACAATCTCCTTCGCCGTTCGGCTCGGTGCTCCGTCGAGCATCGCCCCGAGGCACGGGACGGGTGTGGTGCCGGCGCGTGATCCATACGCAACGGATACGCGCACACACCCGAGTGGCCGACGAGGAGTGCGGCGGAGACGATGAAAGGAGCGTGTGCGGGCTTCGCCGCGCGGTTTCGGCCGCCGCCGTCGGCGGCGGATTTCCGGAGAGGTACACATCATGACCATGGCCAGGGACATCATGCACGAGGGCGCGCAGTGGATTCCGCGGACGGAGACGTTGGACCGGGCGGCCCAGCTGATGCTTCGGCTCGACGTGGGCTCGTTGCCGGTCGCCGATGCGAACGAACGGCTGTGCGGCATCATCACCGATCGCGACATCGTCACCAAGTGTGTTGCCCTCGGCCACGATCCGGCCAAGGTGACGGCGGGCGACCTGTGCGAGGGCACACCGCGCTGGATCGACGCCGAGGCGGACATCGGCGAGGTGTTGCACGAGATGCAGGAACACCGGATTCGGCGACTGCCGGTGATCGATCACAAGCGCTTGGTCGGCATGATCAGCGAGGCGGATCTGGCCCGGCACCTGACGGACGAGCAGATAGCCGCCTTCGCGGAAAGCGTGTACGCGGCGTCTCGCTAGTCGCCGGCCGCTTTCGTCGACGGCCGTTCCCCGCAGCCCGGTTCGATCTCCCGCGGCGCGGGGGACGGCCGTTGCGCGTGGGCCGGGCGCCGACGCGGTCAGTGGCTGGGCACCACGCCCACCGGACACCGCGCGTGGTGCAGGACGGCGTGCGTGGTCGGGCCGAGCCGCATCGGCAGGTGGCCGCGCCTGCGGTGCGCGGCGACCACCACGAGGGCGCTGTCGATCGAGGCGTCGACCAGGTCGCGGCCCGCCGTTCCGTTCATCACCACGGTGTCCACGGGCAGTTCGGGATCCGCGGTACGGATCCTGCCGAGCGTGTTGTCCACCATCCTGATGCGCTCCGCCCGGACCGCCTCCACGTCGATCATGTTCGGCAACACCAGGCTCGGCGCCAGGCCGGTGACCGGGAGCGCCCACGAGTGCACGGCGCGCAGTCCGCCGCCGAGGCGTCGCGCGTGGTCGGCCGCGAAGTCCGCGGCGGGGCCGTCCTCGGGGCCGCCGACGCCGACCACGACGCCGCGCGCGTCCACGGCCGCCGGGGTGTGTACGACGACCACCGGACAACTGCTGTGCGCGCACACCCGCAACGACACCGAGCCCAGGAGCAGCCCGGTGAAGCCGCCGTGTCCACGACTGCCGACCACGACGGTGTCGCACCGGGCACTCGCGGCGAGCAACGACTCGGCGCTGTCGCCCTCGCGGACCGAGGTCTCCACGGCCAACGTGGGAAAGTCCGCGCGGATCCGCGCCGCGGCCGTGTCGATCAGCGCGTGGGCGCGCTCGCGGACCTCGGCACGATGCTGATGACCGAGCCCGCCGACGGGCACCGCGGTGACGATGTACAGCGGCACCCGGCGCGCGGCGGCGTCCCGCGCCGCCCAGTGCACCGCGTGTTCGGCCGCGGCCGAACCGTCGTGACCGACCAGGACCCCGAGACCGACTTCGCTGTGTGGGGACGACATGGCACTCACCTCTAGAGGGCATCCACCCCGCTCATACCCGTTCCGGGGGGTACCGAGTTCGACGAGATCGACCCGGGACCTCACATTCGGCCGCGCCCACGCGTCTACCCGATACGGAGTCGATACCGAGTCGACACGGTCCGACACACACCAGCACATACCGACACAGGGCCGCGGGCCGCACGCGGCAGCCGTACATCGCAGAGGAGACCGGCATCATGGACACCCGCCACGCGCTCGTGGACACCTCCCTGGGCGCACTGACCGTGGTGGCCGCGGACGACGCGGTCGTCGGGCTCTACTTTCCGGGGCACTGGTACCTGCCGCCCGAGGAGAGCCTGGGCCGCCGGGTCGACCACCACGACGACCCGCTCCTGGCCCGGACCGCGGCCCAACTGGTCGAGTATCTGGCCGGCGAGCGCACCTCGTTCGACGTGCCGACGGCCACCCACGGCGACCCGTTCCAGGAGCAGGTGTGGGCGATGTTGCGGGAGATCCCGTTCGGCGAGACCACGACCTACGGAGCACTTGCCGAGCGGCTGGGCAACAAGGCGCTGGCCCAGTCGGTCGGCCAGGCCGTCGGGCACAATCCGATCTCCATCATCGTCGCCTGTCACCGGGTGGTCGGCAGCGACGGCAAGCTCACGGGCTTCGCGGGCGGCCTCGCCCGCAAACGTACGCTGCTGGATCTGGAGGAGTTCGACGCGTCGAAGGCGGCCCGGCTGTTCTGAGCGCCCACCGGGCACGGGAGCGACGCCGTACGGGATCGGGGAAATGAAGCAACCATTCGAACGGGTCGTCGACGAACACGGGGACACCGTCCTTCGGGTCTGCCGAGCGATCGTGGGCGTGCACGACGCCGAGGACGCCTGGTCGGAGACCTTCCTCGCCGCCCTGCGCGCCTACCCCGACCTGCCCGAGGACGCCAACGTGCAGGCCTGGCTGGTGACCATCGCGCACCGCAAGGCCATCGACATCACCCGCGCCCGGCGACGGCACGCGGTGGTCACCGACGACCTGCCCGAGCGGCCGTCGACCATCGGCGTGCCCGGCGCGGTCGACCACGAGTTGTGGGACGCGGTCAAGGCACTGCCGCCCAAGCAGCGCCGAGCGGTGGCCTACCACCACTTCGCGGGCCTGCCCTACGCGGCCATCGCCGAGATCGTCGGCGGCACCCCGGCGGCGATCCGTCGCGCCGCGTCCGACGGGATCGGGGCGCTCCGCGCCGCGCTGTCCGCACCCACCCCGAAGGAGTAGCACCGTGATCGACACCCGCACCGACGACCCGGACACCTCCGCCCTCCGCGCCCGCGCCGTTTCGGGCCCGGACACCCTCGATCGGCTGCACGAGCGGCTGGTGGCCGCCGCGAGTCGGGATGGGCTCGTGGACGTGGCCTACACCAGCGTGGACACCCCCGTCGGATCGCTCCTGCTGGCCGCCACCGGGACCGGCCTGGTCCGGGTCGCCTTCGAGAGCGAGGACCACGACCTGGTCCTGGACACGCTGGCCGGCCGGCTCGGTCCGCGCGTGTTGCGCGCGCCGGCCCGCCTGGACCGCGTGGCCCGCGAACTCGACGAGTACTTCGCCGGCACCCGGACGCGCTTCGACCTGCCGCTCGACCTCGCGCTGTCCCGGGGATTCCGGCGGCTGGTGCAGCGCCGGCTCGCCGAGATCGAGTACGGGGACACCTGGAGCTACGCGCGGGTGGCGCGCCTGGTCGGCAACCCCGGCGCGGTCCGCGCGGTGGGCACGGCGTGTGCGACCAACCCGCTGCCGATCGTGCTGCCCTGCCACCGGGTGCTGCGGGCCGACGGCACCCTCGGCGGCTACGCCGGCGGCCCGGCCCGGAAGTCCGCTCTGCTGGCCCTGGAGGCCGGCGGCCGGACCGGGGCCCGGTCCGGCGAAACCGGCTAGTCGGCGATCCCGAACGCCACGATCGGGGTCCGGAGGAAGGTTTCGGGCGAGCCGGTTACGACATGTGGACATACAGTGACTTTCATGGACGATTTCTTCGGCGTGTCGGGCGATGAGGCGCCCGGGGACGCGGTGCGCGAGTTGGCCGAACAGACCACCCGCCCGGACTGGGTCGAGCCGGATCCCGCGACGGACCTGGTGCCGCGCCTGCGGGTGGCCTGTGACCTGCCCGGTTCGCCCTGGCGGTTGCGCGGGACCACGCTCCTGCCGGGCGGCATCCTCGCCGTCGACGTCGAGCACGCCCGCCCCCGCAGCCCCCGCCTCCTCGCCGACGCCATCGAGCTGCTGGCCGGCGTCGCCGGCCCGGCCTTCTTCGTGCACCACACCGACGCCGCGACCTTCGACTGCGTCACCGGCACCCTGCGCAGCGACACCCCCGGCCCCGGCCGAGGCCACCTGCTCCGGCTGCGCCTGGTCGCGCCCGGGCCCGACGGCAGGCCCACCCTTCGGGCCCACGCGGAAGCCCTGATCCCCGCGCCCTGATCCCCGCGCCCTGATCCCCGCGCTTCGAGCCGGCCGCCGAAACCACGCGGAAGCCGGGCCGGGCACCCGGGAGACCCGGACACCGGTACTCCGGGTGTGGTGCCCGGCGTTGCCGAACTGCCGCCCCGGGACCGGATATCCGGTGGTTCGACGGCGGCGGGGCTGGTTGGATCCGGAGATGAACAGTCACTTCCCCGAGGGCTACGAGGTGTCCACCGATCCGACGCGGCTCGACGTGGCGACGATCCACCGATGGTTGTCCGAGGACGCCTACTGGGCGCTCGGCCGGCCGCGCGAGAAGCTGGAACGGGCGATCGCCGGCTCGCTCAACTTCGGGGTGTACGACGTCGTTTCCGGCGCCCAGGTCGGCTACGCCCGGGTGATCACCGACCGGGCCACCTTCGGCTGGCTCTGCGACGTCTACATCGATCCGACGGTGCGCGGCAAGGGTCTGGGCACGGCGCTCACGATCGCCGTCCGGGACGAGTTGGCGCCGGACGGGCTGCGCCGGATCATGCTCGCCACCGCCGACGCGCACGGGGTGTACGCCAAGGCGGGTTTCCGACGCCCGGTCTCGACGGACACGTGGATGGTGCTGGGCGAGCAGTGACCGCCGCGCCTGCCCACCCGGCCCGCGGCCGGCGGCCCCGGTCCGGGCGGGACACGGCTGGGCCGGCGGAGGGCCGCAGGCTCATTCGCTCGGGACACCGCCGGGCGCACGGTAGGTGCATGACTTACCAAGGCGACACGATCACGCGGGAACTCGACGACCCGCTCCCGCCCTCGGCACCCGTAGCATCCCTCGGAAGGACCAGGATCATGTGCCGGCACATTCCCACCTGTCCCACCGCATCGGCCCCCGACCACCTCGCGGCCCACGTCGTCACCAGCCACCCCGAGCAGGGCTGGAGCCTGCTGTGCAACGGGGTGGTGATCTTCGAGGACACCGGCGCGCTGCTGCCCGACGGTGCCGTCGAGGCACCGCACCGGCCGGACCCGGAAGGATCGCCCGTCGACGGGCCCGCCCGGGTCCCGGCGCAGCGCCGACTGGAAACCGCCGGGTAGGCGGGCCGACCGCACCGATACCCACAAAGGACCGCACGCCCCGCGCGTGCGGTCCTCTTCGTGTGCGTCCGGGGAGGCGCGGCGGGTGTTCCAAGGGGTGCGACCGCCTCGTTCGGTCCCGAGGTGTTCCGGGACTCGGGACGGGACTTCGGCCTCAGGTGAACGGGACCCGGGCGCACCGAGGGTTGTGGACACATCGCCCCGCAGTTCCGAACGATAGAGAGAGGCACCCCGTGAGTACTCTGTGCCGGCCCGCCGTGGCCGTCCCCGAGAACATCGTCACGCTGGACGAGTCGATCGACATCGCCCGCCGGCTGCATGCCGACAACCCGCGGCTGCCGCTGGCGCTGCGGCTGATCGGCAACACCGGTGTCCGCAGGCGACACCTCGTGCAACCGCTCGAACAGACCCTGCGGCACCCGGGTTTCGAGGCGCGCAACCTCGTCTACGAACGGGAGGCCAAGCGCCGGGTGCCGCCCGTGGTCTATCAGGCGCTGGCCAACGCGGAGTTGGGCGTGCGGGACATCGATCTGCTGATCTACGTCTCGTGCACCGGCTTCACCATGCCCTCGATGACCGCCTGGCTGGTCGAGGCACTGGGCATGCGCTCGGACACGCGCCAGTTGCCGATCGCCCAGCTCGGGTGTGCCGCCGGTGGCGCGGCGATCAATCGGGCGCACGACTTCTCCACCGCCTATCCCGACGCCAACGTGCTGATCGTGGCCTGCGAGTTCTGCTCGCTGTGCTACCAGCCCGGCGACGACGACATCGGCTCGCTGTTGTCCGACGGGTTGTTCGGCGACGCGGTGGCGGCGGCGGTGGTGCGCGGTTCGGGTGGTACGGGGGTTCGCCTGGAACGCAACGCCTCCTACCTGATCCCGCACACCCAGGACTGGATCTCGTACGCCGTCAAGGAAACCGGTTTCCACTTCCGGTTGGACAAGCGGGTGCCGGGCACGATGGAGCCGCTGGCGCCGGTGATCGCCGATCTGGTGAGCCGACACACGTGGGACGCCTCGGCGTTGGACTTCTACGTCGTGCACGCCGGCGGCCCGCGCATCCTGGACGACCTGAGCCGATTCCTCGGCGTCGACAAACACGCGTTCCGGCACAGCCGGGCCACGCTCACCGAGTACGGGAACATCGCCAGCGCGGTGGTGTTCGACGCGCTCGACCGGCTGTTCGCCGAGGGTGAGCCGAGTGTCGGCGGGCGCGGCATCGTGGCCGGATTCGGCCCGGGGATCACCGCCGAGATGGCGCTCGGTACCTGGACCCGCGGCGCGCCGCCCGTCGAGCACCGCCGGCGTGGGCGCACCCGGGGCCGGGTCACCGGGCAGCGGTCCGCGCCCGTGCAGCCCGCGACCTCGCCCGTGCGGCCGGGATGAGGCCGCCGAGCCGACCGTCCGCCGAACCCAGCACCGGGAGATCTCGATGAACGCGAAAACCTCCGATCCCGCCGACCCCGCCGGGGCGCCGGTCACGGACTGGCTGGCCTGTCCGCGCTGTCGGGCGCTCGTGTACCGCAAACGGTTCGAGCGGGCCGACGGGGTGTGTCCGAGTTGTGGGACGCACGCGCCGCTGAGTGCGGCACGGCGCCTGGACGCGCTGCTCGATCCGGGCAGCGCCCGGCCGTTGACCGCCGCCGAGACGGTGCACGACCCGCTCTCGTTCGCCGACCTGAAGCCGTATCCGGACCGGTTGTCCGCCGCCCGCGCGGCCACGGGGCACGCGGACGCGGTGCGGGTGGCGGCCGGCACGGTGTTCGGGTATCCGGTGGTGGTCGCCGCGATGGACTTCGCCTTCATGGGCGGCAGTCTGGGCGTCGCCGCCGGGGAGGCGGTGGCGATGGCCGCCGAGGCCGCGCTGGCCCGGCGGGCGCCGCTGGTCCTGGTCACCTCGTCGGGCGGGGCGCGGATGCAGGAGGGCGCGCTGGCGCTGATGCAGATGGCCAAGACCGCGGCGGCGATGGCGGCGCTCGACGAGGCCGGCATCCTCACCGTCACGGTGATCGCCGATCCGACCTACGGCGGGGTGGCCGCCTCGTTCGCCACTCTCGCCGACGTGGTGGTGTGCGAGCCGGGGGCGCGGATGGGGTTCGCCGGCCCGCGCGTGATCGAACAGACCATCGGGCAGCGGCTTCCGGACGGCTTCCAGACGGCCGAGTTCCTGCTGCGGCACGGCCTGGTGGACGCGGTGCACCCGCGCGGCGAACTGCGCCGTACGCTCGCGGTCCTGCTGGCTTCGGCGCGCGGACACCTCGACCGCACCGGGCCGCCGCGCGCCGGTCGGGACGATCGGGTCGCGGAACTGCCGCGTCCCGCACCGGCGACGGTGGTGCGCGATCCCGCGCGGCTCGCCGTGCGGTCCGCGCCGGAGGTGGTCGCGGCGGCCCGGGACCTGCGGCGGCCGACCACGCGCGACCACCTCGCGTACTGGATGGACACCTTCGTCGAACTGCACGGCGATCGGGCGGGCGCGGACTGCCCGGCGATCGTCGGTGGCCTCGGCACGGTGGAGGGCCGGTCCCTGGTGGTGCTCGGCCACCAGAAGGGGCACACCACCGCCGAACTGGTGCGGGCCAATTTCGCGATGGCCTCGCCCGCCGGCTACCGCAAGGCGATCCGGCTGGCCCGGCTCGCCGAGAAGATCGGCGTGCCGCTCGTGACGCTGATCGACACCCCCGGGGCGCATCCGGGGATCGAGGCGGAGCAGCAGGGCCAGGCCGGGGCGATCGCGGACTGCCTGCGGGTGTTCACCGGGCTGCGGGTGCCCGTGGTGGCGGTGGTCACCGGGGAGGGCGGCAGCGGCGGGGCGCTGGCGCTCGGCGTCGCCGATCGGGTGTTGATCGGCGCGAACGCGCTCTACTCGGTGATCAGCCCCGAGGGTTGCGCGGCGATCCTGTGGAAGACCCGGGAGGAGAGCCCGGCGGCGGCCCGCGCGTTGGGTCTCGACGCCCGGTCGCTGCTCGAACTGGGCGTGGTGGACGGGGTGGTGCCCGAGCCCGAGGGCGGCGCGCAGGCCGATCCGGCCGCCGCGAGCCTGATCCTGCGAGACGCGGTGCTGGGCACGCTGGACGAACTCGCCGTGCTCGATCCGGCCGAACGGGTGCGCCGACGGCGGCGGCGACTGCGCGGCTTCGGACTGCCCGGGCCGACCGCGACCGGTACGGACCGGGCGCGCTTCGAGGACACCGACGAGGAGGAATCGGCATGACCGGCGCCGACCACCAGGGCCCGGCGGCCACCCTGGCCGCACTGCACGCCGCGCTCGACCGGGTGTTGCACGATGCCTCGCGACCGCCCACGCACGTCGTGGTGCGGTCCGGAGGGGAGAGCATCGAGCTGACCTGGTCGGCCGCGGTCGCCCCGCCGCCCGCACCCGAGGCGGTCCCGCCCGCGCCGGTCGAGGCGCAGCGAGAGCCGGCGGCGAGCGAGGGACACCTCGTCCGCGCCCCGCTGGTCGGCACCTTCTACGCCGCGCCCGAACCCGGCGCGCCGCCGTTCGTCGCGGTCGGCGACCTCGTCGAGGCGGGCCAACAGGTGGCCATCATCGAGGCGATGAAGCTGATGAACCCGATCGAGGCGGACCGCGCCGGTCGGGTCACCGCCGTACTGGTCAAGAACGGCGACGGGGTCGGCTACGACGAGCCGCTCTTCGAACTCGACTGCGACGGGCAGGGGTGAACCACCGTGTTCGACACCGTATTGATCGCCAACCGCGGCGAGATCGCGCTGCGCGTGGTGCGCACCTGCCGGGACATGGGCATCACCAGCGTGGTGGTGCACTCGGGGGTGGACGCGGATTCGGCCGCGGCGCGGGCCGCCGACCGGCGGATCAACATCGGCCCGGCCGATCCGCGCCGAAGCTATCTCTACGCTCCGGCGGTGATCGAGGCCGCCCGGCTGACCGGGGCGCAGGCCGTGCATCCCGGATACGGATTCCTGTCCGAGGACCCGGACTTCGCCACGATCTGCGCGGAGAACGGGCTGGTCTTCGTCGGCCCGGCGGCCGAGGTGATGGCCCGCCTCGGCGACAAGTCCACCGCTCGGCAAATGATGGCCGACGCCGGGCTGCCGGTGGTGCCGGGCTCGCGCGAGCCGGTGGGCACCGCCGACGAGGCGGCCGAGGTGGCGCGGCGGATCGGCTACCCGCTGATCGTCAAGGCGGTCGCGGGCGGGGGCGGGCGGGGGATGGCGGTGGTGCGCGACGCCGGCGCGCTGCTGCCCACGTTTCGGGCCACCCGCGCCGCGGCTCAGGCGGCGTTCGGCGACAACCGCGTATATATGGAGCAATACCTGTACGGCGCCCGGCACATCGAGATCCAGGTGCTGGCCGACGGGCACGGCAACGTGGTGCATCTCGGCGAGCGTGACTGTTCGGTGCAGCGCCGACATCAAAAGCTGGTCGAGGAGTCGCCGGCTCCGGAGTTGCCCGCCGGCCTGGCCGATCGCCTGGCCGGCTACGCGGTGGCCGGGTGCCGGGCCGCGGGGTATCGCGGCGCCGGCACCTTCGAGTTTTTGGTGCGTGGCGCGGAGGCGGCGTTCATCGAGGTGAACTCGCGGATCCAGGTGGAACATCCGGTGACCGAGATGGTCACCGGGATCGACATCGTCCGCGAGCAGCTGCGCATCGCCGCCGGGGAACCGCTGGGCTTCGACCAGGATCGGGTGGAGCGGCGCGGGGCCTCGGTGGAGTGTCGGATCAACGCCGAGGACCCGGCGCGCGACTTCGCGCCGTGCCCCGGCACGCTGACCGGATTCCGGGCGCCGGGCGGGCCGTTCGTCCGGGTCGACACGCACGCGTTCCCGGGGGCGCAGGCCCGCCCGGAGTACGACTCGCTGCTGGCCAAGGTGGTCACGTGGGGGCAGGACCGGGATCAGGCGCTGGCCCGGATGCGCCGGGCGCTGGGCGAATTGAGGGTGGAGGGACCGGGCGTGCACACCACGGCCGGGCTGCTTGCCGACGTGCTCGACGACCCGGACTTTTGTGCGGGCCGCCACGACACGACCCTGCTCGATCGACGGTCGGCGTCCTGACGACGGGGCATCCGGCGCGTCGACGGGGGTGCCCCGTCCGGGCCGGGTATCGGCTTGCGAAGCCGGGCCCGGCCCGAGCCTTCGAGGCGTCGGCCGGTTCGGTGCGCCGGATGTCCACATGATCTCGCCCCCATCGCCGGACGCGATGGGGGCGAGATTCTCGCTGTTCGACTGTTTCCCGACGTCCGGATCCCGATGTCACCGACCGGGTGGATCGGGATCCGCGACGATGGGCGCTCCGCTGGTGTGCCGGGCCTACGGTGGGTAGCGGTGGCCCGGGTCGGAGGTGGGCGAACTGCCCGGTGCCGACGGCCGGTGTGGCTTGCCTGGTTTCCCCGGTTTCCCCGGTTTCCCCGGCTTCGACGGGTGTTCACCACCCGGCTTGTCCGGTTCGCTCGGGTCGGGCAGCACGAAGCACTTCGGGTTCGGCGGAGTGCACGAGGCACCCTTGTCGATCCCATTCGGCTCGGGTGGCTGTTCGCCCTTCGGGTGGGAATGGTGCGACATGTCGTCCTCCGTAGTGGTTGGGTGGGGATGCGGTGCTCCTGTTCTGCGACCGCTCCTCCACTCTCACGCAGCGCCGTCCCGGGCGCATGTGATCACGGTCCCGGCCCGGTCCGGGGCATGTCCCGGGTGTGTGGGCCGGGGCGCGGGATCACCGCACGCACGGTGGTGCCGTATTCGTCCCGGGTCGCGGTGAAGGTGCCGCCCAGCTCCTCGGCCCGATCGGCCATCGAGCGCAACCCCACCCCACCACCCGCGGCATCGGGGCCGGCCGGGTCGGGAGGCAGGCCCACACCGTCGTCGGTGATCTCGACGGTGACCCGGGTCTCGCTGATCCGGACCGCGAGCGCGGCGCGTCGGGCGCGGGCGTGCCGCACCACGTTGTTCAGTGCCTCGCCGCAGATCCGGTAGACCGCGACCTCGACGGCGGGGGCCAGTTCCGGCGGCGGGTCGGGGTCGAAGGTGATCTCGATCCGGGGGTGCCCGTCGCGGCCGGTGTCCAGGCGGTGTGCGGCGTCGCGGAGCGCGCCGGCCAGGCCCAGGCGCAGCAGCGCGGCGGGGGCGAGTCCGTCGGTGATCCGGCGCAGTTCGGTGATCGCCTCGCCGATCCCCTGCGAGGCGATCACGAGGGTGCCGGCGGCGGGGGTGTCGGGAGGTACGCAGGCTCGGGCGGTGTCGACCTGGAGGCGGGTGCCGGACAGCGCGGGGCCGAGGCCGTCGTGCAGGTCGTGCCGCAACCGGCGGCGGGCCTCCTCGCGGGCGAGCACGATGCGCTCGCGGCTCTCCTGCAACTCCTCGTACAGGCGTAGCGACGCGATGGCGGGGGCGGCCTGGTCGGCGAGGAAACGCAGCAGGTCCGTGTCCTGCCGGTCGAGCGTGGTCTGGCCGACGCGTGGCGGTACGGACAACCGGCCGATGACGGCCCCCTCGTAGGCGAGCGGGAATTCGGTGCGGTCCTCGGAGAGAGTGCCCAGCCGGGCGAGTTCGCGTTCGCCGCGCCGGGTGTCGACGACGACGCTCGCACCGGGTAGGCCGAGGGTGTGTACGACGGTGCGGCACAACAACTCGGGGGCCGCGCCGGGAGCGACCGCGCGACTGAGCTGTTCGGCCAGGTCGCGGACCACCTGGTAGGGCTTGGCGCGTTCGCCGTAGTAGAAGCGATCGACCAGGCGCGCGCCCCAGCCGACGGTCGGGCGCAGCAGCGCACCGATGACGAGCGCGCCGCCGGCCACCACGATGGCGCCGGAGCTGTCGGCGCCGGGCAGGCGGTCGGACAGTTGCACGGCGATCGCCAGGTATCCGCCCATGAGCACCGCGGCCAGCGCGAACGCGGCCAACGCCCGGGAGACGGAGCGGTCCAGATGTCGGCGTCGGTCCCGGGCGAAGGCGTACGCGAAGGAGAGCTGCCACACGACGATGCCCCCGTAGATCAGGAAGTTGTAGATCGAGTCCGAGAGTTCGAGGTGGTAGCCGAGGAATTCCACGGCGAGCCAGAACACGTAGGGCAGCAGCGGCAGGAAGCGCACCGCGTGCGGGCCGGGGGAGCGCACCCAGCGCACCGTCATGATGGTCAGGCTCACGGCGATGACCAGGGGCGGGATCAGATCCTGGTGCGGGGTGACCCATTCGTTCAGCCACCGTTCCGCGTCGGCCCACACGCCCTGGTCCAGGAAGCCGGGCAGCCCGTACCAGTCGAAGCCGGCGTAGTCGCGGTAGGCGTGTACCGCGCTCCACACCACGACCAGCGCGGCCCAGACCCGCACGACGCGGGAGCGTGGCAGTCGGCCGTCGGGGAGCCACAGGGGCAGCGCGTACATGGTGAACAGGTACACGGTGTCGGCGATCAGCCACAGCACGATGGCGAAGGCGGACCACCCCGGACCGGCGTCGGCGAACACCGCGCCGAGCAGGACCGCGTAGCCGACGGTGACCGCGACTCCGGTATAGAGCAGCAGGCGGCCCAGACCGGGCGCGGAGCGACGGGCGAGCACGAACAGGCCGGACAGCGCGAAGCCGCAGCCGAGCAGGACGAACACACCGGTCAGGCCGGGGTTGGGGGCCAGGCGCGGGTCGTCGAGATGGGTGATCAGCAGGACCAGGGCGACCAGGCAGCTCAGCAGGCTGACGGCGCCCGCCCCGTAGACCCGGGCGGGTCCCGCCCGTTGCTCCAGCGCGGTGATGGGCATGTGGCCTCCTCACGGGACGTCGGCGGGGGACGTCGCGGACGAGTGGAGCCGGGGCGCCCCCGGCGGATCCGACGCGTGGGTGCCATCTGCGTTCGCCGGTCCCAGCGTGCGGCTCCCGTGGTCCCGGGCGCGGGAGGCACCGGTCCCGAGGCGGTCCCGAGGTGGGTCGGGACACCGGGGGCCGGGTGAGCGGGGAGCGGCCTTGGCGGGCGCCGATTCAGGGTTCGGTGGGGTGGTCGGCGCCCAGACCGACGTCGCGGGCCCGAGCCACCGCCTCGGCGCGGGTGCTCACGTGCAGCTTTTCGAAAATATGGGTGATGTGGTTGCGCACGGTCTTCTCGGCGAGGAAGAGCCGGCGCGCGATGCGGCGGTTGTCCAGGCCGCGGGCGAGCAGGTCGAGCACCTCGCACTCGCGGTCGGTCAGCTCGGGGAAGACCCGCTCGCCGCCACGCCCTGCGGTGCCCGCGAGCAGTGCGGTCAGCCGGGGTACGGTCTGCGCGCCGAAGACCGCGCCGCCGGCGGCGACGGTGCGCACGGCGTGCAGCACCTCGTCCCGGGCGGCGCCCTTGACCAGATAGCCCCCGGCGCCCGCGCGTATCGCGGCGAGCAGGCTGCCGTCGTCGTCGGACATGGTCAGCACCAGGACCGGCACCGGCGTGTCGGCGACCAGGGCGCGGGTGGCCTCGATGCCCGAACCGTCGGGCAGGTTGAGGTCCATCACGACCAGGTCGGGCCGATGTTCGGCGACCGCCGGGATCACCGCGGCGGCGGTCTCCACCTCGGCGATCACGACGATGTCACCGGCGCTCTCCAGGGCCGCCCGCAGGCCTGCGCGGAACAGCGGATGATCGTCGACGATCACGATTCGCAACGGCACGGACCCGCATTCACCAACCACGCGGTACATACTACGCGTGAACAGACCGTCACATCCCGTAAGTTCCGCATGTGGCGACGCCGGCGCCGCCACCCGGTCGGCCCGAGCCCGCGTGACCTGTCCCGCTGCTGGTGAGCCAATCCCAGTCGTTCTGAACCATCCGGAACGGTTCACATCGCCGGCTCCATGCAGTGAAGTCTGACCAGCAGCGATTCGACGGCGCCCCTTCAGTCCGAAGCGAGCAGGGACAACAGGGAGACCGGGGCGTCGGTCGGCGCGGCGTGCAGGGCCGGCAGGACATCGGCGGCGCCGGTGGCCGGATCAGCGGAGAACCGCAGCATGTGGGCGCCGGGGATCAGGAGTTTGCCCGAGTCGTGGATGCCGTGCCAGGCCAACCGGGCGGCCTGGGCGGTGACCGCAGCGCGTGGTGCGCCGAGCGCGGTGAGTGCGACCGCCGGCCCGGCCCGCCCTTGCAGCAGGCCTGCTTCCCGGACGAACAAGTTCGTGCAGGCCGGCCGGGTACCGGCGACAAAGGCGGTGATTTCGGGGTCGTCCTCGTCGGCCGCCGCGAGGTAGGCGTGGGCAACCGTGGCGATACCGGCGCTGCCCCATACCCAGGTAGACGAGGTAGCGATTGCCCGATCGCTGCACCTGGACGGTTCCGTCCGGTCGGGTCACGCATCGTGACATGTCCTGGGCAAGGGCGGCGCGGGAAGCGCGGAGCCATTGGGTGTCGCCCGTGGCTTGGTGGAGCGCGAGGTGCAGGAGTGCCGGGCCGCTCATGCCGAGGAGCAGTCCGGCCTCGTCCGGTGGGTCTGCCGGTTCGTCGGCCAGGCGCGCACCGATGCGAAGTGCCGCTGTGAGGTTGCCCAGTTTGAGGTGGACGAGCCCCACCCCGGCCGCTCCGGTGGCCAGTCCCCTCGCCGATGGAGGCGGTTCGGCGGCACGGTCGGCCGGTTCGAGGGCTTCCTCGCGGCGGCCGAGGTCCGCCGGCACGGAGGCGGCGCCGTGCAGGCCGTGGAAGAGCCCCCCGCCGGCGTTCGCGTCGGCGCTCCGTGCCGCCGTGAGCAACCAATCGGTGTATGTCTCCGGGACGGGTTCGCCGATTCGGTGGAGGGCGCCCAGTACACCCGCAGCCCCGTGCGCCGGCGTGTGCCCGCCATACGTGAACATCTCGGGGGAGCCCGGGAACAGCCGGTCGGTGCGTTCGGGGGTCGCGGCGGAGAGTACACCGGCTGTCAGGGCCCGACGCAGCGCCGGCCAGTCCGGGTGGGCGGCGAGGCCGTCCAGCCAACCCGCGTCATGGTCGGGAATGCCGAACAAGGCTCGTACGACGTTCTCGTCAAGGTCGGGGGCGGGCACTGGTTCTTCGGCGGGAAACGGGTACCGGTCGATGACCGGTCGCACCATGGTGGTGGCCTTGCCTGGATGCCGCTCCCGCAGCTCGGTCATCGGCATCAGCATCCAGAGCCTGAGCATCCCCAGCGTGTGCAGGTCGGCCTCGGCGCCAGTGAGGTGGGCAGGCGGGGTGAAGCCGGTTGCGCCAGGGCGTGGGGCGGCCGGTTCATCAAGGGCTGAGGCATACTCGAAGTCGATCAAGGCGGCCGAGCCGTCCGGGCGGATGACGACGTTGCCGGGGTGCAGATCCCCGAACGCGATGCCGTTGGCGTGTACGGCAGTGAGAGCCTTCCGGATGCTGCCCACCACACCATCCATCCATGCAACGTAGTCGGCCAGATCCTGTCGGGTGTGCCCGACATGGACCAGATTCGTCGGTATGGCCGGAGATGGGCCGCCATTCGAGGGCGGACCGTAGTCGTTTGGCGCAACAGCCGCAGAGTTCCGCCGGCCCGCCTTCATTGCGACAGGACACCGGTCGCCCCGAGCCCGCGCCACGCCCGCCGATCGACCCGGTTGTGGCGCAACTGCCCCAACCGGTCAGGTTTTCCGGGCATGGCCCTAGGAACCGCCGGCACCCGTCGCTACCCTCCAGCGCATGATTTCCACGGTTGTCTGGGGTACCGGCAACGTCGGTCGCGCGGCCATTCGAGCCGTCGCGGCCCACCCGGCGCTCGACCTCGCGGCGGTGCTCGTGCACAACCCGGACAAGGTCGGCCGCGACGCGGGCGAACTCGCCGGACTCGACGGGACGCTGGGGGTCGCGGCGACCGACGACATCGACGCGGTGCTGGCCGCCGGGCCTGGGGCAGTGGTGTACGCGGCGTCGGGCGATATCCGCCCCGACGAGGCGCTGGCCGACATCGTGCGGGCGATCGAGGCCGGCGCGGTGGTGGTCACCCCCGCCCTGTACGCGCTCTACGATCCGACCAACGCCCCGGCGGAGCTGCGCGATCCGGTGCTGGCGGCGATCGCGGCGGGCGGCGGTTCGTTGTTCGTCTCGGGCGTCGACCCGGGGTGGGGCAACGACGTACTGCCGCTGCTGATCAGCGGATTGGGCACCACGGTCGACGCGATCCGCTGCCAGGAGATCTTCGACTACTCCACCTACGACCAGGAGGACTCGGTCCGCAACCTGGTCGGCATGGGCCAACCCATGGACTACGGCGCGCCGATGTTGTGGCCGGAGATGCCGACCATGGTGTGGGGCGGGCAGATCCGGCTGATGGCCCGGGCGCTCGGGGTGGAACTGGAGGAGATCCGCGAGACGATGGACCGTCGGGCGCTGGAGAGCACGGTGCGGACCTCGACGATGGGCGAGTTCGCGGCGGGCACACAGGGCGCGGTGCGGTTCGAGGTGCAGGGTATCGTCGAGGGCGAACCGCGCATCGTCATCGAACACGTCACCCGGATCCACCCGTCCTGCGCGCCCGACTGGCCGACGCCGCCCGACGGGGCCGGGGCGCACCGCGTGGTGATCGAGGGCCGGCCGCGGATCGAGGTCACGGTGGAGGCCACGGACGAGGGCGAGAACCGATCCGCCGGCGGCAACGCCACCGCCGTCGGGCGCCTGGTGGGCGCCATCGACTGGCTCGTGGCCGCCGAACCCGGGCTCTACGACGCACTCGACATTCCCCTTCGGCCGGCCGTGGGCAAACTGGGAAGGAAACACGCATGAGGATCGACATCCCCGAGGACAAGGACCCGATCGCCTACGTCTGGGGCGAGATGGTGCCGGAGATCGGCATCGCCGCCTCGACCTTCTCGATGAAGGTCTACGACCACAGCACGCTCGGACTGCGTGAGTTCGAGGCCGCGCGGTTGCGGATCGCGCAGATCAACGGCTGTGTGTTCTGCCTGGACTGGCGCACAGAACGGGACGGGGAGAAGGTCGAGGACGGCTTCGACGAGGCGGTTGCGCAATGGCGCACCACCGAGGTCTTCGACGACCGCACCCGGCTGGCCGCGGAGTACGCCGAGCGTTACGCGGAGGACCACCACAACCTGGACGACGAGTTCTGGGCCCGGATGTCCGCGCTGTACAGCCAGGCCGAGATCGTCGAACTGAGCATGGCGATCGGCTCCTGGCTGGCGTTCGGCCGGCTCAACCACGTGCTCGGCCTCGACACGGTGTGCGTGCTGACGCAGCACTGACGCCGAGCGGCCGGGCGCGGTCGCCCCGGTCGCCCGGTCGGCGGGCGACCGGGGCGGATCCCTCCCCATACGAGCGTTCGTATGGATCGGGAAGGCGCGTGGGACGATGGAGGTATGAGTCCGACACGTCCCGATTCGGCAGCCGGGCCGGCCCGCGATCCGGTCGATGCCGACGATCCGGTCGATCGTGTCGACCCGATGGAGCCGGTGGATCCGGTCGCGTCCGGGACGACCGATCGGCGGCTGTTGCGCGGTGCTCGGGCTCGGCAGGTGATCGCGCGGCACGCCGTCGACGTGGCCTCCATGGAGGGGCTGAACGGTCTCAGCATCGGTCGCCTGGCCGGTGACCTGGGGCTGAGCAAGAGCGGCATCGCCACGCTGTTCGGCACCAAGGAGAAGTTGCAGCTCGCCGCCGCGGCCTGGGCGCACGCCGCCTTCCTCGACGCGGTCGTGCGTCCCGCCTCCGCCGCCCCGCGCGGCGCCGCGCGACTGCGGGCGCTGATCGAGCACTGGATCGGCTACGCCGAGACGCCGCTGTTTGCGGGCGGCTGCTTCTGGGCCGCCAACCTCCCCGACTTCGACAGCCGGCCCGGCCCGATCCGGGACGAACTGCTGCAACACCACCGCGGCTGGTTGGCCCTGCTCGCCGGAGAGGTGCGCCAGGCCGTCGAGGCCGGTGAGATCGTGGACCCCGACGCCGACCTGGCGGCGTTCCAGATCGACGCGGTGCTCACCGCGGCCAACACCGCGCTGCGCCTGGGCGACGCGGACGCGCCGGGCCGGGTCCGCCGGATCGTGAACACGCTGCTCGTGCCGCCGGCGTGAGGCGCGGGTGCGCGCGGCGGGTCAGGCGGCCCACGGCGGGGTGAACGGCTCCTGGCCGGCGAGCAGGCCCAGGCCGCCTACCGGGAGGATCGCCACCGCCTCGAACGGGTCCGGGCCGGGATTGGCGAGGGTGAACAGCGTCTCGGCCGGGACGATCAGCGCGTCGCCGGGTCCGAGGTCGAGGGTGTCGCCGTCCATCGTGACGACGGCCCGGCCGGAGAGCGCCACGAAGATCTCCTCCCGGGACAGGGCGTGCGGCGGACCCGCCGCGCCGGGCTTGAGGATTACCCGCCAGGCCGAGTTCTCGCCGGAGCCCCGGCTGGGGGCGGCCAACCCTACGAAGGTGGCGTGGTCGTTGTCGAAGACGGGGGCGTCGGCGGCTTTGACGAGCGGCATGGTGGTTCCTCCGGGTGATATCAACGGCTATGGTGAGCATCTTGAGTGTTCAACCGAGGTTGACAACCAAGGTGTGTAACCAGAGTTGAACATATGCGGGAGAGGTCGTCAATGGATTTCGGATTGTTGCTCGGGCACGCCTACGAGTCGTTCGTCCAGGAACTGCACGCGCACCTGACCGCCAACGGCGCGACCGTCGTGGGCGCGTCGTACGGCTTCGTGCTGCGCACCCTGGACGTGGCGGCGGTCACCACGAGCCAACTCGGCGACCGGCTCGGGATCACCGCGCAGGGGGCGGCGAAGATCGTCGACGACATGGTGGCGGCTGGATACGTGGAACGGCGGCCCGACCCGGCCGACGGTCGGGCCAAGCGGCTGTACCTGTCCCCGCAGGGCCGGGAACTGCTCGATCGGGTCCGGGCGTTCCACGCCGACTTCGAACGCCGCCTGGCCGAACGGCTCGGTGCCGAGGAGGTGGCGACCACGCGCGAGGTGTTGTCCCGCGTCGTGGCGACCACGCCCGACTCCACGCGCCTGTTCCGGTCCGTGTGACCGCCTCCGGACACGATCGAGTCGTGGCGCGCGGACGCGGCACGACTCGGGTTCGGGGTGGGGCGGGCGGGCTCAGACCACGCCGGCCGTCATGTCCATCAGGCGGGACAGGACCGCGTCGCCGGAGGCGGTGACGCCGTCGTGCTCCCACTCGTTGGTGACCCAGGTCCGGACCGCGCCGACCTCGCGGGCGGTGCGCAGGGACAGGCCGGCGTCGACGTACATGTCGTCGTGGTAGACGATCGCCGCGACCGGGACCCGGTTGGCGGCCAGCCGCGCCGGGTCGTACAGCGGCGCCCAGTCGACGCGTTCGGCGAGCAGGTGGGCGGCCTCGGCGAACGGGCGCAGGCCGGCGATCTCGTCGAACATCCAGGGGTGGATGGTCTCGCCGGTGAGCAGCAGCGGGTCCGCGTCGTCGGCGAAGTCCGCCAGCGCGGTGTGGGTCCGCTCGGCGGCCCATCCGGTGGCGCCCGCGCCCTGGGCGTATATGGACTCCTGGAGCACCGCGTACAGCGGGTTGTCGACGAACCCGGTCAGCGTGGCCACCTGGCGCAGGAAGGTGTCGGAGAGTTCGCCGGTCGTGGGGTCCAGGGCCTCGTCGAGCAGCCAGTGCACCCGCTCGAAGCCGTCCCCCATGCCGAACACCTGGCCCAGGGCGCGCAGTCGACGCACCGTCAGCACATCGCCGTCGGGCAGTCGTACGCCACCGCCGGCGACCGCGTCGGCGATCCGGCGCAGCCGGGCCACGTCGTCCGGGTAGCGCTCGCGGAACTCGGCGTTCTTGTCCCGGATGCGCGGGTAGGTCAGCGCGTACACGTCGTCGGCCGTGGCGGACAGGCCGGGCAGGCCGCCGGTGATGTGACAGCGGCGCAGTCCCTCCGGGGCCAGCGACAGGTAGCTGAGCGTGATGAACCCGCCGTAGCTCTGACCGAGCGTCTCCCAGGGCTCGTCGTCGCACAACGCACGGCGGATCGCCTCGGCGTCGGCGACGATCGAGTCGGCGCGGAAGTGCGCGAGGTGGGCGGCCAGTTCGTCGGCTGAGCGGAACCGGGCGGCGGCCCGGGCGGTCACCGGGGCGCTGCGTCCGGTGCCGCGCTGGTCCAGGAGCAACACGCGGTGGGTCCTGGTGGCGTGCCGCAGCCAGCCGGGAGAGCCGGAGATCGGCCGCGGCGACTTGCCGCCCGGGCCGCCCTGGAGGTAGAGCAGCCAGGGGAGCTTCTCGTGGGCGCGGGCGGGATCGACGACCTCGCGGGCGAAGACGTCGATCCGGGGGCCGGTCGGATCGTGGTGGTCCAGCGGCAGCGGGAACACGTGGTCGGTGATCGTGTATCGGTGGTTCATGGGGGAGTTCGCCCTAGTCTTCCGGTGTGGACTCGCGCGCCCGGTCGGACCAGAGCGAGCGGATGTGGCCCAGGTGTTCGCTCATCGCGCGGCGTACGCCGGCCGCGTCTCCGGCGAGCAACAGGTCGAGGATTTCCTCGTGTTCGCGGGCCGAGGCGACCAGCGCGCCGCGTTCGGCGAGTTGGGTGAGGCCGTACAGGCGCGAGCGCTTGCGCAGGTCGCCGACCACCTCGACCAGGCGGCGATTGCCGCCGAGTTCGAGCAGGCCGAGGTGGAACTGGCGGTCGGATTCGAGATATCCGATCAGGTCGCGGCGTTCGGCGGCGGCCACGATGGCGGCGGCCACCGGGCGCAGTGCCTCCAGGGCCGCGTGGTCGGCGGTCTCGGCGAGGCGTTCGATCACCGGGATCTCGATCAGCGCCCGGATCTCGGTGTATTCGTCGAGGTCGCGGCCGGACAGCGCGGTCACCCGGAAGCCCTTGTTGCGGACCACCTCGACCAGACCCTCCTTCACGAGGTCGAGCATCGCCTCGCGTACGGGGGTGGCCGAGACGCGGAACTGGGCGGCCAGGCTCGGTGCCGAGTAGACGACGTCGGGGCGCAGCTCGCCGGCGATCAGGGCGGCACGCAGCGCGTGTGTGACCTGATCGCGCAGACTGCGGTGTTCCCGCACGGACGGCAGGTTCAGCGAGCCCGGGGTGTCCCCGGCGCCGTTCCCGAGGACGTGCCCGCTCGATACTTCGGCGTCCGCGCTCATCTGGTGTGTCCCTCCTCGGGACCGGATACGATCCGGCCTTTGTACGATGTGCAATGGCACAGCGTAGCCGCCACCGCGCCCAAAGCCTCCTTTCCGTCGTGATCTCTTTGTGCGCCGGTGCGCCGACCGGGCGCCCCGGCGGGTCCGGCCGTGGGTCGGCCGTGGGTCGGCCGCGCGGCTACGGCGTGCCGGTGGGGTCCGCCGGGAGCAGGCTCACGGTGCGTACCGAGGTGTAGAAGTCGGCGGCGGCGCGGCCCTGTTCGCGGGGGCCGTGGCTGGATGCCTTGGTGCCGCCGAAGGGCATGTGGAAGTCGACGCCCGTGGTCGGCGCGTTGACCTTGACCAGGCCGGTGTCGATCCGGTCGACCACGGTCAGCGCGGCGTCGAGGTCGCGGGTGTGTACGGACGTGACCAGGCCGTGCGGCACGTCGCGGGCCAGTTCCAGGGCCTCGGTGAGGTCGGCGGCGGTCTGCAGGACGGCGACCGGGCCGAAGACCTCCTCGCGCAGGATCGGGTGGCCGGCGGGGACCCGCTCCAGGATGGTCGGGGCGGTGTACCAGCCCGGGCCGTCGGGGGTCTCGCTCGTGGCCAGGACCCGGGCGCCGGCGCCGGTCGCGGCGTCGATCGCGGTGCGTACCCGGTCGCGGGCCGCCTCGCCGATCACCGGTCCGCACACCGTGGCTGCGTCGCGGGGGTCGCCCACGGTCAGGGCGCGCGCGGCGGTGGTCAGGGCCGCGCGCAGCGGCTCGGGGTCGCCGACCACGATGATCCGGCCGGTGGCGGTGCACTTTTGGCCCGCGTAGCCGAACGCGGCGGCGATCAGTTGACCGGCGGTGGTGCGCACGTCGGCGTCCGGGAGCACCAGCGCGGCGTTGCAGCCGCCCAACTCGGCCTGTACCGGGATGCCCCGGGCGGTGGCGGCGCGGACCACCTCCTGCCCCACGGCGGTGGAGCCGGTGAAGGAGACCACGTCGGCGGTCTCGACCACGGCCGCGCCGGTGGCCGCCTCGCCGGGCAGCACGGTGAACACGTCGGCGGGCAGCACCTCGGCCAGCAGTTCGGCCAGGCGCAGCGCGCAGCCCAGGGCCTGCGGGGCGGGCTTGAGCAGGACGGCGTTGCCCGTGGCGAGCGCGGGCGCGGCCTTCCAGAGTGGGATGGCCAGCGGGAAGTTCCACGGCGTGATCAGCCCGGCCACGCCGTGCGGGCGGCGGCGGGTGAGCAACAGGCCGGGGCCGGCGGCGGGTTCGTGCACCGTGCCGACCGGGTCGTAGGCCTGCTGGGCGTTGTGGCGCAGGATGGCGACGGCGCGGGCGACCTCGCCGCGGGCCTCGGCGATCGGCTTGCCGACCTCGCGCACGATCAGGTCGGCGAGGTCGCCGGCTGCGGCGGCGATCCGGTCGGCGGCGGCGTCTAGCGCGGTGCAGCGGGCGCCGGCGCCGGCGTCGAGCCAGGCCCGCTGGGCGATCCGGGCCCGCTCGGCGGCCCGACGCACGTCGGCGGGCGCGACGGCCGGCGCCTCGGCGACCTGCGTGTCGGGGGCGGCGGGGTCGTGGCTGCGGACGGGCGGTGCGGTGGTGGTCACGATGGCAAGCCCTTCGGGAAGGGAACGGCGGGGGTGGTCGGCGTCGGTGCGGCCGGTCGGCGGCCCGCGACGGGTGTGGCTCGGAGCGGTGCCCGGGGTGGGCGAGAGTGGCGTCGCGGGCCGGAGGCGGGTGGGGGCCGGCCCGTCGAGGGCCGGTGGGTCGGTCAGCTCAGCCCGGCGGCGACGGCGCGTTCGGTGGCTCGGCGCACGGTGTCCTGGGCCTCGGCGGAGAGCGGGCGGCGCGGAGGACGGCAGGGGCCGCCGGGCTTGCCGACCACATCCATCGAGAGCTTGATCGCCTGGACGAACTCGGTGCGGGTGTCCCAACGCAGCAGCGGGTGCAGGATGTCGTACAGCTCGCGGGCGCGGACCAGGTCGCCGGCGCGCGTGGCGTGGTACAGCTCGGCGCAGGCGGTCGGCAACACGTTGGAGAAGCCGCCGATCCAGCCCTTGGCGCCGCCGACGGCCAGCTCCAGGAGCACATCGTCGGCACCGGCCAACAGGTCGAGGTCGGGGGCGAGTTCGGCGATCCGGTAGGCGCGTCGGGTGTCGCCGCTGAACTCCTTGACGCCGACGATGTGGCCGTCGGCGTGCAGCTTGGCGAGCAGTTCGGGGGACAGGTCGACCCGGGTGTCGAACGGGTTGTTGTAGGCGACGATCGGCAGGCCGACGGCGGCCACGTCGGCGTAGTGCGCGTGCACCTCGGCGTCGTCGGCGCGGTAGGCGTTGGGCGGCAGCAGCATGACCGCGCGGGCGCCGGCCTCGGCGGCCTGTTCGGTCCAGCGGCGCGCCTCGGTGGAGCCGTACGCGGCGACTCCGGGCATCACCCGGTCGCCGCCGATGGCCTCGATCGCGACCTCGACCACGCGGGCGCGTTCCTCCGGGGTGAGGGTCTGGTACTCGCCCAGGGATCCGTTGGGCACCACGCCGTCGCAGCCCGCCTCGACCAGCTCGCGCAGGTGCTCGGCGAACGCGTCGTAGTCGATGCTCAGGTCGGCCCGCAGCGGCAGCGTGGTGGCGACCATGAGGCCGCGCCAGGGGTGCAGGGTGCGGTCGGTGGTGGTCGGTGCGGACATGGGAACTCCTTGACGGGTGAGGCGAATCGGATGGTGGCGCGCACTGCGGAGGCGGCCCCCGGGCGCCCTCGGCGAGCATTCGCGCGGGCCCGGCGCGGGCCGAGGGGCGGGTGACGGAGGAGGGCGGGAGCCGGTCGTCGGCGAGGCGAACGACCGGCACCCGGGCGCCGGGGCCGGGGGTGCGGCGCCGGTGCCGGTCCATGTCGGCTCGTGCGACGTCGTTGTCGCAGGGCTCCGCTCCGGTCACCTCAGTACAATGTCACATGGCTCCAGTGTTGCGCCAGCCCTCCGTCGGAGGCGGCCAAAAAATGGCCGCGAGGGTAAAGCCGCAGGTGGAAGGTAAAGGAAAGGTAAATACAATGTCGCACCTCAAATGTGACACGGCCTAAACCTTGACCCCTGGATCACCCGTGGGCAGAGTTCCCCACCACCACCCACCCCGCCGCCTCCCGAGAGGCTCGCCAAACATGACCACCCTCGCGCCCCCCACGGATCCGCCGGTCGAGGAGGATCCGCCCATCACCCGACCGGCCCCCGCCGGGCTGCGCCCCTCGCAACTCGCCTGGCGACGCTTCCGGCGCGACCGCACCGGGATCGCCGCCGCCTGCGTCGTCGCCGTCTTCGTCGTCGCGGGCCTCGGCGCACCGCTGTTCGCCAAGCTCTACGGCAAGGACCCGTACACCACCTACGGCCAGAACCGCCCCGGCCTGCTCAACGAGTTCGGCTTCCCGATCGCCCCCAACGGCGGCATCTCCGGTGACTTCTGGCTCGGTCTCGAACCCGGCCTCGGCCGGGACGTGCTCACCCAACTCCTGTACGGCATCCGCACCTCGCTGCTCATCTCGCTCGCCGTGGTCGTGGTGGTCACCGTGCTCGGGGTGCTGGTCGGGGTGACCGCCGGATACCTGGGCGGCGGCACCGACTTCGTCGTCGGCCGGGTGATCGACGTGATGCTCAGCTTCCCCTCGACGTTGTTCTTCATCGCCTTCACGCCGGTGGTCACCTCGCTGCTCACCGAACCCGGCGAACAGATGTCCTCGGTCCTGCGGGCGGGGGTGATCATCGCCGTGCTCGCCGCGTTCGGTTGGGCATCGGTGGCCCGCCTGCTGCGCGGTCAGGTGTTGTCCCTGCGCAACCGCGAATACGTCGAGGCCGCCCGGGTGATCGGGGCCTCGCCCGGCCGCGTGGTGCTGCGCGAACTGCTGCCCAACCTGGTCACCCCGATCCTGGTCAGCGCCTCGATGGCGGTGCCGTCCTACGTGACCACCGAGGCGGCGCTGTCCTACCTCGGCGTGGGCATGGTCGAGCCCACCCCCGACTGGGGGCGGATGTTGCTCAAGGGCGCCGAGGTCTACAAGACCGACATCACCTACATGTGTGTGCCGGGCATCTCGATGCTCGTGTTCGTCGTCGCCTTCAACCTGCTCGGCGACTCGGTCCGCGACGCGCTCGACCCGAAGAGCGACCGTTGACCACCGCGCTCCTCGCGATACCGCACCAGCACGGCAAACCCTCGGAAGGAACCATGACCCTGCGCACCGGTACCACCAGAGCCACGCTCGTCACGCTGGTCCTCGCCCTCGGCGCGGCCGCGTGTTCCAGCGGCGGCGGCAGCTCCGACGGCGGAGGGCCCGGCAAGGGCGCCGCTCCCAAGGCCCAGGTCCGCGCGGTGTCGATCGGCGCCGCCGCCGAGTCGAAGGGTCCGGCCAAGGAACTCCCCGGCGCCAAGCCCGGCGGCACCGCCACGGTTTTGGAGCGCGCCGACTTCAACCACCTCGACCCGGCGCGCGTCTACGTCTCGCACGAGCAGACCGCCGAACTGCTGATCTCGCGTCAGCTCACCACGTACAAGCAGGAGGGCGACCACACCACGCTGGTCGGCGACCTGGCCACCGACACCGGCACCAGCCCCGACGGCGGCAAGACCTGGACCTTCACCCTCAAGGACGGGCTCAAGTACGAGGACGGGTCGCCGATCACCGCGCAGGACGTCAAGTACGGCATCGAGCGCTCCTTCGCCAAGGAGATCACCGGCGGCCCGACCTGGATCCAGGAATGGCTGGTCGGCAACACCGACTTCCGTTCGGTCTACGACGGCCCGTACGGGGGCCGCGAGTTGGACGCGATCAAGACCCCCGACGCGCGCACCGTCACCTTCGCGCTGCCCGCGCCGCGCGGCGACTTCCCGTTCGCGGTGGCGATGCACACCAGCACCCCGGTGCCGCGCGCCAAGGACACCAAACTCGAGTACGACAAGCACCCGTTCTCCAGCGGCCCCTACAAGATCTCCGGCCGCGAGATCGACAAGTCCATGACCATGGTGCGCAACGAGCACTGGGACCCGAACACCGACGCGGTCCGGCACGCCTACCCCGACCAGTGGAAGTTCGAGTTCGGCGCGTCCAACCAGCAGATCAACGAGCGGCTGATCGCGGCGAACGGCAACGACCGCAGCGCGATGACGTTCCGTGTCGCGGTCGGCCGCGAGGTGGCCCAACAGGTGCTCACCACACCGGAGTTGAAGGCCCGCACGGCGGACGCGGCGACCCCGTACACCGAGTACTTCGAGATGAACAACCGGCGCCTGACCAACCCGAAGGTGCGCCAGGCGCTGATCGCGGCGTTCCCCAAGGAGCAGGTGCGACAGATCCTCGGTGGCCCCGCCTACGGCGAGTTCGCCACCACGCTGATGGGCCCGACGGTGCTCGGCTTCGAGTCGTACGACCTGGCGGGTGTACCGCCCACGGGTGATGTGAACAAGGCCAAGCAGCTGCTCGCCGAAGCCGGCACGCCCAACCCCACCATCACCTACGCGTACAACCAGACCCCCATGTGGGAGCAGGTCTCGGTGACCATCGTCCAAGCCCTCCAGCAGGCCGGCTTCAAGGTGGTCCCGCAGCCGATCAACGACAAGAGCTACTACACCGAGATCGGCCGGATGGACAACAAGTACGACCTGTACTGGGCCGGTTGGGGCGCCGACTGGCCGAGCGCGGCGACCGTGCTCCCGGCCAAGTTCGACGGCCGCAAGATCATGGACGACGGCTCCGTGTACAGCCTGTACAACAACCCGGCGATGAGCACCGAGATGGACCGGATCACCGCGATGTCGGACGTGGTCGCCGCGGGCAAGGAGTGGTCGAACCTGGAGAAGAAGATCATGGCCGACGCCCCCGTGGTGCCGTTCGTCTACCGGCGCCAACTGACCCTGTACGGCCCCGGCCTGGGCGGCGTGCGGGTCGGCTTCATCGGCTCGACCTACCCGATCGACGTCTGGGTCAAGTAGCCCCGGGCGAGGCGGCCCCGGCTCCGGCCGGCGCCGCGGGCGGGAGGGTTTCCCCCTTCCCGTCCGCGGCGCCCGCGCCGCCGGGCCGCCCGGCCACTCCCAGGTCCGACCTCCAGTGAGGGCCCCATCCCCATGTTCCGATTCCTGGTGCAGCGACTGCTCGGCGCGGCGCTGATCCTGTTCGTCGTCTTCACCGTCACCTTCTTCCTGTTCTTCGCGATGCCGGACGATCCGGCACGGTTGTCCTGCGGCAAGACCTGCACCCCAGAGACGCTGGCGCTGATCCGCCGCGACCTCGGCCTGGACGAGTCCGTGCCGATGCAGTACTGGCACTACATCGTCGGCGTCTTCGCCGGCCGCGACTTCGGCGCCTCGCACTGCTCCGCGCCGTGCCTGGGCTACTCGTTCGTCAACCACGAGCCGGTCCTCGACACCCTGCTCGACCGTTTCCCGGCCACCCTCTCGCTGGCGCTCGGCGCCTCGGTGATCTTCCTCGGCGTCGGCGTCATGATCGGCATGCTCGCGGCGCTGCGGCGCGGCACCTGGCTGGACAAGTCCACCATGGCGCTGTCGCTGATCGGCGCGTCGGTGACGATCCAGTTCCTCGGCGTGATCGCCCGCTACGTGTTGGTCGACCAACTGCGCTGGTTGCCCAAACCCGAATACCTGCCGTTCACCGGTGATCCCGGCGGCTGGATGGGCGGGTTGTTGCTGCCGTGGCTGACGCTGGCCTGCGTCCAGGCCGCGGTGTACGCCCGACTGACCCGCGCGTCGATGATCGACGCGCTCGGCGAGGACCACGTACGCACCGTGCGGGCGAAGGGATTGACCTCGCGTCAGGTCTACCTGAAACACGCGTGGCGCGGCGCGATCACCCCGGTGGTGACCGTGTACGGCATCGAACTGGGCGTGCTGCTCGGCGGCGCGGTGGTCACCGAGACCACCTTCAACATCCCCGGCATCGGCAAGCTCGCCGTCAACGCGGTCGCCAACTCCGACCTGCCGATGATCACCGGAGTGGTGCTGATCGCCGCCACCGCCATGGTGCTCGCCAACGTCGCGGTGGACGCCGTGTACGCCGTCATCGACCCCCGGGTGCGTGTGTGATGACCTCTCCGCTGCTTGCGGTCCGCGACCTGCGGGTCCGCTTCGCCACCGAGGGCGGCGTGGTCAAGGCCGTCGACGGTGTCTCCTTCGACGTCGAACGCGGCCGTACCCTCGGCATCGTCGGCGAGTCCGGCTCGGGCAAGAGCGTCACCAACCTCACCCTCCTGGGCCTGCACAACCCCGCCCGCACCACCGTCGAGGGCAGCGCCGTCCTGGACGGCACCGAACTGGTCGGCGCGTCCGAACGCACCCTGCGGGACCTGCGCGGACAACGTGTGTCGATGGTCTTCCAGGACCCGCTCACCGCGCTCTCCCCCTACTACACGGTGGGCGCGCAGATCGTGGAGACCTACCGGCGCCACACCGGTGCCGGCCGCCGCGAGGCGCTCGACCGGGCGATCGAGATGCTGGACCGGGTCGGCATCCCCCAGGCCGCCCGACGGGCCCGGGAGTATCCGCACCTGTTCTCCGGGGGTATGCGCCAGCGCGCGATGATCGCCATGGCACTGGTGTGCGAACCCGACCTGCTGATCGCCGACGAGCCCACCACCGCGCTCGACGTCACCGTCCAGGCCCAGATCCTCGACCTGCTCGGCGAACTCCAGGCGCAACTGGGCACCGCGATCATCCTGGTCACGCACGACCTCGGCGTGGTCGCCGACGTCGCCGACGAGGTGCTGGTGATGTACGCCGGCCGGGCGGTCGAACTCGGCCCGGCGGCGGAGGTGTTGGAGACCCCGAAGCATCCGTACACCCGGGGTCTGCTCGCGTCGGTACCGCGGCTGTCCGACCCGCTGGACCGCCCGCTGCGACCGGTGCCCGGCGCACCGCCCAGCCTGCTCGCGCCGCCGCCCGGCTGCGCCTTCCACCCGCGCTGCGCCCAGGTGATCGCGGGGGCCGGATCGCCGTGCCGCACCCAGGCGCCGGTGCTCGTGGGGGAGGGCGACAGCGGACATGCGGCCGCCTGTCACCTGGATGCGGTGCCCGTAGCGGTGGGGGCCGGGTCGGTGGCGGTAGCGGCGGCGGGGGTCGGGTCCGCGGAACGAGAGCAGGAGCGGGCGCAGGTGCCCGACGCGCGAGAAGGCGGGAAGAACGTATGAGCACATCCGAGGCGCCGCTGCTCGAAGTGGCGGGACTGACCAAACACTTCCCCGGGCCACGCAGTCTGCTCCGCCGCCGAGTCGGAGCCGTCCGCGCGGTGGACGGCATCGACCTCACGGTCGAGGCCGGGGAGAGCATCGGACTGGTAGGCGAGTCGGGCTGCGGCAAGTCGACCACCGGGCGGCTGATCACCCGCCTGCTCGAACCGAGCGCGGGCACGATTCGGTACCGGGGCCAGGACATCACCCATGCCTCGCGCCGCGAACTCGCGCCGATCCGGGCGCAGATCCAGATGGTGTTCCAGGACCCGTACTCGTCGCTGAACCCCCGGCACACCATCGGCGGCATCCTGCGTGCCCCGCTGGACGTCAACAACATCGACCCACCCGGCGGTCGGCGCAAGCGGGTTCAGGAACTTCTCGACACCGTCGGCCTGAACCCCGAGCACTACAACCGCTTTCCGCACGAGTTCTCCGGCGGACAGCGGCAACGCATCGGGATCGCCCGGGCGTTGGCCGCCGGGCCCAAGCTGATCGTGGCCGACGAGCCGGTGTCCGCGCTGGACGTGTCCATCCAGGCGCAGGTGATCAACCTGCTCGCGGACCTGCGGCGCGATCTGGGCATCGCGTTCGTGTTCATCGCGCACGACCTGGCCGTGGTCCGGCACTTCTGCGACCGGGTCGTGGTGATGTACCTGGGCCGGGTGGTGGAGAGCGCGGAACGCGGCGCGCTGTACGAGAACGCGCATCACCCGTACACGCACGCCCTGTTGTCGGCGGTGCCCGGCGCGGTCGGGCCGGACGGGGGTCGGCGCGAACGTATCCGGTTGACGGGCGATGTGCCCAGTCCGATCAACCCGCCCTCGGGCTGCCACTTCCGGACCCGCTGCCACAAGGCGCAGGACGTGTGCGCGACGACCGCACCGCCGTTGACCGCCCTGGCGGGGGATCCCGGGCATCGGGTGGCCTGTCACTTCCCTTCGCCCGCCAAGACGTTGGCGTCGGTGGGGGGATAGGACCCCGGCCGGACGGGGGCGGCCGGACGGGGGATGGGGGGATGGGGGACGGGGCGGGCGGCCGGTCATGGCTTTGGCGGGCCGCCCGCCCCGTGGGGGCGCCGGTGAAGGGCCGATCCCTTCACCGACGTTCGGTGTTCCGGTGCCACCACCGCCAGGCCCGCTCGACCGGCTGCCAGGCGGGGTTGCCCACCGATTCGACGGTGGGCCGACGCGGCGCCGGTTGGTCATGCCGGGCGGCGTCGGGACCGAACACCGCGGCCGGTACCACGATCACGATCACCACGGCCACCACGATCGGCACCAGCACCCGACGGGCGGTGCGGGACGGAGGTTTCGGGCGGCGGGCGTCGGAGCGGCGGGAGTCGCCGTGGCCGGGTGTGACGGACATGGGGAGAGTTTGGCGCGGCGTTCATGAGGATTTCGTGATGTGGCCTTGATATGGCCGGAGCGGCGGCGCCGGGGCGGGTCGGGTCAGGGCTCGCGGGACTCGATGGGTTCGCGGGGCGGTTCGGGGCGGGATTCCGGGGGCGGTTCGGTCGGCAGGCGGAGTTCGGCGACGGCGCCGCCGCCGGGGGCGTCGGTGATGCGGGCGGTGCCGCCGTGCAGGTCGGCCACCCAGCGCACGATCGCCAGGCCGATTCCGGTACCGCCCGTCGGGCCCATCGCGCGTCGCTCGAAGACCCGCTCGCGGTCGCCCTCGGCGACCCCGGGCCCGCGGTCGCGCACTCGTACCGCGCCGTCCGCGACCTCGACGTCGATCGCGGCATCGCCGCCGCCGTGCTTGAGCGCGTTGTCCACCAGGTTGCGCACCGCCTGGGCCAACAACTCCGGATCGCCGCGTACCACGGTCGGCTCGGTCCGTACCACGAACCGCGCCCCGGACGGCGGCAGTTCGTCCACCACCTGCTCGACCAGCTGATCGAGCCGCAGCGCCTCGCGCTCCACCTCCTGCGTCCCGGCCTGGACCCGGGCCCGCACCAGCAATCCGGTGACCAACCGGCCCAGCTGATCCACCAGGCGCGTTGCGCGGGCCAGTTCCCTCGGCGCGGTGTCCGGCGCCGCCGCGCCCGCGGAGGTGACCAGACGCAACGTGGCCAACGGGGTGCGCAGTTCGTGCGCGGCCTCGGACAGGAACTGCTCCTGCTGCTCCAGCGTGCGCAGTGCGGGCCGCATGCTGCGCCCGGACAGCAGGTGCCCGGCCAGGCCCGCCGCCGCGGCCAGGGCGAGGCAGCCCAGGAACAACCAGCGCACGAGCCGGTCGTGGTCGCGCCGCCCGGGTCCCGGGTCGGCGACGGCGATCAGCGCCGCGTCGACACGGTCGCCCTCCCACACCGGCGCCGCGGCCACCCGCACCGTGCGGCCGTCGCGCCCCTCGGCGTCCCAGGCCACCGCCGACTGCACCTCCCGGGCGTCCGCGCCGATCTCGGTCAGTTGCTCCGCGCTCGGCAGCAGCGGCGAGTCGGCGGGTTCGGCGTAGGAGCGTCGGGGCACCCCGGCCGGATCCCATTCGACCACGGCGATCGCCACGTCCCCCTCGACGAGTTCGTCCTCGTGCAGCGAGTCCAGGCGCAGCGTCCCGTCCTCGTAGTAGAGCGCCCGGGACAGGCCCGACACGCGGCGGTCGAGGTCGTTGTCCAGCTCGCGGTCCCGGGATTGGCCGTCGATGGACCCGGCGACCACGGCGAGCACGACCAGGCAGACCGCCGTGGTGAGGGTGAACAGCGCGGTCAGCGTCCAGCGCAGGCGGCGCAGCCGGGTGACGGCGGGGCGGAGGGGCCGGCCGGCACGGGTGGGCGGCGGGTTCGGTGCCCGGGTCGCCGATCGTGCGCGAAATCTCACGGGGTGCCGGCCGCTTCGTCCGCGCCGATCACGAAGCCGACGCCGCGCACCGTCCCGATCAGGGCCGGTGGGCCGAGTTTGCGGCGCAGTTGGGCGATCACCGCGTCCACGACGTTGGACATCGGTTCGGCCATCTCGTCCCAGCAGCACTCGATCAGGTCGGCGCGTGGCACCACCTGTCCGGCGCGGGCGGTCAGCAGTTCCAGGACCGCGAACTCCTTCACGGTCAGCGTGAGCAGCACCCCGGCCCGGCGCACCCGGCGGCGGGCGGTGTCGATCTCGACGTCGCCGACCACCGAGACCGGCGGCCGGGGCTGCTCGGCGCGGCGGCACAACGCACGTACCCGGGCGGCCAGTTCCTCGAAGACGAAGGGCTTGACGAGGTAGTCGTCGGCGCCGCCGTCGAAGCCCGCGAGCCGGTCGGGCACGGCGTCCATCGCGGTCAACATCAGCACCGGGGTACGTGCGCCCGCCGCGCGCAGCCGGCGGACCAGGTCCAGCCCGTCGCCGTCGGGCAGGCCGCGGTCGACGACCAGGCAGTCGTAGGTGTTGACCGCGACCTTGAGGTCGGCGTCGCCGATGCGCCCGGCCGCGTCCACCGCGAACCCGACCGTTTGCAATCCGGACACCACGGCCCGACCCAGATCCGGATCGTCCTCCACCACGAGCACACGCATGATCGTGAGCTTAGGCCCTGCCCGGCGGGGGCTCGGGTCAGCGGGTCCGGGCGGGGTCCGGGCCGCGGGTGAGTTCCCACCACGGGCTGACCTGGGCGGCGTCGTCGGTGTCGACCCGATCCCCGGGGCGCGGGATGGCCAGCCGTACGTCCTTGGCCTTGGCCTCCTGCCACAGCCGGTCGACCGGTTCGGCCCACGGATGCAGGGCGAGGTCGAAGGTCGCCCAGTGCACCGGGAGGAGCACCTTCCCGCCCAGGTCCAGGTGGGCGGCGACGGCCTCTTCGGGGTTCATGTGGATGTCGGGCCAACTCGGGCTGTACGCGCCGATCGGCATCAGGGTCAGGTCGAAGGGGCCGTGCGCGGCGCCGATCCGGGCGTAGCCGTCGAAGTAGCCGGAGTCGCCGGCGTAGAACACCCGGCGCTCGGCGCCCGCGACCACCCACGAGCCCCACAGCGTGTCGTTGCGGCGCAGGGTGCGGCCGGAGAAGTGGCGGGCCGCGGTGGCGATGAAGCGCAGGCCGGCGACCGTGGCGTCCTCCTCCCAGTCGAGTTCGACGATGCGGTCGGCGGGGACGTTCCAGCGCTCCAGGTGGGCGCCGATGCCGAGCGGGACGAGGAAGGGCGCGGTCTGGGTCGCGGTGAGCGCGCGTACGGTGGCGCGGTCGAGGTGGTCGTAGTGGTCGTGCGAGATGACCACCGCGTCGACGGTGGGCAGGGCGGCGAGCGGGACCGGCAGCGGATGCATCCGGCGGGGGCCGACGAGCTGCGACGGCGAGACGCGGTCGCTCCACACCGGGTCGAAGAGCACGCGGCGGCCCTCGATCTCGACCAGGGTGCTCGCGTGGCCGTACCAGACGGCGCTCACCCCGTGTGGGGACTGCGGCACGGTCGGGGCGGCGACCAGGGGTACGGGCGCGGCGGGTCGGCGCAGGTCACGGTCGCGGAGCAGGTCCGCGATCAGGCCGGGCGCGCTGCCGGCCGCGACGAGGGCGGCGGGTACGGGGTTGTGGAACGCGCCGTCCCGGAACTGCGGCGAGCGTTGCATGCGGGCCAGGCGTTCGCCGTCGGCCTTGCCGCCGAGCTCCGCCGGGACGTCCCGCAACGCCCAGCCGGCGGCGGCCAACGCCAGCCCACCCGCGACCAGTCGGCCCGCCGATCGGATTCCCGCCATCGATCACACTCTCCTCGTGTCGTCCTCAGGCACTTCAACCGACGACGGGTGTGACACGTTCCCCAAACCACGAATCCCGACGCATCCACGTGGCCCACGGCGATCACCCGGCCCGCGCACCGCCGGCCGACCCCGGCTCCGCGCGCCTGGCCACCCCGCACCCACCGCGTCCACCGCGTCCGCCGCGCCTGCCGCGCCTGCCGCGTCCGCCGCGCCTGCCGCGCCTGCCGCGTCCGCCGCGCCTGCCGCGCCTGCCGCGTCCGCCGCGCCTGCCGCGCCTGCCGCGCCTGCCGGGCC
>NZ_JBHZAE010000022.1:0-203874 GCF_042754105.1 Embleya sp. NPDC059237 | reverse complement strand
GTGGTGCGCGTGGGCCTGGAACGGGCGCTGTCCACGTAGCAGGGCAATGGCGACCATCCGCCCGGGTGGTTACAGACAGCCCAGCCGAGAGCGACATCCCGAGTGGTGGGAGGCGATGGTGACGGCGTGCCCTACAACTCCACGTCCGCCGGGTCCAAGTCGGCTCGGATGGCCGTCGGTGACGTTCGTTGGCGAACGCGGCCGAGATCTCGGCCCGTCCGGCGTTTGGGGACGGCCGGGGCGGGGGTGGGGCTCCATGTGGGTGGGGTCAGGTTGGGGTTGGGGTGGGTTTTTGTTGGGCCGTCCAGGAGGCGTGTAGGCGGGTGTAGATTCCTCCGGCGGTGACCAGGCGGGTGTGGGGGCCGCGTTCGATCAGCTTTCCGGCGTCGAAGACCAGGACCTCGTCCGCCGATTCGGCCGTGGACATCCGGTGTGCGATGAAGACCGCGGTGCGGCCTCGGGTCAGGCCGTCCAGGGCCCGGTTGATCCGGACCTCGGTGGCCGGGTCGACCGCCGAGGTCGCCTCGTCCAGGACCAGCAGGTCCGGATCGGCGATGTAGGCCCGGACCAGCGCGACCAACTGCCGCTCGCCCGCCGACAGCGACTCGCCGCGCTGGCCCACCCGGGTGTCCAGGCCGGCGGCCAACCCCGCGAGCCAGTCGGCCAGTCCCAGGTCGGCGAACGCGGCGACGATCGCCGCGTCGTCCGCGTCCGGCCGGCCGTACCGCACGTTCTCCCGCAGCGTGGCGTCGAACAGGAAGCCCTCCTGCGGCACCATCACCACCCGCGCGCGCAGCGACGAGAAGCGCACCCGGGGCAGGTCGACGCCGTCGAGCAACACCCGGCCCTCGTCCGGGTCGACCAGGCGCGTGAGCAGCTTGGCGAACGTGGTTTTGCCCGAGCCGGTCTCGCCGACCACCGCCACCCGGGTCCTGGGCGCGAGCGTGACGTCCACGTCGTGCAGGATCCGCGGGCCGCCGGGATAGCCGTACGAGACGTGGTCGAACCGCACCTCGACCGGGCCGCGGGCCAACTCCTCGCCCGCCTCGCCCGGATCGGCGATGTCCGGCTCCGCGTCCAGCACCTCCAGCACCCGACGCCAGCCCGCGAGCGCGTTCTGCGCCTCGTTCAGGATCTCCACGCCCATCTGCACCGGGCCCACGAACAACGTGACCAGGAACAGGAACGCGACCAGCTCGCCCACGCTGAGCTGCCCGTCGATGCCCAGCCACACCCCGACGACCACCACCAGGCCGTTGGCCAGGCCGACCACGAACTCGCCCATCGGGAAGGTCAACGCGACGAACAACTGGGCCCGGGTCTGCGCGTCGCGGTGCGCGTCGACCGACTCGTCGATCCGGCGCGCGGTGCGCTCCTCGATGCCGTGCGCGCGCACGATCGCGGCGCCCACGACCGGCTCCGAGATGGCGCCCAGCATCCGGCCCATGGCGACGCGCACGTGCGAGTACGCGGCGGCGATCCGCTTCTGCACCGCGCGCATGAAGAAGTACAGCGGCGCGAAGCACACCCACACCAGCAGGGTCAGCTGCCAGGAGTAGACGAACATCAGCACCGTCACCAGCGCGATCTGCCCGACGCTGACGATCAGCAACAGGCCGCCGAACTGGATGAATCGGCTGATCGTGTCCACGTCGCCGGTCACCCGCGAGACCAGCGAGCCGCGCTTCTCCGACTGCTGGTGCAGCGTGGACAGGTCGTGGATGTGCCGGAAGGCGGCCACCCGCATCGTGGACAGGCCGCGTTCGCTGGTGCGGTACAGCCGCACGTTCATCGCGTACGCCGACACCGCGGTGACCACCACCGCGAGCGCGGCGAGCGCGGCCATCGTGCGTACCACGGTCAGGTCGGGACCGGCGTCGGCGCGCAGGCCCCGGTCGATGGTCTGCTGCACGGCCAGCGGCACCACGATCCGGCCGGCCGTGCCGATCACGGCCAGCAGCAGGGTGACGATCAGGCCCTCGGTGAACTCCGGGGTCATCCGCAGGCCGCGGCGCAGCACGCTCAGGCCGGACTCGGTCGGTCGGTCGGCGTCGGGGCCTATTCGGGAGCCCGACCCGCTCTTCGGTTCGGGTTCGGGTGCGGCCGGCTTGGGCACGGCGGTGGCGATACTCATGAAGCCGTGGCCTCCTCGGCCTCGTCGACGTCGATGTCGGTGTCGAGTTCCTGCTCCGCGTCCTCGCGCGCGGCGCGTTCGTACGCGTTGACCAGGCGGCGGTAGCCCACCGAGCGTTCCAGGAGCGTGTGGTGCGGGCCCCGGTCGAGCACCCGGCCGCCCTCGATGTAGACCACCTCGTCGGCGAGCGCGATGGTGGCCTTGCGGTAGGCGACCACGACCACGGTGGCCGGTCCCGCGTCGCGCAGCCCGTGCAGGATGGCGGCCTCCACACGCGGGTCCACCGCCGAGGTGGCGTCGTCCAGGACGAGCAGGCGCGGCCGGCGCACCAGGGCCCGGGCCAGCGCGATCCGCTGGCGCTGGCCGCCGGAGAGGGTGGTGCCGCGCTCGCCGACCTGGGTGTCCAGGCCCTCGGGCAGCGCGGCGACGAAGTCGGCCTGGGCGATCCGCAGCGCCTCGTGTACCGCGGCGTCGTCCAGGTCCAGGCCCAGGGTGATGTTGTCGCGGACGCTGTCGTCGAACAGGAACGCCTGCTGTGGGACCAGCGCGGCGGTGGCCGCGATCCCGCCCCGCCGGTAGTCGCGCAGGTCGGTGCCGTCGAGCAGGATTCCGCCGTCCACCGGGTCGACCAGTCGGACCAGGAGCGAGACCAGGGTGGACTTGCCGGAACCGGTCGGGCCGACGACGGCGATGGTGCGCCCGGGGTCGACATCGAACGCCACGTCGTGCAGCACGTCGGTGTCGTCGGTGTAGCCGAAGCGCACCGCGCGCGCCTCCAGGCGGGCCGGACCGGCCGCCGCGTCGCCGCCCTCGATCTCGCCGTAGGTGTGCTCGCCCTCGGCGTCCAGCACGCCGCGGACCCGGTCGTAGCCGACCACCGAGCGCGGCATGTCGCCGAGCAGCCAGCCGATCGCCCGGACGGGGAAGGCCAACAGGGTGAACAGGTAGGCGACCTGCACGAGGTCTCCCGGCGCCAGATCGCCGTGCGAGACCCGGACCGTGCCGACCACCAGGACCAGCAGCACGCCGAAGCCGGGCAGCGCCTCCAGGATCGGGTCGAACAGCGCCCGGACCCGGCCCACCGCGATATTCGCGTCGGCCAACTCCCGCGACGCGGCCGCGAACCGGGTGGTCTCCTCGCTCTCCCGGCCCAGCGTCTTGACCACCAGCGCGCCGTCGAAGCTCTCGTGCGCGATCTCCGCGACGTCGGCGCGCAACTCCTGCGCGCGCATCGCCAACGGCCCCTGCCTGCGCTGGTAGACGATGTTGAGCGCGGCGATCGCCGGGAAGATCACGAAGCCGACCAGGGCCAGCGCCCAGTCGGTGATCACCATCGAGATCGCCGCGACGAACAACATCACCACCACGCCGGTGGCCATCGGCAGCGGTGCCACCGGGTTCCACGCCGCCTCGACGTCGGCGTTCGCGTTGGACAGCAGCGTGCCGGTCGGGTGGCGGTGGTGCCAGGCGAGCGGCAGCCGCAGGTATTGCCGGGTGACCCGGCGGCGGAAGGTGGCCTGGAGGCGGTACTGCATCATGCCCGCCCACAACCGCCGACCGATCACGCCGAACGCCTTGAGCAGCGCGACGCCGAACACCGCCGCGAACGCACCGATCAACGCGCCCGCCGTGGTGTGCCCATCGCGGAAGGCCGGGATGATCACGTCGTCGGTGACCCGCCCGAGCACAAGCGCCGAGCCCACCGTCATCACGCCGTACACCGCGCTCGCGCCCACCGCGGCGGCGAAGATCCGAGGCTCCTCGCGGATCGCGACGCCGAGTACGCGCAGTCCTTGTCGCAGAACGACCTTGTCCGCCACGGGGCTCACTTTCACGCGGAATCCCCCGGATTCATCAAAATCCAGGGGAACGCAGCCGCCGCGAACGGGGCTGTCGACGATGTTTGTCCGATGAACGTACAAGGCGCCGCCGACCGCCCCGATTCCCCGTCCGCCCCGCCGACTCCATCCGGATCACCGGCCTCCGGACGGATTGGAGCAGACCATTCCCGCATGTCACCCTGTTTCGGGCGCTCCCCGCGAACGGCCTCGCGACGCCCCGATTACCCGCAACCAAACCCCGGGTCGGGCTCGTCTCCACGGGCGTGCCCTGACCATGATCGATAGACCGAGGACGCCGCTGTGGGCCTCACCAGCCTCAAACTGATAATCCTGCTGTGCCTCGTCACCGTCGCGGCGGCGTCGGCGGCCGTGTTCTTCTGGCCCAAGCTGTCCCGCCAGCACGTGGTGCCCATCCTGGGCCGGGTCGGCATCCTGCTGAGTACGCAGGTCCTGCTCCTGGCCACGGTCGCGGTGATCGGCAACCGATATTTCGTCTTCTATACGACCTGGGACGACCTGTTCGGGCGCACCGGCAAACCGGTCCTGAACTTCGGCGAGGCCGGTCCCGGCGACATGCCCAAACTGGTCAAGGAGAAGGGCACCGAGACGATAGACGTCCCGCAGGGGAGCAACCCCCAGGTCGCGGGCCAGATCATGCAGGTCGACCTGGTCGGACGACGCAGCGGGATGGGCACACCCGCGCTCGTCTACCTGCCGCCGCAATACTTCCAGGCCCAGTACAAGGACCGGCGCTTCCCCGTCGTGGTCACGCTCACCGGCTACCCCGGCAACGAGCGCAACCTGGTCACCCGGCTGGAGCTGCCCAAGATCGCCGCCAACGAGATCGCCGCCGGCCGGGTCCAGCCCACCATCTACGTGATGATGAAGCCCAGCGTCGGCCTCGACCGCGACACCGAGTGCACCGACGTGCCCGGCGGCCCGCAGGTCGGCATGTTCTTCAGCCAGGACCTGCCCGAGGCGATCAACCAGGCCTACCGCGTCGCCCCGGGACCGCGCGGCTGGGCCATGCTCGGCGACTCCACCGGCGGCTACTGCGCGGCCAAGCTGCCGATGCTCAACTCGGACCGGATCGGTGCGGGCGTCGCGCTCTCCGCCGACTACGGCGCCCCCTCCGACGGCGACACCGGCGACCTGTACGGCGGCAGCAAGGCCTACCGCAACCAGAACGACCTGCTGTGGCGGCTGAAGAACCTGCCCATGCCGCCCGTCAGCCTCCTGCTCACCAGCAGCGAGAGCGGCGAACCCAACCTCGCCGACACCCGGGAGTTCCAGAAGCTGGCCAAGGCGCCGCTCAAGGTGGACACCCTGCTCCTGCCCACCGGCGGACACAACTTCAAGACCTGGCAGACGGTGCTGCCCGACGCGCTGCGCTGGCTGAGCGCGCAGCAAAAGAGCGACCACCCCAAGGAGCCGGGGCCGGTGGCCGCCTCGCCGTGACCGGCCGTGTCGCGGATCGCGCCCCTTGATTTCATCCGGCGCGGGCCGAAGGATCGGCACATGCCGACTTCCCACGCCCGCGCCGAACGCGCCGCGCTCGCCGAACTGCTGCGCGTCCTCGGACCCGACGCACCGACCCTGTGCGAGGGCTGGACCACCCGGGACCTCGCGGCGCACCTCGTGGTCCGCGAACGCCGCCCGGACTCCGGACCGGGCCTGGTGTTCAAGCCGCTCGCCGGATACACCGAACGGGTACGCCTGCGGCAGGCGGCCAAACCGTACGAGCAGAGCGTGCGCCTGGTCGCCGACGGGCCACCGACACTGTCCGCCTTCGGCATCCCCGGCGTGGATGCGGCGGCCAACACGATGGAGTACTTCATCCACCTGGAGGACGTCCGGCGCGCCCAACCCGGCGGCGCCGAACCGCGCGAGCTGGACCCCGCGCTCACCGAGATCCTGTGGAAGCGCGCCAAGGGCTCCTCGCGGATCGCGCTGCGCCGAGTGCCGGTGGGGGTGGCGCTGCGCCGCACCGACACCGGCGCCGACGAGCCGGCCCAGCCGATCCACAAGGGCACCCCCGTGGTCACGCTGGCCGGACACCCGGCCGAACTGCTGCTGTACCTGTTCGGCCGCAAGGAGCACGCCCGGGTCGAGGTCACCGGCGACCCGGACGCGGTACAGGCGCTGCGCGCGGCCGATACCGGCCTGTGAACGCTCGCGCGGCCGGCCCGCGCGGGTCTGCGACAATGCGCGCATGACCGGTGCCTCCCACCCGCCCGCGCGGCCGTCCGACCTCGATCCGAGCATCGCCGCCCGCCTCAAGCGCGACCCCGACGGCCTGATCGCCGCCGTCGCCCAGGCGAGCGACACGGGCGAGGTGCTGATGGTCGGCTGGATGGACGACGAGGCGCTGCACCGCACGCTGACCACCGGCCGGTGCACCTATTGGAGCCGCAGCCGGCAGGAATACTGGGTCAAGGGCGACACCTCGGGCCACGTGCAGAAGGTGGTCTCGGCCGCCCTCGACTGCGACGGCGACGCGGTGCTCGTGCGGGTCGAGCAGACCGGCGCCGCGTGCCACACCGGCGCGCGCACCTGCTTCGACGCCGACGTCCTGCCGGTTACCTCCTGACCGTCCGCCTCCCGACCGTCCGCCCCGCCCGTCGCCTCGCGACCGTCCGGTCGCCGGACCGGTCCCCTCCGCCGACTCGCCGCCCGGGAGATTGCGCTCGCCATGACCACCGGAACCGTCACCCCCGACCCGGACACCTTCCGGGAACTCGCCCGCGACCGGCGCGTCATCCCCGTCACCCGGCGCTTTTTGGCCGACGGCGACACGCCCGTGGGGCTGTACCGCAAGCTCGCCGCCGAGCGGCCCGGCACCTTCCTGCTCGAATCCGCGGAGAACGGCCGCTCCTGGTCCCGCTATTCGTTCGTGGGCGTGCGCAGCGCGGCCATGCTCACCGAAGTGGCCGGGCGGGCCCGCTGGTTGGGCACCCCGCCGGTGGGCGTGCCGGTGGACGGCGACCCGCTGGAGGTGCTGCGGGCCACGATGGAGGCGCTGCACACCCCGCACGGCATCCCGGGCCTGGACCTGCCGCCGCTGACCGGCGGGATGGTCGGCTACCTCGGCTACGACATCGTGCGCCGGTTGGAACGGCTGCCCGAGTCGAGCGTGGACGACCTGCGCATCCCCGAGCTGATGATGTTCCTGGCCACCGACCTCGCGGTGCTCGACCACGTGGACGGCAGCGTGCTGCTGATCGCCAACGCGATCAACCACGACAACCGCGAGTCGGGCGTGGACGAGGCGTATCGGGCGGCGGTGGCCCGGCTGGACGCGATGACGGCGGACCTGGCCCGGCCGACCGGACTGGCCGCCGCGGCGTTCGAGCGGGCGGCGCCGGCCGAGGCGGTCGGCCCTTGGGGGTCGGCCGAATACCGCAAGGCGGTGGCCGCGGCCAAGGAGGAGATCCGGGCCGGCGAGGCGTTCCAGATCGTGCTCTCCCAGCGCTTCGAGATGCCCACCGAGGCCGGCGCGTTGGACGTGTACCGGATCCTGCGGGCGACCAACCCCAGCCCGTACATGTACCTGTTCCGGATGCCCGGCCCCGACGGCGGCGCCGAGGGCGGGTTCGACGTGGTCGGCTCCAGCCCCGAGGCGCTGGTCAAGGTCGAGGAGGGGCGGGCGATGGTGCACCCGATCGCGGGCACCCGCCATCGCGGCGCCACGCCCGCCGAGGACGCCGCGCTCGCCGAGGAGTTGCTGGCCGACCCGAAGGAACGCGCCGAACACCTGATGCTCGTCGACCTGGGCCGCAACGACCTGGGCCGGGTCTGCGCGCCCGGCACGGTCGAGGTGGTCGACTTCATGTCGGTCGAGCGCTACAGCCACGTGATGCACATCGTGTCCACGGTGGTGGGCGAGTTGGCGCCGGGGCGTACCGCGCTCGACGTGTTCGCCGCGTGTTTCCCGGCGGGCACCCTGTCCGGCGCGCCCAAGCCGCGGGCGATGGAGATCATCGAGAACTTCGAGCCGACCCGGCGCGGGTTGTACGGCGGTTGTGTGGGCTACGTGGACTTCGCGGGGGACCTGGACACCGCGATCGCGATCCGCACCGCGCTGATCCGCGACGGCGTCGCCTACGTCCAGGCCGGCGCGGGTGTGGTCGCCGACTCGTCGCCGGAGGCCGAGGACGTGGAGTGCCGCAACAAGGCGGCGGCGGTGCTGCGCGCGGTGGCGATCGCGGCCACGCTGGCCCCGGCGCACGAGAGCCCGGCGTCCTGACGGACGAGAGCGCTGTGGTGGGGCGCTCCGGTGGGGCGTGGACCCGACCCGGGTCAAGGCGCGGCGAGGCGTGGTTCATGCTGGATGCATGACCGACGCGAGGACCGAGGCCGGCGCGGCGCGCCGCGGCACCGAGACGGACGACCGATCGCCGGGCGGGGCGCCGACCGCCGAGGCGGCGGAACCCGAGGCCGGGGCGGCCGGGGCGGAAAGCGCCGCGGCCGAGACGGTGGATGTCGCCGTGCGGGAACGCAAGGCCGCTCGGCGCGAGTTGACTGCCGCGGTGTTGCTGGTTCTGGTCGGCGCGGGTGTCGTGCTCTCGGTGGCGGGGCGCACCTGGGCAGAGGGCACGGCGCTGGTGCACGGCTCGCACATCGCGGTGCACGCGAGCGGCAACACGATCAACAAGGCCACCTCGGCGCTCGCGCTGCTCGGGCTTGCGGGCGGTCTCGCGATCCTCGCGACCCGGACCGTCGGCCGCACGCTGATCGGCGCGCTGATCGCGCTGGCGGGGGCCGGGGTCACCGTGCTGGCCGTACAGGGCGCGCGCGACACCTCGGCGGTGGACGGCGAGGCGGCGAAGAAGGCGGCCGTCGAGGGTGTGCGGGCGGTGGACGTGAGCCACGCGGTCTGGCCGTGGTTCGCGGCCGTGGGCGGTGTGCTGATTGTGCTGGCCGGGCTGTTCGTGGTGATCCGCGGGCGGCGCTGGCCCGGAATGTCCAACCGCTACGAGGCGCCGGCGGGGCGGGGGGCCGCGGCCCGGCAGCGTACCGCGACCAACGCGGACCTGTGGAACGCGTTGGACCGGGGCGAGGACCCCACGCGCTGAGCACTGCTCCCGGCGGGTGACAATAAGAATCGCGCGGGTGCGACCCGCGCGCTTACGCGTGTGCAGTTCGATGTGAAGCCGAAGGAGTCGATCGATGTCGTCGCAAGCCGGAAACCACGGCAGCACCCCCGCGGCCTGGACCGTGACCATACTGGCGCTGATCGGTTGCACCGTCTCGGGTGTCGCGATGATCGCGGCCAACGTGATGCTTTTCTGGGTCGGGGCCGCGGTGGTGTTGGTCGGCTGCATCGCCGGTGCGGGGATGCGGATGGGTGGGCTTGGGGCTGCGCCCGCGCGTCGCTGACGCCGCCGCGCTCGGGCCGTGCGGCGGCCTTTGGCCTCATGCGCCGTGGCCTCAAGCGCCGGCCGGGCTGAGTGGCGTCATGCGCCGGCCGGGCTGTGTGGCCTCAAACGCCGGCCGGGCTGTTTGGGCTCCAGCGCTGGTCGGGGTGCTTGGGCTTGGGTGCCGGCCGGGCTGGGTGGCCTCAAACGCCGGCCGGGCTACTTGGGCTCCAGCGCTGGTCGGGGTGCTTGGGCTTGGGTGCCGGCCAGGCTGAGTGGCTTCAAACGCCGGGCAGGCTGGGTGGCCTCAAGCGTCGGCTGGGCTGTTTGGCCTCAAACGCCGGCCGGGCTGTTTGGGCTCCAGTGCCGGTCGGGTGCTTGGGCTTGGGTGTCGGCCGGGGTGCTTGGCTTCAAGTGCCGGTCGGGGTGCTTGGGCTTGGGTGCCGGGTGGGTTGGGTGGCCTTGAGCGTCGGCCGGGCCGGCTGGGTTCAAGCGCTGGTTGGGTTGCTTGGGTTCGAGCGTCGGCCGGGCCGGTTGGGCTCCGGTGTCGGTCGGGGTGCTTGGGTCGAGGGCTGCGCCGGGCGGGTTGTTTGGGGTTGTGGGCCGGTGGTTGGTGGGTGGCTTGTTCTAGGGTTGGCTTGTCGGCCTAGGGGGGAAAGTGGCGTACGGCTACCCGGGGGCTCCCGGTAATGGGGATCGGGCGCGGGAGTGGAGTGCGCCGCCTCGGCCGTTCGGGCATTCGGTGCCGCCCTATGGACCGCCCACCACGCCGCCGCCCGCCGGGCCGCCGCCGGGGGCGCCGGACAACTACCTTGCCTGGGCGGTCGTGGCGACCGTGTTCTGTTGTTTTCTGGCCGGGGTTCCGGCGTTGCTCGCGGCGACCAGCGTGAATGAGCGGTGGCAGCGCGGCGACGTGGCGGGGGCCCGGCTCGCCTCGCTGCGGGCGCGCAACTGGACGATCGGGACCGTCCTGCTCGGGGTGATCTTCTGGACCACCTGGATGGTCGGCGTCTTCCTGCTGGGCTGGAAAGACACGCTGGGTGACCTGTGATGGCACCCGCCGACGGCACAATGAGTCCGTGAGCATGCCCGCCCGCCCCGCGCCGGCCACCGGATTCCGGATGCGCAACCTGGGGCTTCCGGCCACGAGTCTGGCGGTGCTCGCGGCCGCCACCACCTATGTGGGCCTGGTGGATCCGCGCGAGAGCGGCCACTACCCGTCCTGCCCCTACCTGGTGATCACCGGCCTGGCCTGTCCCGGCTGCGGGGGGCTGCGCTGTGTGCACGCGCTCACCCACCTCGACCTGCCGGCGGCGCTGGGCTACAACGCGCTGGCGGTCGCGCTCTTCCCGCTGATCGGGTGGTTGTGGCTGCGCTGGGCGGTGCGTACCGCGCGCGGCGAGCCGCGGCGCACATTGGCCGATCCTCGGTGGTTGCGGGCGCTGCTGGCCGTCGTACTGGTCTTCTGGATCGTTCGCGACCTGCCGTTCGGCGCGGGGCTCGCCCCCTGACACACAGTGATCGGCGGCGGTTTCGCGAGCCGGACCGTGCGCACGGGGCGACCGTGCGACGCCGTATGCTGCCCCCACCTCTTCGGCGGTGCGATGTGTCGGGTCTGTTCGAATCGGCCTATACCATCGAAGGGCCGGGGGAGCAGGTTCTCCGGACGAACGAGGGGATGTAGGGCGTGACTGTGCTCGACGAGATCATCGACGGTGTCAACGCCGACCTCGCCGAACGACAGGCCCGCGTATCCCTTGACGAGATCAAGGAACTCGCGGCCCAGGCGCCGGCGCCCCGCGACGCGGAGAGCATCCTGCGCGGCGACGGCATCGCCGTCATCGCCGAGGTCAAGCGCTCCAGCCCCTCCAAGGGCGCGCTCGCCGCGATCGCCGACCCGGCGGGCCTCGCCGCCGACTACGAGTCCGGCGGCGCCTCCGTGATCAGCGTGCTCACCGAGCAGCGCCGCTTCGGCGGCTCGCTCGACGACCTCGACGCGGTCCGCGCCGCGGTCGACATCCCGGTCCTGCGCAAGGACTTCATGGTGACGAGCTATCAGCTGTGGGAGGCCCGCGCGCACGGCGCCGACGTCGCCCTGCTGATCGTCGCGGCCCTGGAGCAGAACGCGCTGATCTCGTTGATCGAGCGCTCCCGCTCGATCGGTCTCACCACCATCGTGGAGGTCCACGACGAGGAGGAGACCGCCCGCGCGCTCGACGCCGGCGCCACCGTGATCGGGGTCAACGCCCGCAACCTCAAGACCCTCGAGGTGGACCGCAACAACTTCGCCCGGATCGCCCCGCTGATCCCGGACACCTGCGTGCGCATCGCCGAGTCCGGCGTGCGCGGCCCGCACGACCTGATCGCCTACGCCAACAACGGCGCCGACGCCGTCCTGGTCGGCGAGTCGCTGGTCACCGGGCGCGACCCGCGCAGCTCGGTCGCCGACCTGGTCGCCGCCGGCGCCCACCCGGCGATCCGGCACGGGCGCGGCTGAGGGCGCGGGCACGATGAGCATGGACCCGCGACTGGCCCGGGGCTGCAAGCCCCGCGGCTGTCGCGCGCCCGCCCGCCGGGTGCGTGGCCGCCGCGTGCGGTACGTGATCGGCTGCGAGCCCGGCCAGGTGCCGGGCAGCCGATGGCGCCGACACGTTTCCTGACCCACCCGTCAGCAACGTGCCGTCCCACGGCATGCCACACCGACAAGGACCCCGCATGTCCAGCACTGCCCAACTGCCGGATCCCTCCGGCCACTTCGGCGTCTTCGGCGGGCGGTTCCTGCCCGAGGCGCTGATCGCCGCCCTCGACGAGCTGACCGCCGCCTACGACAAGGCCAAGGACGACCCGCAGTTCCAGGCCGAGTTCACCGGCCTGCTGCGCGACTACGCCGGTCGCCCGAGCATCATCACCGAGGCGCCCCGCTTCGCCGAGCACGCCGGTGGCGCGCGGATCATCCTCAAACGCGAGGACCTCAACCACACCGGCTCGCACAAGATCAACAACGTGCTCGGTCAGGCCATCCTGACCAAGCGCATGGGCAAGACCCGGGTGATCGCCGAGACCGGAGCCGGCCAGCACGGCGTGGCCACCGCCACCGCGTGCGCGCTGCTCGGCCTCGAGTGTGTCGTCTACATGGGTGAACTCGACACCCAGCGCCAAGCGCTCAACGTGGCCCGGATGCGGGTGCTCGGCGCCGAGGTGATCCCGGTGGCGATCGGCTCGCGCACCCTCAAGGACGCGATCAACGAGGCGCTGCGCGACTGGGTCGCCAACGTCGACACCACCCACTACCTCCTCGGCACCGCGGCCGGCGCGCACCCCTTCCCGGCGATGGTCCGCGACTTCGTCCGGGTGATCTCGGTCGAGGCCCGGCAGCAGGTGCTCGACCTGACCGGGAAGCTGCCCGACGCCGTCTGCGCGTGTGTCGGCGGCGGCTCCAACGCGATCGGCGCCTTCCACGCGTTCATCCCCGACGAGGGCGTGCGGCTGTACGGCTTCGAGGCGGGTGGCGACGGCGTGGAGACCGGACGGCACGCCGCCTCGATCACCGGCGGCTCGATCGGCGTACTGCACGGCGCGCGCACCTACCTGCTCCAGGACGAGTACGGGCAGACGCAGGAGTCGCACTCGATCTCGGCCGGCCTGGACTACCCGGCCGTCGGGCCCGAGCACGCCTGGCTGCACCAGACCGGCCGGGCGATCTACCGGCCGATCGACGACGCCCCCGCGATGGAGGCGTTCCGGCTGCTGTGCCGCACCGAGGGCATCATCCCGGCGATCGAATCGGCGCACGCCCTCGCCGGCGCGATCGAGGTCGGGCGCGAACTCGGCCCCGACGCGACCATCCTGGTCAACCTCTCCGGGCGCGGTGACAAGGACATGCACACCGCCGCCAAGTACTTCGATCTCCTCGACGCGGAAGCGGAGCAGTCGTGACCGGCACCGGTACCACCACCAGGCTCACCGAGGTGCTGGCCGCGGCCCGCGCGGACAACCGCGCCGCGCTGGTCGGATACCTCCCGGCGGGCTACCCCTCCGTCGAGGGCTCCGCCGCCGCGATGCGCGCGATGGTCGAGGGCGGCTGCGACATCATCGAGGTCGGCCTGCCGTACAGCGACCCGCAGATGGACGGGCCCGTCATCCAGCGCGCCGTCGAACACGCGCTGGAGCACGGCACCAACACCCACCACGTGATCGACAACGTGCGCGCGGTCGCCGAGACCGGCGCCGCCACGCTGGTGATGTCCTACTGGAACCCGATCGAGCGCTACGGCGTCGAGCGGTTCGCGAGCGAGTTGGCCGCGGCCGGCGGCAGCGGGGTGATCACCCCCGACCTGATCCCGGACGAGGCACACGAGTGGATCGCCGCCACCGACCGCCACCGGCTGGACCGGATCTTCCTGGTCGCGCTGTCCTCCTCCGACGAGCGCATCGCCTACACCACCCGACACTGCGGCGGTTTCGTCTACGCCGCCTCGGTGATGGGCGTCACCGGCGCCCGCGCCTCGGTGAGCACGCTCGCGGGCGACCTGGTCGCACGCACGCGCGCCACCACCGATCTGCCGGTGTGCGTGGGCCTGGGCGTCTCCACCGCCGCCCAGGCGGCCGAGGTGGCCGGCTACGCCGACGGCGTCATCGTCGGCTCCGCGTTCGTCCGCGCCCTCCTGGACGCGCCGAACGAACAGGCCGGCCTGGACGCCGTCCGCGCCCTGGCCGGCGAACTCGCCGAGGGCGTCCGCAAGCGCTGACCGCCCCCGAAGCTCTCATCCCGTGTAAAAACCCAACAAAATGAGCACCGGCTGACCGACGGCCGCCGCAGCACTCCAGCGGCGGCCGTCGGCATGCCGCGTGCCATCCACCCCAACCCCCATCGGAGGAACCCGCATTGAGCGCCAAGACCAGGACCAACCGAACGCCCGTCATCCTCGCCGTCGTCGGCGTGTTCGTGGTCGCGGTGCTGGCCGCCGTCCTGGGCGTCGTGCTCACCACGGGCAACGAGAGCAAGAGCGAGGACTCCGGCCCCGCGGCACAGCCGACCGGCGCCAAGGCGGCCATCCGCGACGTCGACCTCGCGAGCCTGCCCGCCGCCGTGCGGGCCGACGGCACCATCCGCGTCGGCGGCGACGCGGCCCCGGTCACCGTCACCGTGTACGAGGACTTCCGCTGCCCCTTCTGCAAGCGCTTCGAGGCCAACTTCGGCCCCCTGCTCGCCGACTACATCCAGGCCGGGAAGATCAAGGTCGACTACCACATCGCGTCCTTCCTGGACGGCAAGCTCGGCGGCACCGGATCGGTCAAGGCCGCCAACGCCGCGCGCTGCTCGGTCGACACCGGCAGGTTCGCCGCGTACCACGCCGTGCTGTTCAAGAACCAGCCCGACGAGTCCGAGGACGGCTACACCACCGGCCGCCTCCTGGACCTGGCCGGCCAGGTCCAGGGCCTGCGCGGCGAGACCTTCGACGCGTGCGTGAACACCGACGCCAACGCCGCCTGGGTGAGCGCCTCCGAGAGCACGTTCGAACTCTCCGGCGTCTCCGCCACGCCCGCGATCGCCGTCGACGGAAAAATTCTGGACTCCGGGAACTCGGCCATGCGTTCGCCCGACAACCTTCGTGAACTGCTCGACCAACGCCTGGGGAACCCCGGGAGTGGTAAGGCGGCGCTCGGACAGGAACCTCAGGCGCCTTCGGCCGGTTAGACAGGACATGTGCCGGTCCGGGTGCGGGGGACCAGTGGACCGGCCGTCCCTGAACCTCACCCGTCGTGACGGAGGTCAGACCGTGGGAAGCAAGACGATCGAGCCGGCGGCCGAGCGATGAGCGCGACGGCCGGCCCGACCGGGGCGAGAGCGGCAGGCCCGACCGGGGCGAGAGGGGCGGGCCCGCTGGCGGGTCTGCGGCCGTACGTACCGTGGATCGGCCTCGCCGCCCGGCTCGGCCTGGCCTTCGTCTGGGCGTACGCCGGCTGGGAGAAGGCACTCGACCCCGACCAGGCCGCCTACGCGGTCCGCGGCTACGACGTGCTGCCCGACGGCCTGGTCGACCCCGTCGGCTACGCCCTGCCCTACCTGGAACTGGGCCTGGCCCTGCTCCTGGTGTTCGGCCTGGGCACCCGGCTCGTCGCGTCCCTGTCCGCGCTGCTCCTGCTCGTGTTCATCGCGGGCATCGCCCAGGCGTGGGCGCGCGGCCTGGCGATCGACTGCGGCTGCTTCGGCGGCGGCGGTCCGGTCGAGCCGGACAAGACCGCGTATCTCGAGGAGATCCTGCGGGACTGCGGCTTCCTGCTGCTCGCGATCTGGCTGATCGTCTTCCCTCGCACTCGGCTGTCCGCCGACGCCTGGCTGTTCCCGGAGGAACCGCCGTACGACGAGGACTTCGAGGACGAGGACGAGGACGACGAGGACGCCGACGAGGACGAGGCGCACACGGTGGCGGACGAGCACCGCGGGGACGCGAACCGGAACCCCGGAACCCGGGAACTGAAAGGCCCTGAGATCACGTGAGCTCGAAGAATTCGGCAGGCAAGCGCACCGCGCGCGAGCGGATGGCCCAGGAGCGCGCCCGCCAGGAGGCGGCCGCCAAGCGCAAGCGGATGTTGATCATCGCCGGCGCCGTCGTGGCCGTCCTCGCGGTCGTCGCCATCATCGGCGTGGTCGTCGGCACGTCCAAGACCAACAAGAAGAAGGGGCCCTGGAAGGACGCGCTCGCCCAGCCCGCGAGCGCCCCGCCCAACCTGTCCGCGGACGGCCTGGGCGTCCCGGTCGGCAGCAACCCCAACGCCCCCTCGCTGATCATGTACGAGGACTTCCGCTGCCCGATCTGCCACGAGGTGGAGAAGGCGCTCGGCCCCACCCTGCGGCAGATGGCCGACGCCGGCACGATCAAGATCGACTACCACATCGCCTCGTTCCTGGACGGCAAGCTCGGCGGCAACGGCTCCAAGTACGCGGCCAACGCGGCCGGGTGCGCGCAGACCGCGGGCAAGTTCGCGCCGTACCACGACACGCTCTTCGCGAACCAGCCGGACGAGTTGAACGACAAGTTCGGCAACCGGTCCTACCTGCTCGACCTCGCGAGCAAGGTCGACGGCCTGCGCTCGCCGACCTTCGACCAGTGCGTGAACGACCTGAGCTACGCCGGGTGGGTGAACAACGTCGAGGATGCGTTCCAGCACGCCAAGATCGGTGACACCCCCGTCACCGGCACCCCGACCGCCGGCATCAACGGCAAGACCATCGACCTGATCGTCAAGGGCCGTGGCCTGGCCACCCCCGACGAGGTGCGCGCGCAGATCCTGGCGGCGATCAAGTAGTCACCGTCCGTCGCCGCACGAGCGGGCGCGACCCCGAAATCCCCGGGATCGCGCCCGTTCGCACGTGCCCGCCGGCACACGTATCCCCCCGCACCCGGTAGCGTCGTACCCGCCATGGACCTCGCATTCATTCCCAGCCCCTCGCGCGGACAGATCGACCTCGGTCCGATCCCGCTGCGCGGCTACGCGCTGTGCATCATCCTCGGTGTCGTCCTCGCGATCTGGCTCGGCGAGCGCCGCTGGGTCGCCCGCGGCGGTCGCGCCGGCACGGTCGGCGACATCGCCGTGTGGATGGTGCCCTTCGGCCTCGTCGGAGGCCGCCTCTACCACGTCGTCACCACGCCGGAGCCGTACTTCGGCGACGGCGGCGACCCCATGCAGGCGTTCGCCGTCTGGAAGGGCGGCCTCGGCATCTGGGGGGCGATCGCGCTCGGCGCGGTGGGCGCCTGGATCGGCTGCCGGCGCCGGGGCATCCCGTTGCCCGCGCTGGCCGACGCGCTCGCCCCGGGCATCGTGCTCGCCCAGGCGGTGGGCCGCTGGGGCAACTGGTTCAACCAGGAGCTCTACGGCCGCGAGAGCGACGTGCCGTGGGCGGTGAAGATCGACGGCGACCACAACGTGATCGACCCCGGCCAGAGCGGCACCTTCCACCCGACGTTCCTGTACGAGTCGTTGTGGTGCATCGGCGTCGCCGCGCTGGTGATCTGGGCCGACCGTCGCTTCAGGCTCGGCCACGGCCGGGCGTTCGCGCTCTACGTCGCGGGCTACACGGTGGGCCGATTCTGGATCGAATACATGCGCGTCGACGACGCCGAACACGTGCTCGGCATGCGGCTGAACAACTGGACGGCGATCCTCGTCTTCGCCGGTGCCCTCGTCTACATCTGGGTCTCGGCCCGCAAGCACCCCGGCCGCGAGGCCCCGGAGACGCTGCGCGGACACGACCCCGAGGGCGGGGACGACGCGGAGGCGGTCGGGACGGACGCGGACGCGAAGACGGTCGACGCGGATGCGGTCGACGCGGACGCGGAGCAGACCGACGCGGACGCGAAGAACGCCGCCGTCGACCTCGGGAAGTCAGACCGCCCCGCCCCCGTCGACGCCGACGCGGACGCGGCTGCGACCGACGCCGAGCCCGGCCCGGACGACGCCGGGGAACACGCCGGCTCCGGCCCGCGCAAGGCCGCCGACAAGGGCTGACCGACCCACGCCGAAGGCCGTCCGAACCCGCACCCACCTGCGGGTTCGGACAGCCTTTCCTGGCCGGCGGCACCCGGCGGCGAACCGGTAGCGTCGTGGCCCCAGCGTGACGAGAGGGCCGAACGAACCGTGAAGACCAGCCACATAGCCGCCGAGGTGCCCGACCCCGCCCCGGAGCTCGGACACCAGGACGGCATCGACCACACCCACCGCGACATCGGCGGCGGCTGGCTGCGCCCGGCCGTATTCGGCGCGATGGACGGACTGGTCTCCAACTTCGCGCTCATCTCCGGCATCGTCGGCAGCGACGCGACCCCCAGGACCGTGGTGGTCACCGGCCTTGCCGGACTGGCCGGCGGCGCCTTCTCGATGGCGGCGGGGGAGTACACCTCGGTCGCCTCGCAGGCCGAACTGGCCCGCGCCGAGGTCGAGGTCGAACGCCGCGAGCTGTGCCGCAGCCCCGAGGCCGAACAGCGCGAGCTGGCCGAGCTGTACATCGCCCGCGGCCTGGACGAGGACCTGGCCGTCGAGGTGGCCCGGCAGCTGTCCCGCGACCCCGAGCTGGCCCTGGAGATCCACGCCCGCGAGGAACTGGGCGTCGACCCGCACGACCTGCCCTCGCCGTGGCTGGCGGCCGGCTCCTCGTTCGCCTTCTTCGCCATCGGCGCGCTGCTCCCGCTGCTGCCGTACCTGCTCGGGGCGACCAGCCTCGCGCCCGCGCTGATCCTGACCGCCCTCGGCCTGTTCGGCGCCGGCGCCGTGGTCTCCCGGGTCACCGCCCGGCCGTGGTGGTTCGGCGGAACCCGTCAGTTGGTACTCGGCGCGGCGGCGGGCGGACTGACCTACCTGCTCGGCCTGCTGATCGGCCGACAGGTATGAGAGGCACCCGCGAAGTGAACGCGGCGTGATGCGTCCGTAACCTGCGCGTAGCCCGGCGACCCCACCCGGAAACCCATCGCCATAACGGTCCGAGACGTGCGGTTTCGTCGCCCGGATGGTCGGGAATGAGCCACCCGATATGCCAAGGCGACCGGCTCGGCGCAGCGCTCGACGGCCGGGCCGAATCACCCTGGTGACCGCATGGTGAGACGGGTTTGTCCCGGGTTCCGGATAGACGTACTGATCGTGTAACCTGCACGAAATCGCAGAGGGCCAACGTCGTCCCTGTTGCGCACCACACGCCACGACGACGACGGGAGCGCCCATGCCTCCTGCCATGCCCGCATCCTCGGGCCCCCTCTTCTCCGCGATTCCCGCGGCCCAGGGGTTGTACGACCCCCGTAACGAGCACGACGCCTGCGGTGTCGGATTCGTGGCCACGCTCACCGGCGAGCCCAGCCACGACATCGTCGACCAGGCGCTGACCGTCCTGCGCAACATGGAACACCGCGGCGCCACCGGCGCTGAGCCCGACACCGGCGACGGCGCGGGCATCCTGATCCAGGTCCCCGACGCCTTCCTGCGCGAGACGGCCGGCTTCGCGCTGCCCGCCGCCGGCGGCTACGCGGTCGGCATCGCCTTCCTGCCCGACGACGACGTGCACGCGGGCCGCGCCAAGTCCTCCATCGAGCGCATCGCCGCCGAGGAGAACCTGCGCGTGCTCGGCTGGCGCGAGGTGCCCACCACGCCCGGCCTCGTCGGCAACGGCGCCCGCGCCACGATGCCGCGCTTCGCCCAACTGTTCGTGGCCGGCGTCGACGACACCGTCACCGGCATCGCCCTCGACCGGCTCGCCTTCGCGCTGCGCAAGCGCGCCGAGCGCGAGGTCGAGGTCTACTTCGCCTCGCTGTCCGCGCGCACCCTGGTCTACAAGGGCATGCTCACCACGGGACAGCTGGAGCCGTTCTTCCCCGACCTGTCGGACCGGCGCCTGGCGTCCGCGATCGGCCTCGTGCACTCGCGGTTCTCCACCAACACCTTCCCGGCCTGGCCGCTCGCCCACCCGTACCGCTTCATCGCGCACAACGGCGAGATCAACACGGTCAAGGGCAACCGCAACTGGATGGCCGCGCGCGAGTCCATGCTCGCCACCGACCTCATCCCCGGCGACCTCAGCCGGCTGTACCCGATCTGCACGCCCGACGCATCCGACTCGGCGTCCTTCGACGAGGTCCTGGAACTGCTCCACCTCGGCGGCCGGCCGCTGCCGCACGCCGTGCTGATGATGATCCCCGAGGCGTGGGAGAACCACGCCACGATGGACCACGCCCGGCGCGCCTTCTACAAGTTCCACGCCACCGTGATGGAGCCGTGGGACGGCCCGGCCTGCGTCACCTTCACCGACGGCAGCCTCATCGGCGCCGTCCTGGACCGCAACGGCCTGCGGCCCTCGCGCTACTGGGTCACCGACGACGGCCTGGTCGTGCTCTCCTCCGAGGTCGGCGTCCTGGACATCGACCCCGCCCGGATCGTGCGCAAGGGCCGACTCCAGCCCGGCCGGATGTTCCTGGTCGACACCGAGGCCCGGCGGATCGTCGAGGACGACGAGATCAAGACCGCGCTCGCCGCCGAACACCCCTACCAGGAATGGCTGCACGGCGGCCTGATCAACCTGGAGGACCTGCCCGAGCGCGAACACGTCGTGCACACGCACGCCTCCGTCTCGCGCCGCCAGCAGACCTTCGGCTACACCGAGGAAGAACTCCGCGTCATCCTCGCGCCGATGGCCCGCGCCGGCGGCGAACCGCTCGGCTCGATGGGCACCGACAGCCCCATCGCCGCGCTCTCCACCAAGCCCCGACTGCTGTTCGACTACTTCGTCCAGCTCTTCGCCCAGGTCACCAACCCGCCGCTGGACGCGATCCGGGAAGAACTGGTCACCGCGCTCGGCAGCTTCGTCGGCCCCGAGGGCAACCTCCTCGACGCCCAACCCGCCGACTGCCGCAACGTCGTACTGCCCTTCCCGGTGCTGGACAACGACGAACTCGCCAAGCTCATCCACATCAACCTCGACGGCGACCAGCCCGGCCTCAAGGCCGTCACCATCTCCGGGCTCTACCCGGTCGACGGCGGCGGCGCCGCGCTGGCCAAGCGGCTCGAGGAGATCCGTGCCGAGGCCACCCGCGCGATCGCCGACGGCGCCCGCATCGTGGTGCTGTCCGACCGCCACTCCGACGCCGAACACGCGCCGATCCCCTCGCTGCTGCTCACCTCCGCCGTCCACCACCACCTGATCCGGACCAAGACCCGGACCCGGGTCGGACTGATCGTCGAGGCCGGCGACGTCCGCGAGGTGCACCACGTCGCGCTGCTCATCGGCTACGGCGCGGCCGCCGTCAACCCCTACCTGGCCATGGAATCCGTCGAGGACCTGGTCCGCGAGGGCGTCTTCCTCAGCGACATCGCCCCCGAACAGGCGATCCGCAACCTGATCAAGGCGCTCGGCAAGGGCGTGCTCAAGGTGATGTCCAAGATGGGCATCTCCACCGTCGCCTCCTACCGCGGCGCCCAGGTGTTCGAAGCCATCGGCCTCGCCGAGGACTTCGTCGCCGAATACTTCACCGGCACCACCAGCAAGCTCGGCGGCATCGGCCTCGACATCGTCGCCGAGGAGGTCGCCCGCCGGCACGCCAAGGCCTACCCGCCCACCGGCATCGCGCCCTCGCACCGCCGGCTGGAGATAGGCGGCGAGTACCAGTGGCGCCGCGAGGGTGAACCGCACCTGTTCGACCCGGAGACCGTCTTCCGGCTCCAACACTCCACCCGCACCCGCCGCTACGACATCTTCAAGAAGTACACCGCGCGCGTGGACGAGCAGTCCAAGCGACTGATGACGCTGCGCGGCCTGTTCGGCTTCCGCGACGGCGTGCGCGAGCCCGTCCCGATCGACGAGGTCGAACCGGTCTCCGAGATCGTCAAGCGGTTCTCCACCGGCGCGATGTCCTACGGCTCCATCTCGATGGAGGCGCACCAGACGCTCGCCATCGCGATGAACCGGCTCGGCGGCAAGTCCAACACCGGCGAAGGCGGCGAGGACCCCGAGCGGCTCCACGACCCCGAGCGGCGCTCGGCGATCAAGCAGGTCGCCTCCGGGCGCTTCGGCGTCACCAGCGAATACCTGGTCAACGCCGACGACATCCAGATCAAGATGGCCCAGGGCGCCAAGCCCGGCGAAGGCGGCCAACTGCCCGGGCACAAGGTGTACCCGTGGGTCGCCCGCACCCGGCACTCCACCCCCGGCGTCGGCCTCATCTCCCCGCCGCCGCACCACGACATCTACTCCATCGAAGACCTCGCCCAACTCATCCACGACCTCAAGAACGCCAACCCCGCGGCCCGAGTGCACGTCAAGCTCGTCGCCGAGGTCGGCGTCGGCACGGTCGCGGCAGGCGTGTCCAAGGCGCACGCCGACGTGGTGCTCATCTCCGGGCACGACGGCGGCACCGGCGCCTCACCGCTCACCTCGCTCAAGCACGCGGGCGGCCCCTGGGAACTCGGCCTCGCCGAGACCCAGCAGACGCTGCTGCTCAACGGCCTGCGCGACCGCATCGTCGTGCAGACCGACGGCCAGCTCAAGACCGGGCGCGACGTGCTCGTCGCGGCACTGCTCGGCGCCGAGGAATACGGCTTCGCCACCGCGCCGCTCGTGGTCTCCGGCTGCGTGATGATGCGCGTGTGCCACCTCGACACCTGCCCCGTCGGCGTCGCCACGCAAAACCCCGTGCTGCGCGAGCGGTACAACGGCCAGGCCGACCACGTTGTCAACTTCTTCGAGTTCATCGCCGAGGAAGTGCGCGAACTGCTCGCCGAACTCGGCTTCCGCACCCTGGAAGAGGCTGTCGGTCACGCCGAACTCCTGGACACCGCCGCGGCGATCGAACACTGGAAGGCCGAAGGGCTCGACCTCACGCCGCTGTTCCACGTGCCCGCGCTCCCCGAGGGCGCCGCACTGCACCGCACCGGCCCCCAGGACCACGGGCTGGCCAAGGCGCTGGACAACCAGCTCATCCAGCTCAGCGCCGACGCCCTGGAACGCGGCGAGAAGGTCGTCATCAACCTGCCGGTGCAAAACACCAACCGCACCGTCGGCACGATGCTCGGCCACCAGGTCACCAAGCGCTACCGCGGCGCCGGACTGCCCGACGACACCATCGACATCACACTCACCGGCTCCGCCGGCCAGTCGTTCGGCGCGTTCGTGCCCAAGGGCATCACCCTGCGGCTCGAAGGCGACGGCAACGACTACGTCGGCAAGGGCCTGTCCGGCGGCCGGATCATCGTCCGCCCCCACCGCGCCGCGACCTTCGCCGCCGAGGACAACATCATCGCCGGCAACGTGATCGGCTACGGCGCCACCGGCGGCGAGATCTACCTGCGCGGCGTCGTCGGCGAACGCTTTTGCGTGCGCAACTCCGGCGCCACCGCCGTCGTCGAGGGCGTCGGCGACCACGGCTGCGAATACATGACCGGCGGCCGGGCCGTCGTCCTCGGCCGCACCGGCCGCAACTTCGCGGCCGGCATGTCGGGCGGCATCGCCTATCTCCTCGACGCCGACCCGAACAACATCAACACCGAACTCGTGGGCATCGAGAACCTCGACGCCACCGACCGCGCCGAACTGCACGACGTTGTGCGCCGGCACCACGAGGAGACCGGCTCGGCCGTCGCCGAAGCCCTGCTCTCCGACTGGGACGCCGCCTCCCGGCGCTTCACCAAGATCCTGCCCAGGGACTACAAGGCAGTGCTCGCCGCCAAGGACGCCGCCGAGCGAGCCGGTCTCCCCGAGACCGAGATCGTCCAGAAGATGATGGAGGCGGTTCATGGCTGACCCGAAGGGCTTTTTGACCACGCCCCAACAGCTCGGCACGCGGCGCCCCGTCGACGTGCGCATCCGGGACTGGAAGGAGGTGTACGAGGAGCGCACACTGCTCCCGATCATCACCGAACAGGCCGGCCGCTGCATGGACTGCGGCATCCCGTTCTGCCACAACGGCTGCCCGCTGGGGAACATCATCCCCGAGTGGAACGACCTGGTCTGGCGCGACGACTGGCAGGCCGCGAGCGAACGCCTGCACGCCACCAACAACTTCCCGGAGTTCACCGGGCGGCTGTGCCCTGCGCCATGCGAGGCCGCGTGCGTGCTCGGCATCAACCAGGCGCCGGTCACCATCAAGAACGTCGAGGTCTCGATCATCGACCGGGCGTGGGACGACAACAACGTCGCCCCGCAGCCGCCCGACCGGCTCTCCGGCAAGACCGTCGCGGTGATCGGCTCCGGCCCCGCCGGCCTCGCCGTCGCCCAGCAGCTCACCCGGGCCGGGCACACCGTGGCCGTCTACGAGCGGGCCGACCGGATCGGCGGACTGCTGCGCTATGGCATCCCCGAATTCAAGATGGAGAAGCGGCACATCAACCGGCGCATCGAACAGATGCGCGCGGAAGGCACCAAGTTCTACACCGGCATGCAGATCGGCACCGACCTGGACGCGGCCAAGCTGCGCCGGCGCTACGACGCGGTGGTGATCGCGGCCGGCGCCACCGCCGCGCGCGACCTGCCGATCCCCGGACGCGAGTTCGGCGGCGTGCACCAGGCGATGGAATACCTGCCGTTCGCCAACAAGGTGCAGGAGGGCGACCTCGTCGCCTCGCCGATCGACGTGGCCGGGAAGCACGTGGTGATCATCGGCGGCGGCGACACCGGCGCCGACTGCCTGGGCACCGCGCACCGCCAGGGCGCGGCCTCGGTCACCCAGCTGGAGATCATGCCCCGGCCCTCGGAGGAGCGACCCGCCGCGCAGCCGTGGCCGACCTACCCGATGACCTATCGGGTGGCCAGCGCGCACGAGGAGGGCGGCGAGCGCGTCTACGCCGTCAACACGCAGGAGTTCGTCGGCGGCGCGGACGGGCGGGTCAGGGCGCTCAAGCTGGTCGAGGTCGTGTTCGAGGACGGCCGCTTCGTACCGGTGCCCGGCAGCGAGCGGGAGATCCCGGCCGACTTCGTCTTCCTGGCGATGGGCTTCACCGGGACCGACCGCTCCAACGGGCTGGTCGAGCAGTTGGGCCTGGCCCTGGACGAGCGCGGCAACGTGGCGCGCGACGAGGCGTTCGCGACCAACGTCGACGGCGTGTTCGTGGCCGGCGACGCCGGACGCGGGCAGTCGCTGATCGTCTGGGCGATCGCCGAGGGCCGCTCGTGCGCGGCGGCGGTGGACGGCTGGCTGACCGGCGGGACCAACCTGCCGGCGCCGATCCGGCCGACCGATCGACCGCTCACGGTGTGACGCAGCGCGACCACACGGGTCGGGATTGAATATGTGACGAAAGTCGCGTGAACGAGAAAGGGCGCCGCCGTTGCGGCGCCCTTTCCGCATGCCGGAAAAGCGCCATATACCGGACGCGGGTACGGCTTACCCGGCGGTAGGAACTAGGCTTTGGGACCATGCGTCGAGCCAAAATTGTCTGCACCCTGGGTCCTGCCACAAATTCGTATGAACAGATCCGCACGCTGGTCGACGCAGGCATGGATGTAGCCCGCTTCAACCTCAGCCACGGCGCGTACGCCGAGCACGAGGAGCGTTATCACCGCGTCCGTCGGGCATCCGACGAAACCGGTCGCAGCGTCGGCATCCTCGTCGACCTCCAGGGCCCGAAGATCCGCCTGGAGACCTTCGCCGAAGGCCCCGTGCTCCTGGAGCGCGGCGACGAGTTCACGATCACGACCGAGGACGTCCCCGGCGACAAGCACGAGGTCGGCACCACCTACAAGGGGCTGACCGCCGACGTCACCAAGGGCGAGCGGATCCTGATCGACGACGGCCGGGTCACCCTGGAGGTCGTCGACGTCGAGGGCCCGCGCGTACACACGATCGTCATCGAGGGCGGGATGGTCTCCGACCACAAGGGGCTCAACCTGCCCGGCGTGGCGGTGAGCGTCCCCGCGCTGTCCGAGAAGGACATCGAGGACCTCAAGTGGGGCCTCGCGCTCGGTGCGGACATGATCGCGCTGTCGTTCGTGCGTGCCGCGAGGGACATCGAGGACGTCCACAAGATCATGGACGAGGTCGGTGTCCGGCTGCCGGTGATCGCCAAGATCGAGAAGCCGCAGGCGGTGGACAACCTCGAGGAGATCGTCCACGCCTTCGACGCCATCATGGTCGCCCGCGGCGACCTGGGCGTCGAGATGCCGCTGGAGGCCGTGCCGATCGTGCAAAAGCGCGCGATCACGCTGGCCCGGGCCAACGCCAAGCCCGTCATCGTCGCCACCCAGATGCTCGACTCGATGATCAGCGCCTCGCGTCCCACCCGGGCCGAGGCATCCGACGTCGCCAACGCCGTCCTGGACGGCACCGACGCGGTGATGCTCTCGGGCGAGACCTCGGTGGGCAAGTATCCGATCGAGACCGTCAAGACCATGGCGCGGATCGTGGTCGCGGCGGAGGACTCCACCGCGATGCAGGAGGAGATCCGCACCATCGCCGGCCCGCGCACACAGGGCGGGGTGATCGCGAAGGCCGCGATCGAGATCGCCGAGCGGCTCGACGCCAAATACCTGGTCGCGTTCACCCAGAGCGGCGACACGGGTCGCCGGCTGTCGCGCTACCGCTCGATGATCCCGATGCTGGCCTTCACCCCGGAGCCGGCGGTGCGCAGCCGGCTGGCCCTCACCTGGGGCCTGGAGACCTTCCTCGGCCCGCTGTGCAGCCACACCGACGAGATGGTCCGCCAGGTGGACGCGGCCCTGCTGGCCATCGGCCGCTGCAAGAAGGGCGACCTGGTCGTCATCACGGCCGGCTCCCCGCCCGGCGTCCCCGGCTCCACCAACCTGATCCGCCTGCACCACATAGGGGATCTCCCGGCCGAGTAGTAGTCGGTCCTCGCACGACTGATGGTCCGTCACCCGCCCCGGTGGATGACGGACCATCAGTACTTGGGCCCCACGTGCTCATCCATCAGCGCGACGGATGTCCGCCGGGCAACGGAGAGGTTGTTGCGCCGAGCGAACTTCCACTCGACACCGAGTTCGTCCAGCGTCGTGGTCATGATCCGCATGATGTCGGCGGACTCGTTGGTGAAGAGGTAGCGGGGATACTCATAACGCTTGCGCTCACCCGCGACGACGCGCGTGGTCCAGTTGGTGATCCGACACCCATCGGAGTGAATCAACCCACGCACGAGCGCCCACGGCTCACCCCGCACGATGTCCCGCTGCCAGGACTCCAACACGATCGCCCGCTCATGCTTGCGCCCGGGCCCATGCTGGGGGAACAGACACGGCCAGTGCTTCCAGAGCGACGTGACCATGTGACAGCCCTGACGAGGCGTACGAAAGACGTTGCTCCCGGGGCGAATCGCACGCATCGCTGCCTCGCACTCGTCCATCAGACCGGGCCAGACGTCTCCACAGGCGATCCGCAGCCCGTACACACCTTTCGCGTAGCCGCTGAGGCAGCCGTCGCCCAGATAGAGGCCGAGCAGATAGGCGTAGTCCCGGCCGGGTTCCGGCGCGGTGGGGACTCCGGTGCAGCGAACACAGCCCGTGGGTCGCGCCGGTTCGACGCGGACCCGCCATGACCGCATGGCGGCGCGCGAGATCCCGGTTTCCTTGCTCACCGAGTTCAGACTGCGCCCACCGTCGAGGAGCCGAAGTGCCGCCAGACGCGTCGTCGTGTCGTACATACGCGCGGGCCGTCAGTATTTGGGGCCGACATGTCGGTCCATGAGCGCGACGGAGGCCCGGCGGGCGACGGAGAGAAGGTTTCGTCGGGCGAATTTCCACTCGACACCGAGTTGGTCCAGTGTCGTGCCGAGGATCCGCATGATGTCGGTGGACTCGTTGGCGAAGAGGTAGCGCGGGTATTCGTAGCGTTTGCGCTCGCCGGCCACGACCTTCGTCGTCCAGTTCACGATCCGGCAACCGTCGGAGTGAATCAGTCCACGCACGAGCGCCCAGGGTTCGGCGCCGACGATGTCCTGCTGCCAGGGTTCGAGGACGATCGGTCGCTCGTGCTTGCGGCCGGGGCCATGCTGGGGGAACAGACAGGGCAAGTGCTGCGAGTAGCGCTTGACGTCCGTACAGCCCGGCCGAGGTACGAAGTTCGGCGCAGGGCCCGGAAGAACCCTGGACATGGCGTTCGCGCACTCTCGGATCAGGCCCGGCCAGGCATCGGCGCAGTAGATGGAGATGCTGTAGGTGCGCGGGTGGGCCGCGATATGGCCGTCGCCGAGGTAGAGACCGAGAAGGTAGGCGTACGAGCCGCGATCGATCTCGAGGTCGTCACCGTGACAGCGAAAGCAGGGAGCGAGACGTCGGCCGGGAAGCTCACCGTGCCGAAAACGTTCCATGTGTAGCCAGTAGCCCACGGTCCCAGAGGGGACGCGCAGCCTTCGAGCCACCTCGGCGTTGGTGACGCCGGTGTGCAGCAGATTGAGTGCCTGGCGGCGAAGATCCGGGTTGGTCATGGGCCCACCGTGGACCGCAGACACCCACTGGATCAGGCGTTCGAGTGCGATTCACTCGATCGGACCAGTTGGTGCCCCGGGTCGGACTCGAACCGACACTGTATGGGTTTTGAATCCATTGCCTCATGCCAATTGGGCTACCGGGGCGGCTGAGCTGGGCTTTTCACCGTTTGGCGGGAAACCCAACACCTGCACGCGGAACACCATACCGCGTCTCGGTACCCTCGTGTCCGCACCATTTCTCTGATCGAGGAGCCACGTGACCGCCGCCACGCAGCCGCCCGCCGCAGAGCAGGACAGTCGGCGCGCCCGTGTCGTCATTGCCGAGGACGAGGCGCTGATCCGGCTCGATCTGAAAGAGATGCTGGAGGAAGAGGGGTACCACGTCGTCGGGGAGGCGGGGGACGGGCAGCGGGCCGTGGAGTTGGTGGAGGAGTGTCGGCCCGATCTGGTCATCCTCGATGTGAAGATGCCGATATTGGACGGCATCTCGGCGGCCGAGCGGATCGCCCAGGCGCGGCTCGCACCGGTGCTCATGTTGACCGCCTTCTCGCAGCGCGAGCTGGTCGAGCGGGCCCGGGACGCGGGGGCGATGGCCTACCTGGTCAAGCCGTTCACCAAGGGCGACCTCGTTCCGGCGATCGAGATGGCCGTCTCGCGTTACACCGAACTGGCCGCCCTGGAGCGCGAGGTGGGCGATCTCACCGCGCGGCTGGAGACCCGCAAGCTCGTGGACCGGGCGAAGAGCGTGTTGCAGGAGAAGTACGGGATGTCGGAGCCGGAGGCGTTCCGGTGGATCCAGAAGGCATCGATGGACCGTCGGATGTCGATGCGCACCGTGGCCGAGGTGGTCGTGTCCGGGGGCGATGTCGCCGACTGATCCGAGATTGTCGATTCAGCTACGAACCCGTCCGGTTCCCGACAAACCGGACGGGTTCGTCGTTTTTCCGGCAGCTGATGATCATATTTGATCACTTTGGATCGTAAGAATTCGTTTCCAGTTTCTTTTGGATTACATCTGGTTACGGGCGCATCACATCTCCGTCGGCGGACTGCCGCTGCCGTTCCGGCCGGACTACATTCCGGGCACCGCATGTTCATCGCGGTTTGTGAAGGCGCCCCGATGCGGGCTCCGAACTTTTTCTACAAGGGGTTGGGGTTTGCTGTGCTCAAGCGACGCGTGATCAAAATCGCGCTGCCCATCGCGGCAGCGGCACTCGTGCTTTCCGCGTGCGGCAGTGACGATGACGGCGACAAGAAGAAGGACGGGGGCAGCACCGCTCCCGGCAACTCCGGCGGCGGTAACAAGCCGACCTGGACCATCGGTTTCCAAGCGGGCCTCTCGGGGGAGAATGCTCAGCTTGGCATCAATGAAGAGAACGGCGCTCGGCTCGCCGTCGAGCAGGCCAACGCGAAGGGCGATCTTCCCTTCACGCTCAAGTTCAAGACCTCGGACGACGAGGCATCGGAGACCAAGTCGGTCTCCGCTGCGCAGAAGCTGATCGACGACAGCAATGTTGTTGCCGTTATCGGCCCCGCCTTCTCCGGCCCGACCAAGGCCGCGTCGCCGAACTACGCCAAGGCGAAGCTCGCCACGGTTTCCCCGTCCGCGACGAACCCGTCCCTGACGAACCCGGAGAACAATTTCACCGCGTTCCTGCGGGGTGCGCCGAACGACAACGCCCAGGGCGGCGGGATGGCGAAGTACCTGTCGAAGAAGCTCCAGGTCAAGAAGGTCTTCGTCGTCGACGACAAGACCGAGTACGGCGTGGGTCTGTCGAAGGTCGCCAAGGACGAGTTGACCAAGGCCGGCGTCCAGGTGGTCTCGGACAGCGTGCCGAAGGCCACCCCGGACTACGGTCCGATCTCCACGAAGATCAAGAACTCCGGCGCGGACGCCATGATCTACGCGGGCTACTACCAGGACGGCGCGCCGTTCGCCAAGAAGCTGAAGGAAGCGGGCTTCAACGGCCCGAAGTTCTCCGGTGACGGCACCAACGACGCGCAGTTCGTCTCGCTGGCCGGCGACGCCGCCAACGACTGGTTCCTCACCTGCCCGTGCGCCGACGCCAACGTCGAGGCGGCCACGAAGCAGTTCACCGAGGACTACAAGAAGCGCTTCAACACCAACCCGAGCACCTACTCGGCGGAGTCGTTCGACATCGCCAACCTGGTGATCGACCAGATGAAGTCCTTCGGTGCGGAGAAGATCACCCGCGAGGCGATGCTCACCAAGCTCAAGGGTGCCTCGTACAAGGGTCTGACCAAGACCTTCAAGTTCAAGCAGAACGGTGAATTCGACGGCGCCACGACCTTCATCTACCAGGTCAAGGGCGGCAAGATCGGCTACATGGGCGACATCGACCAGCTCGTGGGCGGCTGACCTCCTCGTCGAGGACGTCGCCACCTGACGATCGGGCCCGGGCCTTCCCGGAGTTTCGGGAGGGTCCGGGCCCGTCCGGTTTTCTTGAGGAAGCTTTCCTTATGCAACCTGATGAAATCCTGGATTACCTTATTCCAGGGATCATGCTCGGTGCGCTGTACGCGGTCATCGCCATCGGCTATACCCTCGTCTATGGTGTGCTACAGCTCATCAACTTCGCACACAGCGAAGTCTTCATGGTGGGCGCCTATTCGGCCCTGCTCGCCTTGACCTGGATCGACCCGAGCACCAACCCGACGGCACTGGTGTCGGTCTTGTTGGTCGCGGCGGGGTTGGCCGTTTCCGGTACCGCCGGAGCGGCCACGGCCTTCGCTCTGGAAAAAGTCGCGTACAGACCGCTCAGACGCAGGAACGCGCCACGTTTGGCGTTCTTGATCAGCGCGATCGGGGCCTCCTACTTCCTGCAGAACCTGGCGGGGAAGTTGTTCGGTCGCGACTCGCGCGCACTGCCGACGCTGTTCGAGAACAAGAAGGTCTTCTCGGTCTTCGGCACCCAGGTGACCATCCTGCAGCTGCTCATCGTGTGCGCGGCCGTGCTGATGATGGTCGGCCTGGACTACCTGGTGAACCGCACCAAGCTGGGCTCGGGTATCCGGGCGGTGGCGCAGGACGCCGAGACGGCGGGCCTGATGGGCGTGGACATCGACAAGGTGATCTCGCGTACGTTCATCATCGGCGGCTTCATGGGTGGCATCGCCGGTTTCCTGTTCGGCCTGCACCTGCAGTTGTCGTTCACGATGGGCTTCCTGCCGGGCATCACCGCGTTCGCCGCGGCGGTCGTCGGCGGGGTCGGCAACATCCGCGGCGCGATGATGGGCGGCATGCTGCTCGGCATCGTGGAGAGCTTCTCCTCGCCGATCTTCGGTGAGTCGTGGCGGTACGTCAGCGCCTTCGCGGTGCTGGTCCTGGTGCTGATGTTCCGGCCGACCGGCATCCTGGGCGAGCGCTTGGGGAGGTCGGCGTGACCACGACCACGACACAGACGGATTTCGCGCCGACGGCGGCGACGCTGGCCAAGTTGCGGCGCAAGCGCTGGTACCAGCACCCGATGTACGGCCGACTGGTGGGCACCGTTGCGGCGGCCGTGCTGCTGGACGTGATGAGCGGCCCGCAGGGCAGCCGCGAGGACGTGTTCTTCTCGCTGGACAAGACCCTCGGCTCGATGCGCGTGGTCTGGTGGATCATCGGCGCGGTCGCGCTGTGGGCGGTGATGGAGTTCGGCAAGCCGCTCTATCAGCGTTTCCTGGGGCCGAAGGTGGGCCCGTTGGACCGCTTCACCACCCCCGTGACCGAGCCGGTCAAGGCGGTGGCGGCGCAGGCCAGGGCGAAGACGGCGGATTGGCGGCGGATCATCTGGGTCCGGCTCGGCTTCTCGGCGGTGGTGATCGGCCTGCTGATCCTGCTGCCGAACCTGCTGTCCACCTTCTGGAACCAGGTTCTGGTCAACGAGGTGGCGATCTACGTCCTGCTCGCGATCGGGCTGAACGTGGTGATCGGCTGGGCGGGTCTGCTCGACCTGGGCTTCATCGCGTTCTTCGCGATCGGCGCGTACAGCACGGCGTATTGGACCGGCGCGATGCCGGTGGATCCGCCGTTCAAGCTGAACGCGTTCCTGGTGATCCCGGTGGCGGTGGCCACGTGTCTGCTGGCCGGGCTGCTGCTCGGCGCGCCGACGCTGCGGTTGCGCGGTGACTATCTGGCGATCGTCACGCTCGGCTTCCACGAGATCATCTACCTGATCGCCAAGAACGCGGACGGGTTCACCAACGGTCCGCGCGGTGTCCAGGGCATCTCGAACTTCGGGATCCACATCGGTCCGATCGACTACGACTGGGAACTGGATCCGGTGCCCTACTGGTACCTGCTGATCGGGATCGCCACGATCTTGATCATCGCGTTCCTGCGGCTGGAGCACTCTCGGGTGGGTCGGGCCTGGACGGCGATTCGCGAGGACGAGGTGGCCGCGTCGGCGACGGGCGTGCCGACGGTGAAGTTCAAGCTGATGGCGTTCGCGATCGGCGCGTCGACGTCCGGTATCGCCGGGGTGGCGTACGCGAGCAAGGCGCGCTTCATCAGCCCGGAGAGCTTCCTGCTGTTGTTCTCGGTCCTGGTGGTCGCGTACGTGATCTTCGGCGGCATGGGTTCGCTGTGGGGCGTGATCATCGGTACCGCGTTCCTGGCCTGGCTGCCGCAGTACATGAAGGACTGGGTCGATCCGAACGACCGCTTCATGTACCTGGGCGCGCTGCTGATCATCATGATGATCTACCGCCCACAGGGTCTGATCCCCTCGGTGCGGCGCAAGCGTGAGTTGAGCATGGCCAAGGCGGGTCTCGGCGACGCGGACGCGATGTCGGAGCCGGCCGGCGGGAGGATGACGTGAGCATCACCACGACGAAGGCGGACGAGCGGCCTCGGGTGGATCCGGGCGACCAGGTGATGCGGGTGCGCGGTGTGACGCTGCGCTTCGGCGGCCTGGTGGGCCTGTCCGATGTGGCGTTGGATCTGCACCGGGGCGAGATCCTGGCGGTGATCGGGCCGAACGGCGCGGGCAAGACGTCGCTGTTCAACTCGCTCACCGGGATGTACGTCCCGCAGGAGGGCACGATCGTGCTGCGCGACCGGTCGGGCGGCGAGCATTCGCTGCTCGGTCGCAAGCCGCATCTGGTCAACCGGCTGGGGGTGGCCCGCACCTTCCAGAACATTCGCCTGTTCGGCGCGTTGACCGCGCTGGAGAACGTCAAGATCGCGGCGGAGACCCGGCAGAAGTCGGGCCCGGTGTCGATCATGCTGGGGTTGCCGAACGCGCGCCGCGAGGATCGCGAGAGCGACCGGCGGGCGCTGGAGTTGTTGCACTTCGTCGGTCTGGACGGGCTGCTCAACGAGTTGGCGGCGTCGTTGTCCTACGGTCAGCAGCGCAGCCTGGAGATCGCCCGGGCGCTGGCCACCGATCCGCAGGTGTTGCTCCTGGACGAGCCGGCGGCGGGCACCAACCCGACGGAGAAGCTCGACCTGGAGGTGTTGATCCGGCGGATCAACCGCGAACTGGGCATCAGTGTGCTGCTGATCGAGCACGACATGCGTTTGGTGATGTCGGTGGCGGACCGGGTCACGGTGCTCAACTTCGGCAAGGTGATCGCCTCCGGCTCGCCCGCCGAGGTGCAGCGCGATCCGGAGGTCGTGGCCGCGTATCTGGGCGCGGAGATGGCCGCCGAGATGACCGGTGCGACGCAGGCCGAGGTCGGCGGGGTGCCCGAGGACGGTTCGGTCCCCGCGCAGCGGGACGGGGAGGAGCAGCGATGAGCGCCGCCGACGCTGCGGGCGCGGACGCGGTCGGGTTGGCCAAGCCGGCCGCCGGCACCGCCGTACCGCCCCGGAAGAAGATGCTGGAGCTGGACGATCTGCACGTGTTCTACGGCGCCATCCAGGCGCTGAAGGGTGTGCACATCGAGGTGAACGAGGGCGAGATCGTGGCCCTGCTTGGTGCCAACGGGGCGGGCAAGACCACCACGTTGCGCACCATCTCGGGGTTGTTGACGCCGCGTGAGGGCGAGGTGCGCTGGCGCGGCGAGCGCATCGACGGGGTGCCGGCGCATCACGTGGTGGGGCTCGGCATCGGGCACTCTCCGGAGGGTCGTCGGGTGTTCCCGGCGATGACCGTCACGGAGAACCTGAACATGGGCGCCTACCGGTTCAAGTCGGTGCCCAAGGCCGAGTTGGACCGGGTGTTCGAGCTGTTCCCGCGCCTGGCGGAGCGCCGCGAGCAGTTGGCGGGCACGTTGTCGGGTGGCGAGCAGCAGATGCTGGCGATCGGGCGCGCGTTGATGGGGCAGCCCAAGCTGCTGCTCCTGGACGAGCCGTCGATGGGTCTGGCGCCGCTGATCGTGGCGCAGATCTTCGAGATCATCCGGGAGATCAACGAGCAGGGCACCACGGTGTTGCTGGTCGAGCAGAACGCGGCGCAGGCGTTGCGGCTGGCGCACCGGGGCTATGCCCTGGAGACCGGGTCGGTGGTGTTGTCCGGGCCGGCCGATCGGCTGTTGTCGGATCCGAAGGTGCGCGAGGCGTATCTGGGCGAGGGCGCGTAGCGCGAAGGTGTCCGCGCGGCGGAGGGGGTCGGCCCCTTCGCCGCGCGGTCCCGGCGCCGGTCGGCGTGGTCAGGGGCGCTTGATCATGCAGCTGAGCCGTGCGGTGCAGATGCGCCGGTCGTTCTCGTCGGTGATCACGATCTCGTAGGTGGCCAGGGTGCGGCCCAGGTGTACGGGGGTGGCCACGCCGGTGACGACGCCGGCGTCGGCGGAGCGGTGGTGGGTGGCGTTGATCTCGATGCCCAGGGCCATGGCGTCGCGGCCGGCGTGCAGCGCGGAGCCCACCGAGCCGAGGGTTTCGGCGAGGACGCACGACGCGCCGCCGTGCAGCAGCCCGTAGGGCTGGGTGTTGCCCTTGACCGGCATGGTGGCGACCACACGCTGGGCGGATGCCTCGACGAATTCGATCCCCATGCGCTCGGAGAGGGTGTCCCGGCTGCCGAGGTTCATCTGGGCCAGGATCTCTTCGAGGCTGGGCGGGGTGGTCTCGTCGGGCATGGTGCGCTCCTGTCGGATACATGGTTGTGTCGGCCTGACAGCCTAGGATCGCGGTCGTGGCAGCTACTCGGACCCCCCAGACCTCCGTTCCCGCCGGTTCCCGGCCGCGACTCCTGCTCCTCGACGGGCACTCGTTGGCGTACCGGGCCTTCTACGCGCTCAAGGAAGCGTCGATGAGTACCGCGACGGGTCAGCCGACCCAGGCGGTCTACGGGTTCACGTCGATGTTGGTGAACGTGTTGCGCGACGAGGCGCCGACCCATCTGGGTGTGGCGTTCGACGTGTCCCGGCAGTCGTTTCGCACCGAGGAGTTCCCCGACTACAAGGCGAACCGCTCGGAGACTCCGGAGGAGTTCAAGGGCCAGGTCGAGCTGATCGTCGAGGAGCTGACGGCGATGGGCGTGCCGACGATGCGCGTCGCCGGTTTCGAGGCCGACGACGTGATTGCCACGCTGGCCACCCGGGCCGCGGCCGAGGGTTTCGAGGTGCTGATCCTCACCGGCGACCGTGACGCGTTGCAGCTGGTCACGCCGGATGTGACGGTGCTGTATCCGATGATGGGCGTGAGCAAGCTGCACCGGTTCACGCCGGACGCGGTGGAGGAGAAGTACGGGCTGACCCCGGCGCAGTATCCGGACTTCGCGGCGCTGCGCGGCGACCCGAGTGACAACCTGCCGGGCATTCCGAAGGTGGGCGAGAAGACCGCGGCGAAGTGGATCCGCGAGTTCGGCTCGTTCGCCGAGCTGGTGGCGCGTGCCGACGAGGTCAAGGGTCAGGCCGGGCAGAATCTGCGCGACAACCTGGACAACGTGAAGTTGAACCGGCGGCTGACGGAGCTGGTGCGCGACGTCGAGCTGGACGTGACGCCGACGGATCTGGAGCGCAAGCCGTTCGACCGGGTGGCGGTCGAGGTGGTGCTCGACGCGCTGGAGTTTCGCAACGCGAGCTTCCGGGAGCGGTTGTGGGCGGTGGACCCCGGGGCGGTGGTCGCGGTGGCGGAGCCCGAGCCGGGCTTCGAGATGGACACCACGGTGGTCGCGCCGGGCGCGCTGGCCGAGTGGTTGGCCGAGCATGCGGCGGGCGCGGAGCGTACCGGTCTTGCGGTGGACGGCTCGTGGGGGCGCGGCACCGGTGAGGTCAGGGGGCTGGCGTTCGCCGCGGCGGACGGGTCGGCGGCGTTCGTGGATCCGCTGACGATGGACGCGGGCGACGACGCGGCGCTGGCGGCGTGGCTGGCGGATCCGCGGCGGACCAAGGCGGTGCACGACGCGAAGGGGCCGATCCTGGCGCTGGCCGCGCGCGGCTGGGCGCTGTGGGGGATCACCAGCGACACCGCGCTGGGCGCCTACCTGGTGTTGCCCGGGCAGCGCTCGTTCGCGCTGGAGGGCCTGGTGGAGCGGTTCCTGGGGCGCGAGTTGCGGGTGGATGCGGGTGGTTCGGGCGACGGGCAGTTGGCGCTGGACATGTCCGATGAGGCCGACGCGGAGCCGGGCGCGGCGCTGATGCTGGCCGCGCGGGCGGTGGTGGACCTGGCGGCGGCGCTGGATACCGAGCTGGCCGCCAAGGGCGGGTTGGAGCTGCTGCGCGACATGGAGTTGCCGCTGTTGCCGGTGCTCGCGCACATGGAGCAGATGGGCATCGCGGCCGACCTGCCCTATCTGGAGCGGCTGCAGGAGCAGTTCGCGGCGGCGGTCAAGCAGGCCACCGAGGAGGCGCACGCCGCGGTGGGGCACGAGTTCAACCTGGGCTCGCCCAAGCAGTTGCAGGAGATCCTGTTCACCGAACTGGGCCTGCCCAAGACGAAGAAGATCAAGACCGGGTTCACCACCGACGCCGATGCGCTGACCTGGCTGGCGACGCAGACCGACAACGAGTTGCCGGTGATCCTGCTGCGTCACCGCGACCAGACCCGGCTGCGTACCACGGTCGAGGGTCTGATCAAGACGGTCGCCGACGACGCGCGCATCCACACCACGTTCAATCAGACGGTGGCGGCGACGGGCCGGTTGTCCTCGCAGGACCCGAACCTGCAGAACATCCCGATCCGGACCGAGGAGGGCCGGCTGATCCGGCGCGCGTTCGTGGTCGGCGAGGGCTTCGAGGGGCTGCTCACCGCCGACTACAGCCAGATCGAACTGCGGATCATGGCCCACCTGTCGCAGGACACGGCGCTGATCGAGGCGTTCACCTCGGGTGAGGACCTGCACTCGACGATGGCCGCGCAGGTCTTCTCGGTGGCGCCGGAGGCGGTGGATCACGGGCTGCGCAGCAAGATCAAGGCGATGTCCTACGGATTGGCGTACGGGCTCTCCGCGTTCGGCCTGTCCCAGCAGTTGGACATCGAGCCGGCCGAGGCGCGCGGGCTGATGGAGACCTACTTCGAGCGGTTCGGCGGGGTGCGCGACTACCTGCACAAGGTGGTCGAGGAGGCCCGGCAGACCGGCTACACCGAGACCGTGTTCGGCCGCCGGCGCTATCTGCCGGATCTGACCAGCGACAATCGGCAGCGGCGCGAGATGGCCGAGCGCATGGCGTTGAACGCGCCGATCCAGGGTTCGGCGGCGGACATCGTCAAGGTCGCGATGCTCGCGGTGGATCGGGCCATGCGGGAGGAGAAGCTGGCCTCGCGGATACTGCTCCAGGTCCACGACGAACTGGTCCTGGAGGTGGCGCCCGGCGAGCGGGAGCAGTTGGAGGCGCTGGTGCGGCGGGAGATGGCCGGCGCCTATCCGCTGCGCGCGCCGCTGGACGTCTCGGTCGGTTTCGGGGCGAACTGGGAGGACGCCGGTCACTGATCCGGAACGAGTGCGTCGTGGGGGTGGAGAGCCGGCCGAAGCCGGCATAGGTTCGCACGGGCACCGGTGGTCACCGACGACCGGTGCACCGTCGAACTCGCGCACAGAGGGGGGAGCTTCGTGGAAGAGGCCGAATCGGGGCCCGATCCGCGGAAGCCGGGCGAATCGGAGGCGGACGCCGGCGAGGTGTCGGCGGAGCGGATATCCGCCGCCGCGCCCGCGGCCGAATCCGAGGGCACGCCCGGTCCCGAGAAGCCGCCGACGTCCGGCGCGCCCGAGGAGCCGGCCAAGCGCAGACGGATCCTGAATCCGTGGCTGGGCAGCGCGGCGGCGATCCTGGTCGTGTTGGCGTGCGGCGCGGCGGTGCAGTCCCCGTTCACCATGGTCACCGCGCACCGGGTGCCCACCTCCGATCTGCCGCGCCTGTCGGACGCGGCGCCGGTCGGCGGCGTCTCGGTCAACGGCGGCGGGCCGGCGCACTTCGAGTTGCCGCCGCCGGTGGTGCCGGCCGCGCTGCCGGGGGCCGCGACCACCGCCGCCACGCCGCCGGCGACCACGGCGGCCCCGGGCGCGACGTCCTCGGCCGGGCCGCGGGGCACCACCGCGACCGGGACCGGTGGGATACCCCAGACGGTGCTGCTCGCGTATCAGCAGGCGGCGTCGAACCTGGCCCGGATGGATCCCGGCTGCAAACTGCCGTGGACGCTGCTCGCGGGCATCGGCCGGGTGGAGTCGGAGCACGCGTACGGCGGCAACGTGACCGTGGACGGCACGTCGGTGACCCCGATCCTGGGTCCGCGCCTGGACGGCGGGCAGTTCGCCCGGATCACCGACACCGACGGCGGACGCTACGACTTCGACACCGAATTCGACCGCGCCGTGGGGCCGATGCAGTTCATCCCGTCCACCTGGAAGAGCTGGGCGATGGACGGCAACCGGGACGGCGTGGCCAACCCGCAGAACATCTTCGACGCGACGCTCACCGCGGGGCGCTACCTGTGCGCGGGCAACCGGGACCTGTCCACCGGGGCCGGGTTGAACGCGGCCATCCTCAGCTACAACCACTCCAACGAATACCTGCGCACGGTCACCTCGTGGATGACCTACTACGCGACGGGCGCGCGTTCGGTGCCCGACGCGCGGCAGCCGGTCAAGCCGACCACGAAGGCGCCGACCACCAAGCCCGCCGCCACCAAGTCGGCGGACCCGCCCGCGACGGGCGATCCGTCGAAGAGCGCGACGGCGAGCGCGTCGGGGTCGGTGACGCCGCCGATCTCGTCGAGCGCGTCGGGAGCACCGGAGCAGTCCGCCTCGGCGGCGGCATCGGCCGACGCCCCGACGGCGGGCGGTCGGTAGCCGGTCCGAACCCGAGCAGAATCCGATCCGCAAAAAACGGGAACCTGTTCTCGTTTCTTGCTACCGTGCCCCATCGCCGACCGTCGCGGCGTCGGCCGGGGCAGCAGGAAAGGTGGGACCGCCGAATGCGTTCCTTCGCAGCGGTCGTGGCCGGGGCGCTCCTCGCGGTCGGGGCCGCGTTCGTGCTGAACGCGTGCGCCGCCGCGGATCCCGGGCCCGTGCACAAGCCGCTTCAGGTCACGAGCCCGCCCGCGCGTCCCTGACCACGCCGGCGCGAATCCGTACCCGGTTCCATCGTCAAGGGGTCCACCTCGATGCGTCGTAAGTCCGGTCTGATCCTCCTGGTCGCGGCCGTGTTCTGCGTGGCCCTGGCGCCGCTGTTGCGCGAGTTCGTCCTCCCGAGGCTGGTGGCCAAGGCGCTCGCGGGCGAGGACGCCTACCGGGTGCTGGTCCTGGACGCGACGAACGCCACGCTCCTGGGCGCGCCCGAGGGCCCGGGCAAGGCCAAGGTCACCGCGATCCAGGCGATCCGGCCCAACGCCAAGGACAGCCACGGCTCGACCGTGGTGTGGGACCTGAACCTGGCCGTGCTGGACGGCACCGGCAAGGTGGTCACCCAACTGCCCGAGCGCTACGCGTTCGACGCGGCCGGCCAGATCCCGAAGAACTGCTGCGGCGAATCCGTCGACGGCGCCCCGGCCGCGCACACCGGCCTCGCCTACAAGTGGCCGTTCTTCACCGGCAAGCGCGACTACAACTACTACGACTCGCAGGCGCACAGCGCGAACGTGATCTCGTACAAGGGCACCGCCGAGCGCGACGGGCTGCGGACGTACCGCTTCGAGCAGGTCGTGCCGTGGATGAAGATCCCGATGCCCAGGCAACTCCCGGGCGGCCTGGACCCGGTCGCGGTGGAGAAGGAGGGCATGCAGCTCTGGTACACCGCGACCCGGAAGATGTGGGTCGAGCCGGTCACGGGCATCCCGGTGTACGTCGAGGAGACCCGCACCGAGGAGCTGCGCACGTCGCCGCCGGCGGACGACCCCAACGCCAAGCCGGTGGTCACCAAGGTCTTCGACGGCACCTTCAAGCTGCGCCCGGAGTGGTCGGCCGCGCTCGTCGCGGACGCGAAGGACTGGAGCGGGACGCTGCGGCTGCTGCACGATACGGCGCCGTTGGGGTTGATCGTGGTGGGTGTGTTGTTCTTTGTGACGGCCGTCGTGTTGCAGTTCGTGGCGGACCGGAAGGCGGCACGGCCGCGGCTGCGGCCTTCGGTCGAGGAGGAGCGGGCGGTGCGCACGTTGGCCGAGGTGCCGTAGCGCGCTTTGCGCGCGAGGTTGGTGTGCGAGAGCGCGCTTCGCGCGACTTTGGTGTGCGAAAGCGCGCTTCGCGCGACTTTGGTGTGCCCGCCCGCTCCGCCCGTTGCGTTTGGTGTGGATGCTGCGGGTTCAGGGCTTCGGGGGAGGCCGGCTCGGCTCCTTGGCCGCCCGTCGGTTGTAGTGCTTGTTGCGTTTTGTGTGTGGGCTGCGGGTTTGGGGGCTTTGGGGGTGGCCGGCTCGGCTTCTCGGTCGTGCTTCGGGTGTGGGTGCTCAGTCCTTGGTGCAGACGAAGATTGCCGTGCCTGGGAGCAGGCGGCCGCGTAGGGGGCTCCAGCCGCCCCAGGTGGACTCCAGGTCTTCGGGCCATTCCGGTTCGACGATGTCCAGGAGGTGGAAGCCGGCGCCGACCACCTCGCGTACCCGCTCGCCGAGCGTGCGGTGTTGTTCGACGTAGGTGGCCCGGCCGGTGTGGTCCTGCTCGACGTAGGGGGTCGTGTCGAAGTACGAGGCGACCGCGGTCAGCCCCTCCGGCCCCGGCTCGTCCGGGAACGCCCAGCGGATCGGGTGGGTGATCGAGAACACCCACCGCCCGCCCGGTCGCAGCACCCGGAACACCTCGCGCATGATCCCCGCCCCGTCCGGGCTGAACGGCAACGCGCCGTATGCGGAGAACGCCAGGTCGAAGCTTGCGTCGGCGAACGGCAGCCGGCCTGCGTCGGCCTGCACCACCGGCACCCGGGTGCCGTGCTCGGCGTCCAGCCGACGCGAGTGCTGGAGCTGGCGCAGCGACAGGTCGAGCGCGATCGGGAACGCGCCGCGCGCCAGCAGTCGCCGCGAGCACTGCGCCGCGCCCGCGCCCACTTCGAGCACGGTGCGCCCCTCGACCGGACCGAGCAGCTTGACCCGGTCCTCGTCCAGCCCCTCCGGGCACCACGTGAAGCGCGCGTCGCCGAGGAAGTCGCCGTGCTCGACCTGGTACTCGTCGGCGTTCGCGTCCCACCACCGGCGGCCCGCGCGCACACTCTCGACGAGGCCGACCCTGCGGCGTACCGCGTCGTCGTCGACGCCTTCCGCGTCCTCGGGGTCGACGTAGCGCGCGACCAGTGACGCGTGGGGGTCGTGGGACGTGGGCCGGTTCACTTGGCTCCCAGGTTGCGGTGAAGCCGCGGTATCGCTGCGGGCGGGCACGGACGCGCGTAGGGTACTCCCTTCGGGACGTCCGGGTTGATCGCATGCATCCGGTGCGCGTTGACCGCACCCGGTCGGCCCCGTATGCTGCAAGTTGCGCCGCGGGCCTGCGTGAACTCAGACGGAGCAGGTCGCGCTCACCTTTGTCGATCCCACGCCATCCTCTTGCATGGACTGCGGTCGTCGGGGGCGAAACCGGGTCCACAAGCGTGTTTGAAAACGACTTCTGTCCGTACCCGGAGCCCTTACCCACATGACGAGCAGCACCGAGGCCACGCCCAGCACCACCCCGCAGGTGGCGGTCAACGACATCGGCTCCGAGGAAGACTTCCTCGCAGCGATCGATGAGACGATCAAGTACTTCAACGACGGCGACATCGTGGATGGCGTGATCGTCAAGGTCGACCGGGACGAGGTCCTGCTCGACATCGGTTACAAGACCGAAGGCGTCATCCCGTCCCGCGAGCTTTCCATCAAGCACGACGTGGACCCCCACGAGGTCGTCACTGTCGGTGACCACATCGAGGCCTTGGTTCTCCAGAAGGAGGACAAGGAAGGCCGCCTGATCCTCTCGAAGAAGCGGGCGCAGTACGAGCGCGCCTGGGGCACGATCGAGAAGATCAAGGAAGAGGACGGCATCGTCACCGGTACCGTCATCGAGGTCGTCAAGGGTGGTCTCATCCTGGACATCGGCCTCCGCGGCTTCCTCCCGGCCTCGCTGGTCGAGATGCGTCGTGTGCGGGACCTCCAGCCGTACGTGGGCAAGGAGCTCGAAGCCAAGATCATCGAGCTGGACAAGAACCGCAACAACGTGGTCCTGTCCCGCCGTGCCTGGCTCGAGCAGACCCAGTCCGAGGTGCGCCAGACGTTCCTCACGACCCTGCAGAAGGGTCAGGTCCGCACGGGCGTCGTCTCCTCGATCGTCAACTTCGGTGCGTTCGTGGACCTCGGCGGCGTCGACGGCCTGGTGCACGTCTCCGAGCTGTCCTGGAAGCACATCGACCACCCGTCCGAGGTTGTCGAGGTCGGCCAGGAAGTCACCGTCGAGGTCCTCGACGTCGACATGGACCGCGAGCGGGTCTCCCTGTCGCTGAAGGCGACCCAGGAAGACCCGTGGCAGCAGTTCGCCCGGACCCACCAGATCGGCCAGGTCGTTCCCGGCAAGGTCACCAAGCTCGTTCCGTTCGGTGCGTTCGTCCGCGTGGACGAGGGCATCGAGGGCTTGGTGCACATCTCCGAGCTGGCCGAGCGCCACGTGGAGATCCCGGAGCAGGTCGTCCAGGTCGGCGACGAGATCTTCGTCAAGGTCATCGACATCGACCTCGAGCGTCGCCGCATCAGCCTCTCGCTGAAGCAGGCCAACGAGGCGTTCGGCGCGGACCCGGCCACGGCCGAGTTCGACCCGACCCTGTACGGCATGGCCGCGACCTACGACGACGCGGGCAACTACATCTACCCGGACGGCTTCGACCCCGAGACCAACGACTGGCTCGAGGGCTTCGACAAGCAGCGCGAGGAGTGGGAGAAGCAGTACGCCGACGCCCAGGCGCGCTTCGAGTCGCACCAGCAGCAGGTCGTCAAGGCCCGCGAGGCCGAGGCGGAGGCCGTGGCCGGCGAGGCCGCGGGCGCGTACTCCTCGGGTGGTGACGACGAGGTCGAGGCCGACACCACCGGCGGCGCCCTCGCGTCCGACGAGGCGCTGGCCGCGCTGCGCGAGAAGCTGGCCGGCGGCCAGAGCTGAACTCGGGCACACGACGCCTGAGGTGAACCTCGGGTAGCCGGATGTATCGCGAGGCCCCATCTCCCTTCGGGGAGGTGGGGCCTTTCGATGTTCCGGGGCGTCGGCGTTTTCCGGTGCGGGGGCGCTAGGGTCGGGATCGGTCACACGGCAGCCGGGGGAGGGTGCGGCGTGTACGTCTCGTCCACACGTGCGGATGCGCCGCTCGCGCGGCCCGGGTCGGGGCGCGGTGCGGTGGTCACCGGCAATGTGATCGCCCTGGGCATGGTCAGTCTGGTCACCGACATCTCCTCCGAGATGGTCACCGCGGTGATGCCGGTCTACCTGGTCACGGGCCTGGGTCTGACGATGCTTCAGTTCGGCTTCCTGGACGGCCTGTACTCCGGTGTCACGGTCTTCCTGCGGTTGATCGGCGGCCACCTCGCGGATCGGTTCGCCGCCCGCAAGCCGGTCGCGGTGGTCGGCTACGGGATGTCCGCCGTGGCCAAGCTCGGCCTGCCGCTGGTGGGCGCCTCGGTGCCGGGGATCGGCGCGGTGCTCGCCGCCGACCGGGCGGGCAAGGGGCTGCGGACGGCGCCGCGCGACGCGCTGATCTCGCTGTCGAGCACGCCCGAGGCGCAGGGGCGCGCGTTCGGCGTGCATCGTGCGCTCGACACGGTCGGGGCGTTCACCGGGCCGCTGGTGGCGTTCACCATCCTGGCGGCGGTGGGCACCGCATACGACGCGGTGTTCGTGGTGAGCTTTTGCGTCGGCCTGGTGGCGGTGGCGATGCTCGTGCTGTTCGTGCGCGACCACCGCGATCCCACGGAGCACCGGCCCGGATGGCGTGACGGGGCGCGGCTGTTGCGGGATCGGCCCTATCGCCGGTTGTGCGTGGTCGCGGCGGTGCTGGGCCTGGTCACGGTCAGCGACGCGTTCGTGTATCTGTTGCTCCAGCACCGGCTGGAGATCCGCCCGCACTGGTTCCCGCTGTTGCCGCTGGGCACCGCCGGGGTCTACCTGGTACTGGCGCTGCCGCTGGGGCGGCTGGCCGACCGGATCGGGCGGCGCCGGGTGTTCCTGGCCGGGCACGGGGCGCTGCTCGCGGCGTATCTGTTCCTGGGCGGCCCGCTCGGCGGGGTACCGCTGTTGCTGATCGTGCTCGCCCTGCACGGGGTGTTCTACGCGGCCACCGACGGCGTGTTGTCGGCCGCGGTGGGGGCGCGGTTGCCGGCGGCGGGTCGGGCGGGCGGGATGGCGGTGGTGCAGACCGGGCAGGCGGTGGGCCGGTTCGCCTCCTCGATGGTCTTCGGCGCGTTGTGGACCGCGTGGGGGCCGGCGACGGCGATCCGGGTGCTCGCGGTTGCCCTCGCGGTGGCCCTGTTCGGCTCCACCCTCGCCCTGGCGGGTCGCCGGGTGCGGGCGACGCGACCCACGGAGGTCCACGATGTCCGCTGACCTCGACGCCGATGCCGACGCGCCGGTGAAGCCGGTGGTCACCCGGCGGCGCGTACTGGTGTTCGCGCTGGTTCTGGTGCTGCTCGCGGGCATCGCGGTCGGCTACACGGTGTACGCGGTGCGGCGCGAGGACGACCGGCTCTACGGCGGCGACGGCACCGCGCCGGGCGGGCCGCCGCTGAGCCTGGTCGGCGCGCCGCGGTTGTTGTTCCGCAGCACCGAGTCGGGCCCGGGGTACGGCCGGCTGGCCACCGTCGCGGCTGCCGATCCGGGCGGGCCGCGCACGGTGGGCGAGCGCTCCTGCGACCGGGTCTACGCGGCCGGCGGCACCGCGGTGTGCCTGGCCACCGAGGGCGGCCTGACCAGGACCCCCGTCGCGCTGGTCCTGGACGCGGACCTGCGCCAGGTGCGCCGGGTCGAGTTGGCCGGCACGCCCAACCGGGCCCGGGTCTCGGCGTCGGGGCGGATGGCCTCGTGGACCGTGTTCGTCTACGGCGACTCGTACGCGTCCATGACCTTCTCCACCCGGACCTCGATCCTGGACACCCGCACGGGCGAGCTGACCGCGAACCTGGAGGACTTCACCACCACCCGCGACGGCAAGGAACTCAAGTCGCCGGACCGCAACTTCTGGGGTGTCACCTTCACCGCCGACGACAACACCTTCTACGCCACCCTGTCGACCAACACCACCGGCCGCACGTACCTGGTCCGCGGGGACCTCGCGGCGCGCACCATGACGGTGTTGCGGGAGAACGTCGAGTGCCCGTCGTTGTCCCCCGACGGGACCCGGTTGGTGTTCAAGAAGAAGATCTCGCAGAGCACCCGCAACCCATGGCGGCTGCATGTGCTCGACCTCGCCACGATGCGCGAGACGCCGCTCGCGGAGACCCACAGCGTGGACGACCAGGCGATCTGGATCGACGACCACACGGTGGGGTACGCACTGCCCACCGGCTCCGGTGCGGCCGGCGACGTGTGGTCGGTGCCGGCCGACGGCGGCGGCGCGCCGACCCGGCTCGTGATCGGCGGATTCTCCCCGGCGCCGCTGCGCTGACCGCGCGCAAGGACGCGCTTGTGCATCGGCCCGGCCTCGCGCAGGCTGCGGGTCTGCCACAGTTCCGTCACGAAATGCCGGTCGCGGCCCGGGCGGTGTCAGCCGTTCGGCAGCGTGTGACCTGGAACGAAGCCGCAGGACGGGTGCCCGATCGGTGGCGGCCCCTTCGGGGCGATACCGGGCCGACTCGGCGAAGAGCGCCTGCGAGGTTCGCGTACCCTGACTCATTGGTGCCATGCGCCGGGCTCATATGGAAGTGGCCCGTGTGGCGGTCGGGACGACCGCCGAAGCACGTAGGCCCCCGGACTTCGGGGCAGGGCGCCCACTCGACGTGCAGTAGGAATTGGGGATTTCGATGGCCTTTGGTGGAGCGTTCGCCACCGGGCAGGTAGTCAAGAACGTCGGCGCGTCCGACGTCGCCCTGTATCGCGGGGTGCGCGGGCGCACCGGGCACCCGGTCGTCCAGCGCACGAGCAAGGCACTGTCCTTCGCCGGGGAGCACGCGGGTGTCTGGCTCGCCGCGGGTCTGGTCGGCGCCGCGGTGGACCGCGACCGTCGGCCCGAATGGCTGCGCGCCACCGCGACCGTCGCCGGGGCGCACGTGGCCAGCATGGTGATCAAGCGGGTCGTGCGCCGCCCCCGACCGGCGATAGCGGGTCTGGAGCCGACCGTGCGCACCGCCGGCCGACACAGCTTCCCCTCCTCGCACTCCGTCTCCTCCGCTGCCGCGGCCGTGGCGTTCCACGGTCTGCTGCCCACGGCCGTCACCGGCACGGCAGCCGCCGCGACGTGTTTCTCGCGGCTCGTCGTGGGCGTCCACTATCCGTCCGACGTGGCCGCCGGCGCGACCATGGGTCTCGCCGCGGGTGGCCTGGGTCGAGCCTGGGTCCGCCGCGCAGAGCGTCCGAAGGGGTTCTGAAGTCTTGAGTACATCCGAAGTCGAAGCGTCGCTCGAGCCGGACGAGGCCCTGGTCGTACCGGGCCCGGCCGCCGGGGCGGCGACCGCCGTGGCCCCGACCCCGGTCGAGGCGCCCGCGCCGCCGCGTGGCGGACTGGCCGGCGGCCTGCTGAAGCTGGCCCGGCCCAAACAGTGGGTCAAGAACGTGCTCGTGTTCGCCGCGCCGCTGGCGGCCGGGCGACTGGACGAGGGCTACGTCCTGGGCCACAGCGCGATCATGTTCGTGCTGTTCTGCCTCGCCGCCTCGGCGATCTACTACATCAACGACGCGTTCGACGTCGAGGCCGACCGCGAGCACCCCACCAAGCGCAACCGCCCGATCGCCTCCGGCGTGGTGCCGGTCAAGCTCGCCTGGACGCTCGGCCCGATCCTGGGCATCGCCGCCGTGGTGCTCGGGGTGCTGCTGTGCAACCCGGGGACCGCGCTGGTCCTGGGACTGTACGTGGTGCTCAACGTCGCGTACTGCTTCTCCTTCAAGCACGTGGTCGTGCTCGACCTGGCCATGGTCGCCTCCGGCTTCCTGTTCCGGGCGATGGCCGGCGGCACCGCGTCCGAACTGCCGCTGTCGCGCTGGTTCCTGCTCACCGCGGGCTTCGGGTCGTTGTTCATGGTCGCGGGCAAGCGCTACTCGGAGATGGTGTTGATGGGCGAGGAGGCGGCCAAGACGCGCGCCTCGCTGGCCAACTACTCGATCACCTACCTGCGCTTCGTGTGGCAGATGGCCGTGTCGGTGACGCTGCTCACCTACTCGCTGTGGGCGTTCCAGATCCCCGAGGGCGATTCCACTCTGGCCTGGCACCAGTTGTCCCTGGTCCCGTTCGGCTTCGCCTTCCTGCGCTACGCCGTGTACGTGGACGCCGGAACCGCGGGGTCCCCCGAGGACGTTCTCCTCAAGGACAAGGTCCTCGTCGGCCTTGGCTTCGCCTGGCTTCTCACCTTTGTTCTGGGAGTGTTCCATGTCTGACGGCCCGTCGGCCGACGTACGACCAACCGCTCGGCGGGTCCGGCTGAACGGGTGGGGACGCACCGCCCCCACCTTCGCCGACGTCGTGCGACCCACCACCCGCGAGCAGGTCGCGACCGCCCTGGGGCAGCGCACCTCGCGCGGGGTGATCGCCCGCGGCCTGGGCCGCTCGTACGGCGACCCCGCGCAAAACGGCGGCGGCACCGTCCTGGACATGACCGGCTTGGACCGGATCCTCGCAGTGGACCTGGAACGTGGTCTGGTCACCTGCGAGGCCGGGGTCAGCCTGGACCGGTTGATCGAACTGTTCGTCCCGTTCGGCTTCTTCGTCCCCGTCACGCCCGGCACCCGGCAGGTGACCGTGGGCGGCGCGATCGGCGCCGACGTGCACGGCAAGAACCACCACGCCGACGGCAGCTTCTGCAACCACGTGTTGTCCATGGACCTGCTCCTGGCCGACGGCACCGAGCGCACCGTCACCCCGGACAACGACCCGGAGCTGTTCTGGGCCACCGCCGGCGGCATGGGCCTGACGGGCCTGGTGTTGTCCGCGACCATCCGCATGACGCCCATCGAGACCTCGCTCGCGTCGGTGGACACCGACCGCACGCGCAACCTCGACGAGGCGATGGCGCTGATGGCCGAGACGGACGAGAAGTACACGTACACCGTCGCCTGGCTCGACTGCCTGGCCAAGGGCCCGAACCTGGGCCGCTGCGTGCTCACCTGCGGCGAGTTCGCGGCGCTGGACGACCTGCCCGCCAAGCAGCGCCGGGACCCGCTGCGCTTTCGGACCGGCTCGCTGCTGACCGTGCCGGACCTGGTGCCGGGTCGGCTGCCGAACAAGCTCACCATGGGGCTGTTCAACGAGCTGTGGTACCGCAAGGCGCCCAAGCACAAGGTCGGCCAACTCCAGTCGATCACCGCGTTCTTCCACCCGCTGGACCTGGTCCAGGAGTGGAACCGGGTCTACGGGCGGACCGGCTTCCTCCAGTACCAGTTCGTGGTGCCGTTCGGCCGCGAGGACGGGCTGGTCAAGGCGGTCGAGACGATCAGCCGGCACGGCGCGCCCTCCTCGCTCACCGTGCTCAAGCGCTTCGGTCCGGGTAACGCGGGCTTCCTGTCCTTCCCCAAGCCGGGCTGGACGCTGACCCTCGACTTCCCGACCAACACCCCCGGCCTGGCCCGGCTGCTGCGCGAGCTCGACGAGATCGTGCTGACCAACGAGGGCCGCTTCTACCTCGCCAAGGACTCGCGGATGGACCCGGCCGACCTGGCCCGGATGTACCCGCGGCTGGAGCAGTTCCGCGAGGTGCGCGCCAAGGTCGACCCGGACGGGGTCTTCGTCTCCGACCAGGCGCGCCGGCTCGGGATCTGACCGGCCGGCCACGCAGCACTCCCTCCTCCGTCTCGTGAACCACGCTTTTGTGAAGGACGCACCGTGAAAGACGCCTTGGGCGCACCGCAGTCCCTGCTCGTTCTCGGCGGTACCTCCGAGATCGCGCTGACCACGGCCCGCGCGATGGTCGCCGAGCGTGTGCGGCGGGTCGTGCTCGCCGGACGCCCCTCCGCCGGGCTCGAGGCCGCCGCCGACGACCTGCGCGGTCGCGGCGCCACGGTCGAGGTGGTCGCGTTCGACGCGGCCGAGCCCGACGACCACGAGAAGACCATCGACGAGGTCTTCGCGGCGGGCGACATCGACGTCGTGCTGCTCGCGTTCGGGGTGCTCGGCGACCAGGACGCGGACGCGAAGGACCCGGCCGCCGCCGCGCGCGTCGCGCAGGTGAACTACGTGGGCGGCGTCTCGGCCGGGCTCGCGGCGGCGAACGCGCTGTCCCGGCAGGGGCACGGGGCGCTCGCGGTGATCTCGTCGGTGGCCGGCGAGCGGGCCCGCAAGTCGAACTTCATCTACGGCTCGACCAAGGCCGGCCTGGATGCGTTCGCGCAGGGCCTGGGCGACAAGCTGCACGGTACGGGCGTGCACGTGATGGTGGTCCGGCCCGGGTTCGTCCGGACCAAGATGACCGAGGGCCTGCCGGACGTGCCGCTGGCCACCACGCCGGAGGTGGTCGCCGAGGCGATCGTCAAGGGCCTGCGGCGCAAGTCGTCGGTGGTGTGGGTGCCCGGTCAGTTCCGCTTCGTGATGTCGGCGCTGCGGCACGTGCCGCGGCCGATCTTCCGCAAGCTCAACATCTGACCTCACGCCGCGCGAAGGCCCGTCCCGGTGGTCCGGGGCGGGCTTTCGCGTGTCCGGGGCCGGGGCCTTCGGGGCGGGCGCCGCCCGGCCGCTACGGTGGCCCGGTCGTGGTTGACCCGGGTACGGACGAGGGGCGCGGGCATGGGCAGCAGGGGAAACGTCGGCCTGACCGGTGGGATCGGGGCGGGCAAGAGCGAGGTGGCGCGGCTGCTCGCGGAGCTGGGCGCAGTGGTGATCGACTCGGACCGGATCGCGCGCGAGGTGGTGGCGCCCGGGACGCCCGGCCTGGCGGCGGTGGTCGCCGAATTCGGCGAGTCTGTGCTGCTGCCCGACGGCTCGCTCGATCGACCGGGGCTGGGCCGGATCGTCTTCGGCGCGCCGGAGCGGCTGGCCGCGCTGAACGCGATCGTGCATCCGCTGGTCGGGGCGCGCGCGGCGGAGCTGACGGCGGCGGCCGGGGAGGACGCGGTGCTGGTCAACGACGTGCCGCTGCTCGTGGAGAACGACCTGGCCGGGCTGTACGACCTGGTGGTGGTCGTGGACGCGGCCCCCGAGACGCAGCTGGACCGGCTGGTGCGGCTGCGGGGCATGCCGGAGGCCGACGCGCGGGCCCGGATGGCCGCGCAGGCGTCGCGGGAGCAGCGGCTGGCGGTCGCGGACGTGGTGATCGACAACGACGGGCCGCTGGAGGCGCTGGAGCCGCAGGTGCGCTCATTGTGGTCGCGGTTGACGGGCGCCTGAGGCTTGGTCGTGGGTGGGGCGCGGGTCGGTGGGGTTTACCCGCCCGTTCCGCCCGTTGCGTTTGCTGTGGAGGCTGCGGTTTCTGCGGTGAGCAGGTGGCCCGATCCGGCCCGTGGGCGGCCCGTCGTGGCCTTGGGGGTGGGTTTCCGGGGGTACGGAAGGCTGCCGAGGGTTGGGCTTGCGGCGTTTGTCGGCGTGGGGTCGTAACGTGTATGGCGTGCGACCCATCACCGATCTCGAACGCAAAGTGGCGCCTTTCGAGGTCGTCAGTCCCTTTCAACCGTCCGGCGACCAGCCGCAGGCGATCGATCTGCTCGAGGAGCGGATCAAGGCCGGCGACCGCAACGTGGTGCTGCTCGGCGCCACCGGCACGGGGAAGTCGGCGACGACCGCGTGGATGATCGAGCGACTGCAGCGACCGACGCTCGTCATGGCGCCCAACAAGACCCTCGCCGCGCAGCTCGCCAACGAATTCCGCGAGCTGCTGCCCAACAACGCCGTCGAATACTTCGTCTCGTACTACGACTACTACCAGCCCGAGGCGTACGTCCCGACCACCGACACCTACATCGAGAAGGACTCCTCGATCAACGAGGAGGTCGAGCGGCTGCGGCACTCGACCACCAACTCGCTGCTGACCCGCCGTGACGTGGTCGTGGTCGCCTCGGTGTCCTGTATCTACGGCCTGGGCACCCCGCAGGAATACGTGGACCGCATGGTCCGGCTGCGGGTCGGCGAGGAGATCGAGCGGGACGAGCTGCTGCGCCGCTTCGTGGGCAACCAGTACACCCGCAACGACGTCGCGTTCACGCGCGGCACCTTCCGGGTGCGTGGCGACACGATCGAGATCTTCCCGGTCTACGAAGAGCTGGCCGTGCGGATCGAGATGTTCGGCGACGAGATCGAGTCGCTGATGACGCTGCACCCGCTCACCGGCGAGGTGGTCAGCGAGGACGACGAGCTGTACGTCTTCCCCGCCACCCACTACGTGGCCGGCCCCGAGCGCATGGAGCGCGCGGTCGTCGGGATCGAGCGCGAGCTGGAGGAGTCGCTGGCGCTGCTGGAGAAGCAGGGCAAGGTGCTGGAGGCGCAACGACTGCGCATGCGCACCACCTACGACATCGAGATGCTCCGCCAGATCGGCACCTGCTCCGGCGTGGAGAACTACTCGCGGCACATGGACGGCCGCGAGGCCGGCAGCGCGCCGAACACGCTCCTCGACTACTTCCCCGAGGACTTCGTCCTGGTGCTGGACGAGTCGCACGTGACCGTGCCGCAGATCGGCGCGATGTACGAGGGCGACGCGTCGCGCAAGCGCACGCTGGTCGAGCACGGCTTCCGGCTGCCGTCCGCGATGGACAACCGCCCGCTGAAGTGGGAGGAGTTCCTGGAGCGGGTCGGCCAGACGGTGTACCTGTCGGCGACGCCCGGCAAGTACGAGCTGGCCAAGGCCGACAAGGTGGTCGAGCAGATCATCCGGCCGACCGGACTGGTCGACCCCGAGGTCGTGGTCAAGCCGACCGAGGGCCAGATCGACGACCTGCTGCACGAGATCAGGATCCGGGCCGAGAAGGACGAGCGGGTGCTGGTCACCACGCTCACGAAGAAGATGTCCGAGGACCTGACCGACTACTTCCTGGAGCAGGGTGTGCGGGTGCGCTACCTGCACAGCGACATCGACACGCTGCGCCGGGTGGAGCTGCTGCGCGAGTTGCGGCTGGGCGAGTTCGACGTGCTGGTCGGCATCAACCTGCTCCGCGAGGGCCTGGACCTGCCCGAGGTCTCGCTCGTGTCCATCCTGGACGCGGACAAGGAGGGCTTCCTGCGCTCGGGCACCTCGCTGATCCAGACCATCGGCCGCGCCGCGCGCAACGTGTCCGGCCAGGTGCACATGTACGCGGACCGGATCACCCCGTCGATGGAGAAGGCGATCGACGAGACGAATCGCCGGCGCGAGAAGCAGGTCGCGTACAACGCCGAGCGCGGCATCGACCCGCAACCGCTGCGCAAGAAGATCGTGGACATCCTCGACTCGATCTCGCGCGAGGACGCGGACACCGCCGACCTGCTGTCCGGCGGGGGCCGGGGCCGGCAGAAGGCACCGGTGCCGGCGCTCGGCCGCAAGGGCGGGGCGAGCGACATGCCCGCGACCGACCTGGCCGACATGATCCGGGTGATGACGGACCAGATGCACGCCGCCGCCTCCGAACTGCAATTCGAGCTGGCCGCGCGGTTGCGCGACGAGGTCGGGGAGCTGAAGAAGGAGCTGCGCGGGATGAAGGCCGCGGGCATCGCGTAGCAGGATGACGGGACGGCTCGCCGGATCCGAGGGAACGGCCTGCCGAGCCCGTACGTCATGACCGGTAGGTTCGTGACCCTGAATGTGTCCGAGGGGGCTCGCCGGGACACCGGCGACCCCCGAGGACTACTCTGCGGCCAGTACGGGCCCGCCTGCCTCGTTCCGGGGCGGGGCCCACGAGCCGCGTGACCGAAAATCTGTGAGGGGAGACGTCGCCAGTGGCCGTCAACATGTCCAAGGGCCAGAGGATTTCACTCGACAAGCCGGGTGGTGGCGAGCTGACCATGGTCCGGATGGGCCTGGGCTGGGACGCCATCAAGCGCCGCGGCCTGTTCGGCAGCCGGGAGAAGGAGGTCGACCTCGACGCGTCGTGCGTGCTCTTCGCGGAGAACCAGCCGGTCGACGTCTGCTACTTCGGCCAGCTCACCAGCAAGGACGGGTCCGTGCGCCACACCGGCGACAACCTGACCGGGCACGGTGACGGTGACGACGAGTCGATTCTGGTGGACCTGGGTCGCGTGCCGGTGCACGTGGACCAGATCATCTTCACGGTCAGCTCCTTCCAGGGGCAGACCTTCCAGGAGATCGAGAACGCGTTCTGCCGGATCGTGGACGAGACCACGAACACCGAGCTGGCTCGCTACACGCTCTCCGGCGGTGGCAACTACACCGGCCAGATCATGGCCAAGCTGTATCGGCACGGCACCGGCTGGAAGATGGCCGCGATCGGCGAGCCCGCCCACGGGCAGACCCTGCGCGACCTCCTGCCGGCTCTGATGGCGCACCTGTAGGACGCACAACCACACATGGCGAGCGGGCCGGGACGGGCGGACGACGCCTCCCGGCCCGCTCGCGCGGGGTCCGTCCCGGCGGGGCGGGGAGGGGACGAACGCACGTGAGCACCGAACTGGTACGGGGTCAGAATCTGGCACTGCCCGACACCCGGGTGGAGGTCGAGGTCGCCGCGCAGTGTCCGGTCGAGCTGGTGGTGGCCCTGGTGGGGGCCGACGATCGGGTCCGCGGCGACGACGACGTGGTCCAGCGCGGCGGTGGCGACACCGCCGGGGTGACGATCCGTCAGGCCGGTGCGACCTTCGAGTTGGACAAACTGCCCGCCGAGGTCGAGCGGGTGCTGGTCGGCGCCTCGCTCGAGGGCGGCGGCGTGGACCGCTTCGGCGTGGTCGCGGCGCCCGTGGTCACCGTGCGCGCGGGGGGCGAGGACCTGGCCTCCTTCCGGGTCACCGACCTCGGCAACGAGCGGGCACTGCACACCGTCGAGCTGTACCGGCGCCAGGGGGCGTGGAAGGTGCGCGCCGTCGGGCAGGGCTACGACGCGGGCCTGGAGGCGCTGCTCAAGGACGTCGGGGTACAGAACCGGGCCCGGGTGGTGGACCGCGCGCGGACCGCCCTCGGCGGGCCGGCCGCCGCGCCGTTCAGCGCCGCGAACGCGCCCACGGAGCCGCGCGAGCCGGGCACCGTGCCGCGCGTGGACGCGAACGGCGGCATGGCCTGGGCCGCGCCGCCGCCGGATGTCGAGCAGGAAGCGAACCGGCGCGCCGCGCGGCGCGAGGTGGAGAAGCTGTACGAGCAGGTCTGGGGCGTCTTCGAGGACGCGGCGCGGTCGGCGGCGGCCTATCGCTCGGCGATCGAGTACGCGGACGGCCGGCTGGACAAGGAGCTGGAGGGGGTCCTGAACGACCCCGCCGCGCGCTTTTCGCCCGCCGGGCTGGCCGCGCAGGACACCGCGCGGGATCGGCATCGGGCGCTGGCCGAGCAGGCCAAGGCGGTACTGGATCGCGACACCGCGCAACTGGTCGGCGAGGTCGAGCAGTTGGAGCCGAACCTGCCGCCGGTGATGGCGCGTTGGGACAGCACGTCGTGGGCCGGGTGGCAGGCGCCGGAGGACGGGGCGCCGGCGATTCGGCTGGGCGACCTGTATCTGCCGGAGCGGCCCGAGTTGCGGGTGCCGATGGTGTTGCGGCTGCCGATGGACCGCGGGTTGTGGGTGGACACCGGCGCCACCGGTCTGGAGGGCGAGCGGGGCGACGGCGCGGAGCGGGCGAACGAGCTGGCGGTGTCGTTGACCGCGCGGATGTTCGCGGCCTTCCCGGTGGGCGAGTTCAAGGTGCACGTGATCGACCCGGCGGGCAAGGGCACGGCGGCTGCGCCGTTGCAGCCGCTGGCGGCCTCGCGGCTGCTGGTGGGGCCGGTGGCCACGGACGCGGCCGACATCTCGGCGCTGCTGGGTCGGATCATCGACCGCATCGAGCTGGTGCGGATGGCGGTGGCCAACGACGCGGTGGACTCGCTGCCGGACGGGCTTGATCTGGCGCGGCAGTTGTTGCTGGTGCACGATTTCCCGTTCGGGTTCGACGATCGCAGTGCGGCTCAGTTGCGACACATCGTCGAGGAGGGGCCGCGGGTCGGGGTGCACGTGATCGTGGTCGGGTCGCGGGTGGACGCCGAGTCGTTCGGGCCGCTGCTGGAGCCGTTGTGGCGGTCGTTGTTGCGGCTGACGGCGATTCCGGAGGATCACATCATGGATCCGTGGATCGGCCTGCCGTGGGTGTACACCCCGGACCTGCCCTCCGGCGGCGCGGAGGCCACACGCCAACTCCTGTCCTGGGTGGCGGGCGCGCGCTAGGCCGGGGGCGGCCGGGTGGGGGGCCTCCGGGCCGCGGGCCGCGCGGTGTCCTCAAGCGCCGGACGGGCTGGGTGTTTCGGGTGCGTCGGCGCCGGGGGCTGGGGTTGGGTGGTGGCCTCCGGCCGGGTGTCTTCGGGCGCCGGACGGGCTGATTGTTCGGTGTCCCGAGTGTCGGGGCTGCGGTTTGCTGGTCGCCTTCTTGCGGGTTGTCCTCAAGCGCCGGACGGGCTGGGTGTTTCGGGCGTCCCGAGTGCCGGGGGCTGGGGTTGGGTGGTGGCCTCCGGCCGGGTGTCTTCGGGCGCCGGACGGGCTGATTGTTCGGTGTCCCGAGTGTCGGGGCTGCGGTTTGCTGGTCGCCTTCTTGCGGGTTGTCCTCAAGCGCCGGACGGGCTGGGTGTTTCGGGCGTCCCGAGTGCCGGGGGCTGCGGATGGGTGGTGGCCTCCGGTCGGGTGTCTTCAAGCGCGTCGGGCGGGCTGATTGTGTTCGGTGCTCCAAGTGCCAAGGCTGCGGTGGTTGTTGGGCTCCGGCCGGGTGTGCTCAAGTGCCGGGCGGCGCGCTGATTGTTCGGAGCCTCGAGTGTTGGGGGCTGTGGCCCGCTGTCCACAAGTGGCGGATGGGCTGATTGAGGGTGCTCGGCCGAACGTCATTACCCGACCTCAGCCGCCGGCGCTCGGCGTTCTCGAACCAGCTGCCCCGTCCGGCGTTTGGGGACACCGGGCCGGCGGTCATCACCATGCCGCAGCCTCCGGGACTCGGGGTACCCGAACCGAAGTCCCCAGCCTTTCCGGCGTTTGAGGACACCCGGCCGGAGGCCACCAGCAAACCGCAGCCCCGGCGCTCGGGGTACCGAAAACAGTCAGCCCGTCCGGCGTTGAGGACGACCCCCGGGTGAGTCACCGTCCAGCCGCAGCTTCCGGCGGTCGGCGCATCCGAAATCCATCCAGCCGGTCCGGCGTTCGAGGACGACCCCGGGCAGGCCGGGTGCCCAAAGCATCCAGCCCGTCCGGCGGTTGAGGACGATCGCGGGTGAGCCATGACCAAGCCGCGGCCTCCGGCGCTTTGGGGTGGACGATCCCACCCGGCCGGTCCGGCGTTCGGGGACGCCCCGGGTGGGTCGCCGTCCGGCTGCGGGATTCGGTGGTTGGGGCATCCGGCAACCGGCCGGCGCGTTCGGGGGTTGAGCGCCCGGCAGCAGGCCAACGTCGCGCCGCAGCTTTCGGCGGTCGAGATGCCCGAATTGCCAAATCCGTCCGGCGTTTGAGGACGATCCCGCGTGGGTCGCCGTCCGGCTGCGGCTTCCGGTGGTCGGGGCATTCGGAAAGCAGCCGGCCCGTTCGGCGTTTGAGGACAACCCTGGCGGGGGTGGCTACCAGGCTGCCAGGCGTGGTGCTCGGGTGCCCGAAATCGCTGCGCCGGTCGGGTGTTTGGGGGTGATCCGGGTGGGCGCGCACCATGCTGCGGCTCGGTCGAGATCGGCCGGCCGGGTCGGTGGTGGACTGGGAAGGGTCGTCGGTTTGGGGGAGTTGGGGGGAAAGGGGCGGGAAGCGGGGGCCTGGGGTCGTAGACTCTCGGGCCGTCGGTCGTGATCGAGGCGGCCTGGGGAAAGGGATGTCGCCTTGTTCGCCTATGCCGATCCGGTGCGGATGCTCGGGGTGGCCGCCGAGGTCGCGCGGACCGAGTTCGCGGTTGTCGATCTGGAGACGACGGGGTTCTCGCCCGCTCGTGGGGACCGGATCGTGGAGATCGGCGTCGTGCGGATGCGCGGCACCGGTGAGGTGCTGCGGGAGTGGACCACGCTGCTCGATCCGGGGCGGTCGGTGGGCGCGAGCCACGTGCACCGGATCACCGCCGCCGACGTGGTGGGCGCGCCCCGTTTCGCGCAGATCGCCACCGAGTTGGCCGGCCTGCTCGCGGGCACGGTCGTCGTCGCCCACAACGCTTCCTTCGAGCAGCGTTTCCTGGAGGCCGAGTTCGTCGCCGCCGGCCTGGCCCCGCCCACCCTGCCCGCGCTGTGCACGATGCGGCTGGCCAAGGCGTCCGGCCTGCCGCTGGCCGACCACAAGCTCGGCACCTGCTGCGCCCACTTCGGGCTGACCTTCCCCGACGCGCACGCGGCCCTGGCCGATGCCCGGGTCACCGCCCGCCTGCTGCCGCTGCTCCTCGCCGGCCTCGGTACCCGCAGCCTGGGTCTGCCGGTGCCGCCGGCCCGTGCCCCCGAGACCCTGCACGCGCCCGTGCTCAAGCCGCGCCGGGGGTTCGCGCCCGCCCGGTGACGGGTATCCGGGCAGCCCGACACAGGGATCACCGGGCGCCCTGTCACCAGGATTTGGCAAAGGATCGCTTGGTGTTTCCTTTACCTTCTGGCATCCTGGAGGCAATCGGAGGGGTACAGACCCCCCTCCGGCGATGACGCGACCCCCCACGTCTGCCGGAGGCGCAGTGGACGTTTCACCCGTTGCCTGGATCCTGACCATCGTCGTGCTGCTGGCACTGGTGGCCGTCGATCTGTTCATCAACCGCAAACCCCACGAGGTGACCCTCAAGGAGGCGTCCCTGTGGGGCATCTTCTGGGTCGGCCTCGCCGTGCTGTTCGGCATCGGCCTGACGGTCTTCGCCGGCGCCGAGCCCGGCGGCGAGTTCTTCGCGGGCTTCATCACCGAGAAGTCGCTGAGCGTCGACAACCTGTTCGTGTTCGTGCTGATCATGGGCAAGTTCGCGGTGCCGCCGCAGTACCAGCAGCGGGTGCTGCTGGTGGGTGTGCTGCTCGCGCTCGTGCTGCGCGGCGCCTTCATCGCCGCCGGCGCCGCCGTGGTCGCCGCGTTCTCGTGGGTCTTCTTCATCTTCGGCGCGTTCCTGATCTGGACCGCGTGGAAGCTGATCAAGGAGGCGCAGTCGGACGAGGAGGAGGAGTTCGAGGAGAACGCCCTCCTGCGCAAGGTCGAGAAGGTGCTGCCGACCACCGACGGCTACCGCGACATGAAGCTGGTGGTGCGCGAGAACGGCAAGCGACTGGTCACGCCGATGCTGATCGTGATGATCGCCGTCGGCACCACCGACGTGCTGTTCGCGCTCGACTCGATCCCGGCGATCTTCGGCCTCACCAAGGAGCCGTACATCGTCTTCACGGCGAACGCGTTCGCCCTGATGGGGCTGCGCCAGCTCTACTTCCTGATCGGCGGACTGCTGAAGAAGCTGGTCTACCTGTCGTACGGCCTGTCGGTGATCCTGGGCTTCATCGGGGTCAAGCTGATCTTCGAGGCGCTGCACGGCGAGGGCGTGCACGTGCCGGAGATCGGCATCCCGCTCTCGCTCGGCGTGATCGTGGCGACCCTGGCGGTGACCACGGTGCTGAGTCTGCGCAAGACGAAGAAGGACGAGCGGGCGGCGGCCGAGGCGGCCGCGAAGGCGGACCGGGACGCGAGCGTCTAACCCGGAAGCGGTACGGCCGGCGGCCCCTGCGCGAGGACGATCTCGTGCGGGGGCCGCCGTGCGTCCGGGCCCGGCCGCAGTCGTACGCCGACGCTGCCGCACAGGCAGCGGGTGTAGACGACTTCGCCCTGGGATGTGAGGTGCCGGGACAGTACGGTCATACGCGGATCCTCGATCCGCCCGCAGGCGTCGCACCGGGAAGACATCGCGTTGCCCCCATGTTCACTAGGGTAATGGGTGTGCTGGTGTAGCTCCTTACATAGTTCGCAGCCTAGGTAAGGGTTCAATGGAAGTCAACGGTTACCGCAGTGACGGGGTCGGCGCTGCCGTCGCGATGGTCAACGCGTGGACCGGCGAGGAGGGCGCGGCGCCGGACGTGCAGTCCGCGCGCGATGTGCTGAGGCCGTTCTCGTATCTGGTCGCCGACCTGGACGAGAGCGCGCTCGAACCGTTGCTCGCCTGGGCGCGGGAGCTGCGCGCGTTCTTCGTGCTCGGTGATCTGGAGGCCGCCGTGGCGCACGTGAACGGCCTGCTGGAGCGGGTCGAGTCGCGACCTCGGCTGGTGGATCACGGGTATGGGCTGCACCTGCACCACGCGCCGTCGGGGGTGCCGTTCGTCCAGCGCATCCGGATCAGCACCGCACTGGGGCTGGCCAACCTGGTGGCCGACTACGGGCTCGGCCGCTCCGGGGTGTGCGCGGCGGCGGCCTGCGACCGCGTGTTCGCGGACACCTCGCGCAACGGTCGCAAGCGCTACTGCTCGGACACCTGCGCCAACCGGGCGAACGTGGCGGCGCACCGGGCCAGGCGGCGGGCCGCCGAGGGCGCCGGACGGGTCTGAACCGGCCCGGCGCCCCGCGGATCCGCTACCAGCGGCGGGCGCGCCATTCGGCGAGGTTGGGGCGCTCCGCGCCCAGCGTGGTGTCGTTGCCGTGGCCCGGGTAGACCCAGGTCTCGTCGGGGAGCACGTCGAACAACTTGTGCTCGACGTCGTCGATCAGGTGGTCGAAGGCGGCGGGATCGCCGAAGGTGTTGCCCACCCCGCCCGGGAACAGGCAGTCGCCGGTGAACAGGTGCGGGTGCCCCTTGGGGTCGTCGTACAGCAGCGCCACGCTGCCCTCGGTGTGCCCCACCAGGTGGATGGCCCGCAGCTCGATCGCCCCGAACGCGACCGTGTCGCCGTCGTCCAGGAGCACGTCGCTGGGCACCGGAATGGCCTCGGCGTCGGCGCGCCCCGCGAGCGTGGTGGCCCCGGTGTGTGCGACCACCTCGGCCAGCGCCTGCCAGTGGTCCTGGTGCCGATGGGTGGTGACCACCTTGGCCAGGCCGCCGTCGCCCACCAGGGTGATCAGCGTGCCCGCGTCGTTGGCCGCGTCGATCAGCAACTGCTCATCGGTGGCGCGACAGCGCAGCAGGTAGGCGTCGTTGTCGTAGGGCCCGACGGCCACCTTGGTGATCATCAGCTCGGCCAGCTCGCGCACGGCCGGGGCGCCGCCGACCTTCACGGATCCGTGATACGTCATGCGGGCCATCCTCCCCGGCCGCGCGCCCTCTCGGCTACCGGCGGGCTACATCCAGGCGGGCGGTGTCGGCAGGGGGCCGGCCGGCTCGACGCTCAACCCGTCGCCGTTGGCGCGGCCGATCAGCCAGGCGAGCAGCGACTGGCGGCGGCCCGAGACGACCGCGGCGGGGGCCACGCCCTCCGGGCCGATCAGCAGCTCGCGGTGGGTGATGTCGTCGCGCAGCAGCAGCGGCGGGCAGTCCGGCCGGCCGCGGAAGGAGGCCGCCACCTCGTTCAGCTCGCGGTCGGCGTACTCGGTCGGCCAGTGCGCCGGCGTCCAGCCCGCGTCCAGGTCGACGTGGTGGATGTACAACTCGCGCAGCCGTTTGGCGGGCAGCGTCGTCGCGGCGATCTCGCCGGCGTTGCGCGCGGTCACCTTGGCGCCCCACGCGGTCGGCGTCATCGCCGTGAACGCCTGGGCGAACCGGCCCGAGGCGTCGTACAGGTCGGTGAGCTGCTCCCGCGGCGGCCGGCCGGCGCCCTCCTCGATGGCCCGGTCGCGGGCGTCGCCCGGCGGGTACATCGGGGTGGGTATCCCGGTCCGCGCCCAGTTCAGCAGGTTGGTCAGGGCGTCCGCGTTGCGGGCCAGATGGGTCAGCACATGGCCCCGGCTCCATCCGGGCAGCAGCGACGGGCCGGCCAGGTGCTCGGCCGACAGTCGTTCCGCGCTCGCCAGGACCTGAGCGGTCGCCTCGTTGATCTCCGCGAGCAGTGCGGCCGGCTCGAACCCGTCCGTGGTCACGATTACCTCCCCCGGATCGCCCTCCGCCGCGGATTCGCGGAACGAGACGGGTCCCGATGCGACGGAGGTCTGTGATGTTGCAGCTTAGTGCGGCGGGCAGGCCCGAGTGCCCGGGCCGGGGCTTCACACGATCGGGTGAAGAAGGGCCCGAAGAAGTTTTGTTCGAATGAATGTGCGATAGCCTGGCGCCTCAAAGGGGAACAAACACCTGCCCGCGGCTGCTTACGATGGCGCGAGGACGTAACGATCCGGGGCCGCAGAACGTCACCACCGGCGTGACCTCGACTGCGACCGCCCCCGGGTCCGCATCCTCGATCCGCACTGTCGACGCGTACCGATCAGCCTCTGATCGGCTTCCGTTCAGCTCGACACCATTCAGCCGCAGCGGCATGTCGTCGAAGGGTTTCGATTCTCAAGTGGCCGACCGTCTCATCGTCCGTGGCGCGCGCGAGCACAACCTCAAGGACGTCTCCCTCGACCTTCCGCGCGACTCGCTCATCGTCTTCACCGGCCTGTCCGGGTCCGGCAAGTCCTCCCTCGCCTTCGACACGATCTTCGCGGAGGGACAGCGCCGCTACGTCGAGTCGCTGTCGTCCTACGCGCGCCAGTTCCTCGGGCAGATGGACAAGCCCGACGTCGACTTCATCGAGGGCCTGTCGCCCGCGGTCTCGATCGACCAGAAGTCGACGAACCGCAACCCCCGCTCCACGGTCGGCACCATCACCGAGGTCTACGACTACCTGCGCCTGCTCTACGCCCGGATCGGCCACCCGCACTGTCCCGAGTGCTCCCGGCCGATCGCCCGGCAGAGCCCGCAGCAGGTGGTCGACCGGGTCCTGGAGCTGGAGGAGGGCACCCGCTTCCAGGTGCTCTCGCCGATCGTGCGCGAGCGCAAGGGCGAGTTCGTCGACCTGTTCGCCGAACTCCAGTCCAAGGGCTACAGCCGGGCCCGGGTGGACGGCACGGTGATCCAGCTGACCGACCCGCCCAAGCTGAAGAAGCAGGAGAAGCACACGATCGAGGTGGTCATCGACCGCCTCACCGTGAAGTCCTCCGCCAAGCGCCGGTTGACCGACTCGGTGGAGACCGCCCTCGCGCTCGGCTCCGGCATGGTCATCCTGGACTTCGTCGACCTGCCCGAGGATGACGCGCACCGCGAGCGCATGTTCTCCGAGCACCTCTACTGCCCCTACGACGACCTGTCGTTCGAGGAGCTGGAACCGCGCTCGTTCTCGTTCAACTCGCCGTTCGGCGCCTGCCCCGACTGCACCGGCATCGGCACCCGCATGGAGGTCGACCCCGAGCTGGTCGTGCCCGACGGGCAGAAGTCGCTCGACGAGGGCGCGCTCGCGCCGTGGAACGTCGGACACGCGTCGGAATACTTCGGCCGGTTGGTCTCCTCGCTCGCCGAGGAGATGGGCTTTCGGACCGACATCCCCTGGGACGGGCTGCCGCAGCGGGCCAAGAAGGCGCTGCTCAACGGCCACAAGACGCAGATCCACGTCAAGTACCGCAACCGCTACGGGCGCGAGCGCTCCTACTACACCTCGTTCGAGGGCGCGCTGCCCTACATCGTGCGCCGACACTCCGAAGCGGAGACCGACGTCAGTCGCGAGCGCTTCGAGGGCTTCATGCGCGAGGTGCCGTGTGCCACCTGCCACGGCGCCCGGCTCAAGCCGATCGTGCTCGCGGTGACCATCGCCGACAAGTCCATCGCCGACGTGGCGGGCATGTCGATCAGCGACTGCGCCGAGTTCCTGAGCCGGATCAAGCTCGTGGCGCGGGAGAAGAAGATCGCCGAGCGGGTGCTCAAGGAGGTCAACGAGCGGCTGCGCTTCCTGATCGACGTGGGCCTGGAATACCTCTCGCTCAGCCGTCCCGCGGCCACTCTGTCCGGCGGCGAGGCGCAGCGCATCCGGCTCGCCACCCAGATCGGCTCCGGTCTGGTCGGCGTGCTCTACGTACTCGACGAGCCCTCCATCGGCCTGCACCAGCGCGACAACCACCGGCTGATCGAGACCCTGGTCCGGCTGCGCGACATGGGCAACACGCTGATCGTGGTCGAGCACGACGAGGACACCATCCGGGTCGCCGACTGGGTCGTCGACATCGGCCCGGGCGCCGGTGAGCACGGCGGCGAGGTGGTGCACTCGGGCACCTACAAGGACCTGCTCAAGAACAAACGCTCGGCCACCGGCGACTACCTCTCCGGCCGCAGGTCGATCCCCACCCCGACCGAGCGCCGGGTACCGGACAAGAAGCGCCGGCTGGTGGTGCACGGCGCCCGGGAGAACAACCTGCGCGACGTCGCCGTGGGCTTCCCCCTCGGCGTGCTCACCGCGGTCACCGGCGTCTCCGGCTCGGGCAAGTCGACCCTGGTCAACGACATCCTGTACACCCACCTGGCGCGCGAGCTCAACGGCGCGCGCAGCGTGCCGGGCCGGCACACCCGGATCACCGGCACCGACCTGGTGGACAAGGTCGTGCACGTCGACCAGGGGCCGATCGGGCGCACCCCGCGCTCCAACCCGGCCACCTACACCGGCGTGTTCGACCACATGCGCAAGCTGTTCGCGGAGACCACCGAGGCCAAGGTGCGCGGCTACCTCCCGGGCCGGTTCTCGTTCAACGTCAAGGGCGGTCGCTGCGAGAACTGCGCGGGCGACGGCACGATCAAGATCGAGATGAACTTCCTCCCCGACGTATACGTGCCGTGCGAGGTCTGCCACGGCGCGCGCTACAACCGGGAGACCCTGGAGGTGCACTTCAAGGGCAAGAACATCTCCGAGGTGCTGGACATGCCGATCGAGGAGGCCCTGGCCTTCTTCGAGGCGGTCCCCGCGATCGCTCGGCACCTGCGCACGCTCAACGACGTCGGCCTGGGCTACGTGCGTCTGGGCCAGCCCGCCACCACGCTCTCCGGCGGCGAGGCGCAGCGCGTCAAGCTGGCCTCCGAGCTGCAGCGCCGCTCCAGCGGCAAGACGGTCTACGTCCTCGACGAGCCGACCACGGGTCTGCACTTCGAGGACATCAGCCGGCTGCTCGGCGTGCTGACCAGCCTGGTCGACAAGGGCAACACGGTGATCGTGATCGAGCACAACCTCGACGTGATCAAGACCGCCGACTGGGTCGTCGACCTCGGCCCCGAGGGCGGCAGCGGCGGCGGTCTCGTCATCGCCGAGGGCACCCCCGAGGAGGTCGCCGAGGTGGCGGGCAGCCACACCGGCAAGTTCCTCCAGGACGTGCTGTACGACCGACGCTGACGCGAGTGGCGCAGGGGCCGGGTGCGAGGATTGACCGGCCTCACGGTGGCGCGGCCGACGTCCGGCCGCGCCACCGGCGTCACCCGTTCACAAGGAGATCCCGCATGACCGCGCAGCACCAGCCCCGGCCCGAGCACCCGTCCGACACCGCGGGCGGGACCGGACCGGATCGGCGCACGCTGCTGCGCGGCGCCGCGGTGGTGGGCGCGGTCGGCGTCGCCGGGGCGGCCGTGACCGCCTGCGCGACGGACAACCAGCCCGCGACGCCGCACGAGAAGAAGCTGCTCGACGGTCCGGTCACGGTGGGCCGGGCCGACGACGTGGTGGTCGGCAAGGGCAAGGTCTACACCGACACCTCGATCGTGGTCACCCAGCCGGCCAAGGACGATTACAAAGCGTTCGACGCCCGTTGTCCGCACCAGGGCTGTCTGGTCACCAAGGTCGACCAGGGTGTCATCCAGTGCCAGTGCCACGGCAGCCAGTTCTCGATGAACGACGGTTCGGTCGTGCGCCGACCCGCCAAGCGCGGTCTGACGCCGCTGCCGGTCACCGTCGCGAACGGCGAGATCGTGGTGGGTTGACCGCGAAAATCTGTTGGAGCCAGCACATAGGGTGGAGAAATGGACCCGTCGTCGTACCGGCCCGCGCCCGGCCAGATCCCGACGTCGCCCGGTGTGTACCGGTTCAGCGACGAGCACCGGCGCGTGGTCTACGTCGGCAAGGCGAAGAACCTGCGCGCCCGGCTCTCGTCCTACTTCCAGGACCTGGCCAACCTGCACCCGCGCACCCAGACCATGGTCACCACCGCCGCCTCGGTGGACTGGACCGTGGTCGGCACCGAGGTCGAGGCGCTCCAGCTCGAATACTCCTGGATCAAGGAATTCGACCCCCGCTTCAACGTCAAGTACCGCGACGACAAGAGCTATCCCTCGCTCGCGGTGACGCTGAACGAGGAGTTCCCGCGCGCCCAGGTGATGCGCGGTCCGCACCGCAAGGGGGTGCGCTACTTCGGGCCGTACGGGCACGCGTGGGCCATCCGCGAGACGCTCGACCTGCTGCTTCGGGTCTTCCCGGTACGCACCTGCTCGGCCGGGGTGTTCAAGAACGCCCGCCAGGTGGGCCGGCCCTGTCTGCTGGGCTACATCGGCAAGTGCGCGGCGCCGTGCACCGGCAAGATCTCCGCCGAGGACCACCGCGCGCTGGCCGAGGACTTCTGCGAGTTCATGGCCGGCCGCACCGGGCCCTACGTCAAGCGCGTCGAGGGCGAGATGAAGCAGGCCGCGCAGGCGATGGAATACGAGAAGGCGGCCCGGCTGCGCGACGACCTGGCCGCGCTCACCCGCGCCCTGGAGAAGAACGCGATCGTCTTCGGCGACGGCACCGACGCCGACGTGATCGCCCTCGCCGAGGACGAACTCGAGGTCGCCGTCCAGATCTTCCACGTGCGCGGCGGCCGGGTGCGCGGCCAACGCGGCTGGGTCACCGAGCGGGTCGAGGACGTGGACACCGCCGACCTCGTCGAGCACTTCCTCCAGCAGCTCTACGGCGAACAGCGCGGCGAGGCGGTGCCGCGCGAGGTGCTGGTGCCCGCGCTGCCCGCCGACACCGCCGCCCTGAGCGAATGGTTGTGCGAACTGCGCGGCGCCAAGGTCGAATTGCGGGTGCCGCAGCGCGGCGACAAGAAGTCGCTCCAGGAGACCGTGCAACGCAACGCCGCCCAGGCGCTGAACCTGCACAAGCTGCGCCGGGCGGGCGATCTGACCGCCCGCTCGCTGGCGCTGCAACAGCTGGCCGAGGCACTGGAGATGGACACCGCGCCGCTGCGCATCGAGTGCTACGACATCTCGCACCTGCAGGGCACCGAGGTGGTCGCCTCGATGGTGGTCTTCGAGGACGGGCTGCCGCGCAAGAGCGAGTACCGGCGCTTCGCGATCAAGACCTTCGAGGGCCAGGACGACCCGCGCGCGATGCACGAGGTGCTGACCCGGCGTTTTCGGCGGTACAAGTCCGACCTCGCGCGGGACGCGGCCGGCGATGCCGCGGCGGAGGCGACGGACGCGCAGGGCGCCGACGGCGCGGAGCACACCGGGCCGATCGACCCCGAGACCGGCAAGCCGAAGCGGTTCGCGTATCCGCCGCAGCTGGTCGTGGTCGACGGCGGGCAACCCCAGGTCGCCGCCGCGATGCGGGCCCTGGAGGAGGCCGGCGTGGTGGACGTGACCGTGTGCGGCCTGGCCAAGCGGCTCGAAGAGGTCTGGGTCCCGGGGGAGGACGACCCCATCGTGCTCCCGCGCAGCAGCGGCGAGGCGCTGCTGATGCTCCAGCGCATCCGCGACGAGGCACACCGCTTCGCGATCACCTACCACCGCGCCAAACGCTCCAAGGCGATGACGGCGAGCGCGCTGGACGACATCCCGGGCCTGGGCGAGACCCGGCGCAAGGCGGTCCTCGCGCACTTCGGCTCGCTCAAGCGCCTGCGCGCGGCCCGGATCGAACAGATCACCGAGGTGCCCGGCATCGGTCGGGCCACCGCGGCGGCGATCGTGGCGGCGCTCGCCACGCGGGCGCCCGCGGCTCCCGCCGTGAACACCGCCACAGGCGAGATCATGGAAGACGACGACGCCGCCGGCGGCATCGACGCCGGTAGCGGTGCCGAGGTCGACGACGGCGGCGAAGGCGGCGCCGACGACGGTGTCGGCGCGACGGACGAGGCGGTCCCGGTTGCACCCCCGAGGCAGGAACCAGCAGGAGGAAGCGTTGAACTCGCCCAGCCGTAGGTGCGGCACGCACCGGGGGGACGCATGAGTACCGAGAACACGAACGACGAGGTCGAGGGCACCCCGGAGCTGGTGATCATCTCCGGCATGTCCGGCGCCGGTCGCAGCACCGCCGCCAAGGGCATGGAGGACCTCGGCTGGTTCGTGGTGGACAACCTGCCGCCGTCGCTGATCCCCGCCATGGTCGACCTCGGGGCCCGCACGCAAGGGGCGGTCGCGCGGATAGCGGTCGTCGTCGACGTGCGCGGCCGCACCTTCTTCGACGACCTGCGCTCCGCGCTCGGTGAGCTGGACGCGTCCGGTGTGGTGCGTCGGATCGTCTTCCTGGAGGCCTCCGACGACGTGCTGGTGCGCCGCTTCGAGGGGGTCCGCCGGCCGCACCCGCTCCAGGACGACGGCCGCATTCCCGACGGCATCGCCCGCGAGCGCGAACTGCTGCGCGAGCTGCGCGGCGAGGCCGACCTGGTGATCGACACCTCCGACCTGAACGTGCACCAGCTGCGGGCCCGGATGGACGACCGGTTCGCCGGCTCCGGCGAGCCGCAGCTGCGCGCCACGGTGATGTCCTTCGGCTTCAAGTACGGCCTGCCCGTGGACGCCGATCTGGTGGTCGACTGCCGCTTCCTGCCCAACCCGCACTGGATCCCGGAGCTGCGCCCACACACCGGCATGGACGAGGCGGTCAGCCGCTACGTGTTCGACCAGCCCGGCGCGAAGGAGTTCCTGGACCGCTACGCCGAGCTGCTGCACATCGTCACCGAGGGCTACCGGCGCGAGGGCAAGCGCTACGTCACGCTCGCGGTGGGCTGCACCGGCGGCAAGCACCGCAGCGTTGCGATGGCCGAGCGCCTCGCCCGCCGGCTCACCGAGGACGGCCTGGACACCGTGCTCGTGCACCGCGACATGGGCAGGGAATGAGCGGCCCCAAGGTGGTCGCCCTGGGCGGCGGACACGGGCTCTCCGCCTCGCTGGCGGCGCTGCGCCGGCTCACCGACGACCTGACGGCGATCGTCACGGTCGCCGACGACGGCGGCTCCAGCGGGCGGCTGCGCAAGGACCTGGGCGTATTGCCGCCGGGCGATCTGCGGATGGCGCTGGCCGCGCTGTGCGGCGACGACGAGTGGGGGGTGACCTGGAGTCGGGTCATCCAGCACCGGTTCCGCCGCGAGGGCGAGTTGAACGGGCATGCGGTCGGCAACCTGCTCCTGGTCGGCCTGTGGGAACTGATGGACGACCCGATCGCGGCGCTGGACTGGATGGGCCGCCTCCTCGGCGCGCACGGGCGGGTGTTGCCGATGTCGGCGGTCCCGCTCGACATCGAGGCCGACGTCGCCGGGCACGACCCGGCCCACCCGGAGCGGGTGTCCACGGTGCGCGGGCAGGCGCAGGTCGCGGTCACCCCGGGCGACGTGCGCGGGATCCGGCTGCTCCCGGCCGATCCGCCGGCGGTGCCCGAGGCGGTCGCGGCGGTCCGTGACGCCGATTGGGTGGTTGTCGGGCCCGGTTCGTGGTTCACCTCGGTACTGCCCCACCTGCTCGTTCCCGAGTTGGCGGCGGCGCTGGTGGAGACCAAGGCCAGGCGGTTGCTGGCGCTGAATCTGGCCCCGCAACCGGGCGAGACGGCGGGTTTCTCGCCGCAGCAGCACCTGGAGGTACTGGCCGCGCACGCCCCGGGGCTGACCTTTGACATCGTCCTCGGCGACCGCGACCGTGTGGAGGACGTACCGGGCCTGGAACGGGCCACGGCGGCGCTCGGTGGACACATCCATCTGGCCCCCGTGTCGGCGGTCGACGGCTCGCCGCGACACGACCCCGAACGGTTGGCCTCGGCCTACGGCCGGATCTTCGTCGATCGTGAAAGGATCGCTCCATGGCGATGACGGCAGCAGTGAAGGACGAGCTCAGCCGCCTCCCGGTCACCCGGTCGTGCTGTCGCAAGGCGGAGGTCTCCGCCCTCTTGCGCTTCGCGGGCGGACTGCACATCGTGGGCGGGCGAATCGTCATCGAGGCGGAGCTGGACACGGCGATGGCCGCGCGCCGGCTGCGCAAGGACATCCTCGAGGTATACGGGCACAGCTCGGACCTGGTCGTGGTGGCCCCCGGCGGGCTGCGTCGCGGCAGCCGCTACGTGGTCCGGGTCGCGGTCGGCGGCGATCAGCTGGCCCGCCAGACCGGGCTGCTGGACGCGCGCGGACGACCGGTACGCGGACTGCCGCCCCAGGTCGTCTCGGGTGCCACGTGCGACGCGGAGGCCGCCTGGCGCGGTGCGTTCCTGGCCCACGGCTCGCTTACCGAACCCGGCCGCTCCTCGGCCCTGGAGGTGACCTGCCCCGGCTCCGAGGCGGCGCTCGCCCTGGTCGGCGCGGCCCGTCGGCTGGGCCTGGCGGCCAAGTCGCGCGAGGTGCGCGGGGTGGACCGGGTGGTGGTCCGCGACGGCGACGCGATCGGTGCGCTGCTCACCCGGCTCGGCGCGCACGAGAGTGTGCTGGCCTGGGAGGAGCGGCGGATGCGCCGCGAGGTGCGGGCCACCGCGAACCGGCTGGCCAACTTCGACGACGCGAACCTGCGCCGCTCGGCCCGGGCGGCGGTGGCCGCGGGGGCACGGGTGCAGCGGGCGTTGGAGATCCTGGGCGAGGAGGTCCCGGAGCACCTGGCGGCGGCCGGCAAGCTGCGGCTCGACCACAAGCAGGCGTCCCTGGAGGAGTTGGGCGGGCTGGCCGAGCCGCCGCTGACCAAGGACGCGGTCGCGGGTCGGATCCGCCGCCTGCTGGCGATGGCCGACAAGCGCGCGGGCGAGCTGGGCATGCCCGGCACCGACGCCGGATTGTCCGTGGACATACTCGTGTCCTGAGCGATCCCGGGGCCGGTGGCGCGACCCGCACGGGCGGTGCGAACCGGCGGGTCCGGCACGCGGCCCCGCCGCGTGAGCCAAAACCATTCGAAGGCGTCGATCCGCGAGGCATAGGGTCTCCGGATCGGCGCCTTCGTCCGTTGCCGCGGAGGGAAGGCCGCGCACGCGAGGGAAGGAACCACCACCGTGGACGTCCGCACGATCGACGAAGACGAGATCATCCCGTGGACCGCCGCCGTCGGCGTCGGCTTTCTCCGAGTCCCCGACGACTCCAAGGAGAACCGCGAGAAGCGGTTGGCCCACTGGCGCGAGCGGGCCGACCTGGCCAGGACGCGCGGGGCCTACGACGGAGATCGTTGTGTGGGCACCTTCCGCAGCTTCGCCACCGGGCTGACCGTGCCCGGCGGCGCGATCGTGCCGGTGTCGGCGATCACCAACGTGACCGTCTCGCCCACCCATCGCCGGCGCGGACTGCTGACCGAGATGATGCGGCTCGACCTGGCGGACGCCGCCGCGCGCGGCGAGATGCTGGCCATCCTGATCGCCGCCGAGTACCGCATATACGGGCGGTTCGGCTTCGGCGTGGCTACCGAATACCAGAAGTTCACGCTCGACACGCTGCGCACCGACTTCGTCCCCGACGCGCCGGTCGAGGAGGGCGGGCGGGTCGAACTGGTCACCCCCGAGGAGGTGGCCGAGCTGGGTCCGCCGCTGCACGAGGAGTTCCGCGGGCTGCGCGCGGGCGCGATCGGCCGCACGGCGCTGTGGTGGGGCAACTACACCGGTCTGAACCCCTCCCCCGCCAACCCGGCGCCGCCCCGCTTCCACGCGATCTACCGCGACCCGTCCGGCAAGGTCGCCGGCCTGGTCTCCTACCGCACCGACGACCACTGGGACGAGTTCGTACCCAAGGTGACGCTGACCGTGGACGCGCTGCTGGCGCTGACCCCGGCGGCCGAGTTCGCGCTGTGGCGGTTCTGCGCGAGCGTGGACTACGTGGAGAAGATCGAGGCCGCCGACCGCAGCCCCGACGAACTGCTGCCGATGTTGCTCACCGACGCCCGGGCGATCACCACGCAGACTCGCCGGGACTTCGTCTGGACCCGGATCCTGGACGCGCCGGCCGCGTTCTCCGCGCGCACCTACGGCGCCCGGGACCGGCTCGTGGTCGAGGTCTTTGACGATCTCGGGTACGCGGCCGGCCGGTTCGCGATCGACGGCGGACTCGACGGCGGCACGTGTGTGCCGACCGGGGAGCCGGCCGACCTGTCCCTGGACGTGGCCACGCTCGGCGCGTTGTACCTGGGTTCGGGGTCGCCGGTACGGCTGGCCGTGGCCGGGCGAATATCCGAATTGGTACCCGGTGCCGCCGAGCGGGCCGAGGCATTGTTGCGGACGCCGCGCGAGCCGTGGTGCCCCGACTGGTTCTGACCACATCGTGGAATCTTTGCGCGTAGCTTCGACCGAATATGACCGTCAGTCAGGTCTCGTGTACCACGCGGTAGGTGCCGTAGCATGCGCAACACCCGGGCGCAGGAGTCACGTTCCATCCCTCGGGTGGTGATTTCGCGCCTTACCCGTATGCACGCCTAACCCACGACTGGGGGGTCGATGAGGCGTCATCGTTCCACGGGCACCACCAAACGAGTTCGGCTGGCCACGACGGGGATCGCGGCGCTTTCGCTGGCACTGGGTCTGTTGACCGCAGCGCCGGCGAGCACCGCGGCACCCGCCGCCGGTCCCGGCTCCTATCCCGAAGTGACCAGCGCACCGCCGGAAGCGAAGCTTCCTCCGGCGGGCGACAACGGTCCGCAGTCCTACCGGATCAAGGCCGACGCCGCCCAGGTGAAGCAGATCTTCGACCTGGGCGTGGACCGACACGAGACGAAGGCCACCAAGGCCGCCGACGGCAAGGCCGAGCTGGAGGTGGTTCTGAGCGATGCCCAGGCCGCCAAGCTGCGTGCCGCCGGCCTCTCGGTGGAGGCGAAGTCCCAGGCGCAGGACCGCACGGTGGCTCCGGCCGCGGCGGGCGTCTTCCGCAAGTACAGCGGCCCTGGCGGCCTCGGCGCCGAACTGGTGCAACTCGCCAAGGACCACCCGGACATCGCCAAGACCGTCAGCATCGGCAAGACCGTGCTCGGGCAGGACATCCTCGCGGTCAAGGTGACCAAGAACGTCCGCACCAGCCCCGACGGTTCCAAGCCCGCCGTGTTGTACATGTCCAACCAGCACGCGCGCGAGTGGATCACGCCGGAGATGACCCGCCGGCTCCTGCACCACTACGTCGACGGCTACGGCACCGACGCCGAGGCGACCCAACTGGTCGCGGACAACGAGCTGTGGTTCGTGATCTCGGCCAACCCCGACGGCTACGACTGGACCTTCCAGACCGGTCAGCGGTTGTGGCGCAAGAACCTGCGCGACAACAACGGGGACGGGGTGATCACCGCCGGCGACGGTGTCGACCTCAACCGCAACTTCGATTACAAGTGGGGCTACGACAACGAGGGCTCCTCGCCCGACCCGCTGAACGAGACCTACCGCGGCCCCGCCCCGTCCTCCGAGCCGGAGACCCGGGCGCTGGAGGGCTTCGCCGGGCACATCAAGGCCAAGTTCGTGGTCAACTACCACTCCGCCGCGCAGCTGATCCTGTACGGGGTCGGTTCGCAGGTGGCCACGCCCAGCCCCGACGACGAGATCATGGTCGCGCTCGCGGGCGACGACGCGCACCCGGCCGTCGCGGACTACGACCCGGACCTGTCGGCCGAGTTGTACGTGACCAACGGCGACACCGACGGGCAGATGAACGAGGCGTACAAGACGTTGTCGTTCACCCCGGAGATGTCCACGTGTGCCACGGCCGCCGGCTACCTGCCGGACGACCCGTACACGGTGGAGAACTGCGGCGGCATCTTCAGCTTCCCGAACGACGAGACGCTGATTCAGATGGAGTACGCCAAGAACCAGGCGTTCGCGCTGTCGGTGGCCAAGTCGGCCAAGGACCCGGACGACCCGGTCTCCTCGGTCGGGCGCAAGGCCCCCGACCTGGTCGCCGACCGGTTCGAGCACTCCTACGCCGAGGACCACGACGACCAGACCGTCGCGGTGATCGCCAAGCGCGCGCTGACCAACCGCAAGCTCAACTACCGCGTCAACGGCGGCCCGGCCAAGACCGCGGGCGTCAAGGAGTGGAAGGGCGGCAAGCGGTACGGCGAGCAGGGTTCGGCCTACTACGCCGAATACCGGGGCGACATCAAGAACGTGCGCACCGGTGACCGGATCGAGGTGTGGTTCACCGGCGAGAAGGCCGGCACCGGCAAGGTGGAAAGCGATCGTTTCACCTTCACGGTGGAGAGCGGCATCGCCGAGAAGACCGAGACGCTGGTCCTGGCCAACGAGGACTACAAGGGCGTCAACCCGACCTACCCGCCGAACACCGTCGGTCCCAAGTACGCGCAGCAGTACGTGGACGCGCTGGCAGCCAACGGCATCAAGGCGGCCGTCTACGACGTCGACAAGCTCGGCGCACCGCACCACCTCGGCGTGCTCTCGCACTTCAAGGGGGTGTTCTGGTACCTCGGCGACAACCGGCTGACCACGGACGCGGCCCACGAGAACACCGACGTCCAGGGCGAGATCTACAAGGATGCCCAGGTCACCCCACTGGTGCAGGACCTGACCGTCAACGTGCGCGACTACCTCAACGAGGGCGGCAAGCTCGCCTACCTCGGCGAGACCGCGGGCTACTACGGTCCCCTGCGCAGCGCCGCGGGCGGTGGCATCTACTACGGCTTGAACGGGCACCCGGACCAGCCGTGCAAGGTCACCACCGACCCGACCGGTGACTGTCTGATCGTCTCCGACGACTTCACCCAGTACTGGCTGGGCGCCTTCGACCGGTCGGCGACCAACGGCGCCACCGGCGTGGTGGGTTCGGCCGCGCCGTTCGAGGGGATCGACAAGGCGCTCCCGGGCACCGCGTCCAACCCGCTGAACGAGGCGGGCGGGTTCCTGCCCACCAGCGCGATCCTGACGCCGGACAAGTTCCCGATGTTCGACAGCCGTTCGGTGGCGACCTACTCGGGCAACACGTCCGGGCCGTACTCGCCGGCCGAGGGCAAGTGGTACATCAACGGTCTGCACACGGACAACGCGTACAAGCGCCTCGTCCGCACGATCGACCTCACCTCCGTCACCGCGGCGGACGCGGCGAAGCTGACCGCGCAGTTCTCGTACAGCACCGAGGCCAACTGGGACCACGCGATCGTGGAGGCGCACACGGTCGGCGCCGACGACTGGACGACGCTGCCCGACCTGAACGGCAACAGCAGTACCAAGCCGCCCACCTCGTGTGAGGACGGCAGCTTCGCCGCCACCCACCCGCAGCTGCGGCACTACCTGACGGTGACCACCCCCAAGTGCCTGAGCAACGGCACCACCGGGTCGTGGAACTCCTTCACCGGCAACTCGCAGGGCTGGAAGCCGGTCGCGTTCGACCTGTCCGCGTACGCGGGCAAGAAGATCGAGGTCTCGATCTCGTACGTCAGCGACGCGAACACCGGCGGGACCGGCCTGTTCGTGGACGACACCAAGGTCGTCAAGACGTCGGGCGTGATCGACGCCGAGGGCTTCGAGACCGGACTGGGCCCGTGGGCCCTGGCCGGCCCGCCGCCCGGCGACCCGGCGCTGGTCGGATTCACCCGCAGCCAGGCCGTGTTCGGCTCGTCGGTGATCGCCACCGACGACACCATGCTCGTCGGCTTCGGCCTGGAGCAGCTGGCCACGGCGGAGGACCGCAAGGTCTTCGTCGACCGCATCCTGCGGGAGCTGTACAAGTAGGCGCGAGCGCGCGTGATCGACCCACCGGTGAAAACCGGTGGCCGTGATACCGGCCCCCGGCGGAGACTTCTCCGCCGGGGGCCATTAACGTCTCTGCGCACATGCGAGTTCCCGCATGTGCACTTCTTTCGGGGGGATTTCTTCGTGAGCAACAACGCGCCGGGGTCGTGGGGGCCGCAGCAGCAGGGTCCCGGCCAGTGGGGGCCGCAGCCGGGCCCGCCCGGACCGTTCGGCTCGGGCCCGTACGGCGGCCCGCCGCCGCAGCCGCAGCCGCCGCGCACCGGCAACGTGGGTCTGGCCGTGCCGGCCGGGGTGGGAGCGATGCTGGTCGGCGCCGGGGTGTACGGCGTGATCGTGAAGTCGATGGAGATCCAGAGCACCTGGTTCGGGGTCGGAATCGCGGCGCTGATCGCGCTGGCCATGGGGAAGATCGGCGGGGCCAATCCGGCGCTACCGGTGATCGCGGTGCCGCTCGCTTTGCTCGGTGTCCTGCTGGGGCAGCTCACGGCAGTGGCGCTGTTCAACGCCGAGGCCTACGACGTGCCGGTGGTGGAGTTCGTGTCGGACCACGCGAGCGACATGTGGGACGCGTGGAAGGAGAACGTGGGTTTCGGCGAACTCGTCGTCTTCGTCATCGCGGGCGTCGCGGCTTTCGGTATCACCAAGTCGGTCGGCGGGAAGTAGTTCCGCCGGAGATCACCCCCCGCACTGCTTTTCCGATCATCCGTCCCGCTCCGGGCCCCTTGCGCAGCAAGCCTGCGTGGAGGTGCCCGGGGCGTCACGGTAGGGTCGGACATGGCCGGGGATATCGCAGATTCCACTGACCATCTCCTCGGCCATTCACCATCAGGGCATTCGGCGTTCGACAGAGGAGATCGGTTCGTGACGATCCGGGTAGGCATCAACGGATTCGGCCGTATCGGCCGCAACTTCTTCCGCGCGGCGCTGGCCTCGGGCGCGGACTTCGAGATCGTCGGGGTCAACGACCTCACGAACATCGCGACCCTGGCCCACCTGCTGAAGTACGACAGCATCCTCGGCCGCATCGGCCAGGAGGTCACCCACACCGACGACGCGATCACCGTCGGCGACAAGACCTTCAAGGTCATCGCCGAGCGTGACCCGGCCGCACTGCCCTGGGGCGAGCTGGGCGCCGACATCGTGATCGAGTCCACCGGCATCTTCACGGACGCCGAGAAGGCCAAGAAGCACATCGAGGCCGGCGCGAAGAAGGTCATCATCTCGGCTCCGGCCAAGAATGAGGACGTCACGATCGTGATGGGCGTCAACCACGAGAAGTACGACGCCGCCGCGCACACGATCATCTCCAACGCCTCCTGCACGACCAACTGCGTCGCGCCGATGGCCAAGGTGCTCCTGGAGAACTTCGGCCTGGTCAAGGGCATGATGACCACGGTCCACGCGTACACGAACGACCAGGTCATCCTGGACTTCCCGCACTCGGACCTGCGTCGCGCCCGCGCCGCCGCCACCAACATCATCCCGACCTCCACCGGTGCCGCCAAGGCCACCGCGCTGGTCATCCCCGAGCTCAAGGGCAAGCTGGACGGCATCGCCATGCGCGTCCCGGTCCCCACCGGCTCGGTCACCGACCTGGTCGTCGAGCTCGAGCGCGAGGTCACCCGCGACGAGGTCAACGCCGCCTTCCAGAAGGCCGCCGAGGGTGCGCTCAAGGGCTACCTCACCTACACCGAGGACCCGATCGTCTCCTCCGACATCGTGACCGACCCGTCCTCGTGCACCTTCGACTCGGGCCTGACCATGGCCCAGGGCAAGCAGGTCAAGGTCGTCGGCTGGTACGACAACGAGTGGGGCTACAGCAACCGCCTGGTCGACCTGGTCGGCTACATCGGTGGTCAGCTCTGACGGACCGGCACACGTGCCGATAGTCGACGCTTGACGATGCGGGCCCGGGTGACACGTCGTCACCCGGGCCCCGTTTCTTCGACGTCCGAGCACGACCATCCCCACCGTTTCTTCGACATCCGAGGACGAGTCGAACTTGAAGACCATCGACGACATCGACGTATCCGGTAAGCGCGTCCTGGTGCGCGCCGACCTCAACGTCCCGCTCGACGGCGGACGCATCACCGACGACGGCCGGATCCGGGCGAGCGTGCCGACCATCGAGGCGCTGCGTGCCCGCGGCGCCAAGGTGATCGTGTGCTCGCACCTGGGTCGGCCCAAGGGCGCCCCCGAGCCCGAGTTCTCGCTCGCCCCCGTGGCCGCGCGACTGGGCGAACTCCTGGGCGCCGACGTGGCGTTCGCGACCGACACGGTCGGCGACAGCGCCCGGGCGACGGTCGGCAAGCTCGCCGACGGCGAGGTCGCGCTCCTGGAGAACCTGCGCTTCAACCCGGGCGAGACGGCCAAGGACGACGCCGAGCGCGGGGCGTTCGCGGACCGGCTCGCCGACCTCGCCGAGGTGTACGTGGGCGACGGTTTCGGCGCGGTGCACCGCAAGCACGCGTCGGTGTACGACGTGCCGGCCCGGCTGCCGCACGCGGTCGGCGGCCTGATCGCCACCGAACTGGACGTGCTCAAGCGGCTCACCGACGACGTGCAGCGCCCGTACGCGGTGATCCTGGGCGGCTCGAAGGTCTCCGACAAGCTCGGCGTGATCGACAGCCTGCTGGAGCGGGCCGACCGCATCCTCGTCGGCGGCGGCATGGTGTTCACCTTCCTGGCCGCGCAGGGCCACGAGGTGGGCAAGTCGCTTCTGGAGCGGGACCAGATCGACCGGGTCCGCGAGTATCTGGCCCGGGCCGAGGCCAAGGGCGTGGAGTTCGTACTGCCCGTCGACGTGATCGCGGCCACCGCGTTCGCCGCCGACGCGGACCACGCGGTGGTCTCCGTCGAGGCGATCCCGGCGGACCGGCTCGGCCTGGACATCGGCCCGGCGTCCGGCGAGTTGTTCGCCGACAAGCTGGCCGACGCGCAGACGGTCTTCTGGAACGGCCCGATGGGCGTGTTCGAGATGGAGCCGTACAGCCACGGCACCCGCGCGGTGGCCCAGGGGCTGATCGACTCGGACGCGTTCACCGTGGTCGGCGGCGGCGACTCGGCCGCGGCCGTGCGTACCCTCGGCTTCGACGAGAACGCCTTCGGCCACATCTCCACCGGTGGCGGCGCGAGTCTGGAATACCTCGAAGGCAAGTCCCTGCCCGGCCTCGAAGCCCTGGAGGGCTGAATCCGATGTCCGCCGTGAAGAACACCTCCGGTCGTATCCCGCTGATGGCGGGCAACTGGAAGATGAACCTCAACCACATCGAGGCCATCTCCCTGGTGCAAAAGCTTGCATTCACGCTGAACGACAAGGACTTCGACCGGGTCGAGGTCGCGGTCCTGCCGCCGTTCACCGACCTGCGCTCGGTGCAGACCATGGTCGAGGCGGACAAGCTCCGCTTCACCTTCGGCGCCCAGGACATCTCGCAGCACGCGGGCGGCGCGTACACCGGCGAGATCGCCGGGTCGATGCTGGCCAAGCTCAACTGCACCTACGCGCTGGTCGGCCACTCCGAGCGGCGCCAGTACCACCACGAGGACGACGCACTGGTCAACGCCAAGGCGCACGCCGCCTACGCGAGCGGCCTGGTGCCGATCGTGTGCGTCGGCGAGGGCTTGGACGTGCGCAAGGCCGGCGAGCACGTCGCGTACACGCTCGCCCAGGTCGAGGGCGCGCTCAAGGGCATCACTCCCGAGCAGGCCGAGTCCGTGGTGATCGCCTACGAGCCGGTCTGGGCGATCGGCACGGGCGAGGTGGCCACCCCGGAGAACGCGCAGGAGGTGTGCGCTGCGATTCGGGGCAAGCTCGCCGAGCTGTACTCCGCCGACCTGGCGGACCGGGTGCGGGTGCTGTACGGCGGTTCGATGAAGCCGAACAACGTGGCCGGCCTGATGGCGCAGGCCGACGTGGACGGCGGCCTGGTCGGCGGCGCCTGCCTCCTCGCGGAGGACTTCGCGCGGATCGTGCGTTACCAGGAGCAGTAGGACCAAGGGTGTTCGGTCGGGCCCGGGGCGTGCGTCGCCCCGGGCCCGACGCGTGTCCGAGATTGTGCGCCGATCGGTCATCGGGGCCGGAACCACTCGTTCCTCATAAACCCGACGCGAGTATTTCCAACCCGCTTGCCCCACCCATAACCGGTACCTGACGATAAGTCATCGCCAAGTGGCCGGTAGTCGCCCCTCTGCGGCGACTGTGGCCGGCTGCCCCCAGGGGGTGCGGGTGTCCTTTCCAGACATGTCCAGAACCGGGGATACCGGAGCCACACGGTATCTGTGTACGGGTGCGGAGATCGACGAGCGGTTCGCCGCGCGGGTGATCGAGGAACTGTGGGAGAACGCGCACCGGGACCGCGCGCCGTCCTACGGATACAACGAACAGGCGGTCCTGGAGCACGCGTTGGCCGCCCGCAGGCGGCGGATCCTGCGTGATGTGATCGCGTTTTTGGTGCCGGTGATGATGGCCCTGATCGGGTTCGGCGTCGCGGCCGGGCTGACCTGGCTGGCGCTGGTGGTCTTCTTCGGTCTGGTGACGGTGCGCAGCGGCGTCGTCGGCGGGGGTGGTGTGCGCGACGTCCGGAGCCGGGCGGCGGCGCAGGTGTCGTGGATGGCGGCGCTGCTGTTCGGGCTGATGTTGTACCTGGTTGCGGGCGGGACCGGGGAGCCGCCGGACTTCACGATGATCGCGCTGACCGTGCTGCCCGCCTACGCCGTGGTGGTGTTCGTGGTGTGGATCGAGCGTATGCAGCAGCGCGCCACGGTGGTCTCGGACCTGGGCCCCGGGCGCACCTGGGTGCCGACGCCGCCGCCGATCGGCCCGGCGCCGGGCGGCGGGGTCGGGACGTTACAGGGGGCGCTGACCGAGGTGTTGCCGCCGCGCCCGACACACGCCCCGGTCGACATCGCCGAGCCGCCGGGGTCGCCGGCGCCGCCGCCGATTCCCTCCACCGTGCGCTACAGCGGCTACGTGCCGTTCGTCGGCGCGGGCGAGCTGGTGGAGAGCTGGACCTTCCCGGTCGAACTGCGCGGGGCCGGGCCCTCCGTGCTGGACGCACCGCGACCGCGTACCGCCGACAAGAACGGATACACCCCGTTCACCGTCGACGAGCTGACCGCTGCGATCTGCACCGCGTTCGAGGGGTTGTCCCGGTCCGAGGAGGGCCGGCACCGGTTGACCGGGCTGAGTGTGCAGATGCACGAGTTCAGCAGCGGCGTCACCGGCGGCGCGGTGCCGCCGCCGGCCGAGGCGACCCGGCGCTACCTGTGTGTGCGGGTGGGCACGTGGTCGCAGGAGGTGGTCGTCTCGGTTTTGATCCGCTTCACCCTGGACGGCCGCATGTTGTACACCGAGCTGCACGAGTTGGTGCTGCCGCCGATCCGGCCCGACTTCCACGTCGCCGACGAGTGGCTGCACGCGGCCGACGCGGCCACCCTATGGGGGGCGTTCGGCCACGCGCTCGTGGAGGCGCCGGGGTTGATGGCCTCGGCGGTGGGCCGGCTGATGCGGGTGTGGACCTCGTGGTGGCGCCGGTCCGGCAACCTGCGCGCGGCGCACGAGCGCACCGCCCGCAATCTGCCGGTGGATCGAGGTGCGCGGGCCTCGGTGCGCGAGTTGGGCGCGTCGGCGAACTACGCCACGTTCTTCCAGAACTCGGACGCGGAGAAATACCTCAAGCTGATCGAGCGCAAGTTCACCGTATTCGTGCTGGACTTCCTCCAGCGCAGGAACGTGGATGTCACCGAGTATCGCGCGCGCAACGAGCTGGTCCTCAACAACGGGATCATCCAGCACGTCTCGGGTGATCTCAACAACAGCGGCGCGATCGTCGCGGGCCGCGGCAACCAGGCGTCCGTGCGCGGTTCCGGCGGGGTCGGCACCGGCGCACGATCGACAGCGGGAGGTACCTCGTGAACGCCGCCGAATCGAACGTGCCCGAGCCGGAGCCCGAGGAGCGGGACGCGGAGGGGTCGCGCAACGACGGGATCAGCCTGTCGGGCGGCCCGGTGACCAACACCGGCGCGATCGTGGCGGGCGGTGACAACCGGGTCACGGTGCGCCGCACGGGCGCGGTGCGCGGCACCCGGGACGCCGGCCGGGGGCACCCGCTGACCAGCACGGGTGCGCTGGTCAGCGGCAGTGGTCACGAGGTGGAGCTGGAGGACACCGGCGACGTCGAGCCGGCCGACGCCGCGGCGGCAGACGCCGGGGAGGGGCGGTCGCCGGGGGAGCGGAGCACGCCCGACCAGCCGTAATACTATGATCCGCCGGATTAGCCGAAGGGCCGCACGGCTCCCACTTGCGGGGCGCGGCAGCGTACTCTGTCCGGTGGCCGGGAATCTCCGGCCTCCGCGTTCCGCCAGAAGGAGTTGGGCCCGGCCGTGATCACCGGTTTCTCGATCGCCCTGATCGTCTTCAGCCTGCTCATGGTGCTGTTGGTGCTGCTGCACAAGGGCAAGGGCGGCGGCCTGTCGGACCTGTTCGGCGGCGGCATGTCCTCCTCGCTCGGCGGTTCCTCCGTCGTGGAGAAGAACCTCGACCGCATGACCATCATCGTCGGCGTGTGCTGGATCACGACGATCGTCGTACTCGGTCTGCTCCTGAAGCACTCGTACTGACGACTCGTAGCGACAAACGCGTACCGACAGGGCCGGTTCGGCCGCTGTTTCCACCCGCGCGGTGGCCTTTCTGACGGACTGTCGGAAACAGTCGGAAAAGGGCCACCGCTCGGTTCAACCTTGCGCGAGGCGCACGTACACTGGACGCCAAGCCGCGCAACGGGGGCGCGACCTCAAGGACCAAGGGGAGTTTTTACCGTGGCAAGTGGCAACGCCATCCGTGGGAGTCGGGTCGGCGCCGGCCCGATGGGGGAGGCTGAGCGCGGCGAAGCAGCCCCACGTCTCCGTATTTCTTTCTGGTGCGCGAACAAGCACGAGACCCAGCCGAGCTTCGCGACCGACGCTCAGGTCCCCGAGACGTGGGACTGCCCCCGCTGCGGTCTGCCCGCCGGGCAGGACCAGCACAATCCGCCGGACGCCCCGCGTACCGAGCCCTACAAGACGCACCTCGCCTACGTGCGCGAGCGGCGCAGCGACGCGGACGGCGAGGCGATCCTCGCCGAGGCGCTGGCCAAGCTGCGCGGCGAACTCTGAGTCCGGTTCCGGGCTCGACGAGCGTGTACCCGTACGGTAGGCCGTAGGCCCGCCGTCGGGGGAGCCGCCGGGAGTGACGACCCACCTTCGGGTGCCGTCGTGACTCCCGGCGGCTTTTTTGCGCGTGGTTCGGCGTGCGCCGCCCCGGCCGGGGGTCAGTCGCGGACGGGCAGTGCCTCCTGGGGGATCGGGCGGTGTACGCGGCGGCGGTCGGCCTGGTGCGGGAGCGGGCGCTGACCGCGTTCGATCCAGGCCGGCAACTCCTCGCCGGTGGCCGCGAGCCACCGCTTGCGCACCGCGTCGGGGTCGGCGTGGTGGGCCCGCACGAGGGTGTCGCCGGCCAGGTCGGAGACGCGGTCCAGGTTCAGCGCGGTGCCCACGCCCAGGGCCGCGGCGAGCGGCGGCACCGCGTCGGCGGGCCGGCCGGCGGCGACCAGGACGATGCCGTACAGCGCGTAGGTGACCGGGACTTCGGGGCGGCGGGCCAGCACGGGGTCGGCCCGCACCCGTCTCGCCCGCAGCCGGACCGCCTCCTCCAGCGCGTCCACCGCCTCGTCGTGCGCGCCGGCGGCGCTGTGCAGCAGGCCCAGACTCTGGAGCGAGGCGGCGAGTTCGTCCTCGCGGCGCCCGGCGGGGGCATGCTCGGCGCTTGCGTAGCCGCGGCGCACCTCGACCGCCTCGGCAGCCAGTGCGATCGCCTCGGGGCCGCGGCCGAGGCGGGCGAGCAGGGTGGCGTGCCGGAGCAGCACGGCGGCCTGCCGGGCCTCGGGCGGGCCGACCCCGAGCAGCCGTTCGGCCTCGGTGAACGCGGCCAGCGCGGGTTCGCTCGCGCCGCCGGCGGCGAGTCGGCCGGCGAGTTCGTCCAGGGACAGGGCGAGTTCGACCCGGTGCCGCTCGGGCGTGCGGGCGGCGAGGGTGCGGAAGAGCTGTACCGACTCGTGCAGCGCGCCGAGCGCGGCCGGTTCGTCGCCGTGGTCGCCGAGTCGGGCCCCCAACTCGCGCAGGGTCAGCGCGAGCAGCGGGCGGTGCGCGCGGTGGTCGAACGCGGCCAGTCGGCGGGCGTGTTCGGCGGCGCTCGCGGCTACCTTCACCGCGTCCTCGGTGCGCGCGTCGGCGGCCAACACGGCGGCGAACGCGCGCAGTCCGCCGACCAGGGCGGGCCCGTGCCGGCGGTGGTCCCTCGCGGCGAGCACGCCCAGCATCCGCACCGCGGCACGGGCGGGCGCGGCGGCGTCGGCGTGCCGACCGGCGCGGGTCAACCGTCGTGCCTTCTCGGTCAACATCTCGGCCCGGGTCGCCTCGGCGTCGTCGGCCTCGGCCGGAGCGCTCGCGCCGCCCGGCGGATTCGATTCCGGTTCGGCCGGATCATGCCCCTCGGTTTGCCCGGGTTCGGCGAAGGATGGCGCGGCCGGCGGGGTTTCGGGCGTGGCGAGGCCCGGACACGGCGATTGCAGCTCGCGCCGGTGCCGGTATTCCTCCAGGTGACGCTCATGGCGTCGCAGCCATCCGAACCGCACGGGTCCCACCTCGCCTCTGGTCCCGAAGACCTCCGCGTGACGCTATCGCGAGCGGGGCGCCGACGGGGCCGAACGGGTACGGATCCGGCCACGAACACCTGACCGAGACGACGGCGGGATGTCCGTGGCATGCCGGTTTGCCCGGCCCGGTTCACTCCTTGGGCTCGGCTTTGCCAACTCGGGGGCGGATCCCGGGTGCTCGCGTTCCAAGATCGCTAATGTGTGCGAGTTCCATCGAAGTACGGGCGCGCCGCGCCCGACGCACAGGGGGTTCGATGCATCCGATTACACGCAGGACGTTGGGCGGGATCACCGCCGTGACGATCGGCGCGCTCGCGCTGGTCGCCTGCAACGCGGACGACAAGAAGAAGGGCACATCCGAGGCGGCCGACAGCCCGCCCTCGACGGCGCCGGTGGTCGCGCCGCCGCCCACCGGCAACCCCGGCGGCTCCGGTGCGCCGGGCACCCAGGCGCCGAAGTCGACCAAGCCGTCGGCGAGTCGGTCCTCGGCGGGCGTCCCGGGCGACGATTGCGGCCCGGCGCCGACCACCAAGCCCGGACACCGGATCGTCTACCCGAACAAGGCACCCGGCAAGGACTCGTTGTACTACCGCAACACCAAGTTCGTGTGCGACCCCAACGACGGCCACTACGAGCCGGTCGGCGCCGAACAGACACCGCTGCACTTCGCGCCGCAGGCCACGGGCACGCTGTCCGGCCCGGCCCCGTGGAAGGCGGAGTACCTCGGCCAGGTGTGGGACCACATCGACAAGTGCCTCACCCACCAGACCGACCCCGGACACGCTTGCTCGTCGTTCGGGGCCTACGAGGTCACCCTGAACGCCGCCGGTGAGATCAGCGACATCAGGGAGATCTTCCACTCCTGACCCGTCGGCAGCGCCGGACTCTCCCGCCGCGGGGGAGTCCGGTACCACCCGGCGCGGGCGGGGGTTCACCGCCCCAGCCGGGTCCGGAGGGGTTGCGGCGGGGCCGGGCGGACCGGCCCGCCCGTCAGCCCTGCGCGCCGCCCAGTTGCAGGCCCGCCATTCGGGACCACTCGTACTCGGTCGTGCGCACCTTCGCCGCGAGTTCGTTCGGGAACTCCTCGTGCAGCGTCACGCCCGCCTTCACGATCGCCGCGCGGGCGATGTCGCGGTCGCGTACGACCTGGTCGCCCCAGGCCCCGTCGGTGCCGACGAGCACGATCCGGGTCGCGTCGCGGCCGACGTACTCGACGACCGCGTCGCCCCCGCCGCCGTGCGCGGCGGTGAAGCGCTCGATGTGTTTGGCGATCCTGCGCACCTGTCGCTCGACCCGCGCATCCGGGGAACCCGGTTCCGGCGTGGCCGTCGTGGTCTCGGTGTCCGTCATGGCGCCCACATTACCGACGGGGCGTCACCGGATCCGGCGCAATCGCGCGTGGTCCGGATCACGTCGCGACACACCGGTTCGGGCACGGTGCGGGCGCCGTGCCCGAACCGGCTCAGAACAGCAGCGGGTCGACCGCGACCGCGACGAACAGCAGCGTCAGGTAGGTGATCGACCAGTGGAACAGCCGCATCTCCTTGAGCCCCGCGCCGGTCACCTCGGCCTTGGCCCGACGCTGCAGCCCGTGCGCCTCCCACAACCAGGCCGCCCCCAGCAGCGCCGCGGCGATCGGGTACAGCGGTCCGGTGTCCGCGGCCGGCCACAGCAGCATCGACACCCCGACCATGACCCAGCTGTAGAGCACGATCTGGTTCGCGACGACCTTGTTGCCCGCGACCACCGGCAACATCGGCACACCGGCATTGGTGTAGTCGTCGGTGAACTTCATCGACAGCGGCCAATAATGCGGCGGGGTCCAGAAGAAGACCACCGCGAACAACACCACCGGCGCCCAGTCCAGCGAATTCGTGACCGCGGTCCAGCCGATCAACACCTGCATACAACCCGCGATACCGCCCCACACGATGTTCTGCGGCGTGCGCCGCTTCAGCAACATCGTGTAGACGACGACGTAATAGAAGATCGCGAAGACGGAAAGCGCCGCCGACAGCGGATTGACCAGGAACCAGAACCACGCGGTGGAAATCACCCCGAGCGCGCTCGCGAACACGATCGACTCGCGCGGCGACACCATTCCGGTGACCAGCGGGCGCCGTTCGGTGCGGTGCATCAGCCGGTCGATGTCCCGGTCGATGTACATGTTGAAGGCGTTGGCGCTGCCCGCCGAGAGGTAACCGCCGAAGACGACCAGCAACACCAGACCCAGATCCGGCAGCCCGTGCGCCGCGAGGAACATCACCGGAATCGTGCTGATCAGCAGCAGTTCGATGATGCGCGGCTTGGTGAGGGCCACGAATGCGAGAACCCGGGCCATCGGCGGGCGGGCGCCGGCGGGCGCATTTCCCACCAGCCCGGCCGGTCGGGATTCGACGGCTGTCACGAACACCCCATCAGCAGCGTTTTCGGCCGGGCCCGGGTGCCGCCCGGAAGCCGGTTTGCTCGTCAATACGTAAGCGGAAGGCAAGCGGTGTCGAGACGTCGAGGCCCGGACCCACTAGCAGGAAACTGTAGTCCCTCACCAGGGGCACGAAGCCTCCGGGGCATGCCCGCCGCACCGCCGGGTAGCCGACCGGAAGGTCGCCGCGTGCGTCGTCCCGTGCCCACCACGCGTCGTGCCTCGTCCCGCGTGTCCCCGCGGTCCGTTCGACCACGTGGACATCGGGGTGAACCCCACGGTGAACGTCACCACCCGGGTGGCCGTCCTCCGAGCGAGGGAACATGCCGCCCCCGGTAGGCTCGGCCACGTGCCTGAGGCGCCGGGGCGAAGGTCCCGAGCCGGCCGCAATCATTCGGCCTATCCCGGAAGACCCCGGAAGGAGCCCTGACAAGGGTGAGCACCAAGCCGACCCCCGACAACAGCTCTCTCGACTGGAGCGACCTCGACAAGCGAGCCGTCGACACCGCTCGTGTGCTCGCGATGGACGCCGTTCAGAAGGTCGGTAACGGCCACCCCGGAACGGCCATGAGCCTGGCCCCGGCGGCCTACCTCATCTGGCAGAAGTTCCTGCGCCACGACCCGACCGACCCGGACTGGACCGGTCGCGACCGCTTCGTGTTGTCCCCGGGCCACACCAGCCTGACCCTGTACACCCAGCTCTACCTGTCGGGCTACGGCCTGACCCTGGACGACCTGAAGTCGTTCCGCACCTGGGGCAGCCGCACCCCCGGCCACCCCGAGCACGGCCACACCGCCGGCGTCGAGACCACCACCGGGCCGCTCGGCCAGGGCGTGGGCAACGCGGTCGGCATGGCGATGGCGGCCCGCTACGAGCGCGGCCTGTTCGACCCGGACGCGGCCCCCGGTACCTCCCCGTTCGACCACACCATCTGGGTGATCGCCTCCGACGGCGACCTGGAAGAGGGCATCTCCGCCGAGGCCAGCTCGCTCGCCGGGCACCAGAAGCTGGGCAACCTCGTCGTGCTCTACGACGACAACCACATCTCGATCGAGGGCGACACCGAGACCGCGTTCAGCGAGGACGTCCTCGCTCGCTACGCGGCCTACGGCTGGCACACCATCCGGGTCGAGCCGCAGGCGGACGGCGACATCGACGTCGTGGCGCTGCACGCGGCCCTGGAGGCGGGCAAGGCGGAGACCGGCCGGCCGACCATGATCGCCATGCGGACGATCATCGCCTGGCCCGCGCCGAACGCGCAGAACACCGGCAAGGCGCACGGCTCGGCGCTCGGCGCCGACGAGGTCGCGGCCACCAAGCGCGTGCTCGGCTTCGACCCGGAGCAGACCTTCGAGGTCGCCGACGAGGTGCTCGCGCACGCTCACCAGGTGGTCGACCGCGGCCGTGCGGCGCACGACGCGTGGAAGAGCGCGTTCGCCAAGTGGGCCGAGACCAACCCCGAGCGCGCCGCCGAGCACGCCCGCATCTCCGCTCGCCGGCTGCCCGACGGCTGGGAGAAGGTGCTGCCGGAGTTCGAGGCCGGCAAGCCCGTCGCCACCCGCAAGGCGTCCGGCAAGGTGCTCGCCGCGCTCGGCCCGGTCGTCCCCGAACTGTGGGGCGGCTCGGCCGACCTGGCCGAGTCCAACAACACCACCATCGACGAGGGCAGTTCGTTCCTGCCCGACGGCAACCCCCTCAAGGGCGCGAACCCGTACGGGCGCACCGTGCACTGGGGCATCCGCGAGCACGCCATGGGCTCGACCATGAACGGCATCGCGCTGCACGGTGGGACCCGCATCTACGGCGGCACCTTCCTGGTGTTCAGCGACTACATGCGCCCGGCCGTCCGGCTCGCCGCGCTGATGAAGCTGCCCACCACCTACGTGTGGACGCACGACTCGATCGGTCTCGGCGAGGACGGCCCCACCCACCAGCCGATCGAGCACATCGCCGCGCTGCGCGCGATCCCGGGCCTGGACGTGGTTCGCCCGGGTGACGCCAACGAGGTCTCGGTGGCCTGGCGCAAGATCCTGGAGACCACCGACCGCCCGGCCGGCATCCTGCTCACCCGCCAGGACGTACCCACCTGGGACCGCACCGAGTTCGGCTCGGCCGAGGGCACCGCGCGCGGTGGCTACGTGCTCGCCGAGGCGTCCAGCGGCACCCCGCAGGTGATCCTGATCGGCACCGGTTCCGAGGTGCAGATCGCGGTCGCCGCGCGCGAGGTGCTGGAGGCCGAGGGCGTGCCCACCCGGGTCGTCTCGCTGCCCTGCCTGGAATGGTTCAACGAGCAGGACCAGGCGTACCGCGAGCAGGTGCTGCCGCCGGCGGTCAAGGCGCGCGTGTCGGTCGAGGCCGGCATTGCCCAGGGCTGGCGCGAGCTGGTCGGCGACGCGGGTCGGATCGTCTCGCTGGAGCACTTCGGCGCGTCCGCGGACTACAAGAAGCTGTTCGCCGAGTTCGGGCTGACCCACGAGGCCGTCGTTTCGGCCGCTCGGGAATCCCTGGCGCACGCCGGTAGCTGAAGATCATGTGACCCGGTGGGCGGTGTCGGGTGGCAACACCCGCCCGACACCGCCCGCGCCGGGCGTAGATCCGCCGCCCACGACGCGGCCGGATCCGGCCGCCCACTCGATAAGGAGCAAAGTGTCATGACGGAATCCCTGCGTCGCCTGTCCGCCGAGGGCGTGGCCGTATGGCTCGACGACCTGAGCCGGACGCGGCTGGAGTCCGGCAACCTGCACGAACTGGTCCGCGACCGCGAGGTCGTCGGCGTGACCACCAACCCGGCGATCTTCCAGAAGGCGATCACCGGCAACGACGTCTACGACGCGCAGTTGCGCGACCTCGCGGTGCGCGGGGTGACCGTCGAAGAGGCCGTGCGGATGATCACCTCGGCCGACGTACGCCAGGCGTGCGACGTGCTGCGCCCGGTCTACGACGCGACGAACGGCGTCGACGGCCGGGTGTCGATCGAGGTCGACCCGCGCCTCGCGCACAAGACGGAGCCGACCATCGCCGAGGCCCGCCAGCTGTGGTGGCTCGTCGACCGGCCGAACCTGTTCATCAAGATCCCCGCCACCAAGGCCGGTCTGCCCGCCATCGCGCAGACCCTCGCCGAGGGGATCAGCGTCAACGTCACGCTGATCTTCTCGCTGGCCCGCTACCGCGAGGTGATGGAGGCTTACGTCGAGGGCATCGAGCGCGCCCGCGCCGCCGGTCTGGACATCTCGAAGATCGAGTCGGTCGCGTCGTTCTTCGTCTCCCGCGTGGACACCGAGATCGACAAGCGGCTGGCCGCACTCGGCACCGACGAGGCCAAGGCCGCGGCGGGCAAGGCCGCGGTGGCCAACGCGCGACTGGCCTACCAGGCGTACGAAGAGGTCTTCGGCACCGAGCGCTGGCAGGCCCTCGCCGCCGCCGGGGCCCGGCCGCAGCGCCCGCTGTGGGCCTCGACCGGCGTCAAGGACCCGGCGTACCGCGACACGATGTACGTGGACGACCTGGTCGTCAAGGGTGTGGTGAACACCATGCCCGAGGCCACCTTGAACGCGGTCGCCGACCACGGCGCGATCACCGGCGACACCGTGCACGGCACCTACGAGTCGGCGCAGGCCGACCTCGACGCGGTCGCCAAGCTCGGCATCTCCTACGACGAGGTCGTCGACCTGCTCGAGGAGGAGGGCGTCGAGAAGTTCGAGACCTCCTGGAACGAGCTGCTCGCGTCCGTACAGGGCGAGCTGGACCGGCTCGCCAAGGGCTGACGCCCACCTCGTCGAACGGCCGTTGCACCCGGTCGGCCTCCCTCGCCGACCGGCGCAGTATCCGCTCGTCCCACCGCCGCCGCATGTGACCCGTTCGGCGGCGGTGGGACGGGTAATCCACGCAATCAGGGCATGATTTCAGCACACTCCCACCCCATTCATAGGAGGGCTGACCGCCCGTGGTACACGCAAACGACGAACGCGTGACCGCAGGCGGCGTGGACGTCACCGTTTCCGGTGACCTCGTTCACTCCGCCGCAGTCGCCGAAGTCATCACCGCCTGCGTCGTGGACAAGGTGCCCGCGCGCCTGGCCGCCTCCGACGCCACCCTGTGGGGTCCGGACGCCGAGTCGCTGGCCGCGATCCGCCTGGGATGGGTGGACCTGCCCGCCTCCTCGCGCGCGCTGTTGCCGCAACTCGCCGAACTGCGCGAGCGGCTGGCCGCCGAGGGCCTGGACCACGTGGTCCTGGCCGGCATGGGCGGCTCCTCGCTGGCCCCCGAGGTGATCACCGCCACCTACGGCAAGCCGCTCACCGTGCTCGACACCACCGACCCCGCCCAGGTCCGCCGCGCGCTCGGCGACGACCTGGAGCGCACCGTCGTGGTCGTCTCCAGCAAGAGCGGCGGCACCGTGGAGACCGACAGCCACCGCCGCGCGTTCGAACAGGCCTTCCTCGACGAGGGGTTGACCAACGACCAGCTCGCCGGGCGGATCGTGGTGGTGACCGACCCCGGCTCGCCGCTGGAGAACACCGCGCGCAACGCCGGCTACACCATCGTGCTCGCCGACCCCAACGTCGGCGGCCGCTACTCCGCGCTGACCGCGTTCGGCCTGGTGCCCAGCGCGCTGGCCGGCGTGGATGTGGAACGCCTGCTCGACGAGGCCGCGGCGCTGGCCCCGACGCTGGCCGGCGATCGGGACAACCCCGGCCTGCTGCTCGGCGCGGTGCTCGGGGCCGCCGCCAACCACGGCCGGGACAAGCTGGTCCTGGCCAACAGCGGCGACATCGTCGGATTCGGCGACTGGGCCGAGCAGTTGATCGCCGAATCCACCGGCAAGCAGGGTCGGGGCATTCTGCCCGTCGTGGTCGAGGGCCCGACCGCGCCCGGCTTCGACCACGCGAGCGGCCCCGACGCGGTGCGCGTGCTCATCGGCGCCGAGGACATCGAGCGCCTCGCCGCCGACCTGCGTGTGTCCGGCCCGCTGGGCGCACAGTTGCTGCTGTGGGAGTACGCGACCGCGGTCGCCGGCCGAGTGCTCGGCATCGACCCGTTCGACCAGCCCAACGTGCAGGAGTCCAAGGACAACACCGGCGCGCTGCTCGAGCGCGCGGGCGACGACGGACCGCTGCCGGTGGGCACGCCCGCGTTCGTCGACGGCGCGGTCGAAGTACACGGCGACGCCGAGCTGTTGGCCGGCGCGAGCGACCTGACGGGGGCGCTGCGCGCGCTGCTGGCCACGGTGCCCGACAACGGCTACCTCGCGGTGATGGCCTACCTGGACCGGCTCGGCGACACCGACGCGCCCAAGCTGCGCCCGCTGCTCGCCGAGGCACTGGACGGGCAGCAGGTCACCTTCGGCTGGGCACCTCGATTCCTGCACTCCACCGGCCAGTTCCACAAGGGTGGACCCGCCGTCGGCGCCTTCCTCCAGATCACCGGCGCCAACGCCGAGGACCTGGACGTACCGGCCAAGCCGTACAGCTTCGGCCGCCTGCAACTGGCCCAGGCCCTGGGCGACCTCGGCGCGATCACCTCGCGCGAGCGCCCGGTCCTGCGCCTGCACCTGACCGACCGCGCGGCCGGACTCGGGCAACTGCTCGACGCCGCCCGCGCCCTCGCGGACGGAGCGGCTCGATGAGCCCCAAAGCCGGCAAGAGCAAGCCGGCCGTCTGGCCGGAGAACCCGCTGCGCGACCCCCAGGACCGCCGACTCCCGCGCATCGCGGGCCCGTCGGGCCTGGTCATCTTCGGCGTCACCGGCGACCTGTCCCGCAAGAAGCTGATGCCGGCGATCTACGACCTGGCCAACCGCGGCCTGCTGCCGCCGGGCTTCGCGCTGACCGGGTTCGCCCGGCGCGACTGGGAGAACCAGGACTTCGCCCAGGTGGTCTACGAGGCGGTCAAGGAACACGCCCGGACCCCCTTCCGGGAAGAGGTCTGGCAGCAGCTGTCCGAGGGATTCCGGTTCGTCCAGGGCGAGTTCGACGACGGCAAGGCGTTCGACCAGCTGCGCCAGACGATCGACGAGCTGGACGAGCAGCAGGGCACCCAGGGCAACCATGCGTTCTACCTGTCGGTGCCGCCGAAGGCCTTCCCCGAGGTGGTCCGCCAGCTCAAGGAGCACGGACTCGCCGACCCCAAGGCCGACTCGTGGCGCCGCGTGGTGATCGAGAAGCCGTTCGGGCACGACCTCAAGAGCGCGCGCGAGCTGAACAAGGTCGTCGACGAGGTCTTCCCGCCCGAGTCGGTCTTTCGCATCGACCACTACCTGGGCAAGGAGACCGTCCAGAACATCCTGGCGTTGCGCTTCGCCAACACCATGTTCGAGCCGCTGTGGAACCGCTCCTACGTGGACCACGTACAGATCACCATGGCCGAGGACATCGGCATCGGCGGCCGGGCCGGGTACTACGACGGCATCGGCGCCGCGCGCGACGTGATCCAGAACCACCTGCTGCAACTGCTCGCGCTGACCGCGATGGAGGAGCCGGTGTCCTTCGACGCCGACGCCTTGGTGGCCGAGAAGCTGAAGGTGCTCGGCTCGGTCAAGCTGCCCGACGACCTGTCGCGCGGCACGGTGCGGGCCCAGTACACCCGCGGCTGGCAGGGCGGCGAGCTGGCCAAGGGCTACCTCGAAGAGGACGGCATCCCGCCGGACTCGCGCACCGACACCTACGCCGCGATCAAGCTGGAGATCGCCAACCGCCGCTGGGCGGGCGTGCCGTTCTACCTGCGCGCGGGCAAGCGCCTCGGCCGTCGGGTCACCGAGATCGCGGTGGTCTTCCAGCGCGCCCCGCACCTGCCGTTCGACGCCACCGCGACCGAGGAGCTGGGGCAAAACGCCCTGGTCATCCGGGTGCAGCCGGACGAGGGCATGACGGTGCGCTTCGGCTCCAAGGTGCCGGGCACCGCGATGGAGGTGCGCGACGTCAACATGGACTTCGCGTACGGCGAGTCGTTCACCGAGTCGAGCCCGGAGGCGTACGAGCGCCTGCTGCTCGACGTGCTGCTCGGCGACGCCCCGCTGTTCCCCCGGCACGAGGAGGTCGAGCTGTCCTGGAAGATCCTCGACCCGATCGAGGAGCACTGGGCACAGCACGGCAAGCCCGAGCCCTACGTGTCCGGGACCTGGGGCCCGGACGCGGCCGACGAGATGCTCGCACGTGACGGACGGAGCTGGCGCCGCCCATGATGATCGATCTGACGGACACCAAGTCGAGCAAGATCAATGCCGCGCTGGTCGAGGCCCGCCGAGGAATGGGCAGCCCCACCCTCGGCATGGTGCTCACCCTGGTCATCGTCACCGACGAGGCCAACCAGTACGACGCGATGAAGGCCGCGAGCACCGCCGCCCGTGAGCACCCCTCGCGGATCCTGGTGGTGATCGGCCGCCCGGGAGCGGAGATCGCGCCGCGCCTGGACGCCGAGGTCCGGGTCGGCGACTCGGGCGTGGGCGAGACCGTACTGCTGCGCATGCACGGCGAGTTGGCCAACCACGCCGAGTCGGTCGTGCTGCCGCTGCTGCTGCCGGACGCGCCGGTCGTGGTGTGGTGGCCGGGGCGCGCGCCCGAGGTGCCGAGCAAGGACCTGCTCGGCGCGCTGGCCACCCGCCGGGTGACCGACGCCGCCGCGCCGCCGCGCCGGGCCGATGTACTGCGGCTGCGGGCGAGCGCGTACACGCCGGGGGACACCGACCTGGCCTGGACCCGCACCACGCCGTGGCGCAGCCTGCTGGCCGCGGCGCTCGACCAGAAGTACAGCCGGATCCTGAGCGCGAAGGTCGGCGCCAAGGCAGGCAACCCGAGCGCGGAACTGCTCGCGCTGTGGTTGACCGATCGCCTGGAGGTCGACGTGGAGCGGGTGGAGACCAACGGCCCCGGGATCACCGCGGTCACGCTGGTGACCGAGGACGGCGAGATCGTGATCGACCGCCCCGACGGGATGATGGCGTCGCTGTCCTCGCCCGGCCAGCCGGACCGGGTGGTCGCGCTCAAGCGGCGCGAGGCCTCCGACCTGGTCGCCGAGGAGCTGCGCCGGCTGGACCCGGACGACGTGTACGCGGCGACGTTGGCGCGGGCCGCGTTGGAGGCGGCGCGGGTGCCGTCGGCGGCGTCGTTCACCGAGTCGCCCGTGTCGCAGACGCCGGTGAGCGACGTGGAGAAGGCCGAGGAGGGCGAGGCGCCGCTCCGAAAGGCGAAGAAGGAGGTCGGTGCGGCTCCGCCGCTGAAGCGCACGTCGAGCGCGGCGGGGGCGAAGCGGCCCACCGCCCGGGCGCGGGTGGCGGACGAGGGCGCGCCCGCCGCCACGCCGAAGAACGCGGCCGGCCGGGCGCCTCGCAAGAAGAAGGGCGACGGCGCGTGAGCCCGCACGGCCCGGTTCGGGTGCACGCCGACACGGCACTGCTTGCCAAGGCGGCGGCGACCGGGCTGATCCAGCGGGTCGCCGACGCGCAGGCCGAGTTCGACGTGGCGCACATCGTGCTCACCGGTGGCCGCAACGGCAACGCGTTGTTGCACGAGTTGTCGCTCACGCCCACGCTGGGCGCGATCGACTTCGACCGGCTGCACGTGTGGTGGGGCGACGAGCGGTTCCTGCCGGCGGGCCACGCCGACCGGAACGAGACGCAGGCGCGCGAGGCGTTGTTGGACACCGTCCCGGTGTTGCCGGAGCTGGTGCACCCGATGCCGGCCAGTGACGGTCCGGACGGGGACGACGTGGAGGCGGCGGCGGCGCGGTACGCCGCCGAACTGGCCGCCGCCGCGCCCGAGGGCGCGCTGGTGCCGGCGTTCACCCTGGCCATGTTCGGGGTGGGCCCCGACACGCACGTCGCGTCGCTGTTCCCGGGCTTCGCGGCGACGGAGGAGACGGGGCGCACGGTGGTCGCGGTCCGCGAGGCCCCCAAGCCTCCGCCGACCCGGATCACCCTGACCTTCCCGGCGATCCGAGCCGCCCACGAGGTGTGGCTGCTCGCGGCGGGCGAGGACAAGGCCGACGCGGTGGCGGCGGCGCGGGCCTCCACCGACCCCACGAAGACCCCGGCGGCCGGCGCCTACGGCACCGGCGCGACGCTGTGGCTGCTCGACCGGGCCGCGGCGGCGCGGCTGCCGGAGCACTAGCCGCACCCGAAGGGCGGGGCGGAGGCCGGGATCGGCTTCCGCCCCGCCCTTTCGCATGCCCCGCGCGACCGATCGCGGGCGACGGTCGACGCCGGCCCGTTCCCTGACACACCGTTACATTTTGCGCACCGTAATCGGGCGGATGCGGCAACCGGATGGTCTTGCTCGGGGGTTTGTGGGGCTTCATCCCCGCGTGGGCCCGCGTTCACGGAGGTACGGGTGTTCCGGTCGGCAATGCCGGGTACAGCAGACCGGGAAAGTTACGGGAGGGCCACACTGGGGGCCACGAGTGGGCCCGGAATCGGGACCACGCGAGGGATCGAAGGAGTGCGTGCGATGGCTACCACTCTGCAGGAGGACGACGCACAGGCCCATGTACACGGGGTGTGCTTCAAGACCGGCCCGCCCGCGCGGGTCGGGATCGAACTGGAATGGATCGTGCACGACGGCGCCGACGCCCACCGGGAGGTGGCGCCGGAGCGGCTGGACGAGGCCCTGGCCCCGCTGGAGGCGCAGGGGCTGCCGTTCGGCAGCAGATTGACCCGCGAGCCGGGTGGGCAGGTCGAACTGAGTTCACCGCCCGCCGACACGCTCGCCGGATGCGCCCGAGACCTCCGCGCCGACATGACGGCCCTGGAGCAGGCGCTGGCCGCCGGCGGACTCGTGCTCGCGGGCCACGGCCTGGAGCCGTATCGAAACCCGGCACGCGTCCTGGACCATCCGCGCTACCGGGCGATGGAGGCGTACTTCGACCGGGACGGCTCCTGGGGCCGGATGATGATGCGCGGCACTGCGTCCGTGCAGGTCAACCTGGACGCGGGCGACGAGAGCGCGGGCCTTCGCGGCTATCGATCACGCTGGGAGCTGACCCACCGGCTGGGCCCGGTACTGGTCGCCGCGTTCGCCAACTCACCGCTGTGGCAAGGCAAACCGACTGGTTGGCGATCCACTCGGCAACTGGTCTGGGCCCGGATGGACCCCGGCCGTACCCGCCCGCCCGGCCCGCCGCCGGGCATCGACGGCGACCCGCGCGCCGCGTGGGCGCGCTACGCGCTGGACGCGCCGCTGTTGTGCCTGCGCGGCGCCACGGCGGACGGCTGGAACGCCCCGGAGGGGCTGACCTTCCGCTCCTGGCTGCGCGGTGTACCCGGGATGCGGCCACCCACCCTCGACGACCTCGACTACCACCTGACCACCCTCTTCCCGCCGGTGCGCCCGCGCGGCTGGCTGGAGTTGCGGATGATCGACGCGCAGTGCGGCCGGGACTGGATCGTGCCCGCCGCGATGGCCGCCACCCTGCTGGACGACCCGGTCGCGGCCGAGGCGGCCTGGGCGGCGACCGAGTCCCTGTGCGCCGACGGCGCGACCGTACCGACCGAGGCGGTCTGGCTGCGCGCCGCCCGGATCGGCCCCGCCGACCCGGTGCTCGGCAAGGCGATCCTCGCCTGCTTCGCCGCCACGGAGAACGCGCTGGCCGACGCCGACGCGCCCGGCCCGGTCCGTGCGGCCGTCGCCGAATTCACCCGGCGCTACGCCGAACGGGGCCGATGTCCCGCCGACGATCTGCTCGAAAGGACCTGTCGATGACGTCGCTGAAGCCGTCGGAAACCTCGACATCCGCGAAATCGATAGCCGAGGCCGCGCTGGCGCGGGCCCGGCGCCGGACGCTGGCCCTGACCGAGTGTCTGACCGACGAGGAACTGAGCGCCCAGCACTCCCCGTTGATGTCCCCGCTGGTCTGGGACCTGGCGCACATCGGAAACCAGGAGGAGTTGTGGCTGGTCCGCCGGGCCGGCGGGCGCCCGGCGCTGCGTGCGGATCTGGACGCGCTGTACGACGCGTTCCGCCACCCTCGCGCGAACCGGCCGGCCCTGCCGCTGCTCGCGCCCGATCCGGCCCGGGACTACGTCCGCGAGGTGCGGGTCCGGGCGCTGGAGGTGCTGGAGGGCGCCGACTTCGACCCCGACGGTGATCCGCTCCTGGCGCACGGGTTCGTGTTCGGCATGCTCGCCCAGCACGAGCAGCAGCACGACGAGACCATGCTCGCCACCCACCAGCTGCGCGCCGGACCGGCCGTCCTGGACGCCCCCGAACCGCCCGCCGCGCCGCCGGACGCGGCCGGATTGCCGCGCGAAGTGCTGGTCGCGGCCGGGCCGTTCGAGATGGGCACCGACACCGACGGGTGGGCCTTGGACAACGAGCGACCCGCGCACACCGTCGAGGTGGCGGCGTATTGGCTGGACACCGTGCCGGTGACGAACGCGGCCTATCTGGAGTTCATCGCCGACGGCGGATACGACCGGGACGACTGCTGGACCCCGGAGGGGCGCCGGCATCGGGACGAAGCCGGGCTGCGCGCACCGCTGTTCTGGTGGCGCGACGGTGACACGTGGCTGCGCAGGCGGTTCGGCCGGACCGAGCCGGTGCCGCCGGACGAGCCGGTCGTGCACGTGTGCTGGTACGAGGCCGACGCCTACGCGCGCTGGGCCGGGCGGCGGTTGCCGAGCGAGGCCGAGTGGGAGAAGGCGGCGCGGCACGATCCGGCGGAGGGGCGGTCGCGGCGGTATCCGTGGGGCGACGCCGAACCCACGCCCGAACACGCCAACCTCGGGCAGCGGCATCTGCGGCCGGCGCCGGCCGGGGCGTATCCGGCGGGTGCCGCGCCTTCCGGGGCGCGGCAGTTGCTCGGCGACGTCTGGGAGTGGACCGCCTCCGACTTCACCGCCTACCCCGGGTTCGCGGCGTTTCCCTATCGGGAGTATTCCGAGGTGTTCTTCGGGCCCGGGCACAAGGTGCTGCGCGGCGGCGCGTTCGGGGTCGACGAGGTGGTCGCCCGGGGCACGTTCCGCAATTGGGACCTGCCGATCCGGCGGCAGATCTTCGCCGGATTCCGCACCGCGCGCGACGCGGCGCCCGGGGAGGCGGGCTGATGTGCCGTCACCTGGCCTATCTGGGGCCGGAGATCCCGCTGGCGTCGGTGCTGGTGGAGCCGACGCGCGGGTTGTACGAGCAGTCCTGGGCGCCGCGCCGGCAGCGGTACGGGACGGTCAACGTCGACGGGTTCGGCTTCGGCTGGTATCCCGACGCGGGCCCGGACGCGGATCCGGCGGACGTCGAACCCGCCCGCTATCGGCGCGCGTTGCCGATCTGGGCCGACCCGAACCTGCCCGACCTGGCCCGGACCGTACGCAGCGGCGCGTTCCTGGCCGCCGTGCGCAGCGCCACCGCCGGCACCAGTCAGGAGGAGGCGGCGGCCGCGCCGTACCGGGACGGTGTGTGGTTGTTCAGCCACAACGGCGCCGTCCCGGACTGGACCCGGCTGCCGGTCGGGCCCGCGCTCGATCAGGCCGCCCTGCTGGAGATGGAGGCGCGCTGCGACTCGGCGCTGATCTGGGCCCTGCTCGCGCGCCGGCTGCGGCAGCGTGAGCCGGTCGGCGGCGCGCTGGTCGACGTGGTCCGGCGGATCGCCGAGGCGCGCCCGACGGCCCGGCTCAACCTCCTGCTCACCGACGGCCGGACCGTGTTCGCCACCCGCTACGCGGACACCCTCTGGTACCGCACCGGCCCCGGCCGGGTCCTGGTCGCCTCCGAGCCCGACGAGCACCCGGATGCGACCTGGGGGGCGTGGCGGGAGGTACCCGACCACTCTCTCCTCGTCGCCACCCGCGACGGCGTCCGCATCGCCCCGATCCGTCCCGTGCGACCCGTCGCCGCACGTCCGTCATCCGCACCACAGGAACGGCGTCCCATGAACAGCCGATTCACCCTCGACCACCGGCTGCCGGCCGACTACTTCGATACCACCCTGCGCGCCGACGTGCGCCACGGACTGACCGCGCCGAGCAAGTCGTTGCCGCCCAAGTGGTTCTACGACGCGCGCGGCAGCGAGTTGTTCGAGGAGATCACCCGGCTGCCCGAGTACTACCCGACCCGCGCCGAGCAGGAGATCCTGACTCGACGCGCCCCCGAGATCGCCGCGGCGACGCGGGCCCACTCGCTGATCGAATTGGGCTCGGGCTCGTCCCGCAAGACCCGGCTGCTCCTGGACGCGCTCACCGCGGCGGGCACGCTGGAGCGCTATGTGCCGCTGGACGTGAGCGATTCGGCGCTGGTCCAGGCCGGTGAGGCGCTGTGCCGCGACTACCCGGCGCTGCGGGTCGCGGCCACGGTCACCGACTTCGAACACGAACTCGCCCTGGCGGACGAGCCGGGCCCGCGCCTGCTCAGCTTCCTGGGCAGCACGCTCGGCAACCTCGACCCCGCCCAGCGCACGGCCTTCTACCGCATCCTGCGCCGCGCGCTGAGCGCCGACGACACCCTGCTGCTCGGGGTCGACCTGGTCAAGGACCCGGCCGTGCTGGTCGCCGCCTACGACGACGCCCAGGGCGTCACGGCCGAGTTCAACAAGAACGTGCTGCACGTGCTCAACCGCGAACTCGATGCCGACTTCGACCCCGACGCCTACGACCACGTGGCGCTGTGGAACGCGGACGAGGAACGCATCGAGATGCACCTGCGCTCCAGGATCGACCAGACGGTCAAGATCCCGCCCCTGGACCTGTCCGCCGACTTTGCCCGAGGCGAACACCTGCGCACCGAGATCTCCACCAAATTCCGCCGCGAGCCGCTGGAAGCCGAACTGGCCGAGGCCGGCTTCACCATCCGCCAGTGGTGGACCGACGCGCAAAACCGCTTCGCCCTCCTCCTGGCCGTCCCCGCCCGCTGACCCGGGCGACACCGCCCGAGAACACCGAGACGGACCGGACCCCGCCGGGGTCCGGTCCGTCTCCACGGGTGCGGCGCTCAGTAACTGGTGGCGACCGGTTCGCGGGCTTCGGCTGCTGCCTCCGGGGTGGGCTCGGCGTGTTCGCCTCGGATGCGGAGGGCGAAGAGGGTTCCGGTTGCGGTGACCACCGTGAGGGCGGCGCCGAGCATGTGGGTGAGGACCATCCACTCGGGGAGGCCGTTGAAGTATTGGATGTAGCCGATCAGGCCCTGGGGGATCAGGACGGCGAGCAGCCACCACACGCGCGTCTGGGCGGCCCGGGGGGCGTCGGTGACGCGCAGGGCCAGGGCCAGGGCGACGGCCGCGCCCAGGAGGAGGAAGGCCAGGTCGGCGTGCAGCCAGGCGATCTGGTCGATGTCCACGTCGAAGCGCTTGGCCTTGAGGTCGCCCGCGTGCGGGCCGGAGCCGGTGACCACGGTGCCGATCACGATCAGGGCACCTGCCAGGCCGAGGGTGCCGTAGCCGAACCAGCGGATCTCGGGGCGGACCAGGAACCGGGCCGGCGCGTCGCCCTCGCCGGAGCGTTCGTACAGCGCCACCGCCGACGCGATCAGCAACATCGACAGGAGCAGATGGCTCGCCACCGCCATCGGGTGCAGGTCGGTGAGCACGGTGATGCCGCCGAGCAGGGCCTGGCCGACCACCGTGCCGATCTGGATCCAGGCCAGCGTGGTGATGTCCTTGCGGCGCACGGTCATCCGGTACGCCGCCACCACGCACGCCACCGCGATCGCGCCGACCACGTAGGTCAGCATGCGGTTGCCGAACTCGATGTACGCGTGGTGGCCGACCGCCTCGTGCGGCGTCCAGTTGCTCGTGTCGCTGTCGCACCGGGGCCAGGTGTCGCACCCCAGACCCGAGTCGGTGAGTCGGACGAGACCGCCCGTGACGACGATGCCGATCTGCGCCACCAGGTTCGCGAGGAACACGCGGCGCGCGACGAGTGGGGAGACGGCCTGCAGACTCATGCGCGACATGCTACGTCGTGAACGAATTCACAAGCGCACCAGGGGTGTCGGCTCGCGCCCGCCCCGACCCCCCTCCGGCCTCACTCCCAACGGAAGAAGCGCGCCGCCGCGCCGAGGCCCAAAACCGCCCAGACCGCCAGGATGGCCAGATCGCCCAGCGGCAGACCCGATCCGTCCCGGAGCACGTCGCGCAGCCCGTCCGACAGCGCCGAGATGGGCAGCAGCGCGAGCGTGTGCTCGACCCCGGAGGGGAACTTGTCCAGCGGCACGATCACCCCGCCGCCGAGCAGCAGCAGGATGAACACCAGATTCGCGCCCGCCAGGGTCGCCTCTGCCCGCAGCGTGCCGGCCATCAGCAGGCCGAGCCCGGAGAACGCCGCCGTGCCCAGGAGCAGCAGCAGGATCACCCACACGGGGTTCCCGTGCGGTGACCAGCCCAGCCCGAACGCGATCGCCGTGAGCAGCGCCACCTGGAGGATCTCCACCACCAGGACACACGCCGTCTTGGCCACCATCAGCCCCCACCGGGGCAGCGGGGTCGAGCCCAGCAACTTGAGCACGCCGTAGCGCCGCTCGAACCCGGTGGCGATCGCCTGCCCGGTGAACGCGGTCGACAACACCGCCAGCGCGAGCAGCCCCGGCGCCAGGAAGTCCACCCGGTCGCCGTCCCCGGTGTCCACGAGGTCGGCCGAGCTGAACACCACCAGGAGCAGCGTCGGAATGATCACCGTCAGCAACAGCTGCTCGCCGTTGCGCAACAACATCCGGGTCTCCAGGGCGCTCTGCGCCAGGATCATCCGACCCAGCGGCGCCGCGCCCGGCGCGGGCGTGAACGTACCGCGCCTCTCGTCCCGCGTTGCCGCGGCCTTCGCCACCGCGCTCAACTCCGCAGCTCCCGTCCGGTCAGCTCCATGAACACGTCCTCCAGGCTGCGCCGTGCCACCGTCAGCCGCTCCGGCATCACCCCGTGCTGCGCACACCAGGAGGTGACCGTGGCGAGCAGTTGGGGGTCGATCTCGCCCTCGATCCGGTACGCGCCGCGCGAGACCTCGAACGCCTTGGCGCCCTCGGGCAGCGCGTTCAGCAGCGAGCCCATGTCCAGACCGGGCGGGCCGGAAAAGCGCAGCGAGTTCTCCGCGCCGTCGTGGCACAGCGCCTCGGGCGAGCCGGACGCGATCACCCGGCCGCGGTCCACGATCGCCACCTCGTCGGCCAGCTTCTCGGCCTCGTCCATCAGGTGTGTGGTGAGCACCACGCTCACCCCGTCGGCGCGCAGCTCGCGCACCAGGTCCCAGGTGGCGTGCCGGGCGTGCGGGTCGAGGCCGGCGGTCGGCTCGTCCAGGAACACCAGTTCGGGGCGGCCGACCACGGCGAGCGCGAGCGCCAGGCGCTGCTGCTGGCCGCCGGACAGCCGGCGGTAGGTGGTCCGCCCGCACGAGCCCAGGCCCAGGCGTTCGATCAGCATCGCCACGTCGAGGGGGTGTGCGTGCAGTTTGGCGACGTGGCGCAACATCTCCTCGGCGCGCGCTCCCGAGTACACGCCCCCCGACTGCAACATCACCCCGATCCGGGGCCGCAGCGCGGCGGCGTCGCGCACCGGGTCCAGGTCGAGCACCCGGACCTCGCCCGCGTCGGCGCGCCGGTAGCCCTCGCAGATCTCGATCGTGCTGGTCTTGCCGGCACCGTTGGGGCCGAGGACCGCGGTAACCCGGCCGCGTTCGACGGTGAGCGAGAGCCCGTCCACGGCGGTCTTGTCGCCGTAGCGCTTGACCAGGCCCGTGAGCGCGACTGCCGGCGACGAGGAGTCCATGACGAGTCAGTCTAGAAAGCCCCGGGCACCCCTCGTGCCGGGGTCGGCGAGAACGGCCGGAACAGCGCGGGGCTGACGGGTCGTCAGGTGAATCCGCAGGTCGAACGCCATGCCGAGAGGAGTGTGATGTTAGGTACACCTAAGTGATGGACTCCACGCGGACGCCGTTTGGCCTGGCGCACTATTAACGCAACAATGGTGTTGTGGAAAACGCGCGGACGAGCGAAGAGGCACCGAGGCGGGCGACCGTCCCGGGTGCCGGCACGCCCGAACACGACGGCCACGAGGGCACCCGGCACCGGGTCACCCGGTCGATCGTCGAACACGGTCCGTCCACCGCGGCGGACCTGGCCGAGCGACTGGAGCTGACCCCGGCGGGTGTGCGTCGCCACCTCGACGCACTGCTCGCCGAGGGTGTGTTGGTGGCCGGCGAGCAGCGCGTCTACGGACGCCGGGGCCGGGGTCGTCCGGCCAAGCTGTTCGCGCTGACCGACGCCGGCCGCTCCGGGTTCCACCAGGAATACGACGAGCTGGCGGCCGAGGCGCTGAGCTTCGTGGCCGAACGGCTCGGCACCGAGGCGGTGGCAACTTTTGCCCGCGAGCGGCTTGCCGCCCGCGAGGAGAGGTATCGTCCCTCGGTCGAGTCCGCGCCCACCGGGGAGCGGGCCCGAGCGCTGGCCGAGGCGCTGTCCGCCGACGGGTATGCCGCGAGTGCGCGGCCCGCACCCGGCGGAGAGCAGCTTTGCCAGCACCACTGTCCGGTGGCGCACGTCGCCGAGCGGTTCCCGCAGCTCTGCGAGGCCGAGGCCGAGGTGTTCGCGCGCCTTCTCGGCACGCACGTGCAACGGCTGGCGACCATCGCCCACGGCGACGGCGTCTGCACCACGCACGTTCCTGCTGTACAGGCTGAAACGGCCGGTCCGACCGGTCGCAGGACCGGCTCGTCCGGTCCGCCGGCCGCACCTTCCGTTTCGAAAACCAGCGAAGACCAGAATCCGCCGCGCCGGGGCCCCTCCCGTTCGCGGGAATCGACCGCCGCCGACCCGGCTTCCGGGAGGACTACTTCATGACCACCGACGCTCGCCCCGAGCTCGAGGGCCTGGGCACCTACGAGTACGGCTGGGCCGACTCGGACACCGCCGGCGCCTCCGCGCGCCGGGGCATCTCCGAGGAGGTCGTCGCCGACATCTCGGCGAAGAAGTCCGAGCCCGAGTGGATGTTGAAGCAGCGCATGAAGGGCCTTCGGCTCTTCGCCAAGAAGCCCATGCCGACCTGGGGCTCCGACCTCTCCGGCATCGACTTCGACAACATCAAGTACTTCGTCCGCTCCACGGAGAAGCAGGCCGCCTCGTGGGAGGACCTGCCCGAGGACATCAAGAACACCTACGACCGGCTCGGCATCCCGGAGGCGGAGAAGCAGCGCCTGGTCGCGGGCGTCGCCGCCCAGTACGAGTCCGAGGTCGTCTACCACCAGATCCGCGAGGACCTGGAGGAGCAGGGCGTCATCTTCCTGGACACCGACACCGGGCTGCGCGAGCACCCGGAGCTGTTCAAGGAATACTTCGGCTCGGTCATCCCGACCGGCGACAACAAGTTCTCCGCGCTGAACACCGCGGTGTGGTCGGGCGGCTCGTTCATCTACGTCCCGCCGGGCGTGCACGTGGAGATCCCGCTCCAGGCCTACTTCCGGATCAACACCGAGAACATGGGCCAGTTCGAGCGCACGCTGATCATCGCCGACGAGGGCTCCTACGTGCACTACGTCGAGGGCTGTACGGCGCCGATCTACAAGTCGGACTCGCTGCACTCGGCCGTGGTCGAGATCGTGGTCAAGAAGAACGCCCGGGTGCGCTACACGACCATCCAGAACTGGTCGAACAACGTGTACAACCTGGTGACCAAGCGCGCGGTGGCCCACGAGGGCGCCACGATGGAGTGGATCGACGGCAACATCGGTTCCAAGGTCACCATGAAGTACCCGGCCGTGTGGCTGCTCGGCGAGCACGCCAAGGGCGAGACGCTGTCGATCGCCTTCGCGGGCGAGGGCCAGCACCAGGACGCGGGTTCGAAGATGGTGCACTGCGCCCCGAACACCTCGTCCAACATCGTGTCCAAGTCGGTGGCGCGCGGCGGTGGCCGCACCTCCTACCGCGGCCTCGTGCAGATCGAGGAGGGCGCGCACGGCTCGACCTCGTCGGTCAAGTGCGACGCGCTGCTCGTGGACACGGTCAGCCGCTCGGACACCTACCCGTACGTCGACGTTCGCGAGGACGACGTGTCGATGGGTCACGAGGCGACCGTCTCGAAGATCTCCGACGACCAGCTGTTCTACCTCATGAGCCGCGGCATGACCGAGGACGAGGCCATGGCGATGATCGTGCGCGGGTTCGTCGAGCCCATCGCGCGCGAACTGCCCATGGAGTACGCCCTCGAATTGAACCGCTTGATCGAGCTTCAGATGGAAGGGGCTGTGGGCTAGTCCATGGCTGCGAACACCAACACTCCCGGTAGCACCACCGCCGGATCGATCGCCGTGCGCGAGGCCGGGGCCGAGAACGTGCTCGCCGGCCCCGGCACCGGCCGTTCGGTCGCCCAGCCCGCCGACGCCCGCCAGGTCGCCGCCGCGTCCTACGACGTGGCCGACTTCGCCGTGCCGACCGGCCGCGAGGAGGACTGGCGGTTCACCCCGCTGGCCCGCCTGCGCGGTCTGCACGACGGCACCGCGGCGGCGGCCGAGCGCGGCGAGGTCACCGTCTCGGTGACCGCCCCCGAGGGCGTCACCGTCGAGACGGTCGACCGCTCCGACGCGCGCATCGGTCGGGCCGGCAAACCCGTCGACCGGGTCGCGGCCCAGGCGTACAGCTCGTTCGAGAAGGCCACCCTCGTCGTGGTCGGCAAGGACACCCAGCTCGCCGAGCCGATCGTGATCGACCTGCGCGGCGCCGGTGGCACCGCGTTCGGGCACGTCGCGATCGAGGTCCAGCGGTTCGCCGAGGCGACCGTGGTGCTCGACCACGCCGGCTCCGCCACCTACGCGCAAAACGTCGAGTTCATCGTCGGCGACGGCGCGAAGCTCAAGGTCGTCTCGATCCAGGACTGGGACGCCGACTCGGTGCACGTGGGCGCGCACCTGGCCCGGGTGGGCCGCGACGCGTCCTTCACCTCCGTGGTGGTCACCCTCGGCGGCGACCTGGTCCGGCTCTTCCCGCGCGTGGTCTACGACGCCCCGGGCGGCGACGCCGAGCTGTACGGCGTGTACTTCGCCGACGCCGGCCAGCACCTCGAACACCGCCTGTTCGTCGACCACGACGTGCCGCAGTGCCGCAGCCTGGTCACCTACAAGGGGGCCCTGCAGGGCGCCGACTCGCACACCGTGTGGATCGGCGACGTGCTCATCCGCGCCGCGGCCGAGGGCACCGACACCTACGAGCTGAACCGCAACCTGGTGCTCACCGACGGCGCCCGCGCCGACTCGGTGCCCAACCTGGAGATCGAGACCGGCGAGATCGCCGGCGCCGGACACGCCAGCGCGACCGGCCGCTTCGACGACGAGCAGCTGTTCTACCTCCAGTCGCGCGGCATCCCGGCCGACGAGGCCCGCCGCCTGGTGGTGCGCGGCTTCTTCGCCGAGGTGATCGCCCGGGTCGGCATCGCCGACCTCCAGGAGCGGCTGATGAAGCAGATCGAGGCCCGGCTCGAGGGCGGCGCCCGATGAGCTACCTCAAGGCATGCGCCGAGGGCGACCTGCACGAGGACACACCGCTGCGCGTCGTGCTCGACGACGTCCCGGTGACCCTCGTGCGCACCGAGGGCGACGTGTACGCGATCAACGACGTGTGCTCGCACGCCAACGTCTCGCTGTCCGAGGGCGAGGTCGAGGACTGCACGATCGAGTGCTGGCTGCACGGCTCGCGCTTCGACCTGCGCACCGGCCGTCCCTCGGGTCCCCCGGCGAACCTGCCGGTCCCCGTATACCCCGTGAAGATCGACGGCGGCGCCGTCTACGTCGAAGTGAACCAGGAGTCCTGAGTCCGTTATGGCAACGCTTGAGATCCGCGACCTGCACGTCAGTGTGGACGCCGAGAACGGTCCGCGCGAGATCCTGCGCGGCGTCGACCTGACCGTGAAGCAGGGCGAGACCCACGCCATCATGGGCCCCAACGGCTCCGGCAAGTCGACGCTGGCGTACTCGGTCGCGGGACACCCGAAGTACCAGGTCACCGGCGGCAGTGTGCTGCTCGACGGCGCGGACGTGCTGTCCATGACCGTCGACGAGCGGGCCCGCGCCGGCCTGTTCCTGGCCATGCAGTACCCCGTCGAGGTCGCCGGCGTCTCGGTGTCCAACTTCCTGCGCACCGCCGCCACCGCCACCCGCGGCGAGGCCCCCAAGCTGCGGCTGTGGATCAAGGAGGTCAAGGAGGCCATGGAGCGCCTCCAGATGGACCCCTCCTTCGCCGAGCGCAACGTCAACGAGGGCTTCTCCGGCGGCGAGAAGAAGCGCCACGAGATCCTGCAGCTGGAACTGCTGCGGCCGAAGATCGCGATCCTCGACGAGACCGACTCCGGTCTGGACGTCGACGCGCTGCGCGTGGTCTCCGAGGGCGTCAACCGCGTGCAGGCCACCGGGCAGATCGGCACCCTGCTGATCACCCACTACACCCGCATCCTGAAGTACATCAAGCCCGACCACGTGCACGTCTTCGCGGGCGGCCGGATCGTCGAGTCCGGCGGTGCCGAGCTCGCCGACAAGCTGGAGGACGAGGGCTACGAGGCGTACACCGGCAAGGGGGAGTCTGCATGACACTGCACCTGCCGGGGCTGCTCGACACGGACACGATCCGCAAGGATTTCCCGATCCTCGAACGGCTCCTGCACGACGACCGACCGCTCGTCTACCTCGACAACGCGGCGACGTCGCAGACCCCGCGTCAGGTGATCGACGCCATGACGCACTACTACGCGAGCAGCAACGCGAACGTGCACCGCGGCGTGCACGTGCTGGCCGAGGAGGCCACCGCGCTGTACGAGGGCGCGCGGGACAAGGTCGCGGCGTTCATCAACGCGCCCAGCCGGGACGAGATCGTCTTCACCAAGAACTCCTCCGAGGCGATCAACCTCGTCGCGAACATGCTGACCTGGGCGGACGAGCCGTTCAAGGTGGGCGTGGGCGCCGACGTGGTGATCACCGAGATGGAGCACCACTCGAACATCGTGCCGTGGCAGCTGCTCGCGCAGCGCACCGGCGCCCAGCTCAAGTGGTTCGGACTCACCGACGACGGCCGGCTCGACCTGTCGAACATCGAGCAGGTGATCACCGAGGAGACCAAGGTCGTCTCGGTGGTGCACACCTCGAACATCCTCGGCACGGTCAACGACCTGGACCCGATCGTGCGCCGCGCGCACGACGTCGGCGCCCTGGTCGTGGTCGATGCGTCGCAGGCCGCGCCGCACATGGTGCTCGACGTACAGGCGCTCGGCGCCGACTTCGTCGCGTTCACCGGCCACAAGATGTGCGGCCCGACCGGGATCGGCGTGTTGTGGGGCCGGCTCGGTCTGCTGGAGGAGTTGCCGCCGTTCCTGGGCGGTGGCGAGATGATCGAGACCGTCACGATGAGCGCGTCCACGTACGCGCCCGCGCCGCACAAGTTCGAGGCCGGCACACCGCCGATCGCGGAGGCGGTCGGGCTCGGTGCGGCCATCGACTACCTGTCGGCGATCGGCATGGACCGGATCGCCGCGCACGAGCACGCGCTCACGGGATACGCGGTCGACGCGCTGAACAGCGTCGAGGGGCTGAAGATCATCGGCCCGGCCGACAACGTGGCGCGTGCGGCGGCGATCTCCTTCACCTTCGGCGACATCCACCCGCACGACGTGGGCCAGGTGCTCGACGAACAGGGCATCGCGGTCCGGGTGGGGCACCACTGCGCCCGTCCGGTCTGCCTGCGCTACGGCGTGCCGGCGACCACCCGCGCCTCGTTCTACCTGTACTCCACGCCGGCCGAGGTCGACGCGCTCGTGGCCGGGCTGGAACATGTCCGACGGTTTTTCGGTTAGTACGGGTTCGGCGGAGGAGGGGCGGGAGGCGAAGAGATGAAGCTCGACGGGATGTATCAGGAAATCATCCTGGATCACTACCGGCACCCCCACAACAAGGGGTTGCGGGATCCGTTCGACACCCAGGTCCACCACGTCAACCCGACCTGTGGGGACGAGGTCACGCTGCGCGTGAAGCTGGACGGCGAGAAGGTGCTCGACGTCAGCTACGAGGGCCAGGGCTGTTCGATCAGCCAGGCCAGCGCGTCGGTGATGACCGACCTGGTGATCGGGCACACGATCGAGGACGCGATGCACGCCGGGGACGAGTTCCTGGCGCTGATGCAGTCCAAGGGTCAGGGCGAGCCGGACGAGGACGTGTTGGAGGACGCCGTGGCGTTCGTCGGCGTCAGCAAGTATCCGGCGCGGGTGAAGTGCGCGCTCCTGGGGTGGATGGCCTTCAAGGACGCCACGGCGCAGGCGCTGGACACGGCGCACTCGGCGCAGGCGCCGCAGACGATGGAAGGGCAGAAATGACCGAGACCCAGGCGGCCGGTGTGGCCACGCCGGAGGACGTCACCGAGGCGATGTACGACGTCGTCGACCCCGAGCTCGGGATCAACGTGGTCGATCTGGGGCTGGTGTACGGCGTGCATGTCGACGACGCGAACATCGCCACGATCGACATGACGTTGACCAGTGCGGCCTGTCCGCTCACGGATGTGATCGAGGATCAGACGCGGACCGCCACGGAGGGGATTGTGGCGGACATGCGGATCAACTGGGTCTGGATGCCGCCGTGGGGGCCGGACAAGATCACCGATGACGGGCGTGAGCAGCTGCGGGCTTTGGGGTTCAACCTGTAGCTCTTGGGCCGCTGGGCCCTTTGGCCTCAAACGCCGGCCGGGCTGGGGGGTCGGGCTTGGGGTTTTTGGCTGGCGTTGGATGTTGGTTGGCCGGGGTGGCCTCAAGCGCCGGCCGGGCTGAGGTTGCGTGATGGGCTGTGCCCTCCGGTGGAGCGCAGCGGAGCCGGAATTCGCTGCGCTACCGGTGGAGCGCAGCGGCACCGGAAACCCGATGCCGCGCAGCGGCAACGCCTCCCGCGCCTCCGCCCCCGACGGAGCGCAGCGGAGGAGAATCACTTCGCCCGGGGGCGGCCCGGCGGCGGCTTTGCCCGGACGCCGGGGGCCAGTCCCGACACGGCTCACTACCTGCGCCTCCACGATCATGGCCGAGTCTCGGTGGCCTGCCTGGTCCGTGGCGCCCTTGCGGAGTGGTTTCTCCTCCGCTGCGCTCCGTCGGGGGCGGAAGGGCGCGGGCGCGTTGCCGCTGCGCGGCGCCGGGTTTCCGGTTCCGCTGCGCTCCACCGGTGGCGTAGTGGGTTGCGGTTCCGCTGCGCTCCACCGCTTGGACCCGGTTCCGCTTCGGTTATGGGCGGGGTTGGGAGACGCCCAGGAGTTCGAGGATGTCTGTGTCGCCCCGTTGTTGTAGGTGGTGCAGGACGGCCTTGAGGTCGATGGCTGGGTCGAGGCCGATTCTGGCGCCCAGGAGTTCGGGGAGGTTCACCTGCTCCGGGACCGGGTCTACGCCGGTGTGGCGTAGGGCTCTTGCCCAGCGGGGGAGGCGGACCGTGGCGTCGCCGCGGACCAGGCGGGCCTCCAGGCGGCCCTGGTGGATCGACGAGATGAAGACCATGTCGCCCTCGTGTGCGGACAGGCCGGCCAGGATCGCGCGCAGGGACACCAGGTAGGGCGTGTCGGACCAGCGCAGTGCGGCGGGGCCGTGGCCGTGGTGCAGCCGGACCTGGCCGCCCGGTGTGACGCCGAGGGATTGGGCGAACGCCGCCGGCACCTTGACCGGCTCGCCTTCGAGCATCGCGGTGGACACGTCCACCCGGAACGCCCACGCGCCGGTGTCCTCGCGGAAGCAGCCCGCAGTCCGGGACGGATCGCCGATCGGTGCCGACCCGCCCTTCCGGGCCGGCCGCTCCAGGGTGTCCGCGGAGCGGGACAACACCTGGCCGTTCTCCACCTGGAAGCCCTCCAAGCGGGCGATCCAGGCGGCCTGCAGCGGCGGGCGGATGCCCATCGCGGTCAGGTCCCGCTCCAGCGCGGCCAGCGGCACCGGGCCGCGAGCGCAGGCCGCGTCCAGGGTGGCCTGGGTGCGGTCGGACAACTCGCCCAGCGGCGCGCTCGACAACCAGCCGTCGACCGAGGTGTGCAGGCCGAGCAGGCCGCGCAGGACCTGCCAGACCTGGATCTCCAGACCCGGCACGGTCTCGGTGTGCTTGGGGTGCAGCGTGCGCAGTTCGGACACCGTGGTCAGGACGCCGAGCCGGTCCCGGACGAAGCTCAGGTGCACCCGGACCGGCGCGCCGTCGGAGCGGCCGATGCGCTCGTCCAGGTTGCGCCGCAGGTCCCGCTCCAGGATCTTGACCTCGGCCGGCGAGGTGCCGAACTCGGCGGCCAGAGAATCCAGTTCGCGGGGTTCGTCGGTGAACAGCCGGTCCCGGGCGAGTACCCGGCGGCGCGGCTCGCTCGCCGGGAACCAGGTTGCCAGGACGATGACGAGGTCGCCGCCGCCGGGCTCGCCGGCGCGCGACTGCGGCCGGTCGACGAGCATCGTGACGTCCTCGGCGGGCGCGGCCGGCAGCGTGCCGGGCACCATCTCGACGGTGGCCTCGGGGTCGGCCGCCTTCGCCTTCGTTCCCCGATTGGTGGGCGGCACGGCGGACGGGTCCGGCGGCGCGGGCACGGACGGTACCTCCGCGGCGGTCGCGGCGGCCGGCGCGGGCGTCGGCGCGGAACGCGGCGGGTGGCTCGGTCGGGGCGGGATGCGCAGGCCCTCGGGGGTGCGCGGCACGGCGGCCTCGCCCACCGCCGGGACCGCGCCGGCGGTGAGCGGCGGGACCTCGCCGAACGCGTCCCGGCCGCCCTCCTCGTTCGGGTCGGCGCTCTCGGCGCGCGACTCGGATCGGGTCGGCGGGGCGGTGCGCTTGCCCTTGCGGGTGAGCGCGGGGATCGGGACGTCGGCGACGGTCATCGGCGGCGTCTCGCCGAACGCGTCCACGCCGGGCGCCTCGTCGATCGTGGGCTCCTCCGCCGGCGGGACCGGGTGCGGCCGGCGGTCCTCGGAGGTGTCCGTGGTGCGGATCTTCGGCACCGGCCTGGCGCCGGTCGGGGCGGCGGGCTCGGCCGCGGGCGCGTCGAGGTGGTGGGCGGCGACCTCGGGGAGGGGTTCCGTGCGGGCCTCGGCGGCCGACGCGCGCTCGGGGCCGGGCGCCGCGACGGAGGGCAGGCTCGCCCGGGTGGTCGGCGGGATCTCACCGTAGGCGTCCCGGCCCGAGTCGGTCGCATCGTCGTCGTCGGAGTCGGCGACATCGTCATCGGCGTCGGGCGCCTCGGCGGCGGCCGGCTCCGGCTGGGTCGCGACGGGGGCCGTCGGCAGTGCCAGCGACGCGCGCAGCCCGGACGGCACCTGGGTGAGCAGCGCGGTCAACGCGATCCGCACCTCGTCCGTGGCGTCCTCCAGGCCGACCACGGCCGCGGTCTCCAGGGTGACCTGGGCGAGCTGCGCCATCAGCGGTACGTCCGGCGCCTGTTCGGCCAGCCAACGCACCACGGTGCCCAGTTCGGCGGTCAACGGCTCGGGCAGCTTGACCGGACGCAGTTCCTCGTCGTCCAGGTCGCCCCACTCGTCCGGGTTGTCCCAGTCGCCGTCCTCCGGGGCGGGCGGGATCACGGTCGCCGCAGCGGGCGCCGGCTCCGGCGCGGGTTCCGACTCGGGCTCGGGCTCCGGGTCGGCGACCGGCTCGGGCATCGCCGCCGGGCTCGCCGCCATGCCGGACGCGTCGAACAGCGCGTCCACGTCTACCGATTCGTCGTCCTGCGGCAGCAGTCCCAGGACCTCCTCGAACAGCCGGGCCACCAGCGGCCGCACGGTCGAGGTGCCGATCTGGGTCCAGTCGCCGACCTCGCGCACCGTCGTGGTGAGCAGGTCTGCCCAGTCGGGGGTGCGCACCATCACGTTGGTCCGCGCGCCGTCGGGCCACTGGGACAGCCGGAAGCCGTTGCGCGCCAGCCAGGCCCCGGGCAGCAGGTCGCCCAGGCGCAGGTGCCGCAGCTCGGTGTAGGCGAGATCGGCGAGCCGTCCCGGCAGTTCGTCCCGGCCGAAGGTGTCGGCGGCACGCACCACCGGCACGCTCATCCACCACGCCGCGGGCAGATCGTCGTGCTCGAGGTAGTCGGCGACGAGTTCGGGCGCGACGAAGCGCAGGGCGGGCACGAAATCGGCCAGAGTGGCCTGGAGCCGGGGCTGCATGCAGGTCCTCCGTGACGCGGTCGGTAACCCCGACGTTAGTACCCCGGCCGGAAAGGTTCACCGGCTCCGGTGTGCGGTGTGGTGCGTGATGCGGCGCTTCGCCGCACCTCGCACCGGGAGCCGGTGGAACTCTCCGGTCGCGATCCCGACGGTCGGGTGGCGAGCCGGCACCGGGGGGTCCCGGGTCGTTGCCGTCTGTTTGCGGGACGAAACGGCGGTTCGGTTGGTTCCCCGAGCCGGGGTTCGAGCCGTGCGACGAGGGTCACGCGACGACTTCGAGCCGGTGGCATGGGGCGGCTGTCGTCGGGGATCGCTACCCCGCCGGCCCGGCCGGGAACCGCCCCTCGGGCGTCGGGCGACGCTTTCCACCACCATGTGCGCCGACCGAGCGCCGCCCGTGCGTCCATCGCCGGCCCGCGCCACGTTTCACCAGGGGGAAAGAAGTCGATCTCACCAACAGCGGAGACAAGGACGGCTAGTTTGGACAAAGGTCGCCGATGCCTCCGGCCGCCTCATCCGCGCCACCAGGGGAGACAGGGGGAGACGTGGGCGAAATCGCATCATCGCCGCGATTCGGGGAGTCTCCGGCCGGCCCGCTGTTGTTGTCGCTGTGTCTGTCGGCCACCGTCGAGGCCGTACCTCGCGCCCGACACGCGCTACGCGCGGTGCTTGCGGAGCGGGTTCCGCACGCACCTGTGGACACCCTCGAACTGCTGCTCTCCGAACTGGTGACCAACGCGGTCCAGCACTCGACGCGGGGGCGTACGGTCGCGGTCGCCGTGCTGCGTCGGGAGAACTCGATCCGGATCGCGGTGGTGGACGACGATACGGCGCTTCCCGAAACGGGGGACGCGGTGGACCTGCTGGACGAGCATGGTCGCGGGTTGTTGCTCGTGGAGGCGATGGCCGAGGAGTGGGGGAGCTATCCGGTGCCGGACGGCAAGGTCGTGTGGTGTGACGTGAAGACGGTGGAGTGAGACGTCTTCGGGTCGGGCGGTTCGTTGGTCGGTTGGTCGAAGGTGGGCGAGGGCCTACCCGGGTGTGGGTGGGTCGAACCAATAAGTGCAAAAAATGGCGCAATTGGTGTCTGCCGTGCACCCTGGCAGGAACGATTTCGGTCGCCTGTACACGTGTGCAAGGAGGATCCGTTGCGCGAACAGACCATCGGGGAACACCTCGATCGACTGGCCAGTCCCGACGTCCGGGTGCGGGGGGCTGCCGCCGCGCTTCAGGCCGCGCAGGCCGCCGCGCTCGTCGAGCGGGCCGCCGCACTCGCCCTGCACACCACCGACGCGGAGGAGACGATGCGGGCGGCGCGGGCCGAGGCGGGGCGGATGCGGGAGCGGGCCATGCGCACGGGCCATACGGCGCGGGAGGTTTCGGATCGGCCTGGGTCGGGGGTGGATTCCGCCGAAGTGCCTTTGCGGGTCGCGGCGTTGGCGGCGGATGTGATCGGGCTCGCGGGTACGGTGCGGGATGGGGCGGATGACGATGTGCTGCCGTATCTGGCTGCGGCTGCGGCCAGTGCGCGGGCTGCGCTCGAGGCTTCCGCCGCTTGGGTTTCGTTGCTTGTTGCCGATGGCGGGGGGCGGGAAGTGCGGGTTCGGATGGCGCGGCATCTTTCGGCTGTCGCCGATGCGGAGGAGAGCGTGGATCGGGCTCGGGCTGCGGCCTGAGGTTGGCCTCGAACGCCGGCCGGGCTCCTGAGTTGGCCTCAAGCGCCGGCCGGGCTGATGTGCGTTTGGCCGGCGCCGGGCGTGGGTTGGGTTGGCCTCGAACGCCGGCCGGGCTGATGTGCGTTCGGCTGGCGCCGGGCGTTGATTGGGTTGGCCTCAAGCGCCGGCCGGGCTGAAGTGGGTTCGGCCGGCGTCGGGCTTGGGTGGGGTTGGGTTGGCCTCAAGCGCCGGCCGGGCTGATGTGCGTTTGGCCGGCGCCGGGCGTGGGTTGGGTTGGCCTCGAACGCCGGGCGGGCTGGTGTGTGTTTGGCCGGCGTTGGGCGTTGGGTGGGGTGGGGTGGCTCGGGCGGGGGTGGGTTAGATGCGGCTGGTGAAGGTGTCGCATTTGGTTGGGTCGCCTGTGGTGTAGCCGGTTTGGAACCACTGTTGGCGTTGGGCTGCCGAGCCGTGGGTCCAGGATTCCGGGGTTACTCGGGCCTGGAATTCCTGTTGGATGCGGTCGTCGCCTACCGCTGCTGCGGCGTCGAGGCCGTCGGCGATGTCCTGGGGGGTGAGGTTGGTGATCAGGGCTCCCGGGGGTGTGGTCGCGTGTTGGGCCCAGACGCCGGCGTAGCAGTCGGCCTGGAGTTCGAGGCGGACCGAGGCGCTTTGCGGGCCCTGGCGGTCGTTGCCGACCTTGGCCATTTGGCCGGTGAGGTCCTGGATGTGGTGGCCGTACTCGTGGGCCAGCACGTACGCCTCGGCGAACGGCCCGCCCCTGGCGCCGAACTTGGTGCGTAGTTCGTTGAAGAAGCCCAAGTCGATGTAGACCCTGCGGTCGCCGGGACAGTAGAAGGGGCCCACCGCCGAGGTGGCGCCGCCGCACGCGGTCGAGGTGCTGCCGGTGAAGAACCGGGTCGGCGCCGGCTTGTACGTCGCGCCCCGGCGCCGGTACTCGTCCGTCCAGTACGCCTGCACGCTGTTCACCACCCCGACGATCCGGCAGTCGTCGCGCGCGTTGGCGTCGGTGCCCTTGCGGCACGAGTCCTGGAGCGCACGATTGTCCGCCGGCACGGCGCCGCCCCCGCCCCCGCCGCCGTCGCTCAGGCCGAGCTGGTTCGGGCTCAGACCGAAGATCAGGCCGAGGACCACGGCGATCAGGCCCGCCGCGCCGCCGCCCACCGCGAGACCGGGACGACGCAGCCCGCCGCCCCCCGAGCCGCGCTCGTCCTCGATCTGGGACGTGTCCAGATCCGCATCGTCGTCGAACTGCATCGTGCGACCGCCAAGGCAACAGGGAATAGACGTCGGGTGACGGATATCCCTTTTCGCGGGTTTTATCGCGCCCGTCGTCTTCGCGCCGGGAGGATGCCCGGAAATTCGTTCCGACGGCTCCCGTAGACTCGTGGGCATGGTCGGTTTCCCTGGATATCCCCGCGAGCGGCCTTAGCGCGGTGCGGCTTCCCAGCGAGCCCCGCACGATCGTCCGTCTTCGTCAGTCCCCGACCGGGAGTCCAGTCCTTCATGATCAACGCAACCAACGTCGAACTGCGGGCCGGCGCCCGCATCCTCCTCGAGCCGGCCTCCTTCCGGGTCGCGGCCGGCGACCGGATCGGCCTGGTCGGCCGCAACGGCGCCGGCAAGACCACGCTCACCAAGACGCTGGCCGGGGAGACCCAGCCCGCGGCCGGGACCATCACCCGCACCGGCGAGGTCGGCTACCTGCCGCAGGACCCGCGCACCGGCGACCTGGACGTGCTGGCCCGGGACCGGATCCTGTCCGCGCGCGGCCTGGACGTCGCGCTCTCCGGGATGCGCGAGGCCGAGGGCCTGATGGCCAGCGCCAGCGGCGAGACCGCGGCCAAGGCGATGCGCCGGTATTCGCGCCTGGAGACCGAGTTCCTGACCAAGGGCGGCTACGCGGCCGAGGCCGAGGCGGCCACCATCGCGGCCAGCCTCGGGCTGCCGGACCGGATCCTGGGCCAGGAACTGCACACGCTCTCCGGTGGCCAGCGGCGCCGGGTCGAGCTGGCCCGGATCCTGTTCTCCGACGCCGACACGCTGCTCCTCGACGAGCCCACCAACCACCTCGACGCCGACTCGATCGGTTGGCTGCGCGACTTCCTCAAGACGTACAAGGGCGGCTTCATCGTGATCAGCCACGATGTCGGCCTGATGGAGGCGTGCGTCAACAAGGTGTTCTACCTGGACGCCAACCGCACCACGATCGACATCTACAACGTCGGCTGGAACGCCTACAAGCTCCAGCGCGAGACCGACGAGCGCCGCCGCAAGCGCGAGCGGGCCAACGCCGAGAAGAAGGCCGACCAACTCTTCTCGCAGGCCGACAAGATGCGCGCCAAGGCGACCAAGACGGTGGCCGCGCAGAACATGGCCCGCCGGGCCGAGAAGCTGCTCTCCGGCCTGGAGAGCGAGCGCAAGTCCGACAAGGTCGCCAAGCTGCGCTTCCCCAAGCCCGCCCCCTGTGGCAAGACCCCGCTGATGGCGACCGGGCTGTCCAAGTCGTACGGCTCGCTGGAGATCTTCACCGACGTCGACCTGGCCATCGACAAGGGTTCGCGCGTGGTCATCCTGGGCCTCAACGGCGCGGGCAAGACCACGCTGCTGCGGCTGCTCGGCGGCGTCGAGGACCCGGACACCGGCAAGGTCGAGCCGGGCCACGGCCTGCAACTCGGTTACTACGCACAGGAACACGAGACGCTGGACCCGGAGCGCACGGTCCTGGAGAACATGCGCTCGTCCTCGCCCGACCTCGATCTGGTCGAGGTACGCAAGGTGCTCGGCTCCTTCCTGTTCTCCGGCGACGACGTGGACAAGCCGGCCGGTGTGCTCTCCGGCGGCGAGAAGACCCGGCTCGCGCTCGCGACGCTCGTGGTGTCCAAGGCCAATGTGCTGCTCCTGGACGAGCCGACCAACAACCTCGACCCGGCCAGCCGCGCCGAGGTGCTGGACGCGCTGCGCACGTACGAGGGCGCCGTGGTGCTCGTCACCCACGACGAGGGCGCGGTGGAGGCGCTGCAGCCGGAGCGGATCATCCTGCTCCCGGACGGCGTCGAAGACCTGTGGAGCGAGGACTACGCCGACCTGGTCGCGCTCGCCTGACCGTCCGGGCGGTGCGCCCGAGCTTCCGGGCGACGCGGCCCGGGAGCCCCGAACGACCGACACCCCGTCGGGTTGCCTTCCTCGGCAACCCGGCGGGGTGATCGCTTTCGTCCCCCCGACAGGTTTTCCCCACGAAACCCTCACAAGGGGAAGCCATCCTTCCGGTCCGTACGTGACGCCGGTCACGAGGCGCGACGGCGACACAGAGCAAGGTCGTGAATCTCATGGGTGACCAGCGCCTTTGTCGGCGGACACAGGATTCGGTCAAGCATTCGGCAAAGGAAGGCGTGATTCCGCTCGGGTGATCTTTGTGTGCAAGAGGCCACGCGCCGCGATGATCAAGCCATCGGGCCTGGTGGAATCACTGGCCTTGCCATGCCCCAGGGGTGATCATGGGATTCCAGAGCGCACTTCCTATGAGGAGGCACGTGTGGCCGAGACTCTGAAGAAGGGCAGCCGGGTGACCGGTGCCGCGCGCGAGCAGCTCGCGGCTGACCTCAAGAAGAAGTACGACTCCGGTGCCAGCATCCGCGCCCTTGCGGAGGAGACGGGCCGTTCCTACGGCTTCGTGCACCGGATGCTCAGCGAGTCGGGAGTGACCCTCCGCGGCAGGGGTGGGGCAACACGGGGCAAGGCCAAGACCGCCGCGTCGTCCTCGGCCTGAGACCGAGTCCCGGGGCAGTACGGCACCATCCGTCGAACGACCATGTGACCGACCGGTAACGTCGGACACGTGGTCGTTTGCCGGAAGCGACCCGAACACGGGAGGGACCGTGGACGTGGGCGCGAATCAGCTCGGCTCGAACGACGACACGAGTGGCAACACGAGTGACAACAGGGGCGGCACGGACAACAGCGGTCGCGGGGTCGGCGGTGCCGACAGCGCGGCAGGGCAGGGCCTTTCGGTCGTGATCGAAGGTGCGTTCGCGGTGGTGAGCCTCACCAACCCCGATCGGCGCAACGCGCAGACTCCCGCGCTCTGGCGCGCGCTCGCCGCCGTCGGCCGCGATCTGCCCGGTGATGTCCGGGCCGTGCTGTTGCGCGCGGAGGGCGTCTCGTTCTCCGCGGGCCTGGATCGACGGATGTTCCCCGGTGGTGGGGGCATCCCGGGGGAATCGGACCTCGCCACGCTGGCCGGGGCGAGCGACGACGAACTCGACGCCACCATCGCCTCGTTCCAGGAGGCGTTCACCTGGTGGCGACGCCCGGACCTGATCACGGTGGCCGCCGTGCAGGGGCATGCCGTGGGGGCCGGATTCCAACTGGCGCTGGCCTGCGATCTGCGGGTGTGCGCCGACGACGCGCGGTTCTCGATGCGCGAGACCGCGCTCGGTTTGGTCCCGGACCTGGCCGGGACGAAGCCGCTGACCGACCTGGTCGGCTATGCCCGGGCCCTGGAGATCTGCGTTACGGGCCGCTGGGTGGGGGCCGATGAGGCGGTCTCGATGGGACTGGCCACCCTCGCGGTGCCGCGCGAGGAGTTGGACGGTGCCGCACGCGACCTGATCGCGGCACTCGTCGCCGCACCGCGCGACGCGGTGATCGAGACGAAAGCCCTGCTCGCGGGTGCCGCGACGCGTGGCTACGACGAACAGCGCGCCGCCGAACGCGCCGCACAGGCCCGTCGCCTGCGCGACCTCGCGGGGATGGGGGAGTAGACCCGGCCCGGCGGATCCCGGCACGACCCGCTTCCTCGGGATCCGCCGGGCACGTTTCGGTGAGACGTGCGCCACATGTCCGCCCGCCGGCGGTCGACGCGCCGGGCGCGGGTCCGGGACTAAGCGTGCCCGTGTCGGTGTTCCCGTGTACGAAGTACTGAGGTTGACTCAGGAATTTGTTCGAGCATTCGGCTCGGGCAGGCGACACGTACGGGATGTACGGGGAACGAGGCGGGATGAGTGGCGGCGGCCCGATGGGGATGAACCTGCGCTCCTACACGCGCGACGCGTCCGTGGTGGAGCGAAAACTCGCGCCCGGCACGGTGCGCCGGGTGGGCGAGTTCGCGAGACCGTTCGCGCGGCAGATCACCGCGTACCTGGTCCTGGTGGTGATCGGCGCGGTGTTGACCATCGTGCCGCCGCTGCTCGCGCAGCGGATCGTGGACCAGGGTGTGCTGAAGGGCGACGGTCACCTGGTGACCGTGCTCGCGATCGTGGTGGCGGGCGTCGCGCTGCTCGCCGCCGGGTTCGGCCTGGCCGAGCGGTGGTATTCGGCGCGGATCGGCGAGGGTTCGATCTACGCGCTGCGCAGCAAGGTGTTCGCGCACGTGCAGCGCCAGCCGATCGCGTTCTTCACCCGGACCCAGACCGGCGCGCTGATCTCGCGCCTGAACAACGACGTGCTCTCCGCACAGCGCGCGTTCACCTCGACCCTGGCGGGCGTGGTGTCCAATCTGGTCAGCCTGGTCCTGGTGGCCGGGACGATGTTCTACCTCGCCTGGCAGATCACCCTGGTCTCGCTGGTGCTGCTGCCGCTGTTCCTGCTGCCGGCCAAGTGGATCGGCCGCCGGTTGCAGGCGATGACCCGCGAACAGATGCAGTTGAACGCGGAGATGTCGACGGTGATGACCGAGCGGTTCAATGTCTCCGGCGCGACGCTGGCCAAGATCTTCGGCCGGCCCGAGGAGGAGGACGCGCTGTTCTCCGGGCGGGCCGCGCGGGTGCGCGACATCGGCATCCGGATCGCGTTGGTGAACCGGGTGTTCGCCACCGCGCTCACCCTGGTCGCCTCGCTCGCGACCGCGCTGGTGTACCTGATCGGCGGGCATCTCGCGGTGGACGGTCGGCTCACCGTGGGCACCCTGGTGGCGCTCACCGTGCTGCTCGGCCGGCTGTACGGGCCGCTGACCGCGCTGGCCAACGTGCGGGTGGACGTGATGACCGCGCTGGTCAGCTTCGAGCGGGTCTTCGAAGTCCTCGACCTGCCCGCGATGATCGCCGACAAGCCGGACGCGAAGCCGCTGCCGGCGGACGCGGCCACGGTGGAGTTCGACGCGGTCGGCTTCGCCTACCCGGGGGCCGACGAGGTTTCGCTGGCCTCGCTGGAGAGTGTCGCGGTGCTCGATCGGCGGCGCTCCGAACCGGTGTTGCACGACGTGTCGTTCCGGGCCGAACCGGGTCAGTTGGTGGCCCTGGTCGGACCGTCGGGCGCGGGCAAGACCACGATCACCTCGCTGGTCGGCCGGCTCTACGACGCGACCGAGGGGACGGTACGGATCGGCGGACACGATGTGCGCGACGTCACCCTGGCCTCGGTGCGCGACACGGTCGGCGTGGTGACCCAGGACTCGCACATGTTCCACGACACGATCCGCGGCAACCTGCGCTATGCCAAGCCGGACGCGAGCGACGAGGAACTGTGGGCGGCGCTGCACGCGGCGAACATCGGCGACCTGGTCGAGGGACTGCCGGACCGCCTGGAGACGGTGGTGGGCGAGCGCGGACACCGGTTGTCCGGCGGGGAGAAGCAGCGTCTGGCGATCGCCCGGCTGCTGCTCAAGTCGCCGCGTGTGGTGGTGCTCGACGAGGCCACCGCGCACCTGGACTCGGAGTCGGAGGCCGCCGTGCAGCGCGCATTGGCCACCGCCCTGGTCGGTCGTACCGCGCTGGTGATCGCCCACCGACTGTCCACCGTGCGCGACGCGGACCTGATCCTGGTGGTGGACGACGGCCGGATCGCCGAACGCGGCACGCACGCCGAGTTGTTGGCCCGGGACGGTCTGTACGCGGATCTGTATCACCGTCAGTTCCGGGACCGGGAAGAGGATCCGATCGATTCCGCGGTGCTCGCGAGTTGACCGACCGCAGCCCGGGGCGCCGGGTAGTGTGGTGATATTCCAAATGGTTGGCAAGAGGGGCTTTCCGGGTGCGTGTTCTCGTCGCCGGCGGCGGCATAGGTGGTCTTGCTGTGGCACTCAGCCTGCACGACGCGGGCATCACCGAGGTGACGGTGATCGACGCGGCACTGAGAATCCGGCCCCTGGGGCTCGGGATCAGCCTCCTGCCCCACGCGGTGCGCGAACTCGTCGAACTCGACCTCTACCATCCGATCGCCAACCTGGGCGTGCCGCTGTCCGGGGTGGCCTTCCCCGACCGCCGTGCGACCCGGGTGGTACTGGCCCCGCGCGGGCAGCGGGCGGGCTTCCTGTGGCCGCATCTGTCCGTGCACCGGGGTGAGTTGCAGGTTGCGCTGCTGCGCGCGGTGTATCAGCGGCTCGGCCGCGCGGCGGTGCGTACCGGGTCCCGGCTGACCGGGTTCGACCAGGACGACGACGGGGTGACCGCGTATTTCGTGGACGGCGAGGGGCGGCCCTGGCAGGAGCGGGCCGACGTGCTGATCGGCGCGGACGGGATCAACTCGGCGACGCGCGCGACGTTGTTGCCGGACGAGAGCGCGCCGGTCGCCCAGCCGCGCATCCTGATGCGCGGCACCACGCGCTGCGCGCCGTTCGCCGACGGGCACACCATGATCATGACCGCGCACGGCGAGGCGCGGTTCATGGCGCACCCGATCAAGCCGATCGATCCCCGTGACGGGTACACGCTCACCAACTGGCTCGCGGAGCTGCCCGATCGGCAGTCGGCGGGCGAACTCGGCGACACCGGCTGGAACGGCCCGGCGGACCTGCGCCGGCTGGCCCGGGTCTTCCGCGGCTGGAGCATCGCCGGGGCCGACATCGGGGCCATGGTCAGGTCGCCCACCGAGGCGTCCGGCTATCCGCTGGTGACCCGACCGCCCCTGGACCAGTGGTCGTTCGGCCGGGTCACCCTGCTCGGCGACGCGGCCCACCCGTTGTACCCGTACGTGCTCGGCGGCGCGTCCGAGTCGATCGTCGACGCGCGGGTGCTGGCCCGCTCGCTGGGCTCGTACCGGGACCCGGTCGAGGCGCTGGAGATGTACGAGCGGGCCCGGCTGCCGCTGAACAAGTGGCTGCAACTGATCGGCCACGGCCGGGTGCCGCGCGCCGAGGACGCGACCGGGCCGCTGACCGCCACCGAGGAGATCGGCGGCATCATCGGCGCCTACGGCCACCTGCCCGGACACGACCCGGCGGCACTGAACAAGCGGCCGTCGTACGGCCTGGCGAAGGTCTGAGCGAGGGCCTGCTTCACGCCCCCGCGTCGGTGACCAGGACGTGTACCACCACACGTTGCCGGCCCGTGCGCTCGCGCACCTCCGCGGTGACCGCCGTGCGCACCGCGCGAGCCACGTCCAGGACGCGGTGGTCGGCCGCGGCGCGGAACTGCACGTCCACGTGCAGCACTCCGTCGAGCACGCGCGTGGTCACCCCCGGGACCCGGCCCGGGAGCAGGCCGCCCGAGACCTGGGCGACCGCGTCGAGCAGACCCGGTTGCAGGTCCACCACGCCGGGGACGGCCAGCGCCGCGCCGCCGGCGGTGGTCCGGGCCAGGACGGACATCTCGCGGGACGCGCGCTGCGCCGGCTGCCTCATCGGTTCCCCTCCCGAGCGTCGGCGGCCGGTTCCAGGCCCACCACGTCCACGTCCACCTTCGCCACTTCCAGCCCCAGTCGCTCCATCGCGGCCCGGCGCACCCGCTCGCGCAGCCGATCGGCCAGCGCGTGGATCGGCTCGCCGTACGGCACGCCGACCGACAACCGCACCGTCACCGGACCCGGCACCGCCGCCCCCGCCCGGTTCTCGAACGGCCGGATCCGGCAACTGCGGGCCTGCACGCCGGGCTCGGCGTCGGCCGCCGCGCGCAGCGTGCGCGCCGCGGCGGTCTCGGTCAGCATCAACTGCTCGTCCGGTTCGCCCAACGGGAGCAGCCGACCGGTGTGCAACTCGGCCCGGACCAGGCGCATCACCCGAGTGCCCAGATCATCCGGCACCGGGACCGGCAACTCGGCCCACTCGCGGGTGACCTGATCGAGCACCGAATGGTCGCGCAGCACCGCCTGGCACTCCGGACACGAGCGCTCGTGCTCGTCCAGCGCGTCCGCGGCGGCGTGTTCGAGCACCGACTCCGGTTCGCGCCCGCAGGGCAGCAGCTCCTCGTCCGGGTCGAAGTCCGCCGGCTCGCCGAAGCCCGAGTCCGGGTCCGGGTCCGGGATCGAGCCCGAGTCCGGGTCGGCGCCGAGGCCCGAGCCCGGGCCCGGCGACGCCCCGCGGGTCCCCGCGAGCAGTTCCGCCGCGGACGGCAGCCGCAGCGCGTCAGGGGCGTCGCCCGTCTCGTCGGTCACGTCCACGGTCGCATCGCCTCCGCCAGGGTCTGTCGTGCTCGGAAGATCCTGCCCCGCACCGCGTTCGTCCCGATCCCCACGGCCGCCGCGATCTCGTCGTAGCTCTGGCCGTGCATCTCGCGCAGTACCCAGCAGGCCCGCTGCTCCTCGGTCAGTGTGGTCATCGCCTCCTGGAGCGCCTTCAGTGCCGCCGATCCCTCCGCCCGTCGCTCCGGATTGTCCGCCATCTGCTCTATCGCCCGATCGGGTACCTGGTCCAGGCCGACCGTGGGTCGCCGGGTCCGGGCGATGTTCAGGGCGCGGTTGGTGACGATGCGATACATCCAGGTCAGGAACGACGAGTCGGCGCGGAACCCGGGCAGTCGGCGCCACGCGCTGATGAACGCCTCCTGTACCGCGTCCTCCGCGTCGCCGGCGCTGCCCAGGATGCGCAGCGCGAGCGTGTACAGGGATCGCCCGTGCCGACGCATCAGCACCTCGAATGCCTCGGCGTCACCCTCTCGAGCGCGCACCACCAGGGTGCCCTCGTCGAGCTCGGCCTCGTCGGCCATCGGCTTTCCCTCCTCGTCCCAACCCGGCGAACGGTACTGCGCCCGGGGGCGCAAGACGAGAACCGCCACCCGAACGGCGGGCCGCGCGTTGGGTACGTGCCCGCGACCGCCCCGGCGAGATAGCGTCGGATTCCGCGAAACATCCTCCGATCGACGCGTGACGTTCGCCCGGTGTGTGTGTCGTACAGGTGTGGTGAACCCGGCAAGGGGCACCGATGACAGGCGGGACCGAGTGGGGTTCCGGTCGCAGGGTTTCGGGCATTCGCAGCCAGTCGAGGAAGGAAGTGCGCCGATGGCGGACACAACGACCCAGGGCAAGACCGGCACGCAGGCGCTCCAGAAGGACGAAGAGCGTTCGGTGGGCAACGGCGCTCGTTCCACGGAGGTCGTCAAGCTGGCCACCGACAAGGGACGCACGTCGATCGCGGACGGCGTGGTGGCCAAGATCGCGGGCATCGCGGCCCGGCAGATCCCGGGCGTGTACGCGCTCGGCGGCGGCGCGGCCCGGGCGTTCGGCGCGGTGCGTCAGCGCATTCCGGGGGGCAAGCCCAACGTGGCCCAGGGCGTCAGCGTCGAGGTGGGCGAGCGGCAGTGTGCCGTGGATCTCAACATCGTCGTGGATTACGGCGTGCCCATCGCCGAATTGGCGCAGGCCGTCCGGGAGAATGTCATCGACTCCGTCGAGCGGATGACCGCGCTCGAGGTGGTCGAAGTCAACATCGCGGTGGACGACATCCACATCGACTACGACGGCGACGACTCCAAGGAGCGCCAGCTTCAGTGACGCGTGCGCCCGGCGACGACGAGCGGCGACAACTGCTGCGCGAATACCGGGAATTCATCCGCACGAGTCACCCCGATCGTGGGGGTGACCCGGCGGAGTTCGTCGCCGGACTCGAACGTTTCAGGGCGCTGATCGACGCGGCGGGACCACCCGCGCCGATCCGTTCGGGGGCCGCGGCGGAGACTACGGTCTACCGCCGCGGCCGCTTGCCGGGCCGGCTCTGGCGGCAGTTGACGGAGCGCCATCGGCGGCGCAACAACCCGCGTGTCGAGTAGCGGGCCGGCGCGGCACCGATGGATTCCGGACAGCTCCGCGGCAGGACACCTCCGCGGCATTCGGCCCGACAGGGGTCGGCAACTCGGCAACAACCAATGGTCGGTTCAGTGAGGAGTCGTTCGCCAATGACTACACCCATGGTCGGCCTGTTGGTCGGCATGGCCCTCGGCCTGGCCGCCGCGCTGGGCGGGTTCGGGGCCTTTCTCCTGGTCGCCGCCCTCGGGGTGGTCGGCTTCCTGGTCGGCCGCTTCCTGGACGGCGACCTGGATCTCGGTGAGCTGTTCAGCTCGCGCAATCGGCGCCGCTGATGCGCGCGGTACCGGCGGAGGGCCTGGCGCCGGCCGCGCACCGCGGAGTACTGCAGATCGGCGGACGGGTGGTGGAGAAGATCGCCGCGCGCGCGGCGCGTGAGGCCACCACCGAGGCCGCCCCGGACACCGTGCTGCGCGCCCCGAGGGCGGGCGCCACGATGCACCACGACCACGCGACGGTGAACCTCGACGTGGACGTGCCCTATCCCGGCCCGGTGGTCGAGATCGCCCGGACCATCCGGCAACGGGTGCGCGCCGACGTGGAGTACCTGACCGGGATGCCCGTGGTGCGGGTGGACGTGACGGTGGCCCGGTTGACCCGTGGGGGGCACGGCAAGAGGAGAGTGCAGTGAGCCTGGAGGCTTCGCCGGAGGCGCAGGCCGACGGCTCGACGGCCCTGGCGGCCGACGACGACTGGGGCGACGGCGCGAAGGTGCGCCGGGCCTGGTCGACGCGGGGGCTGCCGGCCGCGCTGGTGGCGCTGGTCGTGGGCGGCATCGCGGGCACCGCGCTGTACATCGGCGTGACGGCCCGGATCGATCGGGCGCCGCGCTGGTCGCGGGACCTGTTGGAGCGGGCCCAGACGCACGTGTGGCGCGACGGCTGGACCATCGCCGCCGGGGCGATCGCCGCCGCGGTGGGCCTGTGGCTGATCGTGCTCGCGCTCACCCCCGGACGGCGTGCGCTGCTGCGACTGCGCTCGCCCGGCGGCGGGATGACCGTCTACATGACCCGGCGTACCGCCGCCTCGTTCCTGCGGCACACCGCGCTGGCCTCCTCGGGCGTGTTGGACGCGCGGGTGCGGATGGGGCGGCGCAAGGCGGTACTGCGGGTGGACTACCACTTCCGTGATCCGGACGATCTGCACGACGAGTTGATCGAACGCCTGGAGGAACGCGCGAACGCGCTCACGCTGGCCCGGGTGCCACGCGTGGACCTGCGCCTTCAGCCCGTGAGCGGGAGGTGAGGCGATGATGCGCACGGTCTGCAACCGGATCCTGCTGTTCCTGGCCGGGCTGGTCCTGATCGTCGGCGGGCTCGCCGTCGCCGCGCGCGGTCGGGGCTGGTACCCCGACCTGCTGCACACCGCGGACAAGCCGTTCATCACCGCGAGTCAGGCCGAGCGGCTGACCGACCACGGCTGGTGGTGGTGGGTCGCCTTCGGAGTGCCGGGGCTGATCCTGGTGCTCGCGCTGTGGTGGCTGCTGGCCCAGGTGGGGCGGCGTCCGGTGCGGTCGGTGCGGGTGCAAGACACGAGCGACCACGCCGGCGAGGGCCCGTCGGGGCTCGGCACCGGGTTCGGCATGGTCGGCGACGAGGCGGACACGCTGACCGTCTCGGGCAACGCGCTGGCCGACGCGATCGAGGACGACCTGGCCTACGTGACGGGCGTGGAGCACGTCACCGCGCATCTGGTGCGCCGGCGGCACGGGCCCACGTTGCAGGTGCTGGTCCGGGCCGAGCCGGGGGCCGAACCGCGCGAACTGCTCGGCGCGGTGCGCGACCGGGTGTTGCCCAACGCGCGCGAGGCGGTGGGCCTGGAGACGCTGCCCACGGTGCTCACGCTGCGGACCAGCCGAGGGCTGCCGAAGCGACACCTGGACTGACCGGGGCACGGGCCGGGAACGTCACCCCCGGCCCGCACCTCGGCTCTCGGACGGCCTCCGACTCGCCGGCTGCGTCCGGCTGATGCGGCTGCCTTCGGCTGATGCGGGCTGCCTCTGGCCGATGTGCCATTTTCGGCTCGTGTGCCGCGTTCGGTTGCGCGGTCGGGATCCGGGTGTGGTGTCGGTTCGGGGTGGCGACTCGGGTCTGCGGGCGCGTTGGGTCGGTGTGCTGTTCTCGGCTTGTGTGCCGCGTTCGGCTGTGGCCGGGATCCGGGTGCGCGTCGGTTCGGGTGGCGTCTCGGGCCTGTGGGCGCGTTGGGTCGGTGTGCTGTTCTCGGCTTGCGTGGCGCGTTCGGCTTGTGCGCGGGCTTCCGGCTATGCGCGTCGTTCGGTTTGCGCGCCGCTCAGGGCCGGGCCCACGCGCCGGGTCGGCTCGTGCGCCGTCTTCGGCCCGCGAGCCTCGCCCGGCTTGCGGCGCCGCCTCCGGGGTGGCGCCGCCGCCGGTCCGCGGGCTGCTCCGGGCGGCGTGCCGCGTACCGACGGGCCGCAGGCCGGTGTGTACGCCCCGGCGTCGGCTCGGGCCGGGGTCGGGGTCGGGGTCGGGGTCAAAGCGAACGGGCCAGGCCGCCGTCGATCGGGATCAGCAGGCCGCTCAGGTAGGACGCCGCCGGGGAGAGGGCGAAGGCGGCCACTCGGCCGAACTCCTCCGGGGCGCCGTAGCGGCCCAGCGGGATGGCCTCGCTCTGCCGGGCCCGGGTGGCCTCCGCGTCGCCGCTGAGGTCGTCCAGCTCGCGGACCCGGTCGGTGTCGATCCGGCCCGGCAGCAGGCCGAACACCCGGATGCCGCACGGGCCCAGCTCGTCGGCGAGGGACTTGGCCACCCCGGCCAGGCCGGGCCGCAGGCCGTTGGAGATGCCAAGCCCGGGAACCGGCTGACGCGCCGACGAGGAGAGCACGAAGCCGATCGCGCCGCCCGCGTGCAGCGCCGCCGAGGTGGCCCGGGCCAGCCGTACCGCGCCCAGGAAGACCGACTCGAACGACTCCCGCCACTGATCGTCGTCGACCGCGCCGATCGTGCCGGCCGGCGGGCCGCCCACGCTCACCAGTGCGCCGTCCAGCCGCTCGAAGCGGGCCAGCGCGGCGGCGACGAGGCGTTCGGCCGTGCCGCTGTCCCCGTTGTCGGCGGCGATGCCCAGCGCCCGCTCGGGACCGCCCAGCGCGGCCACGGCCTCCGCCGCGCGCTTTTCGTCCCGCCCGGAGACCACCACCCGGGCGCCGTCGTCCACCAGCGCTCGGGCGGTGGCGAAGCCGAGGCCGCGGGTGCCGCCGGTGACCAGATACACACGATCGCGAAGTCCAAGATCCATGCCACCCATCCTGCCCGCTACCGGCCCCGGAGCCCGGTAAATGACAGGCCGTCGCTTCGGCCGGGTCGCTACCCTCGGTGCCATGACCGAACAGATCGACCTCGTGCGGAAGTGGATCGCGGCGGCCGAGGACGGCGTCACCGTGCTGACCGGAGCGGGCATCTCGACCGACTCCGGGATCCCCGACTACCGGGGGCCGCAGGGCGTGTGGACCAAGGATCCCGACGCCGAGAAGTTGGTCACCTACGGCTACTACATGGCCGACGAGGACATCCGCCGTCGCTCGTGGCTGCTGCGGCGGGACAACCCCGCGCGACTGGCCGGGCCGAACGCGGGACACGCCGCGCTGGTCGCGCTGGAACGGGCCGGTCGGCTCAACGCGTTGATCACGCAGAACGTGGACGGGCTGCACCGGCGGGCCGGCACTTCCCCGGAGAAGATCATCGAGCTGCACGGCACGATGTTCTACGTCCTGTGCACCGACTGCGACACGCGCACCACGCTGGACGCCGCCCTGGAGCGGGTCGAGATGGGCGAGGACGACCCGCGCTGCCTGCAGTGCGGCGGGATCCAGAAGACCGCGACGATCATGTTCGGCCAGGGGCTCGACCACGGGGTGCTGGAGCGGGCCGCGATCGCCGCGCAGATCGGTGATCTGTTCCTGGCCGTCGGCACCTCGCTCCAGGTGGAGCCGGCCGCGTCGTTGTGCCGGGTGGCGCGGGATTCGGGGGCCCGCCTGGTGATCGTCAACGCGGGGGAGACGCCCTACGACTCGATCGCCGACGCGGTGATCCGGGAGCCGATCGGCGAGGTGTTGCCGGAGCTGGTCGAGGGGTTGTGAGCGACGGGGGAGCCGGGGTCAGACCTTCGCGGCTTCCTCGTGCTCGTCCGCCGGGTCGGCCTCGTCGAGCGCGGCCAGTTCGGCCTCCAGCTCCCGGGCCTCGCTCCGGATCAGCTTGACGAACATCGCGAGCAGCGCGAACGCGAAGATCCACCACTGCACCGCGTAGGCCAGGTGCGGGCCCAGGTCCTCGTCGTCCGGCTCCGGGATCAGCGCGGGGGCCCTGGCCGGCATCGGGGTCTGCTCGGTCAGTTCGACGTAGCCGCCGAACAGCGGGTGCGGCACCTTCGGGCCCAGTTCGAAGCCGGAGATCCGCAACACCTGGCCCTCGATCGCCGTCTGGCCGCGAATGCCGGAGTCCTTGCGGGTCTCGTCCGGGCGCAGCCGGCCGGTCACCGTGACCTGGCCGGTCGGCGCCGGCGGTACGTCGGGTCGGTCGGCGGCCTGCGGCGGGTTCTTCACCCAGCCGCGGTCGACCAGGAGGGTGCGCCCGTCGGCGCCGACCAGCGGGGTGAGCACGTAGTAGCCGGGCACGCCGTCCTGGGACCGGTTGCGCACGAGCAGTTCGTGGTCGGTGTCGTACCTGCCGGTCAGCGTGACCCGGCGCCACTGGAGATCGCCCGGCAGCTTGCGCCCCACCGCGAGGATCTCCTCGGCGGGCGCCGGCTTGCGGTCGATGTTGGCACTGATCAGGTCGTTGTGCGCGACCTTGTTCTCGTGCCGGTGGAACTGCCAGAAGCCGAGCTCGACCATGATGGGGATCAGCACGGCGACGAGCAGCGCCATCGCGATCCAGCGCGGGGTGAGCAGGAAGCGGTACACACCGGCACGGTACCCCTCGTCGTGCGCGCCGCGTTTCGCCGGGTGGGGGTCGGGGTCGCGGTTTCCGTCTTGCTCGGGGCGCGTCGGCGCGTCGTGTGGTCTCGGCGCGTCGTGCCGTCGCGTCGTGTGCGTTGCCCTGTCGCGTCATGTGCGTCGCCCGGCGCAGGGTCGGCGACGAAACGGGCGGGGTGTCCGGGTCGGCCGCCGGCCGGGGGTCCCCGCCGATAGGCTGCCCGCACGCCGTCTCCGGAAGCCTCGCCCGCAGGCCCCGACGGGCCACGGTGCGGACGCGGCATCGCGCCGCCGGCTCGGGAGACATCCAGCCTCGGGAGTCACACAGCATGGAAGGTCCCTCGCGCGATCCCGTGCCCGGGCGACGCGGCACCGCCGGTCACTGGGTCGGACTCATCGGGATCGCCGTCGTCGCGTTCGCCTCGATCGGCATGCTGGGGTGGATCGCCCCGCTGGTGGCGGGAGTTCGCACCCGTCGGCGCTGGGACTGGGTGGTCCTCACGCTCAGCGTGGTGTTCCTGATCCTGGCCTTCGTCTGTCTGATCGTGGGCAGCGAGACCGAGGACGAGAAGGCCGCGCGCGAGGCGGTGGGCGGACCCGCGCCGCAGACGATCCTGGACGACGTCGGGGCGATCATGCTGCTCGTGCTGATGGTGGCCATGCCGGTCTGGTGGTGTGTGCGGTCGGCCCGGTGGGCGCGGGCGATGCGGGGGCAACTGCCGCCGCGGCAGGCCGGATACGCGCCCTGGGCGGGGGCGCACGCGGGGGTGGGCCTCCCGCCGCAACCGGTGTCGCAGCCGTTGCCGCGACCGGTGCTGCCGGGCTACCCCCACCCCGGGCCGGCGGTACGCCCGCACATCGCGCCGGTCGCGCCCCCGCCGGTCGCGCCGCCCGTGGCCGGGCCGCCGCCCGCCGTCGACGATCCCGCCGCCCGGGCCCGGGCCCGGCTCCAAGGGCTCAGCGAACGGCTGCGCGAACAGGACGGCGGCAACCCCGGCGGGCCTCGATGAGTGCGCCGGGCCGGGTGATCGCGGACCGCTACGAGCTGTCCGCGGCGATCGGCCGAGGCGGCATGGGCCAGGTCTGGAAGGCGTACGACCGCACCCTCCAGCGCCGGGTCGCGGTCAAACTCCTGCGCACGGACCTCGTGGACACCGGCGGCGAGCGCGGCGCGATGGAACGCCGCTTCCTGCGCGAGTGCCGGGTCACCGCCGGCATCGACCACCCCGGTCTGGTCACCGTGTTCGACGGCGGCGCGGACGCGGGCGAGTTGTACCTGGTGATGCAACTGCTCGACGGTTGCGACCTGGCCGACCTGATCGCCGAGCACCGGCCGCTGCCGTGGGAGTGGGCGGTCGCGGTGGCCGCGCAGATCTGTTCGGTGCTGGCCGCGGTGCACGCGGTGCCGGTGGTGCACCGCGACCTGAAGCCGCGCAACGTGATGGTGCGGCGCGACGGCACGGTCAAGGTGCTCGACCTGGGCGTGGCCGCGGTGCTCGATCCGGAGTCGACCAAGCTCACCACGACCGGCGCGATGCCGGGGTCGCCCGCGTACATGGCGCCCGAACAGATGAACGGCATCGTCGAGCCGCGCACCGACCTGTACGCGCTGGGCTGCCTGCTGTACGAAATGCTGGTCGGCCGCGCGCCGTTCGCCGGGCCGACGATGGCCTCGGTGATGCTGGGGCACCTGAACACCGCACCCGAACCGCCGAGCGCACGGCGGCCGGGGCTGCCCGCCGGCCTGGATCGGCTGGTCCTGGACCTGCTCGGCAAGCAGCCCGATCAGCGGCCGGCGAACGCGCAGGAGGTGTATCGGCGGCTGGCCCCGCTGCTGCCCGCGCCCACGGGCGACGCGAGCGCGGCGCCGGCCCCGACCGCGCCGATGGACCCGACCCGGCCGCTGCGCTTCCCGGCGGCGCCGCAACCGCTGCCGGGGGTGCCCGCGCCGGTGCACGCGCCGACCCCGGCCGCGCCGGCCGCGTCGTGGGGGATGAGCGCGGGGCCGGCCGCGTACGCGCCCAGGACGGATCCGGCCTGGGCCGCGGTGCCCTCGGCGGCGCCGCCCACACCGGATGTGGGCAGTGCGCTCGACGAGGCCAACCGGCTGCTCGGCGAGGGTGCGCTGACCCAGGCCGTGGATGTGCTCGGCGCCGCGCTGCCGGTGGCCGTCGCCCGGCATGGTGAGCACGATCCGCTCGTCCTGGGCCTGCGCCAGGCGCTCGCCGACACGCTGCTCGCGGACCGGCAGTTCCGCCGCGCGCTGCCGGAACTGCGGTACATCGCGAGCGTGTTCGCGGCCACGGGTGGGCCGGCCGACGCGGAGGCGATGGAGTACGGCAGGCAGGTCGCCGCGTGCCTGGAGGAGTTGGGCGAACTGCCCGCCGCGCTCGGCGAGTACCGGCGCCTGCTCGACCTGCACCGCCGGGTCCCGGACGCCGACGTGTACCAGGGCTTCGACCTGCGCGAGCGCATCGGGCTGCTGCTCGCCGCGCTGGGCGACCCGTACCGGTCGGAGAGTGTGCTGGTCCCGCTGCTCGCCGAACAGGAGCACCGGTTGGGCCCGCAACACCCGCGTGTGGCCACGTTGCGGCAACACCTGGCCCGGATCCACGGCGCCTCGGGGTATCGGCGCCGCTGAGCCGTTGTCGAGCCGCCGCCGAGCCGCCGCGACGGGTCAGGCGGCGGTCGGCTCCACGTCGAGGACCACCTTGCCCGCGATGCGCCGGTCGAGGAGGGCCCGGGCGGCTTCGGCGACCCGCTCCCAGGAATCGCGCCGGTCCACCTCCGGGGCGAGCCGGCCCGCCGCCACGAAGTCCAGGAGCGTCGCCAGGTCCGGGCCGACGTCGTGAACGTCGCCGAATGTGCTCATGGTCTTGGCCGGCCCGATGGAGAACAGCGAGTACGGCGCGAACACCGCCGGTTCGTCGCAGGCCCAGCCGATGTTCTGCACACTCCCGCCCGGCGCGAGCAGGTCCCAGGCCGCGACCAGCTGCGGGCCGCCGACGGTGTCGAGGACGAGGTCCACCGGTCGGTCGATGCCGGCGAGGCCGACCACGACCTGGTGCGCGCCCAGTTCGGCCAGGCCGGCGGCGCGGGTCGGCGATCCGACCGAGGCGATCACGTGGGCGCCGCCCAGGGCCGCGAGTTGGACCGCGTAGCGGCCGACGCCGCCGGCCGCGCCGGTGACCAGTACCCGTCGGCCCAGAACGGAGCGGGTGCGCAGGGTGCGCAGCGCGGTGATGCCGGCCATCGGCAGCGCGGCGGCGTCGGCGAGGTCGACCCCGGCCGGCAGCTCGGCCACGGCGGTGGTGTCCACGACCATGCGCTCGGCCCAGGCGCCGGCGCCGAACGCGGCGACCTCGGCGCCCACGGCCGGCCCGGTGCCGTCCGCGGCGGCCCGTATGACGACACCGGCGGCGTCGTAGCCGTGCACGGTCCCGGCCGGAAGGCGTCCGGCGAACGCCACTTCGCCGCGGTTGAGCGAGATGTGCCGGACGGCGATGACCAGTTGGTGTGGTGCGGGGTGGGGCTCCGGGGCCGACCCGAGACGCAGTGATCCCGAAGCGTCGGGATCGACGACGAGCGCGCGCATGACCATGAGTCCCCCAGAAGTCGTGGATTACACGGACCGTCGGTCCGCTTATCTCCACGCTAATATGCGGACCGACGGTCCGTCCAGCCGGGAGATGCCGATGAGCGAACAGCGCGCCGAGCGCGCCGACGCGGCGCGTAACCGCCGTGCCGTGCTGCGCGCGACCGAGCGGCTCTTGGCCGAGGGCGGCGGGGACCACGTGTCGCTCGACCGGGTCGCCGCGCTGGCCGGAGTCGGGAAGGGCACCGTGTTCCGGCGCTTCGGCAACCGCGCCGGGCTGTTGCAGGCGCTACTGGAGGAGCGGTCCCGAGAGTTGCGCGACGCGGTCGGGAACGGCCCCCCGCCGCTGGGACCGGGCGCGCCCGCACCGGAGCGCATGCTCGCCTTCCTCGACGGGCTCGGCGCGATCGCCGAGGGCAACGCCACCCTGCTGTCGGCACACGGACAGGCCTGCGCCGAGGACCGGTACGGCGATCCCAGCTACCGGTTCTGGCACCACCACCTCGCCGCCCTGTTCACCGACGGCCGCCCCGACCTCGACGCCGACTTCCTGGCCCACGCCGTACTCGCGCTCTTCGACGGCGACCTGATCCGCCATACCACCCCACCCGACGACCCCCGCCATTTCACCCGCTCCGTCCAGGCGCTGGCCATGGCACTGCTGCGCCGGGCCTGAGGGGCGCCACACCACCGATCGCGCTCGACGCCCCACGGCGGTAGGGCGGTTCAGGGGTAGGACCGGCCCGGCGGCGCGACGGCTCGCGCGCGATCGGCCGGCATCGCCCACATCCCGCCGGCGTCGAGCGGCTGCACGGTGATCGTCCGACGCGCGCGGGGGTGGGGCATATTTTCTGCCACTTGTCCGACATCGTGGTCTTCCGTAGCGGGCCGTCATGGGCGACCGTGGAGACATCGACGCGCGGAGGGGTGACGTGGCGATGGAGCTTCACGATGTGTCCCTGCCCTGGTTTGTGGTCGGTGTGGCCGGCGCGGTGTCGTCTCTGGCGCTGCCCTGGTTCCAGACCCGGACCTATCGTCGGGCGCGCGCGCTCGACTTCGACGAGTCGCGCTACGGCACCACGCCCGACACGGTCTTCCGGGTCCCGATCACGCCGCTGAAGGTCTACGCGGAACCGGTCGCGGCGCGGGCGGTGGGGCTGCCGCTGGGTGTTGCCGGTGCGGTGTTGTTCCTGGTCTTCGGCCTGTGGCCGTCGATGCTCACGTGGTCGGTGTGCGGTGGTGTGACGATCCTGCTCACCCCGGTGCGCCGCGCGCTGGGCCTGCGGGTGACCCATCGGATCGCGCGGGACGTGCAGTTCCGCAACGGGCCGCTGCGCGATCGGGACGGCACGGTGATCGCCGAGCAGAGCTGGCCGCAGGTGGTGCGCACCTGGTATCGGCACGAGTACCGTGATCGGCCGCCGGGCGAGGACGATCTCTCGGTGGCGGTGCTCGGCAAGTTCTGGTGGCTGGCCGGACACCTGCTGTGCTGGCCGATCACCCTGCCGGGCACCCAGATCGTGCAAACCGCGATGTGCCAGAACCCGGCCTGGTCCCTCGGCCACGTGGGCGACGACGCGGGCGCGCCGTGGCTCGCCGATCTCGGCGAGGCGCGAACTCCTGTACAACGCGACTCCTCCGGAAAGGCTCGCCAGACCGCGCCGGACGGGTGACCGCCGCGTGGGTGACCACGTCCCCACCCGGTCGTTGGGCGGGGTGTGACTCGAAATGTCTCCATGGTCCGGATCGCGGCGGCGTCCTTCGTCGGTACCGCGATCGAGTTCTACGACTTCTTCGTCTACGGCACCGCCGCCGCCCTGGTGCTCGGGCCGCTGTTCTTTCCCGGCTTCTCGCCGATCGCCGGCACCCTCGCCGCGTTCGCGACCTACGCGGTCGGGTTCGTCGCGCGCCCGCTGGGTGCGGTGGTGTTCGGGCGCCTGGGCGATCGGCGCGGGCGGCGGCCGGTCCTGGTGGTGTCGCTCGTCCTGACCGGTGTGGCCACCGTGCTGGTCGGGCTGCTGCCGACCTACGAGCGGATCGGCGTGGCCGCGCCGATCCTGCTGGTGGTGTTCCGGTTCTGCCAGGGCTTCGGCGTGGGCGGCGAGTGGGGCGGCGCGGTGTTGCTGGCCGCCGAGCACGCACCGCCGGGGCGGCGGGCGTTGTGGGCCGGGATTCCCCAGGCCGGCCCCTCGATCGGGTTCCTGCTCGCCAACGGGCTGATGTTGATCCTGTCCGGGTCGCTGACCGACGCGCAGTTCCACGCGTGGGGCTGGCGGGTGCCGTTCCTGTTCGCCGGGGTGCTTGCGACCGGCGGGCTGCTGCTGCGCGCCTCGGTCGAGGAGACGCCCGCGTTTCGGGCGCTGGTGGCCGGCAACGAGACCTCGGCGAGTCCGGTCGTCGAGGTCCTGCGCGGGCACTGGCGCCTGGTCCTGCTCGCCGCGGGGGCGCTGGCCTGCGGCTACGTGGGCTTCTACCTGACCACCACGTGGTCCCTGCAGTACGCCGACGACCGGCCGACGGTGGGCCGCACCACGATGCTGGCCTGCATCATGATCGCGGTGTCCGGGATGGCCCTGGTCACCCCGCTGTTCGCCGTGGTGGGCGATCGGTACGGGCGCAAGCCGATGTGCCTGGTGGGCTGCGCGGGGATGGGCCTGTGGGCGTTCCCGATGCTCGGCCTGCTGGCCACCGGCGAGCCGATGTGGATGACCCTGGGATGCCTGGGCACGCTGGTCGCGTTCATGGCGATGTTCTCGGTGGTCGGGGCGTACCTGTCCGAGCTGTTCGAGCCGCGGGTGCGGTGTACCGGCGCGTCCACCGCGTACAACCTGGGCGGGGTGCTCGGCGGCGCGCTGACCCCGATGGTGGCCACCGAACTGGCCCGCGGGGACAGCACACCGTGGGGCGTCGCGGCCTATCTGGCGGGCGCGGCGACGGTGAGCGCGACCTGCCTGCTCCTGCTGCCCGAGACGAACGTGGTGCCCGTCACGGACGGTGAACCCGCCGCAGCGTGAACCGGCCACCGCGTGAACCCGCGCGGTGCGAACCCGCCGCGGCCTGATCCCACGCGGAGGCGATCTTCCATCGCGGGCCGATCTGCGCCAGGGTGCGGCCATGACCACGCATTCGACCGAACCGGCCGAGGCACGCCGCGCGCACCACACCCGCGTCGCCGAACGGCTGCTCGCCGCCGTCGGCGCCGGCGACCGCGCCGCCCAGGTGGCCTGCTACCACCCCGACGTCGTGCTCGAATTCCCCTACGCCGCGCCGCCGGTGCGGATCGAGGGCCGGGCCGCGGTGGAGACCTACCTCGCCATCGCGCTCGGCGTCTTCGAGCTGAGCCTGACGGTGACCCGGGTCCACGACTGCGTGGACCCGGACACCGTGATCGTCGAGTTCACCGGGACGGGTCGGGCCCGGACCACGGACCGGCCCTACGCCAACACCTACATCGCGGTGCTGACCTTTCGGGACGGTCTGGTGGTCGGGCAGCGCGAGTTCTACAACCCGGTGCCGGCCGCTCAGGCCTTGACCGCGACGCCCGCCAGCTGAGGCAGCTTCACCGCCGGGTCGCCGAGCGGGCCCTCGGGGCCCCACACGTCGACCGGAACCAGGCGGGCGGGCAGCAGTTCCAGTCCGCCGAAGATGGCCAGGATCCCGTCATGCGAACGGGCGTGCATCTGCTGCACGTTGGACGAGTACTCGCTGAGCGCGCGGTCCATCCCGGCCGGGCGCTCCTCGCTGCGGTGCGCGTGGGACAGGGCCAGGTGGCTGCCGGGGACGGTGGCGTCCATGTACTGGCGCACCACGCCGACGGGGTCCGCCTCGTCCGGCAGGAAGTGCAGCACCGACACGATCAGCACGCCGACCGGCTGGGAGAAGTCGATCAGCTTGCGCACCTCGGGCGAGTCGATCACCTTGGCCGGATCGGTCAGGTCGGCGCCCACCACGGTCGCGTTCGGGTTGTCCGCGAGCAGCAGTTGGCTGTGCGCGACCGCGACCGGGTCGTTGTCCACGTACACCACACGCGCGTCCGGGTCGGCCTTGTGTGCGATCTCGTGCACGTTGCCCACGGTCGGGATGCCCGAGCCCAGATCGAGGAACTGCCGGATGCCCAGGTCCAACAGGTGGTGGACGGCGCGGGTGAGGAAGACCCGGTTTCCGCGCAGCACGTCGCGCAACTCGGGCATCGCCTGGGTGACCAGCTCCGCGGCCTCGCGGTCGACCGCGAAGTTGTGCGCGCCGCCGAGCGCGTAGTCGTAGACGCGGGCGACGCTGGCGCGCGTGATGTCGATGTGCTCTGGAGCCCAGTCCGGTCGAGTCATGGCTCGGACTCTAAGCCGTGCCGACACGATTCACCGGAAAAATCGCCCGCCCGCCGGTACGAAGCCCTGTGCAAGGCGTCACACCCCCGGTGGCGGGAGCGGAACGAGGGTTCCACTCCCGCCACCGACAGGCTCGGCCGGCGCCGACCCGGCTCGACCGGCCCTACGGCTTGACGCCGGTCACCCCGACGAACGCCGGGCACTTGTCCGCGCCGACCGGGATGTCCTCCGGCGCGAGCGGTGCCCAGACCTGCTCGACCCTCGGGCCCACCCGGGCCGCGATCGGGGCCAGCGCGTCGAGGTCGAAGCCGTACAGCTTCGCCGCGTTGCCGCCGACCATGGCCGCGACCTCGACCGGGTCGATGCCGTTGTAAGTGAGCTGGAGCGCCTCGCGGCTGAACGGGTGGCTGGCCTCCTTGTGCGGGTAGTCGCTGCCCCACATGACCCGGTCCACGCCCACCTGGTAGCGCAGCTTGGCCTCGGCGGGACGCTGGAAGCTGGCCCCGACGTGGCACTGCCGGGCCCAGTACTCGCTGGGCTTGAGCGCCATCCGGCCGACCAGTTCGCTGCCCCACTCGTACTCCTGGGAGCCGACCGCGGTGCTCATCCGGTGCCAGTAGTAGTCCAGCCGCCGGGTCTCCTCCGGGATCCAGGCGGTGCCCTGCTCGGTGAAGACGAACTGGAGATCGGGGTGGCGGTCCATCGCGCCGGAGACCACCAGGTGGGTGAACGCGCGGTGCGCCCACCAGGACACCTCGGTCAGGAACACCACCTTGTCCACGTCGGTGTCCCCGGCCGGCGGCGCCGCCGAGCCGGTGTGGTGGTTGAGCGGCATGCCCAACTCCTCGCACACCCGCCACAGCGGCTCGTAGTGCGCGTAGTCGAACATCGGCACCAGGCCGGAGCCGGGCGGGGTGCCGGGCAGCAGCACGCCGCCGGTGAGCCCCGCCTCCTTGGCCCAGCGGATCTCCTCCACCGCCGCCGGGATGTCGTGCAGCATGATCTGGACGATGCCCGCGCGGCGTCCGGGAGCCGCCGCGCAGAAGTCGACCATCCAACGGTTGTGCGCCTTCAGCCCCTCCCAACGCAGCGCCAGGTCACCGGCGTTCGCGGCGGGCGGCTGGTCGGTCAGCGACGGCTTGGGGAAGAACGGCGGCACGGTGTTCGGGAAGATCACCTCCGCGACCACCCCGTCCGCCTCCAGGTCGCGCAGCCGTCGATCGGAGTCCCAGTTGCGCGGACCCAGATCGCCCTTCAGGTCCGGGTACGGGATCTCGTAGCCGGCCACCCACGCGTCGAACTCGGCGTGCAGACGGGCCGGCAGGTAGTCGCGATAGCCGTGGATCTCGCCGCCGCCGTGGCAGTCGGCCGAGATCACCGTGTATCGCTCGGGCAGGTCGGTGAACGGGGGGCCGCCCGGGACGGCGGGCGGGGTGGTGCGCTCGGTCATCGGGGATCAGACCTCCTGGGCCGGCGCGTTCGGGTTGATCGCGGCGCCCGTGTCGTGTCCGGTGAGCCAGTGCCGGCCGATCTCGGCGGCGGCGGCCCACTTGGTCGTCAGGTCCTTCGCCGAACCGTCCGCGTTCACCTGGCCGAGTGTCGCGGGGGTGACCCCGACCCGCTCGGCGTGCGGCTTCAGCGCGGCCAGGTCGAAGCCGTACACATCCGCGACCGCCTCGCCGAGCATCACGCGCGTCTCGGCGATCGGCACGTCGGAGAACGTCTTGCGCAGGATGTTCAGCGTCTCCGGCCAGGTGCCTTCCGGATGCGGGAAATCGTTACCCCAGCAGATGTTGCCGATGCCGATCTCGTAGCGCATGCCGATCTCGCGGCGCTTGGTGTTCGAGGCGCCGATGAAGCAGTTGCGGTCGAAGTACTCGCTCGGGAGCAGCTTGATCTCCTCGAACCCGGCCAACTTGGCCGCGCCGCGCGAGCCGAGCAGCAGCCGGTCGGTGAACCACAGCAGGTTGCCCACCCACCAGCAGCCCGCCTCGGTCACCCCGAACCGCAACCTCGGGAACCGCTCGAACACGCCGGACCACAGCAGGAACCACAGCGGCCGGGACGGCCACCAGGTGACCTCGGTGACGTAGATGCCCAGGTGGTTCCCGTACGCCTCGCGGTCGGCCGGACCCGAGTGGGTGACCACCGGCAGCTCCAGCTCCTCGCACAGCGCCCACACCGGGTCGTACCTGCGGTCGTGGTACGGCGTCTGGTTCATCCACATCGCCGGGATCATCACCGCGCCCAGGCCGTCGGCCTTGATCCGGCGGATCTCCTTGAGTACGTCGTCCAAAGCCGCGGTGATCGGGATCAGCGCGACCCCGCGCCGCCGCTCCGGGCTGGTCTTGCACAACTCGGCCAGCCAGCGGTTGTGCGCCTGCGCGCCGGCCAGGCCCAGTTCGGGATCCAGGTCACCGGACAGGCCCAGGCCCGCGCCGAACGGCACACACGTACGCGACTCGACCGCGTCGGCGTCCGGGAAGATCACCTCGCCGACCACGCCGTCCTTGTCCAACTCCAGGTCGCGCCGGTCCACTTCCCAACCGCTGCGCAGCACCTCCTCGTTGGTCTCGAACCAGTTCGCCGCGAAGTCCTCGTTGCGCACGCCCAGATCGGTGATCGCCTTGAGCTGCGCCTCGCGCTCGGACATGAATTGGTCGAACGCCGCGTGGTGCTTCGTGGCGAGGTAGTCGCGATACAGCTCCGTGGGCAGGCCGGCGTGGGTGTCCGAGGAGATGATCGTGTAGGGAGTGGTGAGTTCGGTCGTCGCTTGCTCAGTCATCGTCGCTCACTTGTCCAGGACGAAGGTCTCGAGGTACGAGGGGTTGCTGCGGTCGAGCATGCTGCGCGACCGTGCGGTGATCTGGGCGTCGCTGTGCTCGCTCGCGGGCAGGATCCAGAACCGGTTCTCCCGGATGCCGTCGAGCACGTCGGCAGCGACCGACTCGACCGGGGTGAACTCGATCTCCCGCCCCGCGTCGCGCATCGCCTTCTCCCACGCGTCGAGCGTGTTGTAGGGAGTCTTGCGCGGTACCGACTTGGCGAAGCGCTCGGGCCGGTTGCGGTACGACTCCCACAGGCCGGTACGCAACATCTTCGGTCCCGGGAACAGCACGGACGCGCCCAACTTGGCGCGTACCTGGCCCAGTTGCGCGTACAGCGCCTCGGTCATGGTGACCACGGCGGCCTTGGTGGTGGCGTATACCGAAGCGTTCGGCAGCGGGGCGATGCCGCCGTCGCCGGAGGAGGTGTTGACGATGTGCCCGGGGGTGTCCTGCGCGAGCATCCTCGGGACGAACGCCTGGATGCCGTTGAAGACGCCGAACACGTTGACGGCGAAGCACCAGTCCCAGTCCTTGGGGTCGTGCTCCCACATCTTGCCCTCGGAGCCGGACCCGATTCCCGCGTTGTTGCACAACACGTCCACCGCGCCGAAGTGTTCGAACGCGGCGTCGGCCAGCGCGAATACGGATTCGCGCACCGACACGTCCACCACGTGTCCGAACGCCTGTCCGCCCGCATCGGTGATCCGCGCGACCGCCTTGTCCAGCGCGCCCTGTTCGATGTCGCCGAGCACGACCTTCATGCCCTCGGCGGCGAACCGTTCGGCCATCGCGAGCCCGATGCCGCTCGCGGCGCCGGTGACGACGGCGACTCTGCCGTCGAATTCCTGCAGCATGTGTCCCGTTCCCTTGTCGTCTGTTTGTCGTCGCTGCCGTTGCCGTGTCTGCGGCGTGCTACTTCGTGGCGGGCGGCGGGTCGTCGGTGATCTGCTGCACGTCGTCGTAGCGCTGGTGGATGTACGGCAGCACCAGGTCGGCCTTGACCCGCTCGGCGACGAAACCCTGCTGGTCGGAGGTGCGCTCGCTGAGGGTGATCGAGATCAGCCTGCGGACCGGAAGGTCGGCGACGGGATCGAAGTCCGAGTCGCGCAGGATCACCTCGCCGGTCACGGTGTGTGCGCTGCGGGTGCGCTCGTTGCGGGTGACGTGGACCAGGAGCGGGTCTGCGTCGAAGCCGTCGCCGTCCACGGCGGGCAGGAACTTGTAGTAGAAGCTGAGCGTCTGCCGGGGCTCGGGCAGCGGCAGTTCCTCGCCGACCGTGCCGCGGACCTCGATGTAGGTGACGCCCATCCGGTTCACGGTGGCCACGACGGAGTCGCCGTCGCGCTCGACCTTGACGTCGGCCAGCTTCTTCGGCTCGCCGAACACCTCCCGGCCGCCGATCACGGCACGCTCGGTGGTCATCGGCATGGTCAGCGTGTAGTCGCCCTCGATGTCGCCGTGCTTGCAGCGCACCGCGATCGCGCCCGCGCCGAGCGGGTAGCCGTTGATGTCGCAGCCGGAGATGTTCGCCCGGACCAGCGGCCGGTCGGCGGGCACCAGCGGCGGCGGCAGTACGGCCGCGATCACCTCGGGGTCGGTCTCCCAGATCGCCATCACGCCGGTGGACCAGATCTCCGGAAGGCTGGACCGTTCCCGGGAGGACTTCTTCAGCGCCTCCGCCGGCCGGGCGCCGTACCGAATGCGTGCCACGTACCTCACCTCTTCCGCTCGTGCCGTGCTCGTGCGTGTGCTTGCGCCTGTGCTCGGTGCTCGGGTGCTCGTGCGAGGGCTGCGCGCGGGTCGTCGACCCCCGTTGTCGCGATCTCGTGCGCAGTGGTGCCGGTTGCTCTGTAACACTGTTACACCGGTAGGTCGGCGAGGTAAAGACCTGCGGCCCGGTTGACCGTGTATCGGGCCGGCGGCCCGGGGCGCGAGAATGGGACGTGATGGACAGGATCACGCGAGACACCGTGCTCGACACCGCCATGCGTCTCGTCATGGAATCCGGTATCGAGAACCTCAGCATGCGCAAACTGGCCGCCGAGTTGGGCGTGGCGGTCACCTCGATCTACTGGCACGTGGGCAACCGCGACGTGCTGGTCGACCAACTGGTGGATCGGGTGATCGCGGAGATGGGCGCGATCTCGGTGGACGGGAGCACGCCGGTCGAGCGGGTCGTGTCGATCGCGCGATCGACCCGGCGGATGATCCTGGAGCGCCCGCACCTGGTCGGCCTGGTCCGCGAGCGCGGCCTGGAGTCACTGATGATGTTGCCCGCCCGCAAGGCGCTGGTGCACGAGATGACGGCGGCCGGCCTGCGGGGCGCGCGGGCGGGCGAGGCGGTCCAGGCGGTGCAGTACCAGGTCGCCGGCTTCGTGATGCTGGAGCGGGCCCTGGAGAACAGCGCGGCCGAACCGCCGGCGGTGGACGAGTGGCGAGCCGAGCTGGCCCACGACGACCCGGAACTGGCGGACAGCCTGAACAACGTCACCGACGGCGACCGACTGTTCGTGCTGTCGGTCCGAGCGCTGGTGGAGTCGCTGCTGGGGTGAGCGGCTCGCGCGGCGGAACCCGGGCCGAGCCGTACCCGGGGGGCGTGGATCACGCCGGCGCCATCACCCGTCCGGCGCGGTCTGGCGAGCCTTTCCGGAGGAGTCGCGCTGTACAGGAGTTCGCGCCTCGCCGAGATCGGCGAGCTACGGCGCGCCCGCACCCGCTCCTCGGGCCGTCCCGTAAGCCCGGATCCGCTCGAAGACGGCCGGCCGGCGGTTGGTGCAGATGTCCGGCGTTTGCCGTTCTTCTGCCGCGCGGGCCGATTCTGCTCGGCTAGCCTCGACCCATCTGCAATCCGTCCCCTGAACCTGGACACGACGACGGGTCGAACCCGGGCCCACGATCGAGGAGGACCGTGTCTCGGTGACTGGCGGGTACGACTCGGCGAAGGTGCGAGCGGCGCTTCAGGTGTGCCCGAGGTGTGGCTGGACGCCTGAGCAGGGAATCGGCGTACGGTGCGGCACCGTCGGGGTGTTGCCGGCTCGTTGCCGAACGTTGGCCGAACTCCGTTGCGGGGCCTGCAACATGCGGCGGTCGATCGAGAATCGTGTCCTCAGGCGCGGCATCCGGCAAGGTTCGGCCGCGCACGTCGACGGACCGAGAAGAGAACATGACCCATCCTTTGTTATCCCTGCGGGCAGCCCTCGTCTTCCTCCTTGCGGGGTTGACCGGCGCCGGGGGTGGTGTACTGACCGCGATGTCCGGCTCCGGCCACTCGCAGTCGGTGCTCTATGGCGCCACGGTGTTCGGGTTTGCGGTGGGTTTCTTCGACCGCATCGTCGGTCCGGGGCACGGGTGCTCCACTCCTGTCGCGGGGAACCCGACCGGGGAACCGACTCGCCTGCCTTCCGTCCGTGACTGACGAGGGATCGTATGGGATCACTCCGCCCCTTGGACGCAGGAATCACCAAGGAGTGCCGCGACTTCGTCGAGGCACTCCGGCACCTGTTCGGCTTGCTGGACATCTCCGTCCGCGGCTACGGCGCACAGCGCTTCCGCGACGCCGGGAGCATCTCCCGGTTCCTCAGCGGCGCACGCATCCCGCCGTGGAAGTTCGTCGCCGAACTTCTGGACGATGTCGGCGAGTGTCAGGAACAGCCGCTGTCTCCGGACGAGGTCGCGCGCGTGCGACGCCTTCATCGGGCAGCGCTGCGACACAGCGGAGTAGCGGCCGGCCCGGTCAAGGCCGCTCTCGAACTGCAACTCGCGGAAGCCGAGTTGGACGCCCGTCGTTCGACCGTGGAGGAGGGGGTGATCGGCGACGCCCTCCTCGACCGCAGTCACCGAATAGTCGAACTCGAGACGCGGCTGACGCGGCTTGAGGCGACCTGGGTCGGATCGGAGCCGCCTCCACACCACACCGTCCTTGAATCGGAGCATGACGTGCTCGCGATGCAGGTGGGCAGGCTGTCGGCCGAGTTGGAAACCGCCCGACGCCGGGGGATGGACGCCGAGGCACGTTGCGACATGCTGGAACGGCAACTTGCCGCGTTGGAACGGAATTGGCCGCGCCCTGCGGATCCGACCGGCGGGGCACAACCCAAGATCCTGCTGGTCGACGACCAGCCGAACAACCTCCTGGCGCTGGAGGAGGTCGTCGCCGCGCCGGGTTATGACGTGGTCTCCGTCAGGTCGGGGCATGAGGCGCTCAGGGCCCTGCTCGACCACGACGACTTCGCGGTGATCATCCTCGACGTGCAGATGCCGGGCATGGACGGGTACGAGACCGCGGCCCACATCAAACGACGGTCCCGAACGCGCAGCATCCCCATTATTTTTTTGACCGCGATGGGTCTCGATGCCGCACATTCGATCCGCGGCTACTCGGCGGGAGCTGTCGACTACATCGTCAAGCCCTTTGACCCGTGGGCGCTCCGGGCCAAGGTTGCCGTGTTCATCGAGATCCATCTCGAACGCCGCGAGCGCGGCACAGGCCTGTGACTCGGGGTACTCGAAGCGCAATTCGTCCGGGGAGGCTGCGGGTCGGAAGGCGGCCATGATGGCGCCGATCCTCCGGATCCAGGAACAGCAGCGGCCGGGCTGTCCGCGTGCATCGAGGGGGTCGCGGGATTTGTGGGGTGGGGTTGCGGGGTGGCGCATTCGTTTGTAGCGGGCCGCCGACGTCCCGCGTTGTGTGTGGGTGAGGTTCAGGGTTCGGGGGTGGGTGGGGGTGGGCCGGCGAGGATTCGGCGCCAGGTGGTGGGGGTCAGGGTGGATTGGGATTCCTGGTGGGTGATGCGGGTGAGGGTGTGTGTGGGGAACGTGAGGGCGGTGGTGGCGGACCACAGGGCGCCGGGGATTCGGCGGGGTTCCCGGCGCAGGCTCAGGGATTCTTCCGCGGTGTCGCGGTAGGGCTCGAGGCGTAGTGCGATGCGGAGTATTTCCCGTGCGGCGCGGCGGCGGCCGGCTCGGGCGGCGGTCCATACGCCCGCGTGGGCCTGCCGGGTGCGGACGTCGGGGCGGCCCCATGGCATCGAGGGTGGCGTTTCGCCCCGGGAGACCGCGATCAGCGCGGCGACCAGGTCCGTGCCGCTCGCGGCGGCGTTGCCCGGTTCGGCCAGATGGGGGCGGACGTCCAGCCAGGCCGGGCCCGACGTGGTGCGCACGGCGTCCAGGGACAGGGCGCCGTGCCAGCCGAGGTGGCCGCCGAGCATGGCCACCTGTTCGCGGATGTCGGGGGCGACCACGCTGCGCCGCACCGCCGGGCCGTGCAGATGCTCGTACGCGTGCACCGCGACCAGTCGGCCGTGCTCGAACACCGCCTGGGCGGACAGGACCGGACCCGCGGCGGGCTCCTGCACCAGCACCCCGGCGCCGTCCACGAACGCGCCGGCGCGGTCCAATTCGTCGGCCAGGCGGAGCAGTTGTTCGCGCCGCTCGACCCGATGCGAGCCGAGCAGGGTCTTGACGTAGAGCGGCGGGTCGGCGACCTGGCGCAGTTCCTCGGCGGTGTGCACCACCACCGTCCCGGCGGGCTGCGGCATGCCGATCTCGGTCAGCGTGCTTGCCGCCGAGGCGCGGTCCGCGACGCGGCGCAGCGCGGCGAACGACGGTACGGCCAGGGCCACTTTGTGCGCGGTGATCCGCTCCGGGGCCCGGGCCAGCACCGCGACGTGCTCGTCGGTGGGTAGCAGCACGTCGTACGGCTCGGCCCCGAGCACCGTTTCCGCCCGGGCCAGCCAAGCCCACGGATCCGTGCCGAAGGCGGGCACCTCGTACACCCTCGTCACCGACCGGGGGCGACCCGGGATCGGCCGACCGGGCGGCGCCAACACCGCCGGCTCGTGCCCCGATCGCCCGACCGCCACCGCGATCTGACGTGACGTCACCCCGAAGCCGTCCCCTAGCAGCACGCGCACGGGGGTCATCCTGGCACACCCGCCCGCCGTCGGAGCGGGCGGAATTCGTCGGCTCGGGGCTGCGTGTGGGGCGGTCGGGCGGAATAGGATGATGTGCATGTATCGCCAGGGTCGGATCACCGCGTCGACATCGCCGCTCGCGGCGTTGTTCGCGCTGATCGGCCTCGGGCTGTTCGTGGACGGGGCGTTGCCCGCCCTGGTCGCCGTCGCGATGACCGTCGTCCTCGCGCTGGCCGGTGCCGCCGCGGCCTGGGCGCCCTCCGCCGAGTGGGCGCAGGTGCGCGGCGCGGCGCTGCGCAGACAGGCCGACCGGCTGGCCTTCCTGCCCTCGCGCGACCCCGACGGGCCGGGTCGAGCACGGCCCCGAGCGCCGGGAACGGGCCCGGCGGCCCACCGCCGACCCGACCGCTTCGGCATCGCGTAGCTCCGGCGCCGGCCCGCGCACCCGCTCCTGCACCCGGTCACGCTTGCGCTTCCGATCCCGATCCCGGTCCGGTGATTTCGGCACGGCCGCCCGACGCATCCCGATTCCCGCGTCACGGAAGGCCCTTCCCATGTTCGGCATCCCCGTCCTCGGCGTCGCGCACGACGCCCTGCTCACCCTCGCCGACGCGCTCGCGCCGCTGCTCGGCACCGGCTCGGTGGCCGGCGCCGTGGTCGTGTTCACCGCGTGTGTCCGGCTCGTCCTCGTCCCGCCGGTCTACGCCCAGGCCCGCGCCGAGGTGGCCCGCGTCCGGCTCGCCCCGCAGGTCGAGCGGCTGCGCCGGAGGTACGCCCGGGATCCGCAGCGGCTCGCCCGCGAACTCGGCGCGCTGCACCGGCGATCCGGTACCTCGATGTTCGCCGGCGTACTTCCGGCCCTGGCCGGACTGCCGTTCCTGTTCCTGACCTACCGGCTCTTCGATGGCGACCGCGACCTCCTCGGCCACACCCTCGCGGGCGCGCCGCTCGGCCTGCACCCGGTGGCCGGCCTCGGCGGGCCGCATACGCCCGTACTGCTCGCCCTGACCGTGCTGATCGCGGGCGTGGCGTGGCTCCAGTACCGCCGGGCCGCCGCGGTGCCGAACACCCCCGCCCTGCTGCGGTGGATGCCCTTCGCCACGGTCCTGACCGCCGCGTTCGTGCCGCTCGCGGTCGGCCTGTACCTGCTCACGAGCACCGCGTGGACCACCGCCGAGCGGCCGCTGTTGCGCCGACTGGCGACGGCTCGTGCGGATCGCGTCGTACCCGGGCACTAGCGTTTCGGGCAGTGACGACGTGAATCTGATCCGCGATCGGAAAAGGGCACCCCATGGCAACGAACAAGTTCGGCGCGACCTGTGCCACGTGCACGACCTATGTCAAGGCCGGCGACGGGCTGTTGATCCGCCGGGACGGCAAGTGGGTTACGTACTGCGCCGATTGCGGCGAGCCGAAGCCCGCCGCGCCGCCGCGCGGCAATCACGACGGCTGGCACCGGGGGCCGATGGCCGCGTTCGATGTGGAGACGTCCGGAGTCGATCCGCTGACCGATTTCATCGTCACCGCCGCCCTGGTGGACTCGACCGGCACCCGGCGGTCGTGGTTGATCGACCCGGGGGAGCGGGAGATTCCCGCCGAGGCGACCGCGATCCACGGGATCGACACCGCGCGCGCCCGGGCCGAGGGACGGCAACCCGCCCTGTGCCTGGCCGAGATCGGCGAGGCGATGGCCGAATACCTGGCCGCCGGCACCCCGATCGCGATCTACAACGCGCCGTTCGACCTGACCATCCTGCAGGCCGAGCTGCACCGCCACAATCTGCCGCAACTTCCGTACACCGCACCGATCATCGACCCGTTGGTGATCGACAAGCAGCTCGACCGCTACCGCAAGGGCAAGCGCACCCTCGCGGCCACCAGCGCGTTCTACGAGGTGGTGCTCACCGACGCGCACACCGCCGACGGCGACGCGCTGGCATGCCTGCTGCTCGCGCAGGATCTGGGCGCGCGTTTCCCGGAGTTGGCCGCCGACTCGCTGCGCACGCTGCACGAGAAGCAGGTGCAGTGGTACGCGGAGCAGGCGGCCTCGCTGCAGAGCTACTTCGACCGGCGCAACCCGGACGGCGGCGGCGCGGTCGTCGATCCGAACTGGCCGGTGATTCCCGGCGGTCCGGACGGGCCGGGCTCGCCGAGCCTGCCGGGCATTACCGGCGGATCGAGTGCGTGGCGGGCCGCGGACGCGGAGCCGAGCCTGTCCGGGTCGAGCGCGTGGCGGCCGGACGCCGGGTCGGGCGGGTCGGCGTCGGGATCGGGGTCGAGCGCGTGGCGGCCGGAGGCGGGGGAGTAGCCGGCGGCGCGCGAAGCCGCCCGGCACCGGGCGCTACGCCGTCGCGAGCGCGCGCAGCCGGCCGTCGATCAGTTCCACCGCCCGGTCCGCGTGCGGCAGGTGGCTGCGGTCGTGGGTGACCAGGACCGTGGCCGCGCCGCTCGTGCGGGTCAGGTCGGCGAGCAACGCCACGATCGCCGCACCGCGTTCGTGGTCCAGCGCGCCGGTGGGTTCGTCGACCAGGAGCACGCTCGGCTCGTGCATCAGCGCCCGGGCGATGTTCACCCGCTGCCGCTGGCCGCCGGAGAGCCGGTGCGGGCGATGCTCCGCCCGGTCCGCGAGGCCGACCCGGTCGAGCAGTTCCAGCGCCCGGGCGCGGGCCTTGCGCGCACTGCCGCCGGCCAGGTGCGCCATCACCTGAAGCTGCTCGACACACGTCAACGAGGCGAGCAGGTTCGGCTGTTGGAACACGATCCCGATGGTGCTCCGGCGCAATCGGGCCCGCTCGGCCGGCCGCAGGGCCACCGCGTCCAGGCCGGCGATCGACACGCGGCCCGTGTCCGGCGTGGTCAGCGTGGCGGCGACGGCGAGCAGGCTCGACTTGCCGGACCCCGACGGCCCGACCACGGCGGTCAACGTCCCGGGCGGCACCGCCAGCGAGACCCGGTCCAGCGCGGTCAGCCGACCGTCGCCGTCGGGATAGGTGAGCGTCACGTCGGCGAGTTCCAGGCCGGGGGACGGGTGCATGGCGGGCCTCTTCTCGGGCGTGGGGGAATCGGGCTGCGGGGCCATGGCCGTGTGGTTCCTCGCCGTGCGGTTCATCGGTGGGTGGTTCATCGCCGTACACCTCACCGGATCCCGCCGAGCGCGGTGTGCGGGTCGACCGAGGTCACCCGACGCACCGCGAGTCCCGCGCCGACCATGCCGAGCAGGATCAACACCGCCCCCGGCAGGACCGTGGTCGAGGGGTCCACCACGTACGGCACCCCCGCCGGTGCGACCGCACCGAACAGCGCGGCGACGCCGATGCCGACGGTGGTGCCCGCGAGCAGCACCAGGAACGCCTGGCCGAGCGCGTCGCGCAGCAGGTAGCCGGTGGGTGCGCCGAGGGCCTTGAGTACCGCCACGTCGCCCGCCCGCTGGATGGTCCAGACGGTGAAGAACGCACCGACCACGAGCGCCGAGATGGCGAACAGGAACCCGCGCATCAGCTGCAGCGAGCCGTTCTCGGCGGTGTACGACCCGATCGCCTTCCGGGCGTCGCCGATCGAGGTGCTGCGCGTGCCGATCGCCCGGTCCGCCGCCCCGGTGTGCCCGCCGGCCAGGTCGAGCACGATCACCGTCGCGTGCGGGCCGCCGCGCCGCGGTCCCGGGCGCAGCGGTTGCCAGTCGGCGAGGGTGGTCCACGCGACCGGCGCGTGGCTGTACGAGGATCCCGACACCACGGCGGCGACGGTCAGCACGGTGTCCGCGCCCACGGTCAGCCGCTCGCCGACCCGTACGCGCAGCTCGTCGGCCAGGCCCCGGGACAACACCACCGTCCCGGGGGCCAGCCCGGCGGGGGCCATCGGCCCACCCGGCTCCACGCCGAACGCCGCCGCGGCGGTGGTCCGCGTACCGACCCCGAGCCGGGTCATCGCGATGCCGAGCGGCGCGGCCGAGCGCACCCCGGGCTGCTCCGCCCAGCGCTGCCACTGCGCCTGCTCCACGGTCGAGTCGGCGAACGAGACACCCTGTCCGGGGGCGGGCGCGGCGAACGCGAGCCGATCGGCCGGCAGCGCGTCGATCGCCGACGTATTGGCCCGCCCCAGCCCCACGGTCAGCCCGGACACCAACCCGACCAGCGCGGTGACCAGCACCACGGTGACGATCATCAGGGCGAACCGCCCCCGGGCGAACACGAGGTCCCGCAACGCTACGAACACAACGCCAAGCCTGGTCGCCGGCCGCTTCCACGTCATCGATCGGGTTGACCGGCCCCGGTCAACCTTTTGATCGATGGCTGCTCCACCCGCCCCGGTTAGCCTTGACCCGATATGTACGCCGGTATCCCGAACCCCGTCTCCGTGCCCCGCACGCTCCGCGCCTGTATGCATGCGCTGGTCGCGCTGCTGCTCGCGGTGGCCGCGCTGCGCGCCCTCGTCGGCACCGACGCCTCCGCGGTACGGACCGCGCTGATCCCGATCGCCGCCGCGGTCACGGCCGCGGTGTACGTGGTGGGCAACCTGACCCCCTCGGTGGGGCCGTCGCGGCGAGCCTCGGTGTGGTGGCTGGGCGCGCTGACGTTGTCCTGGTGCGGGTTGTACGCGCTCACGGCGGAGGGGATCTGGTTCGCCTTCCCATTGTTCTTCCTGGTTCCGCACCTGCTGCCGGTACGGGTCGCGCTGCCTGTGGTGGGCGGGCTCGCGGTGATCGCCGTCGGGGGCTACGCGGCCCATCGCGGCGCGGTGTCGTTGGGCATGGTGCTCGGTCCGCTGCTGGGCGCGGCGGTCGCGGTGGCCACCGTGCTGGGCTACCAGGCGCTGCACCGGGAGAGCGAGGCGCGGCGCCGCCTCGTGGAGGACGTGGTCGCGGCCCGGGCCTCGCTCGCGGCGGCGGAGCGGCGCGCGGGGGTGTTGGCGGAGCGGGAGCGGCTGGCCCGGGAGATCCACGACACGCTCGCGCAGGGCTTCAGCAGCATCCAGTTGTTGCTGCGCGCGGCCGAGCGGGCGCTGCCGGCGGATCCGACGGCGGCCGATCGGCACGTACGGCTGGCGCGCGTCACCGCGACCGACAGCCTGGCGGAGGCGCGGCGGTTCGTCCGGGCGCTGGCGCCGCCGGAGTTGGACGACTCCTCGCTGCCGGCGGCGCTGGAGCGGCTGTGCGCGCGGACGGCCGCCGAGGCGGACTTGGACGTGCGCTTCCATCGCACGGGGGAGGCGGCCGGGCTGCCGACGGCCGTCGAGGTGGCGCTGCTGCGGATCGCCCAGTCGGCGCTCGGGAACACGGTGCGGCACGCGGGCGCGTCCCGGGCCGAGGTGACGCTCAGCCACATGGAGGCGTCGGTGACGCTCGACGTGGTGGACGACGGATGCGGGTTCGATCCGGCCGCGCGCCCGGTCGGGGCGGATCGGGGCGGAACCGCCGGCACCGGCTTCGGGCTGGCGGCAATGCGGACTCGGGCGGCCGAACTGGGCGGAGCGCTGACGGTGGAGTCGGGTCCGGGCCAGGGGGCGGCGATCGCGGTGACGTTTCCGGTGCCGGCGGGGGAGCGGACGGGGGCTTTGCCGGCGCCTGCGGGGGAGCGGACCGAGGGCCTTTCGACACCTGCGCGAGAGGGGGCCGGGGCCCTTCCGGTGCCTGAGACCGACGACCCCGGGACCGTCCCGGCGCCCGCCCGAGACTGGCCGGAGACCCTGCCGGCCCCCGCGGACAGGGCCGCGCGGTGATCCGGTTGTTGTTGGCCGACGACCATCCCGTCGTCCGCGCCGGGCTGCGCGCCGTGTTGGCGGCCGAGCCCGACTTCGAGGTGGTGGGCGAGGCGGACACCGCGGAGCGCGCGATCGAGTTGGCCGGCTCCCTCGCGCCCGACGTGGTGCTGATGGACCTGCGCTTCGGCCCCGGCGCCATGCACGGCAACGCGGCCACGGCGGCCATCGCGGCGCTGCCCCGCGCCCCGCACGTCCTGGTGCTGACCACCTACGACACCGACGCGGACATCCTGGCCGCGGTCGAATCGGGCGCGCTGGGCTACCTGCTCAAGGACGCCCCGCCGGAGGAGTTGGCGGCGGCGGTACGAACGGCCGCCGCCGGCGAGTCGGCGCTCGCGCCCCGGATCGCGGGCCGCCTGCTGAGCCGACTGCGCCGGCCGCAACCGGTGTTGAGCCCGAGGGAGATCGAGGTGCTGGGGCTGGTCGCGGAGGGGTTGTCGAACCTGGCGATCAGCAAGGCGCTGTTCCTGAGCCAGGCGACGGTCAAATCCCACCTGGTGCACATCTACGCAAAGCTGGAGGTCGACTCCCGAACGGCCGCCGTGGCCGCGGGGGTCAGGCGGGGACTGGTGAAACGAGGATGAAGCCCGCCCTCGACCTCGGCGGCGGTGGTACGCAGCGGTGGGGTCGGGGTGGTCAGGTCGTAGGGTCTCGGCATGACCGTGCTGCACGTGAAGGGCCGCGTTCTGGTCGGCCCCGAGGATGTCCGTGACGAGATGTGGGTGATCGGCGGGCGGATCACCTTCGAGCGGCCGACGTCGCTCGCCGTCGACGCCACATTGGAAGGGTGGGTACTGCCCGGCCTGGTCGACGCGCACTGCCATGTCGGGATCGACGCGCACGGCGCGGTCGACGCGCCGACCGCCGAGCGCCAGGCGATCACCGACCGGGACGCGGGCGCGCTGCTGCTGCGCGACGCGGGCTCGGCCGCCGACACCCGCTGGATCGACGGCCGCGAGGACCTGCCCCGGCTGATCCGCGCGGGGCGGCATCTGGCCCGGCCCAAGCGCTACATCCGCAACTACGCGCACGAGATCGAGCCGGGTGACCTGACCGCGTTCGTGATCCAGGAGGCCCGGCGCGGCGACGGCTGGGTCAAGCTGGTCGGCGACTGGATCGACCGGGACACCGGTGACCTGTCGCCGCTGTGGCCCAAGGACGCCCTCCAGGAGGCGATCGCCGCCGCGCACGCCGAGGGTGCCCGGGTCACCGCGCACTGCTTCGCCGAGAACTCGCTCCCGGACCTGGTGGAGGCGGGCATCGACTGCATCGAACACGCCACCGGATTGACCGCGGACCTGATCCCGCTGTTCGCCGAGCGGGGCGTGGCGATCGTGCCGACCCTGGTGAACATCGCCACCTTCCCCGGGATCGCCGACCAGGCGGGCGCCAAGTTCCCGACCTACGCCGCGCACATGCGCGCGCTGCACGCCAACCGCTATGCCACGGTGCGAGCCGCCTACGACGCGGGCATCCCGATCTTCGTGGGCACCGACGCGGGCGGCTCGCTGCCGCACGGCCTGGTCGCCGACGAGGTCGCGGAGTTGGTCGCGGCCGGCATCCCGGCCCGCGACGCGCTGTCCGCCGCGTGCTGGTCGGCCCGCCGCTGGCTCGGCCGGGACGCGATCGCCGAGGGCGCGTCGGCCGACGTGGTGGTGTATTCGGCCGATCCGCGAGCCGATGTGGGGGTATTGGCCGACCCGCGCGCCGTGGTGCTGCGGGGCACGGTGATGCCGCGCTGACGGGCAACGACACCCATGCTCAGCACCGCAGGACGCCGTCGGGATCGGCGTGGGCGACCCTGGCGAATTCCGCGAAGAACAGGTTCACGTCGGCCAGGCCGGCCTGCACGGTGTGGGTGGCGGTCGGCAGGATCCGAAGGGCACGCGGGGACGCGATGTCGACCGGATCCGGATCCTCCTCGTCGTATCGGGGGTCGAGAGCGAGCAGCGGGTGATCGTCACAACCCATGGTGTGCCGGTCGGCGACGAACACCACGCACGTGTTTTCGCGACGTCGGGCCGTGGCGACGATGTCGTCCGGCGCGGCGTCCGCCCAGACGCGATCGTCGACGGCGAGTACGATCGCCGGCCGGTCGTCGTCGGGCCCCCAGGGTTTCGCCAACTCGGCCATCACGTCGGTCCATGCCACGTCGTCGGTGTAGTCGGTCCTGATCACCACGACCGTGTACTCATGGCGCGGCTCGATCTCGGGCAACACGTCGACCTCCGCTCGTCGTTTTCCGGCCTGCCACGGAATCAGTTCGGGAAGGAGTGGTAGACGCCGTCGGGTTCGGAGCGGGCGTGTTCGGCGTAATCCCAGAACGACAGGTTCGCGATGGCCAGGTTGGCCTGCACGTCGTGCACGCCGGCAGGCACGGTCCGGAACTCACGGAGGGGTGGGCCGTCGACCGGATCCGGGTCCTCGTACTCGTCCTCCGGCAGGGTGTCGAGGGCGAGCAACCGGTGGTCGGCGGAGCGCATCGTGTGCCGGTCGGCGACGAACAGCACGAACGTGTCCTCGCTCCGTCGGGCCGTGGCGACGATGTCGTCGGGCTCGGCGTCCGCCCAGCCGGGATCCTCGACGAAGAGCAGATCCGCGTCGACATCCGGACGTTGCGACAACTCCGCGACCGTGGCGGCCCACGCCGCGTCGTCGGTGTAGTCCGTCCTGATCACCACGGCCGTGAACTCGCCGTGTTCCTCGATCGGGGGCAACACGCCGATCTCCTCTCGGTAGTCCACGCCCGAGCCTGGCACTCGCCGCCGACATCCCGCGGGCCCGCCGGCCGTGGCCGAAATCCGCCCCCGCGCGGGGCCGCCGGAGTGACCCGGCGACACTCCGCCCCCGCCCGGTCGTTGAACGCGGTGTCCGTCGACGTGGTTCGACGGGCGCGGCGCCGGGGCGTGGGACCTCGGGGCCGGCGCAGCGAAAGGCAGCCCCCGTGCGAGGTTCGGCCCTGATCGCCCCCAACCCCGATCCGCACCACCGCCGCCCGTTCGGCATGGTGCCCCTGCCCTACCCGGTGACCGATGCCCCCGGCCCCACCCCGGCCGCACCCCTCGACCTCCCACCGGGGACCGGGCTCGACACGCCGGAGCCGTGGTATCGCGCCGAAGGGTGTTAGGTCGGCTCACGGTTTGTACGGCAGGGACGGTACGTCGAAGCAGTTCGTGGTCATGTCCGGCACCTGGGCGATCCAGCCGCCCGGGGCACCGTCCTGCCAGCGGGCCACGTCGAAGCAGGTGCGGGTGGGCGCGGCGACGCGGTCGACCGGTTCGGCCTTGAAGTCGACCGGGATCAGCAGGCCGTGCGCGTCGTAGCCCTCGGGGCGGTTGACGAAGCCCTCGACGCAGGACCGGGTGACCTTCGCGCCGCACGAGGCGATCGCGTCGGTGAGCCACATCGCCGAGGCCCAGCCCTCCAGTTCCCACTGGGAGAGCTTGTCCTCGCGGTCGGGGAAGTACTTCTTCATCGCGGCCCGGAACTCTGCCACCGCGGCGTGCCCGGTGTCCGTGTAGCCGCGGCTGTTGCCGGTCGCGTAGATGCTGTTGCGGCAGGTCGGGGACGCCTTGAAGTCCTCGCCGACGCGCGCGTTCCAGTTCTGTACGTTGGTCACCTTGGCGGTCACCCGCAGGTCGCTGCCGTCCATCGCCTTGCACAGTTCGACGTTGCCGCGCGTGTCCACCGCGTCGAAGACGATGTCGACACCCTTGCTGCGCATGTCCACCACCGCGGCGGCGAAGTTCGGCAGCGCGAAGTCGACCTGCTTTTCGACGACCGTGTAGCCCTCGGCGCGCAGTCCGTCGGCGACGGTCTGCGCGTAGCGCGCGGAGTCGGCCTGGTTGTACGACACCACGGCGGCGGTGCGGGCGCCGAGCTTCTCCTTGAAGTAGCGGTAGACCTCGGTGCTCGCGTACAGCCGGCCGTCCCAGCCCACCTTGCCGTCGCGTGGCGCGCGCGATCCGTAGATCGAGTACAGGTGCGGGTACGTCTCGTACGCGGTCCCGATCGGCTGCCCGCCGACGTCGGGCACGCCCTTGTCGCTGACGTACCGGGCGGCGTTGTAGCTGTAGATGCTGTTGCCCGCGAAGGCGAACACCTTGTCGTCCTCGACCAGTCGACGGGCGCAGCGCTGGTTGGCCACGCCGTAGCCGTTGTCGTCGCAGGCGGACACCTTCACTCGGCGCCCGTTCACCCCGCCGCGGTCGTTGAGTGCCTTGAAATAGGCCTGGGCGCCGTACATCGGCCCGGAGAAGGTCTCGTTGCCGAGCACCCCCTGGACGGTGTCGATCATGCCCACGGTGATCTCGGTGGGCGTGACGCCCACGTCGGACGCGGTGTTGGTGTTCGGCGCCGTGCCGGCGGACGCGGGTGCCGGGCCACGCTCCTCGCGGAAGTCGCGCTCCGGCAGCCGCGAACCGCACCCGGTCAGTGCGGCGACCGCGCACAACACGCCGGACAGCACCAGGGCCACCGAGGCGCACGGCATGCGCCGTCCGTGGATACGACGATGCATGCGTGCTCCTCGGTGACCCGGGGCCGGCGGGGAACCCACCCGTGCGGAGTGGGGCGTCAGGCCGTCGGGCAACCCGGGGCGACGGTGCCCGGCTTGAGCGCGCCGACCAGCGTGCAGACGGTGCCCAGGCTGACCTTCCAGGTGCCGTCCTGCTTGACCGCCTTGCCGTTTTGGCCGGGCAGCGCCGGGGTGCCGGCGAGCAGGATGTCGAACGTGACGTCGGCGGTGTCCCCGTTGATCTTCACCGCGGTGGTCTTGGAGGTGACCGACTTGGCCAGCGGGTCGTTGGCGAGCGTCTCGACGAGCGCGCCCATCTTGTTCGCGTCCTCCAGGACCGCCTTGCGCGCGTCGAGCGGCTGGGCGTTGTCGAACAGCTTGTCCCAGTTGTCGGCGACCTTCTTCTCCTCGCCGGTCAACGTGGTCGAGCCGCTGCCGCCGGTCGCGGGGGCGCCGGTGCTGCCGCCCGAGGCGGCGGGCGAGGAGGCGGCGGTCGAGGGCGGAGTCGCGGCGCTCGTCTGACCGCCCGCGGCCGGCGCGCTCGCCGACTGCGACGACTTGCTGTCCTTCTTGTCGTCCTTGTCGTCGCTGCTACACCCGGACATCACCAGCACCGCCACCAGCGGCAGGGCCAGCAGCGCACGGCGCGCGCCCTTGCGCCGACCCACACCGGTGCCGTTCTGCTTGGCCCGCTCGTTGATCAAGTCCACGCTCACGTGCGTTCACCACCCGTTCCGCCGGTCGCCCGGCGTCCTGTTGCTGTTGATGTAGCCAGGTAGTACCTGGGTTACCGGCAAGTCATGTTGCCATGCGCGACTCGGTATCCAATCGTGTTCCGGGCCGTATGACCAGATCCCGGCGAACTACGCTGAGGCACCGATACGCAATCGGGCGGATTCGACGGGTGGACCATATGGCAGGTTCGACGAACTCGGCAGGTTCCACGGGAAAGGCGAACCCCCTTGCCGAAAGACAGCGTACGGCCGCCGCGCCCCCGGCCATCGAGGGTTTGCGGCGGTTGGCGCGCACGCACGGCGGCTGGCTCGTCGGGTTGTGCGGGGCGCTGCTGTGCGCGGTGGGGTGGTACGGCGTGTCGGGTGAACGGTACGAGGCGCGCCAACTGCCCTACCTGGCGTCGGCCACCATTCCGGGCGCCGCGCTGATCGTCGCCGGCGCGGTACTCGTGGTGGGGACCCGGCGCGGGACGGCGCAGGCCCCTGCCGGAACGAGCGTCGAGAACGCGGAGTTGCGGCGGATGATGGGCCGGCTGTACGAGTTGCTGGTCGAGCCTGAGCCGGCCGAGGCGGCGAGCGAGGCGGGTGCCGGGGCGGCGTGGGTGACGGTCCCGGGCGGGGCGCGCTATCACCGGAGCGGGTGCTCGCTGGTGCGGGGCAAGAACGGGGTGACGCCGGTGGACGCGGCGGCGGTGCGGGACCGGGATTTGCGGCCGTGCCGGGTGTGCGATCCCGGTGTGGCCGATGAGCGGCCCGGCCTCCGGGAGACCGGTGAGCGGTCGGGCGGGGTCTCCGGGGGCGATGTCGGGACCGACGGGCCGAGCGCGCCCGGCGCCGACGGCTGAGCGCCGTGCTCACCGTCGAACTGGCGCTCGCCGGCCTGGGCGTGGGCGCGATCGCGGCGCTCGCGGCGGTCGGGATGATCACCACCTACCGGGCCACCGGCGTGTTCAACCTGTCCTTCGGCGCGCTCGCGATGATCGTGGCCTACCTCGTCTGGCAGCAGGTGCGCGTGTGGGGCTGGCCGCTGTGGGCGGCGGTGCTGCTCGACGTGGGCGTGGTGGCGCCGGTGCTCGGCCTGGTCCTGGAGCGCTTCGTCTTTCGCGGGCTGCACCGCGAGGGGGCCGGTCCGGCCCGGATGCTGGTCGCCTCGCTGGGCGTGTTCGTGCTCCTGGTCGGCGTGGCCACGCTGGCCTGGGGTACGCAGGCCCGGCTCGACCCACCCTCGATCGTGCCGACGGGCACGGTCGGCCTGCCGGGCGACACGTCGGTGGCCAAGGGGACGCTGGTCGAACTGGGCGTGGTGGCGGCGGTCGCCGTCCTGGTCGCCGTCGTCACCCGGTTCACCCGCTTCGGGGTGCGGCTGCGCGCGGTGGTGGACCGGCGGGCGCTGGCCGAGTTGTCCGGGGTGCCGGCCGACCGCGTCGCCGCGGCCGGGTGGGCCTTCGGGTCGATGCTGGCGGGGCTGACCGGCGTGTTGCTCGCGCCGCACCTGCGGCTGGATCCGTACGGACTGACCCTGCTCGTCCTGGAGACCATCGGGGTCGCGGTGGTGGCCCGGCTGGCCAGTCTGCCGGTGGCGATCCTGGCGGCGCTGGCCATCGGGGTGGGGCAGAGCGAGTTGTCCCGGCTCGAACTCGACTCGTGGGGGCTGATCCAGGCGCTCCAGGCGAACCTGTTCGTGGTGGTGATGCTGGTCGCGCTCCTGGTACTGCCCCGCATGGTCGAGGTCGGCGGCCCCGACCCGCAACGCGCGGCCGGGGCCCGGATAGGGACCGGGCACGGGGAGAGCGCGCCGGTGGGCTGGTGGGTGCCGTTCGTCGCGGTCGCCGCGGCGCCGCTCGCGCTGGGCGCGGAACATCTGCGGGTCGCGCAGCAGGTGCCGGCGATGGCGATCGTATTCGTGTCGCTGGTGATGCTCACCGGATACGCCGGCCAGATCTCGCTCGGCCAGGCCGGCTTCGCCGGACTCGGCGCGTTGTTCGCGGCGCAGCTGACCGGCCGGGGTGTCCCGGCCCTGCTCGCGCTGTTCCTGGCCGCGCTCCTGGTGGTGCCGGTGGGCCTGCTGACCGGGTGGCCGGCGATCCGGCGGCGCGGGCTGACCCTGGCGCTGACCACGTTCGCGGTGGCCGCGGTGGTCAGCCGGTTCGTCTTCGCCCAGCCGCGCTTCACCACCGACCTCGCACTCGACCACCCGTGGCCGTTCGACGGCGAACGCTCCTTCTACGCGCTGGAGTTGGCCTGCCTCGTCCTGGTGCTCCTGGTGGTTCGCCGGCTGCACGTGAGCCAGCTCGGCCGGATGCTGGTCGCGGTGCGCGACCACGAGCGCGGCGCGGCGGCGGCCGGCGTGGATGTCTCCTCGGCCAAGGTCTTCGTCTTCGCGGTCAGCGCCGGTGTGGCCGGGCTCGGCGGCGCGCTGCTCGGGATGGGTGGGCGAGCCTTCGACGCGGCGGCCTTCGATCCGGTGCTCGGCCTGGTCTGGTTCGCCGCGGTGGTGGTGTTCGGCGTGGACAGCGCTGCGGGCGCGGTGTTGGCCGCCGGCCTGGTGGTCGCCCTGGACGCGGCCACCACGGCGGGCATGTCCACGATCGTGATCGGCGGCCTGGCGGTACTGCTGTCCCGGATGCCGGGCGGTGTCTCGGCGACGCTCCTGCGCCTGGCCGCGGGGCCGGCGCCGGTGCCCGCCGCGCCGCCCCCGCCGGTCCGGCTCAGCCCGCTGGGCCGCACCCTGCGCGAGCGGGTGCGGTCGGGCCGGGCGGAGGTGGGCGGGTGAGCGCGCTGCGGGCCGAGGGAGTGGTCCGCCGATTCGACGGGCTGCGGGCCGTGGACGGGGTCGACCTGACCGTGCCGCCGGGGGTGGTGACGGCGGTGATCGGGCCGAACGGGGCGGGCAAGAGCACCCTGTTCGACTGCCTGGCGGGTGGCCGGGTCGACGCCGGACGGGTGTACCTGGGCGCGCGCGACGTGACCCGACTGCCCGCGCACCGCAGGGCCCGGCTCGGGCTGGCCCGGACGTTTCAGACGGTGTCGGTCTTCCCCAGTCTGACGGTGGTGGACAACCTGCGGGTGGCCGCGGAGAACCGGTCCGGATCCTCCGCCCCGGCCCGCCTGCTCGGGCTGCCGGATCCCGCCCGAGGACGGACCCGGGACGCGGTGGAGGCGGCCTTGGACCGGCTCGCGCTCACCGAACACGCGTACACCCCGGCCGGCGAACTCCCGGCCGGGATACTGCGGATGGTCGAACTGGCCCGCGCGCTGGCGGCGTCCCCGTCGGTACTGCTCCTGGACGAGCCGGCCAGCGGGCTCGACGACGCGCAGACCGAGCGGCTGCGCCGCGAACTGCGCGCGCTGGCCGCCGACGGCCTGGCGATCCTGCTGGTCGAACACGACATGGACCTGGTGTTCGGGGTGGCCGACACGGTGCACGTGATGGCCGCGGGCCGAATCGTCGCGGCCGGCACCCCGGACGAGATCCGCCGCGACGCGCGGGCCCGGGAGGTGTACCTCTGATGCCGATCACCCTGTCGGTCGCCGGACTTCGGGTCCGGCACGGCCCGGTCGAGGCGCTGCACGGCGTGGACCTGGACATCCCCGCCGGTGCCCTCACCGCCCTGGTCGGCCGCAACGGCTCGGGCCGCAGCACGCTCCTCGACACGCTGGCCGGACTGGTCCGGCCCACCGCCGGCACGATCACCTGGGACGGGGTGGACATCACCGCCTGGCCCGCCGACCGCCGCGCCCGTGCCGGCCTGACCCTGATCCCGGAGCGGGGCGGGGTGTTCGCCGGCCTGAGCGTGGCGGACAACCTGCGCCTGTTCGCCGACGGCCGCGACACGGCGCCGGCCCTGACCGCGTTCCCGGTACTGGCCGATCGGCTGAGGCAGCGGGCCGGCACGCTCTCCGGCGGCGAGCAGCAGATGCTCGCGGTGAGCCGGGCCCTACTCACCCCCGCCAGGCTCCTGCTCCTGGACGAACTCAGCCAGGGCCTGGCCCCCCGAGTGGCGGCCCACCTGTACGACGTGGTGGCCGGCCTGGCCACGGCCGAGCGCACGGTGATCCTGGTCGAACAACACACGGGCGAAGCGCTGCGCCGCGCCGAGGTCGTCTACGCCCTCAGCCGAGGCACGATCACCTTCGGAGGCGACCCGACCGAATACGAGTCCCACCCGGACAGCGCCCACCGCGTGTAGGTCAACGCCCTTCGGCGCGATACCACGGCTCCGGCGCGGCAAGCGTGGTCGCGGCCGGGTATACGGATTCACCGCCGCTCGGGTTCACGAGCGCACCACGGACACGTACAGCGCGGCCAATCGTGCGCGGCCTTGGCCGGCGTCAGCGTCCACCGGCCCGGAAAGCACTCGAACTCGTAATTCACCGAGGGTGGTTCGACCGTGCCCGCCTCATCGACCCGGTAGACGCGAATCGACATGCGCCTCCGCTTCGGCACGGTCGCCTCATCCGCCTCGCCAACCTTCGGTCCACAGTCCTCGGGACCGCCTCGCTCATCCGAGCACTTGCCCATCGAAGGTCCTCTCCCGCGGCAGGCATGAAGTCTCGACCGCAGCATCTCTGGAGATCCAGACATCTCTAGACAAGCCGATCTCTCTAGAGATGTCAATGACGGCGCTTGAGGCACGCAGGAAACGGTCAACCGACCTTGATCCACATTCGTATCTAGGATGTCTAGAGAAGACGAAGGGAAATCACTCCACGATGACCGGCAAAGCCCGCGCTCAGCAGCCCAAATACCAGCAGATCGCCGACGTGCTCAGGGCGGCGATCGAGTCCGGTGCGTATCGGCCCGGTGATCGGCTTCCCGGTGAGAACGATCTGATGGCGACTCATCGGGTTGCTCGGATGACGGCTCGGCAGGCTCTCGGGGTGCTGCAGAGTGAGGGCATCGTCGAAGCGCGTAAGGGTGCCGGGGTGTTCGTGCGCGAGTTTCGGCCGATTCGGCGGCGTGGGATTCAGCGGTTGGCGCGGGAGCGGTGGGGGTCCGGGCTGTCCGTGTGGGCGGACGAGAGCGAGGATCGGGAGCTCGTGGTCGAGCACCTCGGCGTGGGTGAGGAGCCGGTTCCGGAGGCGGTCGCGCCGTTGTTGGGTGTGGAGCCCGGTGCGCCAGTCCTGGTGCGGCGGCGCCGGTTCGTGCTCGATGGGAAGCCGGTGTTGGTGTCCACGTCGTATCTGCCGGCCGAGCTGGTCGCCGGGTCGGCGATCACGCGCGCCGATACCGGGCCCGGCGGCACCTATGCCCGACTGGCCGAACTCGGCGCGGCGCCCGTTCGCTTCCGGGAGCAGGTCCGGGCCCGGATGCCCACCAGGGACGAGGCGGAGCGGCTCGCGCTCGCCGCCGGTGTGCCGGTGGTGCTGGTGTGTCGTACCGCCTTTGCCGCCGATCGCCGGGTCGTCGAGGTCAACGGCATGGTGATGGACGCGGGGTCGTACATCCTGGAGTACGACTTCGACGCCTGAAACGCCCGAGGCGGCGGAAACACCACGCGCGCGGAAGCCGGCCGGCTTCCGCGCGCGTGGGGTCGGGCGTGGGGTCAGTCGGCGTCCAGGGCGCTGGGGAGGCGGGGTGGGCAGCCGTTGGTGTATGACGCGTTGTACTCGAAGTGCCATTCCTCGTTGTCGTACATCCGGCACCACCCGTACTTGCTGCCCTTGGCCTGGAGCCAGGCCTGGGCGTTGGCCGGGTAGATGTCCACCGCGACGCCCTGGACGTGCATCGACTTCTCCGGCGGCAGCACCCAGTGCAGCGCCGCCTCGCGCGAGCCGACCTCGGCGATCTTCTCGTCCAAGAGCCGTTGCTGGTGTGCCCAGCCGCGTTTGCCGGAGTTCAGGTTCAGCTTGATGCCCTCGGCCGCCATCGCCTGGTCGATCTTCTTCCACGCGGCGTACGCGGCCGGGGTGAGCGCCTTCGGGTCCTTCGGCGCGTCCTTGTCGTTGGCGGGCGCCTTGGCGGTGCTCGACGCGGACGATTTCGGCGGCTTGGTCGTCGCCGACTTGCTCGACGGGGAGCCGGAGGAGGGGGCGTTCGTGGGGGCCGTCTGGGTGTTCGGGGCCTGTTCGGGGTTCGGCGTCACCTGCGCGCCCACCGAGTCGGCCCGGTCCTTCTTGTCGTCGTCGCCACCGCCGAGGAACAACACCGCGCCGACCCCGGCCCCGCCGAGGATGAGCGCGCCCGCCAGGCTCCAGGCCACCAGCTTGCCGCGCCGGCGCCGTGCCGGCTCCGGTTCGTCCGCGGGGGCCGGTCGGGGAGGCTCGGCGACGGGCGCGGCCGAGCCGACGGGCGGCTGCTCACGCGTGTACCAGTCGGCCGGAACCGGCGTGGTCTCCGCGTCGAACCTGCCCGGCGTACCGGGTATGCCGGGGCCGCCGGGCGGCTGCGATCCGGGTGGACCGGCCGCGTGCCCCGAGCCCGAACTGTGCTGTTCCCACGAGGTGTCCAGGAAGTGCGCTCCGTCGGGTGTGCCCCCTTCGTCGGGCTGTGGTTCTCCGCTGCCCGCTGCGTGTCTCACTGGTGAAGCCTCCTCGTAGTGAGCCTGGATCCTCTCGCGGATCACGCGCGCCGAGCGAGCCACGGTTGTCCCGACCTGTGTGGGATACACCACTGCAACCGTTCCGGCGTCCGGCTCGTAGCCTGGGGACCGGTCGAAGCGACCCGCGTAACCTGGGAAGCTTGCCGCAAGGAGAAAGGGGTCGAAGGTGAGCACGCACCACCGCACCGGAGGACTCGTCGACGGTTTCGGTCGCATCGCGACCGATCTGCGGGTGTCGCTGACCGACCGCTGCAACCTGCGGTGCACGTACTGCATGCCCGAAGAGGGGCTGGACTGGCTGGCCAAACCCGAGCTGCTGACCGGCGAGGAGATCTCCCGCCTGGTACGGATCGCGGTGACCATGCTCGGTGTGCGCGAGGTCCGCTTCACCGGCGGCGAGCCGCTGCTGCGCCGCGAGCTGGTCGACATCGTCCGCGAGGCCGCCGCCCTGGAGCCGCGCCCGAAGTTGTCCGTCACCACGAACGGGATCGGCCTGGCCCGCCTGGCGCCCACGCTGCGCGAGGTCGGCCTGGACCGGGTCAACGTCTCGCTGGACACCCTCGACCCGGCCCGATTCAAGGCGATGACCCGCCGCGACCGGCACGCCGACGTGGTGGCCGGGCTGGCCGCCGCAGTGGACGCCGGGCTCGGTCCGGTCAAGGTCAACACCGTGCTGATGCGCGGAGTGAACGACGACGAGGCCGCCGCGCTGCTCGCGTGGTGTCTGGAGCGCGGCTACGAGCTGCGCTTCATCGAGCAGATGCCGCTGGACGCGCAGCACGGCTGGCAGCGCTCGGAGATGATCACCGCCGGGGAGATCCTGACCGCGCTGCGCGGGGCGTTCCGGCTCGACCCCGAGTCCGGGCGCGGCAGTGACCCCGCCGAGCGCTGGCTCGTGGACGGCGGCCCGGGCACGGTGGGCGTGATCGGCTCGGTCACCCGCCCGTTCTGCGAGGCGTGCGACCGGACCCGGCTGACCGCCGACGGGCAGATCCGCAATTGCCTGTTCGCGCGCGAGGAGTCCGATTTGCGCGCGGCCTTGCGCGGCGGCGCGGACGACGCGGAGATCGCCGACCGCTGGCGCGCCGCGATGTGGACGAAGAAGGCCGGCGCCGGCATCGACGACCCGGAGTTCCTCCAGCCCGACCGACCGATGTCGGCGATCGGCGGCTGACCCACCGGCGTCGTCGCACGCCGACGCGCGCTCGCGCGATGCCTCTCAGGACCGTTCGTGGGCCGATCCGCCCGGGGGCTCCGGCTCGTGCCAGTCGGCGAACGCCACCGTGTCCTTGAGGAATCCGCGAATCCCCAGAAACTCGGCCAAATGCTCACGGTGCTCGTCGCACGCGAGCCACGTTTTGCGCCGTTCCGGGGTGTGCAGCTTGGGGTTGTTCCAAGCCAGAACCCACCGGGCGTCGGCGCGGCAACCCTTCGCCGAACAGATCGGTCGACCGGGATCGGCGGGGGTGGGAAACATGCCCACCAGTGTCGCAGACGAGGCCGTTCACCCCGCATCGGTGCTTGTCACCAGGAGCTGACCCTGTGTCAGGCACCAACCGGAGCGCTGCTCTCAGTAAGCAACGGGCTGGTGCGGTATCGCCGTGCGGATCCACCTGCGGACCGGCGAAAGACCCCGGACACGGGCGATGCCGGGCAGCCACGGGGGGAGCCGCCCGGCATCGCGTCGGTCGCTCCGACGGGGGATACGGAGCACGTTTCGAAGTATGGCACGTCCGGCCGGCGGTTGAAGCACCAACCCGCGTAGCGCTTGCCGCTAATTTTTGACGCTGTGCGAAGGGGCACCCTTCGGGTCACCGATGTGGCCCCGATCGGCAGCCTCGGGGTCACCGTGTGTATCCGAATTCGTGTGCGACAAAAGGTCGGTCGGTTCCGCGCCGGCCGCCGGTGGGGTCCCGACGGTCGTCGTCCACGAGTCCTCGGAGTGTGTGTGCAACGTCTCCCGCTCGGCGCTGGTGAGGACCGCGCCGGGCGGCGGCTCCAGCGCCTTGGGCGGCAGCGGGGGTACGAACTGCGCCTGCACCGGCGCGTTCGAGGTGGGCTCGCGACCCGCGTTGGCCAGCACCACCGCGATGTAGGGCAGGAACAGCGCGCCGGCGACCAATATCCACCGCCACGGCGACGGGGTGAACACCGCCGCCACGAAGCACACGGTGCGGATCGACATCGAGATGACATACCGACGTTGGCGCCCGGCCACGTCCTCGGTCAGCCCCTTGCGCGCACCACTGATCTGGAACACCGCGCCCTTGGTGTTTTTCACGGTCCCACCGTCTCCGCCCATGTGACCACACACTCGTCCGCATCTTCACGGTACGCCCGCGTGTGCCCCACACCGAGAGCGGGGGCGGGAGCTTTGCCGCGAGCTGACCCGAGTGGGGGATGCGGAGCTGACCCGAGTGGGGGATGCGCCGGGCCGGTCAGTCGCGCCGGTCCAGATACTGCGGCGGCACCGCCGGGACCAGCCAGACGCCGTTGTCCGAGCAGCGGAACACATGCCCGTCGGCGACCATGCGCTCGGCCCGCACCGCAAACACCACCGGCCGACCGCGCCGCGCGCCCACCCGGCGCGCCGTCTCCACGTCGACGGACAGGTGCACGTCGTGCCGATCCATCGGCCGCAGCCCCTCGACCAGGATCGCGGCCACACTCCGGGGGCTCGTCCCGTGGAAGAGCACGGCGGGCGGCACCGCCTCGACCAGCCCCAGGTCCACCGCGACGGTGTGCCCCTGATTGGCCCGGATCCGGGTCCCGTCCGCCGAGAACGCGAACCGCCGCTTGTCGTTCTCCGCGACCACCCGTTCGAGCTGCGCGCGCGACAACCCCACCCCGCGCGCGGCACAGGCCGCGAGCAACACATCCACCTCGACCCACCCGGCCTCGTCCAGGACGATCCCGAGCCGCTCGGGCTGATGCCGCAGATGCCGGGAGAGATACTTCGAAATCTTGACGATGTTCATGATGAACCCCAACAAAACCACGAAGCCCCACCCGAGCACACCGGCTTTTCCCGGTCAGGCCAACGCCGGGCGAGCCCATAAAGCCCACCCGACGTCCGAGAAAACCACAGCCATCTCCGGGCCCGAGCCGAACACCCGCCCGCCCAACGCGCCGGCGACCCGCCACCGCCTCCACAACCCGAGCCCAAGATCCAGCCCGCCCAACGCGGCAGCGACCCGCCTCCGTAACCCGAGCCGAACTTCCGCCCGTCCGGCGCGGCAGCGACCCGCGACCGTTTCCGTGATCCGAGCCGAACTTCTGCCCGTCCGGCGCGGCAGCGACCCGCGACCGTCTCCGTAACCCGAGCCGGACTTCCGCCCGTCCGGCGCGGCAGCGACCCGCAACCGTCTCCGTGATCCGAGCCGAATATCCAGCCCGTCCGGCGTTTGAGGACACCGGGCCGGAGGCCACCGGCAAACGGCAGCCTCCGGCGCCAGGCGGTGCCGAAACCCCTCAGCCGTCCGGCGCTTGAGGACAGGCCGGCCCGCTCCCCAACCGCTACTGCGCCCGACTCGGCGACGACATGTTGAAGTCCCGCACCCGCAGCGCCGGCATCGCCGCCCGCGTGAACCAGTCACCCCACTCGCGCGGATACGTACGCTCGGTCCGCCCCGCCTCGACGGCCCGCCCCAACACGTCCACCGGCGACTCGTTGAACCGGAAGTTGTTCACCGCCCCGACCACCTCGCCACCCTCCACCAGGTACACCCCGTCCCGGGTCAACCCCGTGAGCAGCAGCGTCTGCGGATCCACCTCGCGGATATACCAGAGGCACGTCAGCAGCAGCCCGCGCTCGGTCGACGCGACCATCTCCGCCAACGTCCGCCCGCCGGCCGGCGCGTCCAGGATCAGGTTGTCGATCTCCGGCGCGACCGCGAGCCCCGTCAGCTCGGCGGTGTGCCGATTGGTCCCCAGCGCCGTGAGCACGCCGTCGGTGACCCAGTTCGTGCGCTCCAGCGGCAGCCCGTTGTCGAACACCGACGCCGTGTCGCTCGACGCGTGCGCGATGGTGAACGGCGCGCTCTCCAGGCCCGGGTGGTTCGGGTCGCTGAACAGGGTCAGCGGCAGCTCGGTGAGCCGGTCGCCGACCCGCGTGCCGCCGCCCGGCCTGCTGAAGACCGTACGGCCCTCGTGCGCGTCCCGGGCGCCGCCCTGCCAGTACATGTAGACCATCAGGTCCGCGACCGCCGACGGCGGCAGCAGGGTCTCGTAGCGGCCCGCCGGCAGGTCGATCGTGCGGGTCGCCCAGGACAGCCGCTCGGCGAGGTCCGCGTCCAGCGCCGCCAGGTCCACGTCCCGGAAGTCGCGGGTCGGCGCGCCGCCCCACGCGGAGCGGGTCAGGTCGCCCGACTTGGCGTTCAACTCGACGTGCCCGGTGGGCTGGTCGTGCCGGCGCCGCAGCCCGGCGGAGGTGCCCACGTAGCTGGAGGTCAGCTGGTGCGAGGCGAACCCGTACAGCAGCCGGTCCGCCTCCCGGGCCCGCCCGAACGCGGCGCCCAGCTCCGGCGCGAAGGCCGCGAACACGCCGATGGAGGTCTGCGCCGGCGCCTCGGTGAAGCCGTCGTCCGGGCCGCCCGAGGCCCCCAGGAGCGGTCGCGCGTCCTCGGCCGGACCGGCCTCGCGGGCCGCCGCCTCCGCGGCCCGTACCAGGTCCTCCAGCCGATCCACCGTCACGCCGCTGCGCGAGACCGTCCCGGACGCGGTGCCCTCGGTGCCCGCGACCGTGGCCACCACGGTCACCCGCCGGCCCCGCGTTTCGCCGTTGGTGGTCAGCGCGTTGCCCGCCCAGCGCAGGTTCGCCGCCGACGTCTCCTCGGCGATCACCACGCAGCCGTCCGCCTTCGACAGCGCCAGCGCCCGCTCGACCGTCTCGTCCGGCCGCGTCACCACGGTCTGCCCGCCGCTCATCGACCCGCCTCCTGAACCGTGTTGAGGACCTTCACGCCGCGGAACAGCGCCGACGGACACCCGTGGCTGACCGCCGCGACCTGCCCGGGCTGCGCCTTGCCGCAGTTGAAGGCGCCGCCGAGAACGTAGGTACCGGGACCGCCGACCGCCTCCATCGAGCCCCAGAAGTCGGTCGTGGTGGCCTGGTAGGCGAAGTCCTTGACCTGCCCGACGATCCGGCCGTCCTCGATCAGGTAGGCCCGCTGGCCGGTGAACTGGAAGTTGTACCGCTGCATGTCGATCGACCACGACTTGTCGCCGACGATGTACAGGCCGCGGTGCACCCGGCCGATCAGCTCGGCGGTGGACAGGTCGTCCGCGCCCGGCTGCAGCGAGACGTTGGCCATGCGCTGCACCGGGACGTGCCCGGGGGAGTCCGCGAAGGCACAGCCGTTGGACCGGCCCAGGCCCTGCATCAGCGCCATCCGCCGGTCCAGCTGATAGCCGGTCAGCACGCCGTCGGTGACCAGGTCCCAGCTCTGCGTCGCCACGCCCTCGTCGTCGAAGCCGATGGTGGCCAGGCCGTGTTGCACGGTGCGGTCGCCGGTGACGTGCATCACCGGCGAGCCGTACTTGAGCTTGTTCAGCTGGTCGAACGTGGCGAACGAGGTGCCCGCGTAGGCGGCCTCGTAGCCGAGCGCGCGGTCCAGCTCGGTGGCGTGCCCGATCGACTCGTGGATGGTCAGCCACAGGTTGCTCGGGTCGATCACCAGGTCGTACTCGCCGGCCTCGACGCTCGGCGCCTTGACCCGCTCGGCGAGCAGCCCCGGCAGCGACGCCAGCTCCTCGTCCCAGTCCCAGCCCACGCCCTTGACGTACTCCCAGCCCCGACCGACCGGCGGCGCGATGGTGCGCATCGTCTCGTAGGCGCCCGACTCGCGGTCCACCGCGATCACGGTCAGTTGGGGGTGTATCCGCACCCGCTGCTGCGTGGTCGTGGTGCCGGCCGAGTCGGCGTAGAACTTGTTCTCCTGGACCACCATGCACGTGGCATCCACGTGGTCCACGCCGTCGGCGGCGAGCAGTTCGCGGCTCCACCTCGCCAACAGGCCGATCCGCTCGGCCTCGGGCACGTCGAACGGGTTGATTCGGTACGCCGAGATCCAGGTCTCGTCGGCGTGTACCGGCTCCTCCGCCAGCGCCACTATCTCGCCCGCGCCGGCCGCCTCGCTCACCGAGCGGGACACGCGCGCGACCGCGACCGCCTGCTCGGCGACGTACGCCGCCGCCTCGGGGGTCAGATCCACCCCCGCCGCGAAGCCCCACGCCCCCTCGTGCACGACCCGGACCGCGAAGCCCACATCGGTGGTGTCCACGGACGAGTCGGTGCGTCCGTCGCGCAGCCGGAAGGACGCGTCTCGTACGCGCTCGAAGCGGAAGTCCGCGTGTTCGGCGCCCAGTTCCCCGGCTCGGGACAGGGCCGCGGCGGCCAACTCCCGAAGGGGATAGGCGAGGAACGTCGGATCGATCTCGTTGGGCACCCATTCCTCCATACGTTCGGCCTGTCGGCTCGCGTCGTTCAGTCAACCAGACACGCCGTCGCCGGCATTCCGGTCTCCCGGAAGGACCGGTCGTGTGCTCGGACGGGTCTTGCGCCGGGGCAACCGGAACGAAACATGCCGGAGGCAGGCCGGCCGGATTCCGTCGGTGCCCGAGCGGTGGAGGGGATCGTTCCGTTTTCCGTCGGTCTTGTCGGGTTCCCACAACGAACCGTCCGGGGACGCTGTGCCGGACCGGATTCCCGTTACCCCGGGGTAGCCCGATAGCGTCATCGTGACGCGAGTCGAGGTCTGCCCGGGCGCCACCCGGGACGTGCGTGAGCACGGCCGAGGACGGTCGAGGAACAGTCGGCGATATTCGGGGATACCCCGGAACATCCCAGAACAGAGGAGTGATCCGTTGAGCCGGTCCGTACTGGTCACGGGAGGAAACCGGGGCATCGGCCTGGCCATCGCCCGGGCCTTCGCCGCCGACGGCGACAAGGTCGCGATCACGTATCGCTCCGGCGAGCCCCCGGAGGGGCTGCTCGGCGTGCGGTGCGACATCACCGACGGCGAGCAGGTCGAGCAGGCGTTCAAGGAGGTCGAGGCCGCGCACGGCCCGGTCGAGGTGCTGATCGCCAACGCCGGCATCACCCGGGACACACTCCTGCTCCGGATGAGCGAGGAGGATTTCACCAGCGTCGTCGACACCAACCTCACCGGCACGTTCCGCGTGGTCAAGCGGGCGAGCAAGGGCATGTTGCGGGCCCGCAAGGGACGCATCGTGCTGATCTCGTCGGTGGTCGGGCTGTCCGGCTCGGCGGGGCAGGCCAACTACGCGGCCTCCAAGGCCGGCCTGGTCGGCTTCGCCCGTTCGATCGCCCGCGAGCTGGGCTCGCGCAACATCACCACGAACGTGGTGGCGCCGGGCTTCGTGGACACCGCGATGACCGAGGTGCTGGGCGAGGAGCGCAAGGCGCAGATCCTCAAGGAGATCCCGCTGGCGCGCTACGCCGACGTGGACGAGGTGGCCGGCGTGGTCAGGTTCCTCACCTCCGACGCCGCGTCGTACATCACCGGAGCCGTCATCCCTGTGGACGGCGGACTTGGAATGGGGCACTGAACTCATGGGCGACCTGCTTGCGGGCAAGCGCATTCTCGTCACCGGCGTCATCACCGACGCCTCTCTCGGCTTCCACGTCGCCAAGCGGGCCCAGGAGGAGGGTGCCGAGGTCGTACTGACCGGATTCGGCCGGCTCTCGCTGGTCAACCGCATCGCGAACCGGCTGCCGAAGCCGGCCCCGGTGATCGAGCTGGACGTGACGAACGCCGAACACCTCGCGGCGCTCGCGGACAACGTGCGCGCGCACGTGCCGGCCCTGGACGGCGTCGTGCACTCGATCGCGTTCGGCCCGAAGGACGCCCTCGGCGGCAACTTCCTCAACACCGAGTGGCCCGACGTGGCCACCGCGGTGGAGGTCTCGGCGTACTCGCTGAAGTCGCTGACGATGGCCTGCCTGCCGCTCATGGAGGCGAACGAGGGGCGCGGCGGCTCGGTCGTCGGCCTCGACTTCGACGCGCAGGTGGCGTGGCCGGGTTACGACTGGATGGGTGTGGCCAAGGCCGCGCTCGAGTCGACCTCGCGCTACCTGGCCAAGTACCTGGGCGAGAAGAACATCAGGGTCAACCTGATCTCCTCGGGCCCGGTCAAGACGATGGCCGCGAACAGCATCCCGGGCTTCGAGAAGTTCGAGGGCGTCTGGAACGAGAAGGCCCCGCTGGGCTGGGACCTGCGCGACTCGGACCCGGCCGCGCGGGGCGTGTGCGCGCTGCTGTCCGACTGGTTCCCGAAGACCACGGGCGAGGTCATCCACGTCGACGGCGGCCTGCACGCCATCGGCGCCTAGCCGCGCTCCGCGCGGCGGCGGCTGCGCCGCCCGGCGGCCTCCGGCCGCTCTCCTCGCTGCCGCTCGTCGATCACGGTCGACGATCACGTCGTGGGCGCTGACGCGCCGACGGTGGCGGCTTCGACGGTATAGCCGATCCACAGCCCGATCACCCGGCCGACCAGGTCGGGGGGTCGGGCTGTGTCGTCGCGGATCGCAGGGCCCGGTGGGCGCGCCGACGATGTACGGCCGGCGGCCCGGGCGCCGGCCTCGTTCGCGAACGAGGCCGGGCGAGTGGGTGTAGGAGTGCGCTCAACCGGTCGCGGCGGCGATCGTTGCCGCGATGCCGATCAGGACCGTGATCAGCAGCATGATGCCCAGGATGCCGCCGAGTTGTCTGGCGGAGGACTTGTTCGGGTCCGGCGGCGCCAACACCGTCTGCCGGATCCCGTCGTCGCCGGACTCGGCGGCCTTGCGGGCCAGGATCTCGTTGCGCGCGTCGGAGCGCGCGACTTCCTCCGCGTGTGTGCGCTCCTCGCGGGCCTTGCGGGCCGCCATCGCCCGCTCGTACCGCGCCTTCGAGGATTCGCCGGATGTAGCAGCCATGCGGACGAGTTTCGCAGACCGGAACCACCGGGCCGGCGGAGGGTGAGCCCGACGCTCGACCCGCCGCCCGTCCGCCTTGTACACCCCACCGGCTGGCGGCCCGTGCGTTCGAATCCCCGCCCCGGGAACTCCGGCCGGCCGCCCGGGCGTTGCACACGTGTAGATCCCTCAAACGAGTGACACCTCCCTCGGAAGATCGTTTCGGTATCGCCGCAGGTCACAGGGGTGTTCGGAGAACGTTCCCCTTACACGTATCCCGGTATGCCCCGAGTGATCACCGTGGCCCTCCTTCTCAGGGGTGGGGCCAGCCCTACTACGCAGGTGTGTCTGCCCCCCGGGCCAAGACACCGGTCCGCAGGATGTGGACCCCGGTCGCCCGCCAATAGCGTTTCCCGTGTCGAGGAAAACCTTCGGCAGCGGAGAACATAGGAGCGGGGACCATGGCATCCAGGCGCAATTTGGCCGCCTCGATCGGTGGCTGGAGTGCACAGCATCGGAAAACGGCGGTATTCGGGTGGCTGCTGTTCGTGGTCCTCGCCGTGGTGATCGGCGGTATGAGCGGGACGGACAAGATCACCAAGGCCGAGCGCGGCGTGGGGGAGTCGGGTCGCGCGGCACGCATCATCGACGACGCGGGCATCAGTGAGCCCGCCGGCGAGATGGTCCTGGTGCGCAGCGACAAGCTCGTCGCGCAGGACCCGAAGTTCCGCGCCGCCGTGGACGACGTGATCAACCGCGTCAACGCCACGCAGATCAAGGACAAGGGCCCCGCCACCCAGCACCTGCGCTCTCCGTACGCCGGACAGGGCGGCATCTCCTCCGACAAGCACTCGGCGCTGATCCAGTTCGACATGGCCGGGGACAGCGAGAAGGCCGTCGACAACATCCAGCCGGTCCTGGACGCGGTGGCCGCGGCCCGCGGCGCGCACTCGGACGTGGTCATCGAGCAGTTCGGTGACGCCAGCGGCGACAAGTGGTTCAAGGACACCATCGCCAAGGACTTCACCCGCGCCGAATGGACCGCCGTCCCGCTCGCGCTCGGCATCCTGCTCGTCGCGTTCGGCGCCGTGGTCGCCGCCCTGCTGCCGGTGGCCCTCGCACTCACCGCGTTCATCGCCGCGGGCGGCCTGCTCGCGCTGAGCAGCCACCTGATGCCGGTGGGCGACAACGCGCAGTCGGTGATGTTGCTGATCGGTCTGGCCGTCGGTGTCGACTACTGCATGTTCTACCTGCGCCGGGAGCGGGAGGAGCGGGCCAAGGGCCGCGACCCCGAGACCGCGCTGCGGATCGCCGCCGCCACCTCCGGCCGGTCGGTGCTCATCTCCGGCATCACCGTGATCGTCGCGATGGCCGGCATGTTGCTCTCCGGTCTGAGCGAGTTCGAGTCGATGGCCTCCGCGACCATCCTCGTCGTGCTCACCGCGGTGCTCGGTTCGCTCACCGTGCTGCCCGCGCTGCTGTCGATGCTCGGCGACAAGGTGGACTTCGGCAAGATCCCCGGGCTGGCCAAGATGCGTCGCCCCACCGGCGGCAGCAAGGCCTGGGGCAAGATCCTGGGCGTGGTGCTCACCCGTCCCCGGGCCACCGCGGTGCTGGCCGGCGGTCTGCTGATCGCGCTGACCATCCCGGTGGTGGGCATGAAGACCGCCCAGCTGCCGCTCGACAAGGAACTGCCCACCGACCTGTCCATCGTGCAGACCTACCAGCACATCGAGAAGGCCTTCCCCGGCGGCCCGGCGCCCGCCCAGGTCGTGGTCAAGACCAAGAACCCCGACGACCCGAAGCTCCCCGCGGCCTTCGAGAACTTCCGCCGCGCCGCGATCGCCACCGGCAAGATGCACGAGCCGATCGAGGTCGAGCGCCAGGGCACCACCAACATCTTCAAGATCTCCGTACCGCTCGCCGGCGGCGGGCTCGACAAGACCAGCAACGACGCCCTGGCCACACTGCGGGACAAGGTCGTCCCGGAGACCCTGGACAAGGTCGACGGCATCCAGGACGCCCCGGTCACCGGCAACACCGCGGGCAACAAGGACTTCAACGACAAGCTCGGCGCGGCCCGCCTGCCGATCTTCGCCTTCGTGCTCGGCTTCGCGTTCCTGCTCATGCTGGTGTCGTTCCGCTCGATCGCCATCGCGGCCACCGCGATCGTGCTCAACCTGCTGTCGGTGGGCGCCGCGTACGGTGTGATGACGCTGGTCTTCCAGCACGGCTACGGCGACTTCCTGGTCGGCACCGACGCACCGGGGGCGGTCGTCTCCTGGATCCCGATGTTCCTGTTCGTGATCCTGTTCGGCCTGTCGATGGACTACCACGTGTTCGTGGTCTCCCGGATCCGTGAGGCCTACGACAAGGGCATGAACACCAAGGAGGCCGTGTCGCACGGGATCCGCACCACCGCCGGTGTGGTGACCAGCGCGGCGACGATCATGGTCGCGGTGTTCGCGGTCTTCGGCACCCTGTCGATGCAGTCGATGAAGCAGTTCGGTGTCGGCCTGGCGGTCGCGGTCCTGCTCGACGCCACGATCATCCGCGGTCTGCTGCTGCCGGCCGTGATGAGCCTGCTCGGCGACCACAACTGGTACCTGCCGCGCTGGCTGAACTGGCTGCCGCAGATGGACCACGGCGACGAGGCGGTCGACGTGCCGGCCCCGGCCGCCGAGCCGGCTCCGGCCTACGCCGGGGCGAACGGTTACCAGGCGCCCGGCTACGAGCCGGCGTACCCGGGGACCGGATACGACGAGAACGTGTCCTCCTCGCGGCGGATCCCCCGCCCGCCGGCCGGCTGATCGAAGGTCGGGTCACCACCGGCACCACGCCGGCGGTGACCCGACCACCCGCCACCTCCGCCGAAAGCACGGGTCGGGACCGGATACTCGGTCCCGACCCGTCGTGCGTGTCGGCGCCACCCGCCCGATTCGGCCGGCGCGGAAAACGGAAGCACCGACCCGCAGTGCACAACGGCCGATGTCTGAGAGGCTGAACCCATGGCATCCCACCGACAGCGCAATCTTGTGGTGATGAGGCACGCGAAGGCCGAGTGGCCCGACGGGCCGGACCACGAGCGACCCCTCGCCGAACGCGGCCGCAAGGACGCCGCCGAGACCGGGCACCGGCTGCTCGCCGGCGGCATCACCCCGGATCTGGTGGTGTGCTCCCCGGCGGTGCGCACCCGCGAGACCTGGCGGCTGGTCGGCAAGGTCTACGATCACAAGCCGCACACCGTCTACGACGAGCGGGTCTACGAGGCGAGTGCGCAGGCGCTCCTGTACCTCGTGCAGGAGACCCCCGACGAGGTCGACACGCTGCTGCTGATCGGGCACAACCCGGGAGTGGCCACGCTGGTCAACGCGTTGGCCGGCAGCGGTGAGGACGACACGCTCGTGCGGCTGCGGGAGAAGTACCCGACCTCGGCGGTGGCCGTACTCAGCCTGCACACCCCCTGGTCCGACCTCCAGGAACGCTCGGCCCACCTGACCAGATTCACCACCCCGGCCGGCTGAGCACCGAACCACACACCCAAAACGCCGGACCGGCCCCCAAAGCCGGTTCGGCGCTTCGGTTGTCGGAGCGGCACGAGGCCGACGATTCGGCCGGGGCCCGGCACATCCAGCCCGTCCGGCGTTTGAGGACAAGCTTTTCAGCCCGTCCGGCGTTTGAGGACGGCCCACCCCGGCTCGGGCAGACCCGGGCACGCGGTCGACCCGACCCGGTCGGCCGTACGGCGCTATGCGTCGGCGGCGTCGGCCGCCTCGATCTCGTCCCGCGTGACCCCGAGCAGGAACAACACGGTGTCCAGAAACGGCACATTGACCGCCGTGTCCGCGGCCTCCCGAACCACCGGCTTCGCGTTGAACGCCACCCCGAGCCCCGCGGCATTGAGCATGTCCAGGTCGTTCGCCCCGTCACCGATCGCGACGGTGGCCGTCAACGGCACCCCCGCCTCCGCCGCGAAGCCGCGCAACAACCGCGCCTTGCCCGCCCGGTCGACGATCTCGCCGACCACCCGCCCGGTGAGCTTGCCGTCGACCACCTCCAGGGTGTTCGCCGCGCTGTAGTCCAGCCCCAGCTTCTCCACCAGCACGTCGGTGACCTGGGTGAATCCGCCCGAGACGATGCCGACCTTGTAGCCGAGCCGCTTCAGCGTCCGCACCAGCGTGCGTGCCCCGCGGGTGAGGACGACCTGCTCGCGCACCCGGTCGATGGCACTTTCGTCCAGCCCCGCGAGCAGCGCCACCCGGGCCCGCAGCGACTCGGCGAAGTCCAGTTCGCCGCGCATCGCGGCGGAGGTGACCTCGGCCACCTCGTCCAGACAGCCCGCATGCTCCGCGAGCAGTTCGATCACCTCGCCCTGGATCAGGGTCGAGTCGACGTCCATCACGATCAGCCGCTTGGCCCGGCGCCGCAGCCCGGACGGCTGGACCGCGATGTCCACCCCGCGCTCGGCGGCCTCGATGGCCAGTTCGAGCCGCAGCTTGTCGGTCTCCACGCCGGAGACCTGGAGCTCGATGGCGGTCACCGGATACTTGGCGAGTCGGAAGATCCGGTCGATGTTGGCGCCGGCGTTCGCGATCCGGTGCGCTATCCCGGCGAACGCGTCCGGCTCCAGCGGGTGGCCGAGCACGGTGACGTGCGAGCGGCCCTCGCCGCGCGGGCGGTTGTCGCCGACGCCGGACAGGATCTCCGCCTCCAGGCGCTCACCGTCCGCCCAGCGGTGTACGCCGGCCCGCAGTCGGCCCTCGTCGGTCGGCGTGGTGATCAGGACGCACAGCGTGAGCCGGCCCCGGGTGACGGTCTGCTCGACGTCGACGACCTCGACGGTGTGGCCGGCCAGGACATCGAAAAGGCTCGCCGTCACCCCCGGTCGGTCCTTGCCGAAGATCTTGACGAGAAGAGTGCGCGGCGCATTCATGATGCTTCACGGTACCGGCCGTTCGAGATCGACCGCCGCACCGGTCCACACTGCGAACAGCCGACGAATTGCCCGGCGGGCCGGATTCACCCAGGCCAGGGGCCCGACCGGGTCGGTCCCTGCGGGTCGGGCGGGGGCGGCGGGCGGTGCGTGGGGTCGGGTCTGTTCGAGTACGGCGGCGGTCCCGGCGGCGCGGGTGGCGCCGTGTGGACCGGGCGTGGCGAGCCGGCGGCGAGCGGTGCGGCGTCCGTCCTCCGGTAGCGCACCCAGTCCGCGAGCGCGCCGCCGACGAAGCCCGCACACGCGCCCCACAGCAGCCCGAGCAGCACCGTCCACAGGTAGTCGGCGTGCAGCGACACCGACGCACCGGGGGAGACCACCCCGCCGAACACCGACACCGCGACCTTGAGCTGAAGCTGCATCAGATAGGCGATCACCAGCAACCCGCCGGCCAGCGCCACCGCGAACCGCCACGCGTGCTGATGCGGGCGCACCGACGCGGGCGCCCGCAGCGCCATCAGCGTCCCGCCGAGCAGCAGGAGCAGCGCGGAGAACAGCGGTACGAACCACGCCCGCGAGTCCAATTCGGCCAACCGGTCGATCCGGATCGGCAGACCGTCCCCTGCGGAGGCCTTGACCAGCTTGCCCAGCGGCCCGGGCAGACCGAACGAGAAGCCGCCGCCGGTGGGGTCGGTCGTGGTCGCCTTCCACGGGATGCCCAGGCCGAGCGAGGCGAGCAGCCAGACCGCGTTGGGCAGCGCGAAGAACATGCCGCCGATCATGCGCTTCGGCGCGGGCGCGGAGGCGGCCACGAACGGCGTACCCACCACCCCCGCGACCACCGCGGCGATCAGCACCGCGAGCACCCCGGCCACCGGCGGACGCAGCACCGCCCGATGCCGCAACCACTTCACCGGCAGCGGACCGCGCACGGACACCCCGACGGCGACGGTCAGGGTGATCAGCAGCCACAACGCGCCGAAGGCGAGCGTGCCGGTCACGTCGGTCTCGAACCGGGCCGCGGCGCCCAGGCTGAAGATGTTCATCAGGTCCTGCGCCTTGGCGCCGCCGACCCGGGAGACGAACTGCTCGATGGGCAGCGTGTGTTTGCCCGTCGTCGCCACCACGCCGAGTGCGGCCATGGTGAACACCAGCACCCGCACGCCGTGTACGACCAGGTCCAACGTGCCGATCACCAACCGGTGTCGCAGCGGACGCAGGAACAACCAGCCGAGCACCAGCGCGCCGATCAGGCCGATGCCGAGCAGCATGATGTCGACCTTGCCGCTGCCCTGCGCGAGCGATACGTCACCGGTGAGTCGGCTGAGAATGTCGTCGCCCGTACCGCTCTTCTCGGTGCCTTTCAGGTCGACCGTGCCGCCGACCGCGAGCGCGATCACCGCCGCGACCAGCGCCGGCATCGTGCCCGAGCCCAGATCGTCGGCGCCGAGCAGCCACAACCCGAGCCACGCGGCGGCGGCCATCGCGCCGAACGCCGCGAGCACCGCGCCGAACGCGTGCAGCCACGGCGCGACGCCGCCCCAGGAGGCGGGGCCGGCCGCCGGCCGGGCCGGCGGCGGTGCATTGTGCTGCTGCTGGTTCCAGGCCACGACCGCTCCTGTCACGTGCGACCCGACCGCCGGTCGAGCGGGACAAACTCGACTATCGAGCCGTCCCGAGTCACACGTCAACGGATTCCCCCGGACTCCCCCCACATGCCACCCCCACGCCCCCGCGACCGCGCCCGCCATGATCCGCCCGCGACCGCGCGCTCGCGCGGCCGAGCAACAGAAGGCGAAGTTGATGTCGGAATCGTCCTTCGGAGTGGTTCACGGTGCTTCCGGACGAGAAAGCCTGCCCGGGAGGCCCCCGCGTCCCTACACTCTCGAAGGGTGGGGGACAGCTATACGCCAGAAGGACCGGCAGTGCCGCACCTGACCGTCGGCACCAGCGCCGGCGCGCCCGTGATCCTCGATCCCGGGCGCGAACACGTCGTCGGTCGCGATCCGTCCTGCGCGATCGTGCTCGACGACCGCCGGGTGAGTCGACGCCACGCGATCCTGCGGGTCGGCCCCGACGGCTGGGAGTTCGTCGACGGGAACAGTGTCAACGGCTCGTGGATGCGCGGCAATCGGGTGCACCGCGTGGTCGTCGGCCGAGGCTGCGAAGTGCTGCTCGGCGACCCGGACGACGGCGATCCGCTGCGCCTCGCGCCGGAGACGACCGTCACCGAGGTGGTGCCGCCGCGCATTGCGCGACACGACCACGTACAGATCCCCGAACCGCCCGGCCGCGGCGAAACACCCCCGCATCGCCCCGAATCGCCGTACACCCCCGAGCCGCCGTCGATCCCCGAGCCGCCCTCCGTCCCCGAGCCGCCGCGCCGAGTCCAGGACCGGCCGAACCCGCCGGCGCGCGCGCACATCGGCGCCGGGCCCGCCGTCGACCCGCGCCCGAGCGTGGACCGGCAGCCCAGCATGGTCATCCCGCTCCCGGTCCGCACCCTGCGCATCGGCCGCGCGCTGGACAACGACCTGGTCCTCACCGACCTGATGGTCTCCCGCCACCACGCCGAGTTGCGCACCACCCCCGGCGGCCGGCGCGAAATCGTCGACCTGGGCAGCCACAACGGCACGTTCCTCAACGGCCAACCGATCGAGCGTGCGCTGCTCGGCGAGGCCGACCTGGTCGGCATCGGGCACGCCACCTTCCGCCTCGACGGCCAGGAACTGCGCGAGTTCATCGACACCGGCGAGGTCTCCCTCGAGGTGCAGAACCTCACCGTCAAGGCCGGCAAGCGGGTCCTGCTCGACAACGTCTCCTTCCCGCTCGCCGAGCGCAACCTGCTCGCCATCGTCGGCGGTTCCGGCGCGGGCAAGTCCACCCTGCTCGGCGCGCTCACCGGCAGCCGGCGCGCGGCCAGCGGCAAGATCCTCTACGACGGCCGTGACCTGTACGCGAACAACGCCGAACTGCGCCAGCGCATCGGCCTGGTGCCGCAGGACGACATCCTGCACGCGCAACTCACCGCGCGCACCGCGCTGCGCTACGCCGCGCAACTGCGCTTCCCCGAGGACACCGAGGCGGCCGAGCGCGAGCGCCGGGTCGAGGAGGTGATCGGCGAGCTGAGCCTGGACAAGGTGCCGCGCGGCGCCGCCTCGCCGTACGCCGACACCAAGGTCAGCAGCCTCTCCGGCGGCCAGCGCAAGCGGGTCAGCGTCGCCGTCGAACTGCTCACCAAACCGTCCGTGTTGTTCCTCGACGAGCCCACCTCCGGGCTGGACGAGGGCCTGGAACGTTCGGTGATGGAGAAGCTGCGCGAACTCGCCGACGACGGCCGCACCGTCATCGTGGTCACCCACAGCACCCGCAGCCTGAACGTGTGCGATCGCGTGCTCGTGCTCGCGCCCGGCGGCCGGATCGCCTTCTTCGGCCCGCCCGACGAGGCGCTGCCGTTCTTCGGCAAGGGCGACTGGCCCGAGGTCTTCACCATGTTCGACGACGAGCCCGACCGCGATTACGAGGGCCCGTTCCGTCGCTCGGAGTTGTACGGCAGGTACATAGAGGTGGGCCGGGACCGCGCGCACGCCGAACAGGGCGAGCGGGCGCAGGCGAAGCCGCCCAAGCCGCAGGGCTGGTTCTCCCAACTGACCACGCTGTCCCGGCGCTACCTCGCGGTGATCGCCTCCGACCGCAAATACCTGGCGCTGTTGGCCATAGCGCCGCTGTTCCTGGGCATGTTGTGCCGGGTCATCCCGGGCAAGCTGGTCAGTCCGCCGGGGTCGCCGCCGGGGTCGAACCAGGAGGCGACCACCAAGCTGCTCGTGCTGTTCGTGATCAGCGGCCTGATGGGCACCGCGACGGCGGTCAACGAGTTGATCAAGGAACGCGCGATCTACCGCCGCGAGCGCAGCGCCGGCCTCTCGGTCTCCGCCTACCTCGGCTCGAAGATCCTGGTGCTCGGCATGATCTCGGCGATCCAGGGCGCCGTGCTCACCGCCGTCGCGCTGGTCGGCGTGAAGTTGCCCGCCAAGGGCGTGGTGCTCGGCCCGCCGATCGTCGAGATCGGCATCGCGGTGGTGTTGTCGGCGATCGCGGCGATGGCGGTGGGGCTGGTGGTCTCCGCGTCGATCGGCAGCGCGGAGTTGGCGATGCCGCTGCTCGTGGTGATCGCGATCGTGCAGGTGGTGCTGTGCGGCGGGCTGTTCCCGCTCAACGGCAAGGCAGGCATCGAGCAGATCGCCTGGCTGGCCCCGGCCCGCTGGGCCTTCGCCGCGTCGGGCAGCACGATAGACCTCGCCACCCAACTGCCGCTCAAACCGGGGGAGTCCCCGGACCCGCTGTGGAAGCACGAGCCGGCCGTCTGGTACCGCAACATCGGCATCCTGACCGGCCAGATCGCGATATACGGGACGATCGCGCTGCTCATGCTGCGCCGGCTCGACCCGAAGACGCGGCGTCGGCGCGGCAAGTAGCGCGCTCCGGCCCCGGCGGGGTCCTCACGGCCGTACGGCGGCCGGGATCGTGCTCGTCAACACCTCGGGTGCGGCCCTGGACGGCGCGGGCGGCGTCACCGGCTTCCGGCACGTCTCCCTCGCCTGCGCGGCGATTGCCGTGGCGTCGGCCTCGGCGTCGGCCGTTCTGCCGGCGCGCGATCGACCGGACCCGGATCGGGCACGGGCGATGGCGCACCGAGGTGGGGCGGTCGCTGCGCCGCGAGCGGTTCGGGGCCTTCAGGCGCGGTCCGGCTCCAGCGCCGCGCTGTACGCGGCCACCATCGCCCGTCGGCACGCCCGCTCCAGCGGGGCCAACGCGAGCAGCCGCGCGGATATCTCGGCCGCGCTGACCGCCCCGCCATCCTCGCCGCTCGCCACCCGGATCACGGTGTGGATCCGGCGCGCCTGGTCCAGCACCCGCCCGGCCCGACCGGGATGGCCCGGCGCGATCCGGGTGTCCGAATCCTTGCGGTACAGCCCGGCGAGCGCGCGCTGCGCGGCCGGTCCGCTGCCGGCCACGTCCAGCCGGGTCAGGTCCTCGATCGTGTCCCGCATCGCCTCGGCCAACTCGCGTTCGGCCTCGGCCAGGAACGGGCCGGGCGCGGGCCGGTCGGCCACCTCGAACATGGTCCAGGCCACCCGTACCGTCGCGTCGTCGGCCGTGCCGTGCCGGGTCACCGAGGGCACCAGACCGTAGGCCACACCCGGTGCGCCGACCGTGATCGCCGCCTCGCCCGCATCGAGCGCGAGGTCGTTGAAGGTGGGCGGCCCGGGCAGCGCGAGCGGATCGCCGGCCACCGGCAGCGCCAGCCGCAGCCCGCGCACCCCCGACGCACGCAACCGCCCGAGTGCGAGCGACAGGCCGACCGCCCCGGACTCGCCGGGCACGCCCGTCACCCGATGCGGCTCGTCCGTACCGACGATCTCGGTCACCGCGTCGTCCGGCGGAACGTGCCCGGCCAGCAGGGCATTGCCCCATGCGACGAGAAGTCCGGAGCGGGGTTCGGCATGCATGCCGACAAGCGTAAGGGTGCTCACACGGGTGCTCGCAACGCTCCCGGACACGACCGGAGGCGGTTCGGTGTCATAGGTTTCTCCCGGACCGGGTGCAACAACGCGGGACCACGGAGCGAGGCGGTGATCCCACACAAGGGGATGCCGTCCGGCGGCGTAGCGCACGATGGGGAGCTGGCAGGGATGAGCGACGTTCTCGAACTGGTTGACGTATCGGTGGTGCGCGACGGTCGCCCTCTGGTGGACCAGGTGACCTGGTCGGTCGCGGAAGGCGAGCGCTGGATCGTCGTCGGACCCAACGGCGCGGGCAAGACCACGCTGCTGCAACTGGCGTCCACCTACCTGTTCCCCACCTCCGGCACGGTCGCCGTACTGGGCGAGAAACTGGGCTCGGTGGACGTGTTCGAGCTGCGTCCGCGCGTGGGCATGGCGTCCGCCGCGCTGACCGACAAGCTGCCGCGGCGCGAGCGGGTGCTGGACATCGTGCTGACCGCCGCCTACGGGATGACCGCCAAGTGGCACGAGCGCTACGACGCCGAGGACGAGCAGCGCGCCCGGCGGCTGCTCGACCAGCTCGGCATGGCCGAATACGTGGATCGCACGTTCGGCACGCTGTCCGAGGGCGAGCGCAAGCGGGTACAGATCGCCCGCGCGCTGATGACCGACCCCGAACTGCTGCTGCTCGACGAGCCGGCCGCCGGACTCGACCTGGGCGGACGCGAGGACCTGGTGCGCCGGCTCGGCGCGTTGGCGACCGACCCGTACGCGCCCTCGATGATCCTCGTGAGCCACCACGTCGAGGAGATCCCGCCGGGCTTCACCCACATCCTGATGATCCGTCAGGGGCAGGTGCTCGCGGCCGGTCCGATCGCCGAGACCCTGAACTCGCGCAACCTGTCGCACTGTTTCGGTCTGCCGCTGATCGTCGAGCAACAGTACGGGCGTTGGTCGGCGCGCGGGCTGCCGATGCCGGAGGCCCCGGAGGCGCGCTGACCCGGCGCGGGGCGGTCGTCCACGGGGCGGCGGTCGCCGGTGCGCGGGGGCACCCGGCGCTCGTCCGCGCCGGTCATTGGTCCGAGAACACCCTCCTGATCCGTGCGCCCACGATCTACGATGAAGTCGTGGACGCATGGATGTGGTGGCTCATCGCGGTCGGGGCGTTCGGCATCTTCGGGGTGCTCACCTCCTTCGTGGAGATGGGCATGCTCGCGGTGGCCGCGCTCGCGGCCACGATCGCGGCGGGAGCCGGTGGCAACTTCCTGGTCCAGTCGGTGGTGTTCGCGGTCGTCGCGATCGTGCTGCTCGCTTTCGTGCGACCGGTCGTGGTCCGGCACAACAACACGCCCGGGACCCGGACCGGGATCGACGCGCTCAAGGGCGCCAGCGCCGTGGTGCTGGAGCGGGTGGACGAGCACGGCGGCCGGATCAAGCTCAACGGCGAGGTCTGGTCGGCCCGCACGCTGGACAGCACGGCCGTGTTCGAGCCCGGCGCCCAAGTGGACGTCGCGGACATCGTGGGCGCCACCGCCGTGGTGATGTGACGATCGGATCGGTTGCGCCGACCGTGTTGACGTCCCACGACGGCCCGCGAACCCCTAGGCTCGAACCAGCCTCGAAATTCGCAGGCAGCCGCAGGCACGCAGGACCTCGGGAGAGATCGTGAAGGCCACCGCCGTCATCGTTCTGGTCGTACTCGTACTGCTGGTGGTCGTCGCCCTGGTCAAGACGGTCAAGGTGATCCCCCAGGCGAGCGCCGCCATCGTGGAGCGTTTCGGGCGCTACACCCGCACTCTGCACGCCGGACTCAACATCCTCGTGCCGTTCATCGACCGGATCCGGCAGATGATCGACCTGCGCGAACAGGTCGTCCCATTCCCGCCGCAACCGGTGATCACCGAGGACAACCTCGTCGTCCAGATCGACACCGTCATCTACTTCCAGGTCACCGACCCGCGCGCGGCCACCTACGAGATCGCCAACTACATCCAGGCGATCGAGCAGCTGACCATCACCACGCTGCGCAACATCATCGGTGGCATGGACCTCGAACAGACGCTCACCTCGCGCGAGGAGATCAACGCGGGCCTGCGCGGCGTGCTCGACGAGGCGACCGGACGCTGGGGCATCCGGGTCAACCGGGTCGAGCTCAAGGCGATCGAGCCGCCGCCCTCCATCCAGGACTCGATGGAGAAGCAGATGCGCGCCGAGCGGGACAAGCGCGCGGCGATCCTGACCGCCGAGGGACACCAGCGCTCGCAGGTGCTCACCGCCGAGGGTGACAAGGAAGCCGCCGTGCTGCGCGCCGAGGGTGAGCGGCAGGCCGCGGTGATCCGGGCCGAGGGTGAGGCGCGCGCGATCGAGACCGTCTTCGAGGCGATCCACGCGGGCGAGGTCGACAACAAGCTGCTGGCCTACCAATACCTCCAGATGTTGCCGAAGATCGCCGAGGGCAGCTCGAACAAGTTGTGGATCCTGCCCAGCGAGGTCACCCGCGCGCTGGAGGGCATCGGCGACGCGGTCGGCAACCTGTCGCCGAACGGATCCGGCCCGGCGCACCGCGTGCCGCAGTTGGCGCTGGAGGAGGAGCCGGCCTGGCCCGGCTCGGCCGCACCCCCCGCCGGCCCGCCGGCCGCGGGCGGCCCGGTCGTCGGCCCGCCCGGGTCGGTGCGCAAGCAGCCGGCCGGGAACGGAGCGTCGTCGCGCCCGCCCGCCGAGCCGCCGACCATCCCGGCCCCGCCGATCGACCCGCCACGTCGTGGCGGCGCGCCCGCCGGCGACGTGGAGCCGCCGCACATCGAGCGTGGCCACCGCCCACCGCGCTGAGGCCGCACCGCCTGCTGCGATGATCGTCGCGTCACGGCCACGGGGGACCGGCACAGTCCTCCCGGCGCCACGGTCATCGCGGCGAAGCGGGTGGGCACGATGGGCATGAGCTGGTGGGAAGCACTGGCGATTTTCGCCGCGGGCATCGCGGCCGGCGGGATCAACGCGGTGGTCGGATCCGGCACCCTGATCACCTTCCCCGTGCTGCTCGGCTTCGGCTACTCGCCGGTGACCGCGAACGTGTCGAACACCATCGGCCTGGTCCCCGGCTCGATCAGCGGCGCCATCGGCTACCGCCGCGAACTCGCCGGCCAACGCCCGCGCCTGCTGCGCCTGGGCCTGGCCTCCCTGCTGGGCGGCATCACCGGCGCGATACTGCTGCTCACGCTGCCGGCGGGGGCGTTCAAGGCGATCGTCCCGGTCCTGATCGTGATCGCCCTGGTGCTCGTGATCCTGCAACCGCGCCTGGCGCGGAGCCTGGCCGCCCGCCGTGCCGGAAACGGCACACCCGAGGAGGGGCCGCGGCACGGCGGCGCGCTGCTGTGGGTGGCCGTCTTCGGCACCGGCATCTACGGCGGCTATTTCGGCGCCGCCCAGGGGGTGCTGCTGCTCGCCCTGTTCGGCGTGTTCATCGCCGAGAACCTCCAGCGGATGAACGCGGTCAAGAACGTACTCGCCGCCGTCGTCAACGGCGTCGCGGCCATCCTGTTCATGATCGTCGCCGACGTCGCGTGGTGGGTGGTGCTGCTGATCGCCCTGGGGTCGGTGATCGGCGGCCAGATCGGCGCGAAGGTCGGCCGCAAGCTCCCGCCGACGGCCCTTCGAGCGGTGATCGTGGCGGTCGGCTCGATCGCGGTGATCCGGCTGCTGCTGTAGGGGTCGGCGGAGCGGGGCCGCGTGTGGGTTCCTTCGGCGTGCTCTCTTGTGGTTACTCGGAAACTGTCGGAGAGTGAACGCCGACCTGGAAGAACGCACTCTTCGGCGACTGGGGAACCGGATGGGGACCAAGCAGCAACTCGCGGACCTGCCCGAGGACGCGGACCTGCGGCGCGCGGACTCCCTGGCGCGGGAGATCTTCTCCGACGTCGCCAACAAGTGGGCCCTGCTGATCATCGAGGCCCTGGGCGAGCGCACACTGCGCTTCAGTGAGCTGCGTACGGAGGTCGAGGGCATCAGCCACAAGATGCTCACCCAGAACCTGCGCATGCTGGAACGCAACGGGCTGCTCGACCGGAAGGTGTATCCGACCGTGCCGCCGCGCGTCGAGTACACCCTCACCGAGCCGGGCCGCGGCCTCCGTGCCACGGTCGACGCGATGTGCGCCTGGACGCACCGGAACCTGAGCCACATCGAGAGCGCACGCGGCCGCTTCGACGCGTGAGGGTACGGCCCCGCCCGCCGGCCCCGGGCCGGCGCGTGCGTGGGCGAAGGGCCGTGAAACGATGCGCGGATGCCCGCGACCGCACATCCGACCCACACCGCCCTCGGCCTGGCCTTGGGCGTTGTCCTCGACTCCGCGTTCGGTGATCCGCGGCGCGGCCATCCCGTGGCCGGCTTCGGAGCCCTCGCCGGGCGCGCGGAGCGGGCCATGCACGGCGACAGTCGGGCGCGCGGCGTCGCGTACAGCGCCCTGTGCGTCGGGGCCACCACCGCACTCGCGGTGGGAGTGCGTCGGGCCGTCGCGGGCCGCCCCGCGGCCACCGTCCTGGCCACCGCCGGCTGCACCTGGGCCGTGCTCGGTGGCACCACGCTGCGCCGCGAGGCCCGGGCGATCGCCGCGCCGCTGGTGGCCGGGGACCTGGCCGCCGCCAGGGACGCGCTGCCGCGCCTGGTGGGGCGCGACCCGAGCCGGCTGGACGACAAGGGCATCGCTCGGGCCGTGGTCGAGTCGGTGGCGGAGAACACCTCCGACGCGGTGGTGGCGCCGCTGTTCTGGGGCGCGGTCGCGGGCATCCCCGGGCTGCTCGGCTATCGCGCGATCAACACCCTGGACGCGATGGTCGGCCACCACACCCCGCGCCATGAGAACTTCGGCTGGGCCTCCGCCCGGCTGGACGACGCCGCCAATTGGCCGGCCGCGCGACTCACCGGGCTGCTCACCGTCGCGGCGGCCCCCGTGGTCGGCGGCGATCGGGGCCGGGCGTGGGCGGTGTTGCGGCGGGACGGCGGCAGCCATCCCAGCCCCAATGCGGGCCGCTGCGAGGCGTCCGCCGCCGGTGCGCTGGATGTCACGCTCGGCGGCCGGAACGTCTATGCCGGCCGTACCGAGGACCGGCCCCGGCTCGGCGACGGCCCGCCCCCCGCCCCCACCGACATAGCGCGCGCCAACCGCCTCTCGGCGACGGTCGGCCTGGCCGCCGCCGCGCTTGCCGTGGGCGCGGTGGCCGCCCGCGCCGCCGTCGCCACCCGCGCGGCGCGCCGCACCGCCGAGGCGGTCCGATGAGCGCGCGGGTACGTGAGCGGATGGCAACCGGGCGTCGTGGACGCCGCGTTCGGGAGGAGGAGCGGTGAACGGTGCGCTTTTGGTGGCCGGGACCACCTCCGATGCCGGGAAGAGCGTCGTGGTGGCCGGGCTGTGCCGGCGGCTGGCCCGCGAGGGGGTCAAGGTCGCGCCGTTCAAGGCGCAGAACATGTCGCTCAACTCGATGGTCACCGCCGACGGGGCGGAGATCGGCCGCGCCCAGGCGATGCAGGCGGCGGCGGCACGGATCGAGCCGGAGGCGGTGATGAATCCGGTTCTGCTCAAGCCCGGTGGCCTGATGAGCAGTCAGGTGGTGCTCCTCGGCAAGCCGATCGCCGAGGTCGGGGCGCTGAACTACCGTGATCTGAAGCCGCGTCTGTTCGAGGCGGTACTGGACTCGCTGGCCGACCTGCGGGCACGCCACGACGTCGTGGTGTGCGAGGGCGCGGGCAGTCCGACCGAGATCAACCTGCGCGATCGCGACATCACCAACATGGGGCTGGCCCGGGCCGCCCGGTTGCCCGTGCTCGTGGTCGGCGACATCGATCGCGGCGGGATCTTCGCGTCCTTCTTCGGCACCCTCGCGCTGCTCTCCCGCGAAGACCAGGAACTGGTCTGCGGGTTCGTGATCAACAAGTTTCGCGGCGACGCGCGCCTGCTGGATCCGGCGCTGACCCGGATGCGCGAACTCACCGGACGCCCGGTCATGGGCGTGCTCCCCTTCCTCGGCGGCCTGTGGCTGGACGTCGAGGACTCGCTCGCCCTGGACGCCGACCGGGGTACGGCCGAACCGCCGCTCGGCGCGGACGTCCTGCGCGTCGCGGTGGTGCGACTGCCCCGGATCAGCAACTTCACCGACATCGACGCGCTGTCCGTCGAGCCCGGCGTGGTGGTGCGCTTCGTGAGTACGCCCGGCGAGATCGCCGACGCCGACCTGGTGGTGTTGCCCGGCACCCGGGCGACCGTCGCCGACCTCGGCTGGCTGCGCGAACGCGGCCTGGACACCGCGCTGGCCCGGCGGGCGGCCGAGGGGCGGCCGATCCTGGGCATCTGCGGCGGCTACCAGATGCTCGGGCGCGAGATCGACGACGACGTGGAGAGTCGCGCGGGGACGGTGCCGGGCCTGGGTCTGCTGCCGGTCCGGGTACGCTTCGCCGCCGACAAGACCCTGGCCCGGCCACGTGGTTACGCCGACGGGTCGCCGGTGACCGCGTACGAGATCCACCACGGCGTGGTCGACGTCGAGGCGGGCGAGCCGCTGTTCACCGACGCCGACGGCGGCGCCCTGGACGGCTGCCGAGTCGGCGCGATCACCGGCACGTTGTGGCACGGCGCCCTGGAGAACGACGACTTCCGCCGCACGTTCCTGTCCCGAACCGCCGCGTCCTCCGGCCGCCGCTTCACCGTTTCCCCGAACACCTCCTTCGAAGCCGCCCGCCAATCCCGCCTCGACGCCCTGGGCGACCTGATCGCCGACCACCTCGACAACGCCGCGGTCGACCATCTGATCACCCGAGGCCCCACCCCGGCGCTGCCGTTCGTCCCCCCGGGCGCCTGAGCGCCGGGCACCCGCCGGCCGTGGGGAAATACCCCGGACGGGACCTCGATCGATCGTCGATGATGGGCTTGGGGGTCGCGCCAACGGGGTGGAGAGGTCGGGGGGTCGTGATGCGGGTTTTGTTGGCCGGGGATACGCACGGGAACACCGGGCACGTGCGTCGTGTGCTCGATGTCGCCGCCGAACTCGACGTGGACGCGGTGTTCCAGCTCGGCGACTTCGGCTACTGGGAGCACGAGCCGTCCGGCGTCCGGTATCTGGACGCGGTCAATCGTTCGGCCCGCTCGCGGGGTGTCGACGTGTACTTCCTGGACGGAAACCACGACAAGTCCTCGCTGCTGATGGAGTCCTACGGAGACGACCGGGACGAGCAGGGTTTCGTGATCGTGCGCCCCCGGGTGCGCTACGCGCCGCGCGGGCACCGGTGGTCCTGGCGCGGGACGAACTTCCTCGCCTTCGGCGGCGCGTTGTCGCTGGATCGGGAGCGGCGGTTGGCCGAGGAGCAACGGCGATACGAGAAGGCGTTGCGCAAGGAGGGTTTCCGGGTCGGCGCGGGTCGCCCGCCCGTCGCGGTGCCGACCTACGCCGGCAGCCTGTGGTTCCCGGAGGAGGAGGGTACGGACGCCGACGTGGACACGATCCTGACCGACCCCTCGCCGGTGGACGTCCTGCTCACCCACGACAAACCGCTGCGGGCCGCACCCGAGTTCAACCGCAAGGGGGAACCGCGCTGCCTGCCGAACCAGGCCCGGATCCAGCGCCTGGTGGACGCCTACCGGCCCGCCGTCGCCGCGCACGGCCACCTGCACTTCCGCTACACCGAGGAACTGGCCCACCCCGACGGCTCGGTGACGCGCGTCGAGGGTCTGGCCGCCGACCCGATGGCGTCCTACGACGTCCCCGGCTACCGGGTCGCCGATTCGTGGCTGCTCCTCGACCCGGCCGCGTCGACCTCGTCGGCCGACGCCGATCCCGGCACGGTGGAGGCGGCCACCGGCTCCTGACATGTCGCCGGCACGAAGCGTATCGGCCTCGACGCAGCGGGGGCGGGTGGAACGATCACCCCTCGGCGCTTCGCGGTTTTCGTGCCGACGAAGCGGGAGACGGTGCGCAGCGTGCTCGGCGACAAGGTGGGCTCCTGCGAACTCGTCACGCCCGCCCGGCCCGGCGGCGGAAGTTTGCCCGCGCGATCGTCGTTGATCGGCGGCGGCCGTTCCCGCCGGATCTCCGAGGGCTTCGCCTACTGTCTCGGCGGCGACAACAGCTACCGGGACGCGGCCCGGGCCGAGCTGCGGGCCGGGCGGTTCAGCGGCAAACTCCCCGTCGACACCGACCTGTTGCCGAACGTGCGGGGTGATCAGGCCGCCGGAGCGAGCTTCCACGTCAGCATGCTGACGATCCGTTACCTCGCCGAGAAGTACGGCGCGGCCAAGGCGGACGAGTTCGTGGTCGCGATGTACGCGAACCCCGCTTCGCTCGACACCGCGATCAAGGCGGCGAGCGGGCTGGGGCGCGATGCGTTCGAGGCCGGATGGGCAGACTACGTACGGGCCGCGATCGGCGGTTGAGCCGCGGCGGCTACCGCGCGTGACCGTACCCGGGCCCCACTGCCGAGGCTGTCCGGGGACGTGGATAACCTCGGCGAACACATGATCGGATCGCCGATCCGGGGCCGGGGGCGGAATCACCGGACCGGCGGTCCAGGGGAGGACTGGCATGTCCGACATGCCCAACATCGCCGACGGCGTGACACACCCGCCGAGCGGCACCACGACAGCAGACCACGAACAGCCGTGCGCGGGGTGGGACATGGGCACGAACGACGACGCACGAGAAAACACGGACGGCCCGACGGAGGAAAACCCACCCAAATCTCCCCGCATACCGATACTCGCGCCCGCGGGCGCACCGGCGACCGGGCCCGCGCCCGTCTCGGAGGCAACCATCGGGCGGGCGCCCGAAAACGCGGCTCCAGCACCCGACAGCGCGGCCGGTACGCCTCCGGTACCCGTCACTTCGCCCGACTCGGATCCGACCACGACCGCCTCCGCACCCGCGGGCGCACCCGCACTTGCCGCCGCGCCGGCGACCGCGCCCGCCGACGCGCTTGCGCCCATACCCGCCGACGGACCCGCGCCCGCACGCGCGCCCGCGACCGTCGAGGAGATAGTCGCCCCGCCGGGCGAAGACGCGGTGCCGGTGCCCGATGACGCGGAGGGTTTGCACTCGGCCCTCGTCGACGGCGTTGCGATAGCCGCCGGCCCCCCGCCCCTCGATCCCGACGCCGTCGCCGGCAACGACTCGGGAGCGATACCGCCCACCCCCGAGGCGCCCCCCTTCCCGGTGCCCGTCGGGCCGTACGGGCCCCTCCCCTTCGTTCCCGCCCCCGACCAGCAGCGGCGCAACGCTCGCCGGCATCTCCTGGCCGCCGCCGGGGGAGTGCTCGCGATCCTCGCCCTGCTCGGTTCGCTCGCCGCCGGCGGCGTGTTCGACCCCACCACCACCCCGACCGCCGCGTCGTCGGCCGAGGACGAGACCGCCGGCGGTTCGGCCAAGGCCGGGGACAAGCCCCAGGTCACCCGGATCGCCGCCGCGGACCTTGCCGGCCTGGCCGACAGCCGTACCCAGGCCCTGAAGTCGGGGAACGTGGACGGCTTCGTCGCCGGAATCGACCCGGCCGCCCCCGAACTGGCCACCGCTCAGCGCCGGTTGTTCGCGAACCTGCGGCTGTTCCCGTTCACCAGCGTCGAGTTCCGGCCGTCCACCGCGACCGTCGAGCCCGCGAACGACGCCGGCCCGCTCACCCGTGACGTGAACGTCGTCTTCGCCCACCAGATCACCGGCGTCGACAGCGAGCCGATCGCCGAGCGCTACACCTGGACCGTCACGCGCGCGTCCGTCGGGGCCCCGCTGCTGATCACCAAGATCGTCGGCGGCTCGACCCGCGGCGGCGGCAACGCCTTCCCCGCCCCCTGGGACGAGGACGAACTCGCGGTGCTCGAACGCCCGCACGTCCTGCTCGCCGTCCCGGCCAAGAACAAGACCAAGGCCGCCGCCTGGGCCGACCGGGCCGAGAGCGCGCTGAAGAAGAACCTGGCGGTGTGGAAGGGCCCGGCGATCACGCCGCAGCGGTACGTCATCTACGTCACGCCCGACCACGAGACCTTCATCCGCGCACTGTCCGGCAACGACCTGCCCAACGTCACCGGCGTGTGCCGCACCATGCCGCCGGCGCGCCCCACGATGGGCCGCGACCAACCGATGGCCGGCAGCCGAATCACCCTCGACGGCTCGGACGAGATGTTCGCCAAGAACGACGGCGAGCAGCAGACGCACCTGATCCGGCACGAACTCGGCCACGCGATGGTCGCCGAGTTCGAGCGCGGCGGCGAGGGGCCGCCGCTGTGGGTCTCGGAGGGCTTCGCCGAATACCTCGCCTGGACCGACCTCTCGCTGTCCGAATGGTTCCAGCCGACCGCGCGCGAGCAGGTCCGCGCGGGCAAGTTCACCGGCAAGCTGCCCACCGACGCCGATGTCAACTCGCCCGACGCCAAGACCTCGACGGTCAGCTACCACTACAGCATGCTGACGATCCGCTACATGGCGGAGAAGTACGGCGTCGCCAAGGCCGACCAGTTCGTCGTCGCGGTGTACAAGGACCCGTCCCCGGCCGCGATCGACGCCGCCCTCAAGGAGGCCACCGGCCTGGACCGGGACACCTTCGAGAGCAACTGGGCCAAGTACGTCAAGGCCAAGGTGGGCAACTGACGTGCGCCCCCAGGACTTCCGGGAGCCCCAAGACGCCCACGACCCGTACGGTCCCCACGACCCGCACGGCCCGTGGCCGAACGCTGTCGAACCCCGCCGCTCCCGACCGTGGGCGATCTGCGTCGCCCTGCTCGGCGCGCTGGTCTCGCTGGCCTTCCTGATCGGCACGACAGCGGTCGCCGGCCGGCCCGCGGGCCTGGACAGCGCCGACCGCCTGCTCGACGCCGAAGACCCGACCCACGCCCCGCCGCCGGCGCGCGCCGCCGGGGCCGACTCCGCGCGCGGCCCCGGCCCCGGCGCCCCGACGGAGGAGGGCACCTGGCCCTCGGACCGGATCGACACCCGCGTGTTCTTCCGCCTCCAGGCGCTCGCCGACACGCGCACGGCCGCCTTCGAACAGGGCGACGAAGCGGCCTTCCTCGCCTCCGTCGACCAGCAGGACCGGGCCCTCCTCGACGGCCAGCGGCGGCTCTTCGGCAACCTGCGCAAGATCCCGTTCGACGCCGCCCGCTGGGTCGCCCGCGGCGGCGACAAGAAGGTGGTCACCGCCGACGGCTCCGCCCCGAGCCGGGCCGGCACCCCCGCCGCCTGGCCGGTGACGATCAGCATGAACGTGGCCTTCGAGCACACGATCACCGGCGTCGACGTGGCCCGCGTCCCGGAGACCTACACCTGGAAGGCCCGCTGCGCCGACCCCACCGACCGCTGCACGCTGATCGGCCTGGACGGCGCCGCCGACGCGGACGTCCACGGCGGATTCGCCGGCTACCCCGCCGCCTGGGACCTGTGGGACCTCCAGGTCGAACGCCGCCCACACGTGGTGGTGATGGGCCCGAAGCAGAACGCGAGCGCGCTGCGCCGGAACGCCGACCTGGCCGAGCAGGCCGCCGTGTACACGCTCGGCGCCTGGAAGGGCGGCGCCGGCACCTCGCCCGGCTTCGCCCTCGTGCTCACCTCGTCCCGAACCTCCTTCGGCAAGCTGTACAGCAGCAGTGAGATCCGCGACTGGGCGGCGGGATACGCGCTGTCCATGCCCGGCACCGACCGATTCGTCGCCGGGGTCCGCATGGTCGTGGACGACGAACAACTCGCCGGCGACGCGACGTTCGCGCCGATCCTGCTGCGGCACGAGATGACCCACGCCCTGATCGCCCCGCTGGCCCGGCCGGGCGTCGCCACCACCATGCCCACCTGGCTGGCCGAGGGCTTCGCCGACTGGCAGGCCGAGGCCGACCGGCCGCTCGCGCGCGAGATCACCACGAACATCCGCACGATGATCGACCGGGGCCGATTCACCGACGCGCTGCCCGCCGACGAGGACTTCGACACCGCCGACGAGGACCGGGTCGAGAACGCCTACAACCTCGCCCACCTGATGGTGCGATACCTGGCCCGGACCTACGGCGCGGAGCGCGTCTGCGCCTTCTTCACCGACGCCCTGACCGGCCGCAACCCCGACATCGACGAGACACTGACCGCGAGCTTCGGCCTGTCCCCGGACCGCCTGCGCGCCGACTGGGCGGCCTGGGTCCGCAAAACGGTCTGACGGGGCCGCGGCGCGGGCCGGGCCCGAACGCCGGAAGCCGCCGGGGGTCGACCCCCGACGGCTTCCGCACACTCGTCCCGACCCGCGCGCCCGATCAGGCCCCCATCGCCAGCGCCGGCGGCCGCACCGGCTCGGCCAGCCACTGCGCGCCCTCGACGCTCGCCACGCCGAACGCGAGCACCAGGGCCCGGGTCGCCGACGGCTCGTACGGCTGGAACAACAGCCGCATCCCGGCCTCCGCCGGCGTCCGCGCCGCCTTGCGCTGGTTGTCGCTCCCGCACGCGGCGACGGTATTCAGCCACGAGTCGGCCCCACCGCGAGAACGCGGCAGCACGTGATCCACCGTGGTCGCGCGCCCACCGCAGTACGCGCAGCGCCGGTTGTCCCGAAGCAGCACACCCCGGCGCGACCACGCGGCCTGTTGTCGGAACGGCACCCGGACGAACTTGAGCAACCTGATCACCCGGGGCAGCGGGATCTCCACGGTCGCGGCCCGTACCACCCGGCCGGGATCGACATGCTCGACGACCGCCTTCTCCTGCAACACCAACACGAGCGCGCGCTTGAACGACACCGTCGCCAGCGGCTGATACGTCGCGTTCAGCACCAACGTCTCCCGCATGCGACCTCCCCTCACCTGGTCGACGAGGGGACGAGCGAGCACATTCGAACGCGCACCGAACCGACCGGGCGCGATCACGCGCTCAGCTTTGGGGCGGTGCTGCGACGCTCATGCGCACCCTTCGACTCGACGAACCGTCAGTACGGACAACTCGACCACTGTGCCGTTCGGGCGATCATCGGGACAACGCAATTACCGGACGAGATTCCGCTTTCCCGCGGTCGGACGCGGCTCAACGGGCGTACGTGGACACCAGCACGGCGCGCGCGAGGGTGTGCGCGAACAGGTTGAACCCCACGAACGCCGGCGTCGCCGTCTCGTCCACGCCCAGCTCGGCCACGTCCAGCGCGTGCACCGTGAAGATGTACCGGTGCGGGTAGTGGCCCTCCGGCGGCGCCGCGCCCACGTAGCCCGGACCGCCGGTGTCGTTGCGCACGTGGAACGCGCCGGCCGGCAGCGACTTGCCGTCACTCGCGCCCGCGCCGCTCGCCAGTTCGGTCACCGTCGCCGGGACGTCGACCACGACCCAGTGCCAGAAGCCGCTGTGGGTGGGCGCGTCCGGATCGAAGCAGGTCACCGCGAAGCTCTTGGTGCCGGTCGGGAAGCCGGACCAGGACAACTGCGGCGAGAGGTCTTCGCCGCCCGCGCCCATGACGCCGCTGACCTGTGCGGTCGGCAGGACCCCGCCGTCCGTCAGATCCGCACTCGTGAGCGTGAAGGTGGGCTTCGCGGGCAGGTACTCGTACGGCAGCGGGGGCTTGGTGGACTCGGACACGCGAGACTCCGAAATCGTGGGCACCGGCGCCCGGCCGGCTGCCGAACGCCTCGTTCGGACGAGCCTATTCTCACCGTCCGCGAAACCGGCGAAGATCGCGTAGGTATCCTCGCGCCAACAGGGGGCCAAGAGGGGGGAGGGCATCCGGCGTGACCGAGCCGACGCACGAAAGCGGCAACGCCACCGACGACGCCTCATCCGCCACACCCACCGACCCGCCCGTCGGGGCAGGGCCGGGCAGGGGGGCCGAGCCGGTCACGGGCGCCGAGCCGGCCATTCCCGCGGAGTCGGGGGACAGGACGGCGGAAGGCGTGGCCGCGGATCATCCGAGCACGGACGATCCCGCACAGGACCGCGCGCCCACGGACGGTGTCACCGCGGAGGACGACGCGAGCGCCGACTTCGCCGCGATACCCGGCAGCCGAATATCGAGCACGGGGTCGGCGGTCGAGACCCCCTCGCCCGCCGATCCTCCCGACGTCGCGTCCGACGCTCGCGTGTCGGCCTCCGCCGTAACCGCCGCCCCCGAACCCCCGACCTCCGCGCTGCTCCACCCCACGCATCCGGCCCCCGCCCGTCCCCGCTCCGTCGCCCGTCGCCTCGGCGCCCCCCTGCTCGCGCTCGCGCTGGCCCTCGCCGCGCTGATCGCCTTCGGCGTCACCCTCAGCGGACCGGGCAGCGCCAAGCCCCACGACGCCGACGGCGCGCTCGGCGCCCCGCGTCCCGGCACCGCCACGCCGATGGCCCCCGCACACGGGCCGACCATCGCCACGGCGGACATCCAGGCCATCGCCGACCGGCGCACCGCGGCGATCCTGGCCCGGGACGAAGCCGCGTTCACCGTCGACCTCGACTCGGATGTCCCCGACCTGGTCGGCGGCCAACAGCGGCTGTTCCGCAACCTGGCCCGGGTGTCCTTCGACCGGCTCGCGTACCGCGTCGAGACCGTGCAGACCATGCCCGCGACCGACGACCGGATCACCGCATACGTGGACGTCTCCTTCGACCACCGCATCTCCCGCGCCGACACCGCCACCGTCGGCGAGGGCTACCGCTGGACCGTCGTCCGAGACGCCCCCGGCGCGCCGCTGCGGATCACGGGAGTGGACGGCACCCCCTACGAGGGGGCCGGCTACGCCTACGCCCGCGACTACCCCGCCCCCTGGGACCACGCCGACCTGACCGTGGTCCGCCGCGAACACGTGGTCGTGCTCGCCGACCCGGCCACCGCCCGGGGCGCCGACCGCCTGGCCGACGCCGCCGAGGCGGCGGCGCGCGCCGACATCGACACATGGTCCGACGGCGGGCCGCCCGGCACCGCCCCCGGATTCGTGATCGTCCCCGTCGCCGACCGCGACACGTTCTATCGGCTCTACGGCGGCCGAACCGGCGACCACGGCGAGGAATCCGGCCTCACCTACGCCCTGCGCACCATCGGCCCGGACGGCAAGGGCCACTTCGGCGGCTCGCGGATAGTCCTGGACACCACCTCGGGCTGGTTCACCTCCACCAACCCGCGCCGACTCGGCGAACTGCTGCGGCACGAGATGGCACATGCCCTGGTCACCCCGCTGCGCAACGAGGTACCGAACCAGGACCAACCCGTCTGGGTCGTCGAGGGTTTCGCCGACTGGCTGTCCCTGCGCGGACACACCCTGCTCGGCACCGACGAGCTGTACGAGGCCAGGACCTACATCGCCGGCAACCGCTTCACCGGCAAGCTGCCCACGGACAACGAGCTGTACCAGGCCGACACCGTCGGCAACGCCGCCGCGTACGAGCTGGCGCACCTGGCCATCCGCCGGATCGAGGAAATCGGCGGCACCCAGGCCGTGTACGGCTTCGTCACCGCCGTCTACGCCGACCCGGCCCCCGCGGCCGTGGACGCCGCGCTCGACCGGGCCACCGGCCTGGCCCGAGCGGAGTTCGAGGCGGACTGGGCGGCCCGGGTACACGCCCTCCTGGACGCCTGACCCGGACCGGCCCCGCGACGGCTAGAACCAGCCCCGCTGCTGCCCCAGTTCCTGGAACCAGCCGTGCAGGTAGGCGTTCCAATCGGTCTGGTGCGCGCTCGTGTGCTCGACGGTGAAGCGCCGGATCGCGTCGCTCCCACCGGAGAACGCGCCGCCCTTCTTGTCGATCTCCAGGATCACCTCGGTCCGGTGCTCACCGGACACGAAGGTCAGTTCCACCTCGTTGATCCCGCGCGCGTACGCCTGCGGCGGGGTGAACTCGATCTCCTGATAGAACGGCAGCCGCTGGTCCGTGCCCCGGATGTGCCCCAGTTCGAGGTCCGCGGCCCGGAAGTGGAAGCCCAGGTTCCCGAACGCGTCCAGGATCAACGCCTGCGCCGGAAACGCGCCGACCGCGACCGGGTCCAGGTCGCCCTTGTCGATCGCGCGGTCGATGGCCAGCTCGGTGCGCACCCCGACCGTGGTACCGCGCAGGGGCACGCCCCGGAACGTGGTCAGCGGCGCCTCCCACGGCACCGGCAGCCGGAAGTCCAGGTCGTGCGTGGCGCCCTCGCGCAGCGTGAACGCACCGCCGACCTGCTGCCGACCGAACTCCACGTTGCGCCGCTGCTCGCCGTCCTGGGTCTCCACCTCGACCACGGCCTGGAAGCCGACGAACAGCCCCTCGATCTCCTGGTCGACCTTGCCGCCCTGGATCCGGATCCGACCGTCGACCACACCGCCGGGCGTGGTCTCGACCGCGTGCAACTCGGTCTCCACCGAGGCACTGCCCGCGCCCATGCTCGCCATCAGCTTCTTGAAAACCACGAGGTCTCCTCCCCTTCCCGCACGGCCTCCGCCGTGCGGAATCGTTACGCCGGGTCATTCCATCACGCACGACCGGCCGTAAGCTGGCTCCCCATGCGTGCTCCCACCGCCGCCGCGGGCCCCACCGCTCCGCTGCCCCGCTCGTTCTTCGACCGCCCGGTCCTCGCCGTCGCCGCCGACCTGCTCGGCCGCACCGTGGTCCACGAGACCGAGGCGGGCCCGGTCGAACTGCGGCTGACCGAGGTCGAGGCGTACGACGGCGCCAACGACCCCGGCTCCCACGCCTTCCGCGGCCGAACCGCCCGCAACGCGACGATGTTCGGCCCGCCGGGACACCTGTACGTGTACTTCACCTACGGCATGCACTACTGCGCGAACCTGGTCTGCGGCCCACCCGACCGCGCCTCCGGGGTACTGCTGCGCGCCGGCGAGATCACCACCGGCCTCGCGCTGGCCCGCGCCCGCCGCCCGACCACCCGCAAGGACACCGACCTCGCCAGTGGCCCCGCCCGCCTCGCCACGGCGCTGGCTCTGGACCGCGCCCAGGACGGCGTCGACGTCTGCGACCCGGCCGGCCCGGTCCGCGTCCTGTACGGCACCCCGCCCCCGCGCACCGCGATCCGCACCGGCCCGCGCACCGGCGTCGGCGGCGGCGGAGCGACCCAGCCCTGGCGCTTCCACATCGCCGGCGACCCGACGGTCAGCCCCTACCGGGCCCACCAGCCCCGCAAGCGCACCACGAAGCCGGCCGCGCCACCCGCCGCCGGCGACCCGGTGCAAAGCGGTTAGCGTCGAGGGCCGACCGTCGGGCACCCTTGCACCACCGGTCGTACCACCGACCGGCACCACTTCACCTGTCGAACCTACCGAGGAGACCAGGCACTGTGACGGACATCGTCGACGAGCTGCGGTGGCGGGGCCTGCTGGCCCAGACCACCGACGAGGACGCGCTCAAGAAGGCGTTCGCGGACGGTCCCGTCACGGCGTATTGCGGGTTCGACCCGACCGCGGCCAGCCTGCACGTCGGCCACCTCACCCAGGTGCTCACGCTGCGCCGGCTCCAGCTCTTCGGCCACCGCCCGATCGCCCTGGTCGGCGGCGCCACCGGCCTGATCGGCGACCCGAAGCCGTCGGCCGAGCGCGCGATGAACGAGGTCTCCACCGTCGCGGGCTGGACCGACCGAATCCGCGGCCAGCTCTCCGCGTTCCTCGACTTCGAGGGCGGCGAGCCGAACACCGCGGTGATGGCGAACAACCACGACTGGATCTCGCGGCTGAGCATCGTCGAGTACCTGCGCGACGTCGGCAAGCACTTCAGCGTCAACCAGATGCTCGCGCGCGAGACGGTGAAGTCCCGGCTCGCCGGCGAGGGGATGAGCTACACCGAATTCAGCTACGTGCTGCTCCAGTCCTACGACTTCGTCGAGCTGTACCGACGCCACGGCTGCACGCTGCAGATCGGCGGCAGCGACCAGTGGGGCAACATCACCGCCGGCCTGGACCTGATCCGACGGATCACCGCCAACGAACCGCACGGCCAGGCACACGCGCTGACCACCAACCTGCTGACCAAGGCCGACGGCACCAAGTTCGGCAAGACCGAGGGCGGCACGGTCTGGCTCGACCCCGAGCTGACCACGCCGTACGCCTTCTACCAGTTCTGGCTCGGCGCGGACGACCGCGATGTGTCGCGCTACCTGCGTACGTTCAGCTTCCGCTCGCGCGAGGAGATCGAGGCCCTGGAGCGGGACAGCGAGGAACGCCCCGCCGCCCGCATCGGCCAGCGCGCCCTCGCCGAGGAATTGACCACGCTGGTCCACGGCGTCGAACAGTGCGCCGCGGTCGTCGAGGCGAGCAAGGCGCTGTTCGGCCAGGGCGACCTGACCGCGCTCGACGAGCCCACGCTGCGCTCGGCCGTGGCGGAACTCCCCGGCGCACGACTCCCGGAGGGCCCGACCGTGGTGGACGCCCTGGTGGCCACCGGCCTCGCCCCGAGTAAGGGCGGTGCGCGGCGCACCATCAAGGAGGGCGGCGCCTACCTCAACAACGTGAAGGTGGCCGACGAGGACGCGGTGATCGGCGCGGCCGACCTGCTGCACGGTCGCTGGGCCCTGCTGCGCCGCGGCAAGCGCAACCTCGCGGCGGCGGAGATCACCGCCTGAGACACGGCAGTTGATGGTTCACCAGCTGTTCGTGCGGAAGACGCGTCAAGCCGGTTCCCGACCCGTTCCACTGGGTATAGGGGATCGGCTTGACCCGTCCAAGAGGGTGGTTTAAACTCGTACGAGTCGCAACTTCGGGAGATCCGGACAGGCGCGCCCTCCACACCGGCGCGATGGCCGATCCCACCGCGACTCATACCCCAACGAGCGATCCGGCCACGGACAGCCTTCGGCTGCGCCGTGCTTGTGGTGTCTCCATGGGTGTGAACCAGTAGAACCAGTGATCGAGACAGTCCTTTGAAACACGCGGAATTTGATCATCCAAATTCCGGGGGTTTTATTTGTGCTGCCATTTATTACTGGGAATCACATTCCGTGAATGTGGTTCGGAAATACCGCCGAAACCTGCTAAGGTTGAGGCATCGAGCACCGGAGAGATCCGGAGTAGGACGCGCGGCTCGCAGGCCGCCGGCACCGCAGGATTGATCAGGCGGGGTCGGTGGAGGCGGGAAAACGGGTCTGCTAGGCTCGCCGGGCCGGAAGCAGAGAAACGAAAGTTTCGAAAGCGGAAGGCAGCGGAAGCGGACGAAAAGCGGGTCGGAAGATCTGCTAGAGTCTGAAAGGCGGAAAGCGCGGGAACGCGCCGGACGCCGAAAGCGAGGAAAGCGAAGCGGCCG
>NZ_JBHZAE010000021.1:0-210054 GCF_042754105.1 Embleya sp. NPDC059237 | reverse complement strand
GCTCACGCAACGACGTCGGCGGCCGATCCCGAAACCCGAACCGAGCCAGTGACCACGCCCAACCACGCGGCTCCGGACGTGCGGTCCCCGTGTCGTCGGGGGTGTCGGGGAACTCCCCATCTCCCTTCGGCGGTTGCGCACGGGTCGGCCGGCCGGTCGCCACGTCACTCGTCACCCGAGCATCGTACTGACGTACGAATCGCCCGATCGCCCGTTGCGCAACCTCCCGAACCGCGCAGCGAAGCGACGCCGAGGGGAACGAGCGTGCGACGGCCGGGTAGCATGCCCCTTGCATGATGCGATCAAGGGACGCGCACAAGGGGCCGTCCCGGTGCGGTCGGTTCGAAACGGAGGTGGCGACTCGATGGACTCCGGGTTCGAGCGTTCACCCGAGCAGGAGGCTCTCATCGCGGACTGGACTCCGCCGGGGATCGACACCACCAAGCCGCACTCGGCGCGCATTTACGACTACTTCCTCGGTGGCAAGACGAACTTCGCCCCCGACCGGGAAGCCGCCGAACAGACGTTGCTCGCCGTTCCGTACGCGCGTACCGCCGCGCGGGCGAACCGGGCGTTCCTGTTGCGGGCGGTCGCACACCTCGCCCGGCTCGGGATACGGCAGTTCCTCGATCTCGGCACCGGCATCCCCGTCGAGGGCCGCAACACGCACGACGCCGCCCAGGGGATCGCGCCGAACTCCCGAGTGGTGTACGTCGACAACGACCCCATCGTCCTCGTACACGCCCGTGCGCTGCTGAGCAGCCACCCCGACGGCGAGACCGCGTACATCGACGCCGACGTCCGCGACCCGGACGCCATCCTCGACCACCCCGCACTCGTGCGGTCCCTGGACCTCGACCGGCCGCTCGCGGTCATGCTGCTCGCGATACTGCACTTCGTCCCGGACGACGAGAAACCGGCGGACCTCGTGCGCCGGTTGACCGAGCGGCTCCCCTCCGGCAGCTACCTGGTGCTCTCGCACCTGACCGGCGACTTCGACCCGATCGGCACCGGCGGCGGCGCCAACGTGTACCGCAAATCGGGTATCCCGATGCAACTGCGCAGCCGCGCCGAGGTGGAGGCACTGGTGCCGCAGGGCTGGGAACTGCTCGAACCGGGCGTGGAACTCGTCTCCCGATGGCACCCCGAACCCGACGCCGAATTCCCGGACCCGGCCGACATCGGCTGCTACGGACTGCTGGCACGCAAACCCTGAAGACACGGCATCCCGCCGGTGCGGCGGCCTCGACCCGAGCCGAGGCCGCCGCACCGGGACCGGATGGGTCAGCCGCCCTCGGGGCGAAGGGCCCCGCGGGCGACCATGTCGACGGCGGCGTCCACGTCCGGGGTCATCCAGCGGTCGTCGCCGAGAACGGGTACCCGTTCCCGGAATCGACGGTGCAATTCGTCGGTGGCCTTGGCCGGTGACAGCTCGCCCATGGCCGGACGGACCAGGTCGATGCCCTGGGCGGCCAGCAGGAATTGCACGGCAAGCACGATCTCGGCGCGGTGCAGGTTGTCGTCGAGGTTGCGCACCGAGGCCATCGCCATGGTGTTGTGATCCTCCTGCCCGAACTTCTCCGGTCGCGACAGGACCCCGGCGGGCATGGCACGCGCCTGCATCTCCGGGATCAGCGCCGCGCCGACGGTCTGCACCTGCACCATGCCGGAGTTGAGCCCGACCGGCGGACCGGCCAGGTTGTCGGGGAGCCCGTAGCTCCACTTGGACGCGATCAGCCGTCCCGACAACTCGTGGGAGAGCACGGAGACATCGCTGATCTGGGCATTGAGGGTGTCGATCGCATGCCCGATCTGCGCGCCGTCCCAGTTACCGCCCATCAGGAACTCCCAGGTGTGGTCCGGGCGTTCGAACAGCAGTGGGTTGGAGGTCGAGGCGTTGGCCTCGCGGGTGATGATGGTTGCGGCCTCCTCCAGGGTTTGCCGAACGGTCGCGACGATGTGCGGGGCGGCGCGTACGGAGACGGCGTCCTGGACCCGCGGGGACGTCTCGCCGAACCGTGCTCGGCCCGGTTCGGTCATCCATTCGCTGCCGTCGGTCAACTCCCGCAGCCTGGCCGCCTCGTGCTCCTCGGCGGGGATGCGCCGTTCGGCATGCGTACGTTCGTCCAGGGAACTCGCCTCGGCTCGGGTTGCCTCCAGGAACAGCCCGAAGGCGCCGCGGAATTGGTCCAGGAACCGTTCCGAACGATCCACCGACGCCGTATAGCGGGCGGTGAGCACGCCGCTGCCGCTGATCAGCGGCAGGGTCTCGCCGGCTTCCAGGGGGAATTCGAGCGGCAGGCCCGCCTGTCGAAGCACCTCGCGGGCGTCGCGCGCGGGCCCCTCGCGAAACCGGGCGGTGCCCGCGTCGCCGGTGAGTACGAGTCCCGCGGCGGCCATCGGCTGAAGGTCTCCCGTGCCCAGCGAGCCGATCGAGGGCATCACCGGGGTCACGCCGGCATTGACCAGCGCGAGCATGCGCTCGACCATTTCGGGCCGTACGCCCATCCTGGCGCGGGCCATGGCGTTGGCCCGCAACACCAGGGCCAACCGGGCGATACCGGGGGAGAGTTCCTCACCGATGCCGGCGGCGTGCGAGCGCAGGACCCGGCGTTGGAAATCGACTTGTTCGTCGTCGGTGAGGGGGTGGTCCTTGAGCGGGCCCAGTGCCTGGTTCCAGCCGTATACACGCTGTCCGCGTTCGAGGGCCGCCAGTGCTCCCGCGCGGGCGGTGCGCATACGGGCGGCGGCGGTCGGGGCCAGGTGCACCGCGCCGGCGTTTCCGTGCAGTACGGCCTTCATCTGGGCGAGGGTCAGATGATCACCGTCGAGCCTGATGCCCGCCGCCTGCTCGGCGCCGGTCGACACGAGCGAGGTCGCCTGTCGCCGCGGGGCCGGGTTCGGACTCGGACTTGCCGAGCCCGTCACCAGGGTCGATGCCGCGGCAGCCGCGACGACGATGCCGGTCCACCGTCGCCGACGGCCGGGCATCGCCGAGCGGAACCGGGTCGTCGCTGGTCTGCGGAAGCGGTTGAGACGGGGTGTATGCGAGGAGTGGTTCACGCCGGGATCATCGGTCGATCGCACCGACGACCTTGAGCGCCTCGGCTGCGGATGGTCGCCGGTCGGCGGTGGCGTCGGCCGCGGCCGCGGGTGTCCCTGTCGGCGATTTCGCCTTCGTCGGATTGGGTGATGCGGATGTATCGGTGGACATGGGGGCTCCGAAAGCAAGATGGGATGGTGTCCGGGCATCACGGGGTGGGGCGACGGCCGTCGAGGAGGTTCAGGCAGACGCAGGCGCCGGGCGCGGAGCATGTCGAGGCAGATCCGCTAGACGGCCGTGGTCGGCCACGCCCGGAGGTCGCGGACGTCCTGGTGTTCGTTGCGCAACACCCGCAGCCAGGTCTCCTGGATCGCGTCCTCGGCGTCGGTACGCGAGCCGAGCATGCCGTACGCCACCGTCCGCAGATGCGGGCGCACGACCTCGAACCGATCGGCCGGCCATGCTTCGCGGGCTATGGGGCCGGCCGGTCGGCCCTGCTCGGGCCCGGGTTCGTTGCGGGTGGTCGGGTCGGTATCAGAACCCGATGGCCTCGCGCAGGAGCAGTACGGTGACCCGGCCGGGATAGGGCTCGGCGTGCATCACGAGCAGGCGGTTGATCGCGCTCGGCGCACCGTAGACCTTGCGGGTGCGTTCGTCCTCCAGCGGCAGGGCGTGCTCCTCGAGGCGGTGCATCGCTGTCGGCAGGTCGGGGACGACCTTCTGCGCGCCGACGATCCAGATCGCCCGGCGGGCGCCGCCGGAGTAGGCGGGCAGTTGGCTGCCGCTGCCGGAGGCGACCACCAGCGACCCGGTTTCGGTGACCGCGGCGACGCTGCCGACGACCACGTCCGGGGTGCTGGTCAGCCGTCGGATCTCGTCGCTCTCGGTGGCCCGGTCCATGGTCAGCACGCGAGGTCGGATCGCGTCGTAGCGACCGCCGGTGTTGAGGTCCTCCTCGATGCCGGACAGCCGCAGTGTCTCGCCGGCTCCAGTGAACACCGACGCACCCTCGGGAATCAGCTCGCCCACGCGGCTGCGCGCGGCGGCCGCGTCGGCCAGGATCTCGACGGCGAAGCCGTTCTCCCGCAGCGCTGCGGCCGCCCGTTCGAGGCGCGACACGGGCGCGGGTTCGGCGAAGTCCGCCGTGATGGTGGCCGTGGCCGTGGCCGTGGCCGTGGTCGGGGTGGCGGCGGGCGTGCTCATGCTTCCTCCGGATCATGGGGGTCTGGTCGGCGGGCCGCGAACTCGGGATGTGGTGTACTCGCCGCCACCCCTTCGACCAGGCAGTCGCTCGGAATGTGAGGCGGCGCGGCCGGTCTGCGGCCGACCTGACGTTTCGGCGGCCTGTCCGGTCGAACAGGTGTGATCGAACGGATGAGAGCGACGGACGGGGACACGATGTACGAGAGCGGCGTGGAGGCGGTCATGGAGGAGCGGCAGCGGCTGATCAACCTGGCCTATCGGCTGCTCGGATCGCTCGCCGACGCCGAGGACGTGGTCCAGGAGACCTACGCCCGCTGGTACTCGATGACCGACGCGCAACGCGACGAGATCGAGGTCCCGGCGGCCTGGCTGACGAAGGTGGCGGGCCGGGTGTGTCTGACCCTGCTCGGCTCGGCGCGGGCCAGGCGGGAGACCTACGTGGGTGAATGGCTCCCCGAGCCGCTGCCCGAGCCGACCGAGTGGATCACCGGGGGAGCGGCCGGCGGCGGCATGGATCCGGCCGATCGCATCACCCTGGACGAGTCGGTCAGCATGGCCTTCCTCGTCGTGTTCGAGTCGATGACCCCGGCCGAGCGGGTGGCGTTCGTCCTGCACGACATCTTCCGCTACCCGTTCACGGAGGTCGCCACGATCGTCGGGCGTACCCCCGCGGCCTGCCGCCAGTTGGCCTCGTCGGCTCGGCGGCGGATTCGCGAGTCACGGGTCGACGCGGACCCGAGCGCCGGCCACGCCGCGGTGGTCCGCGACTTCAAGGCGGCCTGGGACGCGAAGAACATCGGCGCGCTGATCGGCCTGCTCGACCCGAACGCCACCTGGATCGCGGACGGCGGCGGCAAGGCCGTCACCATCCTGGATCCGATCATCGGCGGCGAGCGGATCGCCCACACCTACCTGCAACTCGCCACCGTCGCACCCGACTACACGCTACTGGAGCGTACGGTCAACGGCCTGCCCGGCCTGGTGGTCCAGCAGAACGGCCGCGCCGTGACCGTATTCGCCTTCCACGTGGTGGGCGAGCGCATCCACCACATCTGGACGGTCCGCAACCCGGACAAACTCCGCCCATGGACAACCCGCTGACCCGAGCGCGCGATGGCACTCCCGGTCGCGGCGTGGTGCTTCCGGCTAGCGCTCCAGCACCAACCGCTGGGCGGGGCGCACCGGTCGGCCGAAGTGGGCGCAGCGCTCCTCGAACCCCGGCGGGAGCCACGTGCCGCCGAGCAGCCGCGGATGGGACGGAAACGCCGCGAGGGCCGCCAGCGCGAACACCAGGGACGCCCACGGGGTGGCGAGGCGCACGCACATGTACCCCTTGCCGTACATGTCGTGGTAGCGGGCCTCGAAGACGCCGGGCTCGGGCAGGTCGATCTGGTCGAGACCGGTGAAGCCGAGACTCAGCGGGTTGCGGGGATGCGCGAGATACGCGGTCAGGTGCGTGATGGTCAGTTCGCCGCCGCCGTCGTTGACCCAGCGCGGCACGGTGTCCTGCTGCGCACGCTTGCGGCGCGCCGCGTTGCCCAAGGCGTTCACGGCAAGCGCGCCCACCACGAACCCGGGCCTGCCGATCGCGGCCACCCCCGTGCTGCGGTAACTGCCGTTGCCCACGGCGCGCAGCCGGAACTGCTCTCCCACCCCGGTCGCGAGTACGCGCTCCCCCGGCGCGATCCGGGCCGTACTCGCCACGAGCGGGCGGCGGTCCGCCTGGCCGGTGACGACATCGGCCACGATGTCGCAGGTGTACCAGAGGAATTCGTCGGTCTGCGTCCACCCGTTGGCCGGCTGGGAGCCCATCCGGTTGCTCACGCTCGTCCCCTCGCCCGGCGAGCCCCGTGCTGCGCCGCGATTCCGAGTCTAAGCGTGTCTGATATACCAGAGCTTGAACACACCCCCACAACCCCCACCCGCGAGCCCTCCACCGACGACTCGCCGCACCCGGCCGGTCGGCGGGCGATGCCGCCGACCGGGTCGAGTTCGGCCTCGGAGCACCACGGCTGATGGTGCCTCGGCTGTCGGGGTGGAATCAGGGGCTGGGGTGGCCGAACCAGCGGGAGAGGTGGGTGTTCAGGTCCTGTTGGTTGTCGCCGATCCAGGCGATGTGGCCGTCGGGGCGCAGGAGGACGCATGGGGCGTCCAGTGCCGCGGTGGGGTCCGCGACGTGGTCGACGCGGTCCGACCAGGCGCCGGTGGTCAGGTGTTCGGTGCGGTCCAGGAGTAGGCCGCGGCCGTGGTGCAGCAGGGTGTAGAGGCGGCCGTCCTTTACGTCGATGTCGCGCATGCGGCGGCCGAGGAGGTCGGGGCCGTCGCCGAAGTCGTAGCGGATGTCGATCGCGGTGATCTTCTCGATGAGCCGGCGGTTCACCTCGTCGATGTCCATCAGTTCGGTGAGGAGCCTGCGTACGGCCTGCGGGCCCGGGTCGGTGGAGTGCAGTTCGGTCTGGGCGCGGGTGTTGTCCAGTACGTCCGCGGCGACCGGATGGCGTTCGCTGTGGTAGGTGTCCAGCAAGGTCTCCGGTGCCCGGCCGCGGATGTGCGCGGCCAGTTTCCAGCCGAGGTTGACGGCGTCCTGAACGCCCAGGTTGAGGCCCTGCCCGCCGGTGGGCGGGTGGATGTGCGCCGCGTCGCCGGCCAGCAACACCCGCCCGACGCGGTAACGTTCGGCCAGCCGGGTGGCATCGCCGAAGCGGGACAACCAGCGCGGGGAGTGCACGCCGAAATCGGTTCCGGCGATGGCGCGCAGCTGTTGTCTGAAATCCTCGAGGGTGGGCGGTTCCGTGCGATCGGCGACGCCCGCGGCCGGGACCAGGACGCTGTACACCCCCTCGCCGAAGGGTTGGAGCCGGAATCGCCTGTTGGTGCGGCTGATTTCGCTCACCTTGGCGGCGATCTCCTCCTGCGGCGCGCCCACGTGCATCTCGCCCATCAGCGTGTCGTTGCGCGAGGGCTCGCCGGGGAAGCCGACGCCGAGCCGTTTGCGTACCGTGCTGCGGGCGCCGTCACAGCCGACGAGATAGCGCGAACGCAGCCGTTCGCCATCGGCCAGTTCGACGGTCACACCCTCGTCGTCCTGCTCGAAACCGGCCACCGCACAGCCGCGCCGGACCTGCGCGCCCAGTCGGGTCGCGTGCTCTTCGAGCAGACGCTCGATGACCGGCTGCGGGATGCCCAGCAGATAGGCGTGCGCGGAATCCAGGCCCCGGGGCGCGGGTTTGTCGATGGCGGCGAAGAAGCCGCCGGCCGGACGCCGCCGGCCGCGTTCGAGCAGACGATCCAGCAGTCCGCGCATGGCCATCAGTTCGAGACTGCGAATGTGCAGACCGACGATGCGGACGAACGATACGGGCTCGGTTTCCTTTTCCAGAACGAGCACCCGCACGTCGTGCAGCCGCAGTTCGGCGGCCAGCATGGCGCCGCTCGGCCCGCAGCCGGCGATGATCACGTCGAACCCGAGGGGCGCACGATCGGTGCCGCCGACGGCCGAGGCGCGGAGTTCGGGGGTGGCTTGTGGAGATTGCATGGGTATTGCCTTTCGGGAGTGCCTTGTCGGCGAGGCGCTCCCGGCGATACCTACGTCAATCGCCGGCCGTGACCGCAAGGGGGAGCACCCATATCGCTACAGCGTTCATGGGTCTCACCTCCTCGGGCGGTGTCACGGTCGAGTGCAAGGTATAGGCGTGGGCCCCACCCGTCCAATGCTTTTCCGGCCAGACGGACGAGCCCCTGCTCCGGCCGGAACCCGGCGAGCTCACGCCGACGGATGTTGGCTGTTTTGCGACACATGTAGGCAGATTAATGGAAGAGAGCCATTGCGCCCTCGTGACAACGTGACCCCATGAGCAAGACACCGGGGGATGCGCGTCGCCGGCGGCATCGTCCCCGTCCAGGGGCGGAGCCGCCCGCGACGCCCGCACCGAAGGCATCCCGGGGCATCGGGGCCCGGATACGTCGCGCGGCGGTGGACACGCGTCCGTTCGCCGTGCCGGCCTATCGGCGGGTACTGGTCGGCCAAGGGGCCTCGCTGGTGGGCACGATGGTCACCGAGGTCACCGTCCCGGTACAGATCTACTCCATCACGAACTCGTCGTTCTACGTGGGCCTCGCCGGACTCTTCGGCTTCGTGCCCATCGTGGTGTTCGGCCTGTACGGCGGCGCCGTCGCCGACCGGGTCGATCGCCGCCGGCTGTGCCTGTGGTCGTCGCTGGTGACCTGGGCGGTGACCATCGCGCTGCTCGCCCAGACCCTCCTGCACGCCCGCTCGGGGTTCCTCCTGCTCGGCCTCGTCGCCGTCCAGGGGGCCGGGTTCGCCACGGCCTCCTCGGCGCGCGGCGCGATCATTCCGCGCATCGTGCCGCACGAGTTGATCCCCGCCGCCAACACCCTGAGTTTCACGGTGGGCAACATCGGCCAGATCGCGGGACCGCTGGTCGCGGGCGTCCTGCTCACCCTGCCGCACGGGTTCGCCTACGCCTACGCCGCCGACGCCCTCCTGTTCACCCTGTCCCTCTACTCGACATGGAGACTTCCGCCGATCCCGCCGGCGGGGGCCGCGACGGGCACGGGGATCGGCGCCGTGTTCGAGGGCCTGCGCTTCATCGGCGGCAGTCCGATACTGCTGATGTCGTTCGCCGTGGACATCGCGGCCATGGTGCCGGCCATGCCGAACGCCCTGTTCCCCGAGGCCGCCGCCACCCGCTTCCACGGCGGGATCGGCGTCCTGTACTCGGCGGTCGCCATCGGATCCCTGCCGGCCGGCCTGTGCAGCGGATGGATCGCGCGCATACGCCGCCAAGGCGTCGCGCTCACCCTCGCGGTGGTCGCGTGGGCGAGCGCCATCACGCCGGCCGGCGTCACCCGCGCCCTGTGGCTCGCCGTCGCCCTCCTCGTCCTCGCCGGCGCCGCCGACCTCGTCAGCGCCGTCTACCGGCAGACGATCCTGCAGACGTGGGCCCCGGACGAGATGCGCGGACGTATGCAGGGCGTGTTCACCGTCGTCGTCAGCGGCGGCCCCCGACTCGGCGACCTGCGGGCGGGAGCCATGGCGGCGACCACCACCCTCGGCATCGCCTGGTCGGGCAGCGCCATGCTGTGCATCGTCCTGGTCATGGTCGGCGCCCTGGCCGTACGCCCGTTCCGGCTCTACGACGCCCACGGGAAGCATCCCGCAAGCCCCCCGCCGATGCCCAACCCACCAACCCCGCGCCCCCAGTCCCCGGCGGAACCGGCCCGGTGAGAGCGCCGCCGTCGCCTGGGACGTGGCCGGGGCCGCCTCTGACGGGTTTTACGCCACGGCGCTGGGGGCGGCGAGTACTCGGGCGACGACTTCGCCGGCGGCGCCCAGCACCGCGCCGTCCGTGAGTTCCGAGCGCCATATCGTCGGGGTGCGGCCGCGGAGTCTGCCGCCGCCGGCTTCGAGGGCAGCGGTGATGTGCGGGGTGAGCCAGGGGGCCATGCGGGCGGGAAGGCCGCCGAGGACGAGGGCCGCGGGGTCGAAGAGGTTCGTGACGGCGACCAGGGCGATGCCCAGTCCTTCGCCGGCCCGCTTCGCGGCCGCGAGGGCGCGGCGGTCCTTCGCCTCCAAGCGGCGCACGAGTTCGGCGGCGCCGGCGCCGAGCAGGTCTGCGGAGTCCCGGACGTCGGGTCCGGCGGGGGCGGTGTCCGGCACGTCGGCCGCCCGCAGGACCGCGTCCAGCCCGGCGACCTGTTCCAGGCAGCCGCGCCCGCCGCAGCGGCACGCGGGTCCGCCGGGGGCGACGACGACGTGGCCGAGTTCGCCGGCCGCGCCGTGCGTACCGCGGAACAGTGCGCCGGCGACGACGATTCCCGCGCCGATGCCGGTTTCGCCGGACACGTACACGTAGTCGCCCAGCCCCGCGCCCGCGCCGAACCACAACTCGCCGAGGGCGGCGAGATTGGCCTCGTTGTCCACCGTCACCGGTAGCGGTTGGGACGGCAGTGCCTCGGCGAGGAGTTCGGCGGCGGGCAGCGCGTCCCAGCCCAGGTTCGGCGCGTTCACCGCCCCGCCGTGCAGCACGCCCGGGACCGCCACCGTCGTCCCGACGAGGGTGAGCCCGGCACGGCGCGCCTGCCCGGTGACCGCGTGGGCGAGCCGGCCGAGGGCCGCGACGTCCCGGTCCGGGTCGGAACCGGCGCCGGCGCGAAGGACGCTGCGGCGGATGCGTACCCGCCGGGTGAGGTCGAGGACGCACGCGGACAGGTAACCGACGTTGATCTCCAGGCCGAGCCCGGCGATCGGCCCCGACGCCACCGACACCGGAGCGCCGGGCCGCCCGCGTCCGGCGCGGACCGGGTCCTCGGCACTCACCAGCCCGAGCGCGGTCAGCGCGGCGACTCGCGCCGACACGGTGGTCTTCGTGAGCCCGGTGAGCGCGGCCAGCCGCGCGCGGGTGATCGGCTGGCTGCGGTCGATCTCGGCCAGCACAAGTGCCAGGTTGCGTTCGCGCATCCCGGCCAGATCGGTGGGGCCGTCCGGCGTGCTCATGGCGCGGATCCTCTCACCTGCGGACGGACGGTCTTCCCGCGGGCGGCTATTGACAGTTGCCCGGGTGCGCGGTTGGCTCGTTTTCGAGTTTAGTCCAGAGTCCTAACTAATTGGGTGCCGATTCGAATCGGTTCGATTCGCTCAGGGAGGCGCGATGATCGACCTTGTCCCGACCCCGGAAGACCATTTCAGCTTCGGGCTGTGGACGGTCGGATGGCAGGCGCGCGACCCGTTCGGGGACGCCACCCGCGCCCCGCTGGAGCCGGCCGAGGCGGTGTGCCGGCTGGCCGAACTCGGCGCGCACGGCGTCACGTTCCACGACGACGACCTGATCCCGTTCGGTGCCGAGGAGGCGGAGCGGGCGAAGCGGATCGCCGCCTTCCGGGCCGCGCTCGACGCGACCGGCATGATCGTCCCGATGGTCACGACGAACCTCACGGCCCATCCGGTCTTCAAGGACGGCGCGTTCACCGCCAACGACCGCGGCATCCGCCGGTTCGCGCTGCGCAAGGTCATGCGCAACCTCGACCTCGCCGCCGAACTCGGGGCGCGGACCTACGTGTTCTGGGGCGGCCGGGAGGGTTCCGAGACGGACGCCGGCAAGGACGTGCGGGTCGCGCTCGACCGCTACAAGGAGGCGATCGACATCCTGTGCGCGTACGTCCGGGACCGGGGCCACGACCTCCGGTTCGCGTTGGAGCCCAAACCGAACGAGCCGCGCGGCGACATCTTCCTGCCCACCGTGGGCCACATGCTCGCGTTCATCGCCCGCCTGGAACACCCCGACATGGTCGGGCTCAACCCCGAGGTCGGTCACGAGCAGATGGCCGGGATGAACATGGTGCATGCGGCGGGGCAGGCCCTGTGGGAGGGCAAGCTCTTCCACATCGACCTGAACGGCCAGCACGGGCCCAAGTACGACCAGGACCTGGTGTTCGGCCACGGCGACGTCAAGAGCGCGTTCTTCCTCGTCGACCTGCTGGAGCACGGCGGCTACGACGGGCCCCGGCACTTCGACTTCAAGCCGATGCGCACCGAGGACACCGCCGGGGTGTGGGCGGGCGCCGCCGCCAACATGCGCACCTACCTGCTGCTCCGCGAACGTGCCCGCGCGTTTCGCGCCGACCCCGAGGTGCGCGAGGCCAGGGCCGCCGCCGGGCTGGACGAGCTGGCCGTACCGACACTCGCGCCGGGCGAGACGTATGCCGACCTCGCCGGCGACACGTTCGACCCCGACGCGGCCGCGGTCCGCGGGTCCGGCTACGAGCGGCTCGACCAGCTGGCCGTGGAACACCTCCTGGGCGCGCGCTGACATGCCGGGGCGGACCCTGGTCGCGGGCATCGACTCCGGGACCCAGTCGTGCAAGGTGCTCGTCTGCGACGCGGTGAGCGGCGCGGTGTTGCGGCAGGGACGGGCGCCGCACCCGGACGGCGGCGAAGTCCCTCCGGAGGCCTGGTGGCAAGCGCTGCGGACGGCCTCGGCCGAGGCCGGGGGACTGGACGACGTCGCGGCGGTGGCGGTATCCGCGCAGCAGCACGGCGCGGTTTGCCTCGACGAGGACGGCGCGGTCGTCCGCGACGCGCTGTTGTGGAACGACACCCGGTCGGCCGGCGCGGCGGCGGCGTTGTGCGCCGAGTACGGCGGGCCCGAGGCGTGGGCGCGCGCGGTCGGGAGTGTGCCGGTCGCGTCGTTCACCGTGAGCAAGCTGCGCTGGATCGCCGAGCACGAGCCGCGGTCGGCGGCGCGGACGGCGGCGGTGTGCCTGCCGCACGACTACCTCACGTGGCGGCTGACCGGCGGCGGTGACATCGGCGGGCTGACCACCGATCGCGGCGATGCCTCCGGGACCGGCTACTGGTCGCCCCGCGAGGAGGCATACCGGCCGGACCTGCTCGGCGCGGCGTTCGGCGCCCGGCCGGTGTTGCCGCGGGTGCTCGGTCCGCGGGACGCGGCGGGCCGTACGGCGTCGGGCGTGCTGGTCGCGGCGGGCACGGGCGACAATATGGCGGCGGCGCTCGGCGTGCACGTCGCGCCGGGGGAGGCCGTCGTGTCGCTCGGGACGTCCGGGACGGTGTTCGTGCGGTCGGCGTCCCCGACGGCGGACCCGTCCGGGACCGTGGCGGGATTCGCCGACGCCACCGGCGCGTTCCTGCCGCTGGCCTGTACGCTCAACGCCGCCCGCGTCCTGGACGCGGCGGCGGGCATGCTCGGCGTGTCGCACGAGCGGCTCGCCGAACTCGCCATGGCCGCACCGCCCGGCGCCGACGGCCTGGTCCTCGTCCCGTACCTGGACGGCGAACGCACCCCCAACCTCCCGAACGCAGCCGGCGCCCTGCACGGCCTGACCACGGCCAACGCCACCCCCGCCCACCTGGCCCGCGCCTACGTCGAGGGTATGGTGTGCGGCCTGGCCGACGCCCTCGACGCCGTGCTCGACACCACGGCCACCGATGTCGCGGGCATCCGGCTGGTCGGCGGCGCGGCCCGCTCGCCGGCGGTCGCGGCCATCGCCGCGGAGCTGCTCGACCGCCCCGTCACGGTCCCCGCAACCGGTGAACTCGCCGCGTGGGGCGCGGCCCGGCAGGCCGCGTGGGCCCTGGCGGAGGACCCGCATCCTCCGGAGTGGCCGGTCCCCGGCACGACATACCTGCCGGTGCGCGGCGGCGCGGCGGCCGTTCGCGCACGGTATGCCGCCGCTCGCCCACTCCACCTGGACCGCCTCTGACGGCCGCGGGGCGACGGGCCGCGGATCACGGCGCGAGGGGCTTTTCCCAGGGCGAGAGGTCGAGGGTCGGGTAGCGCTGTGCCATGGCGCGCAGCGTGTCGGGGTTCCAGAACGGGTGCCCGGCGGGCGGGAATCCGAACAGGGTGAGTTGGCTCGCCGTCGCGCGTTCGACGAACCGGTACCAGGCGGTGTCGTGGCTGCGGTCCGCCCACGGTCCGCGCAGGGCCCAATCGGCGGATGCCGGACGGTAGTTGACGTGCATGGTGAAGCGTGCCCCGCGGGGGCGGGTCACTCCGGTGCCGCGATGGAAGGTGTCGAGTCCGAAGGCGACGACGGTGCCGGCCGGACCGGCGGCGGATACCTCGGCGTCGTAGAGCGCACGGGTGTCGCCTGCGGTGACGAACGCGCGCAGGTCGTCGGCGGGGGCGACTCCGGGATCGGCGCCGGGGCGCAGGTACCAGTTGGGCCTGGCGGGGAGGTGCCGGGTGTGCTCGCGGGGGACCAGGTGCGGCGGTCCCAGGTCCTCCGGCACGTCGCACAGGTAGACGAACATCTCCACCTGGCGGCACCCGGCGGCGTCGGTGGGGACCAGGACGGTGTGGTTGAGGTAGTCCCGGTGCAGGTCCTGGTCGTAGTCGGCGGCACCGGTGTACTTCGCCCACGTCTCGGCCTGGTACATCCGCAGGTCGTCGTGGCCCGCGAGCGCGGCGGCCAGGTCCGTCAGGCGGGGGTGTACGGCCAACAGGCTCAGCGCGGGGGAGGCAAAGGGGAACGTGTCGATCCCCGCGAACTCGTCGCCGACGTATCGTCGGCGCCGGGGGTCGAGCCCGTCGTGGAAAGCCGCGGCCGTCGGGTGGAGCGCTTCGAGACCGGCCTGCGCGGACGCCAGATCCTCGGCCGCGAAAAACCCCGGCAACACGACGAACCCGTCCCTCGACCACCGCGCGCAGTCCTCGTTGGTGTCCATCGGCCCACAGTGCGCCGAACTCCTTGCTGCGACAACCGAATTCGAACGGGGGCCGGATGACGCCGGTGGCCGCACGACGTGAACGGCGTCGCCTCGCACAGCTCGCCGATGCGTTGCCGGACCGTCCCTGAGCCCGCCGGGCTGCGGTGGCGGGATTTCAGGGGACGAGGCCCGTCGCGGGGCCGTCGTGACGGGCGCTGGAGCGCCAGTCGGCGACGCGGACCAATGACTCGAGGTACGCGAGCCGGAACGGTCCCAGGTCGTCGCGGTCGCGCAGCGCCAAGGCTCGCGGCGTCCACGAACCGCCCGGGCGGAACGCCCCGGTGTCGAGCGACTGCCCGGGGAAGTGGTCGCCCGTGGACACGGCGACCGGCGGCGTGCGATCACCGTCGCGGACACCGAGCAGCGTCCGCGCGTCCTCGTCGGCCTCCGGGCGCACCGACACACGGACCCGACCGTGGTGCGCGGCGACCAGGTAGGTCACCAACTCCGGCTCCACCCGGGGGACATGCCAGTGCTCCCCGTTCAACAGAATGAGCGCGCTGACCAGTTCGTGCCGGAAGTACGCCCGCGTGGAAACCCCGGTGCTCCACGGCGCCTTGGACTTGGCCAACAGGTGCTCCGGCGGCTCGCCGCCACCGCCGCCGCGCAGCATGGCCTGGAACACGTCGTGGCACTTGCCGAGATCGTGGAACCTGGCGGCGCGGGCCACGGCTTCGCGCTGCGCCTCGGTCAGCCCCGGAAGGGCGGCCGTGACCGCACGTGCCTCCTCCTCGGTCTCCAGCAGGTGCCGGTCGAGACTCACCCACGCGACACACGCGATCGCGGGCGGCGTGCGTCCGGTGAACAGCGACGGCACCGGCGCGCCGCTCTCGGGCGCCCATCCCACCTCGGGAAGGTAGCCGCCGCGCGCCGCGTCGAGCACCACGGACGTTCCGGCACGGAGATCGTCGGCCGCCGCGTGCCGCCACCGGCCGTCGACGGGATCCCGCAGCCACACTCCGCGATCGTCCAACATCTTCCGGACGTCGGCGAGCGGCGCCTCACACTGCTCGCCGCGCCCGGGTCCCGGCTCGTCCTCGGCGGGTTCCCCCGACTCCCACACCCGCCACGCGACCAGGACCGTGCGCTCGTCGTCGGCGCAGATCCACGGACTCGCGTCGGCCGGAACCGCGCCGTACGCGTTGTCGAACATCGCCAACACATCGTGCTCGCCCAGGACTTGGGAGGGCGTCGGGTTGCGGCCGACACGGGCCCGGAACAGATCTACGGTCGTGACGGCCTCGCCCTCGTGCGCGTTCAGCCAGGCCGCGACGCCCGCGTTCGGCCCCGGTCCGTCCGGGGGTACACACCACAACAGGTCGCCGCCGGCGGGGTGTTCGCCGTGTCGGTTGCAGCGACCGGCGCGTTGCACGAGCGCGCTCCAGGGGGCGAGTTCGGTGAGGAGTGTACGGCCGGACGCGTCGGATCCGACGTCCAGCGCCCGCGTCGTGACCAGGATCCGGTCCCGGCCGGCCTCCTCCGAAACCGCCGCGCCAACACGGCGGTCGGCCGAACGCGCGTACGGGTGCACCAGCACGATCTCCCGGCCCGGATGCGCCGCGCGCAGCGCGCCGTAGACCTCGCGCGCCCGCTGCGCGGAGCCGAGCACGGCGATGGACTGCGTGCCGGGCAGGTGCGCGGCGCCCAGCGCGTCGACGAGGTCGTCGACGTACCGTGTCGGGTCCGGATCCAACCGCCTGATGCGCCGAACCGCCGCGAGCCGGGGCCCGGCCGCCACGTCGCCGCCGTCGGTCGTGACCCCGTCCGACGTCGACGACATCCACGTGCTGCCGGTCGGCGCCGTCGTGCCGAACGATTCGCGCAGCGACTGCAGTCGCGTACTCGTCGGCAATCCCGGGCCCAACAAGTGCATTTCGTCGAACACCCAGTGGGTGTCGGTGTTGAGCAGTCCGAAGGACACGGGCGCCATCGCCCGCGCATCGGCGAACCCACGCATCAACGCCCGGCTCAGCAGCCCGTCGTGCGTACCCACCAGGATCGCGTTCCGCTCGGGAAACCGCCGCCATGCGCCGTTCTGCGACTCCGGACCGGCGAGCAGGTGCAGGTCCACGTCGTCCGTGTACCCGAGGTGGTGCAGCCACTCGGCGATGCGCGCGTGGGTCGGTTCCGCGAGGCTGCCCTGCGGCAATACGTACACCAATCGCCTCGGCGTCACCTCGACCGCGGACACCAACCGCCGGTACAGCCACGCCAATACGGCGGCGGCGCTCTTCCCGCCCCCCGACGGAACCCGAACGAGCCGCGGCAGCCCGCTCTCCGCGAACCCGGCCTGATAGGCATAGGGGCGATGGCCGGTGGCCGTGTGGAAGAACTCCCCGAATCCGTGCGTCATTCACGACTCCCTCGTCCGCCGGACCCCCGACTTTAGACGAGACGTGCGAAATCGTATTCGCCATGGCGGTACAGGATCGTTTCCTCGGCATGGACCGCCTCCGGCCGGCGACTTCCTCGCGCGACTCCTCTAGGAATTCGCCGGATGGAGCCCGTACTCGGCCAACCAGCGGAGCAGTTCCCGGCGCGTGGCCTCGACGAGGCTGCCTCCGGTGAAGCGGGGGTCGTCGGTCACCTCCGCCACGCACTCCGGAGGAGGCACGAACGACCGGGCCTCCTCGTCGTCGGCGAATTCGGCTTCCGCGAGGACCAGACCCCGCAGCGGGCCGTCGAAGACGTCGACGCCCACGGGCGGGATGCGGTACCGCGTCTTGGACAGCACACCGGCCGGCAGCGAGGCGAGCAGGTCGTACTCGGCCGGCGACAGGTATGTGTTCGTGATCAGCCCCTGAACCGCGCCCGGCCGAACGACCGGCACCTTCTGGGTGAGCTTGAACTCGCGGCCGCCGTCCGGCCGCTCGACACATCGCAGCCGCAGGCGGGTCCCCACCAGGTACCGGTCGCCGATGGTCCAGGTGTCCGTGATGTCCGATGGTGCCGGGGGCGCGGCCAGGAGAAACCGCCGCTCGCGTTCGATGCGCGCGTACTTGCCCGGGTCGACCCACCGGCCTCGAGTCCCACCGGTTTCGCCTGTCATGAGGACAGCTTGCCGGCCGGCCGTGACCCGGCAGGCTCGGCGATGCCCGAAGACCTTCGTTGCCCAGCCGGTCGCCGGGCCCGCCCCGATGCGGAACGGGCCCGGCGGCTACGCGGGTTCGGCCCGTCTACAGGCCGTACTCGATGGCGGTGGCGGCGACCGCATGGGTCGATCCGTACTCGACCGTCGTCGCCCCCGGGGCGGTGGCGGCGAAGGCCACGCCCGCGACGAAGGCGAGGATGGCACACGCGGCCCATCGACGAAGATTCATGACCGTCCTTCCGTTCCCGGCGGCACATTCGTGTCGCGACCGGTTCCTCCCGGTCGTGCCATCTCCAGGGTGAGCCCGCTCGGGCACATCATGCAATCCCGGCATCGGACGAGCCCAACGACGCGACTGCGACGGGGCCCGGGTGTCGTACGAGGTGGCCGTTCCCCAGGGGGTCGCGGTCGAGGCGGTGACGTCGTCGGGCCGCATCACCCTCGTCGGGTTCGGCGACATCCTCGGCGAATCGAGGCGGACCGGTGAGTTGTGTTCCCGGCTCGGACGCTGCGTACGAGCCGGGAGCGGATGTTGTCGGGTGGTTTGTTGTGGGGCGTCAGTGGGTGATCAGGGCCAGTACTCGGCAGGGGCTGCCCGAGCCGTTGACGATGGGGAGTGGGGCGGCGATGACGATTGCGCCGGTGATCGGCAGTCGGTCTACGTTGCGTAGTTGGGTGAGGCCGTACTTGTCGGCGCCCAGGAAGAAGTCGTGGCACGGAAAGGGCGGATCGAAGGCGAACGCGCGGCCGGCATCGGTGCCCACGGTCTCCACCCCCATGCCCAGGATGCCGCTGTCGGCGAGCAGGCGGGCGGCGTCCGGTGTCAGGCCCGGCGTGTGCGGGCCGTCGTCGTCGGCGTTCGCGAAGTCCGCCGGGTCGTCGCCGCGAGCGGCCCAGCCGGTGCGGTAGATCAGCCAGCCGCGGTCGGGCAGCGCGCCGTGCTTGGATTCCCACTCGCGGATGTCCGCGACGTCGAGCAAGTAGTCCGGTTCGACGGCGACTTCGGCGGTCTTGTCGATGACGACGGCGGGGCCGACGAGGCGCTGCACCGGTACCTGCGACACGTCGTCGAGGTCCCGGCCGCTGATCCAGTGGTTCGGCGCGTCGAAGTGGGTGCCGGTGTGTTCGCCGGTACGGAAGTTGTTCCAGTACCAGGCCGGGCCTCGGTCGTCGTAGCGGCTGATCTCCTCCAACTCGAACGGGGCCGTCTGCCCGTACTCGGGCGGCAGGGCGAGCAGCGGCGTGCCCGCGTGCAGCGGTGAGGTCAGGTCGACGACCTCGATCGAGCCGTCGAGCAGGTGGGTCGCGAGGGCGGTCAGATCGGCCATGCGTGCTCCTTGCCGGATGTGTGGGGAATCGGGCGTGGGGAATGGGTGTCGAGCGAAGGGAATGGGGTCTCGGGCGTGGGGTGTTCGTGCGCGCATGCGTGCTTTGCGCGAATGGGTGATTCGCGTGCTCAGGCGGGGCGGGCCCGCGACTTCGCTGCCAAAGCTGCCACGGCCTCGCGCAGTGCCGTGCCGTTCTCGTCGGCGAGTGCGGCCGACGTCAGGCCGGCGAGTACCGTCGCGGCGTCGTCGCGTCCGCGCAACTCCCGGGCGGCGTCGAGGAGAATGGCGAAACTCTCGCTGCCGTGCCGGTAGGTGTCGCCGTAGCCCTTGACCACCCGCCGGCACTCGACGATCTCGCAGGCCAGCGCGTAGTCGCTCGACGCGGTCTCCACGACCAGGTCCAACCAGGCGTCGATGGCCGCCTGTTCCCGACCGAACCGGCCCGAGCATGGTCGCAGCGGGCGGATCCCGGCCATGGTCCACAACATCGTGTAGCCCACGACGCCCGTGGTGTTGACGACCATGCCGTTGCGGGTGAGCCTCGTGACGAGCCTGCCGAAGAGCGCCGACCGGGACAGCGGATCGCCCACCCGCGCGGGCAACGTGTCGATGATTTCCTCCAGTTGCGGGTGCAGATACTCCCGCACCTGCATCGGTTGTCCCGGCTCGGTCCGCGCCCGTTCACGGATGTCCTCGATCCGCCGTCGGCGGATTTTCTGCAACCCGACCTGGATGGTGTCCTGGTAGCACATCCACAGCGCGGCGTGTCGGGCCGTCTCCGTGGTCAGCCTCGCCTCACCTCGCGGGTCGTGCTCCAGCGCGCCCACCCGGGCCACCCGATCGAGATAGCGGTCGGTGTACGACGGGTTCTGATACACCGCCGTGCGCTCGCAGCCGTGGAGCAGCATCGAACGGGCCGCCTCCGGGAACTCGGCGACCCGCGCGGCCCGATCGCGCAGCGCGGGGCCGACCAGCCGGGTCGGATCGGTGTCGGCGAGCGCGCGCCGCCGCCGCTCCTCGGCGTTCGCGGCTTCGACCGCGGGATCCGCCGGGGGCCGGCTGCCGATCGTCACCGCCACCGGTCCGCCCCCCGCCGCGCGCGGGCGACCAGGCCGCGGCGGCGGCTGCCGGGCCGCGTCGTACCCCAGCGCGAACGCGGCCAACGAGGACTCCACCCCCTTGCCCGCCGCTCGCACCGCGTCCTCGAACAGCGAACGATCGAAGGGCAGTTCCCCCATCCCGGCCAACGCGCCGAACAACGAAGCGCTGATCACGCTGCCCGCCTGCCCAGCCAACTCCAGGAAGTCGGCGCCCACGAAACGCCGCGCGCCCCGGTGCGCCGCGTCGAGCAGCAGGTCGCCGTCGACGCGCCCGTCGCCCATGGCGATGCGCTCGGTGATCGCGTAGACCCGATGGGTGGAGGCGATCAGCGCGGTGCGGTCCGGCGTACAGAAGCCGCGCTGGATTGCCCGTCCCGCCTCCATGAGTTCCGACGCGATGACGATGTCGACCTCGCCGGGCGTCGGGAACAGCGCGAGGATCGGCTCGGCGCGGCCCCCCTCGGGCAGTTCGGCGTCCGGCGCCGGGAACAACTCGACGTAGTAGACGGTCGCGCCGGTGCGCTGGGCGACGCCGGCGACGGAGGTGCTTTGTGCGGTGTACCCCGCCGTCTCCGCCACGGCGACGATCCAGTCCGCCAGAACCCCGCCGCCCTCGCCACCCATGGCCAGGATCGCGATGGTGATCGGGCGCGGTACGGGTTGCCGGTTCGACATCAGGCCACCTCGTACTTCGCGGCGCGACGCTCGACGGGCGCGGACAGCGCGGCGATCCAGGCCGTGCGGATCCGCGCCAGGACGCGGTCCCGCCGGGTCGGGTTGACCACCACGTCGGTGCGGTGGAACGACGGACACAACGACGCCGCGTGCGCGTTCGCGCCGCATACCCCGCAGCCGACACAGGTGTCGGTCACCGTGGCGACCGGGTCGGTGCGCATGGGGTCCGGGTTGGCGGCCAGGGTCAGCGACGGGCAGCCGGAGATCCGGATGCACGCGTGGTCGCCGGTACAGGTTTCCGCGTCGACGCCGAACCGCTCGCGGACGACCCGTTTGCCCTCCTTGATCGCCTTGTTCGTCCGGGGCCGCTCCCGACGCTGTCGGTTCAACTGGCATTCGCTCTGCGCGACGATGACCTTGGGCCCCGGTTCCTTCGTGGTGAGCGCGCGCACGAACAGGTCGCGCAACTCCCCGACCCGGTAGGTGTCGGTGACGGTTTTCGTCCACTTGACGCCGACACCGCGCACGGCCTTCTCGATCGTATGCCCGGTGGAGCGTCGCGGATGGTCGACGGCGGAGGAGAGCACGTCCTGTCCGCCGGTGGCCGCGCTGTACGCGTTGTCGACCACGACGAGGAGTTGGTCGTTGTCGTTGAAGACCGCGTTGCCGACACCGCTGGTCAGACCGTTGTGCCAGAACCCGCCGTCACCCATGATCGCGATGGTCCGACGGTCGGCGTCCTTGGAGTTCAGTGCCGCCGCGCCGGCCGAACCGAGCCCGTAACCCATGGTCGTCGCACCGAGGTTGAACGGTTCGTTGATCGAGAACAGGTGGCAGCCGATGTCCGCGCTGATGTGGTGCGCGCCGGTTTCGCGTTCGGCGAGCTTGAGCGCGCTGAAGATGGGCCGCTCCGGGCAGCCGGTACACAGGCCCGGCGGGCGGGCCTGGACCGCCTGCGGATCGACCCGCTCGGCGAACGGGCTGCGCGGGTCGGTTTCGGGCAGCAGCAGCGCCGGTTCGCCGGCCAGGACCTCCGGCAGGTACCGGGACAGGAAGGCGTGCACCCCTCGGGTGACCGCCGACGCGGTGTACTCGCCGGCCATCGGCAGCAGATCCTTGCCGTGCAGCGCGGCGGCGACCTCGGCACGGCGCAGGATCGTGTTCAGATTCTGCTCGATGTAGTCGGGCTGCCCCTCCTCCAGGAGCAACACCGCGCGCTTGTCCGCGCAGAACTCGACGATCTCCGTGTCCACGACCGGATACGTCACGTTCATGACGTACAGCGGTATCCGGGTGCGACCGTACGGATCCGAGCAACCAAGCAGCTCCAGCGCCCGGTTGAGGGTGTTGTACAGGCCGCCCTGGACGATGATCCCGATGTCGGCCTCCCCGGCGCCGAACACCTCGTTGAGCCCGCGTTCGCGAATGAAGTCCAGTGCGGCCGGCAGGCGTTGGTCGATCTTCTCGCGTTCGTGCCGGAAACTCGCCGGCGGCAGGACGATGCGGTCGAGCTCGCGTCGAGGATTCTCGATCGCGTCCGTGACGGTCATCGGCGGGCGCACGTTGTCCTTCGCCACGAACGCGCCGTGCAAGTGGCAGGAGCGCAAACGCAGTTGCAGCAGCACCGGGGTGTTGCTGACCTCGGACAGCTCGAAGCCGGACTCGACCGCCTCGACGATCGCGGTGAGGTTGGGCCGCGGATCGAGCAGCCACATCTGCGACTTCATCGCGAAGGCGTGCGAGCGCTCCTGCATGATGCTGGAGCCCTCGCCGTAGTCCTCGCCGAGGATGACCAACGCGCCGCCGGTGACGCCGCCGCTGGCCAGGTTGGCCAGCGCGTCGGAGGCGACGTTGAGGCCGACCGTCGACTTGAACGTGACCGCGCCGCGCAGCGGATAGTGCACCGACGCGCCCAACATCGCGGCGGCAGTGGCCTCGGAGGCGCTGTTCTCGAAGTACACGTCGAGTTCGTCGAGGATGTCGTGGGCGTCGCCGAGTACGTCCATCAGGTGCGAGATCGGCGCCCCCTGGTAGCCGCCGACATAGGCCACGCCGGACTGGAGCAGGGCCTTGGTGACCGCCAGGATGCCCTCGACGTGCAGCGTGGTGCCCGCGCCGTGGCGCAACTGTCGGACTTCGGTGGCAAATGACCGCTCGGCCATGGCCGGCTCCTGTTCGTTCGTCCGTGGTGGGCCGTGATGCGCGGCGTGGTGCGGCCGTGATCGTCGGCGCGAAGTGTGGCGGGAAGCGGGTAGGTACGCGGGGGCGCGGCGTCGGCCCGCGAAGTGGCCCGGGGGCGCGTGTGGTTGCGGCTCAGCGAGTGCCGGTGCGCCGCCGTCCGGTGCGGATGAGTCGTTGCGCCACCAGGTGTCCCGATCCGGCGCCGAGTCCGGGACCGGGGTGGGTGGAGGCGCCGATGTGCCAGAGCCCGGGCACCGAGGTGGCATGCCGGGCGGCGGCGGGCAGCGGGCGCCACAGGAAGTTCTGGTCGAGTTCGGCGGAGCCGCCGTACGGGTCGCCGGCGACGGCGTTCGGGTTGGCCGCGGCCAGGTCGGCCGGGGTGACGGCGTCCCACGCGAGGACACGCTTCGACAGGCCGGGGGCGTGGCGGGCGATGCGGGCCAGGACCCGGCGTACGTACCCGTGGGTCAGCTCCTTGGTCCAGCCGCCGCCGGTGTCCAGCTCTCCCGCCGCGTCGCCCCCTGGGAGGTACGGCAGTTCCTGGAGTTGCAGCCACAGCGCGGCGGCGCCCTCGGGCACGCGTGAGGGGTCGAGCACGTGTTGTTGGCCGACGACCACGGTGGGCCGGCGGGGCAGCAGACCGGCCTCGGCCTCCGCGCAGGCGATCGCGGTACTCGCCGAGCCGTCGCTCAGGTGCAGCAGCGGTACGCTCGCCAGCCGCTCGTCCCGCCAGTCGAGCGGGGCCGACAACGCGACATGGATCTGCATCGCGGCACGTCCGTACCGGTAGCGCCGGGCCTGCTCGCGGACCGGCGCCGGCACCGGGGCCGACGCGGGCAGCAGGTCCCCGTACAGCGCGGTCGGGGTGACCGAGGCGAGCACCGCGTGGCGAGCCGTGATGGTCTCGCCGCCGCAGACCACCCCGCCGATCCTGCCGTCGGTCACGAGCAGTCGCTCCACCGGCGTGCCGGTGCGCACGTCCACGCCGCGTTCGGCGAGCAGCGCCTCGAAGGCGTGGACGAAGTTCCCCGCCCCGCCCGCGACCACCGGCAAACCGAAGCCGTGCATCGTGGCGGCCAGGATCGGCACCATCAGGCCGCCCTGGGCGTGGTCCGGCGACAACCCGGCGTGCAACAGCCAGGGAACCCACAGCAGATCCGCCTCGTCGCCGCGGAACTCGCCCCGGCAGTAGGAGCGTCCGCTGGTGACGGTGGCGCGCAGCCACGCCTCGGTGCCGGTCAACCGCTCCCGGCGCACCATGCGCAGCGCGGGCCGCAGGGCGCGGGGCGAGCGTGGCTCGCCGCCCATGAGGGCGCCGATGTCCTCGGCGCTGTCGAGGAATCGCCGCACCATGGCGAGGTACGCGGCGCGATCCTCGGCGTGGGCGAACGCCCGCGCGGTGGTGTCGGCGTCGCGGTGACCCAGGACCACGCGGCCGTCGTCGGTGACGGTGCCGGTGACGTAGTCCTCGGTGTTGCGGTACTCCAGACCGTGGCGGTGCAGGTCCGCGCCGAGCGTGGCGTAGGCCCCGCCCGACACGAACAGCGGATGCCACGAGGAGTAGGTGTCGTGCAGGTAGCCGGGCAGGGTCCGTTGCTCGGTGGCGATGAACCCGCCCAGGCGCCGGTTGCCCTCGACCAGCACCACCGACCAGCCCGCATCCGCCAATTCGGCCGCCGCGACCAGACCGTTCACACCGGATCCGACGACCACCGCGTCGACGGTCTGTGCCATGGATACTCCTCGGGGTCGGGGTGCGCGGCGGTTGATCGGCAGAATGAATGGAACCGATCATTCGGCCCGCTCATTCGTTCGGGATCGTTTTTCTCGCGGCCGGTCTCGGCGTCTCGTGGGTGATCTTCGGGTTTCCCGGACGGTCACGGGGTTGCCAAGAAATTACGGGTAGTCGAAATGCCGCACCGTCCGCGGAACGCGGGTGGCCATCCACATTCCGCCGGGTACATGCCCGGTACCCGGGGTCGGGACACGCGCGGGGACTCGGGTGCGGGCTCGGGTGCGTGGCCCCCATGCGCGGTTCACGTGTGCGGCTCAGGCGCCCGGCTCAGGCGCGCAGCGTCTGCGAGGGGTGCTCGCCGAACTGCTCCCGGTAGGCGATCGCGAAGCGCCCCGGGTGGAAGAAGCCCCAGCGGTAGGCGACATCGGTGACCGTCGTCGTGCCCGGCTCGGCCGCGGTCAGATCGGCGCGAACCCGGTCGAGCCGCACCGTGCGCAGATACGACACGGGCGTGGTCTCCAGGTGCCGGCGGAAGCCGTCCTGCAGGGCCCGTACGCTCACCCCCACCGCCTCCGCCACGTCCTCCACGGTCAGCGGTTCGGCGGCGTGGCACTCGATCAGCTCCATCGCCCGGCGGACCGCGGGCGGTGCGACCCGGGGCTGCCGGCCGTGCAGCGCGGCGCTGAAGTTGTGCGGCTGGGTGAGCAGGAACTGGGTGATCAGCAGATCGGCGAGCCGGCCGAGGATCAACGGCTGGTCGAGCATGCCGCCGGGGTTGTCCGCCTCGCGCCGGAGCAGGTCGACCACGCCGAGCCAGGAACGCGCGGCGGGGGTGGTGAGGTCCATGCCGAGGTCGAAGCGCACGGGCGTCCGGGGCCGGCGGCCGAGCAGTCGGCCCAGGTGGTGCTCCAGCGCGATCCGGTCGATCCAGACGATCAGCTGCGGGTTGCCCGCGCCCCAGTGCATGGCCAGGGGGTCGGTCGGCGCCGGTACGGAGGCCCGCTGCGGAGTCGAGGCGATCCGGGCCCGGCCGCAGGTGATCTCCGCGGCCCCGGCGAGCGGTATCTGGATGAGGTAGAAGGCCTCCAGCGCACCCGGGGTGATCATCACCTCCGTGCCGTAGTCGAGGTAGAACAGGCCGGTCTCGCCGAACGCCACGCCGTGCATGCGCGCGTCGAGGCGCGCGGCGCGCCCGATCAGCCGCAGGTCGTGGGCGCAGAAGGCGCGCCCGACGTGCGAACGCGCCACGTCGACGTCGGAGGTATGGAACCGCTCGTGCGCACCGAGGGGGAGTGGCGCGTCGGACGGGATCCGGACGTCGGGTGAGAGGCGTGCGTCGTGGGCGAGCGACGCGCCGGGCGAGAGCCGTGCGTCGAGCGGGAGTTGAGCGTCGACCATCCCGACCTCCAGCCGAGAGCGCGATCCGGACAGGGAGCAGCGTGTTGCGGACGGCAGGCCCAGGGCCCCGCACCTATTTTTTCGACAACTCCCGGCAAGGACACAGGAGACAGCATGAGTGGATTGTCGGTCAAGACCGCGCTCATTACCGGCGGGTCGACGATTATCGGGAAAGCGGTCGTTCGCGCATTCCGTGCGACGGGCGCGAATGTCGTCGTCGCGGATATCGACGAGGACGGCGGCCGTGAATTGACGGACGAAATGGACGCCGGTGTTCTGTTCCTGCGCACCGACATCACCGACGACGCGCAGGTCGCCGACTGCGTCGCCCGCGCGGTCGACGCGTTCGGCCGGTTGGACGTGCTGGTGAACCTGGCCTGTTCGTACGTCGACGACGGCTTCGCCTCGACCCGCGACCAGTGGCACACGGCCCTCGACGTGAACGTGGCGAGTGCGGCGCTGCTGGCCCGGGCCGTACATCCGCATCTGCTCGCACAGGGCGGCGGGGCCATCGTCAACTTCACCTCCATCTCCGGGCGGGTCGCCCAGCCCGGGCGGTGGCTCTATCCGGTGAGCAAGGCCGCCCTGATGCAGCTGACCCGCAATATGGCGGTGGACCTGGCCGGCGACAACATCCGGGTCAACTCGGTGAGTCCCGGTTGGACCTGGTCGAAGGTCATGGACACGCTCACCGACGGCGACCGGGCCAAGACGGACCGCGTCGCCGCGCCCTTCCACCCCCTCGGCCGCGTCGGCGACCCGGAGGAGGTCGCCCGTGTGGTCGTCTTCCTCTGCTCCGACGAGGCGTCCTTCGTCACCGGCGCCGACTGGGCCGTCGACGGCGGCTACTCGGCCATCGGCCCGGAAGGTCTCGTTCCCGCGATCGCGAAACTCGCCGAGTGAGCACGCAGTGACGAGGCAGAGTGAACAGGCAGTGATCAAGCAGTGATCAGCCAGTAATCAGGACCCTCAGGACCGGAGGAACACGCCCATGCGCGACATCACCATCATCGGGGCCGGACAGGCCGGCCTCCAGCTCGGCATCGGACTGCTGACGCACGGCTACCGGGTGACCCTGGTGACCGACCGCACCGCGGAGCAGATCCGCGACGGTCGCATCATGTCCAGCCAGTGCATGTTCGGTACCGCGCTCGCCCACGAACACAACCTGGGCCTGAACCTGTGGGACCGGGACTGTCCCCCCGTCGAGGGCATCTCGTTCGTCGTACCGGACGGTCGCGGCGGCACCGCGATCTCCTGGGCCTCACGGCTGGACGCCGCGGCCCGCTCGGTCGACCAGCGGGTCAAGATGCCGGCCTGGCTGGCGGAATTCGAGCGGCGCGGCGGCCGGATCGAACTGCGCGAGGCGGATGTGACCGATCTGGAGTCCTACGCCCGCGAGTCCGACCTGGTGATCGTCGCCGCGGGCAAGGGCAGGATCGCCGGCCTGTTCGAACGGGACGCCCAGCGCTCGACGTTCGACCGGCCGCAGCGCGCCCTGGCGCTCACGTACGTCACCGGGATGACCCCCAGGGACGAGTACTCCGCGGTCGCCTTCAACCTGATTCCCGGAGTCGGCGAATACTTCACCTTCCCGGCGCTGACCACCACCGGACCGTGCGACATCATGGTCTTCGAGGGTGTTCCCGGCGGCCCGCTCGACTGCTGGGCGGACGTCGCCTCGACCGAGGAGCACGTCGAGCGCTCCCTGCGGATCCTGCGTACCCACCTGCCCTGGGAGGCCGAGCGCTGCGCCGACGTCGCGCCGACCGACGCCAACGGTGTGCTTGCCGGCCGCTTCCCGCCCACGGTGCGCAAGCCCGTCGGGCAACTGCCCTCCGGCGCCCTCGTTTTGGGGATGGCCGACGTCGTGGTGCTCAACGACCCGATCACCGGGCAGGGTTCCAACAACGCGAGCAAGTGCGCGGCCTCGTACCTGGCGAGCATCCTGGAGCACGGCGAGCGACCCTTCGACGGCGCCTTCCTGCAGGGGACGTTCGAACGGTACTGGGACTACGCGCAGTACGTCGCGGCGTGGACCAACGCCATGCTGGGCGCGCCGCCCGAGCACGTGCTCGAACTCCTGGGCGCGGCGGGCGGCGATTCCCGGATCGCCCACCGTTTCGCCAACGGCTTCGACGATCCGCGTGACTTCTTCCAGTGGTTCATGGACCCGGACGCGGCCCGGGTCTACCTCGACGCCGCCGCGGTGTCGGCGGGCACGGCGCAGGCGGTTCGGGCGGGCGGCGAGCAGGCGGCGACCGTGGGGAGCAGCGCGTGACGGGCGTGGCCGTCGTCGGCGGGGGTGGGCAGGGCGGCCCGGGGCGGGCCGGGGCCGGGCAGGCCGACGCGCGGCCGCCCGGGAATCCGCTGCGCCGGGCCTTCGGGCAGTACGCGACCGGCGTCACCGTGGTCACCGCCCGGGGCGCGGACGGCCGGCGGGTGGCGATGACGGCGAACTCCTTCACCTCGGTGTCCCTGGACCCGCCCCTGGTGCTGTGGTGTCCCGGTGCGAACGCGCCGAGCCTGCCCCACTTCAGGTCGGCCACGCACTTCGCGGTCCACGTGCTGGCCGCCGACCAGCACCAGCTCTCCAGCCGGTTCGCCACCCCGGCCGAGGACAAGTTCGCGGACACCCCCACCACCGACGGCATCGCCGGAACTCCATTGCTGGAAGGGGTCGTTGCCCGATTTCAGTGCCGGACGGTGCAGTTCGTCGACGCCGGCGACCACGTCGTCATGATCGGCGAGGTCGAACACTACGAGGCGCCCGGCGGGGAACCCCTGGTCTTCCACTCCGGCCGCTACCATCTGGCCACGAAACACCCGGATGTGTGAACGACCGGAACACCCCCGGGCGACCGGCTCGCACCACGCCGTCCCGGTGGTTCGAAGCCCAACTGCCCGATTTTTACCGCGATTCGAGTATGCGTAACCACGTCGGGGGCAGACCTTCGCGACACGATGATTCGACCGACGGGGAGGAGAGGTCCCGATCGTGCGCAGGCTCCCGGCCGGACACCCGGCTCGACTCCTCGCTGTCGCGCTCGCCGCAATCCTCGCCGGCTCGTCGACCGCCGGCTGCGACGCCTTCCAGGAGCACGTCTGCGGTGGCGGGGAGTACCCGGTCAAGCAGATCGGCAGCGCCACGGGCAGACAATGTGTGCCCGACGACCGGGATCCGCCGCCGGGCACCGTGCGCTATCCGGCCGGCAAGGTGCCGCGAACCGTGGGCGACAAGTGGGACAAACGCTGGAGCAGAACCATCTTCGACGCCAACGGCAACCCGGTCGCCCAGGACCCGACCCTGCCCCCACCCTGACGCGCCCCGACGGGCCGGCCGGTTCGTACTCCGGCCGGCCGGTACGTCCGGACGACCACCACGATGCACCGAGTGCCGATCCGGCCCCTGTCGACGACGACCGCAGCGCATCAGTCGGCGCCGGCCGGCTCCGGCTCCGTGAGGTCGGGTGCCGGGGTCGTCGCGATGTCGTCGGGGCTCAGGAGTCCGATCAGTAGGCGGGTGATGATGCGGTCGAAGAGCGCGTCCGTCGACTCCTCCTCCGGGGGCTGTCCGGCCAGGGCGGCGGCGAGGTGCGGGTGTCGGCCCGCCATGGCGACCCGGGTGAGGTATTCCGCCTGGGCCTGTTGCCACTGGGGGATGGTCTGTCCGGCGAGATGTCGGGTCACCTCGGCGCGGGTCAGGGCGGCGATGACGGCGTTGAGGATCGCGATGGCTTCCAGTTTGGTACGGGGGGCCACGTCGAGGTCGGCGAGCACGGTGAGGGCGTGTTCCAGGTAGGTGACCGCGTGCGGTCCGACCGGTGTTCTGGTGGCGGTGGCGTCGAGCAGCCACGGGTGCGCGAGGTGGACGCTCCTGCTCTGCCGGGCGAGGGCGAGCAGGTCGTCGAGCCAGAGTCCGGAGCCGAGTTCGGTGTAGGAGATCTCGCCGTTGACCCGGTCGATCATCAGCTCGAGCAGTTCGTCACGGGTGGCCACATAGCGGTAGAGGGACGCCGGTCCGGCCCCGAGGGCGTCCGCCACCGCGCGCATGGTGACGGCGGGCAGGCCGTTCGTGTCGGCGAGGGCCACGCCGGCGGCGGCGATGCGATCGCGGTCGAACGTCGGTACGGGGCCGCGGGTGGCGCGCTCGGGGCGCAGCCAGATGCTGTGGGCGGCCGGCTCGGTCATGACCCCTCCTGTTCTGCGAACGACGTATGCAGTACCTTAGGGCACACCTGGACTGCGAACATCGATCGCAGTAGATGAAAGGGAGTCGACATGCCCTCGAGCCGGCCGCAACAGGACTGGACCCCGACCCGGTATGCGCACAACGGCGACGTGCAGGTGGCCTTCGATCGGCTGGAGGGCTCCGAGGGCGAACCGCTGCTGCTCGTCATGGGCCTGGCCACCGCCCGTTTCTGGTGGCCGCTCGGACTGTGTCGGGCATTGGCCGACGCCGGGTTCGCGGTGGCCCGCTACGACCAGCGCGACGCCGGCGAGTCGACCCGGATGCCCGACACCGCCACCACCAACCCGTTCAAGGCCCTGTTCGGCAAGCGCGGCGACGCCTACACCTCGGAGGACATGACCGACGACGCCATCGCCGTGATGGACGAACTCGGCTGGGAACGCGCCCACGTCTTCGGCCACTCCCTGGGCGGAGTGATCGCGCAGCGCATCGCGCTGCGCCACCCCGACCGGGTGCTCAGCGTCACCTCGTCGGCCGCCCTCCCCAGCGACGTCTCGGGGCTGCGCGTACTGCGCTACCTGCGTTTCGGGCTGCTCGCCAGGCTCGCCCGCGCGAAATTCCCCGAGGGCCGCGAGGGAGACATCGAGGCCGCCCTCACCGTCTGGCGCGAAATCGCCTCACCGGCCTACCCGTTCGACGAGGCCGCGGCACGTGCGTGGGTCGAGGCCGAGGTGGACAGCGGCCCGCGCGACACCAAGGCGCAGAGCCGCCAGATCGGCGCCCAGTGGCACGGAGCCAAGCTCGCGGAACTGCGCCGACCCACACTGGTCCTGCACGGGGAGCAGGACCCGATCCTGCGCGTTGCCGCGGGCCGTGCCACCGCCAAGGCCGTCGACGGGGCCCGCCTGGTGACCTATCCGGGCGTCGGCCACGATCTCCCCGCCGCTCTGTGGCCCGAAATCGCGAACCAGGTCGGCGACTTGGCTGCCACGGCCCCAGGTACCCGGAGGTGAGGGTGATGGCGGCCGTCCGGGCGCCGAAGCCTTGCGCGCGCTTCGGCGTACGACAGTACAGTCGCGCTGTGACCGACCTCGTGATGGTGGCGACCGGCCGTGATGCCGATGTCTTCGCTCTCGACGCGCAGCGCGTCCTGCGCCGGTATCGGGACGGAGGCGACGTGGCCGCCGAGGCCTCGATGATGGCCCACGTGGGCGGGTTGGGATTTCCGGTACCACGGGTCTACTCGGCCGAGGGCGGCGATCTGGTCCTCGAACGACTCACCGGTCCGACCATGTTGCAGGCGCTGGGCAGCGGGGAGATCACCACGTCGGCGGCGGCGGAACAGCTGGCCGACCTGCTCGCCCGCCTCCACGCGCTGCCGCCACGAATCCCGGGCAGGCCGAGGGAGCATCCGGTGCACCTGGATCTGCACCCGGCGAACATCATGCTCGAAGCGCGCGGGCCGGTGGTGATCGACTGGCGCAACTCCCGAGAGGGCCGGCCCGAGTTCGACGTCGCCGTATCCGCGCTGATCCTTGCCCAGGTCGCGGTCGACCCCGCCTGGACGGAGGCCGCGCTCGCCGCCGAGTTCCTCACCGCGTTCCTGGCCACCGTCGACGCCGTGCCTCCCGACGCGTTGGACCACGCCGTACGCTTCCGCCGCGCCGACCCCAACCTGACCACCCGCGAGATCGCCCTGCTGGGCGAGGCGGTCGCGTTGCTCGGCCGGCGGCTCGACACGCGTCGTCGACCGGGCGGTTGATCGCTGCTCGAAGCCGCCATGTGGAGCGCACCGTCACGGCAGGCTGCGCCGGGGGCGGGCCTGCCGCGGCGGGGCGGTCGGTGAGGTCAGATACGGGCGCCGTTGTCGTGTGGGGTGCGGCCGGGGCGGGGGACGCGCCCGCCGTGGGGGTCGGGGGAGGGTTGGGGGCGGGGCGTGCGTGGTGGCGCGGGTGTCGTGCGTGACTCCAGTGCGACTGCCGCGGGTGTGGCGACGGTTACCGTGGAGACCGTACCGGCGACCACGCCGATCAGCAGCGCCAGTGCGAAGTCGGCCAGTGAGTCGCCGCCCAACACCGCCAGTGCGATCAGGACGAACAACGCGCCCGAACCGGTGTTGACGGTGCGCGGCAGGGTCTGGAACACCGCCGTGTCGGCGATCCGGGCGAGCGAGCGCTCACTCGGTGCGCGGCGCAGTTCGCGGATCCGGTCGAAGACGACGACGGAGTCGTTGACCGAGTAGCCGATCACGGTGAGCAGCGCGGCGAGGAACACCGCGTCGACGGTACGTCCCAGCCACGCGAAGGCGCCCACCACGATCAGCACGTCGTGCGCCATCGCGACGACCGCGGCCACCCCGAAGGTCCAGCGGAACCGCACCGCGAGGTATGCCATCTGGGCGGCGAGAGCCACCCCGAGGGCGATCGTGGCCTTGAGCCGCAGCTCCTTCCCCAGGCTCGGCCCGATGAACTCGTCGCGCACCTTCTCCGCGCCGTGGCCGAGTTCGACGACCGTCGCGGTGATCCGCGCCTCCTCGGCGTCGGTCGGCTTGCCCGTACGTACCGTGAGTTCGTGATCGCCCGACGCCTGTACGACGGCCTTGGGGAATCCGGCGTCGGCGAGTGCCGCCCGCGCCCGGTCCGGATCGACCGCCTGTGTGGTCGCGTACTCGACGAGCCGGCCCCCGGTGAACTCCACGCCGAAGTCGACGCCCCGTACCGCCACGCCGGACACCGCCAAGCCCAGCGCGAGCACGCCGGATACGGCCATCATGCGTCGGCGATACCGCATGAGGTTCGGATCGCGCCGGCCCAGCCACTCGCGCACCCGGCCCGCGTGCGCGATGCCGCTGATTCGGGGCCGGCGCCGGACCGCCGCGCGCGTCACGGCGAACTCGGCCAGGACCCGGGTGACCACCAGCGCGCTGACCATCGACGCGAGCACGCCGATGCCCAGCGTCACCCCGAATCCGCGCACCGGGCCGTCGGCCAGGAAGAACAGCAGGCCGGCGGCGATCAGGGTGGTGACGTTGGAGTCGGCGACGGCGCCGAACGCGTTGCGAAAACCTCGGGTCAGCGACGGACGCAGGGCCGGTGCGGTTCGCGCGAGGTATTCCTCCCGGGCCCGTTCGAACACCAGCACATTGGCGTCGACCGCCATCCCGACGGCCAGTACGAACCCGGCGAGTCCCGGCAGGGTGAGGGTGGCGCCGACGCCGACCAGGGCGGCGTACGCGATCAGCCCGTAGCCGACCAGGGCAAGCGCGGCGAGGACGCCGAGCAGGCGGTACACGCACGCGATGAACAGCGCGGTCAGCGCGGCGCCGACGATCGCGGCCCACATCGCGGCCTCGATGGCCCGTTCGCCCAGCGTGGGCCCCACGGTGCGGTGTTCGACGGTCTCGACCGGTACCGGCAGCGCGCCGCCGTTGATCAACAGCGCCAGTTCGCGCGCCGCACGTTTGTCGAAGTCGCCGGTGATACGGGTGGATCCGCCGAGGATGCCGGTGCCGCAGCGTACCGACTGCTCGACCTGGGGCGAGGAGACGACCCTGCCGTCCAGGGCGATCGCCACGCGTCGCGCGGGGCTTCCCGACGGTGCGCACGCGGCGTCCGCGGTGAGTGCGGCCCAGGCCCGTTCGCCCCGACCGCGCAGGTCGAGCGTGACGTGCCGGCCACCGGCCGGATCCAGCAGCGCCCGGGCGCGGTCGACGTCGGCTCCGGTCATCCGGGACGCGTCCAGTTTCAGCATTCGGCCCGACTCGTCGGGCAACACCTGGCGTCCCTCGGCGTCGGCCGCGGTCGGGGCGCCGGTCGGGTCGACGACGTCGAGAACGGGATGGAAGGTGAGTTGTGCGGTACGGCCGAGCACCTCGGCGGCGCGGCGCGGGTCCTGCACGCCCGGGAGTTCGACGATGATGCGTCGCTCGCCCGAGCGGACCAGGGTGGGTTCGGAGACGCCGAGCGCGTCGACGCGACGACGCAGCACCTCCAGGGTTCGATCGGTGGCGTCGCGGTCGGCTTTCGCGGTGGGCGAGTCCCGGGTCTCCAGCACGATCTCGGTACCGCCGCGCAGGTCGAGGCCCAGGCGCGGTGGCATGGTGGCGGCGATGTAGGTGGACATGGCGAGGATGGCGAGGGCGAACAACGCCCGCACCTTGGTGGCACGTGGCAAGGATGGTCTCCACGGATACACCGCGGCCGGTGGTCGGCGCGCGGCGATCGGACTCAGGGAAGGTCTGGAGCCCGGGGAGACGGTGGAGCGCGGCCCGGCGGGAGCGCGAAACGGCGCGGCGAAGGATCGGCGTCGGCGCCGAGCGCGGAGGTTCGATGCCCCGGGGGCGGCGGCAGCGCGCCGGCGCGGCCGGTGAGCGCCGCGTCGTGGGGGTGGTGGAGGTGGTGCCGCTCGTCGTGGAGGTCGCGGGCCGCGAGCGGTGCCGGCGGACCACGGCGCACGTCGCGGGTCGCCTCGTCGGCGACGTCGCGTACGTGCCCCGGGTCGGCGGCGGTGTGCGCGGAGACGGAGGTGGAGGTGCGGTCGGGCGCGCCGTCGGCCGCGTGGGCGGATGCGGGGGCGGCCAACGCGCCGAGCAGGGCGAGGGCGACGGCGAGCAACGCCCCGAGCCATCCATCGCGCCGGAAGCGCGCGGTGCGGACGCGGGCATGTGCGCCGCGGCGCCGGTGGGTAGCGGGGGAGCCGACGCGGGGAGGACGTACGGCGACGTGTCGCCGGGTCATCGCGCCCTCCTCGGTCTGCGCCGTTCCCACGCCGACGTGGGCACGATCCGGTTCATGGGCGCAACGCCCGGCCCGCTGTTCGGAGTTCCCGGACGCACTTCCCGGGCCGCGGTTTCCCGGGCGCGGTTACCCGGGCCGAACCGACGTCACGGAACCGGTGTGTACGTCGAGCGGACCCGCCGGGTGCCGCCGGCGATGGCGGGTTTCCAGCGTGCCGTACGCGATCAGGATCGCGGCGATGGCGGCGATCTGGGCCAGGGCCGAGCCGAAGCGGCCGATCGGGATGGTGGCGAGCAGGGTCAGCACGGCGCCGATCCGGTAGCCGTTCGGGGTGATCCCGAAGGTCCGACGGATGACGACGACCGAGGCCAGGAAGAGCGCGAGTCCGCCCACCAGCGTGCCCGCATGCGCGGTATCGAGGTGGTCCGACGGATGCGCCATCGCGCCCTTGACGCCGGCCGCGAACAGCAGCATGCCGAGCAGCAGTCCGTAGTGCACGTACCCGTGGATGTTGAGCGCGCGCAGATTGCGGGCCCTGGGCTCCATGCGTTCCAGGACCGCGACGACGGCGTGCTCGTCGTCCTCGGCGCCGAAGTACGCCCACCAGATGGCGAAGCACACCGTCAGGGTCGATGCCGCCGTCGCGATCAGGGTCGCGTTCAGCGCGAGGCCCTGCGCGCCGACGCCGATCGCGATCACCGACTCGCCGAGCGCGACGATCACCACCAGACCGTGCCGTTCCACGAAGTGCGGGACGCTCAACCGGAAGCCGTCGTTGCCGGCGACGTAGGGCGTGATGATCTGCACGACCAGCGCGGCGGCCCATGCCGCGAGTTGCGCATTGGTGTCGAGGAAGCCGCCGAGCACGATCAAGGCGGTACTGGACATGTTGAACGGGGCGATCCGGATGAACGCCTGCCGGGTGCCGCCGGAGGCGAGGAACATCGCGAAGTGCACGCCGGACAACATCAGGTACCCGAATCCGAACGCCTCCCCGGTCCCGTCGAAGGCGTGCGGAACGGCCAACGCGACCACGAGGAAGCCCGCCATCCCGACCATCAGGAGCGTCTGGCGCAGGGGCGTGGTCGGCGGCACGGTGTTGGTCAGCCACACGTAGCCGCTGTACATCCACCAGATGAGCGCGAGCATGAGCACCACCCGGGTGATCCCGGTCGGGTTCAACTCGTGCGCGATCGCGGCGGTCAGCTGGGTCACCGTGAACACGAAGACCAGGTCGAAGAACAGCTCCAGGGTGGACACCCGCACGGTGGACTCCACCGGGGCGGCCGGTGTCGCGGGCGTCGCGGGCATCGCCGGCGTTGCGGAAGCCGCGAGCGGCGCGGGCTCGGGGAGGGGGAGGGTCACGGCGACATTATGGGGACGCGGGCGAAGGCACGTGCCCTCGGGGCTGGGAACGCCGCGGTTGGCGTTGCATCGGCCACTGTGTGGGGCGGGCGAGCGCATGCACCTGCGTCCGGTCCACTCCGGGGCGAGGTGTGGTCAGTTCGCGTGGATGTCGTCGAGGGCGGGCTCTCCGGTGACGATCCACAGATGGTCGAACGGGTCACGGATGCGACCCGAACGTTTCCCGTACGGCCGGTTCTCGATGGCCACGACCACCTCGGCCCCGTGGGCGGTCATGCGTTCGCCGACCTCGTCCGGGTTGTCGACCTCGATCTCCAGCAGGACCGGCGAGCCGCCCAGATCACGTGGTGATACCCACCCCCATGCCGCAACGACGGGAGAGACCCGGAACGACCACCCGCCGAGGCGGAGTTCCACCACGGTGGGGCGGCCGTCGTCGCCCGGCGCACGAAACACTTCCTCGGCGCCGAGGACTTCGCGGTAGAAGGCCGACGCACGGTCGGGGTCGGACACGATCAGGCGAGGGAGGATTCGGGTTTGTGTCATGTACCGATCATGAGGCGGGGCGGCGGCCGAGTCTTGAACATTTGGGATCGGCCGCGGTCTCCGGCCCGGCGGAAAGTCAACCGGACGCGGTCGCCCCGCCGGAGGACCGGTGGTGGGCGGACGGTTTCCTCGCGGACGGGCCTTCGGCGCGCAGCCACTCGGTGGGTGTGTACCCGGCCATGGCCCGCCACTCCCGGGAGAGATGCGCCTGATCGGCAAACCCCGACGCGGCGGCCACGTCCGCCAGACCGGCCCCTGCGGTGCCGACGGCCGCGAGCCGGCGGCGGACGGTTTCGAAGCGGACCAGACGCTGGTACTCCTTCGGCGTCACCCCGCACTCGGCACGAACCCTGGTGCTCAGGTGCCGCCTGGAACATCCGAGTCGGCGAGCGGCCTCGTCCACCCGGGCGGTGCGGGCCAGGGCTGTGAGCATGGCACGCAGTTCGCGGGCGTTGTCGCGCGCACCGTGCCGGGCCAGGCCGGCCAGCAGGGACCGTTCGACCAGCGCGCGACGTTGCGGCCAGGTCCGGCAGGCCGCCAGCCGCTCCGGGAGATCCGCGAGCGCGGGAACGATGTCGGCAAGGTCGACCACGTGTCCGGCCAGGGCGGACGCAGGCAGCCCCAGCAACGCCCTGGCACCCAGGGGATCGAGCGTGACGAACACACCACGGGTGCAGCCTCGCTGTCGCAACTCGGCCGCATCCAAGTGCAGGCCGGCCACCACCGCGCGGTGGCGGCTGCGCGAGGCCGGACGCGCGACCCACCCGACCTCGAGAAAGTCGTCCTCGGGAATGGTGATCGACACGGTGGACGAAGGCAGCCCACGATGAACGCCCCCCGAGCCCGCCCCGAGATCGTACGCATCCAACGTCGCCACAAACGCCCCCGGGGAGGCCCCTTGCCCGATCACCAACCCAGTCTCCCACGGGGCGACCGGGTTTCGGCGTGACCGGGGGCGTCGGGCCGGGTGGGCCGGCGCCCCCGGCGACGGTGGTGGTCGGTTACCCGTTGCGCCTGACCCGGGTCATGCGTGGGTCGAGGCCGGGTCGGCGGTGGGGGCGATGGCGACCGCGATGTTGAAGTCGACCGGGCCCAGGACCCCGTACAGGCGTAGCCACAGAGGCATCAGGAGTTCCGTCGCGCGGGCACTGGACAGGTCGCCGAGGTCGATGATCTGGGCGGGGGTCCAGCCGAAGGAGCCCAGCAGGGTCGCCACTTCGGCTTTGGCGGCCTCGTCGTCGCCGCTGAGGAATACGTTGTGGTGGCCGGGTACGAGACCGGGCTCGACCATGACCGTGTTGTTCATCGTGTTGAGGGTCTTGACGACCCGGGTTTCGGGGAACGCCTTTTGCAGGTGCTCGGCGAGGCTGCCGCCGTCCGGGGTGAAGACCTTGGGCGGGAACCCCTCGGAGAAGTCGAGTGCGTTGGATACGTCGACGAGGATCTTGCCGCGCAGATTGTCGGCCCCCGCCGCCTCCAGCACGGCCTCCGACACCAGGCCGCCGGTCGCGTTCACCACGAGTTCGCCGGCGCCGGCCGCGTCGGCGAAGGTGCCGTGTGCGCCGCCGTTGTCCGCCGCCCACTGCCTGGCCTCGGCGTTGTCCGCCGTCCTGGAGCCGAGCGTGACCTGATGACCCAGTGACGCGAGCTTGCCGGCGAGCCGTCGTCCGACCTCGCCCGTGCCCAGTACGCCGATCCTCATGTGCTGTTCCCTCTCATACCAAAACGCCGAGCAACCACGGCAGCAGACGGTGCGGTGGTCGGCCGGTTTCGTTCGACCGATTGATCCATGCGACCGTAGATCGCGACCGCCCGGGGCGGAAGTACGCACTATTCGGTACCTCGACCGGCCGGATCCCGCACCCCGCCCACCGATGTCGTATGAGCCACTCCCCGCTTCGAGGCCCCGGCCACACACCCGGCCCCTGCTCATCTCGTCCACGTGCTCGTCAGCGTGAATCCCACCAGCGCACGGAGGCGTCGGTCGGCGTCTCAGGGCTCTCGACACCCGCTCACCCGGATGGCCGCCGCTTCGGTGACTCCCTCGGAGGGCCGGAGCGGCGCCGCTGCGGGGGAGAAGTCAGGTTCGGAAGGTTCGGCGGTATGTGCCTGGGGAGACGCCGATTGCGGTGTGTAGGTGTTGGCGTAGGGAGACGTCGGTGCCGAAGCCGGCGCGTTCGGCGATGCGGGATACCGGTAGGTCGCTGGTTTCCAGCAACTCCCGGGCCAGGTCCACGCGTTGCCGGGTGAGCCATTGGCCGGGGCTTTGGCCCACCTCGGCTCGGAAGCGGCGGGTGAAGGTGCGGCGGCTCATGCCCGCGTGTCGGGCGAGGTCTTCCAGCGACAGCGGTTCGTGCAGCCGTTCCAGGGCCCAGGCCCGGGTGGCGGATGTGCCGGTGTCGGCGGTCGGGGGTACGGGGCGTTCGACGTATTGCGCCTGGCCGCCCTCGCGCTGTGGTGGCACCACGCAGCGGCGCGCGACCAGGTTGGCGACCGCGCTGCCGTGGTCGACCCGGATCAGATGCATGAGCAGGTCGATCCCGGAGGCTGCGCCCGCCGAGGTCAGGACCCGGCCGGCGTCCACGTAGAGCACGTCGGAGGTCACGCTGACCTGCGGATACAGGTGGCCCAGGCGCTCCGCGTGCCGCCAGTGCGTGGTTGCCGGGTGGCCGTCGAGCAGGCCCGCGGCGGCCAGTACGTAGGTGGCGATGCAGATCGAGACGATGCGGGCGTCGGGCGGGATCAGGCGCAGCGCACGGGCCAGTGGCGCGGGTATCGCGGCGCCGTCGACGATCTCCGCGAATCGTTCGGACGCCGGGATGACCACCGTGCCCGCGCTCGCGAGCACCGCGGCGTCGTGTTCGACGGTGATCGCGAAGTCCGCCGCGGTGCGCACGGGGCGCCCGTCGATCGAGCAGGTCACGACGTCGTACAGCGGCCGGTTCGCGGCGTCCGTCGCGGCGCCGAACAGGCGCGCGGCGAGACTCAGCTCGAACGGGATCACGCCGTCGACGGCCAGCACCACGACGCGGTGTGGAACCGGCGCGGGCTCGTCCGAGACCGGCGCGGGGATGCACGAGAACGGCTCGGAGTCCGACCCGAGCGCAACGGAAGTGGGCGATGCACCGACGATGGCCATGGCCCGATCATTGCATATGATGACCTTCGGGCCACTGTTTTGCCTGGTCGCATCGCGGACATGCTGGGTCCCATGACAAGCACGGATGCCACCACCGCACAGGAAGCAAAGAGCACCATGAAGGCGATGAGCCAGGACGTGTACGGCGGGCCCGACGTCGTTCACGAGATCGAATCCCCCCGGCCGGTGCCGGGCCCCTCCGAGATCCTGGTGCGGGTACACGCGGCCGGCATGAACCCGACGGACTGGAAGCACCGCCGATTCGCCGGCTTCCTGGGCCGGCTTCCGCTGGTGCTGGGCTGGGACGTCTCGGGCACCGTCGAGGCGATCGGCATCGGGGTGACGCTGCACGAGCCGGGCGACGAGGTGTTCGGCATGCTGCCGTACCCGTCCGGGGCCGGGGCCTTCGCCGAGTACGTCGTGGCCCCCGCGCGGGCGATGGCCGCCAAGCCGAAAAGCCTCGACCACGCGCAGGCCGCGGCCGTGCCGCTGGCCGCGCTCACCGCGTGGCAGGCCCTCGTCGACACCGCCGGGGTGCGGCCCGGTCAGCGGGTGCTGGTGCACGCGGCCGCCGGCGGGGTGGGCCATTTCGCGGTACAGATCGCCAAGGCGCGCGGCGCCCACGTCATCGGGACGGCGAGCGCCGCCAAGCACGACGTGGTCCGCTCGCTCGGCGCCGACGAGATGATCGACTACCGGACCCGGGACTTCACCACGATCGAACCCGTCGACATCGTGCTGGACGCCCTCGGCGGCGACACCGCCGCGCGGTCGCTGAGCGTACTCGCGCCGGGCGGACAACTCGTGTCGATCGCCCTGACCCAACTGCCCGACGACCTGGCCGACCGGGCGACACGCGCCGCGGCGGGTGTCCGGGTACGGCCGATGCTCGTCGAAGCCGACCAGGAAGGGATGCGCGCGATCGCCGCCATGATCGACGCCGGATCGCTGCGCCCCGTCGTGGAGGCCGTGTTCCCCCTCGCCGAGGCCGCCAAGGGCCACATGTTGGGTGACACGGGACGGGTGACCGGCAAGGTCGTCCTGACCGTGCCGTAGCACCGATCAGGCCGCCGGATCGCCCGCCCCGACCACTGCGAGCGATCCGGCCCGCGCTGCGGCCGAGGCGGCGGACGCCGAGTACAAGCCGCTGCAACTGCGCGTGGCGGCCGAGTGCGGGCTGAGTGTCCCGCGTACGTTGATCACGAACAACCCCGCCGCGGCACGGCTCCAGGAGCTCGAACATGCGACGGGCGATGTGAGTCATGGCCCACATCATGCCCGCGATCACCCCGCACGGAGCGGAACGCGCCGCCGAATCGGCTCCCGGGAGCGGCATGGGTTGCCCCGACCGGCCAAGGAGGGCAGGCGCGTTGGAGGTGTGACACGACGACGGAGTCGTATTCGCCGATGTCGTGGCCGGCCAAGGCCAAGGGTCGGCCGGCGCCGGTGATCGCGGGCGGGTGGTGCGCTCGGCGCCGGGCCGGTCAGGGGCGGATGACGTAGCGGCCCCGGAGGCCGCTCTCGGCCGTGGCCCGGTGTGCCTCGGCGGCCCGTTCCAGCGGGACGACGGCGTGGACGCGGGTCGGGAGTTCGCCGGCGGCGGCGCGGGTGAGGAGGTCGGCGAGACGGGTGGGGTCGGAGGCGGTGAACACGGAGGCGACCGAGATTCCGCGCTCGGTGGCGGGTTCGAGGCCGGGCCGCAGGCCGACGTACGCGCCGCCGTCGCGGACCAACGCGAGGGCCTGGTCGTTGAGTTGCGCCGGGTCGACGACCGCGTCCCATTCCGGCTCGGCGTGTGTGGTGAAGTCGGCGCCGAGGCCGCGGACGAACTCCTCGTCGCCGGTACGGGCGAGCCCGGTCACCTGCCAACCGCGTTCCCGGGCGAGGACCGCGACGTTCGCCCCGACCGCCCCTGCCGCGCCGGTCACCAGCAGGCGGCCGGCGCCGGCGGGCGCGTCGCCGAGCAGGTCGACGGCATGCGCGGCGGCCGACCCGTTGAGGGGGACCGTGGCCGCGGCGACCAGGTCCAGTTCGTCGGGGACCCGGGCAACGTCGGCCGCCGCGACCACGATCTGCTCGGCGTAGGTGCCGTAGTCGCGGTCGAAGCCGACCACCAGGCCGGCCACCCGGGTGCCGACGGCCAGGTCCACCCCCGACCCGACCGCGTCCACGACGCCGGCGAACTCCCAGCCCAGTCCGGTGTGTTCGGGCTGCTTGACCAGTCCGATCGTGTGGAAGAAGCCGGCCGCGACACCGAGGTCGGTGGGGTTGACCGTCGCCGCGGCGACGGCGACGCGGACGTGGCCGGGACCGGGCTCGGCGACGGGCACGTCGATGATCTCGATCGAGTCGGGCCCGTTCGGGACGCGGACGACGGCGGTGCGGAAAGTGGCGGCATTCATGGCGTTGTTCCCTTGCGGAGGGGTGATCGTTTACGAGCTCCATGCTGGTTTCGTTAACCTCTTGGCGGAAGCAGGCACTCGAAAGTGCCTATGCCCCCCTCGGGTGAGGAAGGTGCGATCGATGTCGACCCGGACGGCGGCCCAGCGACGGGCCGAGGAGAAGGCGAGCTACAACGCGTTCATGGCGGGCTGCCCCAGCCGCCAACTGCTCGACCGGATCTCCGACAAGTGGGTCGCGTTGATCCTCGCGGCGCTCGGCAGCGACGGCCCGCACCGTCCCGGGGTCGACCACGGAGACGGCCCTCGGTCGATGCGCTTCTCCGAACTGTCCCGCCGACTCGCGGGCGCCAGCCAGAAGATGCTCACCCAGACCCTGCGCTCCCTGGAGGTCGACGGGTTGGTCACGCGTACGGTCACACCCACGGTGCCGGTCACCGTCACCTACGAACTGACCGACCTCGGCTTGTCCCTGAACCGCGTCATGGTCGACCTCAAGCACTGGGCCGAAGCGCACATGGGCGACGTACTGGCCCACCGAGAGGCTCGGGCGTCACGGGAGCACGGCGATGGCGAGCGGGAGTCGGCCCACGGGTAGGCGTGTGGTGGTGCCGGTGGTGGTGTCGACCAGGGTGAGGCCATTCCACCTGCCGTCGCGCGTGAAGCCGCCGGAGACGTAGGCCGTGCGGCCGTCGGGCGAGAGGGTGACGCTCTCGTGGGGCCCGTCGAGGGGGACGACGTGTTCGGCTCCGTCGGGGGCGCGGATGGTGAGCGACGGGCCGGCGTCGACGTCGGAGTCGATCGGCCGGTGGCGGAGACGTCGACGTCGAAGGGGCGGCGGCGGACCGGAACGACCCGGGTGACGGCGCGGGTTGCGGTGTCGACGACTTCCGGCGCGCCGTCGTCGCCGGGCACGTTGACGCCGACGTGGATCCGGGTGCCGTCGGGGGCGACCACGAGCCCGTACGGCGCGGTGCCGACCCGGACCGAGCCGAGGTCGGCGGCGCGGCCGGTGCGGGAGGGGTCGACGAAGGTGACGGTGTCGGCGCCGAAGTCGGTGACGAGCAGGGTCGTCGCGGGCGAACCCGGAGCGGCCGGGGCCGAGGCGGCGGAGGTCGCGGCAGGTGCCGGAGCCCGGGCGGGCGTGGATCCACCACAGCCGGCGAGCAGGACGGCGGCCGGCACGCCGAGTACGCCGGCCCGAGCGGCGCGGTCCCGGGCGGTCACGCCCCGTCCCGGCGCGAGTCGTCGATGCGTTGCTCCGCGGCCCGCAGAGCGGCGGCGATCTCCCGAAAGCCGCGACGCTCGGCATGGGCCCGGGCGGTGACGCCGTCGCCGTCCGGCAGCAGCGGATCGGCGCCGTGGGCGAGCAGGACGTCCACCACCTCACGATGGGCCGGCCCACCGTCGCCGAGGATGACGGCCTCCAGCAGGGCGGTCCAGCCGAGGTCGTTGACATGGTCGACGTCGATGGCGGTCTCGGCGAGCACGGCGCGGACGTATCCGACGTGCCCACGCTCGGCGGCGGGGATCACCGACACCCCGCCGAACCGGTTCCGAAGCGTGACGTCCGGCCCGCCCACCAGCAGCGCGCGCATCATCGCCACGCTGCCGGTGACCCCCGTGACCAGCCACGGGCTGTCCAGTCGATCGTCGCGGGCATCGACGTCCGCCCCGGCCTCGACCAACACCTCGGCAACGGCCACGTGATCGGCGAGGGCGGCGCACAACAGCGCCGTGCGACCGCGGTCGTCCCGCGCCGCCGGATCGGCGCCCGCGGCGAGCGCGGCACGCACACCGTCGAGATCACCGCGGCCGGCGGCATCCGACAGGGCGTGGTCGGCCGGGGACAGGGGACGTTCGGTCATGACGGGCTCCTCCACGGGGCAGCATGGCGTCTCCCATCCTGCGCCCGTCCCCCCGACCCGCCGTCGGCGCCTCGGCCGATCCCCCGGCGACGGTCGGTCGACACCGAAGTCATCCGATCGGCCGACGCGCCCTCTCACACCGTCGGGTCACGCCGATACCCACCACCCACGGGTACGGCGCTCCCCGACGATCCAACGGCAATCACGGCGGAAACTCGGTGAACTTCACACTGTGATACTCGGGCAATGTGCCGTTGGTGCCGGGGTTGAAGAATCCGAAGATCCCGCCGGTGCAGTTGTTCGCGAAGTACACATTGGCCACTCGGTCGGTTTGGTTGGAGATCGGGCCTCCGCCGTTTCCCAGGGGAATGCACACGTCGTTCACGGGATTGGTCAGGATGCGCTCGATGTCTCCGGGTTGTTGCCGGTAGAAGAAGTTGCCGGTGGCCGCGTGAGCGGTCCCCGGTGGTACGGCCAGAGCGAGCAGGGCCGCAGCGGCGGGCGCATAAAACGTGATGGCATGCAGGCGCATGACAAAACCTCCGGTGAGGAATGGGCTCAAAGTCGGTCGACAATGGACTCATGTCCTACCCAATAGGGCGAAATCGAACACCCGGCCGGCAAAGTTCCACCAGGCCGAAACTCGTCAAGCCAATGGCGCCCGGTCTCGAGGTCGGCCGGTAAGTCCGAATCCGTGGCGGAGGACGGGCTCAGGGCCGCCGGTGCGAGGTCGAACTCCCCTCGGGGGGCGCCGCATACGCGGGAGTGGTGTCGTGGGTGGTGTTGTGTTCGTGGATGAGCCGAAGGGCCTCGTCGCGGTCGCGTCGGTCCAGGGCGTCCACCAGGTCGCGGTGCAGTGCGTGGCGGTCGGCGATGTACTCGCCCAGGGGTTGATCGCCGGTCGGCAGTACCGACAGGGTGTGTGTCTCGATCAGTTCCAACAGGTGCGTGTACAGCGAACCGAGCAAGGCATTCGGGCTGATCGCGGCGATCGCGGCGTGCAGGCGCCAGTTGGCGTGTACGAACGCGACCGGGTCGGCGTCGCCCACGGCGCTCTCCATGGTGGTGATGTGCGGGCGCAGTGCGGCGATCTCGGCGGGGGAGGCGTACCAGAGTGCGTCCTCGATGAGCAGCGGGTCCAGTGCGTTGCGGATGCGCACCGCCTCGGCGACGTCGTTCTGCTGCGCGTCGAGTGCCAGGACCGAGTTGCCGAGACGGACCATGGGAGACTGCTCGGCGCTGAAGAGCCCCCCGCCCGGGCCGGGTTTCACATTGACCAGACCCCGGGCCTGGAGGAGCCGCAGGGCCTCGTTGAAGGTGCCCACGGACACCTCGCAGAGAGTGCGCAGTTCCTCCTTCGTGCCGAGCCGGGAACCGGGGGGCGCGGTCTCGATCAACTCCGTGACCTGCTGCGCCGCCCGTTCGGCGCGCCCCGAGCCCGCCGGTCGGGGAGATCTCCCGGTGCTTCGAGCGCCCGCCGAGCCGCCGCCCGGGCGCGGGCCGGCCGCGGTGGGGCTGTCACGAGAGGCGGCTCCCGGCCTCCTGGTCGGCGCGAGGCTGTCCGGATCGACTGGCACGTCCACTCCCTCTGTATCGGACCGCTGTATTCACCATGTTCATTCTGCCTCAGCTCTTGACGCTGTGGCTCTCGCCGCCGCAAAATCTGAATAATCATCATGCTTAATTATTGGGTGAGGCGCGCGAGTGACCCGCCCCACCCATTCCTCCGGGAGATCCGTCATGCGCATCGCCAACCTCTCCGGCCGGCTGGCCCTGATCGTCGACGGCAAGGCCGTCGACGTCGAACGGAGCAGCAACGGCCGCTTCTCCGCCGACCCCCAGGCCGTCTACGAGCGGTGGGAGGAGTTTTGTACCTGGGCCGCCGGCGACCTTCCCGCCGGCGTGGCGTTCGAGCACGGCGAACTGGGCGCGCCGGCCCCGGCGCCGCGGCAGACGTTGGCGATCGGCCTGAACTACCGGGACCACGCCGCCGAGTCGGGGTTCACCGTGCCCGAGCAACTCCCGCCGGTCTTCACCAAGTTCGCCACCAGCATCAGCGGACCCGTCACCGAGGTGAAGTTGCCGGCAAACGGCCACACCGACTGGGAGGTCGAACTGGTCGCGGTCATCGGACGTCGTGCTCACGGTGTCCGCGAGGAGGACGCCTGGAGCCACGTCGCCGGGCTGACGGTCGGCCAGGACATCTCCGAACGGGTGATCCAACTGGCGGGCCCGGCACCGCAGTTCAGCCTCGGCAAGTCGTATCCCGGGTTCGCGCCCATGGGACCGTGGCTGGTGACACCGGACGAGTTCGACAATCCCGACGACCTCGAACTGCGTTGCGCGATCAACGGGGAACAGGTCCAGAAGGGCCGCACCCGTGACCTGATCTTCTCCGTGCCCACACTTGTCGCCCGTCTCTCCGCCGTGCTGCCGCTCCTGCCGGGCGACGTGATCTTCACCGGCACCCCCGCGGGCGTCGGCCTCGGCCGGAACCCGCAGCGCTGGTTGGCCGCGGGCGACGAACTCGTCAGCACCATCGAAGGCATCGGCGAACTGCGCCAGACCTTCGTGGCCTGAGACCGGGCGTCGACCGACAAGGGAGTCCTCTTGTGGCACTGCACCGACTGACCTCCATCACCATGGGGGTCCCCAATGTCACCGAGACCGCCGCCTACTACGCGGACTTCGGCCTGACCCCGGACGGAGACGGCTGGTTCACCACCCAGGACGCCGGGCGTCAGCTCAGGATCGTGCACGCGCCGACCCGCCGTCTGGTGGAGGTCAGGGTCGGCGTCGACACCCCCGACGACCTGGCGGCGAGCGCGTCCCGCCTGAAGCGGCTCGGCGTCGACTGCCACATCGCAGACGGGGCACTGACCGCATACGACACGCCCACGGCCGTGCGCGCCGTCCTGGAAATCGCCCCACGCCCGACGCAGGAACCGGTCGCGCCCACCGCCTACAACGGTCCCGGCCGCGTCGAGCGCACGGGCTCCCGCGCACCCGGCGTCCTGCGTACCGAACCGGTCCGCCCCCGCAAGCTCGGACACGCCGTCGTCGGCACCACCGACCTCGACGCCACCACCGCCTTCTTCCGTGACGGGCTCGGCTTCAAGGCATCGGACTACATCAAGGACCACGGGGCGTTCCTGCGCTGTTCCACCGACCACCACAACATCCTGGTCCTGGCCGCGCCGGTGGCGTTCCTGCACCATTCCTCGTGGCAGGTCGACGACATCGACGAGGTCGGCCGCGGCGCCGCCGCCATGCTGGAGGACCACCCCGAGCGCCACGTCTGGGGCCTGGGCCGCCACCACGCCGGGTCGAACTTCTTCTGGTATCTCAAGGACCCGGCGGGCAACTTCAGCGAGTACTACTCCGACATGGACTGCGTGGTCGACGACCAACTGTGGACACCGGAGGTCCTGGAGGGAGCCAAGGGCCTGTTCAACTGGGGCCCGCCACCCCCGCCTTCCTTCCTGGCCCCCGAGGACCTGGCCGCATTGATGACCGGCATCCACGCCGAATCGAGGTAGCCCCCGCGACCGGGAGGAGGTTACCCGCCCACCGCCCTCGCCCTGGTGCGCCCCGACTGGCATCTCGCCTGGACCGCGACCCGCGACGAACCGGTGAACCTCGCGAGATCCTGCGCCGCGCCGTCGGCCATCCCTGACGGCCGGGACCGGTTCGACATGGCCGGAAGCGGTTCACTCGGCGACGGCCACCAGACGGCGCAGGATGCGTTCCAGGGCGACGAGGGACCGATCGGTGTCCGTGTCGGCCCGCCGGGAGATGGCGATCTCGACCGTCGGCGCGGGTGGGAGGTTGTGCTGTTCGCCGAGCCGCACGGCGCCCGAGGGCAGGTTCTCCGCCATCAGCGCGCCGACTCCGATCCCGGCGGAGATCGCCGCCTGTACGGCGTACAGACTGGTGCTCTGGAAGGCGATCCGCCAGCGGCGGCCGTGCCTGCTCAGCGTGTCCAGTGCCGGCTGCCGCCATTGACACGGCTGGGAGAACAGCGCCAGTGGCAGCGGATCGGTCCGTGGATCGAAGCCGGGAGCGCAGGTCCAGACCAGCGGCACCCGACGCTGCCAGCGCAGCTCGGCCTCGCCCATGACGCTCGGGTCGCCGAACACGAGGTCCAGTCCGCCGCGTTCGGCATGCCGGCGCAGCTCCCTCGCCGGGCCGATGAGCACTTCGAGGTCGATGCGCGGGTAGAGCATGGCGAAGTCGGCGAGTGCGGTGGGCAGCGTGGTGATCGCGAGGTCTTCCAGGAAGCCGACGGTGCGTCGACCGGTGGGTGTCGCGCCACGATGCCCGACCGATGCGCGAGCCTCCTCGTGGAGCGCGAGGATACGTTCGGCATAGGCCAGGAGCGACTCACCGGCTTCGGTGAGTCGCACGCCGCGCGTGTCTCGAATCATGAGGTGTTTGCCGGCGGCTCGCTCCAAGCGCTGGATCCGCTGACTGATCGCCGGCTGACTCGACTCCAGGGCGACGGCGGCCCGGGTGAGACTGCCCGCCCGCACCGCCGCGGCGAAGGCCCGCAGGTCGGAGATCTGAAGATCGTTGCCCATAACGATCGATTATGTCGAACACATCGATATTGCCGTTCCCCATGATCGGAGTCGTACCTAGGCTGACCACATGGCATCCTCTTTCGTCGATTACCACCATGTGGACGTATTTGCCGAACAGCCCTACACGGGCAACAGTCTCGCCGTCTTCGTCGATCCGCCCCCGCTGTCGGCGGACCGGATGCTCCGGATCACCCAGGAGCTTCGACACTTCGAGTCGATCTTCGTGACCCGAGTGGGCGACGTGCACCACGCGCGCGTGTTCGACCTGATGGAGGAACTCGGTTTCGCCGGGCACCCGGTCATCGGTGCCGCGGCGGTGCTCCACCTGGGCGCCCCGGTCGGCCCGGGCACAGAACTCCTGTGGACGTTCGTACTGCCCGCCCGGACCGTACGGGTCAACACCCGAGGCGACGACACGGGCAGGGTGTTCGCCCTGCTCGACCAGGGCCGTCCCGAACTGGTCACCGATCAACACGCCATCGACCGGGCGGCGGTCGCCCGCTCGCTGGGTCTGAGCAAGGACGACCTCCGGGCGGACCTGCCGACGGAGGTGCACTCCACCGGCCTGCGCTACCTGATCGTGCCGGTGCGCGACGCCGAGGTACTGGGCAGGGCGCGGATCGACATCCCGGACTTCGACGCGTTCATCGCCGTGTTCGGGGCCGAGTTCGTCTATGTGCTCGACGTCGACTCCCTCCAGGGCAGGCACTGGAACAACGACGGCGTCCAGGAGGATGTCGCGACCGGAAGCGCCGCGGGCTGCGTGGCCGCGTATCTGCTGCGCCACGGGCACGCCGTCGACGGTCGTCGACTGACCCTGGAGCAGGGACGATTCGTGGGGCGGCCCAGCGCCATCACGATCACCGCGTACGGTCGGCCGGACGACGTCGAGCGGGTGACCGTCGGCGGCACGGTGACCCCGGTGGGCACCGGCACGCTGTGCACCCTGCCGGCGGAGGGGCGACGGTGATCGCGGCGGGCGCAGTCGAGACCGCCGCCGGCGCGGCGCCGAGCCCCGAGGTGTTCACCGCCGCGTCCATCCGGAACGCCGTCGGGATCGCGGACCTGCTCCAACCGATGACCAGGGCCTTCATCGACGTCAGCCGGGGCCTGGGCGAGGCGCCGATCTCGGTATTCGCGCCGGCGGGGGAGGAGGGCGACGTACACGTCAAGTCGGCCTGGCTGCCCGGGCGTTCGGTCTTCACCGTGAAGGTCGCCGCCTGGTTCGCCGCCCGGGCGACAGGCGGTCGTTCGGGAAACAGCGGATACCTCGCCGTCCACGACGCGGCCACCGGTGACCTGGTCGCGTTGCTGCTCGACGAGCATTACCTCACCGATATCCGCACCGCCGCGGCCGGTGCCGTGGCGACCCGGACGTTGGCCGGGCCGGACGCGACAGTGCTGACCGTCCTTGGCACCGGAACGCAGGCCCGCCTCCAGGTTCTCGCCACCCGCATGGTCAGGCCCCTCGACACGGTCATCGTGTGGGGCCGTGACCGCGACGCGGCACGGGCACTGCGCGCCGCGCTGGAAGACGACGCGCCCGGACTCGCCGTGTCGGTGGCGGAGGACCCCGAACGGGCCGTACGCGCCGCCGACGTCATCGTGACCGCGACCGGCAGCAGGCGTGCCATCGTCGAGGGCTCCTGGTTGAGGCCGGGCCAACACATCACCGCGATCGGCTCGGACGACCTCACCAAGGCCGAACTGGACCCGGTCTGCTTCCGGCGCGCCGACCTGATCGCCGTCGACAGCCGCGCGCACGCGCCACGATTCGCGGGCGACCTGGCCGCCGCCATCGCCGAAGGCGCGATCTCCGAGGCCGACATCCACGCGGAGATCGGCGAACTCCTGTCGGCCAGGCACGTCGGTCGGGAAAACCGCGAGCAGATCACCATCGCCAAGCTCATCGGACTCGGGGCCCAAGACCTCGTGGCGGCGGAGACCACCCTCGACCTGCTGCGCAACGTGTCCCGATCGGCCGCCCTTCCGTCCGTCCCCGACCCGGCCGCCTGATCCGACCCGGCGAGCGGCAGCACGACCGCCCCGAACACACCATCGAACCCATCACGGCCACCGCCGCTGTACCGCCCCGCCGGCGTCGAACTCGGCGACGGACCGCGAACGAGCCTCCACCGCACGGGTGTTGGCATGGCTCGCGGAGCGCGCCGGGTGTCTCGTGGCGCTGTTCGACCGGGCCGGACGGGTCGTCCGGATCGCGGAGGGGAACGGCGCCGCGCTGGAATCGCGACGTGGGGCCGGTCGACCGGTCGACGTCCCCCGTTTGTCGTGATCGGTGGCTCGCGCTCCGCGCCCGGTTCAGCAGACGATGCCTGTTCGGCGCTGGTGAAACCGGGAACCCGGTGCCGTCCCCGCCGCGTGCGGTGGCGGTGGGGACGGCGTTCGAGTGGGCGGTGGCACGTCCCGGGCGCGGGCCCTGAGGGATTCGAGGGCTACTTCACCCACAGTTCGTAGTTCTCGAACTGGCCCCCGCCGGTGCACTGGTAGCTCGACCAGCGATGGGCGTTGATCCCCTGGTTGCCGGTGTCGTTGCACGCACTGGCCCAGTAGTAGTCGGTGATGTAGGTGTAGCCGGGGCTGGCCGGCGGGTGGCACGGGTGGGTGCAGGCGACCGTTGCGGGGGCGGCCTGGGCGGGAGCCGCACCCAGCACGGTGCCGGTGAGGATGGCGCCACCGGTGGCGAGCCCGAGTACGAAGTTGCGGAGACGCATGACGATGTCCCTTCGAAGCACGATGTGTGGACATCCCGTACACGGTCGGTGACGGCTATGGGTATGACCCAAAATATGTGACCTGCGTCACATAGGCGCGAATGCCCTTATCGGCCGCCCCCGGCTCACGGTGGCCGTGGATTGCGGCGTCCACCTCGTGCTCGCCCTCGGTACGGCCGGGTGGTTGCCGGGGCGCCGGGACGTCTGACCGATGCGCCATCCGAGGCCGGCGCTCACGATGCCCGCAGGATGCTCGCGTCGCCGGACCGCGTGTGCACGTTCACGTGATACGGCGCGGCGGCGTCCCGCGGGACCTCGACCTGGACCGCGCCGCGGTCGCTGGTCGCGTCGACCACGTATCCGACGTCGGCCGGCAGCCGGACGCGGGCGGTGTCGCCGTCGGCGTCGACGCGGGCCGGCGGGCTCGCGAAGGACAGGTCGAGCGCGTCCTCGTCGGCCTTCGCGGTGACGGTGCCTGCGGTCAGCTCCTTGCCCTCGATCGAACCACCGGTGGTGTGCGCGGACACGTCGCCGGACAACCCGACGAGGGTGATGCGGCCCGACGACGTCACCGCCTCGACCGCGACCCCCTGGGGAACGGCCACCTCGTACGACACCTGGGCCCCGTCGCGGACGGTCTGCCGCAGGGTCAACGTCGCGTCCGTCAGGGTGTGTTCGGTGACGGGTTCGGCCGAACCGAAGCGCTTGGTCTCGGTGACCACGACGCTCGCGGACTCGGTCCGGCCGACCCGGACGTCGCCTGCCGCGCCGGCGACGACCACGCTGCGGACGGGGCCGCCGACCTCGTAGTGGGCGGTGCGGGTGGTGGTGTGGTTCGGCGAGCCGGACGTACCGCAGGCCACGAGCACGAGGCACGCGCAGGCCGGGCAGGCGAGGCGAAGTCGTCGGTGCAGCACGGTGGTTCCTCCCTATCGAGAATCTTTTCCCGGTGAATCGATCTCTTCGGACTTCCTGCGATCGGGCCCGCCCCCGGACCGGGTCGCCTACTCCGTCGCGATCGCGGTCAGCACCGCCGTACCGGCCGCCCGACGAGCCGGCAGCACCGCGGCGAGCACGCCCACCACGCCGGCCCCCGCGACCAGGGCGGCCAGGGTTGCCCACGGCACCGCCAGTACCTCCAGGCCCCGGTCCGCGAGTCCGCGCTGCGCCACGACGCCCCAGCCGACCCCGAGCAGCAGGCCGAGCAGCGTGCCGTACACCGACAGCGCCAACGACTCGGCGCGGACCATCCGCCGGATCTGTCCGCGTGACGTGCCGAGCGCGCGCAACAGCCCGATTTCCCGGGTGCGTTCGACAACCGAGAGGGTGAGCGTATTGACCACGCCCAGCGCGGCGATCAACACGGCCAGACCGAGCAGTGCGTAGACCAGGTCGAGCACGCCGTCGATCCCGCCGCGAACGAGCCGCTTGTATTCGTCGCGGTCCCGTGCCGACGCCTGTGGGAACGGCGCGAGCGCGGTCCTCAGCGCGGCCTTGAGCTTCGCGCGGTCGGTGCCCGGCGCGCCGTCGACGAAGATCATCGAATCCTGCGCACCCGGAGCGAGCGCGGTGAGCGTCTCCAGGGCCACCAGCGGCGCGTCCCGGCGGCCGATGGACTGCCCGGCGGGATCGGGTTCGCGCAACGCGGCCACGGTCACCGTCAGTTCCGTCCCCGTCGGGCCGCGCAGGAGCACGGCGCTGCCGATCGACAGGTGGAAGTCGCGGGCGTATCCGGCGCCCAGGCTGATCGTGCCCGGCGCCGGCGCGGGTGCCGGCGCTCCCGACGCCGAGCGCCGGTGCAGTACCGACGGGAGTTCGGGATCCGCGCCCTGCACCCACCCGTGGTCGGCGCGCCCGTCGGCGAGCACCTCGATCCGGGCCTCGCGCAGCCGAACCACCCGACCCACGCCCGGCGCGCGCCGGACCGCGTCGGATACCTCGGTGGTCAACGGCGCACCGCTCTTGTCGCTCCGCACGGTGATGTCGCCACCCAGCGTGCGATCGATCCGCGCGTCCATCGAACCGCTCGCGGACGCGGCGACCACCGCCGTCGCCGCGACCACCGCGACGCCGATGGTCAGCGCGGCGGCGGTGGCCCCGGTCCGCCGCGGGTCGCGCATCAGGTTGCCGCGCCCCAGCCGCCCGACCGCCCCGGAGCGCACCAGGACCCGCGCGATCGGCGGGAGCACGGTACGGACCAGGGTCGGCCCCAGCACCACGAAGGCGACCAGGCTGAGCACGATGCCCACGATCGCCAACGGTCCGCCGGCCACCGCCGCCGCCATCCCGAGGGTGACCAGGACCGCACCGACCACGGCGCGCCGCCGGGCCGGCCGACCCGACCCCGACCCCGCTCCGACGGCGGTGTCGCGCAACGCCGCCATCGGCGGGACCCGGCTCGCCCGTGCCGCGGGCACCGCCGCGGCGAGCAGCGTGCCGAGCACGCCGACCAGCAGGGCGGCAACCGGAGTACGCACCGTGATCACGAGCGGTCCGTCCGCCGGACCCACCCCCACGCCGCCGATCGCGCCCCGGAGCCCGGCGGCCAGGCCGATGCCCGCGGCCAACCCCAGGACCGACGCGATCGACGCCAACAGCAGCGCCTCGACGTACACCGAGCGGCGCACCTGGGCACGGCTCGCGCCCAACGCCCGCAGCAAACCGCACTCGCGGGTTCGGCGGGCCACCAGCATCGAGAACGTGTTGACGATCAGGAAGCCGGCCACGAGCAGCGAGACCCCGCCGAAGCCGAGCATGGCGGACCGCACGAACTCGACGCCGGAGGCGGTCTCCGCCGTCTCCGCGTCCGCGACTTGGGCCCGAGTACGCACCACGGCATCCGTACCGAGCCCCGGCGCCCGCTCGATCCGCCCGGCCAACTCGTCGTCGGTCACGCCCGCCCCCGCGTCCACCCGTACCGACGTCACGACGCCGGGGACGCCCAGCAGGCGCGTGCTCGCGACGGCCGTGTCCAGGAAAACCGACGTGTGCCCGGGGTCGACGGTGCGATACGCGACGATGCCGACCACCGCCGCCTCGAAGCTCCCCGGGACGGCGACGACCCGTACCCGATCGCCGAGGCGCACGTGCGCGCGCCGGGCCGAGTCGGCGTCCATGAGGAGCTCGCTCGGACCGTGCGGTTCCCGACCCTGGGCCAGGCGTACCGGTGAGCGCGCGTCGGGGGACCAGTCGGCGGCGGTCGTGGGTCCGCCCGCCGCGCCCTCGACCCGGCGGTTGCCGGCGGCCACCAGCGCGACGTTGTCCACCGTGATCGCGGCGCGTGCGTCGCGCACGCCCGGCACGCGGCGCACCAGCTCGACCACGTCGACCGGCAGCGTCGGCGGCCCGCCCGGGGCGGCGCTGCGCAGGCCGGCCGCGCTGTCCGGGGTCGGCGCCTGCACCGTCACGTCGGCCGCGCCGGCCGCCGAAAACTCGGCTGCGGCCCGGGTCACCGTGTCGGCGAGGACGAGCGTACCGGCGACGAACGCCACCGACAGCAGCACGGCCAGGCCGGACAGCACCATGCGCCCGCGCTGCGCGAGGAACCCGCGCAGGGTTGCCTTCAGCATGGCCTCAGCCCCGTCCGGTGCGGACCGAGGGCGATCCGGCCGGCGGCCGGGCGGGTGGCGGGTCGAGCGTTCGGTGGGTCATGGGTGTCCTCGCTCGGATGCCGTCCGACGGGATCGGACGGGACGGGATGGGGTGCGGGTGGATCGGGTGTGGGAGGTGTGTGGGGGAGTGGGCGGGGGAGCGGCCTCGGATCGGTCCGGATCGCCGTGCACCGCGGTGGCCGCAACGCTGTCGCGCCGAGGGGGTGTCGCGCGTCGGGCCCGGGAACGTCGGTCCGCACTCGTTCCGACGGAGGCCGGGTGCCGGCCGCGTCGGTCGCGCGACGGACGCCGGGTGATCCGTCCCAGGACTGACGCCCGACCCGCTCCCGGCGGGCTAGCGTCGGGGCGTGGAACAGTCCCGCCCGCCCTTGACCCAACGTCTGACACCGCGTCACCTCGCCTGGCTCGACGTGGTGGCGGCGGTGGTCTCGGCCGCGTTGATCTGCCCGAGCCTCGGACGATTGCACGAGCATCACGTGCCGGTGCCGCTCTTCGCCGTCCTGGCCATCGCGCTCGCCGCCGCGGTGGCGCTGCGCCGGCGGCATGCCGCGTCGGCCTTCGTACTCGCGTGCCTCGGCTATGCGGTACTGGCGGCGTACGGGTTCCCGAAGTCGCCGATGATCGCGCTGGTGCTGGTCGTCTATGTGGTCGGCCTGGTCGAACCCCTGTGGCGTTCCGTCGCCTTGCTCGCCGCCGGCAGCGTCCTGGTCGCGCTCGCGCCGTTGGTCGGGAGCTCCGTCGACCGTGGTTGGTCGTCGTGGAGCAGCTGGATCCTCGGCCAGGTGGGCGCACTGCTCGCCTTTTGGACCGTCGGCCGGACGATGGGCAGGCAACGCGCCTACAACGCGGGCCTGCGCGAACAGGCGGAACGCCGGGCCCGGGACGAGACGGACCGGGCCCGGCGCACGCTGGTCGAGGAACGGCTGCGGATCGCCCGAGAGATGCACGACGTGGTGGCGCACAGCATGAGCGTGATAGCGGTACAGGCGGGGGTCGGCCACCATGTGATCGCGGCCAGGCCCGACGAGGCGGCCAAGGCGCTCGCCGCGATCGAGACGACCAGCCGGGCGGCGCTGCGCGAATTGCGCGCGCTGCTGGGGGTGTTGCGCGAGGAGGCGCCGCCGGTCGGGGGACGGGACGGCTTCCACTCGGCGCCCGGTCTGGCGGACGTACCCGGTCTGGTGGAGAAGACCGGTCGGGCCGGCCTGCGGGTCGACGTCCGCATCGACGGCACCCCGCGCGAGTTGCCGTCGGGTATGGATCGCGCGGCGTATCGCATCATTCAGGAGGCGTTGACCAACGTGGTCAAGCACGCCGACACCGATCGGGGCAACGTGTTCATCCACTACGGCGACACCGACATCAGGATCGAGATCACCGACGACGGCTCGGGGCCGGCCGGTCGGGGCGCCGGCGACCTCGAGGGCCTCGACCGGGCGCAGGGTCACGGACTGATCGGCATGCGCGAACGGGTCGGCCTGTACGACGGCGACTTCCAGGCCGGGCCGGGTCCGCGCGGCGGCTATCGGGTCGCGGCCCGGCTGCCGCTGGGCGTCGGCGCATGAGCATTCGCGTGGTGGTCGCCGACGATCAGGCGCTCGTGCGCGCCGGCTTCCGGGTACTCGTCGACTCCGACCCCGGCCTCACCGTGGTGGGCGAGGCCGCCAACGGCGCGCAGGCGCTGGAACTGATCCGCCGGGAACGCCCCGACGTGGTCCTGATGGACATCCAGATGCCGGAGGTCGACGGCATCGAGGCCACTCGGCTGGCCCTGTCGGGTCCCGATCCGGTGGACACGCGGGTACTCGTGCTGACCACGTTCGACCTCGACGAATACGTGTTCGCGGCACTGCGGGCGGGGGCGAGCGGCTTCCTGGTCAAGGACACGCCGCCGGCCGATCTGCTCGCCGCGATCCGGGTGGTCGCGGCGGGGGAGGGCCTGCTCTCGCCGGGGGTGACCCGGCGCCTGATCGAGGAGTTCGCCCAACGCCCGATGGCGGCCGTCCTCGCCCCGACCCGCCTGGCCGCCGTCACCGACCGCGAACGCGAGGTCCTGCGCCAGGTCGCCCGCGGCCTGTCCAACGCCGAGATCGCCGCCCACCTACACCTGTCCCTGTCCACCGCCAAGACCCACGTCAGCCGCCTGCTCACCAAACTCGACGCCCGAGACCGAGCCCAACTGGTCATCGCGGCTTACGAATCGGGCCTGATGAACCAGACGCCGACGGCGCGTTCGAAGCCGGTCCCGGCGGACTGCCCCGGACCGACGCCGGATGCGGGCCCCCGCCACAACCCCTCGGCGCCGACCCGCCCCAGAGCACCCGACACTGTGTAGGGGCAGCAGGCCGTGTACTACCTCTCCGCGGTTGCGGAGGGACCGCTGTTCGCCTGGAACTCCCCGACGGCTCGCGGCCCTTGCCGCCGGGTGTCATCGAGGAGGGCGCGCCACAGGGGGGTGGGGTCGGTGAGGGCGAAGAGGTGGCCGGCTTCGGGGAGGATGCGTACTTCGGCCGTCGGGAGCCGTGCGTGGAGCCAACGGGCCACGCCCACCGGTACGTTCGCGTCGAGGTCGCCGTGCACGATCGTGGTCGGTGCGGTGATCGTACCGAGCGGGTCGGGCAACGCCCGGTGGTAGCGGCGCATGTCGGCGACGGCCGCTCCGGGCCCCTGGCACAGTGCCGCCTCGGCGTCGCGTGCCGTCGACGCGCGGGTCGCCGGGTCGTTCAGGGCGAGCCGGTCGGACTCCGGCAACCCGGCCGGTGGCTTCGCCGGATCCGTCGGGGCCGAGGCCCGCCGGGTGAGGAGAACGCCCAACAGGCCCGGCACGCGCCGGGCCAGCCAGTAGGCGAGGGTCACCACGGGGAGCCGGCCTCGGGTGGCGGAGGCGGGGGCGCCCGGGACCATTCCGCAGGCCACGATGAGGCGGTCGACCCGGTCGGGCACGCGCTGTGCGACGGCGAGCGCGTAGCCGGCGCCGCCCGAGATGCCGATCAGCGACGCCCGGTCGAGTTCGAGCGCGTCGAGCAGGGCGGTGAAGTCGCCGTCCCACGCGTGGAAATCGTCGATGTCGACGGGGTCGGTCTCCCCGAAGCCCGGCCGGTCGGGGCAGATCAACCGGACTCCGGCGGCGGTTGCCGAGGCGTCGAGCGGGTGGGCCTGGAAGCGGCTGCCCGGTGTACCGTGCGCGAAGATCGTGGGGACGCCGGTGGGGTCGCCGTAGACGCAGTAGGCGATGCGTCGCCCGCCGGGCGCCGGGGCGAATCGGGTCGGCGGCGCGGATATGGTCACGCCCGCCCCCGCGGGCGTCCCGCCGGCCGTCCCTCGGCGATCGTGGACTCGATACCGGTGATCAGGAGTTCGAGGCCCTGCCGGAAACGTTCGGCGTAGTCGTGGTACCGGGCGAAGACCGACACCGCCTGCCGCTCGGGCGACGCGTCGTAGTGTTCGAGTTCGCCTCGACCGAGCCGGATCGCGACATGCCCCGTGACGAAGTCGTGGACGGCCGCGTACGCGTACGTGGCGCGCTCCTCGTCCAGCCCCGCCGTACGCAACGCGCCCGTGACGCGGTGTGCGACCGCGTCCGCGCCCGGTGCGTCGAGGGCGGCCCTGCGGTGTGCCTCCAGGACCAGCGGGTGGCGCATCAGCAACGCGCGCAGTTCCTCCGCGAAGACCCGCACGACGCCCTGCCAGTCGTCGGGCCACACGATCGATCGGGTCACCCGGCCGACCACCTCCGAGACCATCGTGTGACGCAGGGCCTCGATGCCGCCGGTCGTGCGATGGATCGCCATGGGCGACACGCCCAGCCGATCACCCAACACGCGAAACGACACGGCGTCCAGTCCACGGTCGTCGGCGATCTCGGTCGCGGCGCTCAGGATCGCCTCGAGCGATACGGCCTTGGGCCGACCCGGCTTCCCCGTCTCCGGCGGGCCACCCGCCGCACCACGGGCTGCACCACTCCCCGAACCACCCGGTGGCTCGGACGCACCTGCTGCACTCATCGAACCCGGCATTGACGATTCCATGGGAACACCCTAACAATACGCGTAACGAAACGCCAAGCGAGGTGTACCGCGCATGTCTGAATTGCACGAACTATCGGCCCTGGACCTCGGTTCCGTCATCGCCTCCGGAGAAACCTCCCCGGTGGATGTCGTGGACCATTTCCTCCGGCGCGCCGCCGAGGCGGACACGGTCGGGGCATTCACCACGATCGCCGACACACACGCCAGGGAATCGGCACGCCGAGCCGAACGTACCCTGCGCGACAGGAGCGACGAGCCGCTGCCCGCGCTCTTCGGAGTGCCCATCGGCATCAAGGACCTCGAGGAGACGCGCGGAATTCGCACCACCTTGGGCAGCAGGGTGTTCCAGGACTGGATCCCGGACGCGGACGGCGAAATCGTCACCATCCTGCGGGCCGGCGGCCTCATCGACATCGGCAAGACCACGGTGCCCGAGTTCGGCGCCGCCTGCTACACCGAACCCGACATCGCCCCGCCCGCGCGCAGCCCGTTCGACCTCGCGTGCGGCGCCGCCGGCAGCAGTGGCGGCGCGGCGGCGTCGGTGGGCGCCCGATTGTTGCCGTTCGCGCAGGGCAGCGACACCGCCGGGTCGTTGCGGTCCCCGGCGAGCGTCTGCGGCGTGATCGGCCTCAAGCCGAGCCGGGGCCTGATCACCACCGGCCCCGACCGCGGCGACAACATGGGCCTGTCAGCGCGCGGACCACTGGCCAGGACCGTACGCGACACGGCCGCGCTCCTGGACGTCCTGGCCTCGCGGCCCGGCGCGAACACCGTGCATCCCCCGGCGCCTTCGGCGGGCAGCTACCGGGCGGCCTGCGACGGGCCGCTCCCACGCCTGCGGATCGCGGTCGCGCACGGGTCGATTTCCGGTGGCCCGGTGGCCGCCGAGTCGGCGGAGGCGATCACCCGTACCGGGCTGCTGCTCGAATCCCTCGGGCACACCGTGGTGCGTCGCGACCAGGCCGAGGACCCGCTGTTCACCGAGTCGTTCACCCTGGCCTTCGCGTCCCTCGCCGGCGGCCTGCTGCTACCGCCGGGCGCAGAGCCCCTGCTGCGCCCGATCGTCCGGCATCTGCGCGCGATCGCGACCCGGACCACGGCGGCCGAACTGGCCGCGGCACTCGGCACGTTGCAGGCGCGGGCCCGCGCGTGGACGCTCGACCACGCCGACGTGGACATCGTGATCACCCCGACGATCACCCGCCCGACACAGACCCTCGGCGAACTGCGCGACGACGCCGACCCGGCGGGCGAACTCGCCGCGATGACGGCCTTCACCGGAAACACCGTCCTGGCCAACGCGACCGGCTTTCCGGCCCTGAGCCTGCCCGTGGAGTGGAGCGCGCGAGGTATGCCGATCGGCGTGATGTTCACCGCGGGGTGGGGGCGGGACGACATTTTGTTGCGACTGGCGGCGGAGGTCGAAGAGGCCGCCCCGTGGGCGGAGCGCTACCCGAACGTCTGAATCGAATATCGACTGCCGAATATCGAACCGGGCGCAAGAGTCCCAATAATCCGAGAACGACCCCGCGTTCTCGGTCCCATGCGCCCGCGCAGCCACGCGGTTACGCGGGTCGATTCGGCGTATCCGAATACTCGCATGGATTTCGCTCCGGTTTCGCTCGGATTCCCCTGCGGATTCTGCGCGGAACCGGGTGAATCGTGCACAGAGAAATGAGACCCACGCAATGAAACGCTCCGCCACCGCCTCCGCCGAAACGGGTGACACCCCGTCCGGAAGACGCGCCACCCTCCTGTTCCTGGCGTTGGCCGTCACGGCGATGGCCGTCGCGGCACTGGAGAGCCTGATCCTTCCCGCGTTGCCGATGCTGCAGAGCGATCTGGACATCAGGCCCGCCAAGGCCGCGACGTGGGCGGTCGCGCTGACCGTCAGCGCCGCCGTCTCGACTCCTCTGGCCGGCAGCCTCGCCGATCTCCACGGTCCGCGCCGGACCATGGCGGGCGTACTGTTCCTGGTCACCTGCGGTGGCCTCGTATCGGCCGCGGCGCACTCCTACACGATGTTCCTGGTCGGCCAGATCCTGATGGGCACCGGCACGGGAGTCATCCCGATCGGCTTCGTGGTGCTGCGTTCGCTGTACGCGCCCGATCGGCTGAAGGCGCCGATGGGCATGTTCATGGCGGCGATCACGGCGGGCAACTGCGCGGGCGTGCTGTTCGCCGGACCGATCGCGAATTCGCTGTCCCGGGCCTGGATGTACGCCCTCCCGACACTGTGCGCGGCGGCCGGGGGCGGGCTGTTCCACCTGACCGCCGCCGGGCTGCGGACGCCGGTGTCCGAGGTGGCGCGGCCGGGCGGGAAGGCGGGCCCCTCCCGGGTCGACTGGCCCGGTGCGGCGACCCTCGCCGTCGGATTGGCGCTGCTGTTCATCTGGCTCGACCGGGCACCCAAGGACGGCTGGGGCGCCGCGACGAGCCTGGTCCTGGTGGCGTCGTCGGTCGTGGTCCTCGTCGGATGGGTGTACGTGGAGAACCGGGTCGTGCATGCGATGGTGGCACCGACGCTGCTCCGCCGACGCGGTACTTGGGGCCCGGTGAGCGTCGGCGTGGCACAGGGCTGGATCTACGGCATGGTCGTCTACCTCGTCCCGCAACTACTGGCCCTGCCCAAGGCCACGGGCCTGGGGCTCGGTGCGAATGCCTCCGAGATCGGCTACTACCTCTGTGCGGCTCTGGCCGCGGCGGTGCTGAGTTCACCGCTCGCCGGCCTGGCGGCCCGACACGTGGGCAGCCGGGCCGTCGCCGGCGTGGGAATGGTGTCGCTCGCCGCCGGCGCGCTGACTCTGGCCTATCACCACGAGCCATGGCAGATCGTGTGCGGACTGGTGCTGACCGGGATCGGCGCGGCGGCCGGCTCGACGGCGATCTTCGTCGTCGCGGCCTCGGCAGTGGCACCCGAACAGGTCGGTGTCGCCACCGCCTTGACCACCGTCGCCCGGGCGCTCGGCGGGGCGGTCGGGACCCAGGTGGCCGCACTGATCATGACCCACAACCCGATACTCGTTCCGGGCGGCCCGCCCTCCGACGACGGTTTCCGGATCGCATATCTGACCGCCATGGCCATCGCGGTGGCCGCCGTCGGCCTCGTGTTCGCCTTCCCCCGCGACGCCCCGGCGCGCCCGGCTCGATCGTGGGTGCGAGTGCGCGCCGCGGCCCCGTCCTCGCTCCCGGACGGCCCCCCGGCGTAGCGCGCCCGTGCGTCCCGGTGCGGTTGGGGCGCCGGTGGCCGCCCCAACCGCCGTGGCCGGCTCGGGACTTACCCGGGCAGTGCGACCGGCGGGAAGTCGACCTCGGTGCGGCCGACCGAGTTGAAGTAGTTGGTGAACACGTTGAGCGCGACCGCGCCGATGATTTCGCCGATCTCGCCGTCGTCGTAACCCGCCGCGCGTACGTCGGCGAGTTCGGCGTCGGACACGAAGCCCTTCGTACGCAACACCGCCCGCGCGAAGCGCAGCGCCGCGGCGGCCTTCGGGTCGGACGCCTCGGCGTGGCCGCCCGACGCCAGGTCCGCGTCGCTCACCCCGGCGTGGGCGCCGAGTACGTGGTGCGCGGCGTAGCAGTACTCGCACGCGTTCTCGGCGGCCGAGACCAGCGCGATCTGCTCGCGCAGCGCGCCCGACAGCGATCCCTTGGCGAGCGCGCCGGCGAAGGAGAGGTAGCCGTCGAGGACGGCGGGCGATACGGCCATCGCCCGCATCATGTTCGGCGTCACGCCGAGGGCGCTTTCCACCTTCGCGAGCAGGCGGCGGGCATCGGGGGCGGCGGTGGCCGGGTCGACCATGGACAGACGGGACATGGCGGGAACTCCTCGACTGGGTATGCGAAACCGGACCTTCGGCAGCGTGTGCCGAAGGACTGTTGGCAGTGCCAAATGTAGTTGGCACTGCCTAGAATGCAAGAGACGGGGCGATCCGGAGCGGGAAAAAGAAACGAAAGAGAGGCAGCACGCCGATGGAGGGACCACCGGGGCTCTCGCCCACCGAGCACCTGCTGCTCGGCCTGACCCGGCTCGGCCAGGCGGTGCGCCTGACGGCCTGGCACAACGGCGGTCCGGCGAAGCTGAGTCCGTTGCAGGCCGACATCCTGCTGTACCTGGCCGCGGACGCCCGACCGCGCAGGCAGGGCGAGATCGTCAAGGCGCTCGCCTCCACGCCGCCGACGGTCAGCGACGCGATGCGTGCGCTCACCTCGAAGGGCCTCGTCGACCGCCGGCGCGATCCGGTCGACACGCGCGCGGTGACGCTGACCCTGACGGACGCCGGCCGGGCGGAGGCGGATCGGCTCGGCGTCGTCCCCGCGCCGCTGCGCGAGGCCCTCGACGCGCTGTCGGACGCCGATGTCGCGGCGATGTTGCGCGGAACCACCACGATGATCAAGGTGTTGCAGGAGCACGACGCGATCCCGGTCTCGCGTACGTGCGTGACGTGCCGCTTCTTCCGACCGGACGCGCACCCGCAGGACCCGGACCGCCCCCACCACTGCGCGTTCGTCGACGCACCGTTCGGGCCGGGCGAACTACGCGTGGACTGCGCGGACCACGAACCGGCGGACGCCGGACCGGAGGAGGCCCGGTGAGCGGCCGGACGTACGCGGGATCGGCGACGGCCCATCGGCCGTGAGCGCCCCTGCGTGAGCGCCCCGTGCGAGGCCCGGTGTGAGCGCCCCTGTGCGAGCGCCCCACGTGAACTCCCCTATACCCAGCCGCGCCGCACCGCCTGTACACCTGCCTGGAACCGGTTCTCCGCGCCCAACTCGTCGAGGAGCACCCGCATTCGCCGCCGCAGGCTCCGGGTGCTGATGCCCAGTTGCCGGGCGATCGTCTCGTCCTTGAGTCCGGACAGCAGCAGGTTCAGGATCCGTCGGTCCTCCGCGTCGAGCGGGTCGCCCGCCGACCCGGAGCCGGCGGCGGTGAGGGGGACGGCCTGGGTCCAGAGCCCTTCGAACAGGGTGACCAGGGCGTCGACGAGGGTGGTGCCCCGGATGACCACGCTGCGGGTGATGGGCGGGTCGAGGTGCAGGGGCAGCAGGGCGATCCGGCGATCGGCGACGGACATCTTCAGCGGGACGTCGGCGAGGACCCGGGCCTCCTCGCCGGCCTGCGACAGGCCGGACACGACGTCCAGGTTCCCGGGTATCTCGAACGACTCGGGGGCGTAGATCGTGCGGTACCGAACCCCGCGGCCCAGCAGGGTGTGTTGGAGCGGGTTGCCGTGGGCCAGGACGTACGGCGGCCGGTCCAGGCTCATGATCTCCTCGGTGGCCTCCTGCTGGAGCCGAGCGAACCACCGGCCGAGTTCGTCGGCGCTGGTCAGCAGTTCGACGCCTTCGCCGGGGCGGGCGGTCTCGCCGAGCGCGCGGTAGACGGCCTCGAGTTCGGCGGCCGTCTCGGTGACCCGGCCGAGGTCGGCGTGCGCGTTGCGGACCAGGGCGGCGAGGGCGGCGGTGGGGCTGACGGCCGCCCACCGGGTGGGGCGGCCGGAGAGCCGGCTGACCAGACCGTGGCCGCGCAGCCGAGCGAGGGCTGACTGCAGCCGCTCGGCGCCCGAGCCGGTGCGCTCCGCCAAGTCGCGCACAGTGACCGGCGGTCCGGCCAAAACGGTGCGATAGACCCGCTCGTCGAACGGCGCGACCCCGACGGCGCCGAACACCAACTCGTCATTTTCCATGGCGAGCGAGCATGGCCGATTCCGGCGCCGGCCGCAACCGGCCGGCGGCCACACCTGGCCGACCCTCGGGAGCCGCGACTACAAAGAGCACACCACCGGCCCCATGGGAGACGGCATGTTCAACGCACAACATTCACGGTCGAGTTCAGCGAAGGTGTCCCGGCGCCGACTACTCCTGATCGCCACGGTGGCCTTCGGCACCGTGTTCGGCGCGTTCGGCACGGTGCCCGCCGGAGCGGAACCCGCGGACTCCGCCGACCCGCCGACGACCCTGGCCACCCGGGGCAACGAATGGCGGCAGGTCGGCCCGAACGGCACCGGCGGCAAACTGGCGTTCACCCCCGCCCGGCCCGAACGGGCCTACGTGCAGACCCCGATCGGCAACGTCGTCTTCCGATCCGACGACCGGGGTACCACCTGGCAGCAGAGCAACGAACTGCCGGTGGACGCCACGGACGCCGGCGGCATCGCGGCCGGCCCGCTGCGGCCCGACGTGGTGTTCGCGGGCGGTGTGGAGAAGGAGCACTGGCGCGGGTACGTGCTGCGCAGCACCGACGCCGGCAAAACGTTCACCCGGGTGCTGGACACCCCGGGCGGGATCAGCGGCGTCGTGTTCGACCCGACCGGCGCGCGGCTGTACGCGACGGGCGCCGAGGGTGTGCACGTGACCACCGACAACGGCAACACCTGGAAGCTGCTGGCCGGTGCCCCCGCCGACGCGCGCAACCCGAAGTTCACCGACGGCGACCTGTACTTCACCGCCGGCGCCGACGTCTGGGTGCTGCGCCGAGGCGCGCGGACCCCGGTGAAGCTGCCCCGTCCCGGCTCGACCGGCGCGGGCGTCGATCAGTTCACCGGCACCGGTGGCACCCTGGTCGCCAGGGGCGACCTGCAGGTCGCGCAGGTCTCCACCGACCGGGGCGCGCACTGGCGGGCGCTGCGCGGGCCGTGGGGCACCGACGTGGTGGTCCTGGCCGCGGTCGTGGACGGCTCGGGCCGGCTGCACGTCCAGGTCAATCAGTCCACCGGTGAGATGCAGCAGTGGGGCAGCCGCGACAACGGCCGCACCTGGCGCCCCGAGGCGGGCCTGGCCCGCATCGACCTGTACGAGAGCATCGGCACGTTTCCCGGACGGCCCGGCACGGACGTCATCTCGGCCGGCGCGGGCATCTACACCACCGACGACCACCAGTCCTTCCGCCGGATCGGCGTGCCCGGCTCCGAGGTGTTGTCGCTGACCGTCGCCCAGGGCAAGTCGGGCCCGGCGATCGTCGCGGGCACCATGACCGGCACCTACCAGTCGTCCGCGCCCCTGAAGAGCCGACTGCCGCGCGGGTACCAGGAATGGGGCTTCTCCGGCTCGGCGCCGCACACCGTGGGCAACAGGATCGACGGCCTGGCCACCGATCCGTCGAACCCCTCGACGGTGTACCGGGTACGCAACACCTGCACCTTCGATCAACCCTGCTTCTACCTGGAGAAGTCGACCGACGCGGGCGTGCGGTGGACCATCACGCAAACGGCCGTACCGGGCAAGGCACTCGGCATCGCGGTCAGCCCCGGTGACCCGAAGCGGCTGTACATCGCCACCCACTCGCCGTCGGCCGTGTACACCAGCAACGACGGCGGCGAGTCCCTGGTCCAGAACGGGCAGGACGACCTGAACGGCTTCACCAGCGTCGCCGTCGACCCGGTCGACCCCGACAGCGCCTGGCTCGGTGGCCCGGACGGGCTGTTCCGCACCACCGACGGCGGCGTCACCCTGACCAAGCTTCTCGACGGCTGGGTGAGCGCGATCGCGCTGAACCCGCGCACCCCGGGCCACGCGGTCATCGCCGCCAGGGACGCGCTGTACGTGACCACCGACGGCGGGAAGAACCTGACGAAGGCGGCCGGCGACCTGAGCGGTTACCTGAGTTCGCTGGCGTTCACCCCGGACGGCTCGACGGTGTTCGCGGGCTCGCACGAATACCATTCCCCGGCCCTCGGAGTGCTCCGCAGCACCGACGGCGGCCACACCTGGGGCTCGATCACGAAGAACCTGCCGGAACCGTCGGTTTCGTCGCTGACCGTATCGCCCGACGGCCGGTGGCTGTTCGCGGGCACGACCTACGGAAGCGTGCACCGACTGGCGGTGTAACCACCCTCCGAATGCGAACGCGCCGCCCCTGCCCGAACTCCCGGGCAGGGGCGGCGCGTTGGTGTCATCCAGGGGCGCCGATCACCGCGGTGCCCGACGTGCGCCGCCCATGGTGACTCCCAAGTCGGCTTGCCCGAAGCATGTTTTCGGACGCCCTCTAGCGGCGCAGGCCGCGGTCCAGTGCGGCTACGGCGCTTCCGTGCGAATCGTCGCCGTCCAGGGCCCAGATCATCACGCCGGCCAGGTCGTTACGGCGCGTGTAGCGGGCCTTGGCGGTCAGGACTTCGGAGTTGTCGAAGCTGTAGAAGGTGTCGCCGTCGTACTTCCACGAGGCGCCGTGGACGCGGTCGACGTAGGTCCTGCCGGGGCGGGCGCCGAGTTCCTTGTAGGTGAGGTCCGGTGCGGTGCCGGTGGCCTTCTGGTAGAGGCCGTTGCGCTCGCCCGCTGGAACGCCGGTCCATCCGTGGCCGTAGAACGGGACGCCCAGGACCGTCTTCCCGGACGGCAGGCCGAGTCGGGCGTAGTGGTCGACGGCCTTGTCGGCGCTGCGTTGGCGGACGTCGGGGTCGGTGGGGTCGGAGTACAGGTTGGCGTGGTGGTTGGCGGGACCCTTGGCCTCCCAACTGCCGTGGAGGTCGTAGGTCATGAGGTTGATGTAGTCGACCGCGGCGGAGACCGCGGGGATCTCCAGGCGGTCGGCGACCACGGAACTGGCCGGCAGGGCAGCGGTCAGCAGGTAGTGCCGGGGCTTGCCGTGGGCCTGGGCCTTGGCGCGCTGTGCGGCGTACTCGTCGAGCTGCTTGCGGAATTCGGCCATCAGCAGGGTGAAGTTGCGGCCGTCCTCGGGGCGCGAGACGTTGCCCTCCGCGCCGCCGCCACCCGGATACTCCCAGTCGACGTCGATGCCGTCGAAGACACCCTCGGCGGCGCCTTGGCCGCCTTCCGGGGCGCCGTCGAGCCTCGGCACGTTGCCCTTGATGTAGAGGTCGACGCAGGAGGAGACGAACTTCCTGCGCGACTCGTCGGTGGCGGCGGCGTCGGAGAAGTACTTGGACCAGGCCCAGCCGCCGAGCGAGATGACGGTACTGAGCTGCCGGTTCTCGCCCTTCAGTTTGCGCAGTTGGTTGAAGTGGCCCTTGAGCGCCTGGTCGGGCGCGTCGGCCACGCCGTCCACCGACTGGGCGGCGGTGAACGGACGTTGGTAGTCGTCGTAGGCGTAGCCCTGGCCCTCGACGTTGGCCTCGAAACAGGTCCCCTCGGCGGAGACGTTGCCGAAGGCGTAGTTGATGATGGTCAGCTTCGCTGCCTGGCCGGTCTCCTGAACACGTTTGGCGGAGCTGTCGGCGCCCCACTGGGTGAAGTAGCCGATCCGCTGGCCCTTCGGCTTCGGGCCGTGGGACCCGTGGCCGGCGACGTTCGCGGCGTGCGCGGTGGTGGTGGCGGTGGCCAGCAGCACGGCGGCGGTGACGGCCGCGAGCAGACCGGAGGGACGAACGGGCATACACGATCTCCTGGTTCCGGCGGTGCGTCCATACGCCAGGGGGCAGGCGTAGCAGAGGTCTAGTCCATTCGGGTGCACCCGGACAAGGGATTCGTGCGGATCGACGCACGATGCAAAACGGCGACCCGTACGTCCGACACCCCGCGCGGTGGCCGCACACGTCGCCTTGGGCCCGCGATGCCGGCGCCGGTGGAGTCCGACGCTGCAACTGACGGGACCTGCTCGCCGCCTGCCTCGTCGATCCGGACCAGGACGTACGCGTGGAGGCGGCAGCTCGGCTCGCCCAGCTCGGTGTGGGGGCGAGGCCGAGTTGTTCGAGGAAGGTCAGTTGGTTCCCTGCTTGCCGTGCCCGTGGACCACCGCGCCGGACGATCTTCCGGGCCCGCACGTCGGCCCTGGGACACGTCATCCGTCCGTGACGTCCGCGGCGTCCGCGGCGTCCGCGGCGTCCTCGGCCTCCCAGCGCAGCAGGTCGCCCGGCTGGCATTCGAGCACGTCGCAGAGTGCGGCGAGCGTCGCGAAGCGGACCGCCTTGGCGCGGCCGTTCTTGAGTACCGCCAGGTTGGCGGGCGTGATCCCCACGCGGTCCGCCAGCTCGCCGACGGACATCTTCCGCTTGGCGAGCATCACGTCGATGTCGACGGTGATCGGCATCAGATCACCGCGTCCAGCTCGGCCTGCATCCGCGCCGCCTCGACGTCGCGCGCGACGGCCTGGGCAAGCAACATCCGCAGTACGAGTACGACGAGCGCGACCCCCAGGATGGCCACGCCGATCCCGCCCATGATCACGGTGACGCCCGGGTCGTCCCGCTGACCCGGCGCATTGAGGGCCGTGACCGTGAACCACAAAAGGGCGGCTGCCACGATCGCGCCGATCACGCCGTCCACGTACCGGAAGGCGTCATGGGAGAACACGGTTCCGCGTCGCACCATCGTCACCAGCCGCCACACGCAGACCAGGGCGACCTGGACCGACACCATGCCCAGGATCGTGATCACGCGCAGCGGGTTCAGCGGAAGCGACCCGTCCTCCGGGTCGTTCCCGCCGATCAACGCCCACACCATCGCTGCCTGTACGAACACGGTGCCGGCGAGCACCACCGCGAGTACGGCGCGCAAGGCATGCACGGCCGGCTTTCCCATGGCCCACCCCTTCCATCGAATTACGATAGGAATCTATCGAATATCGATAGGTGAAGCAAGCGTCGCCGAGAGTGCGGGTCAGCCCGGTGGCTGAGCTGTGTTGTGTCCGCTGCCGTTGTGTCCGGTTTCGTATTGATTGGCTTGCATGTGGTACATCGTGGCGTAGCGGCCCTCGTGGGCGAGGAGTTCGTGGTGGGTGCCGTGTTCGATGAGGGCGCCGTGGTCGAGGACGTAGATGTGGTCGGCGAGGCGGGTGCCGGCGAGGCGGTGGGTGATGAGGATGACGGTGCGTCCGGAGTCGGCGAGGGCGCGGATGCGTTCGAACGCGGCGATTTCGGCCCTGGCGTCGAGGGCGGAGGTGGGTTCGTCGGCGATGATGAGGTCGGCGTCGCGGTAGACGCCGCGGCCCAGGAGGATGCGTTGCCATTGTCCGCCGGACAGCGCCACTCCGCCGACGTAGGAGCGGTCGAGGAGGGTGTGCCATTTCCTCGGGAGTTCGTCGATGACCCGGTCGGCCTCGGCGTATCGGGCGGCGGCTTCGAGCGCGGGATCCGGGGTGGGCCCCGGGCGTTCCGGGGCGGTGTCGGGGTGTGCCCGTGGGCCGGGCACGGTCGTGGCGACGCCGTCCGTGGTGTGCCCTTGCGTCGTGGGGCGGCCGATGCGGATGTTGGCGGCGGCGGTGAACGGCCATTCGGTGAAGGACTGCGAGATCAGGGCGACGCGGCCGAAGAGTTGGTCGCGGTCCAGGGTGGTGTCGTCGATGCCGTCCCAGTGGATGTGCCCGGACTGCGGTCGGTACAGCCCCGCGATGATCTTTGCCAGGGTGGACTTGCCGGAGCCGTTCTCGCCGACGAGCGCGATGACCTGGCCGCGTTCGATGGTCAAGGAGACGGCGTCGACGGCGGGGGTGTCGCGGCCGGGATAGGTGTAGGTGACGTCGTCGAGCCGGATACGGTCGGGGAACCGCTCCACGGGCAGGCCGCCGCGCGGGATGGCGTGTTCGTCGGCGAGTGCGCAGGCGCGTTCGAGATCCTGGACGAACAGCGATTGTTTGTACGTCTGTTGCACCTGTTCGACGAGTCGGGTCAGTGCTCCCGTGCCGGTGCGGATCGCCAGGACCGCGGTGCCGGACGCGGCCAGCCCGGTGCGCCCGGTCCAGGTCAGCCAACCCAGCACGACGTATGTCACGCCCGTGGCCAGCCCCGCCAGGGCGGCGGACAGCAGGCCGGTGACGGCTTCGGCGCGCGCGAGTCGGCTCTCCTCGGCCTCGCCGGCCGCGGCCATCCGCTCGAAGTGTTCCACCAGGTAGTCGCCGACTCCGTGTACGCGGACCTCGGGACCGGACCCGATGTGCCGCAGATGCCACGCGACTTCGCCCTGTTGCCGGTTGTGGTCGATCCACTTTTGCACGGAGGCGTAGCGCCGGCGCGCATCGCGGACCGCGCCCCAAGCCTGGGGAACGGTGATCAACGCGAGGAGCGGCAGCAGCACCGGATGCAGCACGGCGAGTACGGTTGCGGCGGCGGCGAGGGAAATCAACGCGTTGGCGATGCCGATCGTGTACGAGATCATCCTCCGGGAGGCATCGGTACCCCAACTCGCCGACTGCAGCAGGCGTTTGAAGTCACCGTCCTCCAGGGTGGCCATCTCCACCCTGGCCGTCTTGCTCAGCAGCGACGTCTCGGCGACACGTTCGAGTTTGGGCTCCAGACGTCCGGCCGCGCCGGTGGAGAGCGCCTGCAGCAACGACACGACCACCCCGGACGCGGCCAACGCCAACAGGGCCGGCAACGCGGCCCGTACCCGGTCCGGAGTGGCGCCCTGGGCGAACAACCGCACCAGGACCTGATTGGTGGCCAGCAGGCTGAACGCTCCGGCCACACCCCGCCCGAGTTCGGCGAGACCGACCGCCGACAACGCCCGGGGGTCGGTGCGCCAGGCCAGCCGTACCGACGCCGCGACCAGCCGGGGAAGTTGCCGGAACGTGCCGAGCAGCGACAGCTGCAGGTGCGCGTCCTGATGCGCGAACGCGCCATGATTGTGGGCGAGTTTGCCACCGAAGAGTTCCTCGCCACTGGCCACGCCGCGGGCGATGGTCTCGGCGGCCGGGTCACGACGACGTCGGGAGGATCGGTTCACGGCGTCCACGGTGGGCGGTTCGACGCGTCGACGGCAACGGGGTTTTCGGGCGGAGACACCTTCGAGGGGGAATGGCAGCGAGCCGCGGGAGAGCGGGCAGGGGCCACGACGCCGGGATTTCGCGCCCGCCGTCGGCGCCGTCGCCGCGGCATCGTGACCCCAGAGTTCACCCTTTCGAGGCAATGATTGACGGCGGTCGGTCAGCCGGTTCGATAGCCGTCGTAGATGTAGCCATATCCGGAGGACCAACCCGTACGCCACCACTGCTTGCCGTACTTGTTGACGCACGAGCCGTCGATCAACTGCGGGCTGGAGAAAGTGGCGTAGACCTGGGAGCTGCCCAGGGGCTTGGCGTGCAGGGGGGTGTCCGGCTTGAAGTACATGTACTGGTTCGCGATGGAGCGGCACGACCAGTCGGCCGCGGCGTTCGCGGTGGCGGGCGTGATCCCCACGGCGGCCGCTACGGCGGTGGTGACCAGTAACGCCTTGAGAGTGCCCTTCATGATTTCCCCTGTGAGGTGGAAGGATCGGGTGCCGAATCGGTGGTGCGTGTCGAGTGGGCCCTATCGGCAATCCGGACGGCCCTCACCGAGCATTGTTCGCGCCGTGGGGGTGAGCAAGGGGACGGCGTTGTCCCGGACAAGCGGAACACCGTCGGGCCTGGTCGGAGCCTTGTCCGGGCGACGTTCGGGACAGCGACGCCATGATCGGGCTGTGCGGTGTCAGGGCAGAAGCCGGGCGATTTCGGCCATTTCCGCCTCGGGGTTCACCACGGGCTGGATCACGAGTTCCTCGACCCCCGACTTCTCCAGCGCGTTGATCCGCTCTCGGAGTTCGTCCCTGGTACCGATCAGACCGAACCTGTCCACCAGTGATGGCACGACGAGATCGCGCTCCTCGGGGGACAGCCGGCCGAGATAGTTGTGGTAGAGCGTGTGGTGGCGATTGGGGTCGGTGGCGGTGGTGCCGCGTAGGTGGAGCAGGCGGTCGACAGCCGCGGACTCCTCCTGCGGCAGGGCCGCGCGGAAGGCCGGGTCCTCCACGGCGAGGAGCAGTGCGCTCACCGCGATGTGCCCCATCGCGTCCTTGACGGCATCGCCGTACCGGTCCTCACCGTCGCCGAGGACGTACAGGGAGGAGACGAGGTACGTATGCGCCTTCTCGCTGTTGCCCGCGTCCCGTGCCGCTGCCCGGCGGGCCCGGCCGAGCGCGGACCAGGCCTCGGGAGCGTGCAGTGCGAAGGAGATCATTCCCGTACCCAGGCGACCGGCGACGGCGGCAACCTTCGGGCCGAACGCAGCCACGACGAACTCCACCGGGTCCTCGGTGTTGACGTAGCCGTCGACGTGCAGGAAGCGCACCCTGCTCGACCGGGTTCCCTCGTGATGGTCCGACTCGCGGCCCGCGGTGAGATCCTGCAAGGCCGCCGTGAACGACTCGAGTTCGACCGTCTTGGCCGGCCGCATGCCCAGCGTGCGGCGTGCGGTGTTGCCGGTGCCGACCCCGCAGATGACGCGGTCGGGAGCGAGGGCGTTGAGACTGCCGAGCGCCGCAGCCGCGGCGGGCGCGGAGCGCAGCGCCGGTGAGGTGACCCCGATACCGAGTTTGATCCGGCTGGTGGACTTGGCGCAGAGCGCGAGGGCGACGAACGGATCACCGTGGACCATCGGCGTGTCGTATACCCAGAAACTGCTGAAACCGAGTTCCTCCGCGCGGGCGGCCAGGTGCTCCAGACCCGGGCGTGCGGTCGTGATGATGCCGATCCGCATGCGATGCCTCTCGCCGTCGGGTGCCACCGGCTGGGATCGTTCCCTGTCGGCCCGCGCCTACACGCCGACCCTGGCGGACCGGAGCCTCGGCCGACCTCGGGTGGCGGCTTTGCGAGTCCGGAGCGCCGGCGGGACCCTGGAGGTGGCAGGGGCCGCTGTCCCGCGGCCGGCGGCCCGCCCGTCACTACGAACGCCGAGGGCCGGAGCAATGACATTCATCCAGATCATCGAATACCGGACGACCCGCATCGACGAGTTCGACGCCGCCCTGGACGACTGGGTCGCCAAAAACGAAGGTCACCGCATCGCGACGCGCGCTGCGCAGACCCGCGACCTCGACCGGGAGAACGTGTATCTGAACATCGTGGAATTCCCGTCCCACGAACTGGCAATGGAGAACTCCAACCGCCCGGAGACGGCCGAATTCGCGGCGCGGTTGGCCGAGCTGTGCGACGGGCAGCCCACGTTCCGCAACCTCGACGTGCTGCGCGTCCGCGAATTCGAGAGCTGAGCGGGGTCGCGACCTTGGTGCAGGGTCGGGTTCAGGCCTTCTTGACGACGCCGGACTTGAGTTGCATGGGTCCGAATCCGTCGATCCTGCAGTCGATGTCGTGGCCGTCCACGCCGTTCACCAGGCGGATGTTGCGCACCTTGGTGCCGGCCTTGATCCCGGTCGGGCTGCCCTTGACCTTCAGTGTTTTGATCACCGTCACGGTGTCGCCGTCGGCGAGCGTGTTGCCGACCGCGTCCTTGATCGGCGCATCCGAGGTGTCGGCGGCGGACGTGGGCGACCATTCGTGGCCGCATTCGGGACAGATCAGCAACGCGCCCATCTCGTAGGTGTGGGCGCCGGTGCACTCGGGGCAGTTCGGCAGGGTCTGGGTTGCATCGCTCATCGGTGGTCTTTCCTTGCCTTGTTCTTGGCCTTGTTCTTGGCCTTGTTCACGAGGGGGCGACGCTGGGGCGGTCAGCCGCGACCGCTGAAGTGGATGTAGAGCCAGATTCCGCCGCCGATCAGGTGCGTTCCGAAGGTGAATACGAGGAGCCAGACGATGATGCCTCGCTCCATTTCCTTCTGGGTTTGGCGTCTCCCGACGGGGCGTGGCGGGGTGGGGCGTTCCGCGTTCGTGTCGTCGGGAGGCATGGCGATTCTCCGATCCGATCGCTCGGGATTGGGGGCGTCGGCGAGGATGTCCTCGACGATGTCGGTGGCGGCGGGCGACACGTGGATGCGCACGCTGAAGGCGGGGTTGGCGTTCGGGTGGTCGCGGCCGGCGGGATCGCGGTTCAGCACGGCGGCGTCCGCGCGGCGGGGTCGGCGCCGAACGGGCCGGGCCGGTCGTGGGGCTGCCCGATGAGGGTCCGCGCGTACTCGATGGCGGCCGGGGTGTCGGGCAGGATCCGCCGGTCGCGGCGCAGGTGCTCGGCCACTCCCAGGGTGGCGAGGATGTCGTCGTGGGCGGGCTTGATCCCGGAGAGCAGGACGGTGATGCCACGCTGTTCGAGTTTGTCGACGGCATCGCCCAGGACGCCGGCGCCGGTGGCGTCCAACGCGGTGACGCGGGACATCCGCAGGATGACCACCCGCACGTCGGTGACCTCGGACAACTCCAGCAGGAAGCGGTGGGCCGCAGCGAAGAACAGGGGCCCGTCGAGGCGATAGGCCACGATGTGCGCTTCGAGGAGGGCGCGTTCCTCGTCGGTGTGGTCGCTCGTGTCCAACGGGACCTGTTCGAGGCGGGCGGTGCGCGCGACGGAGCGCAGGGCCAGGATCACGGCGAGGCCGATGCCCACCGCGACGGCGGTGACCAGGTCCAGGGCGACGGTGACGACGAAGGTCAGCGCCAGGACGAGGGCGTCGGGGCGGGTGGAGCGGGCCAGGGCGCGCAGCGCGGAGACCTCGACCATGCGCACGCAGGTCGCCAGGAGGACACCGGCGAGGGCGGCCAGCGGGATGTGGGCGACGAGGGAGGCGGCGGTGAACACGATGACGGCCAGCGCGACGGCGTGGGTCAGGGCGGCCAGGCGTGACGTGGCGCCGGCGCGTACGTTCACGGCGGTGCGGGCGATGGCCGCGGTGGCCGGGACACCGCCGAACAGCGGTACGGCGAGGTTCGCCACCCCCTGGCCGAACAACTCCCGGTCGGGGTCGTGCCGTTGCCCGACCGTCATGCCGTCGGCCACGGTCGCCGAGAGCAGGCTCTCCAGCGCGGCCAGCGCCGCGACCGCCGCGGCCGAGGGCAGCAGGGAGACCAGGAGGGAGGTGTCCAGGAAGCCCAGCGAGGGCGCGGGCAGCCCCGCGGGCAGGTCCCCGATCGGCGTCAGCGGCAGGTCCGCGGACCACGCCAGGGCCGTCGCCGCCGCCACGGCGACCAGGGAGAACGGGATCGCCGGACGCCATCGCGCCCCCAGGAGCATGACGGCGGCGACCGCCAGGGCCGTGACCGGCGCGGCGGCGGTGGGCCGGTCGAGCCAGCGGGAGGCGGCGTCGGCGGCGCTCTGCCAGACCTTGTCGCCGTCGGCGTGGGCTATGCCGAGCGCGGCGGGGACCTGTTGCAGGGCTATCACCACGGCGATACCGGCGGTGAACCCCTCGATCACGGGGGCCGGCAGGAACGCGGCGAGCCGGCCGAGCCGCAGGACGGCCAGCAGCACGAGGATCAGCCCGGCGAGGAGGCCGACCATCAGGACGCCGTCGGTGCCGTGCGCGGCGACCACCGGGACCAGGACGACGGTCATCGCCCCGGTCGGGCCCGACACCTGGAGGTTGGACCCGCCGAAGACGGCGGCCAGGGCGCCGGCCACGATCGCGGTGACCAGCCCGGCCTGGGCGCCCAGTCCCGAGGCCACGCCGAACGCCAGCGCCAGCGGCAGCGCGACCACCGCGACGGTCAGGCCGGCGACCAGGTCGCGTCCGGGGGAGCGGCGCATGCTGCGCAGGTCGCCGCGTCCGGGCAGCAGGGCGAGCCGGCCGGCGACCCGTGTCCCGACCGCGGGAGGAGGGGTGTCCCGCGCGGGGTGGGGTGCCTGCCGCCGGTCGTTCATGGTGGGGAACCTCGTTCCTGGAAGGTGCGCTGTGCCGATGCCCCGCGGGCCGCCCGTGGCCGGGCGTTCGTCCCCGGCGGCCGTCGTGCGGGTGGGCGGCTCCGGATGCGGTCCGACTCAGCCCCGGGATGGCCCGGGGGAGACCTCGCGCGTGGTCGCGCGCAGGTCCTGGAGGAGTTCCATCTGTTCGGTGAGCAGCCCGGTCAGGATGCCGCGCGCGACCGCGAGCAGTTCGCTCACCTGGGGGCTGGTGAGGGTGTAGTAGACCGTCGACCCCTCCCGGCGGCTGACCACCACCAGGTTGGCGCGGCGCAGCACGGCCAGCTGCTGGGACAGCCGCGACGCCTCGATGCCGACTTCGGGAAGCATCTCGGCGACGGAGTGCTCGCGTTCACTGAGCAGTTCCAGGACGCGGATGCGGGCCGGGTGCCCGAGCGTCTTGAAGAACTCGGCCTTCAGTTCGTACAGGGGGGTACTCACCGCTTCACGTCCTTCCCGGGGGTCACGGTGCGAGGGGGTGCGGCCGCGGTGACCGCCGCGTGGCGGCCGGGCTGCTCGGGTGGGTGTGGGCGTGTGGTGGGCACGGATGGTCCTCGTGTCTGTGCTCGTGTGTGCTCGTGCACTTGGGTCGTGGGAGGGGTCCCGGCGCATCGGGTTCGCGCACGGTGGGGCGGGGGCGGCCACGCAACCGCCGCTGCCTTCAGCGGCCCACAGGCCGCGTACGCACGCCGCAGTGGCTCCGTCGGGTTCCGGCTCACCGTCCCCGTGGTCGGCAGCACGTCCGCGCGCCGCTGCGGCGCGACGATCCGCAGCCCGTACCGCTCCGCGCCGCACACCGGTCCGATCCTCGCGCCGATCTCGATCGCGCGGCCGTTTCGCGAGCCCGCGTCCACACGGCGCACCTGAACAGATCCCCCCAGCTTCCCGGCATCCGCGTCCACCTCCCTCTCGGGTCGCTCCCGTGCCGACTCGGCAACACGAGACCTAAGCCCGACGAAGACGATAGCTTAGCAATTGATAAGATTGGCAACTGCGGCAAGTATCAGGAGATGGAGGGGCGTACAACGAACGCATTCGTCGAAGGTCGACAGCACCGCCGCCGCACTTGCCCCGCCCACCACTCCAGGAGGCACCCCGTGGGGGAATTCATCCACGAACTGACCGGCGGCATCGAAGAGGCCCGCGACAAGCTCGATCAGGCCCGTCAGGACGAGGACGCATACGGCACGGAGGTCTGGCAGGCACGCCTGGACGCCCTGGAACGACTCGCCGAACAACACGGCATCGACCTGCCGGAGCACCCCTGAACCAGGCCCCTGAGCCCGTACCGACCGCAGCACGCCCGCGACCGGTTCCCGTCGACACCGCGGATTCCGTCAGGGAGGACGCACGATGACCGCCGCCCAACCCCGCCTGATCGAGATCTCCGGCGCCGAGGCCCTATGGCTGCTGGAGGGCGCCACGACCGGGCGCCTGCTCTACGGCTTCGCCGGCATCACCGCGATACGACCCGCGCGGCACATCCTCGAACACGGCAGCCTCGTCGTTCGTGCGCCCGTCCCCCTCGACGTCCTGGTACCGCCGGACGAGACCGTGCCGATGGTGACGTACCACGCCGACGAGATCGACCCCGCCACGGCCCGCGGCTGGAGCGTGGCCGCGACCGGCCCCGCCCGGCCGCTGCCCCCGGGGCCCGAACGCGACCACTACCGGCGGGTACTCCCGGGCTGGGTCCACGGCCCCCACGACGCCATCGTGCGCATTCGCCCCCATGTCACCACCGCGCACCGCCTCGGCCGGCCGCTCACAGCCGTCACCGACCGCGGGTGACTCCGGCGCCGGGCCAGGCGTCGCCCCGAACCCGCGCATGCCGATTCTCGTCATGCCGGCCGTCGGCGTGCGGCAGGGCGCTTCGCGTCGTCCCCGCCTCCTCGTTGCGTCCCGTCGAAGGCGGCGGCGATGGGTCGTGGGAGCGATTCGAGCCTGCGCCGACCTCATCGGATCCCCGCTCGCCCGGCCGGCCCCCCGTGGCCGTCGGCCGTGTGGGGGTGGGGATCGCCGGTACCGGCCCGCTTCGGGCGGCCGGTACCGGCGATCGTTGAGGGTTACGCGGTGGGCGTGGTGACCGCGACCGCGGTCTTCCAGATCGTGTATGCCACGCCGTCGGCGCTGCGGTTGAGTACCGTGGCGTCGATGTTGCTCGTGGTGTCACACGCGGAGTGGTAGCAGGAGTCGTACGATCGGCCGGCCTGGCCGCCCCACTTGGCCGCCTGCGCAGAGGTCTTGGTGGCACTGGCGCCGGCCGCGTAGCCCGAGGTGGGGATGCCGGCCCGCTGGAAGGAGTAGTCGTCGGAGCGGCCTTGGCCCTCGACGTTCTCCTCGGGACGCAGGTTCAGCGTGTCCCAGTACGCCTTGAGGGGCGCGGCGGTGGCCGAGTTGATGTTGTTGACGAAGTAGCCCGCGTTGCGTGAGGCGACCATGTCGAAGTTGTAATAGCCCCTGATCGCGGCGCGCTGTGTCGAGGTGAGTTGGCTGACGTAGAACTGCGAGCCCTGGAGGCCCTGTTCCTCGCCGGCCCACCAGCCGAAGCGCACGTGCTTGGTGAGCGTGGGGTTGGCCCGGGCGAGCGCGAGGGCGTTCTCCAGGAGGGTGGCCGAGCCGGAGCCGTTGTCGTTGATGCCGGGACCGGCACTGACGCCGTCCAGGTGGGCGCCGAACATGACGACCTGGTCGGCGGGGCCGCCGGGCCAGTCGGCGATCAGGTTGTTGGAGCGGTATCGGCAGGAGGTGCAGACCTGCTCGGACACGGTGAAGCCGGCGGCCTGGAGCTTGCCCTTCACATAGGCCACGGACGCGGTGTAACCGGCGCTGCCCGCACGGCGGTTGCCACCGTTCTGGTTCGCGATCTGGTTGAGCTGGGCCAGATGCGCCTGTACGTTCGCCACGTTGATGTCGGGCGGCGCCAGGCTGCGGTTGCCGGGACCCGTCACGGTGAGGGTGTACCGGGCGGTGTGGGTGGCGGTGGGGCCGCTACCGGTGACGGTCACGGGGTAGGTGCCCGCCGGCGCGGTCGAACTCGCCGACAGGGTCAGCGTCGAGCCGCCCACCTCGGCGGACGCCGGGGTGATGGTCGCGGTCACACCGGTGGGCAGACCGCTCGTGGACAGCGTGACGTTCTGCGCCGCGCCCGCGGTCACGGCCGTGCTCACCGCGGTCGTGATCGAGTCGCCCGGTGTCACGATGCCCGAGGGCGAGGTGAAGGCGACCGAGAAGTCGTCCAGGCCGGAACCCGCGGTGCAGGTGGGGTCGGCGGACTGGGCGGGCACGCTGATGGCGTTCCACGCCGCCTTGGTCTTGTTGAACAGACCGCATGTGGGGTCGAGGGATTTCGCCGATTTCAGGGTCGCGGTGCGGTACTTCTTGTAGGTCATGCCGCTGGTCTTGAGCAACATGCCGCCGTAGAAGACCTTGCCCGCCTTCTGGATGCCCACGCCCGAGAGGGTGGTGTTGTTGCAGGTCGGGCTGGTCGGCTTGCCGCCGCCCGGGTTGGTGCCCTCGGCGAGCAGGTAGAACCAGTGGTTGAGCGGTCCGGCCGCCGCGTGCTCCTCGGTGTTGGGGATCGACGAGCTGTAGCAGTTCGGGTCGCCGTTGGTGGAGGGCTTGTACATGTAGCGAATGGGCCCCTGGCCGACCAGGTCGACCGTTTCGCCGACGGTGTAGTCGGGGGTGTCGTAGGGCGAGGATTCGTTGGTGTACGCCTCGGTCAGCGCGCCCATGATGTCGCCGGTGCCCTCGCCGAGTCCGGCTTCACCGTTGGCGCCGCCGGGGGTGAACTGGTCCATGCCGTGGCCGAATTCGTGGCCGACGACGTCCATCGAGCCGATCCACTGGTTGCTCTGGTTGTGGCCGATCGAGACGGACGAGCCGTCCCAGTAGGCGTTGACGTCGTTCAGACCGACCTTGACCGGCCAGCTGCCGCCGCTGCCGTTGTGGCCGTTGCGACCGAGCCAGTCGCGGAGCATGTTCCATTCTTTTTGGGCCGCGAACATGACGTCGGCGCAGCCGGTTTCCTTGCTGGATGCCTGGCCGTTGCCCCACGAGTCGGTGGACTTGGAGAACACCGTCCCGGTGGAGTAGTCCGCGCAGGACAGGCCGGGTCGGCCCGGGTCGCGCAGCGAATACCTGGCACCGGACTTGGTGGTGTCGATCGGGATGTTCGGGCCGTTCCACTGGCTGTTGCCGGTGCCGGCCTTGACGTCGTCGACCTTGTCGAGCACCGTGCCCGTGCTCGCGTCGACGAAGACGTGCAGCCTGCTGGGCGCGGTCGCGGTGCGGCCGACGAGCACGGTCTCCCAGGCGAGATTGCTCCGATCGTCCCCGACCCGGACGACCAGGCGGTGCGACTCGACCCGGTCCACCGAAGCGAGTTCGGCCCTGGAGGTGGTCTCCGCGGCGTCGGCCGTCACGATCGGGTGAACCGGGGTGGATATCCGTACGTCGCTCGCGGACTGGGTCGCGCGGACGCGACCCTTGCCGTCGGCGAGGACGACGGCGTCGCCGCCGACGACCGGCAGGCCGCGGTAGGTGCGCTCGTAGGCGACGGAGTACAGATCGTCGACCCACGGCGTCACCGACTGCCGTTCGTACTGCTCGTCGGGTCCCTGGGCCAGAACGTCCAGGCCGCTTGCGGCGGCCCGGTCGGCGGCGGAGACGGCGAGCGCCTGAGAGCCGGGCGGCGCGGGCGGTTCGGCCGCGGCCGACTGGGCCGCCGCGCCGACGGTGAGGCCGGCGAGTAAGGCGAGGACGGTCCCGGTGGTGGTCACTCTTCGATTCATCGAGGCTCCTTTGGTGGAAGGCAGACCTCGACCACGACACCGACCTGCTGTCGCGGGCATCTCGTGAGCCGCGAACGACCGGGCAGGACGGGGTTCGTGCCCGAGCAAGCGAAACACTCACACAGGCGTCCATGCCGGGCGAAGGGATACGACCGAACCGGCAAATTCCGGGAAACCGGCGAAGTCCTACCGGTCCCGGACTCGCAACGGTCGGAAGAAGTCTCGCAGGTCGCGGGCCAGTTGTTCGGGTTCCTCGTGGGCCATGAAGTGTCCGCCGCGCTCCGGGGTGTGCCATTGCCGCAGGTCGGTGAAGGTCCGTTCGGCGAGGCCGCGGGGCATGCCGCGGAACGCCGGTTCGTTGCTCAGCGTCACGGCGCCGGGCACGGTGATCGGCGGCAGCGGCCGGTCGTGCGACCAGTCGTGGTACTCGCGGAACGACGTGCCGATCGACTCGGTCGCCCAGTACAGCGTCGCCACCGTCAGCAGCGTGTCGCGGTCCCAGCGCGTCGTCACGTCGCCACCGCAGTCGCTCCAGTCGCGGTACTTGTCCACGATCCACGCCAGCAGTCCCGCCGGGGAGTCCATCAGCGCGGCCGCGACGGTGTCCGGGCGGGTGGACATGATCGCGCTGTAGCCGCCGTCGGCGGCGTCGTACACGGCCAGCGCGTCCAGGAATTGCTGCTCCTCGGGCGTCGGCGGCGCCGCGCCGAAGTCGGTCGGGACCACCGACGAGGTGACGAGTACGCCGGCCACCTCGTCCGGGAACAGCGCGCCGAGCCACTGCGTAATCCCACTGCCGATGTCGCCGCCCTCGGCACCGAAGCGAGGGTAGCCGAGTACGTCGGTCATCAGCGCGTGCCACGTCTCGGCGACCGCGCGCCGCGTGAACGGGCCGCTCGGCGGCTCGGAGAAGGCGAACCCGGGCAGCGACGGGATCACCACGTCGAATGCGTCCGCCGGGTCTGCGCCGTGTGCGCCCGGGTCGGTCAGCAGCTCGGCGATCCGCAACATCTCCACGAAGCTGCTCGGCCATCCGTGGCTGAGTACCAGCGGCAAGGGGGTTGGTCCACCGGCCGGGCCCTTGCCGCGCATGTGCACGAAGTGCACCTTGCGCCCGCCGACTTCGGCGCGGAAGTGCGGGTACGCGTTCAGCCGAGCCTCGGCCGCCCGCCAGTCGAAGCCGTCCGCCCAGTACGCCACCAGCTCGCGCAGGGCGCCGGGATCGACCCCGGCCGCCCAGTACACCGGGTTCGTCGCGGTGGTGAACCGGGTGCGTAGCAGCCGCTCGCGCAGGTCGTCGAGCACATGGCCGGGGACCGAGATGTGGTATCGCTCTGTGCTCACGTGTGTCCTTTGGTGGTTCATGTGTCGTCCGGGGCGTGGTCGGCCCCGTCCGAGGCTACGTTCAAATCGTCGACCGCCGGCGCCGGTTCATGCATGACCCACAGGCATACCTACGCCACATCGTTTCGCCGGCGACCACGGCGGGTGCGTGATGTGTGGTGGCGGCCGGCTTGTTGGTGCCGCGTTGGTCAGTCGCCGAGGGTGTAGAAGTGGACCCGCGTGTCGGATCCGAAGGTTTTGAACCAGTCGGTGACCGAGCCCTGTTCGTCGAACGGGTCTTCCTCGTAGAGCCACTCCGGGTCGAGATCCCCCAGAACCGCCTCTCTGAACGCGGCGTATGCGCTCTTGATGTCGTGGTCGTACAGGCCGTGGATGTCGAGGACGGGGACGGCTTCCTGGAGGAGGAGGTGCAGGGCGAGTGCCTCGGCCGTGGTGGCGGGTGGGTGCCACGCGGTCGAGGTGAGGCGTTGGGTCACACCGGCGGCGGCGATGATGAATCGGCGGACGAACAACTCGGTGTACTGCTCGGCGAAGGCGGGCGGAAGTTCGTCCAGAATGAAGAAGTCCGCGTCGGAGTCCTCGACATGGTCGGCCACTTCGTCCTCGGCCAGGCTCACCAGGTCGCCGAAGAGTTCGTCGGTGAGCAGATCGATGGCGTAGACGAGGGCGCCTGCCGCCAGTTCGACGGTGGCGTGGGGGAGCGGGTCCGAGTCGGTGTGACCGAATCGGGCTGCGGAGAAACAGGTCAGACGTGGGGCCAGGCTCCGAAGTCGCCTGCAATACCTCTCGACTTCCTCGTCGGTCGGCGCGCCCACGTTCGGGTCCGGCACGGGGCGGCGGTGGAGTAGGGCGCGCTCTGCCGGGTCCGCGGGCGGCGCGTCGGGGCCGTCGGCGGCGGCGAGGCTCTTTCGCGCGAGCGCGTCGTGCAATTTGACCTCGCACGAGGCAACCACCCACTCCTCCAAGCCTTCGGTGTTCTCCAGGATCTCCTCGACCACCTCACGGGCCGCCGTCTCGGCGAACTCCAGTGCGGGGGCGTTCAGTTCCATGAGCACCAGGGCGCCTTCGGGATGCGAGCCGACGCGGAAGTCGTCGAGGTCGATGCGCATGTCGTCGGGGCCGTCGACGCCCTCCAGGCGCTCCAGGGGTTCGGCGAGCAGGCTTGCTATGCCTGCCCGCCGCAGGTTGTCCAGAGGCGGATGGCCGCTCGGGGGGACGACGTCGACGTGTACGAAGTAGGTCACGTGACAAGCCTGCCCGAGCCCGACGCGGAAGATCGGCGAACCGGGTACACGGCCGGGACCGGCTCGGGCGTTCCCGGCCGATGTCGTCTGGCGAACGCCCGAACGCGGGGAAGGCGATAGTCGGTGTGCGGCACACGGCAGCGCCGGTCAGGCCGCCTCGACGCCGAGTTCGGCGAGCAGGGCGCGGACGCGTCGTTCGATCTCGTCGCGGATCGGCCGTACGGCTTCGACACCCTGTCCGGCGGGGTCGTCGAGCCTCCAGTCGAGGTATCGCCTGCCGGGGAGGATCGGGCAGGTGTCGCCGCAACCCATGGTGATCACCACGTCGGACGCGCGTACCGCCTCCGTGGTCAGGATCTTCGGCGTCTCGGCGGACATGTCGATGCCGACCTCCGCCATTGCCGCGACGGCGGCCGGGTTGACGGCGTCGGCGGGCGCGGATCCGGCGGAGCGTACCTCGACCCGGCCGTCGGCGAGGTGGGTGAGCCAGGCGGCGGCCATCTGGGACCGTCCGGCGTTGTGGACGCACACGAACAGCACGGATGGCGCGGCGGGTTCAGACACGGGCGGGACCTTCCGGGGCTGCGGTGGCGGTGGGTTGGGGGAAGTGGCGGCGGGCGGCGAGGGCGACGTACACGAGGCCGATCAGCACCGGCACCTCGATGAGGGGCCCGACGACTCCGGCGAGGGCCTGTCCGGAGGAGGCGCCGAAGGTGGCGATGGCGACCGCGATGGCGAGTTCGAAGTTGTTGCCGGCGGCGGTGAACGCCAGTGTCGTGGCCCGCGCATGGTCCAGGCCGACGGCGCGTGCGACGGCCATGGATCCGCCCCACATCACCGCGAAGTAGGCGAGCAGGGGCAGCGCGATCCGGGCGACGTCGAGCGGTTTGGAGGTGACGGCGTCGCCTTGGAGGGCGAAGAGCACGACGATGGTGAACAGGAGTCCGTACAGGGCGAACGGGCCGATCCTGGGGATCAGTCTCGTCTCGTACCAGGTGCGGCCGCGGGTCTTCTCGCCGAGGCGGCGGGTGAGGAATCCGGCCAGGAGCGGGATGCCGAGGAAGATCAGCACGCTGCGGGCGATTTCCCATACGGACACGTCCAGGGCGGTGCGGTCCAGGCCGAGCCATCCGGGCAGCACGTCGAGGTAGAACCAGCCGAGTGCGGCGAAGGCGATCACCTGGAACACCGAGTTGAGCGCGACCAGGACGGCGGCGGCCTCGCGGTCGCCGCAGGCGAGGTCGTTCCAGATGATCACCATGGCGATGCAGCGGGCCAGGCCGACGATGATCAGGCCGGTGCGGTACTCGGGCAGGTCGGGCAGCATCAGCCACGCGAGGGTGAACATCAGCGCGGGACCGACGACCCAGTTCAGGACCAGGGACGGCACGAGCAGCCGCCGGTCGCGGGTGACGGTGTCGAGCCGGTCCCAGCGCACCTTCGCGAGCACCGGGTACATCATCACGAGCAAGCCGAGCGCGATCGGCAGCGAGACGCCGGTGACCGTCACCTTCGCGAGCGCGTCGCCGAGGCCGGGGACGAGTCGGCCCAGGCCGAGGCCGGCGGCCATCGCGAGCAGGATCCACACCGCGAGGAAACGGTCGAGGAACGACAGTCGTCCGGCGACCGGTCCCGCGGGGGTCGCGGCCGGGGCGCTCACGCGTCGACCGGAGTGGGGGCGGGTTCGGGGAGGGGTTCGCCGGCGGGGCGGGTGAGGATCGCGGCGAGGCGGTCGGTCGTGGCGGGCAGGAGTCGGTAGTACACCCATGTCCCGCGCCGTTCGGAGGCGATCAGCCCGGCCTGCTTGAGCAGCTTGAGGTGGTGGGAGATCGTCGGCTGGGACAGGTCGAACGCCGGGGTGAGATCGCAGACGCAGATCTCCCCGCCCGCACGGGAGGCGATCATCGACAACAGCCGCAGCCGCACCGGGTCGCCCAGCGCCTTGAACACCCGCGCCAGGTCGAGGGCCTGCTCCTCGTCCAGCGGGGCGGTCAACAGGGCCGGGCAACATCCGTCGGCGTCCTGCCCGAGCACCACGAGTTTCTGTTTTGACATTCCTCTATGTTGACGTTCTTCGATCCAACGCGCAAGCTTGTATCGATCAACATCGATACAAGCCGATGGAGGCAGCTGTCATGTCCCGTGTGCAACTTGCGCTCAACGTCGCCGACCTCGACGCGTCGGTGGCCTTCTACTCCAAGCTGTTCGGCGTAGAGCCCGCCAAGCGCCGACCCGGCTACGCGAACTTCGCCGTCACCGACCCGCCGTTGAAGCTCGTCCTGATCGAGGGCGAGGCCGGCCGGGACACCCGTCTGGACCACCTCGGCGTCGAGGTCGACTCCACCGACGACGTCACCGCCGCCATCACCCGCCTCAAGGACGCCGGACTCGCCACGTTCGAGGAAAACGACACCTCCTGCTGCTACGCCCTCCAGGACAAGGTGTGGGTCCACGGCCCCGGCAAGGAACCGTGGGAGGTCTACGTCGTCAAGGCCGACGCCGAGCGAATGGGCAAGAGCTCGGCACCGGGCGCCGACGCCTGTTGCGGGGGTGGGCCCGAGGTCGATCCGGCGCCCGCCGCCGCCTGTGTTTGCGGCGGCTGACGGCGAAGCCGCGAGAGGGTCGTCCGCCTCAGGGCGAGGTCTGCTCGTGTTCCCCGCAGGTGTACGCGGCCCGAGCGTCGTCGACGTCGCTGTGCACGGCGAAGACGATGTCCGAGTGGCTCGTCGCCAGGAGTCGGAGTATCCGAGGTGGCGGGGACGCCAGGAACAATCGCCCGCCGGCCGCCGATGCGCGCCGGCGCAGCCGTAACAACGCGTCGAACCCCGAGGAGTCGCACCCGTCGACTCCGGCCAGGTCCAGGACGAGAGCCGGGTGCCGGGCGAGCACTTCGCGCACTTGCCGATCGAGGCCGGGCGCCGTGTCCGCGTCGAGTTCGCCGGACACGGCCGCCACGGCGAGTCGCCCGTGGCTTCGGTGGATGTCGAGACATGGTTCGCGATCCATGAGCGAACGCTCCTGTTTCATCGCTGATCCGGTGATGTGCGGGGGGCGCCGACGTTCCGGGCGGGGCGGACGACGGTGCCCCTCCCGCCCGCTGCCCGCTTTTCGCCGCCTCACCCGTGCCGGCGCTTGTGCGGTAACGCTTCCGGGTACGCGCAGGCGAATATGGCCACCAGGAGTCGTTCGGCACCGCTCCCCGATCCGTCCCGACGACATGTCGATGTTCGTGGTCAAGGCCCGCCATTCGATCTTCTACCAGACACCGCTCGAGTACCTGCTCACGCAAAAGGGCGTGCGGTACATCGTGCTCACGGGGCAGGTCACCGAGCAGTGCGTGCTCTACTCGGCGCTGGACGCCCACATCCGGCATTTCGAGGTGACCGTGGCACGGGACGCCGTCGCCCACATCCACGAGGACCTCGCCGACGCGGCGCTGCGCATGATGGAGCGCAACATGGGCGCCCGCATCCTCCCGGCCGAGGACATCGACTTCACCCGGCAATGAGCGCGCCCGCGCGGGCGCGCCGGCCGATGTATCCGGACTCGGGCGTTCCGGCTTTTGGACCTCGGGTGACGACGAATGAGGGAAACCGGGGAACCCGGCCCGTCGGATGTATCACCCGCGCGTGGACGGGCAAGCGGCAACGGTCCAAACAACCGCTGTGCCCGGAGGAATGATGAGCCAGTCCGACCCCGCCCCGCAGATTCCCGGACGTCCCGGCAGCCGTGCGCCATCGGTGACGGAACCGACGGACCCGCACGACCCGCTTCCCCCCAAGCCCGATCAGGACGGGCCGGCCACCCAGAGCCCCACGGGGCAGGCCACCGGCGCCGAGCAGTCCACCCGGGCCCAGGCAGGCGCGTTCCTGACCACCGCCCAGGGATTGCGCGTACCCGACTCGGACCACTCGCTCAAGGCGGGGCCGCGCGGCCCGGTACTGCTCCAGGACCACCATCTGCGCGAGAAGATCACCCATTTCGATCACGAGCGCATTCCCGAGCGGGTGGTGCACGCGCGCGGCGCGGCGGCGCACGGCGTTTTTCGCGGCTACGGCACGGCGACATCGGTCACCAAGGCGGCGTTCCTCGCCGAGGGGGTGGAGACGCCGGTGTTCGTGCGCTTCTCCACCGTGCTCGGCTCGCGCGGCTCGGCGGACACCGTGCGCGACACCCGGGGGTTCGCGACCAAGTTCTACACCTCCGAGGGTGTCTTCGACCTGGTCGGCAACAACATCCCGGTGTTCTTCATCCAGGACGCCATCAAGTTCCCCGACGTCATCCACGCGGGGAAGCCGCATCCGGATCGCGAGATCCCCCAGGCGCAGAGCGCGCACGACACGTTCTGGGATTTCGTCTCGTTGCACACCGAGGCCACCCACCACACCATCTGGAACATGTCCGATCGGGGCATCCCCCGCTCCTTCCGCACCATGGAGGGCTTCGGCGTCCACACCTTCCGACTGGTCGCCGCCGACGGGTCGACCACCCTGGTGAAATTCCACTGGAAGCCCAAGGCGGGCGTGCACTCACTGGTGTGGGAGGAGGCGCAGCTGATCAACGGTATGGACCCGGACTTCCATCGGCGCGATCTGGCGGACGCGATCGAGGCGGGCGCGTTTCCGCAGTGGGAATTCGGCATCCAGACCTTTCCCGATACGCCGGAGCAGACGTTCGAGGGCATCGATCTGCTGGATCCCACCAAGATCGTGCCGGAGGAACTGGCGCCGGTACAGCCGATCGGGCTGCTCACCCTGAACGCCAACCCGAAGAACTTCTTCGCCGAGACCGAGCAGGTCGCCTTCCATCCGGGGCATCTCGTCCCCGGGATCGACCTGACCGACGATCCGTTGCTGGCCGGTCGGCTGTTCTCCTACCTGGACACCCAGATCACCCGTCTCGGCGGCCCCAACTTCGCGCAGATCCCGATCAACCGCACGCACGCGCCGATCAACGACATGCAGCGCGACGGGTTCCATCAGGACGCGGTGCACACGGGCGTCGCGCCGTATCGCCCGAACTCGCTCGACGGGGGCTGTCCGTTCCTGGCCGGCGCCGACGCGGGAGCGTACGTGGAGACCCCGGTGGCGGTACCGGCCGCCACGAAGGTGCGCGAGGCACCGGCGTCCTTCGACGACCACTTCGGCCAGGCGCGGCTCTTCTGGCTGAGCCTGAGCGACGTCGAACGCGAACATGTGGTCGGCGCCTACACGTTCGAGCTCGCCAAGTGTTACGAGGACGCCGTGCGCGAGCGGGCGCTGGGTGTGTTGGCCAATGTGGACGAGCATCTGTGCGCAGCGGTCGCCGCCGGGCTGGGACTGCCCGCGCCCGCGCCGACGAAGCCGACGGCGTCCGTACGGCCCAGCCCCGCACTGTCCCAGGTCGGCGGAACCTGGCCGGTGGCCGGACGCGTCGTCGGCATCGTTGCGGACGAGGGCAGCGATCTCGGCGCTCTGCGCGCGGCGCGGGACGCGATCGCCGGGGCGGACATGGTCCCGCTGATCATCGCGCCGACCGGTGGCGCGCTCGGCGGCTCCTCGGCCGAACCAGTTCCGGTGCAGCGTACGTTCGCCGCCGCCCGCTCGGTGGAGTTCGACGCGGTGCTGCTCGCGAGCGCACCCGCACCGGCCGCCGACGCGTACGGCGCCCGCGACGCCAAGGCGGGCTCCGGAACGGGCGAGCTGGACCCGCGCGTCGCGCTGATCCTCGCCGAGGCGTACCGGCACGCCAAAGTCGTCGGCGGCTGGTCCACGGCCGGCGAAGCCCTCGCCGCGGCGGGCATCCCCGTCGACAGCCCGGGTGTCCTCGTCGAGAACGATCCGGCGGCCGTGGTCGACGCGACGGCTCGGTTGCTGGCCACGCACCGGGTCTGGGAACGTTTCCCGAGCACCGGACAACTCTGAGCACCGGGGGTCCCGGTCACCATCCGGGGGCGCGGATCGTGTGCGGCAGGGCATACGATCCGCGACCCTCCCCCTGTACTTCCCGTTGCCGATCGGTCAGCCGCCGGCGTCCGCGTTGTGCGCCACCACGCAGAACGGGTGGCCGTCGGGGTTGGTCAACACCGGAAGTGGCGCCGTGCGACGGATGATCAGCGAGGGTTGTCGGGGTGTTGGGGGTTGGTGGACTTGGGGGTGGGGTTGGGTTGGGTTGGGGTGAGGAGGATTGGGGAGTGGGCGTGGTGTAGGGCTGTGTGGGTGGCTCGGCCCAGGTTGGGGCCGAAGCGGCCGGTGTTGCGGTGGGCGGCGAGGACCAGGAGGTCGGCGTCGGCGCTTGCGGTGATCAGGGCGTGGGCGGTGGTGTCCAGGACGGCGTCCTCGGTGACGGGGACGTCCGGGTGCTTGTCGCGGAAGGGCTTGAGGGCGGTGGCCAGGGTGGTCTCCGCCATCGTGCGCCAGTCGTCGATGATCGACACGGCCGGGGCGAACGCCAGGCCGCCGGCCAGCGACGCCGGGTAGCGCCACGCGTGGATGGCGTGTACGGGCAGGTTCCGGGCCGCCGCCTGGGCGAAGGCGGCTTCCAGAGCGGGGCCGCAGTCGTCGGCGGAGACGCCGACCACGATCGGCTTCGCGGGACGGTCGACGGCGGTGTCGTGGTCGGGGTGGACGACCAGGATCGGGCAGCGGGCCGCCGCCGAGACGGGCAGGCTGACCGAGCCCATCAGGAGGCCGGCGAAGCCGCCCATGCCCCGGCTGCCGACGACGAGCAGGGCGGCGCGGTCGCTCGCAGCCTCCAACGCGTCGATGGCGTTGGCGAGTTCGACCGTGGCGAGCACCCGCAGGTCGCCGTGTCTGGCGCGTGCGCGGTCGGCGCCCCGGTCGACGATGGCGCGGGCGTTCTCGCGCAACTGCTGCCCGAAGCGGTCGTCGCCGCCGGCGACTTCGACCCATTCCAGGGCGTGCAGCACTTCGAGGGTGGTGTCTCGGCGGGCGGCCTCGTCGGCGGCCAGGTCCACGGCTCGTTCGGCGCCGGGGGAGCCGTCGAAACCGACGACGACGTGTCCCTGGAGCGGAGCCGGACGGGGGGTCGATTCTTCGGTCATGGTGGGGAATCCCTTTCAGGGGGTGGGAGACGGGAGGGGGCGTCGGGGCCGACCGTGCGTCGATGCCCGGTTCGGCGAGGGCTCAGTCGTGGTCGGCGGATGTCTCGTCCGCCGAGGTGGGGACGATCACCAGCGGGCAACGGGCGTGGTGGATCAGGCCCTGACCGACCGAGCCGAGCAGCAGGCCCGCGAAGCCGCCGCGTCCGCGCGTGCCGACGACCAGGCACAGGGCGTGCTCGGCGGCCTCGCGCAGGACTGCGACCGGGTGTCCGACGGCGACCTCGCGGTGTACCGGCACGCTCGGGTACTTCTCCGTCCACCCCGCGAGCGTCTCGGCGAGCCGCAGTCGGCCCTCCTGCATCTCCTCGCGCATTCGCATCCCGGCCAACAACCCGCCGGAGAACTGGCGGACGTTGACGGCCACGATCGTGGCGCCGCGCCGGGCGGCCTCGTCGAAGGCGTACGCCACGGCCGGTTCGGAGTGCGGCGCCCCGTCCACCGCGACCACGATCGTCGGCGGCTCGCCGCTCGTGTGCTCGGGCTCTCGGACCACGACCACCGGACAGGTCGCGTGCGCGGTGACCGGTACCGCGATTCCGCCGGTGGTCAACATCTCGGTGGCCGCGGACAGCCGGCGCGAGCCGAGCACGACCATCGCGGCGTCCCGGGAGTGTTCGCGCAGCACGGCTACGGGTGGTCCGTCGGCCAGGACCGACTCGGTGTTCAGTCGAGGGTGGCGGGTCGTGGCCGTTTCGCGGGCTTCGTCCAGGGCCCGGGTGCCGGTCGCGCGGAAACGTTCGCCCCAGGTCAGGCGGTGCGGGTTCGGCTCGGGCCGGCGCTCGACGCCGATCGGCCAGTCGAGCGCGTGCACCAGGCGCAGCGGCAGGCCGCGTCGGGCCGCCTCGTCGGCGGCCCACACGACGGCGAGGCGGCCGGCGTCGGTGTGTTCGACGCCGACGACGATCGGTGTTGCTCCCACGTGCGTGGTCACGGTCGACTCCTTCTCCCGGGCCGTTCGATTGCCCGTCGGCCTGTACCCGGAACACTGCCCGCCCTGCCCGGAGCCGGGCAGGGTCGTTGGACCCGGGTCCGGGGACCGGTCGGCCCTGCCCGGTGCGCGGGATCGGCGCGAGGCTGGCCGCGAGCGGCGCGAAACGCGCCCCGGCCGAAGGGAACGGGACCATGCACGAGGTCGGTACACCGCACGCGATCTGGGCGCTCGCCGCCGACGGCGAGACGGTGCTGCTGCGGCGACCCGGACCCGAGGACAGGGACCGGGTGCTGGCGATGCACCGCGCGATGTCGGCGGAGAGTCTGTACCTGCGGTTCTTCGGCGCGTCGGAGTCGGCGGCGCGCGAGACCGCCGAGCGGGTGACCACACCCGACCGGGACGGTTGCGGTGCGCTGATCGCGCTCACGCCCGATGGGGACGAGGTGGTCGGGGTCGTCGAGTACAACGGCGCCGACGGCCCCGGCCCCGGCCCCGGCTCCCGCTCCGGCGAGGCGGAACTCGCGCTGGCCGTGGCCGACGCGTGGCACGGCCGGGGGATCGGCACGCTGCTGATCGAGCACGTGGTGACGATGGCCCGCGCGGACGGCGTACGCACGCTGGTGGCGGACCTGTTGCCGTGGAACCGGCCGATGTTGCGGGTCCTGGAGGACATGGGCATGCCGGTCCGCAACCGGCTCGTGTCCGGCGTGCTGAGCTGCGAGATCCCGTTGGACGGCGACATCCCGACGATCGAGCGCTACCTGACCGCGGTGGCGCGGCGCGAGGCGTTGGCCGATGTGGCCAGTCTGGTACCGCTGTTCGCGCCCCGCTCGGTGGCGATCGCCGGCGCGGGGCGACGGGTGGACTCGGTCGGCCGGGCGCTGCTGCGCAACGTGATGGCGGCCGGCTACCCCGGATCGTTGGCCGTACTGCATCCCACGGCGACGCAGGTGGACGGGGTACCGGCGTTCCCGACGCCCGATCTGCTCCCCGAGGTGCCCGACCTGGTCGTGGTGGCCGTCCCGGCCGACCGGGTCCCCGAACTGGTCGAGGACTGCGGACGGGTCGGCGTGCGGGCCGTGGTCGTGGTGACCTCGGGCGGTACGCCGGAGCAGGCCGCGCGCGTGCACGCCTCCATCCGGCGGCACGGGATGCGCATGGTCGGCCCGAACTGCCTGGGCATCGCGCAGACCGACCCGGCGACGGCCCTGAACGCGACCTTCGGCTGGACCATCCCCACGCGCGGCGGCGCCGGGGTGGCGGTGCAGTCCGGCGGTGTGGGGATCGCCTTGATCGAGCAGTTGAACCGCCTGGGGATCGGCGTGTCCACGTTCGCGTCACTCGGTGACAAGTACGACGTCAGCGGCAACGACATGCTCCAGTGGTGGCAGGCCGACTCGCGCACCACGATGGCGATCCTGCACCTGGAATCCTTCGGCAACCCGCGCAAGTTCTCCCGGATCGCGCGCACCGTCGGCCGCGTCAAGCCGGTGCTCACCGTGGACGCGGGACGCTCCGCCGCCGGCCGCCGCGCCGCCGGGTCGCACACCGCCGCCGCGGTCACCCCGACCGTGGCGCGCGGCGCGCTGTTCCGCCAGGCCGGCGTGACCGCCGTACAGACCCTCGGCGACCTGGTCGCCGTCGCGGCGCTGCTGCACGCGCAACCTCTGCCCGACGGCGCTGCGGTCGCGGTGATCGGCAACGCGGGCGGCGCTGGGGTGCTGGCGGCCGACGCCTGCGTGGACGCGGGGCTGGCCGTACCGCGCTTCGGCCCCGACCTCGAAGCCGACCTGCGCGCCCTCCTGCCCGCCGGCGCCGCGTGCGCCAACCCGGTCGACACCACCGCCACCGTCGACGGCGAGACGCTGCGCCGCTGCGTGGACCGGGTCCTGGCGGCCGGCCACGTGGACGCGGTCGTCCTGGCCCTCGCGCCGACCGCCCTCGGCGACCCGCTGGGCGACCTCCTGGAGGGCCCCGCGGTCCGTACGCGGCCCGTCGTGGTCATTGCTCCGGAACGCGGCGCGGCCGTCGAGCTGTTGCCCGCCCTGGGCGGGACGGTGCCGGTGTACAACGACGCGCGCACCGCCGCCGTCGCGCTCGCCCACGCCTACGAGCGCTCGATGTGGCTGACCCGCCCGCGCGGCACGGTGCCGCCGCTGGCCGACGTCGACCGCGGCGCGGCCCGCGCGCTCGTCGCCGATCATCTGCTGCGCGAGCCCGACGGGGGATGGCTGCCGCCTCGCGCGTGCGCCCGCCTGCTGGGCGCCTACGGCATCGAGGTCAGCCCGTGGCGGCAGGCGTTCGACGCCGACGAGGCGGTGGCGCTCGCCCGCGAACTCGCCTCGCTCGGCGCCGACGGCGCGGTCGTGCTCAAGGCGTACGGCCCGCACATCGTGCACAAGAGCGACGTCGGCGGGGTCCGGCTGCGCCTGGTCGGCGACGACGCGGTGCGCGCGGCTTTCACCGACCTCGCCGATCGCGTCGGCGCCCTGATGGAGAGCGTGGTGGTGCAGCCCATGGCCGCGTCCGGCGTCGAACTGATCGCCGGGGTGACCCAGGACGAAGTGCTCGGCCCGCTGGTGCTGTTCGGCCTCGGCGGCGTGGCCACCGACGTGCTGGCCGACCACGGCGCCCGGCTCACCCCGCTGACCGACCTGGACGCGCATACGCTGCTCGCGGGCTCGCGCGGGGCGCCGCTGCTCTACGGCCACCGGGGGGCGGCGCCCGTCGACACGGCCGGGATCGAGGACGTCCTGCACCGACTGTCCAGGCTCGCGGACGACGTGCCGCAACTCGTGGAGGCGGACCTGAACCCGCTGGTCGCCCGCCCCGACGGCGTCACCGTCCTCGACGCCCGCATCCGCCTCGCGCCGCGCCCCGGACACGACCCGTACCTGCGACGCCTGCGCTGAATCGGAGCATTGCCCGGGAACAGTGAAGGCACCGCCGGCGCCCGCCCGTCCGGCCCCGGCGGTTCCCCTCGTCGTCATCCGTGCGACATCCCCTTCCGATATCGTGCACCGCTGTCGAAGTGCCCGTCCCATCGGCTCCCTGCGGCCGTCGTCGTCGAGGAGTGAACGATGAGTACGTCTGCGGTGCCGGTCGGCGGGGGTGAGCTGAAACGGCATCTGGGCGTGTCCGACGCCGTAGTGATCGGGTTGGGCTCGATGATCGGGGCCGGGATCTTCGCGTCCCTGGCCCCGGCCGCGTCGGCGGCCGGCTCCGGACTGTTGCTCGGCCTGGCGCTGGCGGCGGTGGTGGCGTACTGCAACGCGACGTCCTCGGCGCGGCTGGCGGCCCGCTACCCGCAGTCGGGCGGCACGTACGTGTACGGGCGCGAGCGGCTCGGCGACTTCTGGGGATACCTGGCCGGGTGGGGCTTCGTGGTCGGCAAGACCGCCTCGTGCGCGGCGATGGCGCTGACGGTCGGCTCGTACGTGTGGCCCGACCAGGCGCACGCGGTCGCCGTCGCCGCGGTGGTGGTGCTGACGGCGGTGAACTACGCGGGCGTGCAGAAGTCCGCGCTGCTGACCCGGGCGGTGGTCGCGGTCGTCCTGGTGGTGCTCACCATGGTGGTCGTGGTGTGCCTGACGTCGGGTTCGGTGGCCGCGGCGCGGCTGGACGTCGGGGCGGACGCCTCCGCGGGCGGGGTGTTGCAGGCCGCCGGGCTGTTGTTCTTCGCGTTCGCCGGGTACGCGCGCATCGCCACGCTGGGCGAAGAGGTCAAAGATCCGAAGCGGACCATCCCCCGCGCGATCCCGCTGGCCCTCGGCATCACCCTCGTGGTGTACGCGGCGGTCGCCGTCGCCGTCCTGCTGGTACTGGGCCCGGACCGGCTCTCCGACGCCGCCGCGCCGCTGGTCGAGGCGGTTCGCGCGGCGGGTGTCCCGGGCCTGGCGCCCGTGGTCCGGGTCGGTGCGGCCGTCGCCGCACTCGGTTCGCTCCTTGCGCTGATCCTGGGCGTCTCCCGGACCACCCTGGCCATGGCCCGCGACCGGCATCTGCCGCACGCCCTGGCCGCCGTGCATCCGCGCTTCCACGTCCCGCACCGGGCCGAACCGGCCGTCGGCTGCGTGGTCGCGATCCTGGCCGCCACGACGGACGTGCGCGGCGCGATCGGCTTCTCGTCCTTCGGCGTGTTGGCCTACTACGCGATCGCCAACGCCGCCGCCTGGACCCTCGCCCCCGACGAGGGTCGCCCGGCCCGGATCGTGCCGATCGTCGGCACGTCGGGCTGCCTGGTCCTGGCCTTCGCCCTGCCGCTTGCCTCGGTACTCGCCGGGGCCGCCGTGATCGCGGTCGGCGCCGCGGCCTACGGCGTCCGCAGAGCGATCGGCCGCAACACCTGACGGATCGCGGTGTCGGATGGACGGGTCGAACTCACGCGCCCGAAGCAGCCGGCGGCGGGTCGGTCGCCGTCGCCTGTCCCGACGGGGAACCGGAGCCCGTGGTGTGCCGCACCAGCAGGCCGGTGACGAACTCGGAAGTGATCGAGAACCACGCCTGGTTCTCCCCGGGTTCGGCATCGGACAGCGGGTGTTCGGGACGCGCGACGGGCGCGACGGCCGCGGGGCCCCGGACGCGGGAGGCGTGGCCGGTGATGGTGCCCGTCCAGCCGGCAAGCGTCGTCGGGTCGATGTAATCGGCCTGGAACGCGACCACCGCGTCCACCAAGGCCCTCGCAAGCGTGGAGTCGGCGGGGGCGCGGAAGACCACCGACTCCCCGTCGAAGGCGAACGTCACCAAGTGCACGGCCGGAAGTGCGCCCTCGCTGACGACGACACGTCCCACGCGTGCGCCGGCCATCAACGCCAGCGTCTCCCGGCGGTCGAGGGGACGATTCGTCACGAGGTCTTCGCTCATCCCCCCACTCTCGAACCACATCGGGTCCTCGACCAGGGCCGAACGGCCCTGTGCGAGAGAACGGGTCGCGCTCACCGTGCGTGACGGGGTGTACGTCACGGCTCGGCGCGGCGGAAGTCCGCCGCGTCTATGTCGTAGTGGATGAACGCGTCGGCGTCGTCCCAACCGGCGCTGATTCCGGTCGGCAGGAGGAATCCGTCGTGCGCGATCTCGCCGTCGAAGGTGGCGGTGAAGCGGTGTTCACGATGGCGATCGCCGTCGGGGTTGCCCCAGCGGGGCAGCGAGACCGATGCCAGGGCGCCGGAGGGCGTCACGGTCACCGTCACCTCCCGGGGATGGCCGGCGACGACGAAATGGGCGACAGCCCGCGTGTCGTCCAACCCCTGCCAACGCACGTCGCGGTGCAGCGCAAAGGTGGGCACGAACACGAATTCGCCGGCCAGGCGACCGGCCGCGCTGCGGGTCACGTCGGCACCGGACGCGCCGATGAGGGGCACCACGCCGAACAGCCGCCACCGCATCGCGCCGCCCGCCGCGTCCAGGCGGTCGAAGCCGCGGATCCGGATCCCCGCCGGCCCGCGCACCCTCGCGTCCCAGCGGAACGCGGTGGGCGGGGTCAGGGTCTGCCGGGACTCGAAGGGGCACCACCGGCGCCGTACCCGGATCCGGCCGTGCGCGCGCAGCTCCACCGAGGTCGGGGTCGGCGCGCCGGGCGGCACCGCATGGGCGAGCCATCGCCGGATCGGCTCGGGCAGCGGACTCGTCGGTACGTCCCGCACGGGGTGGTCGCCGGCGGGTGGCTCGGCGGCGGGTGGTTCGGAGGCGGGTTTCTCGGCCGGGGAGTGTGGGGTGCGCATGGTGTCCGGCTCCTGTCGGTACGCAGGGCTTCGGGATCGGGACCGCACGTGGTTCGGCCGGGCCCGTCGCGTGGACGGTACCCGGCCGAGGTCCGTGGTGATGGTGGTGGTGATCAGAGCAGCCAGCGGTGGTCGCGGACGATCGGCAGGCGGGCCCACAGGGCGCCGAGGCCGAGTCGGCTGCCGACGGCGACGGCGGCGAGGGTGATCAGTGAGATCGCGTAGATGACGTGGTAGTCGGTGAAGGGGTTGGTGGAGGCGGTGGCCTTGCCGCTGTCGAGGTGCTTGGCCGGGGGCCACTCGGCGATCCACATCAGCGCCATCATGGCGGTTCCGGACAGGGCCGCCAGGCGCAGGCCGATGCCCAGGATCAGGGCGAGGCCGACACCGAGCAGGCCGAGCATGAACAGCCAGTCGGCCCAGGTCTCCCCGGCCCAGCCGCGCAGGGTGCCGGCCATCGGGCCGACGTGCACGTGGGACAGGAATCCCTTGGTGGGGGAGCCGCCGTCGACCCAGCCCTTGCCGTTCGCGGTGGCGTAGCCGAGGCCGAACGTCTTGTCGAGGAACGCCCACAGGAACACGAAGCCCAGCAGGACGCGCAGGCCCGCCACGGCGACGTCGACGGTGCGGGTGGCGGCGATCGCCGGGGCACCGGCCACGACGTCGGGCCCGGTCGCGTCCCTCCGGGGCGCCGAGGTGGGGCGGTGGGGCAGGTGCAGGCGCGAGGACAGTCGGTGGTCGTGTGCGGTTGCCATGTCGGTTCCCTCCCTGTGGCGCCGGGCCCGGTGCCCGGCGCTCGGCCGCCGTCGTACGCTGCCGGGCCGTTGGCATCAATCTCCCGTGATCCCGGCAGCCGCCCCAGGGCCGAGAGGCCCGAAACGGTGGGTCCAACAGCCGGTTGCCGCCGGGACGTTGCCGATGGATCGGACGGGCCGACACGGCAAAAGGCGGTCGTCCCCGACGGATCCGGGACGACCGCCTCGGGTCGCAGTCCTCTTCGTGCGCCTTCCTCGTGCCCGGAACGAACCGCGCTCGCGTGACGAACCGTCCGACCACATCCGGGACTTCGGTCGGGCCCGGCCCGTTGCCTCAGCCGACCGGCACGATCAGGACGGGGGCGTGTGCGTGGTGCAGGACCGTGTGACCGACCCGTCCCAGACGCGTGCCGAAACGGGCGGTGCGACGGTGCGCGGCGAGGACCACCAGGTCCGCCTCGCGCGATGCCTCCACCAGCGCCTGACTCGCGCCCTCGCGTATGACACGCACCTGCGATTCGATCTCGGGGTGCTTGGCCCGCGAGGCGGCGAGTGCGGCATCCACGGCGCTCCGCCGCACGGCGCTTTCCGCGGCCAGGGATTCGATGGCCGCCGCGGGCAGCCCGAGGGGGGTGGGGACGATCGGCGGGATCGCGTTCAGCGCACACACCCGCAGGTGGCGCAACTCGGCCTCCTCATAAGCGGCTTCCACCGCGAGGCCGCAGTCCGAGCCCGCGACACCCACCACCACCAAGCCCTCACCGGAACCGTCCGGCCGGGACGGGGCCTCGTGCCGGTCGCGCACCACCAGCAGCGGGCACGGGGTGTACGCGGCCACCGAAAGGCTGACCGAGCCCAGGAGCAGACCGGCCATCCGGCCGTGCCCGCGGCTTCCGAGCACCACGAGGGAGGCGTGTTCGGCGGAGGCGAGCAGGACCTCGTGCGCGGGGCCTCGGCGGACCCGGGCGATCGTCCAGATCTGCGGGTGCAGGGCCCGTACGTGGGCGACGGCCGCCTTCGTCGCCTCCTCGGCCTCCCGGCGCATCTGCCGTACGTAGGCGTCGAGTTGCCCGTCGCCGGGCAGGGTCCAGGCGCTGACGATCTCCAACGGCAGATGCCGGTTCGCCGCTTCCAGGGCGGCCTGTGTGACGGCGGAGAGCGCGGCGGGCGATCCGTCCACGCCGACGACCACGTGTCCGGTGGGAGGGGGCGGAATGGCAGACATGGACTCGTCCCTTCTCGAAGGGGCAACCGCGCGGGCGGCGTTGCCTTTTTCGAGTCCATGTCAACGCATACCGCGCCCGCCACACAGGGGCCGATGGGCCCGGCGACGGGGGCCGAGTGACCCGAAGGCGAACGCGGTCAACCCAGTGGTACGCGCCATTCGAGTAGTGCGCCGTGGTCGGGTGCCGGGCCGAATGTGCAGGTTCCGCCGAGGGTTTCGGCGCGTTCGCGCATGTTGGCGAGGCCGCTGTCGCGGGTTGGGGGTGTGGGTGGGCCGTCGCCGTTGTCGCGGACGTGTAGCCATACTTCGGTTCCGTCGGTTTCCACGTGTACTTCGGCGTGGGTTGCGTGTGCGTGGCGGGCGGTGTTGGCGAGTGCTTCGCGTAGGACCGCGATCAGGTGGACGGCGATGGTTTCGGGGACGGTGGTGTCGAGGAGGCCGTCGACGCGCAGGGTGGGGGCGTAGCCGAGGGTTTCGGTGGCGGCGTCGACTTCGCGCAGGCAGCGTGAGCGCAGTGCGGTGTCGGTGTCGCGGTTGCGGGTCTTGAGGGAGAAGATCGTGGATCGGATGACTTTGATGGTGTCGTCGAGGGCGTCCACGGCGGTTTCGACGCGTTCGAGGGCTTCGGGGTGGTCGATGAAGCGGGTGGCGCTTTGGAGGGTCATGCCGGTGGCGAAGAGTCGTTGGATGGCGAGGTCGTGGAGGTCGCGGGCGATGCGGTCGCGGTCCTGGAGCACGGTGAGCAGTTCGGCGTCGCGGCGTCGTTCGGCGATTTCCAGGGCGAGTGCGGCGTGGTCGGCGAAGCCGGTGACCATGCGCAGCACCGCGTCCGACAACTGCGGGCGATCCACTCGATTGGCGACCTGCAGCACGCCGCGGATGCTTTCGCGAGTGCCGAGCGGCAGCAGGAACGCCGAACCCAGCTCGGGCGCCACCGTCTTGGCCACCACCGCGCTGGGATTGCGACTGAGATCGTTGCTGACGATCGTCTCGCCGGAGGCGAACACCTTGCCCATCAGGGTGCTTTCGCCGGACAGGACCAGACCGCGAACGCCGTCCGCGAGTGGGCCCGAGGCGGCCTCCACCACCAGGTCGTCGCTGCCGGCCACCGGCACCGCCAGGGTCACCAGATCGGCGTCGGCCATCTCGCGGATGGTCGTGGTGAAGGAGCGGAGCACGTCGGCGGGGGGTCGGCCGGAGAGCAGGCTGCGGGTGAGGTCGGAGCTGGCGGTGAGCCATCGTTCGCGGCGGCGGACGTCGTCGTACAGGCGGGCGTTGTCGATGGCCACGCCCGCGGCGGCGGCCAGGGTGCGCAGGACGGCCTCGTCGTCCTCGTCGAAGTCGGCGCCGCCGTGTTTCTCGGTGAGGTAGAGGTTGCCGAAGACGGTGTCGCGGATGCGGATGGGCACGCCGACGAAGGTGTTCATGGGTGGGTGGCCGGGCGGGAAGCCGAACGAGTCGGGGTGTTGGGTGAGGTCGTGCAGGCGCAGGGGGTGGGGGTCGCGGATGATCAGGCCGAGGATGCCGCGTCCGGTGGGGAAGGGGCCGATGCGCAGGATGGTGGCGGGGTCCATGCCCACGGGTAGGAATCGGGCCAGGCGTTCCTCGTCGCCGATGACGCCGAGGGCGCCGTATTCGGCGTCGACCAGCGACACCGCCGATTCGACGATGCGGCGCAGCACGGTCTCCAGGTCCAGATCGCTGCCCACCGACAGCACCGCCTCCAGCAGCCCGTTCACCCGATCCCGGGCCGAACGCACCACCTCCACGTGCGCCTGGAGCTCGTCCAACAACTCGTCCAGACGCATCCGCGGCAATGCCGGTCGCTGATCCGACGCCACAAACCCTCCAGAGGATCGAAGACCGTCGAAACGGCTGTCGCGTCCATCGTGTCAAACCACGTCGCACGCGTCTCCTGTTCGCAGCATGGAAGATTCGCGATTTCGGTCGACGACATCCCGAACAAGGCCGGTCGGCCCTGGGGAAGACCTCGTGACAGGGCCGGGAGACCCTGTGCGCACCGGCGGGGGCGGCGCAGGGTGGGGGTGTACCTCTCATCGAGGAGAAACCCATGCCCACGGCGAAGCGGACCCCGGACCACGTCCGGCCCGACCTCACGGTCCCGTCGGTGCCGCGCCGGACGGGGAAGACCGCCACCCGATCCCCGTGGCCACACACGCGACAGGAGTAACGCCATGACCGAGACGACGCAGTCCATCCCGGACACGAGCCCGCGCATTCCGACCGTGCGCGAGGTGATGCACGGACCGGTGGTCACGGTGGCTGCCGAGGACACGTTGTGGGCGGTGATGGACAACATGATCACCACTCGGCTGCACCACGTCGGCGTCGTCGACGGCGATCGGGCCCTGGGCCTGATCAGTGACCGCGACCTTGCCGCCGTCTGGACCCTGGACCCGCTGGGCCTCAAGCAGCACACCGCCGGACGCGTCGTCGCAGACACCGAGACGACCTTCGTCTCCCCCGACACCGACGTGGTGACGGCGGGTGAGCAGTTGCTCAGGCACCGCCGCGACGCGCTGCTCGTCCTCGACGCCGGCGGCGCGGCGCTCGGGGTTCTCACCGACCGTGACCTGCTGACCGTTCTCCTGGGGCTGCACCGCCCGATACGGTGACGGTGTGACAGGCACGGGCGTCCACGACGTCCGACAATGGAGTTACGTGCGATCTCGGGAGGAGGGCCGTGTCGACATCGCCCATCCGTGTGTTCCTGCTGGACGACCACGAGGTGGTTCGCAGGGGGCTGGCCGACCTGCTCGGTGGTGAACCCGACATCGAGATCGTCGGCGAGTCGGGCTCGGCCGCCGAAGCGGCCCGGCGCATCCCGGCGTTGCGGCCGGACGTCGCCATTCTCGACGGGCGCCTGCCGGACGGCAGCGGCATCGACGTGTGCCGCGAGGTGCGTTCGCGCTTCCCCGAGATCAACGCGTTGATCCTGACCTCGTACGACGACGAGGACGCGCTGTTCGCGGCGATCATGGCCGGCGCGGCGGGCTACGTGCTCAAGCAGATCCGCGGCCGGGACCTGATCGCCGCCGTGCGTGCGGTCGCCGCGGGACAGTCGCTGCTCGACCCGGCGGTGACCACGCGCGTCCTGGAACGTGTACGTCAGGGACCGGCCGCGGAGCCGGGGCCGACCGGGCTCAGCGAACGGGAACAACAGGTCCTGGAGCACATTGCCCAGGGGCAGACCAACCGCGAGATCGCCGAAAGCCTCGGCCTGGCGGAGAAGACGGTCAAGAACTACGTCTCGGCGGTCCTGAACAAACTCGGTCTCGAACGGCGCGTCCAGGCCGCCGTGTACATGACCGAGTTGCACCAGGGCAACGAGCGCCACCGGACCTGAGACCGGTGGGTCCCGACGCGTACCCACCGGTGTTGCCCGAGCCCGCTGTCGGCGGGTGGGCGTCGGTGTCTGTGCGTCGGGGCCCTTCGTCTACCACCCTTCCACACATCCGCCCTTCGGCGGGTGGAAGGGGCGTTCGGGACCGCGGGCTCGGGTGAGTCCGTGGGTGACCTCCTCGACGCCGTCCACGGCGGCGCACAGCCGTGTCACGACGTCGACGAGGGTGGGGTGGTCGACCTCGCCCGTGAGATGTACGACGCCGTCGCGGACCTCGACCTCGATCGTTCCGGGAGCCAGACACAGGGCCTCGCCGAGGACCTCGCGCTCGATCTCCGCGCGGATCTCCGCGTCTGAGCGCACGAGGGCGCCCAGCAGGTCGCCTCGGCTGACGATGCCCACCAGCCGCCCGGACCGGTCCACCACCGGAAGGCGCTTGACGCGGTGGCGGTCCATCAGCCGAGCCGCCCAACGGGTACTCGAGGTCGTTGCCACGGTGATCACCGGAGCGGTCATCAGACCTCGCGCGGTGAGTGCCTCATCGGGTGGCGATACCTCGCGTTCCCGTGCCCAGCCCTGCCGTGTCCGCGACATCTCGGCGCCGGCAACGCGCACGTGCAGCAGGTCCGCCTCCGAGACGATGCCGAGCAGCCGATGGGCATCGTCCACCACCGGAAGTGCACTCACCTGCCACGTCTCCAGCACCCTCGCGATGTCACGGAAGCGGGCGCCGGAGCCGACGGTGACGACGTCACGCGTCATCACGTCCCCGATCGTGCCGTGTGTCATGTCGTACCTCCCGACGTGGGCGCTCGCGGAACGAACTCGGCGGCGATGGTGTCCGCCCACGCCTCGATCTCGTCCCGGTTCCGGAAATCGCCGTACCGTCCCCCCACCAGACGGAGGAACAGCCGACCGCGGAACGAAAGATCGTCGCGGGCGATGGCGTCGGCGAAGCGGTGATGATCGTGCACCTTCGCGACGGCGGAGATCCTCGCGACGCTCTCGGGAGTGGGGGCGCGGCGCTCGAAGCCGCCTCCGAGCACGCGGGCCGAGCCGACGTCGAACAGCCAGATCGGACGGTCGGCGAGTTCGAGGCAGTGCTCGTCGACGTCGTCCATCGGGCCGACCCGCGCGTGCGGTCCGCGCCCGCGCAGGCGCTCTCCGATGGGGTGGGCGATTGCCTGCGTACTGCCGCGCGCGCTCGCGTACGCGATGAGGACGTTCACCGTGTCACCTCCCGGGGGACATCCTCAGCATGCGACCGCCGTCGACGGTGTGACAGGGCCGCGTTGCCCGGCGTCCGGGGCCGTTCGGCCCGGGTGTCTCCCGCGTCCTGATTCGCCACCCGGAGTGCGCCACCCGGAGTGGGCCGGCGCGCGGCAGCTCGAATGAAGGGGCGCACTGGCTCGAACGCGTCATCTGCGGAGCGACGTTCGGCCCTTCCGCGGCATCGCGTCGGCGGGCAGATTGGGACGCGACCCAGGGGAGGGATCATGCGTCGACGGGGGTTGAAAATCGTGCTGACCGAGTCGCACACAGGCGGCTGCGAGCCGGTCGCGGGCGAGCTGACCGCGGCCGGGCACAGGGTGCTGCGCTGCCACGGGGGATCGGCGGTCGATACCGAGGCACCGTGTGTGGCCTGGACAGTGGGGGGCGGATGCCCACTGCTCGCACCGGACGTCGACGTCGTCGTGGACGTGCGCACCGAGGCCGGGCCGCAGACGGCACGCGAGCAGGGCGCGATGTGCGCGCTCGTGGCCGGTGTCCCGCTGGTGGTCTGTGGACCCGTCGACACCCTGGGCGGGACCTGGACACTGTCGCACGCGGACGTGGTGTGCGGGCCGGCGGATGTCGAGGCCGCGTGCCACCGCGCGTTCTCCCCGGTCGGTCCCACCGCGCACCGGGTGGTGGCACGTGCGGTGTCCCGCGCGCTCGCCGGGGTGACCGCGCCGGCCGACGTGCACGTCGGCCTGACAGCGCGCGAGAGCGTCGTCGTCGCCGACATCACGGTCGCCGCCTCCCCGACGGCAACCGCCTTCCGCCGTGTACGAGGTGCCGTCCGGACGGCCCTCGCCCCCTTCACCCCGGCCTGGCCGTATGTCCCTGTGACGCTGTATCACCGCACACCCGAAATCCAGGGCGAGTGATCCGGCCGAACGCCTCGCAAGTGCCCTCGAACCCGGCCGATTTCCGTTCGAGCGGGTCCAACGGCCCTGCCGGAATCCTCCCTGTGGCGCAACCGTCGGAGGAGATAGCGCACCTATCCACGGAGGCGGCACACATGGACGATGAAACGGCGGGTACACACCGCCCCGACCACCTTGTCCTGGCGGTCGGCGTACGGCTGCGGCGACGTGGCCTCGGGCTCACCGTGCGGCAACTCGCGCGCCGTACGGACCTGTCGGTGGACTGGCTCGAACACTTGGAGGAGGGGTCCGCGCCGGTGTCGTTCGCGGCGCTCACGGGTTTGGCGGCGGCACTGGGTACCAGCGCCGAACACCTGTTGCGCGGCATCGCGGAGGCGCCGCCCGCGCCGGAACCGGCACCCGCGTCCCCTGCCGCGCCCGAGACGCGGGAGTTGGTCGTGATGACCGAGGAGGAGTGCCGGGCCCGACTGTTCCTGCACGACGTCGGGCGCGTTGCCCCGGCGATGACCCGGGAGCCGTTCGCTGCCGGTCGACTACCTGATGGACGGCACGGATGTGATCTACCGCAGCGCGGTGGGCTCGCGGCCCGCCGATCTGGTCGGGCGGGTGGCCTTCGAGGTGGACGAGCTGATTCGGATCGCCCGGTTGGGGTGGAGTGTGCTCGTGATCGGCGACGCCGAGCCCGTGACCGATCCGGCCGAGACGGCCCGGTTGGCGACGGCGGAGGCCCGCACCTGGTCCGAAGGCGTCCCGGAGGTGTGGACCCGGGTCCGTCCGAGGGATGTCACCGGTCGCAGGTTGCGTCCCCGGATGGGTGACGCCTGAACCCGTGCGAGTCTCGGTTGCCGAGAGTGCGCCGCGGATGCGATCCCCGGGTCCGCGCATCGAATGCAGATCAATCGCGAAGGAGTACACATGACGAGCCCCGATCGAGTCCTTGTCGTCAACGCCGGGTCGTCGACCGTGAAGCTGTCGGTACTCGACGCGCGCGACACCGTCGTGTGCGCGTCGACCATCGAGTGCCCCGATGTGATTCCGGACGGGGCGGTGTCCGGATTTCTGCGCGATGCCGGGACCGTCGACGCCGTCGGACACCGGGTGGTGCACGGCGCAGCGGAGTTCACCGGTGCGACCCGGCTCGATCCGTCGGTGTTCGCGCGGATCGCCGGCCTCGCGCCGTTGGCGCCGCTGCACCAGGGGCGGGCGCTCGCGGGGATCGACGCGGTTCGTCGCGCGCTGCCGGGCGTGCCGGCGGTCGCCTGCTTCGACACCGCGTTCCACCGCACGCTGCCGGCTGAGGCGAGTACGTACGCCCTGCCCGAGGGCTGGCGCACGAAGTGGGGGCTGCGCCGGTACGGCTTCCACGGCCTGTCCCACGCGTATGCCGCCCGGCGGGCCTGCGAACTGGCGGGCGTGGACCCGGCGTCGGCACGGGTGGTGAGTTGCCACCTGGGCGCGGGGGCCTCGCTGGCCGCCGTACGCGGCGGCGAGTCGGTCGACACGACCATGGGATTCACCCCGGCCGAGGGGTTGGTCATGGCGACCCGGGCGGGCGACGTCGACCCGGGCCTGATCCTGTGGCTCCAGCGCCAAGGCGTCGCCGTGGAAGACCTCGAACAGGCGCTGGAACACGGCGGAGGCATGGCGGCGCTGGCCGGACACGGCGGGGACATGCGGGCCATCCGCGCCGCGGCCGAGGCCGGCGATCGGCGCGCCGCGATCGCCCGCCGGATCTACGCCTATCGACTCCGGACGAAGATCGCCGCCATGGCCGCCGCGATGGGCGGCCTGGACGTGCTCGCCTTCACCGGCGGAGTCGGCGAACACGACGACGCCATCCGGGCCGACGCCGTTCGCGAACTCGCCTTCCTGGGCGTGCGCCTCGACCCGCGCGCCAACGCCGAGGCGCGCGGCGACGCCGACGTGGGCGCCGCCGGCGGCCCGGTCCGCACGCTCGTCGTCACCGCCCGCGAGGACATCGAGATCGCTCACCAGACACGTTCACTCGTCGCCACCGGAAAGGGCACGTGACGTCCCTCGGCGAACCGGCTCGACACCCCCCGGGGCCGGGCCGTTCGGCAGCGTCGATCGGGCCGTCCGCCCCTGCCCGGCGCGGTGGGGGGCGGCCAGTGTGTGAGGTGCCGAGATCGAGTCGATCGAGTCCATCGAGAGGCCACCATGACGACCACCACCACATCCCCCTCGGATGTCGACCTCGCGCCCTGGCGCGACTTCCGCTCCGGGGCTTGGCAACACGGCGTCGACGTCCGCGACTTCATCCACACCAACCACATGCCCTACACCGGCGACGCGGACTTCCTGTGCGAGGCCACCGTGCGCACGCGCGCGGTGTGGGAGCGGGTGTCCGCGCTGTTCCCCGAGGAGCGCCGCAAGGGTGTGTTGGACGTGGACACCGCGACGCCGTCCACGATCACCTCGCACGCCCCCGGCTGGATCGACCGCGACCGGGAGCTGATCGTCGGCCTGCAGACCGACGCCCCGCTCAAGCGGGCGATCATGCCGGGCGGCGGGCTGCGCATGGTCGAGAGCGGCCTGCGCGCCTACGGCTACGAGATGGACCCGTTCGTGCGCGCGGTGTTCGGCACCTACCGCAAGACCCACAACGACGCCGTCTTCGACGCGTACACCCCCGAGATCCTGCGCGCGCGCCGAGCGGGTCTGATCACCGGGCTCCCGGACGCCTACGGCCGGGGGCGGATCATCGGCGACTACCGGCGCGTGGCCCTGTACGGCGTGGACCGGCTGATCGAGGCCAAGCGGGCCGACCGCAGCGCCCTTGATTCGCTGTCCGCCACCGCCGAGGTGATCCGGGATCGGGAGGAACTGGCCGAACAGATGTGCGCCCTGGTCGAGTTGAAGGAGATGGCCGCGACCTACGGCTGCGACGTCGCCCGCCCTGCGGCCACCGCGCACGAGGCCGTGCAGTGGCTGTACCTGGCCTACCTGGCCGCGACCAAGGAGCAGAACGGCGCCGCGATGTCGCTCGGCCGCACCTCCACGTTCCTGGACGTCTACCTGGAGCGGGACCTGCGCGAGGGCCGCATCGACGAGAGCCGCGCCCAGGAGCTGATCGACGACTTCGTGATCAAGCTGCGGATCATCCGCTTCCTGCGCACCCCCGAGTACGACACGCTGTTCTCCGGCGACCCCACCTGGGTCACCGAATCCCTCGGCGGCATCGGCACCGACGGGCGTCCGCTGGTCTCGCGCACCTCCTTCCGCTACCTGCGGACCCTGTACAACCTGGGGCCCGCGCCCGAGCCGAACCTGACCGTGCTGTGGTCGCCCGGGTTGCCGCTCGCCTTCAGGCGCTATTGCGCGCAGGTTTCCATCGACACCAGCTCGATCCAGTACGAGTCCGACGACCTGATGCGCCCGCGCACCGGGGACGACACCGCGATCGCGTGCTGCGTGTCGGCGATGGCCGTGGGCAAGGACATGCAGTTCTTCGGCGCCCGGGTCAACCTCGCCAAGGCCCTGCTGTACGCGATCAACGGCGGCCGGGACGAGATCAGCGGCGAGCAGGTCGGCCCGAAGTCCCTTCCGCTGACCGGTGATCGGCTCGATCCGGCGGAGCTCGACGCGGCGTTCGACCACGTCCTGGACTGGCTGGCGGGCGTCTATGTCGACGCGCTCAACATCATCCACCACATGCACGACAAGTACGCCTACGAGCGCCTGGAGATGGCGCTGCACGACCATCCCGTACACCGCACCATGGCCTGCGGCATCGCCGGACTCTCGGTGGTCGCGGACAGCCTCTCGGCGGTTCGGCACGCGGGAGTCGAGGTGATCCGCGACGCGGACACCGGCCTGGCCGTCGACTACCGCGTCCTGGGGGAGTATCCCGCGTTCGGCAACAACGACGACCGCGCCGACACGATCGCGGTCGGCCTGGTGCGCTCGTTCCTGACCAAACTGCGGCGCCACCCCACCTATCGGGACGCCGAGCACACGCTGTCGGTGCTGACCATCACCTCCAACGTGGTCTACGGCAAACACACCGGCAACACCCCCGACGGGCGCCGCGCCGGTACACCGTTCGCGCCCGGGGCCAACCCGATGAACGGCCGCGACCGGCACGGCATGGCCGCCTCCGCGCTGTCGGTCGCCAAGATCCCCTACGAGTCGGCCCGCGACGGCATCTCGCTGACCTCGACCGTGACCCCCGAGGGACTCGGCCACGATCCGAGCGAGCGCGCCGACAACCTGGTCGGCCTGCTCGACGGCTACTTCGCCTCCGGCGGCTTCCACATGAACGTCAACGTGCTCGACCGGGCCACGCTCACCGACGCCATGGAACACCCCGAGCGGTACCCGGACCTGACCATCCGCGTCTCCGGATACGCGGTCCGCTTCGTCCGCCTGACCCGCGAGCAGCAGCTCGACGTGATCGGCCGGACCTTCCACGAGGCCCGGTGAGCACGGTGCGAGCGATCCCGGGCCCGACCGTGCACGGCACCCACCCCCGCAACAACGGCGACATCGGGCTGGTGCACTCGTGGGACATGTCCACGGGCGTGGACGGGCCCGGGACCCGCTTCGTGCTGTTCGTGAACGGCTGCCCGCTGCGCTGCCTGTACTGCGCCAACCCGGACACCTGGCACCTGCGCGACGGCCGGCGCACGGACGTCGACGCGGTGATGGACGAGATCAAGGCATGCCGGGACTTCCTGCGTGCGAGCGGCGGGGGCGTCACGATCACCGGCGGCGAACCCCTGCTCCAGGCCCCGTTCGTCGAGGCGGTGTTGTGCCGCTGTCGCGAACTGGGCCTGCACACCGCGCTGGACACCTCCGGATACCTCGGGGCCCGCGCCGGCGATCGCCTGTTGTCCGCGACCGACCTCGTCCTGCTCGACGTCAAGTCCTTCGATCCCGACGCCTACCGTCGACTCACCGGCCGCGAACTCGCGCCCACGCTCGTGTTCGCCCGGCGCCTGGCCGACCTGGGCATCCCGGTGTGGCTGCGCTTCGTGCTGGTCCCGGGGCTGACCGAGGATCCCGCGATGATCGACGAACTCGCGGCGTTCGCGGCAGGGTTGGGCAACGTCGAACGCGTCGACGTGCTGCCCTTCCACAAACTCGGCGCCGCCAAGTACGACGACCTGGGCATCACCTTCCCGTTGCGAGATACGCCACTGCCGCGGGCCGGACTGGTCGAGCGCGTCCGCGCGCAGTTCCGCGCACACGGACTCCGTGCCCACTGACCGGAAACGGCGACCCGGGATCGGGAGCACAACGGCGCGTGCGAGCGTGACCGGTACACCGCACGCACGCCGAGGGTCGGGGGAGCCGTGGCCGCGTCCGAGGTCACCATCGCGTGGATCACCGCCGGCGGCACACTCATCGGCGCCCTGGCAGGCGCCGCGGCGATGCGATTCGGGGCGATGGCCACGGTGCGCGCCGCGGTGGTCCACGAGGTGCACCAGGCGGAAACCGACCTGAGCACGTTCCTGACCCCGTTCCTCGACCTGCGCCGCCGACTCGCGCCGGTCGCGGCCTCGATGACCGTCGGACCGTCCTGGCGGCGTCTGGCACCGATGGTCCCCACCACCGTGCCACCGTGGTGCCTGCTCGCCGACAACGCGCAGAGCCTGCTCGTGATGCCCGGCGAGGTCGCCCGCTGCGCCGCCGCCGCGGTGGACGACGAAGTGCTCGCTCACCAAGCCCGGTCCGAGCCCACGCTCAACGCCTACGGACAGGCTGCGGTACGGGAGTTGGCCGATGCACTCGACCGGCTGATCCGGGCCTTTCCACCGGCCTTCAAGCGGCACGTGCGAGCCGGGATGGGCACGATCCGTTGACGCAGGCGTCGGCACCGGACGGGTCGATCGGCCCCCGCGCAGGGCCGGTCGGCCCTGTCGGGCGTCCGGGAGCGAGCGCGACGGTGAGCACGAGGCGTCACCCACCCGCGTGAATGGAGACGTGACATGGACCGGACACCGCTCGTCGTCGCGGCGACCGACGGTTCGCCCGAGGCGACCGCCGCCGTGATCGAGGCCGCCGACGAAACCGCCCGCCGGGGCGCGGAGTTGGAGATCGTGTTCGCCTGGGAGGGATCGGCGCACGAGCGGTACGCCGGCTACCGCGAGGCGCTGAGCGACCACGTCGAACGGATCCGCCGGGAGGCCACGGACGTTGCCCGGTCGCGACAGCACGAGATCGGGATACGTTCCTCGGTCGTGCGCGACAGCCCCGTGGCGGGGCTGCTGGAGGTCGCCAAGCGGGCCGATCTGCTGGTCGTGGGAAGCCGTGGACACGGTGCGTTCGCCGGGATCCTGCTCGGGTCGGTGAGCCTGGCCCTGGCCGGTCGGGCGCCCTGCCCCCTCCTTGTGGTCCGCACCCGGGTGGCGGCCGAGCGGCCCGTGGTGGTGGGCGTTGCCGACGAGGACAGCCGACCCGCGCTGGAGCGCGCCTTCGCCGAGGCCCGAGCACGTGAGGTGGGCCTGATCGTGGTGCACGCCTGGGATTTCCCCGATGTCCCGCGAGCGCTGCGAGAGCCACAGGGGGCCGAGACGCCCTACCACCGCGCCCAGGAGTTCGCGCGCCGGGTGCTCGCGACCGTGGTGTCGCCGCTGCGGGAGACCCACCCGCGGGTGGCGGTCGAGGAACGCGTCGTCCAGGGAGGTGCCGGCGCCGCACTCGTCGCGGCGTCGCGGGACGCGGGCCTGGTCGTCGTCGGGCGGCATCCCTCGCCGCACCACTTCGGACCCCGCCTTGGACACACGGCGATCGCCTTGCTGCACCACGCGCACGCGCCGCTCTTGGTCGTGCCATCGGACTGACACACCGAACACGTCGAGGCCGCCGGGCGGTTGAACGCCCGGCGGCCTCGGCCGACCTGTGCTGGGGGACGCGTCAATCGATGGGGATCAGCAGAACCGGAGCCTTGCTGTGATGCAGCAGGGCATGGGCGACGTGGCCGAGGTTGGGGCCGAAGCGGCCGTGACGGCGATGGGCGGCCAGCACGATCAGATCGGCCTCGTCCGTGGCGGACAAAAGCGCGTGAGTGGGAATGTCACACACGACCTGCTCGGTGACGGACACCTCGGGATACTTGTCCACGAACGGAGCGAGAGCCGCGCCGAGCGTGGCCTCGGCGGCCCTGCGTCCCTCGTCGCCGGACCACAGCGGGGCCGCATAGGGCGCGGCCGGGGACACCGGCGGTGTCCAGGCGTGCAGCGCACGCAACGGCACACCTCGTGCCTGGGCCGCCACGAACGCGGCCTCGACGGCGGGGTGGCAGTCGAAGTCGGAGACGCCCACCACGACGGTGCCCGGTTCGTCCGCCGGGGCGTTGCCGTGTCGTGCGTGGACGATGAGAACGGGGCAGCGAGACGAGGCCGCGACGGACAACGAGACCGAGCCCAGCAGCAGGCCCGCGAAGCCGCCCCGACCACGACTGCCGAGCACGACGAGCGCCGCGCGCTCGCAGGCCTCCTCCAGAGTGGGGATGGTCGGGGCGAGGGCGACCGTGGTGACGACCTCCAGTTCGGGTCGGCGTCGTCGGGCACGCTCGGCGGCGTCACCCACCAGAATCCGCGCCTCCTGCCGTAACCGCGCCGCACGGTCCTCGTCGCCATCGGCCGGGACCCGGTCGACGACATGCATGACCTCCAGAGGCACGTGACGCAGCGCCGCCTCGTCGGCGGCCCGATGCGTCGCGAGATCCGAAATGGGCGAACCGTCCACGCCCACGACGACGTGACCGCGCACGGCCCCGTCGTCGTGGGCGGCCGTTGCGCCGGTGGAAGAGTTGTCGTTCACGTCGAACTCCTGGAATCGAGTGTGGATGGAATACGGGTCGCCCCGCCGACCGCGGGATACGACAGCGTGTACCGAAGCCGGCGGCCACCGGCAGGGCCGTTCGGCCCTTCGATCAAACGCGGCCCGCGTCGACGCCCTCCGGGCACGCCACAGGCCCCGGCCACCGAAAGGTTCCGGAGCCTGCGCCCTCTCAGCCCTCCGCGGGTTCGTTGTTCGTCGAGTGGTGGGGCCCGTACAGGTCCAGCAGTCGCAGTCGACTCGCCTGGAGGCGGTCGGCGACCACCTGCGCGCACGCGAGGGTGATCGCTCGGCCGAAGTCGGGATCGCGCTCGCATTCGGCCCGCACCGCGCCCGCGTCGAACTCCACGGCCCGGACAGTGCCGACGGCGCGGCCACCCAGGTGCCACCGGTAGGGCGGGAACAGCCAGCTCCAGCCGACGAGTTCACCCGGTCCCAGTGTCTCGACGGTCGCCGCGGGCCCGCCGGGGACGTGCACGTCCAGGCAGACGGAGCCGCCCTCGACGAGCCAGAAGGCGCGGGCCGGCCGGTTCTCCTCGAACAGGCGGGTGCCCGGCTCGAACGTGACCGGCCGGCCGAACGCCAGGAGCCGATCCAGGTGTTGCTTGGGGATGAGGCCGATGCGGCCGGAGACGTGGAACACGGTGCTCTCCTCAACGGCCGGGCAGCACGCGGCGGCCGAAGTGCGCCGGTCCGGGCCTGATGTGGCTGTCGTCGAAGTCGAAGGTCAGGGTGTGGGTCACGCTCTCGACGCCGTCGACGGCACGACACAGCCGCAGCACGATGTCGATGAGACTGCGGTTGTCGACCGCCCCGGACAGGCACACCACCGCGTCGCGCACGTCCACCACGATCGTGCCGGGCTCCAGCCACAGCGCCGCGCGCAGTACGTCCTGCTCGATCTCGGCGCGGATCTCGGCGTCCGGACGCAGGAAGGTGCGCAGCAGGTCGCAGCGGCTGACGATGCCGATCAGCCGACCGTCCGCGTCGACCACCGGGAGGCGCTTGACGTGATGGCGGTCCATCAGACGCGCGCCGCGCAGGGTGCCGGCGACGGGTTCCACGCTCACCACGGGAGTGGTCATCAACTCGTGCGCCGTGTGGCCCTCGCCCTTGGTGTGTCGGTTGGCCAGTCGGCGCAGGCCCGGCAGGAGGTGGGTGTCCTCGGCCTGTTCCACCTGGGCACGCAGGAGGTCCGCCTCCGAGACGATGCCCAGGATCCGCCGCTCGTCGTCGACGACCGGCAGGGCGCTGATCCGCCGGGCGTGCAACGCGGCGACGATGTCGCGGAACTCGGTGTCGGGGCCGACGGTGACCACGTCACGGGTCATGACGTCCTCGATCTTGCGTTGCAACATGCGAACCCCCTGGTCGAAATGCGGCGAGTCGGCGAGGCGTCGATGGCGACGTCTTCGGTCGGACACCACGAGCCTGTCGCCGATTCGGGTGCCGGGACAGGGCCGCGTTGCCCGGTGCACCGGGCCGTTCGGCCCGGTCCGATCCGCGCAGCCGGCGTCGAGGCGCCGTACGGCCGGGGCGGGCGGGGTGACCATCGGCGTTCGGGTCGGGACCTTCGGCACGGGCGTGCCGACACGGCGGCCACCACGCTGCAAACGTTCGGCCGGCGCAGAACGTCCACGGCATCCCGCCCCGCTCGGTCGAACCCCATCGCGACGACGAGGACGCGCCATGCTCGGGAAAAGAACGACCACCGACCACCGCACAGCCGGGGAATCGGGTGCGCCCACCGATGAAGCGGGCCGCTCCGGCTCGACGTTCGGTCTGCCCACCGCCACGGCTCTGGTGGTGGGCAGCATCATCGGCACCGGCGTGTTCGCGCTGCCGGCCGCGCTTGCGCCGTACGGCCCGATCTCCCTGGTCGCGTTCGCCATCGTCACCGTCGGCGCCCTGGCGCTCGCGGTCACGTTCGGGGGGTTGTCCCGGCGGGTTCCGGGCAGCGGCGGTCCCTACGTGTACGCCCGGGAGGCGTTCGGCGAGTTCGCCGGATTCCTCAACGCCTGGTCGTACTGGATCACCGCCTGGGCGGGCAACGCCGCGATCGTGGTGGCCTGGGTCGGCTACGTCGAGGTGTTCGTCAACACCGGCCACGACACGTGGGTATCGGTGGCCATCGCGCTGGCGGGCCTGTGGATCCCCGCGGCGATCAATCTGGCGGGACTGCGCAGCATGGGCGCCTTCCAGGTCGTCACCACCGTGCTCAAGTTCGTTCCGTTGATCCTGATGGGTACCGTCGGTCTGCTCTTCCTCGACACGGACAACCTCGGCACCTTCAACGCCCACGGCGGGTCCCCGATGGGCGCGATCTCCGCCGCTGCGGCCATCGCGTTGTTCAGCTACATCGGGCTGGAGACGGTCTCGGTCGCCGCGGGCCGGGTCCGCGAGCCCGGCCGCAACGTGCCGCGCGCCACCGTCTACGGCACCCTGGCCTGCGCGGCGGTGTACCTGCTCGGCACGCTCGCCGTCTTCGGCGCCGTCCCGCACGCCGAACTCGTCTCCTCCACGGCGCCGTTCACCGACGCGGCCGACAACATGGCGGGCGGCTCGTGGGCCGGCAACGCGGTCGCGGTGGCCGCGATCGTGTCCGGGATCGGCGCGCTGGGCGGCTGGACGATGATCTGCGCCGAGATGCCCTACGCGGCGGCCCGCGAGGGCCTGTTCCCCAAGGCGTTCGCCCGCAAGCGCGGCGACACCCCCGTCTTCGGCATCCTCGCCGCCACCGTCCTCGCCTCGCTGATCACGGTGGCCGCCTACACCAGCTTCGACAACGTCTTCACCAGCATCGTGCTGCTGAGCGTGCTGACCGCGGCGATCCCCTACCTGTTCTCCGCCGCCGCCCAGCTGTACTGGCTGCTCACGCACGCCCGCCAGGGGAGTCGGGGCCGCTTCGTCCGGGACGTGCTCGTGGCGGGCACCGCCCTGGCATTCTCCTACTGGTCGATCCAGGGCAGCGGCTACCAGACCGTCTACTACGGGCTGTTCGCCGTGTTGCTGGGCATCCCCGTCTACATCCTCCTCAAGCGCGACCGCGGCGAGTACGGCGAGCAGGCGGCTGCCGTCCCCATGACGTCCATCGAGCAGCCCGCCCCACCGCAGAGTCCCTCGAAGCCCCAAGGACACGCCGCTTGACCACTGGGGCGGGCCAGCGCATGGGCCCACACGTCGACGAGCCCGGACGGGACCTTCGGCCCCGTTCGGGAGCCGTCCGCCTCTGGGCACCCGGCCGGCACTTCCGCTGAACTGATCGCGCAGACGCGCCGGCGGAAAGCGACAGCCCAGGAAGCGAGACCATAGTGATCACCATCGCGACGACCCCGACCGGACACCGTGGTGCGGCGTCTTCCGCCACTCACCTCACCGTGGAAGTGCGCGGCGAACTGGACCTGGACAGCGCGGCGAGCATCGAACCGACCCTGGTCGCCCTCGCCCGAACCGGCCCCGACGAACTTCGGTTGGATCTGGGCGCGCTCGTTTTCTGCGATACCTCCGGTATCGACCTGTTCCTACGGCTTCGGCGCCAGTGCGCCCGCGCCCACACCACGCTGGTTCTGACCGGGGTCCACGGCCAACCGGCCCGGGTCATCCGCCTGGTGGGACTCGACCGCACGATCGCCTGCCGTTTCGTGGGCCCGGCCGCGCCCCGACGAGGCCCGATCGATCCCGCGGTCGTCCGCGCATCGTCCCCGGCGCCCGTGGGGGCGGGGGCCACCCGGCCCTGATGGTCCCGGGACCACCGGCCCTGTCGCGATGATCCCGCACGCCCCGAGACTGATCATCGCGTCGACCCGACCGGGCGAACGCGTCCGTCACCCTCGGGGAGCAGACCATGGAAACCGGAATCACCACCGAAGCCGTCGCCGGAGCCCGCCTGCCCCGCCTCTCCGGCGCCACACGCACGCTCGCGCCGACGGCGTCGAACGCGGATTCGCCCGCCACGATCAGAGTGTTCCTCCTCGACGACCACGAGATCGTCCGTCGCGGCCTGGCCGACCTGCTCGGCGCCGAGGCGGACATCGAGATCGTCGGCGAATCGGCGTCCGCCCTCGAAGCGGTGCGACGAATACCGGCCCTGCGCCCCGACGTCGCCGTCCTGGACGGGCGCCTGCCGGACGGCAGCGGTGTCGACGTGTGCCGCGCGGTGCGGTCGTCCTTTCCCGAGATCAACGCGCTGATCCTGACCTCGTACGACGACGAGGACGCGTTGTTCTCCGCGATCATGGCCGGCGCCGCCGGATACGTCCTCAAACAGATCCGCGGCGCCGACCTGGTGCGCGCGGTCCGAGAGGTCGCCGCCGGCCGCTCGCTCCTGGATCCGGCGATCACCACGAAGGTCCTCGACCGCGTCCGCACCGGAACACGCGAGGACCCGCGCGTGGCGTCCCTCTCCGACCAGGAACGCCGGATCTTCGACCTGGTCGCCGAGGGCCTGACCAACCGCCAGATCGCCGAGCGTCTGCACCTGGCGGAGAAGACCGTCAAGAACTACGTCTCCACGATGCTGCACAAACTCGGCTTCGAACGCCGCGTCCAGGCCGCGGTCTTCGCCGGTACCTTGCCGCACCGCGCATCGGCCTGACCGAATGCCGACCGCCTACGACGTCTTCTCCCGCGCGGCGGTGACCGGCGCGCTCAAGGTCGCCCTCTTCCGCACCTGAACACCACCCCGCTCCGGCTTCTTCTCCTTCGGCACCAACGACCTGACCCGGACCACCCGGGTCCTGTCCCGCGACGACGCCGAGGCGTCCTTCCTCACCGCCTACCTCGAACGCGGCATCCAGGCGGCCTCCCCGTTCGAGACCATCGACCGCGACGGCGTCGGCCGCCTGGTGCGCACCGGCGTCGACCTGGGCCGCGCCACCCAACCGAACCTGCGCATCGGCGTAGGCGGGGAACACGGCGGTGCCCCCGACTCGATCCACTTCTTCGACGCGTGCGGCATCGACTACGTCTCCTCGGGCCGCGTCACCGGACGTCGGCTGCACCCGGGCCCGGTGCGACCGTGAACCGCGTCGCCGGGAACCGGACCCCGGGGACGCCGTGAACGACCGACCGCCCGAGCCTGGACGTCAGGCTCGGGCAGTCGGGCGGTCGGGTGCCGGGTGATTGTGTGGGATCAGGCGTCCGGCGCGGGGACGAAGACCACCGGGGTGGCGCTGTGGCGCAGGCAGTACAGCCCGGTGGGGCCGGGGATCGTGGGGCATTCGATGCCGCTGGTGCCCAGTACGAGCAACCGGGCGTCGCGTGCGCGGGCGACCAGGACCTCGCCGGCGCTGCCGTGCAGCGGGGTGGCCACGATGCGCTCCGGCGGGATCGGCACCCGCACGAGGTCCGCCAGCGCGCGCTCCAGCCGCTCGCGGGCCACCGACAGCGGGGCGTCCGGGTGGTCCAGGGTCGGACGTTCGGGGTCTGCGTCGGTCCAGGCCGCGACCACGTCCAGGACGACGCCGAGCTCCGCCGCCTCCCGCGCGGCCCACCGCAGGGCGACCGCGGACCCGTACGAGCCGTCCAGGCCGACCACGATCCGGCCCTTCGAGCGGTCCTCGGCGGCGCCGCCGGCCGGCACGAGACCACGCCGGGAGGCCACGTCCATCGTTTCCCGGTCGGACCGGGTGCCGAGCGATTCCATGTCGAGCTCCTTCGGGTGGTGTTGGTCGTCTCGGTTGTGAGCACGTGGCGAATGTCAGGGTGCGGGCAGGCGGGGGAGATACCGGTTCCGACCGGAAGAGCCCTGTCTCCACCATCGAGCCTTCGCGACCTCCGGCACAGGGCCGGTGGGGGTGGTCGACCGGGCCGAAGGTCCCGGTCCCGCGGTACCGGGCAGCCCTGTGTCCGGCGGTCGCGTGGGCGCAGGCTGAGGGTGAGGGGCCGACCGGATGTCGCAAACCCGACTCCGCCGCCCGAGACGTCGTTCGGCGACGATTGGACAAGTCATGAGCACCGGAACCCATCTCCCCGACCTCGGGGTCCTGGTCGGCTACGACGGCTCGCCCGGAGGTGAGCGCGCGCTCGTGTGGGGTTCCCGCGCCGCCGCCGCCGCGAAGACGCCCCTCTACCTGACGATGGCCGTCCCGGAAGCCGCTCTCGGCGGCCACGCCCGCGCGGACGAGGTCCGCCGGGGAGCCCGGGCCCTCCTGGAAGAGGCCGCAGCCCGGAGCCGCGCGGCACACCCCCACCTGGCGGTCGAGACCTCACTGGCCGAGGGACCCGCCGCGGACGCGATCCTGGAGGCGAGCCGGCGGGCGGAGACGATCGTGGTGGGCACGCGGGGCCACGGCGGCTTCGCGGGCCTGCTGCTCGGATCGGTGTCCCTGCGGGTGTGCGCGCACACGTCCTGCCCCGTGGTGGTCGTGCCCGAGGAGGCCGACGAGGTGGACACCCCGAGCGTCGTCGTGGGCGTCGCCGATCACAGCGACACGCCGGCGGTCGAGTTCGCCGTGGAGCGGGCGCGCCTCATCGGCGGCAGGGTGATCCCCGTCCACGTGTGGACCCTGACGATGGCGGGCTACTTCCCGGGCGTGGTGGCGCCACTGCTGGGCGACCCGCTGGACATGGCGGCCGGCCACGACCATTTCCTGACCGAGATCCTGGAGCCGATCAGGGCCAAGGCGCCGGACGTCACGATCGAGGCCATGGTCACCACCGGGGCGCCCGCCTACGCGTTGATCGGCGTCGCCGCGCACGCGGATCTGCTGGTGGTCGCCGCCCACCGCGCCCACGGCCCCTTCCCGATGCGCCTGGGCCCCACCACCCACGCGGTACTGCACCATGCGTCCTGCCCGGTGGCGGTCGTGCCGATACCCGCCACCGCGCCATGAACGCCGCGAGGCCGCACGGGCCCGGAACGCTCGCACGAGGGCGACGCCGCATGCGCGCCCTCCTCGGCCGCGAGCCGCTGTATCGGCGCTGCGACGTCACGCACCTGCGGTCCACGCTCGCGCTGACGATCCTGGCCCTGATCCTGGTGCCGCTGGTCGTCCTGGCGGCCGTCCATGTCCAGATCCACTCCGGCGAGACCGCTCGGAGCCGCGAACTCGCGCACAAGCACCGGGTTTCCGCCGTGCTGATGACCAAGCCGCCCACCGTGGCCAGACCCGGCGCGGAGACGGTGGCGGCGGATGTGAGCTGGGTCGCGGCCGATGGCACCACCCACACCGGCGTGGCGCAGGTGCCGCTCGGGGGAGCGGCGGGCGACACGACCGGCATCTGGCTCGACGCCGAGGGCCGACCCACCCCGCCCCCACCGACCCACGACGCGATCGTCGTCGACGCGATCACCGCCGGGATGCTCGCGTTCGCCGCGACGTTCATGGTCACGGCCGGGGCGTTCGGCGCGGAGCACCTGCTGACCTCCCGCCGCCGAGCCCGCGCCTGGGAGCGCGAGTGGGCGGTCGTGGAGCCGAACTGGACCGGCCGCATCGAGCACTGAGCGCACAGGGACCGACGATCGAAGCCCACCCGCGCGGACCATCAGTCGCCCCGCGTATCCGATTCGCGGCCACGACCCTTGCTTCCACGCGGCGTGTGCGCGCCGGTGGTCAGGACCGCCAGGCGCTCGCGGTACTCCTCGGTGTCGATCTCGCCGCGGGCGTAGCGCTGAGCCAATACCTCGATCGCCGACGGAGCGGCCGGCCCGGAGGGACCGCGACCGTGCGAGGCACCGCGCGCCAGGAACCACACCACCGCGACGAGGGTGTCCACCGCGGCGTCGATGTCGGATGGGTCGGGGTCCGCGGTGAGGGCGGGTAAGGCGGCGGTGCGGCTGCTCATGGCGGGGTTTCTCCTTGGTCTCGGTGCGAGGCGGCGCATGGAGGGGCCCGCGAAGTGTCCGGTTGCGCGACCCGGTTCGGGTGGTGCGGTCACTTCGCGGGCCCGGTTCGACTCAGTGCCTCGGCTTGCGGATGTCCGTCGACCAGGTCCAGTCGCGTACCTCCGGCATGTCCTCGCCGTGTTCGAGGATCCAGGCGTGGTGTCGGGTGCGGGCGTCGACCATGCTCTGGCGTACCGTCGCGGCGCGGGTGCCCAGGCCGGGGACGCGGTCGATGACGTCGATCACCCGCTGGTAGCGGTCCATGTCGTTGAGCACGACCATGTCGAACGGGGTCGTCGTGGTGCCGTACTCCTTGTAGCCGCGCACGTGCAGGTGGGCGTGGTTGTGCCGGCGGTAGGCGAGGCGGTGGATCAGCCACGGGTAGCCGTGGTAGGCGAAGATCACCGGGACGTCGGTGCCGAACAACGCGTCGTATTCCCGGTCGGGCATGCCGTGCGGATGCTCCGTCTCGGGGACCAGCCGCATCAGGTCGACGATGTTGACCACGCGCACGCGCAGTTCGGGCAGGTGACGGCGGATCAGGTCGACGGCGGCGAGGGTTTCCAGGGTGGGTACGTCGCCGGCGCAGGCCAGGACTACCTCGGGGTCGCCGTCGTCGTTGGAGGCCCACTCCCAGATCCCGGCGCCGCGCGTGCAGTGCAGGACCGCCTCGTCCATGGTGAGCCAGTCGGGGGTCGGCGTCTTGCCGGCGACGATCACGTTGACCAGGCCGCGGCTGCGCAGGGCGTGATCGCCCACCGACAGAAGGGTGTTGGTGTCCGGGGGCAGGTAGACGCGGACGACCTCGGGGCGCTTGTTGATGACGTTGTCGACGAAGCCGGGGTCCTGGTGGGAGAAGCCGTTCTGGTCCTGACGCCAGACGTGGGAGGTGAGCAGGTAGTTGAGCGAGGCGATGGGTGGGCGCCAGTCGATCTCGCGGCAGGCGTGCAGCCACTTGGCGTGTTGGTTGAACATCGAGGACACGATGTGGGTGAACGCCTCGTAGCAGGAGAACACACCGTGTCGGCCGGTGAGGAGGTAGCCCTCCAGCATGCCCTGGCAGGTGTGTTCGGACAGGATCTCCACCACGCGCCCGTCCGGGGCCAGGTGGGTGTCGAGGTCGGTGATCGGCTCCTGCCACGCCTTGGCGGTGGCCTGGTAGACGGCGCCGAGGCGGTTGGACTCGGTCTCGTCCGGGCCGAACAGGCGGAAATCGCGGCGGGTTGCCGTCCGGGCGAAGACCTCGCGCAGCAACTCGCCCAGCGCACGCGTGGGTTCGGAGGAGGACGCGCCGGGCTCGGAGACCTTGACCGCGAAGTCGTGCAGGTCCGGCAGCGGCAACTCGCGCAGCAGAGCGCCGCCGTTGGCCTCGGGCACCGCACCGAGTCGGGTGTCGCCGGCGGGGACGTTGGCGAGCACGATCGGGGTGGGGTGCCCGTCGGCGTCGAAGAGTTCGTCGGGGCGGTAGGACCGCATCCACCCGTCGAGCAGGGCCAGGTGTTCCGGGTTCTCGCGCACGCCGGCGAGGGGGACCTGGTGGGAGCGCCAGGTGCCCTCGACGGGGGTGTCGTCGACGGTGTGCGGGCCGGTCCAGCCCTTGGGGGTGCGCAGCACGAGCATCGGCCATCGGGGGCGGGTGTGCGCGGTCGCCTTGAGGTGCGTGATCTCGTCGAGGGCTTCTTCCAGGGCGGCGGCGAACCGGGCGTGTACGCGGGCGGGTTCGTCGCCCTCGATGTGGATGGGGCGCCAGCCGTACCCGGTGAGCAGCGCGTCGAGTTCGGCGCGCGGCATGCGGGCGAGCAGCGTCGGGTTGGCGATCTTCCAGCCGTTGAGGTGCAGGATCGGCAGGACCGCGCCGTCGGTGCGGGGGCTGAGGAACTTGTTCCCGTGCCACGACGCGGCCAGCGGCCCGGTCTCGGCCTCGCCGTCGCCGATCACGCACGCGACGACCAGGTCGGGGTTGTCGAAGGCGGCGCCGAACGCGTGCGAGAGGCTGTACCCGAGTTCGCCGCCCTCGTGGATCGAGCCGGGTACGCCGGGGGCGATGTGGCTGGGCACGCCGCCGGGCTGGGAGAACTGCCGGAACAGGGTGGCCATGCCGGCCGCGTCCCGGGGGATGTTCGGGTGCCGCTCGCTGTAGGTGCCGTCCAGCCACGACGCGGCGAGCGCGGAGGGGCCGCCGTGTCCGGGGCCGGTCACGTGGATGGCGTGGGTGCCCCGTTCGCGGATCACCCGGTTCAGGTGCGCGTAGATCAGGTTCAGGCCGGGCGAGGTGCCCCAGTGCCCGAGCAGCCGCGGCTTGATGTGCCCGGGCCGCAACGGCTCGGCGAGCAGCGGATTCTCGCGGAGATAGATCTGTCCCACGGCGAGATAGTTCGCCGCCCGCCACCACGCGTCGACCATCGTCAGATCCGGTGCCTCGGGAGTCGTGGCCATCGTCATCGTTCGTCCTCTCGTCCGTCGTCGTGGTTCCGCTCTGCCCACACGCTCGCGCTTCATCCCATGTCGGGTGAAGGGCCGAACGGCCCTACGGGCGGGGGCCACACGGGTCGATGCCGCAGACCGGGAGGTGCCACCACCCCAGTCGTGCGTCGAGCAATCCGCATCCGGGACACCACGCCGGCGGACGGCGTGGCCGGTGGGGCGTCGTCGTGGCCGTGAGCCGTACCCGCGACCCAGTGCTATCCGCGAGCTCGCGCCCCGCGCGCCGCGATCCATCGGTCGGCGCGGGCGGCGAGGAAGCCGAGTACGGCGCCCGCGAGCGGGATCAGGAGGTCCCCGGCCGGGAGGGCGTGCGTGCCCAGCAGGTCCCGCAGCATCGGCACGTATACCCCGGCCAGGCCCAGGGCGGCGGAGGCGAGGACCGTGATCGGCAGGAACGGGTTGGCGCGGGTGAGCAGCCGGGTCCGCAGGCCCGTGACGACACCGAGTTGCGCGCCGAGCAGGGTCAGGAAAAGCAGGCTCTGCCAGGCTCGCCCGGTCTGGTCGCCCCACGTCCCGGCGGCAAGGCTGACCGCGGTGACGCACAGGCCCAGTCGCAGGATCCGCTGCCACAGGCCGTCGCCGAGAATGCTCTGCTCGGGTGGGCGGGGTGCGCGCAGCATGGTGCCGGGACCGGCGGGTTCGGCGCCGAGGGCGACGCCGGTCAGGCCGTGGGTGAGCAGGTTGATCCACAGGATCTGGGCGGCGAGCAGTGGCAGGGGCAGTCCCAGGAGCGGTCCGAGCATCATCACGGCGATCTCGGCGGCGCCCCCGGACAGGCCGTAGACGAGGAAGCGGCGGATGTTGTCGTAGACGCGCCTGCCCTCCTCCACCGCGACGACGACGGTCCCGATCTCGTCGTCGGCCAGGATCAGATCCGCCGCTTGGCGGGCCACCTCCGTGCCGCGTCCACCCATGGCGACCCCGATGTCGGCGCGGCGCAGGGCGGGACCGTCGTTGACACCGTCTCCGGTCATCGCCGTGACGTCACCCCGGGCCTGCCATGCCTGAATGATCGTCAGTTTCTGTTCGGGAGTCGTTCGGGCGAACACTCGTGCGGTGGTCGGGTCCCGTTCGGGGTCGTTGCTCAGGTCGGCGCCGGTCAGGACGGTGGTGTCGCCGTCGCGCAGGATGCCCAGACGAGTGGCGACGGCCCGTGCGGTGGACGGGTGATCGCCGGTGATCATCACGGGCGTGACACCGGCGTCGTGGCATGCGGCGATGGTGGCGCGGGCGGCCTCCCGAGGCGGATCGCTGATGGCGATCAGGCCGAGCAGGGACATGCCCTCCTCCGCGGCCTCCGCGCGCTCGGGTACGGCGTCCAGGCGGCGGGTCGCGACGGCCAGGACCCGGTATCCGTCGGCCGCCAGGAGATCGGCCTCGTAGCGCGCGGCGTGCAGGTGGTCGGGGTCGGCGGTGACGAAGCGCGCACTCAGCACGACCTCCGGGGCGCCCTTGAGGACGGCTCGTAGGCGGCCGTCGTGCTCGCGGTGCACGGTGGTCATACGTTTGCGGTCGCTGTCGAAGGGAGCCTCCGCCACCCGAGGGTGCTCCTCGCGCAGCATGGCGAAGTCGATCCCGACCTTGCCGGCGGCGGCGAGCAGGGCCGCCTCGGTCGGATCCCCGAGCGCCGACCACTCGGGGTCGGTTCCCGGGGGTACGAGAGTGGCGTCGTTGCACAGCGACGCCGCGACGAGCAACTCGCGGATGTCCGGGGTGGAACCTTCGTCGAGTGGTCGCCCGTCGACGAGCACCCGGCCATCGGGCGCGTAGCCCGTACCGGTGAGTTCGGCCGTCGTCCGGGCGGTCCACACTCGTTCGGCGACCATGCGGCCCTCGGTCAGCGTGCCGGTCTTGTCCGTGGCGAGCACCGTGACGGACCCGAGCGTCTCGACGGCGGGCAGGTTGCGCGCGATGGCGCCCCGTGTCGCCATCCGCCGGGCGCCCAGGGCCAGTCCCAGGGTGACCACCGCGGGCAACGATTCGGGGACCGCGGCGACCGCCAGACTGATTGCGGTCACCGCCATCGACTCGGTCGGCTCTCCCCGGAACAGCCCCAGGACGAAGACGAGCAGGCACAGCCCGACGACCACGGCGGCGAGTACCCGTCCCAGGTGGGCGAGTCTGCGCTGCAACGGGGTCGGGCCGGGGCGCTCCTGCATCAGGGCGGAGATTCGCCCGAGGGCACCGTGTGCGCCGGTTGCCGTGACCTCGGCCAGCGCCCGGCCGCGCATGATCACCGTGCCGGCCTGGAGCACGTTGTCGGCGGTGGTCTCACCGGCCGGATCGAGTGCGGACTTGTCCACCGGCACCGATTCACCGGTCAGGGCGGCCTCGTCGACGAGCAGGCCCGACGCCTCGTACAGGACGGCGTCGGCGGGCACGATGTCGCCCTCGTCCAGCCGGACGATGTCGCCGGGGACCAGATCCGCGGCGGCCACCTCGCCTTCGGTTCCCTCGCGCACCACGCGCACGGTCGGCACCGACAGGTCCGACAGGGCCGTGACGGCCCGGTCGGCGCGGATCTCCTGAACGACGCCGACCAGGGTGTTGACCGCGACGACGAAGAGGATGACGGCCGTGTCGGCCGGATCCCCGGTCAGCGCGGTCAGGATGGCGGCGGCCAGGAGCACCAGGATCAGCGGATCGCGCAATTGGGCCGTCACGCGCGTCCACACCGGAGTCCGTCGCGCCTGTCGAACGACGTTGGGGCCGTGTTCGGCGAGCCGCTCGCGCACTTGCTCGCGGGTCAGTCCGCGCACGAGAGCGGGGTGCCTCGCCGACGAGGTCGGGGCCGGGGGCGTGTGGGGCACGGTCGTTCACCGATCTGTGGGATTGTTCTGCGGCGGACGGCCGGCAAGGCCGTCTTTCTTCGCCGGCTCACCCACCCGACTCTGCTCCCGGCCACCGGCGACGGGCAGGGTCATTCGGCCCGGTGGGCCCGACGAAGGACCCCCGTTGCACGGTCGTCGTACCACCTCCGACGACTTCGCGGGTCGTCGTTTTGCTCCGGCGGGAGGAGGGCCGGGAGCTTCAGAGTGGTGATGCGGGCGAGTTCTCGGCCACATATGCGGCGACGGCCGCCGGAGGGTTCAGGGCACAGGCGCGGGCGGCGTTTTCGACCTCGTCGCCGGGGATCTCGACGACGGCGACGATGGACAGGCGTTGCTCGCCGTGGCCGAAGAGTCCTTCGGCGTCGAGGCGGGCCATGGCCGCGACCATCGCGCGCAGCCGCAGTTCGAACTCGGCCTCCGCCTCGTCGTCGGGGAGTTCGAAGACCTGCGGTCGGGCGTCGAACAGGCTGCGGATCGGGGCGAGGTGGCGCTCCCCGTAGGTGCAGAAGGGCGAGTCCGCGTAGGACCACCGCAACATGTCGGCCTCGGTCGCGGATCCGCCCGACGCGGCGGCCAGGGCCTGGGTCGACCAGGCCGACAGCGACGGCCCGAAGGCCTCGCCCGGCGTGACCAACGCGCAGTAGTAGAAGTCGTGTTCCGGGTATTCCCGGAACAGGTCCGAGACGGCGGCACCGGCGGCCCGGTACACGGCTTCGGTGAGGTCCGCCTCGGTCGGTATCACGTCGACTCCCTTGTGCGTGTGCGTGCGGCGCCCCGGCCGCTATCGTCGCGAGGGGCCAACTCTCGCAGACGGATGCCCACACGGCGGAACCACGCCGGCGATGCCGCGTGGACCCGTGCGGAAACCGCATCCGCCTCGGGATGCAAGGACGCCACAAGTCCGTTGCCTTGCAAGCGAGTTCAACCCGGCGATCGAGGTCCGATCCCCGGCGGCCGGCACGACGGCGGTACATCGACGTGCGGGTGTAGAACGACCGCGGTGGGGATGGATACACCCCACGTTTGACGCGCTCGGCCGACCCCGTGGATAGCGTCGTCCTGCCATTGCAAACCAATGACAGACGGGAGAAAAACCATGAAACGACGCATGATCACAGGGCTCGTTGCGGTGGCGGCGTTCGCGGCGTGCTCCGGGACGGCGGTCGCCTCGGCGGCGCCCGCCGCGCCGTCCCAAGAGGTGAGCGTGCTGGGCCGCTGCCCGGAGACGAAGAACGTCTACATCAACGGCGCCGAGGCCCACTGGACCGTTTGGTGTTCGGGCAGCCGGGTCTACGTCGACGGGTACGTGAAGGACACCAAGGCCGACGGAAAGTGCGCCGAGGTCTACGGCAGCGTCGGCTCGGTGGCGGTCAACAGCGCCAACGCCTGCCCCAAGGGCAACAAGAAGACGTTCGCCTGGAACGCGTCCGGTAACAGCGTCTCCCTGTACCTGCGTCTGATCTGATCCGCAGCGACCGTGCGTCCGGCCGTGATCCGTACCGGGATCACCGGTCGTCGCGGCCCTGAACGCGGGGGGACTGCCCGTCCGCTCCGGACCTGCGCGTTCCGACCCCGGCGTCGAGATCGGGGTCGGAACGCGTCCGGCGCAGCCTACGAGTTCAGGTCCACCCAGAGGTGCCGGTTCGTGGCGTGCGCGTGTGGTTCGCCGACGAACCGGTGCCGGGATTCTACGAGTTGTCGGGCCGCTCGATGGGTTGGACCGGCTGGCGCAGGACGGTCTTCATCTTCTCCGGGGCCGTCTTGCGTGGGTCGCTGAGATAGATCTCGTGGTGCAGACCTCCGTGCCGTAGGCCGTTGGCTTCGAAGTAGGTGTGGTGGAGTTCGTGCAGGATGGGCCCCTCGTCGTCGTAGGGGCCGATGTGCAGCACCTGGGCGCTGGATCCTTCGTGCAGCGTCAGGTGTCGTACCTCGGAGATCGTGGGCAGCTTCTTCTTGGCGAGGGCCGTGTCCTTCGCCTCCTCGATCATCGTCTTCGTGATCCAGGGGGGCATGGCGATGAGCATCGTCCAGTTCCAGCTGTCCTTGGCGCGGGTGGTGAACACTTCCGGCCGGTCCGCCCACCACAGGCCCTCCAGCGGAGCGACGACGAAGTCGCCGGCGTCCGCGCGCTTGGCGGCGAACTTCAGGGTGTAGGCGACCGAGTACAGGGCTGCGACCGCGTCGGCGTAGGCGGATGAGGTGTTCGGATCCCCGGCGCCGTCGACGGCGATGAACTGCTGCTCGGGGACGTCGACGACGGCCCACGTGGTGTTCTTGGGCGCGTACAGCCCCTTGTGCTCGCGCTTCACGTCGTACGGGGTCATCCGTGCCGCACCTTCCTGGTCGTGGGGTGGTGTGTCGAGCGATGCTCGGTAGTCGGACAGCCACTTCGCCTCGGCCGACAGCTGACCGAGGGCGTGGTCGAAGATCGCGCGGACGAAAGCCGGGGCATGCCGGTCCGCGGTGGCGGCCCGGCCGACGTGTTCGATGCGTTCCGCGAGTGCGCGGGAACGCCGATCGAGGGCGGCGAGCAGACGCTCCCGGTCGATGGCCGGGGCATTGGCCAGGCCCACCAGGATGCGCGGGAACACCGGATGCAGCTCCGCGATCGCCTCCTCGGCCGCGGCGGCGCATGCCCGGTGCCCTTCGGGCGTCGCGGTGTAGACCTTGCGGGTCTTGCCGCCCGGGGATCGGGTCGGGTCGGTCTGGGTGATCAGGCCCCGCTCTCGAAGTTTGGTCAGCAGGTAGTAGATCGAGCTGAAGCCGATCTCCGTCCATTCGCGCATGCCGCGCTCGGAGATCACCTCCTCCAACTCGTAGCCGTGCCTGGGTTGCTCCACCAGCAGGCCGAGCAACGTGAGCTCGGCAGCGGTCATGCCTCGGTCCATGGCGCTATTCTAGTACTAGAATAATGCTCCGTGCCGGCGGCGACCGCTCCGGACGGATCGCCGCCGGCCGTGGCCCGGTGTCGCCAGTGGCGGGAACCGGCCACCGACGGGGCGTGTGGGCCCTGTCGCGCAACCTTTCCGTGCGGCGTACCGGGCCGGTTTGGAAGCGGGTGGTGAAGCCGGCGACGGTGTGGAGCCGTTCGAACGACTGGGTCTGAGCCCGGCGCCGCGACGAACGGAGCGTGGGCGCGTCGTTCAGCGCAGACGAGGTCCCGGCGTGATCACGATCTTGCCGTGGACGTGGCGTCCGGCCTGAAGCGTCACCGCGTCGCGGATCCGCTCGATCGGGAAGGTCGCGGCGATCGGCACGGTGATCCTGCCGTCGAGGATCGCGTCGGTGATTTGCTTCATGGCATTCGGGTCCGCGTCGAAACCGCCGGTCGCGCGGACGCCGCCGGGAGGATTGGGCCCTGCGGCGATCGTGGCGATCCGCTCGGGCGGCACACCGAGCGCGAGCGCCGTCTGGGCGGTTTCGACGCCGAACAGATCGGTCGCCGCGATCACGCCCTCCGGTGCCAGGGCCCGTACCCGCTCCGCCAATCCGGGGCCGTAGGCCACGGGCTCGACACCGAACCGGCGCAGGAACTCGAACGTGCTCTCCGCCGCGGTCCCGATCACCCTGGCGCCGGCGAGCTTCGCGAGCTGGATGGCGAACACGCCCACACCCCCCGCGGCGCCGCCGACCAGGACGGTGTCGCCCGAACGCGGTTCCATCACCGCCAACGCGGCGGCGGCGGTCATGCCGGCGACCGGAAGCGTGGCCGCCACCTCGTCGCCGATGCCCTCCGGCGTGTGCCAGAGCGGCCCGGTCGCCTCGGTGGGCGTCGTGACCACCACAAAATCGGCGACGGCCCTGCCCAGCGCGCCGCCGAAGACCCGGTCGCCCACGGCAAAACCCGTGGCGCGAGTGTCGACCTCGTCGACGACCCCGGCGAAGTCGAAACCGAAGCCGGATGGTGTGGTGACGCCGAAGCGGGCCGCGACCTCGGGCTGCGCGGCGATACCCCAGTCCATGGGATTCAGACCGGCCGCCGTGACGCGAACGCGGATCCCGCCCGGCCCGGCATGCGGCTCGGCGACCTCTCGCACCTCCAGCACCTCGGGTCCTCCGAACGTCTCGTAGACAACGGCTCGGCTCATGCGTATCTCCAGGGGAAACGTGACGGGACTTGGTCTCATCACCGTAACACCAGTGACGGGACCAAGTCCCGTACGATGTCCTCATGGCCCGATGGCAACCCGACGCACCCGAGCGACTCGTCCTCGCCGCCCTTGAACTGTTCGAGGAACGGGGCTACGAGAACACGACGGTGATCGAGATCGCGGAGCGCGCCGGGCTCACGAAGAGCACCTTCTTCCGGCACTTCCCGGACAAGCGGGAGGTGCTGTTCGGCGGGGGCGGCATGACCGGATTGCTCGTCGACGGGCTCGACGCGGCGCCGGCCGGGGCCGGTCCGCTCGAAGCGGTGGCGCATGCTCTGGACATGATCGGCGCGCAGGTCTTCACGCCCGATCGTCGCGAGTTCGGCGCCCGGAGGTCGGCGGTGATCGCCGCCAATCCGGAACTGCGCGAACGCGAAGCGTTGAAGGGACTCGGCCTCACCGCGTCGATGATCGACGCGCTCGAGCGCCGCGGCGTGCCCGACCTGACCGCCCGCGTGGCCGCCGAACTGGGCGTACTCGCCTGGAAGATCGCCTACCAGCGCTGGGCGGACACGGCCAACGACGACACCTTCGGCGAACTCGCACGACGAACACTCGCCGAGGTGCGGGCGTCACTCGTCGCCTGCGGCGTAGCGGCTCCGGAATGATCCGGCACGAGCCGTGATGGAATCCCCGAGGCGGGGAAGAGTACGCGGATGATCACTTGCGTCGTCCACTACACGATCGATCCCGGCAAGATCGAGGCGTTCGAACGCTTCGGGCGTTGTTGGATGGAACTGGTAGGTCGTCACGGCGGGACTCACCACGGCTACTTCCTGCCCGCCGAGGGGGCGAGCGACCGGGCCCTGGCCCTGTTCAGCTTCCCCGGCCTGGCCGCTTACGAGCGTTATCGCGAACTGTTCGGCGTGGACCCCGACTTCGTGGCGGCGGACCGCATTCGCGACGACAGTGGGTGCGTCGTGCGCTACGAGCGCACATTCATGCGGCCGCTGCTGCCCGAGGACGTCGCTCCCGAAACGGCGCCGCGGGATTGACCGAATCGGGCGTCGGGCCTGCCTCCGAGGCTCCGCCGAGGTCCTGGTGTGCCGGGACGGCCGCCGGACAGGCTAGTTTGCTCGAATGAGTCTTCTTGATGACGTGGCCGAACGCGACGGCCGGCGATGCTGGGTGTGCGACGAACAGGTCGACCTCGACAAGTCGGTGAACGACCCGCAAGGGCCCAGCGTCGACAGTCGGACCGCCGACCGGAAGGCCAAGGTCGCCGAGCGGCTCGCGCACCGCGGGTGCAACAGCCGCAAGGGCGCGGTCAAGGTGGCCATCGCCTGGCCGGAGCGCCTGTACGTGGTCGAACCCGCGCCGTTGATCGCCGTTGCCGCGAGGTTGGAGCGCAAGGGGGGCCGTGAGATCGTGGGCCGCTGTCCGACCGAGGGCGACGCCCGGGAGGCGGCGGACTGGCTCGTGGACCGGTTCTCCCGACTGGTACCGGGCCTGCCGGTGACCGCCGACGTCGAGGCGGGAGGCGGCCAGTTCCTGGTCGTCCTGACCACCGGCCGCCGCTGACGGTGCCCCGCCCCGCCGCCCCGGTGATGCCCGGGCGGCGGTCCTCGCCCCGACACGAGGTTCCGGTAAGGACGCTGTCAAGGAAGCGCCGGGCAACGTGAGCGTGGGCGATCGGGTTGCCGCCAGATCTGTTCATCGACGTCGCGCCGAAGGTGGTGGCCGGCCGGCGGGCGCGGGCCGCGGTGGAGTCGCCCTCCCCCTGCGGACGCACCCGGTGCCGCTGCGGGTGACCTTGCCGGCCGCGCTGCTGCACGAGCGGGAGCGGGAAATCACTGACACGCTGGTGGAGCTGCTGATCTCCACGGTGCACCGGATCGGGGCGCGGGCGGAGAAGGGCACCGAGCAGCTCATCAACGCGTTCAAGAAGGTGTCGGGCAAGGAGAACATCCTCTTCAAGCTCGCCGAGGGCTGGGATGACACCCCGCCACAACGGCGCTCCGGTAACGGCGACGCTCCTGCCGATCGTTGCCGGGAATCAAGGAGCCCCCGCCGAGTGCCGCCTGCTATGCGAGCTCCACGCTGAGCTGGGCGCCCAATTCGTGCCATCAACGTTCACCACGCCCAGCTCACTCGATGGCGGAATCCAACAGGTGCGCCGCTCTCAGCTTGGCAAGAAGTGCGTTGAAATCCTCCCTCAGCTTGCCAATTTCCGTCGCGTTCGAGTTTTTCTGATCTGGCACGCTCTGTGGAATCTGTTCAAGGCACCTTCTGTTTGCGGGAACATCCAGGTCATAGAGTGTCACCCACTCTAGGTAATTGTCCTCAGTCACCGCTCCAACCTGCTGGGGCTGGTTCGGGTTCCAGGACGACGGCTGACTTGGACCGGAGACCTTGAGGTGCGGGTCCAACGGGTCACCGGGTTTGTATGTCGTCAACAGATACACGAAGTCATTGGCAGGCGTCGACTTGACGGTTTGCCCTATTTGGTAGTGCGTCCCGGGAGTCCAGGTACGAGCCAGTTTCCCCCTTCCACACGGAGCCTGCACCGCCCACCCGATCGGGCCTTGGCGCGTTGAATCATTGTAGGCATTGAGGATCAGATCACCCGGGCGGTAGAAGTAGCAGCTACCCACCGAGGTATCGAAGGGAGTTCCGCTATAAACTACACCGATTCGCCGCTCACCGTTATTGTCAGGTCTTCCAATCCACGCTTCCGGAAGCATCAGCGCGCCGGGAACCGGACCGTTTTCGTACGCGGTTTGATAGTACGTATGGAAAGGCGCTCCGCTCAGCATGGACGTTTCAATCCTGCCCTTGCGAGTGTCAGGAGGACGATCTGTCCGGACTTGGGTACGGAAGAGGGAAGACCCATTGCCGACGGGATTCAAATGACTGTCCAGCGGGACAGAATCAAAATCCTGAATGATCGTGGAATCCGATTTGCTTCCGAGGGTGTTGGACGTTATGACCATTGGTCCGGCGTCGGCGCCCGGCTCCACTTTGCCCAAGCATTCCCATGTCACATCGCCATCTTCTGTCAGGCTCCCGGTCGTTGTCTTCCAACCAGGCTCACCACTCGGATGGTCGGGAAGAACAACCCCGCGAGTACGCCCGGAATTTTGCGCTCGATACAGGTATCCTTGCGCTTTGGATCCTTCCCCGCCCGTCTTCAGCTCACCCTGGTCGATGTAAATACCCCCCAGGACGATCCGATAAAATTCCACCTTGGAAAAGTTATTGTTTACTTTCAGGGCCGAGGGTCCAGGTCCTCCTCTGACGGCGCCATAGCCCCAGTACGTCGAGTCTGGGGTGATATCCATGTCCCCTCCGACTACAGCGATATTCCCTCCCTTGAATACCGCTGGCGCATCCACTTCGGCGTAGCAGCCGAGGTACACGGAGTACGTGATTGAACTGTGCTCGGAGCTGATGTTTCGGTGCTTGTTTGCTGCGGTGTGACACGCAATGAAGGTGCAGCCCAAAAACGAATTATCATGAATTCCATCACGCCCATTACCGGAGGCGTCAACGCTCATGATCAGCATGGCGTTGGTCTCGTTGTTGCCCTGACTCTCGCCGCCGATATCGAGCCCATGTTGGCCATTGTTATCGAGAACGCAATCGCGTATCTGCGTTTCGTTGGCATCAGCGTGCGGCGTAAAAGGCGGATCGCTTGCGTATATCGTTATTCCGTTACGCCTGAAGCCAGAGATCCCAATCGACGCGATCAATGAGCCGGTTGCCAGAACCCGTACGGCGTCCATTTGCCGGGCTTGATGAAAGGTTTTAGCAGATATCCCTTGGTCGGGGCACGACTCGAGGGTGAACTGACGAAGCTCAGCATAGTCCGCACGGGCACGAGAGGGCACTTCAGCCGATTCGGAGGTGGTGGTCCAGGCGCCCGTCAGGGCAATCGCGCAATAGACGGTTTCCCCTCCGACCGGACCGATACCGGTCGCCCTGGAGAGGTTGAAATCTGCCGGCTTCGGATCGTCGGGTCTGCCTACTACATCTGCAAGTATGCGAGTATTTTTAGTACCACTGAGGACACGCCCCCCAGCTCCCTCCAGAATGCAATGCTGTCTGACGACAAGAGGGCTGGTAATCCGATAGTCTCCTGGAGGAAGGTAGACGACTTTGCCGTCGGACACCTGCTCCGTATCGAATCCCGTTTTGCAATCCAGCGCTTTGAATCGCGTTGCGCAGTCCAGGGCTGCTTGGAGTGGGCCCGTGTCGTTGGCCTTTCCGTCCCCTATCGCTCCAAAGTCGAGCACGTTCAGCCGCGTGTCGCGGTGGGGCCGGATGGTCACCATTCCCGAATCATCACAGTCGCCGATCCAGTTCGGAGCGCTCATGCATTTTGTATTCGAAGCGCGCACGATTCGTCCCGAGCTGTCGACGCCAACCGCGCCGGCCCGACCGGGGTCCAGCGGGACATTGAAAATACCGCCTATTTGAACTGTGACGTCATGTCCAATGTCGGCCCTTTCCAGGGCAACCCCAAAGAACGGAGTGGTATGCAACTTTTCCTTCTCGACAGCAGGGGTTACGGTGGTCGGTGATCCAGTGGTGCGGACCGCTTGGCCGGCTTTGACATCCTGTGCGGCTTTCATGGTGAAGGTGACAGTGTCCATCGGAACTCCTCATTCCGTTGGGACTCCGTTGGCAAACGCAGGTCCAGGGAACACGTCAGTTCCGGGAGGGTCTCAGCGGTGGCCGGGCAGTGGTCCGCGCTAATCGACGCCGGAGGTACTACTTAATCCTCTACGGACGTCTCCTATAAGGATAGACGCGGCAGGGCGTCTCGGCGATTTCAAGTGGCCACCGCCGGTGCCGTGGTCCGGGGCACCGTGAAGGACGACGCCAACGCGCCCGTACGCGACGCCCTCGCATCCATGAACTCAGGCCCTTCTTCCACGCCCCGGCTCGGCGCAGCCGACCAGTTCGACTCGAAGACGGCGCAGCCTCTCGCGGCACGGCTTCGCCGCAGTTCATGTGGGTCCGAGCAGGGTGAGCGGTCAGCGGCGTCGCGGGCGTGGGCATTGTGCCGAAGGGCGGGAGCGGTGCCGGTCTTGCCGGTCAGGCGGCGGTCACCGATGGCAGGTTGCGCCAGGTCGCCATCCCGGCGTGGGAGTTGAGATCCAGGTCGCCTGCTTCGAGAGGCATCTTCGTCTGACCCTGCCTGGGCTCCGCCGTCTGGGCACTGCGCACCACTGCCGGCTTCGACGACATGATGCGGGCGGCGATCGACCTCGGCGGTGACACGGACACCGTCGCCGCTGAGCAAAGACTTCGCGGGGGCGTACTACGGGCTGGATGCAACCCCGCCCACTGGACGCAGCCGTTCCTACACGCACCCCGACACGGGCGGCCCGATTCGCTCAATCGCATCCGCATCCGCCGCATCCGCATCCGCCGCATCCGTCGTGACCGCCGCATCCATCGGTGGCACAGCCGGTTGGGGAATTCCACACGTCGGAGGCGAACTCGGCATCGTGAGTGCCCGACCCACGAATCGACTTCAGCAGCGCCGTACGTGCCGCGGAGGGCTCCAGCGCGGTGAGGCCGAGACAGGCGACCGCCATGAGCGTCGCGGTCTTCGGGGCCTTTCCGCCGCCGGCCGGGCGTACGGCCCGAAGTGCGTTCACATCGGTGCGCATCGCCTTCACGACCCGGCGTCCGGTGGCACTCGCCCGAACCGGTGTGTCCCCCAGCGTGACCGCGATGGAGAACGCGCCGACGCAGGACAGACCGAGCACGGACGCGGGCGCGAATTCGAGGCCGCCCCCGAATGCCGAAAGCAGCACGAACAGAGGGATCCCGCCGGCCGCGACGGCAAACATCACGTAGGTCGGGATTCGAGCCCGGCGCCGGCGCTCGGGCGCGACGACCAGACCACGCTCGACCAGACTCCCCTCCATCGCGACGAGCGGTGCGTCGGGCCGGCGCAGTGCCTCGACGGCACTGCTCCGCGAATGGCCGCGGCGCAGCCCGTCGAGCACGCAGTCCACGACGGGATCGTCGTCGCGGACATCGTTCCCGTCGACATCGGGCGAGGAGGAGACCCAGACGCGCCCGTCGGACCCGACCTCGATCCGGCCCTGTTCGAGCAGCGCCGCGAGCACCGTGTCCGCCACCCGGGCCGCGCCGCCCGCCAGGAACGCCATGTCGTGGTCGCGGATCGAGTGCCGGTCGACGTCGCGGTCGACCCGACCGCGCGCCAGACGACGCCACACGAGCGCGAAGACCGATGCGATGCCGGTGATGGCGAGGTACAGGACCGGATATTGCAGATCCCACCGACTCAACGTCGCGAAAGACATGCCGACCCCCTGGTGTACGGCTGTCACGCACCCTGCGATCGCACCATAGCCACACCCGCCCGCCGCCCGTCAGAGGCAGTTCCCTCCCGGCCGCGAACAGGGCCGCCATCCAACCCGGTTCGGCGCGTGACCCGACATCCTCACCGGCGTCGGCGGCCGACACGGTCGACCTCGCCCGGCCGTAACCTCCCTGTTCAGCGCAGTTGCTCGGCCAGGCCGACGATGATGCCGTCCGGGCCGCGGAGGTAGCAGAGCAGGTAGGTGTCCTCGAACCGGGCGATCTCGCCGACGAGTTCGGCGCCGTGGGGGCGCAGGCGGGCAATGGTGTCCTCGAGGTCGTCGACGGCGAACATGACGCGGTGCGTGCCCAGGATGTTGTGCGGCCGGTTGCGCGGCCCGGCGCTGATCGGTGCGGGGTTGCGGTACTTCGCCAGTTCGAGCCGGCTGTGCCCGTCCGGGGTCCGGAGCATCGCGATGTCACAGTGCACGCCCTCGAGTCCGGTACAGCGGTCGGCGAACCCGCCCTCGACCTCGCCCCTGCCCTCCGGTTCCATACCGAGTTCCACGAAGAACGCGATGGCGGCGTCCATGTCCTCGACGACGATCCCGACGTTGTCCATCCGCTGAATCGCCATGCCGATGTCTCCCTGTTTCTCGTGCGGCCGGTGCCGGCTGCGCTGCTGATGTTCCCGGGACGTAGCCGGTGACACGTTCTCGACATCCGCGGACCGCCGAACTCCACAAGATTCGGACCGCGCGTCGACACGGACACCGGCAGAGCCGAATCGGTGAGTCGTTCGAACGCCACCCGGCCGGCCCATGCCCGAGGTTGTCGTTGTGCCGGTGTTCCGCGTCCACGTCCGGCAGACTGGCCGGTGCCGTTGACGGTCCAGGCCACGAAGGAGCCGCCATGTCCGAGACCCTCCGCCTCGATCCGGCGAAGACCGCGCTCGTCCTGATCGAATACCAGAACGACTTCACCAGCGAGGGCGGGGCCCTCAACGGCGCCGTCGCCGCGGTGATGGCGAAGACCGGCATGCTCGCGAACACCGTGGCCCTGGTCGAGGCCGCCCGCGCCGCGGGCGTCACCATCATGCACGCGCCCATCACGTTCGCCGCCGGATACGGCGAACTGTCCCGTCACCCGTACGGCATCCTCAAGGGAGTCGTGGACGGCTCGGCCTTCGTCAAGAACACCTGGGGGGCCGCGATCGTGGACGAACTCGCGCCGGCCGAAGGGGACATCGTGATCGAGGGCAAACGCGGCCTCGACACCTTCGCGAGCACGAACCTCGACTTCATCCTGCGGAGCAAGGGGATCGAGACGATCATTCTCGGCGGCTTCCTCACCAACTGCTGTGTCGAGTCGACGATGCGCACCGGGTACGAGAACGGCTTCCGCGTCATCACCCTGTCGGACTGCGTCGCCGCCACATCCCAGGAGGAGCACGAGAACGCCATCACCTACGACTACCCCATGTTCTCGCTGCCCCTGACGTCGGCCGAGGTCATCGCCCGCCTCTGACGACACACCACACCCGCGACAGAGCGCGGCGGGCCCGAACCCACCACTCGTGCGACGCTCCCGGCGGTCGACGAGCATCCTTTCGGGTGATCGTGGGCTCGGCCGCGCTCGCAAGTGCACGCGGATGCGTACGATCCTCACGTCGGCCGCCCCGGCCACCGACGTCGCGGGTGGGCGATCGGGAGCGAAGGGGATTTCGTCGGCACCCTCGGGGGACTCCCGTCCGCGTGAAAGGAAGTGCCACCATGACCTCCAGGACGCGCGCCGTCGCAACGGCCGCCGCATTGCTGGTCGGAGCCGTCGCGATCACCGCCTCCCCGGCGACGGCGAGCACGGCTTGGCCGTGTGGTGACGGGAAATTCTGCATCTACTACGGCGCGAACGGAACCGGCGCGCACTACGAACTCGAGGACGGCGCCTCCGACCTGAGTGTCCTGTCCGGTCGGCTCAACGACCACGTTTGGTCGGTCCGGAACAACACCAAGGACGACTGGTGCCTGTTCCGCGACGCCGGCTACAGGAACAAGATCCTCAACATTCTCGACGGCCAGACCATCAACCTCCAGTCGCCGCAGCGGGACCAGGTGAGCTCCACCCGCCGCTGCTGACCCCACCACCCGGAGGCGGCGCGGCCCCGGCACGACCCGGCCGAGGCAGCACGGTGCCCGGTCGGCTCGACGTCCGCTGCAACCCTTCGCTTCCCAGTCACGTATGCCTTTGAGATCACCGGAGTCGTCGAGACACCCGGTGCGCGAAGACATGGAGGCATACATGGGGATTCGGGACTTCCGGCGAGCAACGATCGGAACTGGTTGGGCCCGAACGTGCCTGGCCGCAGCGGCCGTTGCGGCGCTGCTCGTGGTGCCGGCGCCGGCGGAGGCGGCGGAGGCGGCGGGCGGGGTCCAAGCCGGCTCGCACCGGGTCGCGTCGGTGCAATACAACCTCGGCGACCGGGCCTTCGTGCCGCCGCCGGTCGAGGCGGGCCAGTACGAGGGGGCGAACGAGCTTGCCGGGGTGGTCCATTACCCGACCGACCTGGCACGCGGGCGCTTCCCGTTGGTGGTGATCCAGCACGGTCTGTGGGACACCTGTGCCGACCGCCCGGCCTCCGTCAACCTCGCGGCGGCGCTCAAGGCCAGGGACGCGGCCATGGCGGCCGGCGACACCGCCGAAGCCGAGCGACAGCAGAAGTTGGCCGACATCGCAGGCGACAAGCTGCGCGGTTGGCCGTGTGCGCCGGGGACCGAACAAATCTCCAGCAAGAACGGATACGACTACCTCGCCCGGGACTTGGCCGCCCAAGGCTTCGTGGTGGTGTCGATCGGTACCAACGGCATCAACGCGACGTCGTTCGGGCAGGCGCCCACGGTGTACCACGCCCGAGCCGCCCTGCTCAATCGGCATCTGGCCATGTGGCAGCGGCTGTCCGCGACCGGCGGCGGCGAACTCGCGCACCGCTTCACCGATCCGCGCGACGGCAGGCCCCGCCGGGTCGACTTCCGCGGACGCGTGGACATGGCGAACGTCGGCACGGTGGGCCACTCGATGGGCGGCGGCGGGGTCATGCAGCAGGCCGCCGACCTCCGCCGGGGCGACTGGCCGGCGGGTGTGACGGTGAAGGGCGTGTTCGCCCTGGCGCCGACCAGCAACTGGGACAACGAGCCGGTCACCCACGTCCCGTTCGCGGTGATGTGGGGTACGTGCGACGCGGTGCGCGGTGGCAACTACTTCGAGTGGAACGCCGGACGGAACACCGTCCCGATCCACAAATTCACCGTACACGGAGCCAATCACGCCTTCTTCAACACCCAGTGGTCACCGAGCAGCGGCCAGGTCGGCGCGCAGGACGACGCGGTACCGGGCAGCAAGCCCGGTACCTGCCTCTCCCAGGACGATCGCAAACTGGACGAGGTTTCGCTGACCGAGCCCACGCAACGCACCCTCACGAGTGCGTACGCCTCGGCGTTCTTCCGCCGCTACCTCCACGGTGAGACCGGGTTCGACCCGATCCTGTCCGGCACGCGGCGCCCGCCGGGCGTGCCGGCCGACGTCGTCGACACCCAGGCCGACCACCCGCTCCCGACCGGCTGAGCACACGCACCTGACGGGCCGCCCGAACCGGCCCGTCAGGTCCCGGCCGAAGAGGGGAACGCCGGCAACAGGACGGCGCCGCACGTCCGTCAATCCGGTTCGGGGAGGGTTCGGGGAAGTCCGAAGCGGGTCAAGACGTTGGCGGTGAAGCCGGTGATGGCGGCGATGTGATCGCCGGCGACGGTGACGACCAGGAGCGCGTAGGCGCGGTGGACGCCGGCGTGGGGGTCGGCCACGTACAAGCCGAAGGCCGGCTGCCCGTTGGCGCGGGTGGGTACCACGCGGTAGCCGCGGCCGGGGCGGAAGGTGACTGCGGCGAAGAAGCGTTGGGCCGATTCGATGCCGCGGTATTCCAGCATGGCCGGGGGCATGGAGATTCTCACGTCGGTGACGAGCAGGTCGATCAGGGCGTCCAGATCGGCGCGTTCCAGGGCGTCGGTGAGCCGGGTCACGAGCCGGTGTTCGGCGGCGGTGTCGGGTCGGCGGGCGGGTATGCGGCTGCCTGTGCGGCCTGCTCCGTTGGCGTCGGCGTTGGCGTCGACATTGACGTCGGCGTCGGCGAGGCGGTTGTCGACGGTGGCGCGGGCGCGTTTGAGGGCGCTTTGTACCGACTCCCGGGTGGTATCGAGCATCTCGGCCACCTCGCTCGCGCGGTAGCCGAGCACGTCGCGCAGCACGAGTACGGCGCGTTGCCGCGGCGGCAGCAGTTGCAGGGCCGTGATGAACGCGAGCGAGATCGCCTCGGTGGTCTCGTAGCGGGCCTCCGGTCCGGGGCGCTGGTCGACGAGGCGGTCCAGCAGTACGTCGGGGTAAGGCTCCAACCAGGACGGGGCGTCCCCGGCGCCGCTGGGTTCGGGCAGGGTGGCCTCGGGCAGCGGGAGGGTGATACGGGGGCGGCGGCCGTCGGCGCGCAACATGCTCAGGCACCGGTTGGTCGCGATCCGATACAACCAGGTCCGCAGCGACGACCGTTGGCCGAAGTCGCCCAGGCCGCGCCAGGCGGACACGAGGGTTTCCTGGAGCGCGTCCTCGGCGTCCTGCAGTGACCCGAGGATGCGGTAGCAGTGCACCTGCAACTCGTGGGAATGGCCCTGGACCAGGTCGTGGAACGCGTGGTGGTCGCCGGCCCGGGCCCGAGCGATCAGGTCGGTCGTGTCCATCTCCGTCTCCATCCCCATCTCCACCGGCATGCATCATCCTCGCTTTTCTTCTTTCCGCAGGGGCGTACGGTGCGCCTACCGATACAGACGCCGCCGGGCCCGCGCATTGGGCGGTGTCCGTGCGCCCGATTCATGGCCGGGCCGGTGTCTACCCGGTTGGAGGCGGCCCCGGTCCGGGGCCGCCCCGCATACGGAACAGGACCACAGACCATGACCGAGTACGTTTTCTCCTTCCGCGCGCCCTCCGACCACGCGCCCCACGCCGGGACGGCGGCCGAGTGGCGGGCCTGGTTCGGCGGGGTCGAGGTCGGCCCCATGCCGGAAGCCGCCGCGTCATGAGCGACACCACGACCGCGTCGACGCCGCAGGGGTCGTTCCTGGCGACCGGACGCGGCAAGATCACGCTGGCGCTGCTGTGCGCCGTGACGTTCCTGGACGTCATGGACGGCTCGATCGTGAACGTCGCGCTGCCGACCATCCGCACGGATCTGGGGTTCTCGGTGCAGAACCTGCAGTGGGTGGTCAGCGGCTATCTGATCACCTATGGCGGATTCCTGCTGCTGGGTGGCCGGGCCGGGGACCTGCTGGGCCGGCGGCGGCTGCTGATCGCCGGGACCGTGCTGTTCGCGGCCTCCTCGCTGGCCTGCGGGTTGGCCGCCGGTCAGGGGATGCTGGTCGGCGGCCGACTCGCCCAGGGCTTCGGGGCGGCGATGATGTCGCCGGCCGCGCTGTCCATCCTGACCACCACGTTCCAGGGCGCCGACCGGCACAAGGCGTTGGGCGTGTGGGCCGGGATCAGCGGGGCGGCGTCGGCGGTCGGGTTGCTTTTCGGCGGGCTGCTCACCCAGGAGTTCGGCTGGCGGTGGGTGTTCTTCGTGAACCTCCCGATGTGCGCGCTGGTGCTGTTCGGGGCGCTGCGGATCCTGAAGACCGACCACCGCCGGTCCGTGCCGGGCGACTTCGACGCACTCGGCGCGATCCTGGTCACCGCCGGCATGCTGCTGCTGATCTTCACGCTGGTCAAGGCGCCGGACGCGGGCTGGGGTGCGGGACGCACCATCGGCGGACTGGTCGCCTCGGCGGCGCTGATGGCCGCGTTCGGGGTCAACGAGCAGCGGCGCGCCCATCCGCTGGTCCCGTTGTCGATCTTCCGGATCAAGGGGCTGGCGGCGGCCGATGCCACCCAGGTGATCGCCTGGGCCGGGTTCTACTCGATGTTCTTCTTCGTCACCCTGTACATGCAGAACGTGCTGGGCTATTCGCAGCTGCGTTCCGGGCTCGCGTATGTGCCGGTGAGCGTCGGCATCGGGTTCGGCTCGACCGTGGCGACGAAGATGTTCGTGCGCACCGGTACCCGTCCGATCATCGTCTCCGGTGCGCTGCTCGCCGCCGGCGGCATCCTGTGGCTCTCCCGCATCCCGGTGGACGGCACCTATCTCGGCAACCTGCTCGTTCCGTTGGTGATCATGGGGACCGGGCTGGGGCTGCTGTACGCGGGTGTACAAACGGCCGCCAACGCGGGCGTGCCGGAGGATCAGGCCGGATTGGCCGCAGCCCTGATCACCACCTCCTTCCAACTCGGATCGGCGCTCGGCCTGGCCGTGTTCAGCGGGATCGCGACCAGCCGTACCAACCACCTGCTCGCCGCCCACGCCTCGCCCGCGCAGGCACTCACCGCCGGATTCCAGCGGGCCCTGCTCATCGGCGCCCTTTGCCTCGTGGCAGCCGGAGCCATCGCGCTACGCGCCTCCAACACCCGCGGCGAACCCGCCGGGACACCGGAGACCCGGCACAACCCGAAACCCTCCTACGACCCCGCGTGACACAACACAACGATCCCGGGACGGCGGGCGTGCAACGCCGTCCCGGGATCGCCTTGACGGTGTGGGGCGCGCCACGATGCCCACCCTGCCGGTCATGCGGCCCGAACCACGGCAACCGATGGACTGCTGCTCCGGAATCCCCTCGTCGGCGGGGCGATGAGTTCGCCCGCCGCCCGCAGTCTTCCACTGTGACACCCACCCGTGTCCGTGTTTGTTCGTGTTCGTGGAGGAGAGATGAAGGCCGGAATGAGCAACCCGATTCGGCTGTCGCCACCGGGTGCGCCGACCCGAGGAGGCCGCGTGAAGACGCTCTTCGTTTCCTACCGTGTCACCGACCTGGACCACTCGCTCGGGTTCTACACCGCGCTGGGCTACGTCGAACTGGGCAGGGTCCAGGCAGGCGACGCGGGTCACCTCGCGATTCTCGCCTTCCCCGGCGAACCGGCGGCCTCGCTCGAACTGGTCCACCGCTCCGACGGCGGACCCGTCGACGTGGGTACCGGTTTCGACCACCTCGCGATCCAGGTCGACACACTGGCCGCCACCGTCGAGCGGCTGACCGCCGCCGGCCTGGAGCCGGGACCGGTCCGGTACCCGGGCGGCCCTCGCGGCCCGAAGACATCGTGGCTCACCGACCCGGACGGCTACCGAATCGAACTGGTGGAGTGGCCCCCCGACCACCCCGACGGCATCACCGCCGCGGACTTCTCCTGAGCACACCACCGAACACCCGGCGCGGCCTGCGCTCAGCGCTTCCGCCGGCGCTTTCGCTCAGCTCTGCCGCTCGCTCAGGACGCAGAACTCGTTGCCCTCCGGGTCGAGGAGGGTCACCCAGTGCTGCTCGCCCTGCACGGTGTCGGCGCGCCGGGCACCGAGGGAGAGCAGCCGGGCGACCTCGGCCTCCTGGTCGTCGGGGCGGAAGTCGGGGTGGAGCCGGTTCTTCGACGTCTTGCCCTCGGGGACAGGCACGAAGAGCAGCCCCGGCATCCGGTCCGGCTCGGGTCGGATCTCGATGATCTCCTCGGATTCGTCGACCACCACCCAGCCCAGAGCCTCGGCCCACCAGCGCCCGAGAGCGACAGGGTCGGCGGAGTCGACGATGATCTGTTCCCATTCCAGTGCCATGGGCCCGAGCATAGACAGGACCGGCGGCCCTGGCTCATGGCCCCCTGGCAGTGACAGGAGAGGGAGTCCCCCGCCTGGAGGCAGCCCCGTTTCCCCCTCCACCGGATACCGGCTTCGAGACCCATGATCGGCGGTGTCTCCTCGCGCCTCGGCTCAGGTCCGGGCGTTCATCAGCGCGGTGACATAGGCATCCAGTCGCTCCTCAACGGTTCGCGTGGTCAGGTCTGGTCTTCCTGCCTCTCGCCATGTCCGCGCCACCAACCGCACTTCCTCCGAGGCTGCCAGGCCGTCCCGGACCAGCCAGTACCGGCGTTCGTTCGCGTCCGCGGCCGGCGCCCCGCCGGCCTGCTCGTACGCCTCGGGAAACCGTAGACCCCACGCCGGGCCGTGCAGTAGTGCGAGATTGACGGAGCAGTGCGCCACGTCGAGATCCGCGGGGCCCCAGGAGGTTGCCGCCCAGTCGACGACCCCCGTGATGCGGGCGGCTGCGGGCCTTGAAGGCGGCGTGTCGAACAGTACGTTGCCCGGCTGGAAGTCCCGGTGCAGAAACCGCCCTTCGTAGGACGGCGGTGGCTTGCGGATGACGTCGACGGCGGCGCGCCAGGCCGCCGTGTCGGCGCCCTTCGGAATCACGACAGTGTCTGCGGTCGTCAACGCCACATACTCTCGGGGCCGCCGGGCGGGCCGCAACGCGTGAATCGCCACGAGTTGACGGGCCAACAGGGGGATGCGCCCCTCCAAGCCCTCGTCGTCGAGGACCGTCCGGCCCGCCAGGTGTGTCATGAGCAGCGACGGATGCTCGCAGTGTGCGGCGGTCGGATCGACCGCGACCAGCCCGGGAGCCGGCACGCCGGTTCCCGGGAGCAGGGACAGGGCATCGGCCTCGCGGTGCAACCAGTTCTCGGCGTGTTCCACGTCGACGAACGTCCGCAGCACCAGGTGGCGGGTGTTTCCGCCTCGCGTGCGGATGGTCAGCTTTCGCATCTCGGCGGTCAGGCCGCCGTACAGCACCTCGGTTCCGACAATGTGTTCACCGGCCTCCACGTGCCGGCTCACCCAGGCCAGGGTCGACGGTCGGACAGTCGCCGCCTCATCGTGTTTGGTCACCGGCCCACCTCATCATCCGGCGGGCTACCCGCACGAACCCTTTGCAGGAAGCGATAGCCGTGCGACTCGGCCCGGCAAGCCGGATCTGCCTCATCACCTCGCTCGACGCTGTCGCGTAGCCCACCACGGGGACCACCGCCGCAACCCGTGGGCCGCGCGGCTCCCTCGTCAGGTGATGACCAGTCGCTGTCGGCCGTCGACGAGTTCGCGAACGGCGTCCAGGTGGCCGGCGTGGGTGGCGGTCTCGGTGATCACGTGCAGGACGACCTCGCGGAGGTTGTCGTACCGCCAGTCGGCGAAGAAGTCGGGCCACCACCTCGGGGCCGCGTCCAGGTCGGCGCCGGCCAGGAAGGTGTCCGCGAGTTCGCCTTCCCGGCGGTAGAGGGCGAAGATCTCCTCGGCCGTCTTCCGGGGGGCGGGCCGCCACGCGTCCTCGGACCCGAGGATCTCCTCGATCGCCGTTTGTTCTCCCGCGGCGACCGCGCGGAACCAGAACTTCTCGTCGTCCAGGGCAAGATGGTGCACCAGTCCCAGACACGTCCAGCCGGACGGGAGTACGGGGCGCCGCAGTGCCTCCTCGTCCAAGCCCTCCAGGATGCCCAGGACGTGCCGGCGCTTACCGTTCAGGACGTGGAGCAGCGTGGTCAGTTCGGTGTCGGCCATGGGCCGGACCGTATCCCGTTCCTCCGACGCCGGCCGGCCGTGCTTGTCGCCGACGGGCAGCGCGCCCCTCGGACCATGGTCGCCGAGGCGAACGGCAGTCGATGCCGGGAGCATCCGTGTTCTTACGTCGTCCCTGCAGCGTCCACCGCGGCGGCGATGAAGGAGGCGACCAGTCTGCGGCGGTCGTTTTGCGACCAGGCGAGGACGAGTTCGCTGTTGGGGGCGTCGATCACGGGCCGGTAGACCAGGTCGGGGTGCATGGGCTGGGCCAGGGAGCGGGGCAGGATCGCGATGGTGCGTCCCAGTCTGATCATGTGCAGGGCTTGCGCCGCGTCCGTGACCTCGGGTCCCTGCCCGGCCTCGGGCACTCCGGTCCAGCGCACGCCTTTCCAGCGGGGCAGTGTTTCCTGGGCGAGGTCGGCGAGAGTGACCTGCGAGCGAGTGGCGAGCCGGTGGCCCGGCGGCAGGATCGCGACACGTCCTTCGACCGTCAGGGTTTCGTGGTCCAGGCCGGTCATGTCGTCGAACGGCGCGTACAGCAGGGCGACATCGGCGCGGCCGTCGCGGACGTGATCGGCGCGATCGGTGGCTCCGCCGAAGAGGATGTCCACCTGGCGGGCGTCGGGCCGGCCGGCGTAGGCGGCCAGGATGCCGGACAGGAGGTTCGCGTCACCGCCGGGTTTGATCACCAGGCGCAGGTGGGGTTGCCGATCGCCGGCCCGGCGAGCCTTCTCGGCAGCCGCGCCGACGGCGTTGAGGGCGTGCCGGCCATGGTGCAGGAGCGCTTCGCCGGCGGGGGTGAGGGCGACGTGCCTGCTGGAGCGCTCCAGCAACTGCACTCCGAGTCGGGATTCCAGGCGGCGGATCGCCTTGGACAGGGCCGGCTGCGCGATCGCCAGGCGGGCCGCGGCGCGACCGAAATGCAGTTCTTCGGCGACCGCGACGAAGTACTCCAACTCGCGGGTTTCCAGCTCGGCCATGCCGACAGGCTACCGCCCGATCCATTCCCCCAGGGCATTGAACGAGAACGGATGGATCTTGGACGGGCGCGAAAAATGCCTGTTCGCTGGGGGCATGATTCACCACACGATGATCGTCGCTTTCGACAATCCGATTCCCGCGAGTGAGCTGGATCGATACCTGGAGGAGTTCGAGGAGCTTGTGAACGGATCCGGTCCGGTCGAGTCGTTCGCGGCCCGGCATCACATCCGCGTCCCGGGCGACGACCACGCTCCGGTGGCCATTGCCAGTGCCATCCTGCAACTGCGCCTGACCGACCTCGACGCCCTGAACGCGACCTTCGCCATGCCCGGGGCGGTCGACCTCATCAAGCGTTGGCAGGGCCGCCACCCGTACAAGGTGGTCTGGGTCAACCACGAGCCGCTGCCGTAGCGTCCCCGAGGCCCTACCGACCGGGCGGCGCCGGTCGATCGGCCGGTTCCGGGATCGGGAAGCGGACGCCGGTCAGGTCTTCCGACAGCTGCCACAGGCGGCGTCCGGTGTCGGCGTCGGACGCCGCGCGGGCCAGGGGCACGCGGGTCGGTGCGCCGCGGAGTTCGGCGAAGCCGTCGGGGCCGATGAAGTCCCCGCCGCGGACATCGGGCGAGGTGGCCGCGTACAGCAGCGGGAGCGCGCCGCGGTCGGGGGTTTGGGCGAGCGGGGCCAGGATCCGGCCGTACAGCAGCCTGACCACGCCCGACGGCGCCGCCGTCTGGAGGTTGGTGGCGGTGTAGCCGGGATGGGCGAGCACGCTGCGGACCGGGCCGGCCGCGGCGCTCAGGCGCAGGTGGAGTTGCCGGCCGAAGACGGCGTTGGCGAACTTGGCCTGGTTGTAGAAGCGCATGGGGGAGTAGGAGCGTTCGCCGGTCGGGTCGTCGAAGTGGAGGCGGCCTCGACGGTGGTTGGTGGAACTGACCGTGACCACCCGCGGGTCGTGTCCGCGCGCGAGTGCGCCGAGCAGCAGGCCGGTGATCGCGAAGTGGCCCAAGTGGTGTACGGCGAACTGGAGTTCGTGCCCCTGGCGGGTGAGCGTCCGGGGCGGCGCCATTACCCCGGCGTTGTTCACCAGGAGATCGATGCGCGAGTGGTCGACGCGCAGTGCCGTGGCGAACGCGCGGACGGAGTCCAGGTCGGCCAGGTCGACGGTGCGGACCTCGACGGAGGCGGCCGGGTGCTCGGCGGTGATCGTGTCCGCGGCGCGGCGGCCCCTGTCCGGGTCGCGTACCGCGAGGACGACGTGTGCGCCGTGGCGGGCGAGCGCCCGGGCCGTGGCCAGTCCGAGGCCGCTGTTGGCGCCGGTGACGACGGCGACACGGCCGGTCTGGTCGGGGATGAGGTCGGCGGTCCACCGCCGGCGTGGTGCTTCCGAAGACATGCGGCACACACTGCCTTCCATGTCACTCGGTGTCAACCATGACTTGATGCGTCATGCATGGCATCGCGATACGATCGGCGGGTGACCCCGCGAACCGAGACCACCCTGGCCGAGCGGAAACGCCTGCTCGTCGCCGACGAGCTGAGCCGATCCGCCCTCACCCTGCTCGCCGAACGCGGATACGACGCGGTCACCGTCGACGAGATCGCCGCCGCCGCAGGCGTCTCGAAGCGCACCTTCTTCCGGTACTTCGCCTCCAAAGAGGACGTCATCGTCCGGTTCTTCGCCGACATGGGCGCCGCGATGCACGCCCGGCTCGCCGAAGCCCCGCCCGACGAACCCCCTTCCGTGTCGCTGCACGCCGCCGTCGCGGCGGCCCTCGCCCCGTGCGCCGGGCACGACGACTACGCCGAACGTGCGCTGCGCGTCGTGCGCCTGATCCTCGACACCCCCGCGCTGCGGGCTCGCTTCCTCGAACAGCAGGCCGCTTGGCGCGACGACCTGGCCGCCGAACTCGCCCGCAGGCAGGGCCTGGACGCCGACGCCACGCTGTACCCCCGGCTTGCCGCGGGCACGGCGCTCACCGCGTTCGACACCGTGCTGTACCGCTGGAGCAGCGGCGACGGCACCGCCGATCCCGGCGAACTGACCGCCCGGGCCTTCGCGGTCATCGCCCCCGCGCTGGACGCGGTCGAGGTCTGAGACTTCGGGCGGCGGCCGGGCGCCGCGCATGCCCCCTCGCCCGTCTGCTCAGTCGCGTCGGCCCGCGGCGGCGTCGAACCGGGTCGGCAGACGGGCCCTGCCGAAGCGGTCGAGCCAGGTACGGAAGTCCATGACGCCCGGGTGGGCTTGACGCAACGGGGCGAGGTCGGTGTCGTAGAAGGTGGCGTTCGCCCAGGTGAAGACCTTCGCGGCCTCGGGAGCGTGTTCCCACAGGACGTCGATCGGGATTCGGGTGTGCGGGACGGGACGTCCGACCGCCGCGCCGAGCTCCGCGGCGATCCGCGGGGCGGTGAGCCGGTCGCCGGTCAGGTCGACGGCCCGGCCCAGGTAGGTGTCCGGGTCGGCGAAGGCCAAGGCGGCGAAGGCGCCGATGTCGTCGATGGCGATGAGCTGCATGACCAGGTCGTCGTGCCACGGGACGTTCAGTGAACCGTTTTGGAAGAACCGCGCGGGGCTGGTGAAGTCCTCCATGAACCCGGCGGGGCGAAGGATCGTCGCGGGTATGCCCAGTGCGCGGATGTGCTCCTCGATCCGCCACTTCTCGATCTGCCCCCAACCCCGTTCCAGATAGAAGCGGTTCTGGCTCTCCGCGCCGCCGACCGACGAGAACACCAGGTGCCGCACGCCCACGACCTTCGAGGCGTTCGCGACGTTGATGCCCTGGTCGAGTTCGTTGTCGTTCGCGGCCTGGACGCTGTAGAGCCCGTACGCACCGCGTGCCGCCTCCTCGATGGAGGCGCGGTCGTCCAGGTTGCCGCAGACCAACTCGGCTCCGGCGGCGGCGAGTGCGCGAGCCGCCGGCGTGGTGTCGTCCCGGACGAGGGCGCGGACGTGCCAGCCGCCCGCGAGCAGGTGGCGGGAGGTGGCGCCGCCCTGGTTCCCGGTCGCGCCGGTGACCAGGACCGTCTTGCCGCGGGAGGGCTTGGAAGGGGTGTTCATGTCTCGGCTCCTGTTGTCGTGGTGGTGCCGCTCGGTCGCGGTGACGCCAGCGGGCTGTGACGGTATGACGAAAATCGAAAGTTAGTCAACCGCAAGTGTCGTTTGACGATTTCTCGAATCCAGTCATAGGCTCGGGAGTGTGAGTGCCCATCCCGAACGACTCCGCGACCCGCATCAGCGCACCGAACGGGCCGCGCGCATCCTCGACGTCGCGGCGGATCTGCTGGCACGCCACGGCTACCGGCGGGTGACCATGGACGACGTGGCTGCCGAGGCGGGCATCGGCAAGGGCACCGTCTACCTGCACTGGAAGACCCGCGAGCAGTTGTTCGGCGCGGTCTTCGCGCGAGAGGTACTCCGCGCGGTGGAGAGCCTGCGGCGGGCGCTTCAGCGGGACCCGCACACCTGCCTGCTGCACAACTTCGCCCGTGTGTACTTCCTGGCGATCGTGGACCGTCCGCTGCTGCGCGGACTGCTCCTGGGCGACCCCCACCTGCTCGGCAAGTTGGCCGGCTCGCCCGACACGGCCCGCGACGACCGGCATGCCGCGACGGCGCGCGGCTACCTCACGCTGCTCGCCGAGCACGGCCTGCTCCGCGACGACCTGAGCGTGGACGAGATCGGCTACGCCTACCAGGCGACCTTCGAAGGCTTCCTGCGTGCCGAGGGCTCGACCGCGACGGGCGGCCCGGAGCAGCACGCCGAACTGCTCGCGCGGACCATCCGACACGCCTTCGAGAACGACCCGCCCCCGAACCTCCCGTTCCAAGATCTCGCCGCCACCACCAGCGCACTGCTCGGCGACCTGATCACCGCCGACCGCACCGCTTTCGACCTGCCCGAGACCTGAGCACACCCGACCGCTTCATGGATGACGGGGACGCTGGTCTATGCGGAGCCGTTCCGGCGGCATGACGCAGTCGGCCTGCGCGACCCCGACGCACAGCGACGCCGACAGGCCTCGTGGGGTGGCTGTTCACCCCGCCCCGACCTCGACCTCGGCTCGGCCGGGCAGTCGAGATCTCGTGCCCGCCGACTCCCGACTCTGTGGTCGCGCGGTGCTCGGCAACGTTCGGGTTTGGGTGCCGGGGAGGTGTTCGTTTCCTTACGATCTCCGGCATGCAGACGTGGTTATTGCGCGCGAGGATGTCGTTCGTCGTGGCCGTGTTGGGTGCGGCGGTGTCGGTCGGAGGCTGCAGCGGCGACTCGGACTCGCGCGGGAAGCCGGCGATCCCCGCGGAACGGACGGGCCCCTCGCCCGGTGGAACGGCCAAGGACGGCGGCGTGGACGGTGCGAAACTGGCCACCGCCGATGCGTTGATCGTGTTCGAGTGCGGTCTCGGCGAGCCGGGTTCGGAAACCGGATTCAAACTGTCGGCGTGGTCCGCGCGAGACGGTCGCCGATTGGCCGCTGTCCAGGTGCCCCTGCCCGACAAGGCGGATCTGGCGTGGGGGTGCGGGTCGGGCGGAAACGCCTCGTCGGTGCGGCAGATGTTCGATCGCGATCTGACCACCGTCGCCGTCGCGCTGCCCGTGGGCAACGGCACCGGCGCGCGGGCCGGCGCAGTGAACCTGATCACCGGGGCGGTGGTCGGCCCGACACCCGCCGATGAAGGCTTCGGCCGCACGCCCAGGGAGGGCGATGCGGTCATCCATCCCCGGACCGGGGACCTCTGGTACATCGACGCGGTTGCCCACAAGGTGATGTCGCGACCGCTGACGGCAGCGGCACCCACGACCGACCACGGGCCGGATCAGGGCTCCGGTCTGGTCCTGACCGGGAACACCCACTGGATGCCGTCCTTCGTCGGCTCGTCCGGCTTCGCGGCCAACCCCTCTGGCACGTACGGTGCGTTCACGACGTTCAACGAGACCCTTCTGCAACCCCGGCAGGCACCCGAGTCGTCCGCGCGCGCCTTCGACCGGAGCAACGTTCCGGGGACGACGTATCTGCCCGGCGACAAGCCCGCCCCGATGTGCGGGCCGCAACTGTGGCTCGACGACCATCGGTTGATCTGTCGCACCGCCGACAACCTGGCCCTGGTGACCTTCGCCGACGACTACTCCGCCGTCGCGTCCACGCGTGATCTACTCCCGGCGAACGACCGCCAACCCGATCACCCGGTGGTCTCGCGCGACGGCGCCTCCATCGCGTTCCTCGCGACCCAGGGCGACCGGCAATCGTTGTACACACAAGACCTCGCCCCGGGAGCGACCCCACGCAAGGTTGTCGACCTGCCGCCCGGAACACGCAACCGCTACCTGATCGAATGGCGTTGAGAGCCACCACGCCCGCCGACGGCCGGTGACTCCCGATTCCACGACTCGCGGCCGAGGCCGCCGAGATCGTCGGCCGCTGCTCCGCGATCGACGCCGAACGGGCCCTGCCGACGCGGGCCGAGGACGCCGGCTGACGATGCGCCGGCGCGGCGCGGCGAGCCGCATCCAGTCGGTCGCGGACGGGCGCCGGTGTCGTGCCGACCGGCGCCCGTCCGCGACCCGCTTACGGCCCGGCTGCGGGGCACAGCCCGCACGGCACGCCGCTTGGCGAATGTGTGGACCCCACAACCGGGCACCCGGCCACCCTGGCACCGATCCGGGCCCGGTGTCCGAGATTCACCCGAAACAGGCCCGACGGCGGCGCGCCGATGCGGTACGGCGCAACCCCGGCGACGGGGGTGCGCCGTACCGCCGCACGGCCGAGGTGCCCCGGGGCGACGTTCGGGCGGACCGAGGTCGGCCCCGGGGGTGTTGCTCGGTTAGCCCGCGAAGCCGAAGGCGCGGTCGGCGTCGCCGACCAGGAAGAATTCGCCCTGACCGTGATGACCTTCGCCGAACGCGACGATGGTCGCGGACTCCTGGCCGCCGAAGGCGTCGGCCTGGGCGGTGCCGGCCCCGAAGATCGCGGTGATCCCGGTCAGGACGACGGCCGCGGCGACAGTACGAATACGCATGTTCTCTCCCAAGGTTCGTGCTCGAATCTCGAAGCACGATCACATCAGACATAACGGCACGAACTATGACATTAACCCAATCGGGGGCGATGTCGCGTGCCGCGAGATGCCGGCGCGGCCCGGGCCGCGCCTACGTTGTCGCCGTGACCACGGTCGACATCAACCGAGACGGGTCGCGGCGGCGGAACGTGGAACCGGCGTCCGAGGCGGCCGAGATCGTCGGCCGCCGGCGCCCCGGCTCGTCGGGGAACGGTCTGTAGCGAGGCGGATCACCGGCCGGGCCGCCGCGTGTCCTGTTTCGCGGCCCAGGTTCGCAGCCGGGTTGCGGCCTCTTCGTGTGACAGGGGGCCGTGTTCGAGATGCAGATCCTGTAGATGACGAGTGGCCGCACCGATCAGTGGGCCCGGAGGTATGCCGAGCAGTGCCATGATCGCCTTGCCGTCCAGAGCCACCGGGACGTTCGGGAGTCTCCTGGATTTCTCGAACTCCGCTGCGGCGAGCGCCGTTCTCTCATCCTCCGCCGACCGCGCCCGATGCCACTCGTCGTAGGTCGCCGCCCATTGCGCGGCCCGTCCGGCCGACTGCCAGCCGTGTGTGTCCTGCTCCCGACCGAGCCCCACTTCCAGGAACAGGTCGTGGTGATCCGCACCCCCGATGCCGGCCGGAACGACATCGAGCAGCGCGAGCGCGGCGTTGATCGGCCAGTCCTCCCGTGGACCGGTGAAGTCCCGGGCATGGACCGGACCCCACACCCTCGCGCCGTTTCGCCACACCGCGGCAATCTGGTATCCGTCTCCTCCGTGGAAGTCCGCCTCCACGCACGCGATCGGCCCGCCACGCGACCAGTGGCCCAGGGTCTGCTCAAGAACCGCGGACATCACCGCGCGTGGTCGACCGCGCCCGGCACCGTCCCGACCGGCGGGGTCGGCCGGCTCCTCGAAGAGTCGTTCGGTGACGGGCATCAGCCCCAACCGCCGTCGGAGCGGGGCGACAACCGCTTCCCCGATCCCGGCGGTCCGGTTCCTGAGCAGGTCGAAACTCCCGACGACGGCGCTGAGTTCGTACGGCATTCCCGCAGGGTAGCCGCAGCCGCACCGCCGCCCCACGGACGAGCACGACCCGGCCCGCGCCTCCTCCGCCGCGCCGCCCACCACCCGGCGAGCAATGCGCACCCCCACCATTCAGAGTGAAGCGCTCAGTGCCGGCTATGAACCGCCTCGGTGGATGGGCCGACCGTCCACCGGCCCACCCCGGGAACGGCGGGCCGCGGTCGAGCAGGATGGCCGGTTGGTACCGCTCGCGGGCCCCGAGCCGCATCTCCTCGGCCGTCACTCGTCGATCGCCGTCAGCCTCTCCCGCCGGTACACCACGTGCTTGCCGTCACGCCGTCGATCGACCAACCCCGCGCGATACAGCAGTTGCAGGTGATGCGACGCGGTCGAGCGCGCCACGCCCAGCCGGACGGCGACCTCCGCGGTCGTGGCACCGCCGGTCGTCTCGGCCAGGATCAGCGCACGCGTTTCCCCCATCACCTCGCCGAGTCCGGTCGCGGCCGGCTTGCGGCCCCGCTGGTCGCGCCCCGTGCGGCGATCGGGCAGGGCCGGATAGTGAATGATCGGGCTGCGTCGATCGGGAGATCCCGGGGGGTCGATGGCGAACCGCGTGCGGTGGAACCACGGTGAGGGTTGGAAGATCAGGCGCGGCTCGGCGAGACGGGCCCCACGCGGATGCGGATACCGCAACCCGATGTCGATCCCACCGCCGTTCCAGAGCACACACGCGTCGAGATTGTCGATCGCGGCCACGAGTCCCGCACCTGCCGCCGCACGTGCCCGGGAGGCGATGTCGGCCTCCAGACGGTCGCGGATGCGCGGCCAGTCGGGTGCAAGGACGATCCGGAACAGCCGGGCGAGCTGATCCGCGGCGGTCTGCATCAGGTCCGCTTCGCCCTGCTCCGTCGCGCGGGCGAGCTTGCCCGGTAACTTCCCCCCACCGGAGATGATGGCGATCTCATGCCGGATCCGATCGGTTCCGGTGGCGGTGATCGCGTGCAACTCCTCGTCCAGATCGCCGATGTGCGCCGCCGGCAGCGGACGCAGGAAGTCCGGACAATAGCCGTGCGCACCCGGGGCCCCGAGCGTGGCGAGCGTCCCGAACCCGCCCCCGGTCAGCGCCGCAACGGCCCGCTCCCGGATCCCGCGTGGCACACCTGCCGGGTACTCGTGCAGGGCCATGAGCAGGTCGGCGGTGACGGTGACGGGCGAGATGGCGAAGCGGCTGCGCGCCAGGGCGTCCGCCGACAGATCGATACGAATCATGACACCTCTCCGGGTCGTCGAGGGGCAAGTGTCGACAGCTGTCGAATCGTTGGGCACCACCGCGGCCGGCGGCGCACCATCTTTTCGAACGGGCTCTCTCGAAGGCGGCACGGCCGATACCCACCCGGTGTCGACGTGATCGTGCCGCCGGCAACGGAAGGACAGTCATGAATCCTCGTCGATGGATCGTGCGCGCCATCCTCGCCGTCGTCGTGGCCGTGGCCTGCGCCACCGCCTCTCCGAGAGCGGCGACGATCGAGCACGGGTCCGCCCACACGATCGCCGCCACCGCCATCGAGTACGGCCTGTAGGCGGGCTCGCCACCGCGGTTCGGCCGCCGTGCCTCGGCAGGCGGTCGCCCCGACGCACGGCACGGCCGGCCACGCAGCTCCGCCCCGCACGTGTCCACTTCCACGTCCGCCCCCGCCCCCGCACGGTCCCCGCCCGCGTTCGATGCCACGGTACCGGCGCGCTCGGGAAGACGGCGATCCTTCCGACCGACGTCGCAAATCCGGTGCCCCACAAGGCGCGGGGGTGCACACCGCACCAGGTCCCATCGGCAGTCCGACATCACACAAGGAGCACCGATCAGCCATGTCTCGTAACCGGAAGTTTCTCGGCGTGCTGGCGCTCGCCGTATCCTGCGCCACCATCGGCGTCACCGCGGGCACCGCGGAGGCGAAGGTGATCTACGCCAACAGCATCGACGAACACAATTCCTACGACGTCGAGGGCAGGACCGGGCAATACCAGTTCACCACCAACAACTGGGACAGCCGCTACCAGCGTTACCAGCAGTCGTTCGTGTGGGTCAGCGGCGGGCTCGGCGGCAAGGACATGGCCCACTGCCTCCGGGGCAACGGTACCGGGAACTGGTACGAGTCCTCGATCGTCGCCCGCAACGGTACGAACTCCTCGCACTACGACTGCTCCGGAAACGGCACCTACAACCGCGGTTACGACCAGGTGGCCGTCGACCTGGGCAACTGGTGAAACGCACGTGAGCACGTGCTCACGTGAGCGCATGAGCACGTGAGCGCATCAGCGGACGCCCCGGTGCATGTCCCGCGCGGACCGCACCGGGGCACATCCTCTTCGGAAGGCGAGGACGGGAACAATGCCCGGCATACGCACAGTTCTTCCGGTGGCCGCAGCCGCGAGCGTGGTCGCCATGGTCGTGGCGGGTTTCGTCCTGCGACCGTCGGACGATCCCGGCCAGAGCGCACAGGCGAAGGCCGAGACCCGCCGCTTCGTACTGATCCTGGCGCACGCCTTCGATCAGTCGGAGTCCGCCCGGTTCGATGTGGAGGTCGCCGCCCGCACGGAGGCGCTGACCTCCGCCTGCATGGCCTCACACCACCTGCGGTACACGCCCAAGGACCCGCGCAGCGTGGTCGACGTCGAGGACGCGTCCGACTTCTCGAGTTCGGACTACGCGCGAGAACGCGGCTTCGGCATCTCGGTCTTCCCGCATTTCGCCCCGGCCACGGCGGACGACGCGTACCTGAAGTCCCTGTCCACCGCCGACCTCAAGACCTACGACGCCCGCCTGTCGGGGTGTTTCGATCACGCGCAGCGCACGACGAACAGGGAGTACGGCATCGCGCAGGCCAACGCCGAATGGGCGCGGATCGACGACGCCGTGCAACACGATCCGCGCTATCGATCCGCGCTGGGGGAGTGGAGGGCATGTGCGGCGGCGGCCGGGCATCCCGCCGAATCCCGTCTCTCGCTGATCGACGCCCTGCGCAAGGACTATACGTCGGTGATGACGGATGTCCGGGGTGGCGGCCCGGCGTTGCCGCAGGATCGATTGGCGGCGCAGGCGGCCCGGAGCCCCGGGTGGCAGCGATTCCACCAGGCCGAAGTCGACGCCGCGACAGCCACGTTCGGCTGCTCACAGGTCACCGACCGCACCTACGTGTCCATCTTCCTCGAGTACCTCGACCGCAACGGCTGACGACGACACACCGCCTCGCCCGGCGCCCGGAACGTGATGCCGGCATCCGCGTCCTCGTATACGGCCAGGTCCACCGATGGTTTCATCGTGTCCCCGCCGGCGTCGGGCCGAACGTGTCCGCAAGGCTGGTCAGGACGGAGCCGGACCAACCGCTCTCCCCGAACACGCCGACCGGCACGGCGAGCACGCCGTACTCGCGCCGAAGCCTCTCCGCCGGCATGTCGACCGGGAAGAAGTAGTTGCCGGGACAGGTCCGGCTCGCCGGGGGAATCGCCCCGAGCACCTCGTCCGGCAGCCGTGCGAACAACCGCTCGGCGCGTGCGGCCAGTTCGTCGACGACGAGCCGGGGTACGTCACCGTGCTCGATCAGCAAACGGTCGGCGAGCCTCAGCTGTGCCGGCGTCGGCGGATCCGCCCGGAACGCCTCGGCGGCTTCGGCCGAGTCGGCGTGCCCCGGGCCCAGCAGGACCACGCCGAACGTCCGCGGCCACAACCATCCCTTGGTGACCGAATGCAGCAGGACCGCACGACCGGTGTCCAGCAATCGCCGTGTACCGGCGGCGAACGGGGCGCCCAGGTCGTAGACGCTGTCGATCAGCAGTCGGCGGCGTGGTGACACCTGCAACCACGAGATCACCGCGGCGCACTCGGCATCGGACAGGTATCGGCCCAGCGGCTTGCTGGGGTTGGCGAGCAGTAGGTATTCGGGCCGGTCGTCCGCCGGCGACTCCGGCAGGACCGGTGCCGGTAGCGTCGGGTAGGACGCCGGCGTAAGCCCTGCGGCGCGGGCCAGGTCGAAGTAGACCGGATACACGTCGCCGGGCAGCCACAACCGCGCGTGCACGGCGCGCAGCCGGTGGAACACCACACCGAGCCCGTGCCGGACCCCTCGACAGACCATGGCGTGGCGGGACCACTCCTCCGGCAGCTCGAAGCGCCGCAGCCAGGCACGGGCGAGATCGCACCGGTGCACCGTACGCGTGTCGGTCGGCGCTTCCGGTCGCAGCGGAGCGAGCGCTCGGTACACGTTGGTCTCGGCGGCGTCCAACAGCGGTGAGGCCGACCGGAGTTGCCGCTGCCGGAATTCCTGGAACACGTCGAACCTCATGCCGTCGCACCTTCCGCCACGATCTCGCCGGCCCGGTCCTCCAGGGAGGCGTAGCAGCGTCCGTCGGCCATGACGTTCCAACTGCGGGCGATCCCGTTGCTGCGTTCCCAGAGCAGGCTGGGTTCGGTGTACGCGGCGATCCGCATCGGCCGTCCGTCCCAGCTGCCGTGGTAGACCGGCGCACCCCAGGGCAGGCGGCTCGCCGGTTCGAGGCCGTGCCGCTCGGCGAACCGGGTGACGACGGACAGCGAAACCTGGTGCTCTCGGCTCCAGAGGTTGGCGGCGCGGTCGAAGTAGAGCGACTCGGTGCTGGTGGATACGTAGAGTTCCTTGAAGCAGACTTCGTCGACACCGAGAGCCGCGGCCCACGAAAGGTAGTCGGCGACGTCGGCCTCGTCGGCGACGCCGCCGTGTTGGAGCACGCAGATCAGCCTCATCCGCAGGCCCGGCCATCGGTCGCGTCCCTCGCGCCAGGTGTCGATCACGGAGCTCACCGGCGTACGTAGCATCATCAGCCGCTCGTTGACGGTGTCGTCCTGATGGTGTCGGGAGACCGCCAACACGCTCAGACCCGCCGCGCTCAGGGCCGCGAGACGGTCGGCCCGGTCGGCGTGCGGGCCCTTCGCCAGGGTGTGTGCGTTGGTGATCAGGACCACCTTGGGGAAGGCCGCCGAGCAGGCGGATATCAGTCGCAGCTGCTGTTCGAACGGTATGAGCGTGGGCTCCCCACCGCCGGTGATCACGGCACGCTCGGCGCCCGCCGTACGGGCGCGCTCCAGCCAGTACTCGACCGCGTCCCACGGAACCCGTGCCGGCGGCTGATCGCTGGAGATCGAAGCCGAGGAGAAGCAGAACGAACACCGGGCTTGGCAGGCGGATGCGACCGGCAGAAACGAAACCGAGCGCGGTCGTATGTCGGCGTAGCGACGCAGTGCCGAACCGTGCAGGTGCAGGGAGGCCGCCATCGCATCCTCGACGGTTGTCGCACGCAGGGTGAACTCGTCGCCCGCCTGGTCGAGTTCGTGAACCGCCGACAACCGGATGCGGGCCTCGTGCAGTTCCATGCCGAGGCCGGTCGACACGTTGGGTACCAACGTGTCGGGGTCCACCGTGGTTTCCAGCACCAGCAGCCGATCGCCCGGAATGGCCAGACGGTCCAGCAGGCGTCGTGCCTTGCCGATGCCGATCCCCAACTCCGTACGGGTCAGCAGGTGGAATCGGTCGGGATGAGTACTCTCCGGAATTCCCGCCTTGCCGTAGGCGAACGCGTACTTGTCGAAGCCCTTCGCGAAGTTCGACAAGACGATGACGTGGAAGCGCTGGTCGTCGCTATGGTTCATCCGGTCATCATGCATGAACGGGGCCGGGTGACCCGGGTGGATTTTTCTACCACGGGAACGTGCTGTCCCGAGGGCGAGGGCGGCGCGCCGTGGCCGTCGCCCGCTCCGTCACGGCACGTTCACTCGGCCCGGCCGCACGGACCGGGGATTTGACCGCGGAGCTGCTCGTGGCGGCGCCGGTGGCCGAGGTCACGGCCACCGAACCGTACGATCCTGCGTGACATGTGACGTCTCCTGGGTGATCGCGCGTCGGGCCGTCGACGGCGACCGGCCGCCGGCGCCCGCCGGGCGGATGTGGGCGAGGAACGACTCGGGGATGGGGCACCTTGCCCGCGCCCCTGGCCGAAGGCCGATGGGGGGCGCCCCTATCGGCTTCGTTCCGACAGGATGGGGCGTCGAAGCCGGCATGAGGTGGGCCCGGGCGGAAATCCGTCGGATATGACACGCGCATCGCGACACGGACGCCAAGGGGACGACGCCGATCGTGCGATCGAGGTGGGTCCCTCCGAGCAGGTCGAGGAACGAGAGCCCGCCGAGCCCACCGAGTTGTCCAAACGCGCCTGGTGGGCGGTGCTGCGCGGTACGGTCAAGGAATTCAGGGACGACGAACTCTCGGACCGGGCTGCGGCCTTGACCTACTACAGCGTCATGGCGCTGTTCCCCGGCCTGCTGGTGATGATCTCCCTCCTGGGTGTCGCCGGTGAGTCCGCCACCGAGCAGGTGCTGGACAATCTGCACACCTGGGCGCCGAGTTCGGTACGTGACGTGATCAGCGACGCGGTGCGGCAGTTGCGCAACGACGGCGGCCTGGGTTCGCTGCTGGCGGTGGTGGGTCTGGTGATCGCCGTGTGGTCCGCGTCCGGCTATGTCGCCGCGTTCATCCGCGCCTCCAACGCCGTCTACGACATGCCCGAGGGCCGGCCGGTGTGGAAGATCCTTCCGCTGCGGCTCGGCCTGACCGTCGCACTGATGTTGTTGGCGTGTGCGAGTGCGCTGATCGTGGTCTTCACCGGTGCTCTTGCCCGGCACGTGGGTACCGCGCTGGGCGTCGGCGACGGCGCGCTGACGGTGTGGTCGATCGTGAAGTGGCCGATCCTGGTGGTGGTCGTGACGATGATGATCGCGATCCTGTACTGGGCCGCGCCCAATGCCGCCGGTCGTGGCTTCATGTGGGTAACTCCCGGCAGCCTCGTGGCCCTGGCGATCTGGATGCTCGCCTCCGCCGGCTTCGCCTTCTACGTCGCGAACTTCGCCTCCTACAACAAGACGTACGGAACGCTCGCGGGCGTGATCATCTTCCTGGTGTGGTTGTGGATCACCAATCTCGCGGTCCTGCTCGGCCTCGAGTTCGACGCCGAACTCGCCCGGCGACGCGCGATCGCCGGCGGGCTTCCCGAGGACCGGGAACCGTACGTCCGTCCGAGGGACACCCGCAAGTGGACCGCCGAGGACCGCCGCCGCCTGGAGGGGACGTCCTGAGGCCGGCGGGTATCGGGCGGCGTCGGGGCAGGCACCGATCCTGTCGGCGGCGGCACCCGACGCCGCGAAGTGGCTACGACTCGGGTTCCGTGGGCTACCGCTTCTGCGCTCGGTAGCGCTTCATCAGCGTTGTGATCGTTTCCGGGGTCGCTTGAGCGTTCAACGCGACCACGAGCTCGTCGGGACACAGCTCGTACAGGTCGCCCCACCACCGGCGCGCCCTGTTGTCCCGGATCCGATAGCCGCCGGGCACCCCTCGCGCCACGTACCTGCGCCGACTCAACCCGACCTCCGTCCGACCCGCGTTCACTGGAGAATCGCTCCCGGGCATCCGGTGGATACCGGTCCCGGACGGCCAAACCGTATACCGGTGGTGGGCACACCCTCATCCGATTTCTCGCGCTCGGACATCTCAACGGCCCTTGTCCGCACAAGCCATGTCGTTGGAGAACGGCGGAACTCGTGTTCTCAAGCGACATGGCAACCGTCCGGCTCGCGCCCGTTTCGCTCGCCGTCTGCATCGTGACAAGACAAGCGTGTGGGGCGTGCTGCTCAGCGCCTCGTCTCGTACCTGGTCAAAATCACGCCGTCGGGTAGCGTTCGCGTCTCCACCAGCTTCAGGTTCACCCAGCTGTCCAGCGCGGTGAAGAACGGCGTGCCGCCGCCCACCAGGATCGGATGGGCGGCGATCACGTACTCGTCGATCAGCCCGGCCCGCATGGCCGCCCCGGCGAGCGTTGCGCCGCCGATGGTCATCGGGCCGCCGTCCTCGGCCCTGAGCCGGGTGATCTCGGCGATCGCGTCGCCGGTGACCAGGCGGGTGTTCCAGTCGACCTTTTGGATCGTCGAGGAGAACACCACCTTCGGCGTGTCCCGCCAGTTCCGCGCGAACTCGATCTCCGCCGGGGTGGCGCCCGGCTGCTGGTCGCCGGTCGGCCAGTAGGAGCTCATCGTCTCCCACAGCTTGCGCCCGTACAGCGACAGGTCACTCGCCTGCTCGTGGTCGAGCCACCACTGGAACAACTCGTCGCTCGGCGGTCCGCTCCAGCCGATGTCGTTCCCGGCCGCGGCGATGTAGCCGTCCAGGGTCAGGTTCATGCCGTAGATCAGTTTTCGCACGGCGCAGCCTTCCGTTCGTGGGTGTCCGGGGCGTGGACGGGCGCGGCGCGGGAAACTCATCGGTACGCGATCCGGACTCGCAGGTAGCCCTCGTGCCCGAGACCAGCGTGGTGCACCCGGCCGATTCGGGCAAACCGCCCGACCTCGCCTCTGCCCGGCCAGGTGCGGATCGCCATTGCTGCCACCGGCCCGCAAAGGCGCGGGGGCCGACGGTGCCGTTGCGGGTCCGGGTCCTCCCTCGGCCGCTAAAAGCGGTGGCTCTGTCTCCCGGTCGAGCGCGCAGCGCACGGCTTGGCGGCCTCATTCGGTGATGCGGAGTCCACAGTGCGTGCCGGACACGCGTTCGGCCGGTGGGAAACGGACACGTGGTTTCGCCGTGTGGCGGGTGCGCCGTGGGGGCGCGCGTGCGGTGTGGCGGTGGCGGTGCGTGACGTCGGGCGGCGTCGGCCTCGACATCCCCGCAGGGCACGGCACGCGGGATGGATTCGGATGGCCGGTCCGCATCCGCTTTGCCACCGCTGAGTAAGCGGGGCCGCCTGCGCAGGCGCCGGTGATCTCGGTCGCGGGTTCGGCTCGATTTATGGCTGTCCGGGTGTCGCGTATCGGACACAATGCGACGTGACCGCCTGACGGTCGATCTCGCAGCACACCCTGTCCGGCTTCCGCCGCCCGCGTCGGGCGACGAGTCCGGAACTCCGCCACAGCAACGACGGCTTCCCGCGTCGATCGGGTCCTCGACTTTCGAAACGCGTTCGTGAGGGATCGGGGCCGGGCGCGGGAAGCGGTTTCCCGTACAGCGCGCGTTCGTCCCCTCCGACCTTCGGTCGCGCGTTCGTGTTCGGCTTCCGGCCGTGTCGCCGGCAGCCGATGTCACCGGGTCCTCGTCCCCACGTCGATTCGGCTGTGCCCTCGGGCCGTGACGCCCCACCGGTGTTCGGAGACGCACTCTCGGCTGCCGCCCGGCCCCCGTCGAAGCGGCGGCCGTCCGCACGCGAGGAAACCCCCTCCGGTGTCGGGGAATGCCGACGCCGCCCTCAGGAGGCATGCGTGAAGAGAACACGAACACGGACATCGAACGGCAGGAGAAGGCGTCTGTCGGCACTGGCCGGCGCGCTCGCCGGCGCGGTCGTGCTGTTGAGCGCCACCTCGAACACGGCTGTAGGGCAAGGTAGTTCGAGCACGGACAAGGTCGAGTCCGGGACCGAATACCAGGTCGTCGGAGTGCGCACGGCAGAGCAGCGCACCGCCATCGCCGGCACCGGCGCCTCGATCGACGGCGTCGACGACAGTCGACTCGTGATCACCGCGACGCCGTCCGAGGTCCGCCGGATCAGGGCACTCGGATTCCGCGTCGACTCGTCGTCGACGCGCGCGCCGGAGCAGGACGCGCACGCGTTCGACTTCCCGCCGTCCGATTCGAATTACCACAACTACGCCGAGATGGTCACCGAGCTGGACAAGGCCGTCGCGAACCATCCGGACATCATCACCAAACAGGTGATCGGCCGCAGCTATCAGGGGCGCGACCTGTATGTCCTGAAGATCTCCGACAACCCCACCGTGGACGAGAACGAGCCGGAAGTGCTCTTCACCGCCCACCAGCACGCCCGTGAGCACCTGACCGTCGAGATGGCGCTCTACCTGGTCAAGATGCTCAGCGAAGGCTACGCGAACGACGCCCGGATCAAGTCGCTCGTGGACAGTCGCGAGATCTGGATCATGCCCGACGTCAACCCCGACGGCGGCGAGTTCGACATCGCCACCGGCGCGTACCGCAGTTGGCGCAAGAACCGTCAGCCCAACGCCGGTTCGAGCAACGTCGGCACGGACCTGAACCGGAACTGGAACTACAAGTTCGGCTGCTGCAACGGTTCCTCGCCCGTCCCGTCGAGTGAGACCTATCGAGGTCCGCGAGCCGAGTCGTCGCCCGAGGTCAAGGCGATGGCCGACTGGGTGCGCGGACGCAGGATCGGCGGCAAGCAGCAGATCACGGCCGCGATCGACTTCCACACCTACAGCGAACTGGTGCTGTGGCCGTTCGGCTGGACCTACACGAACGTCGTACCGGGCATGTCGCTCGACGAGTACAACACGTTCGCCACGATCGGTCAGGCGATGGCCGCGACCAACGGCTACACACCCGAGCAGTCGTCCGACCTCTACATCACGGACGGCACGATCGACGACTGGCTCTGGGGTGACCAGCGAATATACGCCTACACGTTCGAGATGTACCCCCGTTCCGGCGGGGGCGGTTTCTATCCGCCCGACGAGGTGATCCCGCGCGAGACCACGCGGAACAAGAGCGCGGTGCTGCACCTGCTCGACTACGCCGACTGCCCGCCGCGCGCCATCGGCAAGCCGTGCAGCTAGCGCGCTCGGGTACGTCGTCGACTCGATGACGCGCTACGTCGCCCGAAGTCCGGAGCGCCGCCGAACGCCCCAACGGACCCGGACTCCGGGCGACTTTCGCCGACACCGCACAACCGGGCGCCCGGACGCCGACGGATTCGTCCGGTGGTCGTCGAACGCCTGCGCCGTCGGTCACGGAATTCGCGGCACTATTCGCGGCCCCGGGAAGGCGCCTGTACGAGCGCCGGGTCGTTGGACATTCGGAGTTTGTGTGGTGGGTTGTGGGGCGAAGGTCCACGCGGGATGTTGCGCGCGGAGGAATGCGAGGTGGCCGGTCCAGGCGGCGTCGGGCAGGGGCGAGGGGCCGTGGATCGCGATGTCCCCGGTGGTGTCGATGTCGAATCCCCAGGCGAAGCCAGCGAGCGGGACGACGTGGCGTTCGATCGTCTCGGTGATCGGGGTCCAGGCCAGGAAGGTGTGGGCGAGCCAGGACATCGGCGCGCGATCGAGCCTGGCGGGGGAGTCGAACAGGGTCGGGGCCAGTCCGAAGTAACAGTAGGGCGAACGGGAATCGGGGAAGAGCACGAACGGGTCCATCCCGAACACCGCGCCGCCCGCCGCGCCGTCGGTGGAGCGCACGAGTTGAACCCAGCCGAGCATGCCGTCGTAGCCGCGACCGGGGTAGGCGACGCGGGCGGTCAGACACGGGAAGTCCCTGGCCTCGGCGGTCTGTCCGATCGCGGCGGGATCGTCGACCCGCTCGACGATCGCCTCCACCGAACCGGCTCGCCCCTCGCGCACGAACGACAGGATCATGCCCCCAACCTGACAGGTCCCGTCGGCCGTCCACAAGGCCGGACGGGTGTGGCCGAGCCGCGGTCGCATCGCTCCAAGGCGACGCCGACCGACGACGACTCGGTTCAGGTCGACGACCTACACGCGCGGGGGTGCCCCGAAGCCGTCGGCCACCACGGCGGCGAGCCTTTGTGCGAGGAGCGAATCGGCTTCCACCACGTGGATGAACAGGCTCAGACCCGGGTCGTGTGTGACGTCGAGGCGCTCGTAGGGGAGCTTGAGGTCGCCGATGGCCGGAGGGTTCACATGCACGTCGCCCGAGCGATGGTGGCTGATGTTGTGATCGTCCCAGCGAGACCTGAACTCCGAGCTGCGCACGTTGAGATCGAGGATGAGCTCGGAGAGTTCGCGATCGTCGGGATGACGTGTGGCGTACCACCGGAGCGCTCCCACGGTTTCGTCGGCGACACGCTCCCATCGGCACTCGAAGGCTCGACCGGCCGGGTTGAGGAAGATGAAGCGCGCCCGGTTGCCCCTGTCTTCGGGGTTGGTGAACAGCGGCGCGTAGATCGCGCGCGCTTCGCGGTTCCCGGCAAGGAAGTCCATGCGGTAGTTGCTGATCCACGCCGGCAGCGGACTGAGCGCGTCGGTGATCACCTGTAGCGCCGGGCGTACGGCATCGCCGTGGTGATCCTGAGCCCTGGCGGCCGTCGGACTCTTCGCCAGGGAGTGCGCGAGGTCGCGGAGGTGCGTGGCCTCGAGATCGTTGAGGTCGAGGGCGCGCGCGATGGCGCTCAGTACGGCCTCGGAGACACGCACTTTCCGGCCGCGTTCGAGGCGGGCGTAGTACTCGACGCTGATGCCGGCGAGCGCGGCCACCTCTTCCCGTCGGAGGCCGGGTACTCGCCGCCCGATGCCGGGCGCACCGCCGAAGCTTGTCGGATTCACGCGAGCACGGCGGGAGCGGAGGAAACCTCCCAGGTCACTGTCTTCAGGTGCCATGGTCCGAAACTGTACGCCCGGGATGCCCTGACGCGTACTGCCAGTACGCGTCACTCGGACCGCGTAACGACCGGCTCTGCCGCGCGGCGGCCAATTCCCTCCACACTGAAGCCACCCGGTTACCGGTGATTCCGGTGCGGCGATCGAATCCATCCCGGATTCTCGGCGCAAGAAAACAGCACCGTCTTCGCCGAGCGAGATCTCGAAGTGAGCACACATGACATCAACCGCAGAAATTCTCGGGCACAGCGTGAATTGTTCGGCGCACATCGTGCGCGGCGGTTCGGACACGTCGACCCGCTCCGGGCGGACCTCGTGAACGACGACCCGATGCGAGCGTCTCGAAGGGAGACAAACCCATGACCGCGCAGGCGGAACGTCCGACGCCATCGCTCGACGAGCACACGCGTACCTCGCCCATGCTGGTGCCCCGGAGGAACTACACCGATCCCGGCCTCTACGAAGAGGAGCGGGTGAAGATCTTCCGGCGTACCTGGCAGCTCATCTGCCATACCTCCGAGCTTCCCGAGGCGGGCAGCTACCGGACGGCCAGGATCGCCGGAGAACCGGTCGCGGTGTGGCGCGGCACCGATGGGGTCATTCGCGGTTTCCACAACGCGTGCACCCACCGCGGCGTCGAGGTACTCCTCGGCGCCAAGGGCACGTGCCCGGGTTCGGTGAAGTGCATGTATCACGCCTGGGCATTCAGCGACAAAGGCGACCTCATCGGGGTGCCGTTCCCACGGGCCTATGGCGAGGGCCTGGACAAATCCGAGTACGGCCTGACACCCGTCAAGGTCGCGGAGTTCGCCGGACTCGTATTCGCCGCCATCGACCCGGCCGTCGAGAACTTCGAGGACTACCTGGGCGAGGCGGCGCGTTACCTCCGGGAATTCATGGCCGATACCGAGGTCATCGGCCGCGCCCGATGGGACTACCCGGGAAATTGGAAGCTTTGGACCGACAACTTCCGGGACAACTATCACCCGCAGTTCCTGCACCGCATGATCGCCGACGGCCGCGGCGGCATGCAGCCCGGCAGGAATTACGAGCTGGCCAGCGGCCACTCGATGCTGACGTTCCCGGCGTATGGCGGCTTCAACATCGAGAAGTACGCCGCCGGTCTCTCCGCCGAGCTGGGTGAGAACCTCACGCTCACGGTCGAGGACTCCGCCAGTCGCGGCCATACCGCCCAGGAACAGGAAGCCCGACTCGCGGCGTGGGAGCGGGACGTCCGGCACGGCAACACGATCTTCGCGGTCTTCCCGAACTTCGACCTCCAGTACGACGCGGACGGCAGCAGCATCTTCCTTGAGGTCGCGACTCCCCTCGGTCTGGACAGCACGATCGTGGAGCTCATCATCCTGGGCAAGGTCGGTGAGTCGGCGGCGGAGCGCAAGCGCCGCTTGGAGACCGGCGCCGATTCCCAGGGCTCCTGGGGCAAGATCACCGCCGACGACCTCGAGGCGGCGGTACGCGCGCAGAGCGGACTGCGGGGCACCAGCCTGGCGACCTCCCACATGGGCCGCGGTCTCAAGCCGGGTAAGGTCGGCGACAAGTTCGACGAATACTCGCTGCGGTGCTTCCACAAGCTCTGGAATTCCTACATCAACGAAGAGCCCATCGTGTTGGAGAAGGGGTTCGTTCATGAGTGAGCAGCAGGTATTCGAGCATGAGGTCGTGCAGGCGCGGACGGCGCCGACCAGTGGCACCCGCACCTACGACCCGGCCCTGATGGAGCGGGTGCGCGCCTTCTACGCCGACTGGGCGGCGTGCCTGGACGAGGACCGCTACCGCGACTGGCTGGGGCTCTTCCACCAGAACGCCGAGTACTCCGTGACGGATCGGGACAACGCCGACACGGGCCTGTACCTGACGAAGGAGCGAGGGATCGTCGCGCTCCAGGTCCGTGCGGCCTACCTCTCCGGATACTGGCGCATGCAGCGCAAGCCCCGAGTGCATCTGATCGGCAACCCGCGCGTCTTCGTCGAGAGCGACGGCACTCTCCACGTGAAGGCGAGTGTGGTGTTGGTTCGCACCGGCCTCGACGGACACTCCCGGGTCCACGCCGCCGGCACGTACGACGACCTCCTGGCCGCGAAGGGCGAGGGCTTCGAGATTCTCCGCCATGCGGTGGTGCTCGACGCCGACGTGCAGCCCTATGACATGACCGACATCGTCTGATCGTTGGATAGGGGACCCGTCATGAAACAGGACCGCCATATTCGCGCGCTCGGTTACGTCGGATTCACCAGCGCCCGAGTCGAGGACTGGCGAACATTCGGCACCGGCGTTCTCGGACTCCAGGACGTATCCGCGGCCGACTCGGCGGAGACGGAACTGCGCCTGCGCATGGACGAGCGCTCGTGGCGGATCGCCGTCGAGGCCGGCGCCGGAGAGGGGCTCGCGTACCTCGGCTGGGAGACCGCGTCACCCGACGCCCTCGCGGCGCTGGTCGACCATCTCGCGGCGCACGGCTTCGACGTGATCGAGGAGACGCCGCAGTCGGCTCGGCATCGTGGGGTCACGGAGCTTTACAGCAGCCACGATCCGGACGGCAACCGACTGGAGTTCTACTGGGGCCCGAGCGCCGATCCGGATCCGTTCCACTCACCCGCGGGAGTGGAGTTCGTCGCCGGCGCGCTCGGGGTGGGCCACATCGTGCTCCGCACCGTCGAGTTCGATGCCTGCAACGAGTTCTACCGCAACATCCTCGGATTCGGGCTCAGTGACTACGTGATCATGCCGCCGCGGCTGATCAACTTCCTGCACGTCAACGAGCGCCATCACAGTCTCGCCCTGATCCAGGGTGACCCCGCGGCGCCCTCGGTCAGTCATCTGATGCTGGAGCCGACGCACGTCGACATGGTCGGCCGCGCGATGGATCGCGTCTACGCCTCGGGTGCCAAGCCCTTGGTCGGACTCGGTCGGCACGTCAACGACCGGATGATTTCTTGCTACCTCCAGACGCCGTCCGGCTTCAGGCTCGAATACGGCGCCGGCGGTCTGCTGATCGACCCCGCGACGCACGTCTCCACCAACCACACGGGCGACAAGGTGTGGGGACACCAGAGTCACTGACCGACTCGGCGGCGGGTCGATCGTCGAATTCTCGCAGTAACAAGGGAGGCGGACCGATGTCCGTGAACAGCATGTGGAACGACCTGGTCGGTGCCTCGATCGGGTACCGGGGCAGGGAGTTCAAGACCCGTGTCATCGAAGCTGGCGAGGGGGAGCCGCTCATCCTCATGCACGGGAACGGCGGCCACGCCGAGGCGTACAGCCGCAACATCATGCGGCTGAGCAAGCATTTCCACGTCATCGCCATCGACCTGCTGTGGCACGGCTTCTCCTCGGGCCGACCCTTCACCACCGAGATGGTGCCGACCTACACCGACCAGGTCGTCGATCTGATGGACTCGATCGGCGCCGACACCGCCCACCTCGAAGGCGAGTCCCTGGGCGGCTGGGTGAGCATGTGGATGGCACTGCACCACCCCGACCGCGTCGGAAGGATCATCCTCAACACGACCGCCGGCGCCGAGGTCGAGGACGGGCCCGTCACGCCGGAGCGACTCGCGGCCGGCGACGCCCTCAGGGAGCGCTCGCTCGCCGCGATCGGCGACCCGACCCGCGAGACGGTCCGCAAACGGCTCGAGTGGCTGATGGCCGAGCCGGACCGCGTCACCGAGGAACTCGTCACGCTGCGGCAGTTCTTCTACCAGCGCCCCGAGACGCGCCAGAGCCTTACCGACGTCATGCGAAACAGCTTCCGGTCCGACTCTCCACACCGCGTCACCCCGCAGATGCTCGGCCGGATCCGACAGCCGACCCTGGTGCTCTGGAGCGACCACAACCCGGGCACCGGACCGGAGTTCGGCCGCAAGCTCGCATCGCTCATCCCCGATGCGCAGTACTCCTGCATCGCGGACGCCGGCCACTGGCCGCAGTGGGAGAAGCCCGAGGAGCACGACGCGGTCGTCACCGAGTTCCTCCGCGCCTGACCACCGCATCCGACCACCGACCGGCTCCCCTCGGCGGTTGCCTTTCCGGCGGGTTCGCGCGCGGGGCTGTATCACGCACCGCGTTCGTGTCGACGGCGGCTCGATCCCATCGGTGTGGCCTTCCGAGCAGGGAAGCGAAGGAAAAAATCATGCAGTTGTTGGTGAGACAGATCCGATGGGAGGCTGCGGGGGTCGTCTCCCTCATCCTGGTGGATCCGATCGGGCAGGACCTGCCCGGATGGGAACCCGGGGCCCACATCGACCTGACGGTCGGCGACGGCTCGGTCCGGCAGTATTCGCTGTGCGGTGACCCGGAGGATCGGAAGTCCTATCGCATCGGCGTCCTGCGGGAGGTCGACGGCCGGGGCGGTTCCCGGTTCATCCACGACCGGTTGCGCGTCGGCGCACTGATCGAGGTGGCGGGTCCTCGCAACCACTTCCCGTTCGACCCGCCTTCCGGCACCCGCATCCGCTTCGTGGCCGGCGGCATCGGTATCACCCCGCTGATACCGATGATTCGGGCCGCGGAGTCCCGGGGACTGGACTGGAAGCTCACCTACGGCGGCCGCAGTCGGGCCTCGATGGCGTTCCTCGACGAGCTCGACTCCTTGCGGGTGCATGTGCATCCCGCGGACGAGGCCGGCCCGATCGACCTCGACACGGCACTCGGTGACCCCTGCCAGGACACCGCGGTCTACACCTGTGGCCCGAGCCGGCTCCTCGACGCCGTCGAGGAGCGGGCCTCCTCCTGGCCGCGGGGCGCGCTGCACCTGGAGCGCTTCTCGGCCCCGCCCGCCGCCGTGCCCGCGGCCGGCGACGTACCGTTCGAGGTCGTGGCCAAGCGCAGCGGTATCACGGTGATCGTGCCCGCCGACGGGACCATCCTCAAGACACTCGAAGACGCCGGCGTGAGCACGCAGAGCTCCTGCTCCGAAGGGATATGCGGGGCTTGCGAGACGCTCGTGGTGGACGGCAAGCCCGATCACCGCGATCACGTTCTCACGGAAGAGGAGAAGGAAGGCGGCGAGTACATCATGATTTGCGTCTCGCGCGCCTGCACCGAGCGCATCGTCCTCGACATCTGAGTTCGCGTGCGGCGCCGGCGATGTTGATCAGGCCCATGTCCCTGGCGGACGGAGACGGATCGCGGCGGGTCCTCGTCACGGGCGTGACGAGGACCCGCCTGCCATGCGCGGGCTCCGGCCGGCCGGACCTGCCGCAGAACGTGTGCTTCACGAGGGGAATATCCGGAGAACGAACGCGGCCACTGCGCCCGGTGGTTCGCTCGGGCCCGGCGCGCGGTCCCACCAGCCGCAGGGGCGGGCCCGGGGCGGCGGCAACCTGCCCGACGGCTGCGCCCGTCCGGCCGGAGCGAAGTCGGCAGAGCAGCCCTCGGGCCGGAGGGATCCGTAGTAGCGTTCCAGCCGAGGGCCACGCTCGGTCGCCGAGTACTCACCACGGCGGCCGTCGGCGGGGCCCGTCGGCTTGAACGGTTGCCTCGGTCAGGCGTGTTGGGGGACACATGGCGACGACGTCGCGTTTCACGGCAGCGAAGGCCCGTCCGTTACCCGTGCTCGTCCTGGCGGATGTCAGCGGCAGCATGAACGAACCCGCGGACAAGATCAACGTACTCAACGATTGTGTTCGGCGCATGCTCGACGACTTCGGGAAAGCCGACGTCGGGCGCGGTGCCATCCACGTCGGCGTGATCGCCTTCAGCGGAGCCGGCGCGTACCTGCACCAGGAACTCGTGCCGGCGACCCAGGCGGCCTGGACGGACATGGACGCCCGGCACTCGATCGACTGCTCATCGACGAGATCGTCGCGCTCGACGCTCTGTGCGTCCCCGACGGGGACGACCTGGCGGCCTGGTACCTGCGCACCGGCGGTTTGGACCGACGACTGCGCCTGTTGGCCCGACTCGCGGATGCCCTCGGCCGACTCCACGCTCGCGCCATCGTCTACCAGGATCTGTCCCCGTCGAATGTCCCGGTCTCCGCGGATCCCCGGCAGGAGGAGATCCGGCTGATCGACGTGGACAACCTCGGGACCGCGAACTGCACCCCACCAACCTTCTCGTGAGCGACGCCTCCTATCGCAGGGTCGCGGAACTGTGGCGAGCGTGCACCAAGGCCGAGACGCCCAGGATCGATGCCGGGGAGAACGAACGCCGGTAGCGCGAGACCCGGGCGGCCTTCGAGCGTTTCACCGGCCTGCTGTTGTTGTCGGCGTGCACGATCTTCCGGGCGACTCCCGACCGCGACCAGCCCGCTCCCGCACCCGCGTCATACCGACGATGACCGACCTATGCTCGGCTCCCGACGCGGCTTCGGTCGGCGGGGCGCTCGTCGACCTGCGCCGCGAGCATGTGTCCGCACAGGAGGAGAGCGGGATGGCCCTGGTGGTCTACCCCGGTGCACTCGACACGCGTCGAGACGCGGTCCCCGCCGTCGCGAGCCCGGTATGTTCGCCGCCTTGTGCTCCTCCTGCGGCACACGATGGGAACTGCGTCGTTGTCCCGCCTGCGCCGAGACCTTTCCGGTGTTGTCTCCCGACGGGCACATCGTCACCGGCGGCTCGGAATCCGACCTCGATCGCCACCTGGGCGGCGCGTTCCTGGCCATGCCCTGCCGGGCGCGGGGCCGCTCGGGTGCCGCGTTGTGCCCCGCGTGCGGCAACTGCGGCCGGGCGACCCGCGACGCTTCCTGCCCCCGCGCATGCCACGAACCCGGCATCGCGCCGGCCGTCGGGTATGACTCGTGACACATTGCCTGCCGAGTGGCGGCGTTCATTCCGAGGGGTTCGACGATTCGGTCCGAAGGCCCGCCGGATACGAAATGAAGTATTAGCCTGAGTTTCGGGTGCAAGCTCCTTTACTGTGAACGATCGCCGACGCGCTCGCTCGTTCGCCGACCCACCGGGGGAATTCGTGGCCGATCTCCGTACCCTGCTCAGGGCGGGCGATGCCGGCAATCGCCGCCGCGTCCTGCAGGCCCTGATGATCCGCGGCGGGAACCAGACCGACGTGGCGAAGTACGCCGGCATCGCGGCGGCGACGGCGGGCAACATCCTCAACGCCCTCGAGGGTGAGCGGGTGGTGCGGCGCCAAGCGTCCGGACGCGAGCAGCAGGTGAGCCTGCAACCGCTGACCGGCGTCGCGGTGGGCATCGAACTCGGCTTCCAACGCACGTCGGTGGTGGCCCGGCGCGTCGACAGCCCGCACCTGGCGCCGGTCGGCAGACAGGACGACGTGGGCGCCAGGCACGGTGTCCAGGCCTGGTCGAACGCGGTGTTCGCGGCGGTGACCGGACTCGCGGAGGAACTGGGCGAATCACTCGACGACATGGCGACGGTCGGGCTGGCCGTCCCGGGCGCGGTCGATCCGCGCTCCGGGCTGCTGACCCCTCCGGTGTTCCCGCTGTGGCGCGATCAGCCGGAGCCGCGCGCCGAGTTGGAGCGGCTGCTGCGCGACAAGGCACGTCCCGGCACACTGCGCGGCGAGTTGCGCGTGGTCATGGACAACGACGGCACGCTGGGCGCGCTCGCGGAGAGCGTGCACTGCCACCCCGACGCGGAGATTCTGCTGTGGATCAAGGGATCGACCGGCGTGGGCGGCGGGTTGGTCGTCGGCGGCCAGGTGATCCGCGGCGGCAGTGGCTCGGCGGCGGAGATCGGGCACATCGTCGTCGATCCGGACGGCGATTACTGCCAGTGCGGCGGACGCGGCTGTCTGGAAACCCTGATCGGGGCGAACACGCTGATCCGCAACGTGCGTTCGGGCCTCGGGCAACTGCCCGTCGCCGCGCAGCCGACCGACCTCTACCAGATCGCCGACAAGGCCCGCGCCGGCAACCAGGTGTGCCTGCGGGTCCTGCGCGAGGCGGCGTTCCACCTCGGCCTCGTCCTCGGCAACGTCTGCAACGTACTCAACCCGAGTCTCGTCCTGCTCGGTGGGGCGCTGGGCTCCGCGCACGACCTGATCCTGGCGGATTGCCGGACCGCGATCGACCGCACCGCGCTCGCCGCGGTCCGCCTCGACGCCTCCCGTCCCGAACTGGTGGGCCCCGGCGATCCGGAGGCGAAACACCCGCGCTTCCGCCTGGAGCCGAGCCGGCTCCCCGACGCCATCGCCCGCGGTGCGCTCATCCTGGGCATTCAGGGCGCGGGTTTCGCCGAAAACCGTTGATAGTGCGGCGGATTACGTTTCAGGATGGGCGTTGTCGCCCGTCCGTGGTGTTCGATTCATTCATTCCGGAAGGTTCCCGTCGGGGTCCGACACCCCTGATTTCCGGGTCTTGTCGAGGCGGGGTCGAAAGTCGACCACCGCTTGTATGGTGGAGAAAACGTTTCGTGGCCGCCGCGGTGACGAGTCGAAGGCAGGGGAGTATGCGCAGGGTTGGCGACGCTCGCATGCCGGAATCACCGGAGGCTTCCTCCGCACCCGAGGCGCCGGAAGCGCCGGAAGCACCCGGATCCCCCGAGGACGTGGTGTCCGCCGACCCCGTGACGTCCGCCGAAACACCGGCCTTCGGCGACCCCCGAGCCGGTGCGTACCGGCCCCCGATGGTCGTCGCCGTCGGCTCGGTGCGCCGGGCCACCAAGGGCAGTGCCGCGAGCGGCAAGGCGGACGCGAATTCGCAGTTCTACTGGTGAACCCGTCCTCCGCGACGGCACCCGGCCGCGCGCGGCTCGCCGAGGTCGCCGTGGCCCCCGGGTTCGTCGTCGCGATCCGGGAGCAACCTGCACGCTCGCCGGCCGAACCCTCCGCCGACCCCGCGTCGTTGGGCCTGCCCGGTGACCCCGTGTGGTCGGCGTTGCCGGGGCTGCGCGTGTACGGGGCATGGCGGCCGGGGCAGGTGCGCTCGGCGGTGTACCGCGACGTGCGCATGGTGGTACTGGGTCACTGCCTGGCGTCCGACGACCGGCTGGCGCGCGAGCTTCGCGACATGATCGAACACGAGGGGATCCGGGCCGAAGGGATCGAAGGTAGCGAGGGCCGTATGGGTCGCGGGCTCGACCTGCCGGGCGCGTACGTGTGCATCGTGGCCACCCGTGACAGCGTGCGCATCCGATCCGATCTGGCCGGACAGTACCCGGTGTTCGTCTCGCGCGCGGACGGATGGGCGGTCGCCGCGTCGCACGCGCGCCTGCTCGCTCGGCTGCACCGCCGCGAGCCCGACGCCGTCACCGCCGCCGCGCGGATCGCCTGCGCGCACGTGCCTCCACTGTGGGCGGACCGATCACCGTTCCACGACATCGCGCGCGTGGCGGGCGGCGCGGTTCTTCGACTACGGCCCGGCATGCCGCCCGTGGTGCGCCGCACCGAGACCCTCTTCGGCATCGACCCCCTCGCGCGCGGCGCGCACACGCTGCACGATGCGCTGACCGCGGCCGTGGCCGCCCGCAGTGCCGCCGGCGCCGTGGCAAGCGACTTCAGCGGCGGACTCGACTCGACGACGCTGGCGTTCCTGGCGGCACGCTTCGGGCAGGGGCCGGTGGCGGCGGTGACATACCACCACCCGGACGCCCCGGCGGGCGACCTGGCCCACGCCCGGCGGTTCGCCCGTCTCGACGCCCGGCTGCGTCACATCGTGGTCGAAGGCCGCCACGACACACTGCCGTTCGACCTGGACGCCGCCCGGAAACAAGGGACGCACACGGCACCCATCGGGCGGGCCGACGACGACGAACCGGTGCCGGGGATGCTCGCCCGTGGTCGGTCACTGCTGCGCCTGGCCGCCGTCGGCCCGCCGGCCTGCCATCTGACCGGGGAGGGCGGAGACGCCGTTCTGGGTGCGCCCCCCGCGTATCTGGCCCATGTCGCGAGCCGCGGGCATGCGCGTACCTTCGCCCGGCACTGCCTGGCGCAGGCCCGGCGCCACGACGCCTCCGCCGCGGCGTTGGCCGCGCAGGCGCTGCGTACGGCCAGGACACCGGGCGCCGAAGCCCTCGTACACCTCGCCGCGGCGCTGCGGTCGGGGACGATCGCCGAAGGCCCCACCTCGTGGATCGACGGCGTGACGTGGTGGCCGCCGGTCGGCGAGGCGGTGTCCTGGCTGACACCGGCGACGCGTCGCGCGCTCGCGGACCGCGCGGAGCGGGCGGCGTGCGATGGTACCCACCACCTCGACGGCGTCGCGGCGGCCGTGCACGTCGCCGGCGCCGCCGAATTGCGGCATTCCGCGGACGCGCAACGGCACCTGCGGGAACTCGGCCACCGGCACGGCGTCGACGTGCACGCGCCGTTCCTGGACGACCGGGTGGTGCGGGCGTGTCTCGCGGTCACGCCGGGGGAGCGCGTCGACCCCGCGGGCGGCAAGCCGTTGCTCGCGGCGGCGTTGCGCGGCACGGTTCCGCCCGCCGTGCTCGACCGCCGGTCGAAGGGCGACTACACCCGCGAGGAATACCTGGGCGCGCGGCGGGCCGAGCCGTGGTTACGGGCCTTGTGGGCGGATTCGGCCCTGGCGGACGCAGGCATCGTCGAACCGGCGGCGGTGCTGCGGAGCCTGGCACGGTTCACCGCGGGCGTCGCGGTACCGCTCGGCGCGTTCCGGCAACTCGTGGCCACGGAAGTGTGGTTGCGTGCCCGGCGGGAGGAACGATCGTGAGGATTCCCGCGCACGTGCGCCACGAGACGATGCCCGACGGCGGCGTGGTCGTGCTCGACTGCGCCGACGGCCAGTGGTACGTGTTCAACTCCGGCGCCCGGGACTTCTGGCAGTGCTGGGCGTCCGGACGAAGCCTCGCGCAAAGCGTCGCGGCCGTCGCGGACCGGCACCCGGACCTGCCGCGCGAGCGGATCACCGCGGACGGCACCGCGCTGCTACGCCAGTTGACCGCGCTCGGCCTGGTGGAGGCGGAAGGCGAGGGGCGGTTCGGGTCGCGGTCGACCACCCGGGGGTGGGCCGCCCGGTTCGGGTTCGGCGAAGCCCCCTCGCGGGTGGCGAACCCCTTGCGGAGCGAGGGGGCCGGCGCCGATCCGGGCGCCGTTTCGGACGCTGTTCCGGGCGCCGTTTCGGACGCCGGGACCCGCGCACGGCCGATGGCCCGACGGCGCGTGATGTCCCGTCGACACCCGGCAGGCCCACGACGCCCGGCCCTCGCCCCACCGGTGGCCCTGCTGGGCGCCGCGCTCGCCGTGCGGCTGCCCTTCGCCGTCGTACACCGCGCGGTGCGCGCGACCCGGGGCCGATGGGCCTCGGCCCCGGAGGACCCGCGTCGGGCCGACGAATACCTCGCGGCCCTGCGCCACACCGCGCGCCGGTTTCCGGGGCGCGCCGCATGCCTGGAGATCTCGCTGGCCGCCGTCCTGCTGTCCGCCGCACACCGGCGCCGCCTGGACTGGTGCCTGGGCGCAGCACCCGATCCGTTCCGATTCCACGCATGGGTCGCGTGCGACGGCGCCGCGGTCGCCGCCTCGCTCTCCGCGCCGGAGGAGGACGGCGAGCCGCCGCTCTACCACGCGGTCCTGACCGTCTGAACGTCCTTTGATCGCCGCACGGTTCGGATTGGCCGTTCCGCGGGCCAAAGACGCCGTCGACCATCGAATCCGCAGTCCCGCCGAATTCCACCCACCGCGTCCGACCATGTGAAATCCGAAGTCGCTCGGCACGATTTCTCGTGCCCGATCATGCCTACCTCGTACCCGAACGCCGTCCCTACGCTCGCCACACAGGTCGGTACAGCACCGGTTCGCGTACTCGGAGGAGCGAGGACACATGAGCGAGAACAAGCGTGGGCGAGGCCGACGCAAGCCCTGGATCACGATCGCCGTCGAAGCCGATTTCACCATCGGCAGGCGCCAGATCATCCGCGCCGCGAAGATCCTCTGCGGCCTGCTGGTCGCCACCCTGCCCATCCTGCTGCGCGGCCTGGGCCTACTGCCCTGAACCACGCCCCCACCCGTCCGGGCGTCCCTCATCCCAGGCAACATGCGGACGGATCGCCACACGGCGCCCGTCGAGGCCCATCCCCGTCGCGTCGACAGTTGATCGAACGGCAGGGCGAGGGCTGAGACGGTCGAACTCACCGTCCTCCACGACGGATTCGAGCCCGATGGCACCCTCCCGGACATGATCGGCGACACCCCGCCCACCGAGCCCGCCGGCCGACCGACACGCTCCACCCGGTCGGTCGGCCCGTCGGATCGCAATCGGGTGAATACCGGCGTCGGCTGTCGAGGGATCGAGTGAGTGACGCTATTTGGTGACTATTGTCCAAATATGAGACAAGATGCATACAATCTCGTGGCCTCCGGTTTGAAGATCGACTGGAACCGGATGCCGACCTACAACACGATCATGTCCGTGGCGGCCGGAGCCGGGCTGCTGCTCGTGGTCGCGCTGGGTTGGCAACTCCTCTCACCCGGGCGCCGGATCGTCCCGGAGGCGTGGGCGCTTGCCTTCGGGGCCCTGGCGTTCGTCCTGATCACGACCGGCCTGCACATGACCCTCACCTGGCCGCTGGCCGGTCAGGGATTCCCGTTCGACAACATCGTGTTCGGCGAGCCGTCGCTCGGCTTCGGCGTACTGCTCGCCTGCGCGTCGCTGTACCTCTGGAAACGAGGAGCCGTCCTGGCCGAGGATCCGGACCGGCTGATCCGCACGGCGGGACTGGCGTCGCCCATCTCGGTCTTCGTGTTCGGCATGGGCCTCGCCTGCTTCGGGATCGCGGCGGCGGGCTGGAAGTACACGCTGTTCGCCGCGCCCCCCGAGGAGCCGATCTCGGGCGAGTTCGCGGATCACCCGATGCTGGAGGCGAGCTTCATCTCCAGCCTGTACGTCCTGGTCGGCATCGGCGCGATCCTGTTCCCGCTCGCTCTGCTCCGCCCGAGGGGCTGGCCGGTACGCGTGGTCGGAGTGGCCTGGACCCTGTCCGGACTGGCCTTCCTGTTCTTCGGCGGGCTGAACTACTTCACCCACATCGGCCTGATCGTCAACACGATGTGACACCCCGGCGGCCCGGGAGCGCCCGGAGGTCGTCCAGGGCTTCGAGGATCCCGTCGCGCGTGTTGCCCGGTCGGGGCCGGCCGGGCAACACGCCGAACTCCCGGCGCCGGCCCGTCGATTGCCGGGTGGCGGTCGGTCGCGCGGTTCGAACGCGCGGTTCGAATCCGGTGAAGCGCCGAGTGGTGGTCGCCACGCGGTGGGTCACAGGGGGATGTGGCGCCGTGGGCTTCGGTTGGTCCGCCGAGGTGGTCGGGTGAGGGTGATTTGGCGCACGAGTTGATGCAGGCACGCGGTTATGGCGATGGCGGGGAGGGCGGCGACGACGATGCCGTGGACGTTCTTGGGTGCGTCGGCGATGGCGAGTGCCATCGACAGTCCGGCGAAGGTGACGGACACGATCCAGGAGTGCGCCGCTCTGTGGTGGTGGAGGCTGGAGCGAAGGATGGACAGGCAGGCCACGATCCAGGGGCCGTGGACGAGGACCGGCCACCAGCGGGCCGCCAGGCCGTGCTCGGTGGCGGCGGCGTGGCGCAGTGGTTCCAAGGTGACGGCCGCGCCGAGGAGGCTGATCGTGGCGACCAGGACGACGATGGCCGCGACCATGGTGTAGCTCAGCCGATCGAGTACCGGTGCGCCGGTGACCGTTTGCCGGGCGGCCTTGGGGGTTGTCGGGGTGCGGCGTCGGTGGGCGGCGGGAGCGCTGTCCCGGCGTGTGGAAGGTCTGTCGGGAAGCCCGTCGGTGATGGTTTTGGGGGTCCCTGGAGCGGGCTGTTGCAGAAGCCGGGCGAGTTCCTTCTCGAATCGCCACTCCTGCGTCGTCTCGGACGAGAAGGGTGGGTCGGGTGGCACGCCCGTGTCGAAGGCCGACCACGCGTCGGGGCGAAGGGGCGGGGTGGCGCCGTCGTGCGAGGTCGGGATGATGGGCGAAGAGGGCAGGTCGTGTCCGATGCCGTCGTACATGTGCCTCGTTCGTTGCTGTGTGCGGTGAGGGCCCGTGCCCGCGACGACTTCGGGGCGTCACGGCCGAAGGTGGACCACGATGTCGTCGAGGCGGCGCGCGAACGTGGCTGCGGTCAAAGCCATGGACAGGGCGAATTGCTCCATGTCGGCGGAGCAGTGCCGAAGTCGAATGCATTCTCCGCCACGCTTGAGGTGCGCGTGTGGCGACCAGCTGAGGAATGTGGCCGCGCGAGGGACCAGTACCCAGTCCCCCAATTGATAGCAGCGCCTGGCGATTGTGAAGGGGGGTGTGAGCGCGGCGGATTCATGAAGGGTCACATTCGATGAAACGACGCTCACCCTCGGAGCGGATGTGCGCCGTCAGAGTGAAATATCTCCGGTACCGCTACGTTTTCGGATGTTGCCCTTTGCATGCATGCGGCCACGAGAGGTGTCTCCCATCAGGGAACGGCGTTCCGTTCGAACGGTGTTGTCGGGGCGGAGAGTCGGCCCCGATGCGGTGAATCGCGAGGAGGGTGTGATGCTGCGTCGAATCCGCTTCCGCCGGATCCGACATTCCGTCGGCTCGCGAATCGCGGCCGTCGCGGTGATACGCACGCCACAGGCACGCCTGCGCGCGACCCCGGGAGTTCCCGGTGACATGGCCGGCCGCAGCCCGGAGTGTGAGGTCGGCGAGCCTTCGCGGCGTCACGGACGACGGTTGCGCTCGTGCGAGACCGCACACGTTCCGTCCTCGACGGTGTGCTCTCCACGCAAAGATGAGTCGCCCTACATCCGCCCGGTGGATATCGCCTCGACGGCACGCGCATGGGAGGCGGCGCATGGCGACGTCGCGAGTCGGCTTCCGCTCGCGGTCCCATGTCCCCGGCCCGTGCCCGGTGAATTCCGGGTGGTCCTGTCCCCCTTTCGGATTTCCTCGATCGCGAATCCTTCGGACGTCGGTGATCGTTCGTGACGGTTCGTCGGTGTCCCGCGTATACAACTGCGGGATTTCGACTCGGTAGCTTGGTGCCTGCCCGAGAGCAGGGTCGGTCGGCGACGCCGGTACACGGTGGTGACCGCCGCCGCGGAGCATGCTACTGGGAATGTCCTCTCGACAGCATAAGGCTCGTTATGTTTCACGCTTCTGGCGTATTGCACCCGGCGGGAGCGGCCCCGCTGTCGACATGTTCGTCTCGTAGGGACTCACCAATTCGGTCACCCACAAGGTGGTACAGGCGGATGGATGGCAACCGCCCGTTCGGCAAGAATGCACGAACTCGCCCAACGCGCACGCACGAATGGATTCTCGACGGTGGGCGGGGGCGACGATGGCGCGGACAGCGGCGATCTTTTCGCCGGTGTCGCACGCGACGGATCCGACGACTTGGTCACCGTGCCTCGTCGATGGGCCGGTCGCGGTGAACCCGACCCGAGGCTCGCGAAGAGTGCGGGAACGGGCGTGACCGTGAGCAGGCGTTCCAGCCGGCTTCGACACGGTGACGGTGACAGGACGATGATGCGGATGACGGTGCCCCGCCGGGTGACGATGGCTGCGGTCCACCAAGGCAGGTGGGGGAAAGGAACGCCGGATGCGATATGTCGATCTCGACGCGACGTCGCAGGGACTCGGCGGGGTCATCAGCCCGACCGACTACCTGGAACGACTCCCCTCGTTCGTCGAGGCCCTACCGGCCGGAGCCCGTGCGTTCGCGACGGACGCTGAGCACTACGACTTCCACGGCAGACGATGCGTAAAAGACCTGAGCCTCGAACTCGTGCGACGCTGCGACCCGAGCGGCGGGGAAGGCACCGAGGTCGAACTCCGCTTCCGGCACAACTGCTGGAAGCACGACGAGGACCTGATCATTCGCTATACGGGTGTCTCCGCCTTCGAAGTGGACGCTCCCACCGGCCGCGAGTGGACGAACCTCGAAACCGTGATCCTGGACGAGATCCTGCCGCACGCACACGGGTGCACCCACGAGATCGCATTCCGTCCGGGCACGCTCACCGTGACCTGCAGCGACCTGACGGCCACGTGGGTGGACACCCATTGCCCGGACAAGACGCCGTAGGACCACGACCACGCGATGGTGACTCGGTCGAGGCCGGTGACCGGCGGACGGTCGACGGTGTCAGGGGTGGTGGGCCGCCCACGTACTCCGTCGGGAACAGGGCGGCGAGTGCCCGCCATTCAGGGTGTACATGTGTCCCGGTGAGCCGGCGGCGGCGGTCGTGGGCCGACGCTATTGGCCGCCGAGCCATAGGTCGGGGCCGAAGACCTCGTAGTGGATGTCGGCCGCGGGGACGCCGCGTTCGATGACACGCGCCGTGTGCTCGGCGCGCACCTGCCGGGCGATCTTGACCTCGCGGGCGAACCGACGCCGATTCACCGCGCCCACCTCGCCGTCGGCGAGCAGCGTCTTGATCGCGACGAGACCGCCGTCGGTGCCGGGACCGAGATGAATCCGGCCCATCCCGCCCGAGGCGATCCGGCCGAGCAGCCGCTAGGGCCCGATCCACGTCGGATCGTCGTCGTGCAACGGCTCGATGCCCGGTCCGGACATGCCCGCCCCTCCCCCCGGATGAACAGCCGGCAGTGTATCCGACCCCGACCACCTTGCGATGGCGACGAGTTCGACGCCTCGCGCTCCGAAAGGCCAGGTCGACGACCCGGCCGGGCCGCACGGGAGAGCGGTGACGGGCGGTTCCCACATCCGTGCCGACCCCGGTCGCCGGCTCGAACACGCCGACCACGCGGCAGTCGACCGCCCCGGAGCCAGAGTCCCAAGGCGGGCACCGGGCCCGGCTCGGCTGTGGCACCGCCGCTTCGACCCGGCGAGCGCCGTGCGCGTTGCCCGACCGCGCGGCGACGGCACCGCCGCTGTACGGCCGACGGCGACCCGGACATGGACATGTGTGGCAGGTCGCCGTCCGCCACGGCGATCGCGGTCACGTGGTCGAGCCGGCCGACGCATGGGGCGGACGCTCTGAGCACTCGATGTGCTGTTCCGAATCGGCCGGCGGACGTCGGCGAGCGTCCGAGCGGCCGCGGTCCGGCGGGAGGCCGCGGGCTGAGCCGGGTCCTGCGGTCGTCGCGGTCGACACCCTCGCCCGGGCGTTCGCGGACTATCCGTACACGCGGCAGGGGTGGTCCCTGGAGACCCCCGCCGCCGGGGCTCGTTCGACCGGTCCCACCCGGACCGGAGTCGTCGGGTGCGATTCTCTTCGCGAGCCCGGTCGCGTCCGATGCCGGTATCCGCTTGGCAATCGGCGCCGCAAACAGATCTGCCGGACCGACCTGCCGGCGGTGACCTCGTCCTTGCAGATCGGGCAGATGCCGGTGTCCTCGGGGAAGTCGAAACGCCGCTGCCGTCGCGGGATTGCTGCGTGCAGCAGGTCTTGCGGGAGTGGCTCGGCGCGATTTCCGTGTCGCAGCACCGCCGGGCCCGAACGCGCCGATCACACCCGCCTGGCCGACCTCGGCCGGAACCGGTTTCGGCGAACTGCCGATACGCGCGGCGAGAGTTCGACAGCATGGGGTGACCATCCGTCGGACCCAGGAGGCTCACGTGGGCAGGTGCCAGCGATCGACGGTGCGCGGACGGGGCGGGACGACCTGCGGGAAGCCGACCGTGCCGGGCAAGCGCTACTGCGCCGCCCACATGGGCGGCAAACGTCCCAGCGGATCGCGGCGGAGGAAGCGCCAGGCCAACGACGGGTGCGGCGGGATGCTCCTGGTGATGGTCACCACTGTGCTGATCGTCGTCCTAGGCATCCTGATGTGACGGCGACCCTCTCACGGGGCCGGCGCCCGCGGCGGTGGCCACGAACCTCGACCAGGTCGTCGCCGTGCAGGCGGCGCCGCCGGCGCGAGGCGCCGTGCCGGCTCCCGATTTCGCGACTTCCGCTCAGCGGGTCGTGTCGCGGAGTGCTTCCCTGGCCAACTCCCTTCGTGCCTCCGCGAGTTCGTCGCCGATCGTGGCGTCGCGGTCGTGGTCGAGGTGGACCAGGCCCAGGTACTGCTCGTCGTTGCACACCCGTTGCCGACGCAGATGGGTCGGCGGGTGGGTGGCGTCGACGCTGTGCCCGCGCAACGCGGAGACCTGCCGCAGCCGTTCGTACTCCCGCTCCGGGATGCCTCGGACATGCGCCGCGAGGTTCGCCCACAGGCCCGCCTCGAGTTCGGCGCGCGGCACCGGCCGCCCGACGCGGGTGTTCGCCACCACGGCCTGCCGCCGCAACTCGGCGTCGACGGAGTCACCGATCAGGAGCCGATCCATGAGTTCCACGGCCGCCGCACTGGATCCGGCCCGGGCGGCGGTGCGGTCCGCGAGGTATTCGGCACGCTGCGCCGCGCCCACGGACAGGTGGTCGAGCAGGGCCAGCACCCCATAGACGCCCCATCGGGGCAGGAACATCAGCGAGTTGACCACCACGCTGCCCGGCCCCGGCCGCCGCGACGGAGCGAGCAGGTAGTACCAGACCCACAACGAGCGCAACGCGCTCCCGACCACGACGCCGCGCCGCGTGTCGCCGTGGGCGTAGTGCCCGAGTTCGTGGCCGAGGAGCGCGACGCGTTGTCGCGGCGCCAGCACCTCCCACAGGCCCAGCCCGAGATGGAGCACCCTCCGCTGCCGCAGACCGTACGTGGTCACGCTCGCGTTGGACTGCCCGTCGATCACCACCGCGTCCACCCCGGTCGTGCCGGCGACCGCCGCGATCTCGTCGATCAGCGCGAACAGCGCCGGTGCGGAGGCCCGTTCGAGCACGGGAGCGTTCTTCGGCAGCGCGCCGAGCCGCGGGCGCAGCACCCAGGCCATCGCCAGGAACAACCCACCCAGGACCGGCCCGAACACGGTGCCCCATGCCACGATCGGAAGCAACACGCCGAGCACGAGGAGCACCAGCGTCGTGGCATGCACCAGCACGGCCACCGCGTAGGTGAGCATCCGCTTCGTGTCGCGAGCCGGCCGAGGGTCCCCGCCGCGTTCGACCTCGGCGAGCAGCCGCTCCCCGTCGCGGTGCGCGAGCCGTCGTCGAGCCGCCTCGATCCGTCCCGGCGCGGGCTCCTCGGCACCGCCGGGATCCACGTTCCACCCGCACTCCGCACACCAGGCGACGAATCGTTCCGCCGTCGGGACATCCGCCCCACAGTCGGGACATGCCCGAATCCGATCGGAACCCTCCATCCGAACACCCACCATGCCTCCCCCCGACGACCCCTCCCCGGGGCCGCCCCACCGCCTGCCACCCATGCCGACCAGGCAGCGTAGTCCCCGGCCACCACACCGCGAACCCGCCCCCGGGCCCCACCGAAACCGGCCGCCGCCCCCACACCCGCTCGGCTCCCAACCCGTCGCGTGCCGGAACCCGTACGCCCCCGCCGGGGCCTGGTCCGGCTTGTCGATGACGATGGTGTACGCCGAGGTCCCAGGGAGCGTGAGCAGGCCCAGGCCCAGGCAGATCGAGACCTACGAATTTCCCTTCGTGGGACGGCGCAGGTCGGTGGCGTGCGCTCGGCGTTCGATGCGCGGAGCCGGGGGCGGTCGTGAGATTCCGGGGCCGGACACGTGGTGGGACATCGCGCGAAGCCCCGGGTCGGCGTCGGCGCAGGACACGAACTGCGAGGATGTACGACTGCCGAGGTGAGCAACGTCCGCCACATGCGCGTGGCCGTCACGGGCGTTCGTCCCGCAGAGCGGCGACGGCCCCGGCTGCGGCGCCATGGCGGCCGCCGTCCGGGTAGGAGATCACGCCCACCTCGTTGCGGATCACGCCCAGCAGGCTGCCGCTTTTGGCTGCGACCCGCACCGGCGATCGGAAGGTGCTCGCGATCCTGCGCCGGGTCAACTGCCGTGCCATGACGGCGCGTACCCGCGCACAGGCGGCGGCGGGTTCGGCGTGGTCGGTCCAGATCAGCTCCAGCAGGTCGACCATGTCGCGCGCGGTGGTCCGCGTTCCTCGGCTCGCGCCGACTCCTGTCCAGTCGACCGTCCGCGAACCAGGTCTCCGCGATACGGATGGGCGCGGCGTACGTCCTGTCCGTCGCAGCGGGCCGGGCCGGGAGGATTTCCGCCACCCTGCACGAGCACCTGCGCGACGAGACCGATCCGCAAGTGCGTGCGGGCCTGATCCTGGCGGTCGCGCAACTGGCCCACCAACACCGGCACCAGGACGCCGCCACCCTCACCCGCGCCCACTGGGCGAACCCGGCTCACCCGCTTGTGGTCCGCCCGGCCGCCGCGCTCGCCTGGCTCGGCCTGGTCGCCGACTCCGTTCCCGACGACCTGCGCACCACCCTCGAGGCGATAGCCGCAGACGAACTCGACCGCCTGGCGGCCGAATTGCCATGGCTGCAGTCTTGCGCCCATCACGGTGGCGCCGGAGCGGCAGCGCTCCTGCCCAGGATGCTTGACCCGAACCTCCCCGCGATCGCCGACGATCCACGGGTGCGGGACAAAGGTTGCGCGGACGACCCGCCCTTTTGACGGGTCGGCGACGAGCCGGAGCACGCAAGCACAACGGCCCACCACGCTTCGAGTACACCCCCGAACCCGCCGCTGCGCCGCATCGGGGGCGCCGGCTCACCCGGTCGTCCACCGAACCGCCTGCCACGGTCTCTACGCGAACCCGAGAACGGCAACCAGGGTGCCGTCGCGCGCGACGGAGTCATCGAGGATCGGGACCTGCTTCCGGGCGGCGGAACGGACGAGGAAGACACTCCTGCCGAGAGGCCGCTTGGAACGGCACACCACACATCGCACACGAACTCGACTACCCGGTACCCGAGTTCGGCCGGGCCATCCGAAACCGGACCCGAGTACCAACCGGATGAGCCGCAGGGGGACTCCGGTCCTCGGGCCGGCGGACGATGCGCGCCGAGGAGCCGGGTTCCTAGCCTGGGCGCATGCGAAACGAAACTCCGCGTGTACCGCGCACAATCGTGAACCACCCCTCGAAGCAAGGGAGTTACCCGCATTCGCGCACAGTGCGGCAGATGCTGCGCCCCTTGGTACCGCTCGTGCTGTGCCTGGGTGCGACCGCGGGCACGATCGGGACCGCACAGGCGGGATCGGCAACCGACACCAACCCCGTACGGGCCCTCGCCGCGGCTGCGCACACACTGGGCTCCACGGACCCCGCCGCCCCGGACGCCGATCTGCGCGCCTTCGACCGCATGGTCGGCGACGCCAAGGTACTCGGGGTGGGCGAAGCAACGCACGGGTCCGCCGAGTTCCAGAACATCAAGCACCGACTCCTGCGCCACCTCGTGGAACGCCGCGGCTTCACCACCTTCGCGTTCGAGATGCACTGGAGCGCGGGCCTGCGCCTGGACGCCTGGGTTCGCGGCGGCGCCGGCAACCTGGACACCATCATGACCGACGAACTCCAAAACGGCGGAGCGCTGTGGAACACCCATGAGATGGCCGCCCAGTTCCGCTGGATGCGCGAGTGGAACCAACACCACCCCGACCGCCGCCCCCTGCGTGTCGTCGGCAACGACGTCAACTACGCCGGAACGGTGCAGTTCGACGCCGTCACCGACTACGTCGCCCGCCATTACCCCGCCCTGCTGCCCGAGTTCCGGCGCCTGTACCGGGAGTCTCGCCCCACCGCCGGCGTCAGCGACACCATGATGCAACGCCGCACGCTCCCCCTCGACACCCGCCGGCGCATGCGCGACGACGTCCGCAGCGCCTACGACCTGCTGGAACGGCAGCGACCGGGCGGCAATCCCAAGGAGTATCAACTGGTATTGCAACACGCGAGGTCCATCGCCCAGGTCGGCACGTCCCAGGGCTTCGACTTCATGGGCTCCGAGGGCGCCAAGGCACAGCTGCACCGGGACGAGAGCATGGCCGCCAACACCGTGTGGTGGCAGCGGTACACCGGGGAACGTGTGCTGCTCTCCGCCCACAACACGCATGTGGGCACCGAACCCGACAACACCGACCTGTACCCCAAGGTCCAGGGCCAGTTCCTCCGCGACGCGTTGGGCTCGCGCTACGTCGCCGTCGGATTCACCTTCGGGCGGGGCCGGTTCAACGCCGTCGACGCACAGGACCCCACGTCGCCGTTCCGCCCCCGCGAGGTCGGGCCGACGGCTGCCGGCGGCAACGAGGAGACGCTGGAGAAGGTCTCGACGCGCGACTACTACCTGGACACGCGCACCGCCCCACGCGCCGCCCGCGACTGGCTCGGCACGCGTCGTCCCACCCGCAGCATCGGCGCCTCCTGGCCCGATCCCTACATCATGAACAACATCCGTCTCTCGCAGACCTATGACGTCGTCGTCCACCTGCACCGCGTCACCGAGACCCACATGCGCTGACCGTCGGATCACGGCGGGAGGTGCGATATCGGATCAGCAGCACGTCGGCACGAAGTCGGGCCGCCCGGCCGCGCGGATCGGCCGACCGCTCGCCGGACGGCCCCGGCGGAACGCAAGGAAGGGCGTCGACCGCTTTGCGGTCGACGCCCTTCGCCGGGCCCGACAGGCCGGTGGTCGACCGATCGGTTCCCGGCCCGTGACGACGTCGACCGCACGTCGACGTGTCCGGTATGCGCGGGATTCGCGTGGCCGCTTCACGCGAACGCAATGGCAGGGGACGCGCCGTGGCATCATCCACCGAAGCCGGGTGATCCGTCCGGCGCTTCCACGGGGGTAGGGCTATGAACGGCGAACACTCGTCCGACGAAAGAGCACGACAGCGGGATGGGGAGGACGGAACAAGGCGGCGGGGAGCCGGAGGCCGTCGGGCGTTCCTGACCGGCGCGGTGACGGCGACCGCGGTCGGGGTCGGGCTCGTGGCGACGACATCGGCCCCGGCGACCGCGGCGGGCAACGCCACGGACTGGTACGACGTCAAGGCGCACGGCGCGATCGGCGACGGCGTCGCGGACGACACCGCGGCCGTCCAGTCCGCGATCGACGCCGCGTCGCAGGCGGGCGGCACGGTCTACTTTCCCGCCGGCCGATACCTCGTGGCCCCGGTGCCCGTCGCCGGCAAACCGGCCGCCGCGCTGTCCGTGAACGGCGACGGCGTACGCCTGGTCGGCGCCGGCAGCAAGGCCGCCGTGCTGGTCAAGAAGGCCGACGGCATCCTCCTGCGGATCTCCGGCACCGGCCCCTCACTCGACGCGAAAGGCACCACGCACCGCCGCTACTGCGCGATCGAGAACCTCGGCCTCAACGGAAACGGCAGGACGGGCCTGCTGCTCGAGCTCTACTACAACAACAACACCCACATTGGCGACGTATACCTGACGAGCAACGCGGACATCGCCGTCGACGCCGTCGAACTGTGGGACTCGCGATTCCACGACATGGTCGTGGAATCGTGCACGGGCCCCGCGGACAGCAATCGACACCCCAACGTCTGGCTGCGAAACTCCTCCACCGCGAACACCCGGGAATGGGGCTACAGCACCGACAACGTCAACCAGGTCCATCTGACCGGCTGCCGCCTGGAGAACTTCGGTACCGGCGCACTGTGGGTCACCCAGGGCACCGCGGGGACCAACAACCCCAACGGAATCCACATTACCGACTGCAAGTTCGAGACGTCCGCGATGAAGGGCGGACCACACTTCAGGGTCGATGCGTCCTGCCGACACGTGTTCGCCCGGAACATCTACGCGTACGCGGGCAACTTCGCCACCGGGTACGGCACTTCGCAGAACATCATCGACTGGGCCCCCTCCGTGAGCGCGCTGGAGGACACCCTCATCGCGTGCGGCACGACGACGACCGTCAACTCCGGCGTGATCCTGTACTCGGCGAAGGGTCAGACCGGCGTCCTGCGCAACGTCAACGGCCTGTACGGCACCAAACCCGCCGGCACACACATCTACTACGAACAGAGCTCCACCGGAGACTTCCGCGTCGAGAACTCCTACGGCAACACCGGCGGACAGGCCAGTGGCGCCATCCCCACCCGCAATCAGCCCAACCCACCGCTGCGCCTGGTCGCGGGCCCGGTCACCGACGCATCGTTCCAATACCCACCGCTCGACGGCACGATGGCCGTCGACATCGCCGACAAGCGCCTGTACGTACGCGTCAACGGCACCTGGACGTGGACCGAACTGCGGGCATGAGCCCTCCGGCGGCCCCGACACCCGGCCACCGATCACGCGCCCGCGCCGCAAACCGTCGAACCACCGCGTTCTTCGGGCCCGTTGCGCGGGCGCGTGCACGTGCGCGTGCACGTCACCGGACTCCACCCACCACACCGTGCGTCCCCGAACAGGCCCCCTCCGCAAGGAGGTTCACTCCGGCTCGTCGGTAACCGGCCATGGCACGTCGGATACACGTGGCTCGCGGAGGACCAGATCCAGGAGACCCGGAAATCGGAGGTCGAATTCGGGACGACGCAGCCGATTGAGGCGCCGGGATCCCTCGTCCCGCTGCTCCACCAGGCCGGCTGCGCGCAGGACCGCGAAGTGATGGCTGCGCGTCGCCTTGGTGACGGGGAGGTCGAACGTGCCACAGGCGCGTTCCCAATCCGGCGCGGCCGCGAGCTCCCGCAGGATCGCGCGCCGTACCGGATCGCTCAACGCGTCGAGCGCGTCTTGGAGGGACACCGAGGCCGGATCGGTGTGTGTGAGGCGACTGGAGCGTAGGGACAATCGACTTCCTTGCCAAAGTGTTCGATCAGCGTCGTACACTTCACCCTACCGTACGACCACTGACGGAAATGAGCGACTCATGCCCCTGGTGCGTATCGACCTCGCCTCCACCCGACCGCCCGCCATGCGCCGCGCGATTGCCGACGGCGTCCACCGGGCTCTTGTCGACGCCATCGGCATCCCGGCCGAGGACCGTTTCCAGATCGTCACCCCGCACGCCCCGGACGAGTTGATCTTTCACCCGGACTACCTCGACGTGGCTCGCGAGGACATCGTCTACGTACAGATCACCCTGGTGACCGGACGACGTCGGGAACTCAAGCTGGATCTGTATCGACGCATCGCAGCGAACCTGACCGAGGTCGGCGTACGTGCCGGCGACGTGTTCGTCACACTGACCGAGAACGCTCTCGACAGCTGGTCGGCGGGCAACGGCCAGGCACAACTGGTCGACTTGCAGTCTGTCGCCGGAACGGGAGACCAATAGGCCACATGAGCCGCCGACAGCGGATGCTCGCGACGTCGGAGGCATCCTTGTGAACGCGGCAGCGCGCAGCGCCTGGCCTGGCTCCGGCACCGCGTGGACGAGAAGGAAGGACACCACCGCCCCAACCCACCTCCGGCGCATGCCGAGTTGGGCGGGTTGATCGCACGGGATGAGTACCCGCACTCATTCGTCGAGGCGCGGTGTCCGACTCCCGGTGGCCGCCGCTCTCGCAGCCGTGACCGTGCTGTCGACGAGGGCGTGCGGGTGAGAGTCGGCGGCAGGTGATCGCGAGCGCGGCCGACGGTCGGGAGCCGGGACGTCGCGAGGTCGCGAGGTCGCGAGATTGTGCGCATCGGGGTTCGACGGCACTTCGGGCCTGGCCGGCCCAAACGTGACGATCGAAGCGGCGTCGAACCCCTGCCGTCGATCCCCCCGCCGCGCCGAGGGCGGGGCCGGCGGATCAGTAGGTCAAAGCCGGGCTGAACGCGCTCTTGCCGACACACCAGATGTCGACGTTGTTGGGATTGTGGTGCAGCTTGACCGACCAGTTCGTGGCGCTGGGCGCACTGGCCGACTGGATCACGGTCATGGCCTGACCGGCGGAGATCGTGCCCGCCGTCTTGTTCAGCGGACCCAGGTTGACCGGACCGAAGGGGCCGGACGTGCCGGCGGTGCCGCTGAACGTGACCGTGCCGCTCGGACCCCCGAGGTTGGCGGTGATCGTCAGGTCGCCGTTGTTGATGGTGATCAGCGGCGCGAGCGCGATGGTGGCCGAGATTTGGTGCGATGCGTTGGTGGTGAACGTCGCGCTCTTGCCGGTGTAGCTGACCCCGATCGAGGTCAGACAGTCGTACTTCGCGGTGGACGGGCCGCCGGCCGTGGCTGTGCCGCTGAGGCCGACGGTCGCGGCCATGGCGCCGGCGAAGACGGCGGCGCCGGCCGCGAGGGCCTTGGATCGTGACATGGAAGGTGCCCCTTTCGACAGATACTGCGGAAAGTTCCTGTCGGCGCATTTGGAGTGAATCCGAAGTTTCGGATTCCGTCAAGCAGGATCGGAACGCAATTCTCCGACGGCAAAATTCAAGATCGATAATTCATGATCGCAATTCACGACCACTCATATCGGCAAAGAATATTCGGTTTCTTGGGTATTTCTCGATCATGGTGACACGTGTCGAATGAATCGGGTCGCAGCCTGCTCTTGACTATGGATGATCCAAATGTGCGAATGGTTCGCTACGCCTTTCGTATCCGACGGGCTCCGAACAGGTCGTCCGCACCGGCCGTCCACACGAAGGAGCAACGTGTCAAAACGGTTATCCCGAAGATTGACCCACCATCGCTGGGCCGCCTCGGTGGCGGCCACCGCCCTGGCCCTCGGCGGCGGTCTGGTCGCCCTCGCGCCGTCGGCGGGCGCGGGCACCGTGACCCCGGTCATGCGGTGTACGACCCCGGTCGGCGCCCCCGAGGGACAGCAGCGGTTCGAGGTGACCCTGGATCCGACGCACGGTGACGGTGCCACCTCGATGCACGTCGTGGCGGGTGGGAGTCCGGCGACCAGCCCGATCCCGATTCCGCTCGCGACGATCAAGTCCGTCTATACGTTCGCCACATCCGGCGGCACGACCGAGGACCTTTCGGTGGCGCCACCGTCGTTCGAAACACCGATCGAGGTGAACACGCCCATCGTGCCACCCCCGTTCACCGTGCCCGCGACGATCGTCGGCGCGGCGGCCGGATCCACGGTGGACCTCACCCTGAAGTCGATCGTGGTGCAGACCATCGTCAACGGAAACCTGCTCGCGACGGCGACCTGCCTGCCGATCTCCGGCAACGGCGTGGTGGCGTCGTACACGGTCGAGCAGGGCAGTCAGGCGCCCACGCTGACCGCGACGCCGAGCACCGTCGACTCGAACTCCCGGGTCACACTGTCCGGTGCGCACTGGCCGGCCGGTCCGGTGGGGTTGACCATGTGCTTCCCCGAGTTCGGCGGATTCTGCGACAACGGCTACTCGACCATCGCCGCGAGCGACGTCAAGGTCGTCGACGGTGTGCTGTCGGGGTGGGTGCACGTCGCCGGCGCGGTTCCCAGTACGGCGGCGATCCTGAAGGTCACATCGGGATCGGTGGCCCTGGAGGCGCCGTTGACCGTCGTGTCCGTACCGGTCGGCGGGCGGGGGCTCGTGCTGAGCCCGAACACCGGTCCGATCGGCACCCGGGTGACCGTCACCGGTACCGCGTTCTCGCCGAACGCCCAGATCACCGTCCAACCCCAGGACGAGCCCGGGGCGCCGACGGAGGACGCCGTGAACACCACCGCGGACGCGAACGGCTCGTTCACCGCCACGTTCACGGTGACCGCGGCGACCACCGCCGCGGTCGCGGCGTACGAGTTCGGCAACCCCGCGATCGGCAAGCGGACGCCGTACACGGTGGGCGAGGGACCGGCACAGCTGACCCAATCGGTCAGTGGGCAGATCAAGCCCGGCGGCCTGACGATGTCCCAGACCGGGGGCCGGATCGACTTCGGCAGCGCGACGATCGACGGCAAACCGCTGCGCCTGAACGCCGCGCTGAACCGGGTCACCGTGGTCGATGCCCGAGGAACCGACCTCGGGTGGTCGCTCACCGGCACGATGTCGGAGTTGACGGCCGAGAACGGCACCGACAAGCTCCCGGCCGGGAGCGTGACCTGGACCCCCGCGTGCGTGGCGGCCGACGGCGCGCCCGGAACGGTCACCCCCGGCACTCCGGGGCCGCTCGGGGCGGACCAGGCCCAGTTGTGCACGCAGACCCCGGTCGAGGGCCGAGCCACGGGCGGCAGCGTTTCGGCGGACGCCGCCCTGACGTTGACGACCCCGGCGTTCGTTCGCCCGGGGACCTATTCGGGGGCGCTCACACTGAGCCTGAGTTAGCCGAGTGGGAATCGATCGAGCTCGAGTCAACCGAGCTCGAGACGGTCGACACCGAGTCGACGCGTCGGGATGTGCGGGTGTCGACGCTTCGAGCCGGTACCGCTTTACTCGCCCGGTGGTGTGGGACGATTCGGCCACTTACCGGCCGGCGCGCCCCCGCCACCGGGCGCTTTCGTACGCGGCACGGGATCGTGATCGGCCGCCCGACAGCGTCGGGCGACCGCGCCCTATTCGCGACCGCCCAGGATCGCGACCGCCCGGGGGATGGCGGGGAATGCGTCGACGTCCTCTGGGGCGAAAAATTCGGCGCGCGGGCTTTTACCGGCACGGTATTGCGCCGCATTCCCGCGCCTGCCGCCCCGGGTGGTGCGCCACCGTGCGTTGCTTCCGACCGCGAGCGTGCCGTCCGTGGGGTCGGGCTACCAGATGGCCTCTACCCACTCGGGGTGATCGATGAAGGGGTTGCGGTTGTGCTGGTAGTCCCGGTGGATGAGGTCGTTGCGACGCCGCTCGAAGGCATCGGGCGGGTCCTGGTTGCTCCAGGCCTTGAGCACGGTGATTCGTCCGATGGACGGGGCGGATCCGTTGGCCACACGATCGTTGGGCTCCAGATCGGGGAAGCCGTCGCCGCCGTCCCAGCGCACGGCCATGTAGAGGATCATGCGAGCGACATCGCCCTTGACCGCGTCGCGCGGTTCGAACGAGTCGCCGTCGGTGCGGTTGCCGGGTGCTCCGGTGACCGGGGAACCACCATTGTCGAAGTCCTTGTCGCCCCGAATGCCGTTGACCGAGACGTCCTCCGGACGCAGATGATGCAGGTCGGTACCGGGGCCGGTCGCGGTTCCGAAGCCGCCGTGGCTCTTGGCCCACACGTGCTCGCGGTTCCAATCGCCGCTGCCGCCTCCCGACCGATTCTTGGCGATCGACCGACCGGTGTAGAGCTCGATCACGTGCGACGAATCGGCGGGATCCTCGTCGGTCACGCGCAACGCGTTCCAGACTCCGTCGTAGTTCACCGCGGAGGTGCCTCGACTGATGATGGCGTGCAGGGCGGCCTTCAACGCCGGCCCGGTCAGGCCCAGCGCCGACGCGTAGTAGTCGGCCGCCGCGGCCACGTCTTCGCCGACGGGTGGTTCGTCGGGGGCGGCCTGCGCGGTCAGGGGAGTCACGAGGGATATCAGCATCGCGCTCAGCGCGATTGCGACAGGCGGTCCGAGACGCATGAGGGCTCCACGGGTGGTGGGGGCGACGTGGGTCGTTGGGGCGCGCGTCGTGCGGTCGTCGGTCGACGGGGTGCCGTGGCGTGAACACCCCCGATCGAGCGGGCTGTTCCCGCCGTGCCGATCACGATCGTCCGCTCGCGCCGAATGCCCCGACCCGGTCGCCGGACGGGGCACGCGAACGAGAGGACGCCGACCGATCCAGGGTGACCGGCCCTGCCCGTCGGCGGGACCGGCCATCGGGTGAACATCTCGTGACGAGATCCCGCAGCTGGGCCCGGCAGGCACGAGCGAGCCGAACTCGTCACACTCGCGGTACGCGGCCGCAGTCGTCCCCCACCGGCGAGGACGCCGCGACCGATCTGCGTCCGGTGGCTTCGGTCTTCGTCCGTGATGGCGGATCCCGCCTGCATCAACCCGATCGCCGCCACCGCGGGCACCGCGCGCCGACCAAGCCTGCGCGGGCCACGCGCCAGGGGGTTCGAGCGCCGGTCCGGACCACGCCCAGGACGGTGGACGCCGGTACGTACCCGAAGTGGCGTGAGTCGTGGGAACGCGGCGCATCCCCGCGTACCACCAGCGAACCCGCGGGCACGACGGCGTCGTTCGCGGCGCGTACGGCATCGCGCACCTCGGCCGGCACGGGATCGCCGGGCAGCGCCGCGACCCGCTTGATCAGCCGGCGCGGATCCCGACCGGCGCCGAGGGCTGCCGTCGGGTTGCGGAACACGATGACGTCCCCCCGACGCACCGCCCCGGCGCGGTCGACCAGGAGTCGTTCGCCGTCGGCGAAGGTCGGCGCCATGCTCGTACCGGTCACCCGGACGAGTGCGAGGCGCGAGCGCAAAACGCGCACTCCGGCGAGCACCAGGATCACCGCCGCGAGAACGGCCGACCCCACCGTGCCGCCCGGCACCGCCCGCACGATCGTCGTCTCGCGTCCCCTCCCGGTCACCGCGTCTCCTCGACGACCGTCGGCCCCGTGGGGTTCGCGTACCCGGCGGCCTGAAGCGCGAACAGCCGGGCGTAGTGCCCATCGGGCAAGGCCATCAGCTCTTCGTGGCAACCCAGTTCGACGATGCGGCCGTCGTCGAGCACCGCGATCGTGTCGGCGTCGCGCAGGGCGCCGAGGCGGTGCGACACGAGCAGGCTCGTCCGGCCCCGACGATGCCGGTGCAGCATGCGGTGCACCCGATGTTCGGCCTCCGGGTCCAGACCCGCGCTCGGCTCGTCGAGGATCAGCAGGTCGGCGTTTCGGCGCATCAGCGACCGGGCCAGCGCGACCCGCTGCCACTGTCCGCCCGAGAGCGTGACGCCGCCCCCGGCGTCGTCCCGGTCGCGATGGACGCGGCTGAGCTGGGTGTCGTATCCGTCGGGAAGGCGCGCGAGGTCGGCGTCGATCCCCGCCAGGTTCGCGCTCTCGCGCACCCGTTCGCGGTTCTCGCGGTGCGCGATGTCGCCGACGCCGATGTTCTCGGCGGCGGTCAGGTCGTACGCCATGTAGTCCTGGAAGGTCGCGCCGACGCGGCGGCGCAGTTCGACCACGCTCATCGTGCGGATGTCGACACCGTCCCACCGGATCGTGCCGCGTTCGGGATCGTAGAACCGGCACAGCAGTTTGACCAGCGTGCTCTTGCCGGCGCCGTTGCGCCCCACGAGGCCGATCGCGCGGCCGGCCGGGACGACGAGATCGACACCGCGCAGCACCCACGGCCCGGCGGCGTCGTAGCGGAACCACACATCGCGGAACTCGATGCGGTCGTGCAGGGCGGGTACCGGATCGGTGCCGCCGGGCAGGTCGTCGGGCGTGTCCATGAGCGCGAGGTAGTGGCCGAGGAGACGCACTCCCGACGCGGCCAGGCCGGCCTGCATGACGACCCCGGTGAACGCGCCCTGCACGCCGGCCGACGCGGCGACGAAGAGCGTCACGTCCCCGACACCGAATCGGCCGTCGGCGGCGCCGACCACGACGACGACCAGGCCGAGCCCCGCGACGAGCGCGTTCAGCGCGGCGAATCCCGATTGCACGAGCGCGGTGCGGCGCGCGACCGCGAGCTCGGCATCGGTGGCGTCGGCGAGCGCGCGCACCAGCCGCGCGTGCAGGAAGCCGCCGAGCCCGAACAGCCGGATCTCCTTGGCCGCGCGCGGGTCGATCAGCAACGATCGGTAGAACAGCCGACGGCGTTGGCGCCCGGACGTCATCTCCCAGACCGTGACCTGACGCCGTGCCATCGACAGTCGGGCCAGGAGCGCGGCGGCGCCGCAGAGCAGGAGCAACCCGACCATCGGCGGCCACACCGCGAAGAGCACGCCGACGAACGCGCCCACGGACGCGACCGAGCGCAGCACCTCCTGCGTGAACATCGTGATGTTGTGGGGAGCGTCCTCCGACGCCTGCTGCGCGAGCCGCAGGCGATCGTGGAAGGCGGGATCCTCGAACCGGCGCAGGCCCCGGAACTCGTCGACCTTGGCGAACAGGTCGCGCTCGACCGCCGCGACCAGTCTGCGTCGCACCAACTCGTTGAGATAGCCCATGAGTTGAACGAGCGTGGCAGTGAGCGCGCCGATCCCGGCAAGCGTGATCGCGAGCGCGACGACACGGCTCTTGTCGATGCGATCGCCGTGCGTGAGTTCGTCGAACAGGAGCTTGGTGAGCCACGCGGCGGTGGCCGGCAGCATGCCGACCGCCACCGTCGCGGCGAACAGGAGCGTAGCCCCGACCGGCGCCGCCCGAAACTGGAGGGTCAGGGCGACTTTCACCGCCCGGGGCCGCAGCCGGGCCGCCGGGGATGCGTCACCCTCGCCGGCCCCGGCCGAGGTCGACATCAGCGCGGGAATCCGGTTGCCACGCAGGCTCCCCGGCGGTTGCGGCGGTACTCGTCGCCGCCCCGATACGCGTACTCCTCGCTCATGTCCACGACGCACGCGCCGGTCCGCTCACCTCCCGGGACGAGTTCCCGGAGCCGGTCGCCGGGCCTGGCCACGAACGCCCCCACCGTGCCGGCCCTCAGCAGGGGAAGCGGGTCGGGAGGCAGCGGTCCCAGCAGTCGTAGCGATACTCGTAGCCGTCGACACACGCGCACGTCTGGCCCATGTCGTCGTAGCAGGCGCCGGCGAGCTCCCGGCCGAGGGCGAGTTCCAGGAGCCGGTCGCCGAGCCTTGCGATGGTGCCCTTCATCGTGAACCTCCGAAGTCCGTCGTCCAGTCGATCGACGTGACCACGCCGATCGTGATCGGGGACGTGCCCGAACGGTCGTTCCGAAAAGCGATCACGCCGGTTTCATCACCCGGGGTTTCGATCACACGGTTCATCGCGGATGTTCCGGCACGGGTGGAACCGGGAAAGCCGGCAAGCGACTTCACCGGAACGAGACGTTAGGGCGTGCGGTCGGCGGATCGCAATAGGGTCGTCGAACGTGTGCTCGCGAACGCCCCGGCGGGCCCGGCCGGTACGGGGCCCGCGCCGCAGCCGCCCCGCCGGCTGCCCTGGACCGGAACGGTCCATGCCACGAACACGCCTGCCACGCAAGCCAGTTGATATATTGCCGAGCAGTTCGACCGGCACGCGGACACGGCACTCGCCGACTCTGTCGGGAACACCGGGCAACGCGTTACATTGCCTCGATCGGTCGGTCCGGTGGAGGGAAGCGAAGGCGATCGATGGGATACGCGTTACTTGCCTGCCGCGTGCTCCTGGGGCTCGTCCTGGTGGCGTCCGCAGGCGGAAAACTGCGCGGTGGCAAGGCATTTCGCGCATTCGTCGCCGCCGCGAGGGAGCTTGGCGCGCCGGCCCGGTGGGCGCGCTCGATCGCGATCGCCGTGGTCGTGGGGGAGATCGCCGCGGCGCTGTCGCTCGCGACTCCACCGCGCGGGATCGCGGGATTCGCCGTCGCCCTGCCCCTGTTGGCGGCCTTCACGATCGCCATCCTCGGCGCGCTGCGCCGGGGAACGAACTTCTCGTGCGCGTGCTTCGGCGCGTCCGTGACACCGATCGGCCGCCGGCACGTGGTGCGCAACGCCGTGCTGATCACGGTCGCCGCAACCGGACTGGCCCTCGGCGCGGCCGGAGCGGCGACGTCGACACACCTCGCCGGCGCCCTGGCGGCGGTGTCGTGCGCGGTGATCGGAGCACTCGTGGTGATTTCCACCGACGAGTTGGCCGAGCTGTTCGATCTCGGCTCCGCGCCCGGCCCTCTCGGGAGGTAACGCCATGCCGTTCCTGATCGCCGCCGTCGTAGTACTCACCGTGTTGTGCCTGTTGAATCTGCTGCTGACGTTCGGGATCGTCCGCAAACTCCGCGCACAGCGTGATCATTCGCGCCCCGGGCCCGCCGCTCTCGCCTTGCCCGTCGGCTCGACCGCGCCGAACTTCTCCGCTGTGACGACGACCGGTGAGACCATCACGCGAGACGGCCTGGGCGAAACGTTGTTCGGGTTCTTCTCGCCGAACTGTCCCGCGTGTACCGAGCGTCTGCCACGGTTCGTCGAGGCGGCCCGACGCGAGAGCGGTCGCGAGGTGCTCGCCGTGCTCCACGGCGACGACGCGGCGACCCGCGCCCAGGCGGCGGCCCTTCGCGACGTTGCTCGCGTCGTGGTCGAGGCGTCACCCGACGGGCCGCTGGGCACCGCGTTCGCGATCACGGGGTATCCGGCGTTCGGGCTGATCGACGCCCACGGAACGGTGACCGCGACGGGCCTCGACCCCGAACGACTCACCGCGTCCTCCCCCTCGACGACCTGACCGGACACGACCTTCCGGAGCCCGCCCCCACCGGGCGCCGTTGTCGCCGGGCCTGCCCGCGTCCGCCCGGAAGTGTTCGACCGGGACCACCGGCCCCCGGCCGAACCCGGCGCACCGGTTGCGTGGTTCGGCCGGGTCGTCGACGAGCGCCGGTCAGATCGTCAGGCCGCCGGAGACACGCAGATTCTGGCCCGTGATCCACTGCGACTCGGGTCCGGCCAGGAAGGCGACGACATTGGCGATGTCGTCCGGGTGTCCCAGCCGTCGCAAGGGCGTCATGGCGACAACGTGCTCGATGGCCTGCTCCGGATTCTCCCCGGCCGCGGCTCGCATCCCGTCCGTGTCGGTGGCACCGGGGGAGACGCTGTTGACCGTGATGCCTCGGGGGCCGAGCTCGCGAGCGGCGACCACGGTGATCGTTTCCAGTGCCGCCTTGCCGGCGAAGTACAGGGCCATACCCGGCACCGCACCGGATGAAGAGATGTTGACGATCCGCCCACCCTCGCCCAGCCTTTCGGCAGCGGCTTGGAGAACGAAGAACGGTCCCTTGGTGTTGACGGCCATCACCTCGTCGAAGTCGCTCTCGGTGACGTCCCGGATGTCGGCCATCGGACTGATCGCCGCGTTGACGACCACCACGTCCAAACCGGCCAGGTTTCGGTCGACCTCGTCGAAGAGGTGCTTCAAATCCGCCAAGCGCCCCTGGTCCGCGCGTACCGCGATCGCCCGTCCGCCGAAGGCCGCCACTTCGGCCACCACGTCCTCGGCCGCCGCTTGGTCGTGCTTGAAGCTGAACATCACCACCGCGCCCTCACGAGCCAGCCTCACCACGATCGCTCGCCCGATCCCCCGCGACCCGCCGGTCACCAATGCCGTCTTCGTCTCCAGCGTTCCCACTGCAACTCCTTGCCATCGGCTGCTCCCCTGGTGGGAGTGCCTCGCGGGAGGGTCGCAACAACGATGTCGATCTCGACATCCCCGCCGAAAAATTCGGGAAACGGTTCGACGCCCCGGGCTCGGCCGCAACGCTACGAGCGAGCCGCCTCATACTCCAGGGGTGCCGCCGGTGCGGGTCGGGCCGCCGCCGGCCGCATGGTCACGACCAGCACGGCCAGTCCGGCGAACAGGATCGTGGCCACGACACCGGTGATACGGACGGCGGCGGTGAACGCGTGGTGGGCGGTGTCCAGCAGGTGTGCACCCTGATCGGCGGGCAACCGGTGGCTCGTGGCGACCGCTTCGGCCAACGAGTCGGATGTGCCGTCCGTGCGATGCCGGTAGATCACCGCGGCCAGTACGCCGATCAACGCGAAGCCGAGCGAGCCGCCGAAGTAGTTGCCCGTCTCCGACATCGACGCCGCCGAACCGGCCCGCTCCGGCGGTACCGACCCGACGACCAGCCCGATGCCCAGCGCGAACAGCGGCCCGGTACCGAGAGCCAAAACGGTGATGCCGATCATCACCACCGGGAGGGGACCCGAGGCGTCGACGCACACGTTGTCGTTGGTCGTGGAACATGTTGATGATCAGGGCGAGGGTGGACGGCGCCAGAGTGGCGCCGGCGACCCCGAGGAGGGCCCGCGTGACGATCAGCATCAGCGGGTCCACCGAGAAGGCGGCCACGAGCGACAACACCCCGAACGCCGCACCACCGAACATCAGCAACCGGCGACGACCGATCCGGTCACCGAGCGTACCCATCGTGATGACCATGCCGGCCACCATGAGCCCGTAGCTGTCCTGATCCACAACTGCTCGACGTTGCTCGCACCGAGGTCCGCGCTCAGCTGTGGGAGCGCGAGGAGCAGTGCGGTCATATCCATCGCCACCAGCAACGTCGGCGGCATGAGGACCAGCAGTCCCCACCAGGCCCGGTTGGCTCGCATATGCACAAACTCCCTGTACAAACTCCCTGTTCGCTTTCGATGTGTCGCCGGGGAGTCGGAGCCGTCGAACGTTTCTCGACACGCCGGCGAACGCCTTCTCGATCCCGCGAACCCTCGTTTCACACCCTGATCGGTATGCACGTCGACCCCGCCCTACCGGACGCGATGAGCGACGAGGAGAAGGCGGTGCTCGGGGGCGGCCACGGCAGGTTCATCGAGGCCCTGAAGGAGTCCGGCGAACTGGTTCTCACACCGGCCCTGATGGTCCCGGCCCGGGCCGCGGTGTTCCGCGTACGCGACGGCCTCCGGCAGGTGACCGACGGACCGTTCCTCGACGTCGAGCAGCCGATGGGCGGCTTCCGCCTCGTCGAGTGCGCCGACAAGGAACGCGCGATCGAACTGGCGGCGCAGCTTCCCGACGTCGGGATCGAGGGCTTCGGCATAGAGGTGCAGGAGGTGTTTTTCTCCGACGGCCCGTCGACGACCCGACCGCAAGAATTTCCCGCGCGGCAGAATTCCCCCGGACAACGAGGTCGCCGTCGGTCGGGCGACCTTTCCCGCTCCCGGGCAAAGGGGTGATTTACCGCTGCCCGGGCGCCGATCGATCCCCCGAGCGCAGTCCGACGGAATTTCCCCGGACAACAATTCCTCCGAACAATAATTCCTCGGTGCGGCAATCCCTCCGAACAATAATTCTCCGGTTTCGGATCCGGCCGGATCGCAATCGTCGTTGCGCAGGGCTCGTGCCGCACGCCTGCGGCGCGGCGCAGCCGAATCCGCAGCACGACCTGGTGTTTTTCGCCGGGAAACACCCATTACCCGCGACCCGGGAATCGGGTGTCTCCGGCGTGTGCGCCATCGCGCCACGTGAATAGCGCCAATCATTCGATCGATCTTGACAGAGGATGAAACACGGCTGAACATTGTCGTGGCTCCACCGACCGGAGGGGCCGTGGTTGGGAATTCGAGAAACGGGGTCTTGATATGTCCGCGATGATTTCCACGTTCAAGCACACGAAGTACGTCATGGGCTCGATGACGGCGGTGCTGTTCGGCTTCTGCATCAGCTGACCCGTGGGTGGGGCGGGTGGCCGTCGCCGCCCGCCCCGTCGTGGCCGGGCGGTATTCGGGGGTGGCGTGAGCGCTGGAAAGGGACCATGTTCGACGCGGGGATACGACAGTTCCGGATGGCGCTGGCGATGGTGCGGGGCCGGCCGATCAGCGTGCGTTCCGCCGAGCGGCTCGTCGAGGACGCCCTCGCGACCCTCGCGGAGTTCGGCTCGCCCGGCGAGGACGTCGAACAGTTGCTGCGCGGTGCCGACGCCGGCGAGGCGGAGATGCGCGCCGATCTCACGAACCGGGCCCTGCGGCGTACCGCCAAACGCCTCGCGGCGAAGTCGCGTTTCTACGCGGACCACTTCGCCGCGGCGGGCGTCGACCCGGCCACGCTGAGCCTGGACACCATCGAGACGGTGCCCGTCACCACCAAGGCCGACCTGGTCAAGCAGTCCCGGGACTTCCTGTGCGGCGAGCCGTTCCTCGCGTCCCGCACCACCGGGACCACGGGCCGGCCGACGGAGGTGTGGTACTCCCGCTACGAGGAGCGCCTGTGGCCCGCGCTCGTGGCCCTGTCCCAGGTGCTGCGCGGCAACATCCGTACCACCGACATGATCCAGTTCAACGTCAGCTCCCGAGCGACCGGCACGGCGTACGCGGAGATGCAGGTCGCGCGCATGGCCGGGGCGACCATTCGAATGGTGGGCCTGATCCCTCCCGGCGAGACGCTGGACGCCACCGTGGGAACCGACGAGTCGGCGCCGACCCTGATGGTCACCTACCCCAGCTACCTGGGCCAACTGGTCACGTCGGCCCGTGAACGCGGGCTCGGGCCCGGGGACTTCCGGCTGCGCGGCATCACCGTGGGCAGCGAAGTACTCTCGCCCGCGCTCGCCACCGCGGCGGAGGCCACCTTCGGCGCCGCCGTCGAGGACCTGTACGGCATGACCGAGATCTCGCCCCTGGCGGGCGCGTTGTGCCGGGAACGGCATCTGCACATCGACGGGGGAGTCGGACTGGTGGAGGTGTGTGATCTCGACACCGGGAGGCGGGCCGCGCCCGGGGAACTCGGCACGATCGTGGCCACCCCGTTCCACCCCTACCGGGAGTGCATGCCGGTCTTCCGGTACGACACCCGCGACCTGGTGCGGCAACTGCCCGACACGCCACTGCACTGCGAGATGCGGAACGTGCCGGCGACCTCGCACGTCCTGGGCAAGGCGGACCACGTGCTGCGTACCGGCGACGGCCCGGTGACCTCGCGGGACATCGTCGAGGTCCTCGACGCGCTGCCCGGCGCGCGCTGGCCGATGCGCTACCGCGCGGACGTGGTGGACGGTCGACTGCACGTGACGGTGGCCGCGTCCTCGCTGCCGGAGACGTCCGGCGCCGCACGGTACTTCGCCGATGCGGGCCTGGACGCCACCGTCGAGATCACCCCGGTGGACGGCACCCGGCTGCGTCGCCTGCGCTGCGATCTGCTCGAGAACAGCTTCTCCTCCCTCGGGAGCGTCGGATGAGCGCCGCACAGGACGTGTTCTTCGTCGCCGTGACCCTCGCGATCGCTCTGGGCGTTTCCGTCGCGTCGGTCGGCTTCTTCCGCAGGGTCACGCTGCCTCGCCCCGCGGTCGGCGTCTTCAACGGCAACGACATGATCATCATGATGGGGTTCGTGATCGCCCTGCCGTTCTTCTATCTCGCCCTTCCCGACTGGCTGTTGCCGTTCGTGCTGGGCCTGACCCTGGCGGGCGGGCTGAGCGTCGCCTACGGCACGGTCGTACGGCGGGGATCGCTGCGCTGGGCGCTCATCGCCTGCCTGATGGCCGCCGACTGGCTCGCCGCCCGCGGCGCCGAGGACGACCCCACCCACGCCCTGCCGTACTGGCTGATCAACAGCATCGTCATCCTCCTCATGGCGGTCGGCGCGGCCAACCTCAACACCCAGGGCGGGTTGAAGCTGCGACACGTCTCCCGGTTCGCCCTGGCACTCGCCGCGTACGACCTGTTCTTCGCCACCGTCGTACCACTCACCCAGAAACTGTTCGGCGCGGTACAGGGCTACGCCTTCGCCCCCTCCGCCGGGGTCCGCATCGGCGAGTTCGGAGCCGTCGTGGGCATGGGCGATCTCCTGGTCTACGCCCTCTTCACCACCGTGGCCTACAAGGCGTACGGACGTCGGGGGCTGACCCTGTCCCTGTGCCTGGTCGCCACCTTCGGTGCACTGGCACCGACACTGACGCCGATCACGATCGAGGCCGTCACCGGACACCTCCCCGAGATCGTGCCCGCGCAGATCTTCTTCGGCCCGGCCGCGTTCGTGGGATACCTCGTGCTGCGCCGAAGCGGCCCGGAGCGGCGCATGGTCGAGGTCCGCCCGCCCGTGCTCCGGCCGGCGCCGGACCGCGAGGAGCCACAGACCGCGGCCCCCGGCACCCGATCATGAGTTGCCGGGGACAGCCGGGAACGCGCCCTGCGCGAACGGCCGTTCGGCCTTCGTGCCGCCGCGCCGTCGGGTTTGTCGTGCGGTCGGGCCGGGGGAAGGGCAGCGGGCCGGCCAACCGGCAAACGCCTCCTCGACCCGGGCGGCTTGGTCGCGTGCGGGTGTGGTGTGCGTGTGCACGAGGCCGACCGTACCGGGGCGCGACCGCTCCATGCGCCCCGCGACCCCCGGGGCTTGGCGGGCGTGTCGGTGTCCGAGTCGTAGGTGGTTGGTACCAGTACGTGCGGCGGCGCGGCGCCGGCCGTGATGTGCGCGGGCCCCTCGGTACCGTCCCCGCCGGGCATACGCAGGTCCATCAGGACGACATCGGCCCGTAGTTCGGCCGCTCGGACCGCCGTCGGACCGCCGTCGGGCCGTCGGCGGCCTCGCCGGCCGCACTCAGGTCGGCGCGCGACGCGAGCATTGCGGTGATCCCGTCGCGGATCACGGCGTGATCGTCCACGACCAGGACACGGATGGGCGGATTCACTCAGGGCCTCCTCGGCGGCGCCATCGGCGAACGACGGCCGGCCGTCGACGGGTACGCGGCCGGCGATACGGCGCGGGCGTGAAGCGGACGAACGCGAGCGGCAGCAGGCCGAACCCGATCGTCGCGAACATCAGGAACCGCCTTCGACCGCGCACCTGTTGGCGCCGATGGGCCGCATGCCCGCCGGTCGGGAGTGCGCCTTTCGCGCCGTCGACCGCACGCAGGACCCCACAGCCTCGGAGCAGGCGGCGCGCGGGAACACGGCGCCGGTTCCTCCACGCCAGGCGCAGCGCCGCGTCGTCGGGGGCTGTCGTCGGTACCCCACGGCAGGTGGAGGACCGGGCCCGGTCGGGTTGTTCGAGCCGGGTCGCGGAATGTACCGGACTCCGGCCGTCACGTGGATCCGGTCACAGGGAGCCCCGGCGCGGTGGCCGCGGCCAGGCCAAGACCGACCCCGCGACGCCCACGTCATCGGCTTCGGCCAAGATCTCGCCGCCGAGGCCACCTGCACCCCCACCCGCGGCCTGCTCACCCGGTTCGCCCCACCCTCGAACACGTCCTCGGACCCCGCCTGGAGCCCCGCGCCATCACCACCCACGGCCGGATCGGCCCCGTCGAGACGAACGCCCAGGCGGACGAAGCCCCTGGCCGACCTCGTCGCCCGCACGGTCGTCCATGGCCCGTCCGGTTTACCCTCGGCGGGCAGCCCATGCCCGACCGCATCCACCACGTCGTTCACTTCGAAGGCGCTGTCGGTGTGTCCACGGCACGGCGGACGATGCTCCCCACCGCCCCGTTCCGTCCGGGTGATCAGGCCCGTGATCGGAGGGTCTCGGCATTGGGCCTGAAGGGTGGAATGTGGCGTCACGACTGTCCGGAAAGGGAAGCGGCCCGGTCATGGGATCCCCGCCACAGTCTCGGTTCCACATGCCGTTCGAGCCGCGCCTCGACCGTCGTGTCGACCGGGCCCGCGCACATGCCAAGGAGTGGGACCGGCGAGTGCGGTCACGTCGCCCATGCGGTGACCGAGGTGATCGAATACCCGGGATCCCGCCGCGACTTCGGCGGTCTCCGGTGCACTGCCGTGCCTACGAGGCACACGATGGGGAGCGACGTCGGACTGTGCTTCGGTGCCATGTACCGGCACAACGTCATCGTGTCCTGGGACAGGGAGCTTGACGAGGGCGCAGTGAGCAACGGCGGCGTCGAGTTCGCCCGCCATGCCCAGCCGCCGAATCGGCGCTGCGCCGCTGCCCTTGTCGACGATCCGCCGACATGCGGGGTCGGCACTCCGGCTGGAGCCGCGGTGGCCGCATGGCCCGAGGCTGTACGGCTCGACGGATCCCTGCAAGAGGCACGTGCGGGGGCTGGTACCCGTGGTACCGCACGAGTCGATGGGCTGCGTCGGTCGGACGGCGGGTGAGGCCCATGGGAAACCCCGGGGACTGGGCACATCCACGGCGTACGCCCTGTCCGCGGCGTTCCGGGCCGACCACGGCTTTGCGGGACCGACCAACCCGGTCCGGCGGCCGAAGTCCCTCGCCGACGCCCGATCGGCCTTCCCGATCGGCGGTCCTTCACCATCCGGCCCCTGCATGCCCAACCAGCGCGTGATCGGTCGGCATCGGGCCGGCGAGCCGGACGAGTGTCGGCCGTCGTTCCCGGTCTGCTCCATGGCCATCGACGAGAAGGCGATCAACTCGTATCCGGTCGGCGCCGGGAACCGTGAAAATCGCGCGTCGCCGCCACCGAGCGCGCAGAGCCGTGAGCGCGGGCCGTAGCCGGTCGGCTCGAAGGTCCTTGAAGCGATGACGGCCCCGAGGGCGGGCCATCCGCTGACCGTCTCCGTTTCCGGCCGTGCGGAAACCTCCCTTCTCCAACCTTCTGCGCCCTGTGCGCTTTTAACCCCTTTCCTCCTGGCCGGTCGACCCGAGAGGTGTGAAGCCATGCTCCAGCGTCGGCAGACCCGCCTTGTGCCGCCCGGCGGTAGGGGAGCGACCCTTGGGCAGCGGGCACGGCTGATCGGTGCGGCGATCGGCGTGGTGGCGATCTGTGCGCTGGTCGGCCGTGCGACCGCGTCCGGCGCCGGGAACGCCGACGGGTACGCCGGCGGCTTCGCGCACGGACCGGTGGTGGACATCTGCGTGTGCATCGAGACGGGCGTGTGGGTGTCCGGGTGGCCGGGCGGGAACGTGACTGTCGGCGTGGACGCGGACGTGGACGTGGACGTCCAGATCGAGGCCGGCGTCAGGCCGCGCGCCGGCCCGGGGCACCCCAGGCCCTCGCACGGGCACCACCACTGCCACACTCCCAAGCCCACCGCACGCCCGGTCTCCTCGCCGACCCTTCCCGCACCCTTGCGCCCGACGGGGCCGCGGAACGAGTCCGGTCGAACGGCCGAGGCAGTCGGGCCCGGCCACGGCCAACACCACCACCCGTACCCATGCCCCGGCTCCAGCGCGAAGCCAAGTCCCACGGCGGCCCCCACGCCTACCCAGATTCCGACTCCCACCGCGACTTCGGGTGTGCCGTTGCCGAAGCCGACGGCGACGCGTACGTCGGTGCCGAGTGCGAGTGCGACTTCGAGCGTGCCGTCGCCGAGCCCGACGGCGACGCGTACGTCGGTGCCGAGTGCGAGTGCGACTTCGAGCGCGCCGACCCCGAGCCCGACGGCGACGCGTACGTCGGTGCCGAGTGCGTCTGCGACGTCGGGTGTGCCGTCGTCGAAGCCGACAGCGACGCGTACGTCGGTGCCCAGTGCGAGTGCGACGTCGAGCGTGCCGACCCCGAGCCCGACGGCGACGCGTACGTCGGTGCCGAGTGCGTCTGCGACTTCGGGTGTGCCGTTGCCGAAGCCGACGGCGACGCGTACGTCGGTGCCCAGTGCGTCTGCGACTTCGGGTGTGCCGTTGCCGAAGCCGACAGCGACGCGTACGTCGGTGCCCAGTGCGAGTGCGACGTCGAGCGTGCCGACCCCGAGCCCGACGGCGACGCGTACGTCGGTGCCCAGTGCGTCTGCGACTTCGGGTGTGCCGTCGTCGAAGCCGACGGCGACGCGTACGTCGGTGCCCAGTGCGTCTGCGACTTCGGGTGTGCCGTCGTCGAAGCCGACGGCGACGCGTACGTCGGTGCCGAGTGCGAGTGCGACGTCGAACGTGCCGACCCCGAGCCCGACGGCAACGCGTACGTCGGTGCCCAGTGCGTCTGCGACTTCGGGTGTGCCGTTGCCGAAGCCGACAGCGACGCGTACGTCGGTGCCGAGTGTGAGTGCGACGTCGAGCGTGCCGACCCCGAGCCCGACTTCGATTCCCACTCCCACACCGTCATCGACCGCTGCGTCTCCGGGGCCGACGTCGGTTCCGACGGCTGCGTCCTCGGCGTCGCCCACTCCCGTGCCGACGGCGGCTTCCACGCCGGTGCCGAGTGTGACCGCGACTCCGAGCCCGACGGCGAACCCCACACCGATTTCGAGCCCCACGTCGACTCCCACCTCGACGCCGTCGCCCACCGTCCCTGTCCCCGGTGCTACGCCGACGCCGAGCCCCACACCGGCGGCCTCCACGCCCACCCCGTCCCCGAGCCCGGGTCCCACGTCGACGGCGTCACCGACCG
>NZ_JBHZAE010000020.1:81846-235044 GCF_042754105.1 Embleya sp. NPDC059237 | reverse complement strand
ACCCGACCCCCCTCCCGGCCACCCGCCGCGGGCCGCTTTTCCCCCGACCCGGGCACCCGCCCCGACGCAAGCCCCACCCCGAAGCCCACACCCCGCCACCGGCCCACCCCCACGACCCGGACCAGCCCCGCACCGGCAGGCTCGCAACCACAAGCGCAGCCCCCGTCGGAAGCACTCGACCCACCCCGGAAGGTTCCTCGGCGGACCCGACCGAATCGGGGCTCGGGGGCGTGCGGCCGGGGTCGTACCCTCGTAGGGCCGGGCGAGGTTCGGGTCGGGTTCGGGAAGGTGGGTCGGTGGGCGACGTGCGGTGGGGCGTTGACGAGGTGGCTGGGGCCGAGGTGGCCGGTGTGCCCGAGGCGGCCTACGGGTCCAAGGCGGCCTACGGGTCCGATGTGGCCGGGTTGTTCGGGCCGAGCTCCGTTACCTGGCAGTTGCACGCGGATCCGGTGATGTGGGTGGCCGGGGTGCGGGCGCTTTATCTGCAGGCGTTGCATCCTCGGGCGGTGCGGGCCGTGGTGCAGAACTCGGACTTTCGGAAGGATCCCTGGGGGCGGCTGTTCCGGACGGCGGACTTCGTCGGGGTGACCACCTATGGGACGCGGGCCGAGGCGGAGCGGGCCGGCACTCGGGTGCGGCGGATTCATGCCGGGTTGCGGGCCGTCGACCCCACCACGGGGGAGAAGTACCGCATAGACGACCCGGAGTTGCTGCGCTGGATACATTGCGCCGAGGTGGGGTCCTACCTCTCCGTGGCCCGGCAGGCCGGGTTCCCGTTCACCGACGCGCTCGCCGATCGCTACGTCGACGAGCAGCGTCGTTCGGCCGAACTGGTCGGGCTCGCTGCGGACGACGTGCCCGGGTCGTCGGCCGACCTCGATCGTTACTTCGACGGGATTCGACCCGAGCTTGCCATGTCGGACGAGGCGCAGGACGTGTTCGACTTCCTGCGGCGACCGCCGGTGCCGTTGATGTTGGTGCTCGGCCGTGAGGTGTTGTGGCGACAGGTCGCCGAGTTGGCGTACGCCGCGTTGCCCGACTGGGCCAAGGAGCTGTACGGCACACGTGGTCTGCCGTCGGTGGTGGCCCGGCCAGGGCTCAAGGTGCTGCGTCGGGTCGTTGGGGCCGCGACGCCGGTGATTCGTGCGGTGTACCCGTCGCCGCACATCAGAGGGGCGATGGACCGGCTCGGTCCGGAGGTCCAGCCGTCGCCCGACCGGCTGCCGAAGCTCGGTTCCGGCGACTGAGGTTCCCGATTCCCTGATCCCTCGACTCCCTGATCGTCCGGAGTCCGCTTCCAGGGCCTGCTTCGCCAGGAATCAGTAAGGCACCCTTTCTTTCTGGGCTTGCTCCCGTCACAATGTCAGACATTGTCAAGTAACCGGGGCAGTCGAAGGGAACCGCACGTGGCGAACGGCTTCTGGGCCCATGCGCAGGCCAATCCGGACCGGCTCGCGCTGGTGGATCCCGATGGCGCCGAGTGGACCGCGGGGGAGTTGGCCGCCGCGTCGAACCGGCTCGTGCACGGTCTGCGGGCGGCCGGGCTGGGGACCGGCGACGTGTTCGCCGCGATCCTGCCGAACTGTGCCGAGTACATCGTGGCCTACATGGCCGCGGCGCAGGCCGGGATGTACCTGGTGCCGGTCAACAATCACCTCGTCGGTCCCGAGATCGCCTGGATCCTCGCCGACAGCGAAGCCAAGGTGCTGATCGGGCACGAGCGCTTCGCGGACACGATCGTGGCCGCGGCCGACGAGGCCCGGGTGCCGGCGGCGGCGCGGTTCGCCGTCGGGGTGGTGCCGGGCTTTCGGGCGTTCGCCGAGCTGAGCGAGGGGCAGTCGGCCGAACCGCCGACCGAGCGCAGCGTGGGCGTGACGATGAACTACACCTCGGGCACCACCGGCCGCCCCCGCGGCGTGCGTCGGCCGCTGTCCGGGGGCACGCCCGAAGAGGCCCGCTACGGCGGCACGTTGCTGATCTACGGCGTCAAACCGTACGACGACAACGTGCACCTGGTCGGCTCGCCGCTTTACCACACCGCCGTGCTCCAACACGCGCAGCAGTCGCTGCACATCGGGCACGCCGTGGTTCTGATGGACAAGTGGCGGCCCGAGGAGATGTTGCGGCTCATCGACCGCTACCGGGTCACCACCACGCACATGGTGCCGACCCAGTTCCACCGGCTCCTGCAACTGCCGGAGGAGACGCGGGCCAAGTACGACGTGTCGTCCCTGCGGCACGCCGTGCACGGCGCCGCGCCCTGCCCCGAGCACGTCAAGCGGGCGATGATCGAGTGGTGGGGGCCGTGCGTCGAGGAGTACTACGCCGCCAGCGAGGGCGGCGGCACGTTCTGCTCCGCGCAGGAGTGGCTGGATCGGCCCGGGACGGTCGGCAAGGCCTGGCCGATCAGCGAGATCGGCATCTTCGACGACGACGGCAATCGGCTGTCGGCCGGCGAGATCGGCACCGTGTACATGCTCATGCGGGCCGGGGCGTTCAAGTACCACCGCGACGACGAGAAGACCCGCAAGGGCCGGATCGGCGACTGGTTCACCGTCGGCGACGTGGGCCTGCTCGACGAGGACGGCTACCTGTACCTGCGCGACCGCAAGATCGACATGATCATCTCCGGTGGTCAGAACATCTACCCCGCCGAGATCGAGGGCGCGCTGCTGCGGCACCCGGCCGTCGGCGACGCGGCGGTTTTCGGCATCCCGCACGAGGACTGGGGTGAGGAGGTCAAGGCCGTCGTCGAGGCCAACGAGGGCTTCGCGGCCGGTCCCGCCCTGGCCGAGGAATTGCTCGAGTTCTGTGCCGGACAGGTGGCCGGCTACAAGCGGCCCCGGAGCGTGGACTTCGTCGAGACGATGCCGCGCGATCCGAATGGGAAGTTGCAGAAGCGGCGACTCCGGGATCCCTATTGGGAGGGGCGCGAGCGGGCGGTCTGAGCCGATATACGAATACACCGCCCGGGAAATCCCGGGCGGTGTATTCGGCGTCTCGTTTTCGTGCCGCGAACCTTTCGGGTCGTGGCAGCGGCAGTAGCGGGTCTATCCGGAAGCGGAAGGGGAAGCAGCAGGGGAAGCGGGAGCGGAATTGCTTTCCTCCGGTGCCGAAGCGATCGCCAGAGCCCATTGCAGGTCCGGCTTTCCCGTCGGCGTGCGCTGGGTCTGGTCGACCACGCGCATCACCCTGGGCACCTTGTAACCGGCGATCTTGGTCCGGCAGTGCTCCTGGATCGCCGCCAGGCTCGGGGCGCGACCCTCGCGGGGCTGCACGACCACCGCGACCGTCTGGCCCCAGCGCGGGTCCGGGATGCCGACCACGATCGCGTCGTAGACCTCGGGGTGGGCCTTGACCGCGCCCTCGACCTCCTCGGTGAAGATCTTCTCGCCGCCCGAGTTGATCGTCGCCGAGCCGCGGCCGAGCAGGGTGATCCGGCCGTCGCCCTCCAGTCGGGCGTAGTCGCCCGGGACCACGTAGCGGGTGCCGTCGGGGCCGGTGCGGAAGACCTCGGCCGTCTTGACCGGGTCGCCCAGGTAGCCCTGCGGGATGTTGCCCTTGCGGCCCAGGCGGCCGACCACGCCGGCGGGCAGCGGGTTCAGGTCCTCGTCGAGCACGACCGAGTCGGGGACCGCCTTGACCGTGATGCCGCTCTGCTGCTCGGTCTGGCCCTTGACCGCGACGCCGACGCCGTTGGCGCCGGACTCGGAGGCGCCGATCGCGTCGCTGACCACGATCCCCAGGCGCTCCATGAACTCCTCCTTCAGCGACGGCGAGAACAGCGCCGCGCTGGAGGACAGGGCGAACAGGGCGGACAGGTCGTAGGCCGCGCGCCCGTCGCGCGGTTCGTCCAGGGCCTCCAGGAGCGGACGGGCCATCGCGTCGCCGGTGATCAGGACGACGTTGACCTTCTCCGCCTCGACCCGCTCCCACACGCTGTGCGCGTCGAACTTGTCGATGAGCACCACACGGTGCCCCTTGGACAGGTTCTGCAGCACCCCCCACTGGGTCGCCCCGTGCATCAGCGGCGCGATCGGGAAGGTGGTCATCTGCCCGTTGCGGCCCTTCTCGACCATCTCCTCGGGCCGCGAGATGCGCTGCCCGTTGGTGGGATCGATGCCGCCGCCGAGGGCGAAGATGACGTCCTCCTGACGCCACACCACACCCTTGGGCAGACCGGTGGTGCCGCCGGTGAACAGCAGGTACAGATCGTCGCCGGAGCGCGGGCCGAAGTCGCGGGCGGGGGAGCCGGCTGCCAGCGCGTCCTCGTAGCGCAGCGCGCCCAGGGACTCCGCGGTGACCGGGTCGGCGGCGCCGCTCTCGGCGCCGTCCTCGACCACGAGCAGGTGGCGCAGCGAGGGGACCTTGGGCGCGACCTCGGCGACCCGCCCGGTGAACTGGCGCTGGAAGACCATGGCGACGGGCTTCGCCTGGTCGAGGAGGTAGGCCAGTTCGTCCGCGACATAACGGAAATTCACATTGATGCAGACGGCTCGGATCTTGTAGATCGCGAGCATCGCCTCCGCCCATTCGATGATGTTGAAGGCGTAGACCGCGACATGATCGCCCGGCCGGACCCCGGAGTCCTGAAGGTGGTGGGCGAGGCGATTCGCCCGTTCCTCCAGAAGGGCATATGTACGGCGTTCACCGTTCGCGACGATCGCCTCGCGTTCGGGGTATTCCCCGGCCGCGCGCTCGAAGAGGTCGGCAAGGTTGAATTCCATGGGCGGAGCGTAAGGCGTCGGCCGGTCGATATTCCAGAGGAAATATCGTTTGGATGCCCTCGGGAAACTGTGACGCCCGCGACCGTCGCCAACACTTGACTGTGGCAAAGATATGAGCCGGCGGCGCCGCGCGGGCCGGTCGGGCCCGCCGGTACGGGCCGCCCGAGTCCGCGCCCGCGACCGCCGCGGGCTCAGCGCTTCGCGTACTCCCGCAGCCGCGGTCGCGCGCTCGCCAGGACCAGGACCACGCACACCCCGAGGATCCCGATCGGCACCCACGGCCAGCCGGTCAGCGCGTCGGCGGCGTCGTCCGTGCGGTTCTCGAAGTCGGTGTGCTCCGCCTCCGCGGCCACGGCCAGCGCGGTCTGGTAGTCGTAGAAGTCGAAGGCCAGGTTGCCGCGGCCGACGTTGGTGGCCAGCCCGACGGCGACATCCAGCCGGCCCCCGGCGACCGCCGCCCGCAGTGCCTGATCGTCGCGCCGGAAGGCCTCCAGGCGGGTGGCGACCTGCCGGCTCGGCACGGCCTTGTCGAGTTCGATCGACTTGTCCTTGAAGGCCTGGCCGTACGCCCGGGCGCGTTCGGGCAGGATCACGAACCGGCTCTCGTCCGCGTTCGCCTCCGACGCCGTCGCCCGGGCCCGGGCCAGCGTCAGGAACGGATCGAACGCCTGAGTCTCCGCGTCGCGCAGCCGGGACGCGTGGTCGGTGAACAGGACGGCGGCCGTGCCGGTGAGCGCGGCCACCGCGATGGTCACCGCGGCCAGCCCCGGCACCACCACCCGGCGGAAGCGGCGGGCCCACCAGACCTGGCCGACGACCAGGATCACCACGAGCACCAGGCCGACGAGCCCGATCGCGAGCGCCGCCCAGCGTGCGTGCGTACGGTCCGCGTCCGCGTCGGAGGCCAGCTTCTCGCCGGCGCCGCGGCCGAGCGCGTCGGCGGCCGGCAGCAGTTCGTCGTGCAGGAGGGAGGTGGCGTTCACGAAGTAGTTGAGCGCGACGACCGGCGGGCGGGCGATGGCGCGATTCTCGACCTGATCGTCCTCCAGGCGGGCCTGCGCGACATACGCGTCGTACTTGCCGAGCCCGTCGATCAGCGTCTGCACGGTCCGCGACGAGGCGCCGCCCGCGGCGAGCTTTTGGATGTTCTCGGTGACCGAGGCGCGCCGCTGGCGCATCTGCCGCAGCGCCAGTTGCCGGTTGCCGATCTGCTCGTCGGAGCCGACCAGGAGCACGTTGGCCACCTGCGCGTCCAGATCGGCGAGCGCGAAGTACAGGTCGGCCGCGGCACGCGCGCGGGGGGCCGAGGTGTGCGCGACCTCGTCGAGGCCGGATCTGGCATTTCCGGAGCCGACCGCGATCCCGGCGGCGAGTACGACGATGCCGGTCAGGACCAGCGCCACGAACCCGTACAGCCTCGCCGGCACCGCCCCCATCGGCCGCAGCCCCCGGGGCAGCCGCAGGGGTATTCGGGCCACCGCCCTGTCCGAACTCGGCGCGACCGGCGCGGCCTGCGTTGGCGAGGGCACATACGCGGGGGCCGGGGGTGCAGGCGGGGCAGTCGATGCAGCCATGACGAAACGCTAGGCACAGGCCGCGAAGGCCCAACGGGAAAACGATGGCGCGGACACGAAAATCACGTGAACATCCGTGTGTTCGGGGGCCGTTCGAGGGATGTTCGAGCGGGTCCGACACACCCCCAGGAAACCCTGCGGGTCCGACGGGTCGTTCGGAATTCCTCGACTCCTCGACTCCTCGGAAGCCCGGCTCCCAGGTGGTGCGATGGGCGACGGGGTGACGGGGCGGGGTGCGGAGGTGCGGAGGTGCAGGGGGCGCACGGCGTCGTACCGGCTCTGACCGCGCGCAATCCGGAGGCCGCCGCGACGCTCCCGCGCGCCGCCGGCCACGTGACGGCGACCCAGGGGCTGCCCGAGCCGGCCATCGACCCGCCCGACGAGGCCCGCACGCCGGAGTTCACGAGGCTCCTCGCCGGGCCGCGATCACGGGTTCTCCGGGCCTTTGTGGCTTTCGGGGGCCTTTCGGGGCGCCCTCCCCGGCGCTCCCCCGGCGCGCGCTTCGCGCGGTCGCGCGCCCCGCTCCGAGCGTGCGCATGACTGACGCTTGGTCAGCCCTCGGTTGCGCCCAGTTGTGTCACCCACGCGGATGAACCGCGCGGCGTGTGCCGGCTATGCCCCCCGTTAACCGCTTTGGTGACGGGCGGATTCGCACTGCGAAGGGCTGTTGCGGAGCAGTCTTTGGCATGTAGCGTTGTCCGCGGTTGCAGCAGTAGATGTAGTTCCCTCGCACGTCCAACGCCTGCGGACATCAACAGCCGTGGGCGTTTTTCGCTCCTCACAGCGAGGGCATCCCGGGGTAACGCGGGGAGTGGGACCACTCGACGGTTCGCGACCCGGGCATCACGAGGTGTGGTGTCCGTGGGTTACGTGAAGGAATCAAGACATGGCCACCGGTACGGTCAAGTGGTTCAACGCCGACAAGGGCTACGGCTTCATCTCGCAGGACGACGGCGGCGCTGACGTCTTCGTCCACTTCTCCGCCATCCAGACGAACGGCTACCGTTCGCTGGAGGAGAACCAGCGCGTGGAGTTCGAGGTCACGCAGGGTCAGAAGGGCCCGCAGGCCGAGATGGTTCGCCCGCTCTGAATCGGTCCCGCGGCTCCGGCAACGGACCGCAGACCTAGCAAGGCCCGCGCCCGTGCAGGGTGCGGGCCTTGGGGCTTTTGCGGCGCCGATTCCCGACGGGTACGGTGCCCCGCCCCGCTCGCTGCCGCAGCGGCCCGGCTGCCCGAAGCCGCCGCGCCGCAACCGGCGCGCGTGCGGCGGTGGGTGTGGCCGGCGGCACGGTGGGGGGCCACTAGCATGTCTGTATGGGTTTCCTGCGCCGCCGCCCCCCGTCCGGGCCGGATTTCGACGTTCTCGCCATCCCGTTCGGTGACTGGCCCGGTTCCGTGGTCGTGGCCATGTTGCCCGGGGAAGACGGCAGTTGCCAGGGGATCTTCGTCCGCTACGACCTGCTGGCCAACCGCGGCCCCGCGATGTTGATCGGCAACCTGCCGCCCGGCTCGCCCGCGCGGGAGGAAGGCGTCGGCCGGATCGAGGCCCAACAGCTCGTCGCCGCCCTCGGCCACGAGGAGATGCCGGAGGAGCTGTCCACCGAGGACACTCCGATCATGCTCGGCGACGACCTGCTGATCGTGCGCAAGGTCAAGTACGCCGAGGGTCGGCTCGCCTGCGTGGAGTTCGACCGCAGCGACAACGTCCTGGTGCGCATCGTGACCTGGGATCGCCCGATCACCGACGACGTCTTCCAACTCCTCAAGCCGATCGACGCGGAGACCTTCGGCGGCTGAGGCCGCAGGGTCGCGGGCCGGCGGGATCGCAGGGCTCGCGGGGCGGGCAGCACCGCGCACCGCGAGCCGCCCGCGCTACCGGGTGCCGATCGCCGCGCGCACCGCTCGGCGGACCATCCCGCAGTCGTCGTGCAGCCGGCGCAACAGCCGGCGCTGTTCCTCGCCGACCGGACCCACGTCGTTGAGCCGGATCTCCCGGACCAGCACCAGCATCAGATTGACCAGGAACGCGTCGCGCGCGAGCGAGCCGGACTGCTGGGCGGTCTGGATCAACTGCCGGCGGGTCATCGGATCCCGGGCCAGCAGGGTCCACAACACGGCCAGGTCGTAGCCGGGCAGGTGGTAGCCGGACGACTCCCAGTCGACCAGCGCCGCGCCCTGCGCGGTCAGCAGCACGTTGGACAACACCGCGTCGCCGTGGCAGAACTGCGCGGGCACCCGGCTGAGGCCGCGAAGCAGCTGGGCCAGGTCGCCGGCGTCGCGATCGGTGAGCAGGCCGAGCTTGTGGTACCGGTCGACCCGGGCCGGATAGTCGAACGCGAGCGGGAACGACCCGGGCGGGGGCTTCCACCGGTTCAGGGTGGCGAACGTGTGCAACACCGCGCGTACGTCGGCCCGGGCCAGTGCGGTGCCCGGATGACGCTCGTTGGCCGCCGGTCGGCCGGCCACGTGTTCCATCACCAGGATGCGCCGCTCGGGATCGGCGGCGATCAGCCTGGGCACCCGCACCGGCGGCCGTTGGCGGGTGAAGGTGCGATACGCGTTGACCTCGTGCCGGAAACGCTGAAGCCAGTGCGGCGAGGGGTCGGTCAGGTACTTCACCACGACCGGGCCGCGCGCGACCGATCCGGACAGCAGCAACGAGCGCGGCGTGCGCCGCAGTACCGCTCCTGCGGTGAAGCCGGGACACACCCGCGCGGCGAGCGCGGCGACCGCCTCCGGACCCGGACCCTGTTGCGGCATGCGAGGTACTCCCGGGCCCGCTCCACCGGCGGCCACGGCCGCGCCGGTCGCGACCGCGGCGTTCGCCGAGATCGCCGTGTTCGACGCCGCCACCGTGCCGGCGGGTGCCGAACCACCGGTGGGCATACGCCTGTTCGGCCCGGGAATGCCCGGTCGTGAGGCGGCGGATCCTGGGGTGGTCGAGCGGCCCGGGGTGGTGGACGTCGTGGATGACATGTAAACCTTCCTGCGCTGCCGAGGGGCGGACCCGGCCGCGCGACGGGTGGGGGCCCACGTGCCGGATCCACCATCCACAACACTCCCGAATCCGGGTGGTGATCCACGTGGCGCACCCTGGCGAACCCTGGCGAATCGGAGCCGGCTGCTCCGGACCCGGCTAGCCTCGGTCCGGCAGGCGGCCTCCCGAGGACGCTTTCGAGCCACGGTCCCCACATCAACGGGCGGTTTGCAATGCGCCGGGAACCCAACACCAAATTGGTGGACCTCTTCGCCCTGACCGGGTGGTCCAAGGGCGAACTCGCCCGACTCGTCAACCGGCGGGCCGCCGCGATGGGCCATCCCCAGCTTGCCACGGACACCTCGAGGGTCCGGCGCTGGCTGGAGGACGGCGAGCGTCCGCGCGACCCGGTTCCCCGGGTCCTGGCCGCGCTTTTCACCGAGCGGCTCGGGCGTGTCGTCACCTCCGAGGACCTCGGCCTCACCGGCCGCCCCCGGCACAACGCGCAGGTCGTCCAGGAGGACCTGCCGTGGAGCACGGACCGTACGGTGACCGCGCTGACCGAGTTCACCGGCATGGACCTGATGCTCAACCGGCACGGCTTCACCGGCGGCGGGTTCGCGCTGGTCGCCGGTCCGGCGCTGGTGGCCAACTTCGATCGTTGGCTCAGCCCGGGGCTCGGGGTGCCCAACCCGCGCGGCGCGCCCGCCGATCCGGTGTCCTACGGCCTCGCGGACGCCGGACCGATCGGCGCCGAGGAGGTCACCGCGCTGGAGAACGCGGTCACGGTCTTTCGCACCTGGGATGCGGATCGCGGCGGCGGACTGCAACGCAAGGCGGTGATCGGCCAGTTGAACGAGGTCGGCAATCTGCTGACCTATCCCAACCCGCTGCCGGTCACCCGCCGACTGTGGCACGTGGCGGCCAACCTCGCCGCGCTGGCCGGCTGGATGTCGCACGACGTGGGGCTCGACCCCACCGCGCAGAACTACTTCGTGATCGCGGCGCACGCGGCCCGGGAGGCGGGCGATCTCCCACGCGCGGCCGAGGCGTTGTCGCGCGCGGCGCGGCAGATGGTGCACCTGGAGCGCCCGGCCGACGCGCTCGCGCTGATCGAACTGGCGCAGCGTACGGCGGGCGATCGGGCGGGCGCGACCACCCGCGCGATGTTCCACACCGTGGAGGCGTGGGCGCAGGCCGCGCTCGGCCGGGCCGCGGACTGTCGACGCACGCTGGGTCGGGCCGAGGCGGAGTTCGGCCGGTCGCGCCCGGAGCAGGATCCGGACTGGGTGGCCTTCTTCGATGCGGCCGACCTGCACGGCATGCAGGCTCTGGTGTACCGCACGCTGGCCGAGGTGGACCCGACGGCGGCCGGACGCGCACAGGAACACGCGGAGAAGGCACTGGAGCTGCGCACCAGGGGGCACGAGCGGGCGAAGACCTTCGACCTGATCTCGCTGGCCTCGGCATGCCTTCTGGACGGCCAACCGGACCGGGGCGCGCACCACGCCCGGCTCGCGGTCCGCGCGGCCGGCGAGGTCAGCTCCAAGCGCACCTGGGACCGCCTGGAGGTGCTGCGCAAACTCACCGACCGCTACCGCGACGTCCCCGAGGTACACGCGCTCCGCCGAGAACTCGCCGAGGGCACCTGAACGCCACCCACCACCGCCCGGCCGGCCACCGATCGGGCGACCGCCCTCGAACGGTCATCCGACACCATCCGAGGAGCCGCCACCGGACGCTCGACCGCCCCCACGACCGACCGACACCGCACGCCTGCCCACCGCCGCAACGGTCGACCCTCACCGCACGCACATCGCCATCACGCAGGCGTCGTCCTCGTACCGGGTGTGCCCCAGCCGGCTGAGCACCACGTCCACGCACGTCCGCGCGCTCGCCCCCAGCACCAGCGGCCCCAGGCCCAGGAGCGCGCGGACCGCCTCCTCCGTACCGCGCCCACGGCGCTCGACCAGCCCGTCGGTGAAGATCAACAACACGTCTCCGGACCGGAGTTCGACCCGGTCCTCGACGAACTCCGGCTCGTCCAACGCACCGAGCAACACCCCGAACGGCGCCGCCAGCGCCCGCCCGGCCCCCTCCCGGTACAGCAGCGGCGGCGGATGCCCGCCCTGCGCCCACGTCAACACCCGCGTCGCCGGCGCGAATCGGGCACACACGGCGGTGGCCACCTTGTCCGCGGGCAGCGTATGCACCACGATCCGATTCAGCGCCGCCAGCATCGCGGCGGGCCCCGCCCCGGTCATCGCCACCCCCTGGAGCGCCCCGCGCAGCGTGGTCATCCCGGACGCCGCCGCGACCCCGTGCCCGGACATGTCGCCGACCGCGAGCAGCACGTCCCCGTCCGGCAGCGCGAGCGCGTCGTACCAGTCGCCGCCCACCTTCGAGTCCTGCTCGGCGGGAAAGTAGCGGGTGGCCACCTCGATCCCGGGCAACTCGATCGGCCGGGTCCACCACGGCATCACCACCCGCTGCAACTCGGCGGCGATGCGATGCTCCGAGCGCAACAGTCGCCGCTGGGCCAGCAGTTGCGCCCGCGTCTCGGTCAACGCCTGCTGGGTGCGTCGGAGTTCGGTGATGTCGCGCAGCAGTGCCCAGATCGCGTGCGGGGTGCCGTCGGCGTCGAGGACCGGCTCGCCGACGAACTGCACGGACACCCGGGTGCCGTCGCGGCGCACGATCCGGAACTCGCCCTCGACACCGTTCGCCTGTTCGAGCAGTTCACGCACCAGGTCGGCGACGAACGCCCGGTCCTCGGCCGCCGCGTGCTCGGCCAACGCGGCCAGCGGCAGCGGTCCGAGCGCCCGGTCCCGGTCGAACAGCGCGTACATCTCCGCCGACCAGCGCACGTCGTCGCGATCGAGATGCCATTCGGCGCTGGCCACCGGACCCGAGCCGGGCGCGGCCTCGCGCGGCGCGCAGGTCCCGCGCTGCTCGGGCAGCAGACCGCTCGGATCCGGCTCGACGAACAACCGGCGCAGGTGCCGCCAGGGCAGCGCGGCGTGCTCGACGTCGTCGACCGTGAAGGGCGTCAAGGTGGTGGAAGCGGTGAAGGGCGCCGCCGGCCCGACATCGGACGGCCGCATCGCGCTGCGCGCCGGCGTACAGGCCGCGAGCCCCGGATCGTCCGCCTGCCGGTGCTCGGGGTCGTCGATGTCCAGACTCAGCCGGGCCAGGTACTCCGCCGCCCGACCGAGGCTGCACGCGAGCAGATCGCACAGCAGGTCGCGCCGATACGCCTCGTCGCCGGCCGCGGGATCCTCACCCGCGAGGATCGGGCCCGACAGGCCGCCCGGTCCCGCGCCGGGACCGAATTCGCGCCGCAGGGCGTCGAGTTCGGCCCGCATCCGGCCGATGTGCGCACGCCACTGGGACCGATCCGCCACGGCGGCTGCGTCCACGGGGTGTTCGGGCCGTTCGCGCATCCGCTCGCGCTCCTCCGGACATGACCTGGCAGGGGTGCAATGAACTGTCGCACATCAAAGGCCCGGACGCGGATGAAACCACGGTAACCGGCATGCTTGTGGCGGATTGCCCATTTCGGCTGTCCGGAGATGGCGAAAGGGGCTCGATCGCGACCACGATCGAGCCCCCTGCGGGCCACGCGAACAGAACCGGACACCCCACCCGACCGGATTTGAACAGCGGCGTCGCGACACGGCGTGTCGCGACGCCGAGCACCGGTCCGCGGCGTCGACCCCGCCGCCGCGCGGATCAGCCCAACTCGTTCCCCAGGATCGAGATGAACGACACCATGTCGCCCGGATACCCGCCCAGGTTGTGCGTCAACGCCAACTTGCGCCCGTCCGCCGGGATCCGCCGCTCCGCCGGCGCCGCGCCCCGCAGTTGCAGCCACGCCTCGAACATCATCCGCAGCCCGGACGCGCCCACCGGGTGCCCGAAGCTCTTCAGCCCGCCGTCCGGGTTGACCGGCAGTCGACCGTCCAGGTCGAACGCGCCGGCCAGCACGTCCTTCCACGCGGTGCCACGATCGGCGAACCGCAGGTCCTCCATCAGGACCAGCTCGGTCGGCGTGAAGCAGTCGTGCACCTCGGCCATCGCCAACTCCTCGCGCGGATTGGTAATCCCGGCCTGGCGGTACGCGTCCTCGGCGCAGGCGGCGATCTCCCGGAACGTGGTGTAGTCGTACTCCGGGTCGATCACCCCCGAGCCGTTGCCCGCCACCAGGGACAGCGCCTTGATGTACAGCGGCTTGTCCGTGTACAGGTGCGCGTCCTCGGCCCGGACCACGATCGCCGCCGCCGCACCGTCCGCGACGCCCGCACAGTCGAACACGCCCAGCTGCCCGGCGAGTTTGGGCATCGCGGAGATCTTCTCGGCGGCGATCTCCTTGCGGAACTGCGCGCGTGGGTTGCGCGCGCCGTTGTAGTGGTTCTTCGCCGCGATGTGCGAGAGCACCTCGCGCATCTCCGCCTCGGAGACCCCGTACTTCTCGCCGTACGCGGGCACCACCATCGAGAACATGGCCGCCGCGGTGAGGGTGCGTGCGGTGCCGTCGCCGGGGATCGGGAAGGCGTTCAGGCCCTGGAACCCGCCGTCCTTGACCTTCTCGACGCCCACCGCCATGGCCACGTCGTACGCTCCGGACGCGACCGCGTAGGCGGCCTGGCGCAGCGCGTCCGACCCGGTCGCGCACATGTTCTCCACGCGCGTGACCGGCTTGCCCTGGAGCTGCAACGGCTTGGCCAGGGTCAGCCCGGACATGCCCGACTGCGCGGTGCCCAGCCAGTACGCGTCGACCTGCTCCTTGCCCACGCCCGCGTCGGCGAACGCCTCGGCGGTCGCCTCGATCAGCAGGTCGTCGGTGCCCCGGTCCCAGTGCTCGACGAAGGGTGTGCAGCCCATCCCGACGATGGCGACGCGGTCCTTGATGCCGTGCGATCCCATGCCTATGCCTCCTCGGCGGCTCGGGCGGTCCGCACGGGGCGGGCCTTCCAGAAGTAGTTGTGGATCCCGTCGGCGGTGCCCAGCCGGCGGAAGGTCGGCTCGACCCGGTCCCCGATGGCGACCTCGCTCGCGTCCATGTCGGTCAACTCGATCGGCAGCCGGCCGCCGTTGTCGAAGTCCACGACGGCGAACACGACGGGCGGGCTGGGGGAGTAGGCCATCCGGTCCACGGTGAACGTCTTGACCGTGCCGAGCACATCGGCGGTGGGCACCGGCTCCATGTCGTCCACGTTGCCACCGGTCATCGACACCCGCTGCGGCGGCAGGTGCACCGCGCCGCTCTCCCGGTCCCGGGCGCCGACGAAGCCGTACTTCCAGTCCACCGAGCGCACCGCGGCCGAGGACGAGGTACGCGCGGGCTCGGGGCGGCGCGGCGGCTCGACCGGCAGCAGCCCGCGCCAGGCCAGGTACTTCCCGTACGGCAGCGGCGCGCCGCCGGCGATCTGTTCGGCGACCGTGCGGGTGGGCCGGTAGGCCGCGAGCGCGTCGCCGGCGCGGAAGAGGAACACGTCGGCGCCGTCGGACAACACGACCAGCGCGATCACCGCGCCCGGGGCGGCGGCCTCCAGCGTGGCGGCCAGCAGCAGGCCCGGGTGCGCCGCGCCGGTGTTGCCGACGGTGCCCGAGAGGTCGTCGCCGAGCACGCCCTCACGCAGCCCGAGTCGGCGGCCGAGGCCGGCGACCGCGCGCCCGTGCAGGCCGGCGACCACGGCGTGGTCCACTTGGTCGGCGGTCAGGCCGGTGGCCTTGAGCGCGTCGGTCCAGGCCCGGCGGCCCGCGGCGAGGTAGTTGTTCTCGCCGAACTTCTCCTCCCACACCTTCGACCGCACATCGCCGGGGGTGCGCCAGCGGTCGACGAACTCGGCCGTGGCGGCGGCGCCGCCCAGGTACTCGGCCAGGACCGGGCCGTCGGCGGGGCCGCCGACCAGGAGCGCGGAGGCGCCGTCGCCGCCGGCCGCCTCGTCGGGGCTGCCGGGCAGGCCGACCCGGATGTCCGCGCCGACCACGAGCGCGCTGTCGGCGCCGGTCAGGGCGAGCCGGAGCAGCCCGGCCGCGGAGCGCACCGAGCCGGCGGCGTCCATCGCCGGCACCGACCCGTCCAGGCGCAGCGCCGCGTGGATCGCCGTCGCGTTGGTGCGGTCCGTGTACGCGGGGGCGACCGTGGCGAACAGCAGCGCGCGCGGGTCGGCCCCGGGCGTGGCGCGCAGCGTGTTGCGGGCGGCCTCGACGCCCAGGGTGGTGGTGTCCTCGTCGAAGGACGCGACCGTACGGGTGCCCTTGCCGCCTCCGGTGCCGGCCACGGCGGCGATGGTCTTGCGGTCGAGGCGCCGGTAGGGCAGGTAGGCCCCGTATCCGAGGATGCCGCGTCCCGTCGAAACTGCGGTTCCGTCAGTCGTCATTTCTCCGCTTCCGCCTCGTTCCACTCGGGTTCGTCGTGTTGCTGGGGTTGCTCGGTTACTCGGTTGCCGGCTTGTTCGGTTGCTGCGTGGTGCCGTGGCGGCGCCGGGTGTCCGGGTCGCCGCCGCGGTGGCCGGTGGGTCGGGCCGTCGGCTACGGCGTCTCCAGTCCGATCGCCCCGGCGGCCGCGAGTCGGTCGATCTCCTCGCGGGACATGCCCAGTTCGGTGCCCAGGACCTCGGCGGTGTGCTCGCCCACCCACGGCACTCGGCTCTCCGGGCCTTCGGCGACGCGGGAGAGCTTGACCGGGTTGCCGGGGGACAGGATCGGTGCCGGCTCCCCGTCGGTGCGCTCCATCTCGACGAGCATGTGGCGATTGCGCACGTGCTCGTCGTCGATCACGTCGCCCGGGTTGTACACCGGCCCCGACGCGACCCCGACGCCGCTCAGCGCCGCGCACGCCTGCAGACGCGACTTGTCCGCGGCCCACTCCTCGATGCCGGGGCGCAGGATGTCCTCGATGTGGTCGAACCAGGCCTGCGGCCCGCTCAGCCGGGGGTCGGTGCGCCACTCCGGCTTCCCGACCAGGTCGGCCAGCGCCGCGAACATGTGCGGACGGGCGCACTGGATCAGGAAGTAGCCGTCGAAGGCCCGGAACGAGTGGTTGATCAGCGGGGCCAGGCCCGGGTCCTTGAGCCCCATCGACCAGTAGCTGATGCCCGCGTCGTTGAGCGCAACCATGGCGTCGAACATGGAGATGTCCACATACTGGCCGACGCCGGTGGCGTCGCGGTGGCGCAGCGCGGCGAGCACCCCGATCACCGCGAACAGCGCCGAGCCGGAGTCGCCGAGCGCCCCGAGCGGGGACACCACGGGCGCCGTGTTCGGGTCCCGCTTGAAGTCGTACAGGCCGGCCATGCCCTCGGCGACCGGGGCGTACGCGGGCCAGGAGGCGTAGGGCGACTCGGTGGTGTTGCCGAAGCCGGACACCGACAGGTAGATCGCGCGCGGATTGACGGCGGCGATGTCCTCGAAGCCGAGGCCGAGCCGGCCGGCCGTGCCGGGCTTGAAGTTCTCGCAGACGATGTCCGCCTTTGCGGCCAGGCGCAGCACTATCTCGCGGCCCTCGGGATGCTTGAGGTCGACGGTCACGCTGCGCTTGCCGAGGTTGTTGCGCAGGAAGGTGACGCCGACGTTGCGGCCGAGCGGATCGGTCATCATCGGCAGCGCGGCGCGTCCGGACTCGCCGACGCCCGGCGACTCGATCTTGACCACCTCGGCGCCCAGGCGGGCCAACATCTGGGTGGCGTAGGGGAGCGCCTGCATCTGTTCGATGGCCAGGACCCGGATCCCGTCGAGCGGTTTTCCGAAGCGTTGCAGGTCGGCGCCCGCCACCTCGCCCAAGCGCATGGTCACTCACTCCCTGTCGTGCGGTCGTACATGTGCCGCGCGGTCGGCCGGCCGGCCGAGCCTGCTGCAGCCGTGCGGCCGGCCCCGGCACCCGGACCCTCGGCGCGGCGCCGACAGGGCGCCCCGCGCGAGTGCCCAATAGTCGCGAGACAGGCACCTCGTCACCATAGCTGACGGGCAGTCAGATGAGCATGGGTCGAGTTCCGTGCCGCTCGTCACGCACCCGCGCGGGACGCGCAGGGCGCCCGGTTCGGGTGATGCGCGAGGGCTCGTCGGCTTGTCGGCGGGCCGCGGCAACCCCGACTCCATTACGGTGCGCGCATGATCGACGACGCTCTGATCCGCGACGCGGAGTCGGCCGCCCGTGCCCTGCTCGACCGGCGCATCGACCTGATTCGCGAACTCGCCGCATCCACCGCCGAGTTGGAGCCCCTGCTCCAGGCCGCGGCGGCCGGCGAACAACGCGCGCTCCAGGCCTGGTCCGACGCCCTGGCCGGCGGCTGGACACTCGACGAACTCCGCCGGCTCGGCTACCGCGACCCGGACAAACGCCCAACCCCCAAAAAGCCCACCACAAAGCGCACACCCCCCACCACAACGCCCCCGCCGCCCACCCCGACCCCCGAGACACCCCCACTCCCCGACCCGGCACTCGACCCCCCGAACGCGACCGGAAACGCGTCGCGCTCGCCGGACGCGACGGGGCCCGATTCGGCACCCGGCGCCGCAACCGGGCACGGCCCGGCGCCCGGGGATGCGACCGGGCGTGGTTCGGGACCCGGGGACGCAACCGGGCACAGCTCGGCACCCGGGGACGTAACCCGGCGCGGTTCGGCACCTGACGATGCGATCGGGCGCGGTTCGGCACCTGACGATGCGATCGGGCGCGGTTCGGCACCTGACGATGCGATCGGGCGTGGCTCGGCGCCCGGGGATGCGATCGGGCGTGGCTCGGCGCCCGGGGATGCGACCGGGCGTGATTCGGCGCCCGGGGACGTGACCGGGCGCGGCTCGGCGCCCGGGGATGCGACCGGGCACAGCTCGGCACCCGGGGACGTAACCCGGCGCGGTTCGGCACCTGAGGATGCGACCGGACGTGGCTCGGCATCCGGGGACGCAACCCGGCGTGGCTCGGCACCCGGGGACGCGGCCGGTTGCAATCCGGCGCCGGTGGGCGCAGCCGGGCGCAAGGCGGCGCCGGTGGATGGGGCCGAGGTTGGGGCCGAGCCCGGATCGGCCGGCGCGCGGCCGACGGGTGCGGTCGCGACGGCACCCGCGAGCGGCACCGGTCGTCCGACCGCCTCGTCCGTCCCACGCCCGGGGCCGGGCCTTGGGCCCGGAACGAGCCCGGGGTCGCTGCCGCCCGCACGCGCAAGCTCCGTATCGTCCCCGCTCCCGCGCGCGTCCACCCGCGCGGGCCCCGCCGACTAGCCGACCACCCGGCGCCCGCGCAAGCGCCCTCGCTCCGCCCCGCCGAATCGGCCCCGACGGCGAATCACGGTATTGTTGGTTGAGCCATGCAGATAACGCACGGCGAGCGACAAGGGGGGCGGTCATCGATACCGCGACGACACCGTGCGACGAGCCGACAGCCGGCCGCGCACCCGACGAACTGGGACGCGAACTCGCGCGTCTCATGCGGCTCTCGGCCGCGGCCAAGGCGCGCAGTCGCGCCGAAAGCGGTCCGATTCCCGACGGGGGAGACCGGCTGCTGCTGGCCTATCTCGTCATGGAGGGACCCCGCCGGGTCACCGACCTGGCCGCGATGACCTACCTGGACGTGTCCACGGTCAGCCGACAGATCGCCTCGCTGGTCCAGCGCGGCCTCGTCGAGCGCCGCCCGGACCCCAACGACGGCCGCGGCACGCTGCTCGCGGTGACCGACACCGGCGAGCAGGCGTTCGAGGTGTACCGCAGCCGCCGCCAGGCCGAGCTGGATCGGGTCACCCGCGACTGGTCCACCGACGAACGCCGGACATTCGTACACCTCCTGGCCCGCTTCAACGACGACCTCGAACGCGAACAGGCACCGGCGCGCGACGCCGCGCCCGGCGCGCCGGAAGGCCCCACCGCATGACCGACACGAAACCGCAGGTCCGGCCGCAGCCGGCAGCGGGAGACAGCGGCCTGACCCACCGTCAGATCATGACGATCATGTACGGCCTGATGGCCGGCATGTTTCTCGCCGCGCTCGATCAGACGATCGTCTCCACCGCGATCCGCACCATCTCCGACGACCTGCACGGGCTCAGCCGGCAGGCGTGGGCGACCACCGCCTACCTCATCACCTCGACGATCGCCACGCCGCTCTACGGCAAGCTTTCCGACCTGTACGGCCGGCGACCGTTCTACCTCGCGGCCATCACGATCTTCGTGGTCGGCTCGGCCGCCTGTACGTTCTCCACCTCGATGTACGAGCTGGCCGGCTTCCGCGCCCTCCAGGGCCTCGGCGCCGGCGGCCTGATGTCGCTCGCCTTCGCGATCATCGGCGACGTCGTGGCGCCCCGCGAACGTGCCCGCTACCAGGGCTACTTCCTCGCCGTCTTCGGCACCTCCAGCGTGCTCGGGCCGCTGGTCGGCGGGTTCTTCGCGGGCCAGGACGAGATCCTGGGCATCGCGGGCTGGCGCTGGGTCTTCCTGGTCAACGTGCCCGTCGGCGTGGTCGCGCTGCTCGTGGTCGGCAAGGTGCTGCGCATCCCGCATACCCGCCGGCCGCACCGGATCGACTGGTTCGGCGCGATCACCCTGGCCATGGGCGTGGTCCCGCTGCTGATCGTCGCCGAACAGGGCCGCGAATGGGGGTGGGGCTCGGGAGTCTCGCTCGCCTGCTACCTGATCGGCGCCGTCGGCGTGATCAGCTGGATCCTCGTCGAGCGCCGCATGGGCGAGGACGCGCTGATCCCGATGCGCCTGTTCTCCGACCGCATCTTCAGCCTGGCGTCGCTCATCGGCGTCATCTTCGGCATGGCGATGTTCGGCGGGTTCATGCTGATCCCGCAATACTTCCAGATCGTCAAGGGCGCCAGTCCGACCAAGGCCGGCCTGCTGATGATCCCGGTCATGGTCGGCATGATGGGCTCGTCCATCCTGTCCGGCCAGATCACCTCCAAGACCGGCCGGTACAAGATCTTCCCGATCCTCGGCACCGGCATCGCGGCGATAGCGATGGGCCTGTTCGCGCTCTACGTCGACGCCGGCACCTCCCTCGTGACCACCAGCATGTTCATGGTCCTGCTCGGCATCGGCCTCGGTCAGTGCATGCAGACGCTGATCCTGGTGGTGCAGAACGCGGTACCGCCCCGGGACATGGGCGTGGCCACCTCGGCGGCCACCTTCTTCCGGCAGATGGGCGCCACCGCCGGTACCGCGGTGTTCCTGTCCGTGCTGTTCAGCAACGTCTCCGGGGAGATCGCCAAGGCGTTCACCCGCGACGCGCAGACACCCGCGTTCAACTCCGCGCTCGCCGACCCCGCCGTGCTCGCCGATCCGGCCAACGCGCCGGTGATCGAGATGGTCCGCCATCCCGGTCCCGGCGGCGCGCAAGGCTCCGGTGTGCTCAGCGACTCGTCGTTCATCCAGCACCTCGACCCGAGACTGGCCGCGCCGTTCAAGGAGGGCTTCTCCGAGGCGATGCAGCTGGTGTTCCTGATCGCCGCGTGTGTGATGGCGGTGGCGTTCGTCCTGGTCTTCTTCATCAAGGAAGTACCGCTGCGCACCATGTCCGGCCTGGAGGCGAAGGCCGCCGAGGAGGCGGAGCGCGCCGCCGAGGGGGCCGCCGACGCCCAGACGCCCCGGGAGCCCGCCGCGACCGGCTCCGGTACGGCCGCCCGAGCGCAGACCTCACCCGAACAGGACGCCCGCCGCGCGGCGGGCAGACGCTGGCCCGAGAACGACTGACCCCGGTTGCGTGCGCCGGACGGACCCGACCGGGTCCGTCCGGCGCACGCACGTTCGGGTACGGGCACACCGCCGGCTCACGCGAGCCGACCCGCCCGCCTCCGCACCATGCCGAGTCCCACCCACAGCGCCACGCCCAGGTTCACCACGGCCAGTACCACGAAAGTGAGCACCGCCGCGTGCGCCGAGGCATGCGCGCCGGCGCCCGTCGTGGACAGGAACATGGTGCCGAACGTGGCCACCCCCACCACGCCGCCGAACTGCATCAGCGTGACCAGTACCCCACTCGCGTCACCCGCGTGCTCGGGCCGGACCCGCCCCAGCGCGCTCGCCATCAGCGGCCCGAGCACCGCGCCCTGACCCAGGCCCATCCCGGCCAGGCCGACCGCGAGCGCCACGCCGCCGTCCCGCCCACCGTGCACCGAGGCCGCCATGCCCACGTACGACACCGACACCAGCGCGAAGCCCAGATATCCCAGGTGCGCCCGGATCCGCTCGGGCAACCGCCCCCACCACAACCCGGAGACGGCGAACCCGATCGCGCACGGCACATACGTCAGACCGGCCCGCAGCGGACTGTCGCCGAGCCCCGACTGCAGGTGCAGCGCGAGGGTGAACAGGAACCCGTTGTAGCTCGCCACCCCCACCAGCAGCATGATCCCGCCGGACAGCAGCCCGGGGGAGCGCAACACCGCGCCCGGCACCAGCGGCGACCCGCCGCGCGCCGACACCCGGCGCTCCACCAGGGCGAACGCGCCCATCGCGACCAGCCCCGCGGCGAGCACCAGCCACCCCCACACCGGCCAGCCCTGCTCGTGCCCCATCACCAGCGGCACCACCAGGGCCAACATCGCCGGCGCCAAGACCAGTACGCCCGGCACGTCCAGCCGCCCCCAGCCCGTGCGCTCGTCGGGCCCGGGCCGGTCGCCGCCAAGCGCCCGCCACCCGACCGCGAGCAACAGCACCCCCAGCGGCACGTTGACCAGGAACACCGGCCGCCAACTCGTACCCCACAGATCCGCGTCGACCAGCACCCCACCCACGATCTGCCCGACGACCGCGCCGCCGGCTATCGCGGTCTGGTACAGCCCCATCGCCGCCGTCCGCCGTCGTCCCTCGAACCGGCGCTGGATCAGCGTCAACACCTGCGGTACCAACAACGCGGCCCCCGCGCCCTGCAGGCACCGGAACGCCACCAACTCCCCGGTGGAACCGGCCAGCCCACAGGCCAGCGAGGCCACCGTGAACAACCCGAGCCCGGCCAGGTACGCCCGCCCGAACCCGAAGATCGCGCCCAGCCGCGATCCGGTGATCAGCAACATCGCGTACACGATCGTGTAGCCCGCGATCACCCACTGCAGCCCGGCGCCCGACGTATGCAGGTCCGAACGCATCACCGGAGCCGCCACGTTGACGATCGAGGAGTCCAGCACCGCCATGAACTGCCCGGCCACCAGCACCACGAGCAGCAGCGTGCCCGCGCCCGCGACCCGATTCCCGTCCTCTCGGCGGCCCTCCGCCGTCCCTCGCCGCTCCCGGGCGGTCGACGCCCGAGAGCCTCCCTCGTCGGGAGCGGTCGATCCGACGACCCCGGCCGCCGGCGTCGTCACCCGCTCCCCGTCCCCGTGCCGGGCGCCGCCGCCCGACTTCACATCCGTATCGTTCATGGCAGCGACTCTGCCCGGCGCCGGGTACCCGGACCAGTAGCCTGGTTATCCTGGTATCACCAGGCACCTGGCAATCGAGGCGACGATCGGCGCAGGATGGGTCGATGACCGGCAGCCCGCGCACCGACGCCACCCACCGCCCGGCCGCCCCGGAGCGAGTCGACCCGCCGATCGGGCCGGCAGCGGCCCCGACAGCCGACGCCGGGCGCGCCGCACCGGAATACGTCCGCCCCGAACGCGCCGCCTCCCGAGCCGAGTTGGGCGCCTTCCTGCGCAGCCGACGCGAGCGGATCAGCCCGGAACAGGTCGGCCTGCCCGCCGGCCGCCGACGCCGCACACCCGGGCTGCGCCGCGAGGAGGTCGCACAGCTGTCCGGCGTGGGGGTGACCTGGTACACCTGGCTCGAACAGGGCCGCCCGATCAACGTCAGCGCCCAGGTCATCGGCGGCATCGCCCGCACGCTGCGGCTCGACGGCGTCGAGTACGAACACGTCAAGCGGCTGGCCTGCGTGCCGAGCCTGGCCACGCTGCGCGCCGAGGACGAGGTCGACTCGGACACCCAGACCGTCCTCGACGACTTCGCCACGCTGCCGGCGGTGGTGCTGAACGGCCGCTACGACGTGCTGGCCTACAACGCGCTCTACGCCCGGATGTTCCCGAGCCTGGTCGCGGCGCCGAGGCAGCGGCGCAATGTGATCTGGGAGTTGTTCACCCGGCCCGCGTGCTGCAACCCCTTCCACGAGTGGCGGGAGGAGTGCGCGGGCGTGGTCGGCGTATTGCGCGGCAGCTACGCGCGCAATGTCGGCGATCCGCTGTGGACCGCGTTCGTCGACGAACTGATCGCCGCCAGTCCCGAGTTCGCGACGACCTGGGCGGCCCATCCGGTCTCGCTCACCCGCACCCGGACCAAACTCTTCCGTCACCGCGACGTCGGGGTGCTGCACGTCCGGGGAATGCCCGCCGACCTCGCCACCTCACCCGGCCAGCGGCTGAGCGTCTACGTGCCCCAAGACGAGCCGACGCGCGAGCGACTGGCCCGGCTGGCCGCGCCCGACTTCGTACCGAGCCCGCCGCACGAACATCCGCCGAGGTAAGCCGAAGGGCCGGAGGATCGAGATCCTCCGGCCCTTCGGTACTGCCCGTGCGCGATACTGGGATTGAACCAGTGACCTCTTCCGTGTCAGGGAAGCGCTCTCCCGCTGAGCTAATCGCGCGGGTGGTGTAGCGGTACGACGGTTGTGCAGCGTGCGCGATACTGGGATTGAACCAGTGACCTCTTCCGTGTCAGGGAAGCGCTCTCCCGCTGAGCTAATCGCGCGGGCAGATCACCCTCGGCACCAGGCCCGGGTTCTCTTGGAGGTGGAGACGGGATTTGAACCCGTGTAGACGGCTTTGCAGGCCGTTGCCTCGCCTCTCGGCCACTCCACCAAGTGAAGGAACCATAGTGGTTGCCCACCACATTCCTCTACTTCTTCCGAGCGGACGACGAGATTCGAACTCGCGACCCTCACCTTGGCAAGGTGATGCTCTACCAACTGAGCCACGTCCGCCTGTCGACCCGGGTTGCGTTTCCGCGTCCCGGCGACGTTGAGAACTTTAGCGGATCCGAGGGCCATCACAAAAACCGATTCCCCGCGCGCCCCGCCGCGCGACCCGCGCAACCTGCGAAAACGACCGAGGCCGGCCCGAACCGAGAGGGTTCGAACCGGCCTTCGGCGAGCGCCGACGGGGGGCCGGGCGGCGGGTTGGGCCGCCGTTACGACGGCAGGTGTTCAACCGCTGTGCACCCGACGTCGGACCCCGTGCTCCATCGCGTGAGCCCGGAGCACCCCGAGATCACCCGCGCCGCTCCCCGGACGGCGCCGGTTCGGCATCAACTCCGGCATCCACGGGACCGGAGGGAGCCGGCACCTCGTCCGCGCTCGCGTCGGACGCACGCTCGACCGCCGCAGCCGACTGAGCGGGAACCTGCGGCAGTTCGGAAGGGCCGGCCTCACCCGCCACCACATCGGACCCGCCCGCGCTCGACTTCCCCAACAAAACCGGCTCGCCGGACGCCCCTACAGCAGCCGCCTCGACATCCACGGCCGGCACAACAGCCGTCACCGCGTCACCCTCGGCAGCCGGAACAACGGCCGCCGCCACATCAGCCGACTCGACCTCAACGGCCGGCACGACGGCCGTCGCCTCGTCGCCCTCGGCAGCCGGTACGACGGCGGTCGCCGCATGAGGCGACTCGCCCTCGGCGGCCGGTACGACGGTTGTGGCCGCTTCGACCGACTCGGCTTTCGCAGCCGGTACGACGGTGGTCGCTGCATCAGGCGACTCGCCTTCGGCGGCCGGCACGACGGCTGTGGCCGCTTCGACCGACTCGGTGTCCACGGCCGGTACGACGGCGGTCGCCGCTTCAGGCGACTCGCCCTCGGCGGCCGGTACGACGGTTGTGGCCGCTTCGACCGACTCGGCTTTCGCAGCCGGTACGACGGCGGTCGCTGCATCAGGCGACTCGCCTTCGGCGGCCGGCACGACGGTTGTGGCCGCTTCGACCGACTCGGTGTCCACGGCCGGTACGACGGTGGTCGCCGCTTCAGGCGACTCGCCCTCGGCGGCCGGTACGACGGTTGTGGCCGCTTCGACCGACTCGGCCTCCGCAGCCGGTACGACGGCCGTCGCCGCTTCGACCGACTCGGCTTCGCCGTCGGCCGCGGCAACGGCCGGTGCCGCCTCTGCCGATTCGTCCGTGTCGCTTGACTCGGCCGCGGCGGCCGGTGTGGCGTCGGGAGCCTCGGCCCCCGCCGTCGGCGGCGCCGCGGGGCGCGGCGGCGGGGCTGCCACCGGCCTGGCCACGGCCGACGCGGATGCGACCGGCGTCGGCTCGGCCGGAGGCGCGGGAGTGACCGGCGCAGCCGCCGTCGCGCCCTCCACCGGAGCCTGTGGGACCGGCGGCGCGCCGAGCGCGGTCTGCGCCGGCGGCGCGAACCCGCCGGGCGCACCGGACGCGGCCGGCACCGGCGGAGCGAAGTACTGCCCGGTCGGCGCCTGCGCCGGATAGGCCGCCCACGGCGTCGGCGCCCCCGCCGGGAAACCGCCCGCCGCTCCCGGAGCCGGGACCAGCCCCGACGCGAACGCCAGCGCCTCGCGCTCGTGCTGGAACGTGGTGATCTTGCGAACCACGAAGATCGCCGCGACCGCCGCGAGGATCAACACGATGTCCGCGGCCCCCGACAGGATGTCGATGGTCTGCAGCCGATCGGCGTCCGACAGCTCGATGTCGTCACCCAGCGGGTAGGACAGCCGGCTCGCGAAGAACAACACCGACGCGCCGACCAGCAGCACCCACCAGGTCCACAACAGCGGCAGCCGCCCGGGCGTACGACCGCCGCGCTCGGCGGTCCGGGGATCGCTCGCGCGCCACACGTCGTGCAGGATCAGCTTCGGGAACCACAGGCTCACCACCGGCACCAGCCAACCGCCGACCGCCCACCCGGTGGACAGGTGCTGCTTCGACGGGCCGAACAGGTCCACGTTGGCTCGGGCCCGATACATCCAGATGATGAACAGCACCGCCGTCGCGATCATCGACAACACCAGGAACGTGATCGCGCCCGCGACCAGCGAGTCCGAGTCCTCGGCCCGAGTGCGCAGCGAGTCCGTGACACCGAGGTCGCCGGCGTCGACGATCTGCCGGAGCACGTCGGCCCGGTGGAAGAACGCCGCCGCGCACAGCCCCGCGAACACCGCCGACAGCGGCAGCAGGATGTACAACGTCACGGCGAGCCCGCGCAGGGAGCGGAACGGCTGCGGCATCCAGCCCCCGAAGGGCGAGGCCGGATACGCCCCCGGCATGCCGTAGGGCGCCTGCGGCGCGAACGCACCGGGCGCGGGCGGATAGGCGCCCGGATACACCCCGGCGGGATGCACCCCGGTGGGCGCGGGTGCGGGCGGAGCGTACGGATCCGGCGGCGTGGGCGCCGGGGCCGCGGTCGACCCGGTGACCACAGGGGCCGACACGGCGCCGGCCTGCTGCGGCGCGACGGCCGGGACGGCGCCGCAGTACGAACAGCGGTCGGCCCGCGTAGACCAGGTGTCGCAGGCGGAACAGTGCACGGATGAACGTCCTTCGATCGCGTGATGCGGTGGAGACTTCGACGGGTCGGGCGAACCGACCGGGAGGGGTGGTCGCCGGTCTCGGGGTCGCCGGGTTCCATCCACCCGTGCCGCATCATGCCGTGCCCGAGCGTCACACGGGAACGCGGAATCGATTCGGGGCACTTCCGGGCGCGTCGCACCGGCGCGAGGGGGGCGCTCGCGGCGGCCGACGCCGGGCCGCCCGGGCCGGCCGCGCCGATCGGCCGCCTCCTACAATGGCGTCCTGACCCGCGCGCCGATCCTCAAGCAGGTGCCGCGGTCGCGACCCCGGAACGAACACGTGAGCCAGCCTCCCCCCATCGCCCACCTCGGCGGGCGCTTGGCCACCGGACTGCGGGATGTCACCCGCGACCCGGCAGCCCTGGACTCGCACGGCTTCTGGGCCGTGGTCGCCGACTTCGAGGGCGACCCGATCTGCGCCCGCTTCGACCACGTGCGCCCGGCCCCGCTGCCGGCCGCCCCGTGGACCGGACCGCCCGCGCACACGTGGACCGACTCGCTAGGCGCCGACGCGTACCGCGCGGGGGTGCGCCGGATCCGCGAGTACATCGCCGCCGGCGACGTGTACCAGGTCAACCTGTGCCGCATGCTCAGCGCCCCGCTGCCCGCCGACGCCGACATCGTCGGCTTGGCGGGCCGGCTCGCGCTGGGCAACCCCGCGCCGTACGCCGGGGTGATCCGACTGCCCGAACACGGCGTCCACGTCGCGTGCGCGTCGCCGGAGCTGTACCTGCACCGCGTCGGCGACCGGGTCAGCTCCGGCCCGATCAAGGGCACCGGCCGGACCGAGGCCGACCTGCTGCCCAAGGACCACGCCGAGAACGTCATGATCGTCGACCTGGTCCGCAACGACCTGGGCCGCGCCGCCGCGATCGGCTCGGTCACCGTGCCCGAGTTGTGCGTGGTCGAACGGCACCCGGGCCTGGTCCACCTCGTCTCCACCGTCGCCGGCACGCTGGCCCCCGGCGTCGGCTGGCCCGAACTGCTCGCCGCGACGTTCCCGCCGGGATCGGTCAGTGGCGCCCCCAAGAGCAGCGCGCTGCGCATCATCGAGGAACTGGAGCCGGTCCCGCGCGGCCCCTACTGCGGCGCGATCGGCTGGGTGGACGCGGACCGCCGCGAGGGCTCGCTCGCGGTGGGCATACGCAGCTTCTTCGTCCGCGACGGCCGACTCTGTTTCGGCACCGGCGCGGGCATCACGTACGACTCCGACCCGCAGCGCGAGTGGGAGGAGACCCGCCTCAAGGCGCGGAACCTGCTCGCGGTGGCGACGGGGGAGTACCGGGCAGAAGGGGAGTACCGGGCGGACCCGGTCGGGGCCGAGTACCGGCCGGATACCGCGGCGGAGCACTCGCCCGCCTCGGCGGACGCCGGCGGCCGGGAGCACCCCGCGAGCCCGGAGCACATCGGCGCCCGCGAGCGCGCAACGGCCCCGGATCACCTCGGCGAGCGCCCGCGGCCCACGGCGCCGACCGCTCCCGGCTACCCACCCGAGCCCGGGACCGGGCAGGATCGGGCCGCGCGGGATCGCGTCGGATACAACCCCGCGGACACCTCGGAGGGCGCATGAGCAGAATCTGGTTGAACGACCGCCTCGTCGACGACGAACACGCGGTGGTCCCGGTGGACGACCACGGGCTGACCGTCGGCGACGGCGTCTTCGAAACGCTGAAGGCGCGGGACGGACAGGCCTTCGCGACGACCCGGCACCTGGCCCGGCTGACCCGCTCCGCGCGCGGCCTCGGGCTACCCGACCCCGACCTCGACCTGCTGCGCCACGCGTGCGCCGAGGTGCTGGCGGCCAACCCGCTGCCGGGCATCGCTCGACTGCGGATCACCTACACGGGCGGCCGCTCACCACTGGGCTCCGAGCGCGGCGGAGCGGCGCCGACCCTGGTGGTCGCCCTCGCCCCGGCCAAACCCCGCGGCGAGAGCACCGCAGTGGTCACCGTCCCGTGGACCCGCAACGAGAACGCGCCGACCACCGGGCTCAAGACCACCAGCTACGCCGACAACGTGGTGATGCTCGGCCACGCCGCCCGGCACGGCGCGAGCGAGGCGCTGTTCGCGAACACCGCGGGCAACCTGTGTGAGGGCACCGGCTCCAACGTGTTCGTGGTCCTCGACGGCCGCCTGGTCACCCCGCCGCTGTCGGCCGGCTGCCTGGCCGGCGTCTCGCGTGCGCTGGTCCTGGAATGGGTCGGCGCCGAGGAGATCGACCTGCCGATGACCGCGCTCGCCGACGCGGAGGAGGTGTTCCTGACCTCGTCGCTGCGCGACATCCAGGCGGTGCACCGGATCGACGAGCACACCCGCATCGCGCCCGGCCCGCTCACCCGCAAGGCGATGGAGATCTTCGCCGCCCGCGCCGCCGCCGACATCGACCCCTGACCCGGACGCCGGCCCGCCCGGGACCGTCCGGCCCGTCCGCGCCGGTGCGCCGGTCGCCCCGATCGCGCCCGCGATCTCGCGGTCGGCGCTCCGGCGCAGGTTGACCGGGTCCGCGCGCGGGCAGCACTGCCGATGACGGGGCGCGACATCGGCAAGGCGGGGGGACGCGATGACCACCACTCTGCGACCGGCCGGACCGGGCCGGGACGGCGTGTACTCGATCTGCGCCAACGGCCGATCCGTCGGCGGCGTACACCTGACCCCGCTCGGCCCGTGGGGCACCGGCACCGGATGGATCCTGCACATCCAGGTGCTGCCGTCGCGCCGCCGCCGAGGACACGGGTGCGTGGCGATGCTCGCGGCCGAGGAGATCATGCGCGGCCGGCGCTGTACCCGGATGGCCGCCGCGGTGCCCGAGGGCAACCGCGCGGCCACCGGTCTGGTCTCCGCCCTGGGCTACGCGCCCGACAGCACCCGCTTGGTGGCCCCGGTGCGCGCCACCGGCCTGCCGCACGGGGTGCGGATGATGGACACCGACGAACGCGAGGCGTGGTGCGCCGCGGAACTGCACCGCTGCGCGGCGACGTTGCGCGCGGCGGGGTGGTCCGAACCCGCCGCCCGGGCCCGCGCGCACGCCCGCCTCGACCACCCCACCGCGCCCGCCCCGTACACGCTGGGCGATGGCGCGGCGGTGTGGGTGGCGCACGGCGTCGTCCTGGCGCTGACCGCGCGCAACCCGGAGGCCGCCGCGACGCTCCTGCGCGCCGCCGGCCACGTGACGGCGACCCAGGGGCTGCCCGAGCTGGCCATCGACCTGCCCGACGAGGCCCGTACCCCGGAGTTCACGAAGGTGCTCACCGGGGCTCGATTCGTGCCGCGTACGCGTTATTGGGGGAAACCCATCCTGTGAGAAGTGGGGAACATCCCTGATCCTGGCTCTACTCCACGGGGAGGAGATGAGTCGGTCGGTGTCCTCCCCGAGTACCGAACCGACCGTCGATCGTGGTGTTCGAGGACCGAGACGGCCACGATGGAGGCAGGACGGCAACGGCCGTCGACCGATCCCGATCGACGCCGACCGACAACGAAGCTTCGTAGGTTTCGAACGAGGAGGCCGAGCGCATGTCCGGCGCAGATGTGGTGACCGGCGCGTTGTGCATGGCGCTGACGGGCCTGGGCCTGGTCATCGCGGTACAAAAGGCTCGCCAACGACGTTTCCTGAACGCGACGCGGTGGACCGCCGCGGCGCTGTTCCCGATCGGCCTGTACCTGACCGGCCTGGCCACGCTGAGCCGCCGGGTGGGCAGCGCGGTCGCCGACTGGGCGACCGACCTCGCCTTCGGCCTCAAGGCGTGGGGCGGCGTCGCGATCCTCGCGTTCGCCGTGATCCTGCTGATGATCACCCGCATGGTCGGCGGAAAGAAGAAGTCCCCGGAGTCGAGCGGCACCGCGTCCGCCACCTCCGCCACCTCCGCCATCTCGTCCGACCTGGCGGCGCTGCTCGGCGACGGCGGTCCGGCGGCGGGAGCGGGCGGTTCGGGCGGTGCGCCGCCGCGCAGCAAACAGCCGAAGCCGGCCGCCGCGCCGCGCTCACGGCGATCGTCGCGTACGAGCGGGGGCGACGACGAGTTCGCGGAGATCGAGGAACTGTTGCGCAGGCGCGGGATCTGAAGTCGGGGAATCCCGATTTGCGGATTTCCCCGGGATACCGTCGGTTACCGCGGGTCAGCGTGAGGTGCTAATCCGTGTCCGGGCACAACGGGAGCGGTCGGGGATGGTGAATGTGAACGCATTCCCATGCGGTTGTGGCGGCGCCGATGCGATGCCTATGCGGCGGGATAGTCCCGCCCGAGTCGGGCCTATGCGACGCGCGCCGTGCCGGAAAATGTGTTCGAATGCGCGCTTTCTTTGTGGCGCGCCCGGGTCGGACGCGTATTCGGATCGCCGGGCCGCTCGTGCGCTCTTGCGCTCGCTCGTCCGACCGTTCGTTCGTCGGAGGGCCGGGACGGTTCGGGGTCGTCGGCGTGGCCGTCCACCGGTCGGGACGTGAAAACGCTCCGCCGCCCCCACCGTGTGGACGATGGGTGCGGCGGAGCGCTGACGTGTGAACCCGGCGCCGTCGGACAGGGGCGTGTCCGCCGTGCCAGAGCTCAGTTCTCGGCGAGGATCTGCGACAGCTCCCGGTCGAGATCGAAGAAGCGGTGCTCGTTGCCGGGGGCCACGGCAGCGTTCGTACGCTTCAGGAACGACTCCAAGGCCCGTGCGGGCGCTTCGAGCAGGGCCTCGCCCTCGGGAGAGCTGAGGGCGATGCACACGATGCTCTGTCCGTGGCTCCGAGAGGGCCACACACGAACGTCGCCGGTGCCCGAGGGCTGACGCAGCCCGTCGGCGAGAAGGTCGCGGGCGAAGACCCAGTCGACCGTCTCATCGGCACCCGTGTGGAAGGTCGCATGCACGGCGTACGGGTCCGACGAGTCGTAGCGCAGTCCCGCGGGGACCGGCAATGAGGACTCGCTCGAGACGACGAGGCGCAGGTGCAGCTCACAGCTGACCGTGGTGTTCATAAGCGCCATGGCCTTTCGCTCAGTGTGCGCTCGGGGATTCGCACGTCGGCGTTCGCAACATCCCACCTGCGGACCTCTTGTAAACGTCTCTGCCCGATATACGGGCGTCTGGGTACTCCTTAAGAGCGATGCGGAGGTGTAACGTTCGCCCGCATGATTTCCGGAAGGGAACAGGCGATCGGATCGGGTCGCTCCGATCGCCCGGACCGATCCGCCCGGGTCGGTCCCCGACCGTAAGGTCTGCACCGAACCTCTGCCCCCTTGTAGCGTTGTCAAGCCAGGCCGGGCCGAGGTCGGCGCCGGCCCCGGGCGAACGGAGGCATCCGGTGGACGACGGCCGGTACGACGAGAGAGGAAGACGGACGATGGACACGGGGGTCGCGGAGAACAGCGCGCACGCCGCCGGGAAGCCCACCGCCGACCGGGACGACCCGGCCGCAGCGGCGGCACCCGAGGGCGCGACGAAGGCCGGCACAACCACCGGGGCGCCCGAGGCGAAACCATTCGGCTCCCGCGCGCCGGCCTTCATCAAGCGCTCCAAGCCGCTGCACATGACCTGGCAGATCGGCGTCGCCATCATCGGCTTCGCGATCATCGTGGGCGGCATCATCATGCTCCCGCTGCCCGGTCCCGGCTGGGCGGTCATCTTCCTCGGCCTCGCCGTCCTGGGCACCGAATTCGTCTGGGCGCAGCGCACGCTGCTGTGGACCAAGGACAAGGTCACCAGGGCCGCCACCCGCGCCCTCGACCCCAAGACCCGCCGCCGCAACATGATCATGCTCGCGATCGGCCTGCTCCTGATCGCCGCGGCAGTGGCCCTGTACCTGTGGAAATACGGCATGGCCCTCCCGTTCTGACCCCCCGCGAGCCGCCCCCCAGCCCGGGCGGCTCCTCGCGCCCCACCCGCGGAGGGCGGTCACAACCGCCCCCACCCATGCGGTAATGTTCTCCCTGCACCCGGGCGATTAGCTCAGCGGGAGAGCGCTTCGTTCACACCGAAGAGGTCACTGGTTCGATCCCAGTATCGCCCACGCTTGCCGGAGCCCCGGATCACGAAAGTGGTCCGGGGCTTCTGGGCGTTCGGTGGGGTTTGTGGGCTCGGGGTGGGTGTGGGGCCTTTGAAGTATTGACAAGGGTGATGGGGCAGGACAGGCTCCTGAGCACGTTGTGAGAGCGCTCTCACGGCGTGGGCCCGGCCGCGTCGATGGCGCGTGTTCCGTGTTGCCGTGCCGTTGGTGTCGGGCCGCCATGGACGACCGCACCGCCGCAGTTTCGTACCGCCGCACGACGTACCTCGCTCATCGCCGTCCCGGATGCAGGGTCATCAGGAGGTCTTTCCATGCGCACGCGCTACGTTCGTGGTCGAGTCAGAGCCCTGTCCGCTCTGTGTACCGCGCTGTTGGTCGGATCCGTTCTCGCCGGGTGTGGGGGTGACGGGGGGTCCGGCTCGGGCGACGGCAAAGTCACCCTGAACGTCGGGCTGTTCGGCACGTTCGGCTTCGAGGAGGCCGGGTTGTACGCCGAGTATCAGCAGACGCACCCGGGCGTCAGGATCGTTCAGCACGACACCGAGAAGGAGGAGGACTACTGGCGTACCGTGCAGACCCGGCTCGCCGGTGGGGGCGGGATCGACGACATCCAGGGCATCGAGGTCGGGCGGATCGCCGACGTCGTACGGAACCAGGCCGACAAGTGGGTGGATCTGAACTCGCTGGGCCTCGCGGGCGGCAATGCCGAGTACCTGCCGTGGAAGAGCAAGGCGGCGACCACCGCCGACGGGAAGGTGCTGGGGGTCGGGACGGACATCGGGCCGATGGCGATCTGCTATCGCAGCGATCTGTTCCGGGCGGCCGGACTGCCCACCGATCGCGAGGAGTTGGCGCGGCGCTGGTCGACGTGGGAGGGATACGTCGAACTGGGGCGGCAGTTCCAGGCGAACGCGCCGAAGAAGACGCATTACCTGGACAGTGTGACCGGGTTGTACAACGCGATCATCGGGCAGCAGCAGGAGTCCTACTACGACGCGGCCGGCAAGCCGATCTACGACACCAATCCGACCGTCAAGCACGCGTGGGACCTGGCCGCGCAGGCCGCCGACGGGAAACTGTCGGCCGCTTTGCAGCAGTTCCAGAGCGATTGGAACCAGGCGTTCTCGGCCGACGGCTTCGCCTCGCTCTCGTGCCCGGCGTGGATGATCGGGTACATCAAGACCCAGGCCGGTGACGCAGGCAAGGGCAAGTGGGACGTCGCTGCGGGGCCCGGTGGGACGGGGAACTGGGGCGGCTCGTACCTCGCCGTTCCCAAGGGCGGCAAGCACCACAAGGAAGCGGCCGAACTGGTCGCCTGGCTGACCGCGCCCGAGCAGCAGGCGAAGATGTTCCGGAAGCAGGGGAACTTCCCGTCCAAGACCGGGGCGATCGAAAGCGTCAAGGCGACGCTGGATCCCTACTTCAACAACGCGCCCATCGGTGCGATCTTCAGCGCGGCGGCGGAACGGATGCCCGTGCAGGTCACCGGGGTTCGGCACAACGACATCAAGGACAACATCACCACCGCACTGACGTCCGTGGAGGCCCAGGGGGTCAAACCGGACGACGCGTGGAAGCGAGCACGCGACGCGGTCAAAAACGCCCTCGCAAGCTGACGACGGCGGCGGCACCCGGCGACGTGCGAGCGGCGGGGGCCGGATACGAAGGCCCGCACCGAGCGGGCGGCCGACCCCCGTCCCGAGCCGGCGGCCGACCCCTCGGCACCCGAGCCGGCGGCCGACTCCCCGGCGCCGAGCCGAGCGGGTCGACCGCCGCGGCGAGCCGGTGGTCGGTCCCGCCCCGAGCGGGGTGGCCGACCGCCGTGCCCGGCCGGTGGCGGGTCCGTGCCGGGCCAGGGTGCGACATCCTCCGCGTCGAATCGGCGGCGCCGGTCCCGCGTCGAGCGGCCGGCCGGTCCCGATGCCGCGGCCGGTGGCCGGCTTCTGCGCTGCCGGCGGTCGCCCCCCAATCCGAGCCAGGGGTGCGCTCCCGGGTGGAGTCGGTGGCTGGTTCCCGTGTCGAGCGGGTGGTCGGCCTCCGGACCGGGTCGGGGGGTGCCCATGTCGGGTTGGTGGCCGGTCTCTGTGTCGAGTGGGTCGTCGACCTCCGTGCTGAGCGGGTGGTCGGCCCCTGCACCGAGCGAGGGGCGCGCTCCCGGGTCGAGTCGGTGGCTGGTTCCCGTGTCGAGCGGGTGGTCGGCCTCCGGACGACGCCAGGGGGCGACGCCCATGTCGGTCCGGCGCCCGCCCGCCCCTGCGCCCGCCCCAGCGCCCGTCTCGCCCGCCCGACGAGCGCCCGCCCCCACGCCCGTCCCGGTGCTCGCTCGCCCCCGCCCGTCCCCGACACCCCCGCCCGCCCCCACGACCGCTCACCCACCTCACCCTGTCCGGAGTGATTTCGATGGCGGCTCCGCCACCTTCCGGTTCTGCGACTCGATTCCCGCGTTGGCCGGGGTCCCGATTTCGGTCCGGCTCGCGTTCTCGGGCGGGCACCGTCTTCCCGACGTCCCGTCAGGTATGGCGGCGGCGGGTCGATGCCGCGTCCCCGTACGGCTTCGTTGCGCCCTTCTTTGTGCTCTTCGTTGCCTTCGGGCTGTTCCCGCTGCTCTACACCGGCTACATCTCGCTGCACCGCGTCCGGTTGCAGAACCCGGATGAGATGACCTGGCTGGGCCTGGAGAACTACACCAACCTCTGGCACGACCCCTTCTTCTGGAAGGCGCTGCGCAACACCTTCACCATCGGCGTGATCTCGACCGTGCCGCAGTTGTGCATGGCGCTCGGCCTGGCGCATCTGCTCAACCGTCGGTTGCGGGGGCGGACCTTCTTCCGGGTCGCGATCCTGATGCCCTACGCGACGTCGGTCGCCGCCGCGACGCTGGTGTTCGGTGGTTTGTTCGGGCGGGACTACGGCATGGTCAACTGGTTCCTCGGCCTGTTCGGCGTCGACAACGTCGACTGGTACAACGGCACCTGGACCTCGCAGATCGCCATCTCCACCATCGTCACCTGGCGCTGGGTCGGCTACAACGCGCTGATCTATCTCGCCGCGATGCAGGCCATTCCGCACGATCGTTACGAGGCCGCCGCGCTCGACGGGGCCAAGTCCTGGCATCAGTTCCGGCACGTGACCATCCCCGGACTGCGGCCCACGATCGTATTCACCGTCGTGGTCTCGACGATCGGCGCGATGCAGATCTTCGCCGAGCCGCTGCTGCTCCAGGGCGGCCCGATCGGCGTGCGCGGCGGGGCCTCGCACCAGTACCAGACCATCGGGCTCTACATGTACGAGACCGGGTGGAGCAACTACGCGCTCGGCAAGGCGTCTGCGATCGCGTGGACCACGTTCCTGATCATTCTTCTCGTCATCGGGGCCAACGCGCTTGTCGCCGGGCGCCGTTCGCGTCGCGAAATCCGGGAGGGCCGCTGACATGGCCGGTGCATCGGTTGCCCCGCCGCGAGATCGCTCCCGGCGCTTTGGGCGCGTCCGTCGGTCCAGGCGCTCGCGTCAACTCCACGGCGGGCCGCTCGTATACCTGATCCTGGGCTTCGCGACCCTGCTCTCGATCTTCCCCTTCTACTGGTCGATCGTCGCCGCCACCCGCAGCAACGCGGACATCAACCACGTGCCGCCGCCCTTCACGCCCGGTGGCAACCTGCTCTCCAACTTCGACAAGGCCCTCGACGAGGCCGACATCGTCCAGGCGTTGATCAATTCGACGATCGTGTCGATCACCGTCGCCGCCGGCACCGTGTTGTGTTCGACGCTGGCCGGATTCGCCTTCGCCAAGCTGCGGTTCCGGGGGCGCGGCGCGCTGCTCGGGATCACCGTCGCGACGATGATGATCCCGCCGCAGCTCGGGCTGATCCCGCTGTTCATGATCATGGCGAAGTTGCAGTGGGTGAACCAGTTGCAGGCCGTCGTACTGCCCACGCTGGTCACCGCGTTCGGCGTGTTCTTCATGCGGCAGTACCTGATGGAGGCGCTGCCCGACGAACTGATCGAGGCCGGCCGGGTGGACGGTGCGTCCTACGCGCGGATCTTCTGGTCGATCGTCGTACCGATCGCCCGCCCGGCGATGGCGGTCCTCGGTCTGCTCACCTTCATGACCACGTGGAACGACTTCTTCTGGCCGATCATCGCGCTGTCGTCGAGCAATCCGACCGTGCAGGTCGCGATCAACTCGCTCGGCGGGGGATACGTGCACGACCAATCGATCATCCTCGCCGGGACGTTGCTGGGCACGCTGCCCGTCCTGGTGGTCTTCGGCCTGCTCGGCCGGCAGATCGTCGGCGGAATCATGCAGGGCGCGGTCAAGGGCTGAGCACACGCCGTCGAGCCGGCCGACCCACCTCCTACGTAAGGAAATCCGATCATGACCGACCACGCCCTCACCACCGACCAGGCCCCGGCCTCGTCGACCCGGTTCGCCGACCGCTTCCCGCCCGGATTCGTCTGGGGCGCCGCCACCGCCGCCTACCAGATCGAGGGGGCCGCGGCCGAGGACGGACGGGCGCCGTCGATCTGGGACACGTTCAGCCGCGTCCCGGGCCGGGTGCACGCCGGCGACACCGGCGACGTGGCCACCGACCACTATCACCGCTATCGCGAGGATGTCGCCCTGATGGCCGAACTCGGCCTGGGCGCCTACCGGTTCTCCATCGCCTGGGCGCGGGTGTGGCCCACCGGCAGCGGCCCGGTCAACGCGGCCGGGCTGGACTTCTACGATCGACTCGTGGACGAACTCCTCGCGCACGGCGTGGATCCGTACGCGACGCTGTACCACTGGGACCTGCCCCAGGCGCTCCAGGACGCGGGCGGATGGGGCGCGCGCGACACCTCGGCCCGATTCGCCGACTACGCGCGGCTGGTGGCGGCGCGGCTCGGCGACCGCGTGCGCGACTGGACCACGCTCAACGAGCCCTGGTGCTCCGCCTTCCTGGGCCACGGATCGGGCGTACACGCGCCGGGGGCGACCGACCAGGAGTTGTCGCTGCGTGCGAACCACCATCTGCTGCTCGCCCACGGGCTCGGCGTCGCGGCGTTGCGGGCCGAACTGCCGGCCGGGCATCGCATCGCGATCACCCTCAATCCGGCGGCGGTGCGCCCTCTCTCGGACCGGCCGGCGGACCTGGATGCGGTGCGTCGGGTGGACGGCCTGGCCAACCGGATCCACCTCGACCCGCTGCTGCGCGGCGAGTATCCGGCGGACGTGCTCCGCGACACCGCCTCGGTGACCGACTGGGCGTTCGTCCGCGACGGCGATCTCGGCGAGATCGCCCGGCCGATCGACGTGCTCGGGGTGAACTACTACACGCCGCTCCTGGTGGGCGGCGCCGAGGACGGCGACACCGAGACGTCCCGGGCCGCCGCGCCCCGGGACGACGGGCACGGCGCGAGCGTGTACTCCCCGTGGCCCGCGTGCCCGGACGTGCGCTTCGCGCAGGTGCCGGGCGAGCGCACCGCGATGGGCTGGGGAGTCGACCCGAGCGGGCTGTACGACGTGCTGAACCGGTTGCGGGCCGAGGCGCCGGGCCTGCCGCTGATGGTGACCGAGAACGGCGCGGCCTACGAGGACCGGATGGACCCGGCCGGCACGATCGAGGACGTCGAACGCACGGCCTACATCGCGGCGCACGTCGCGGCGGTGGGCCGGGCCGTCGACGACGGGGTGGACGTCCGGGGCTACTTCGTGTGGTCCTTGTTGGACAATTTCGAGTGGGCGTACGGCTATGCCAAACGCTTCGGCATCGTGCACGTGGACTTCGCGACCGGTCGGCGTACGCCCAAGCACAGCGCACGCTGGTACGCGGCGTTGATCGCCGGCGATCGGGTGCCCGAAGCCGAGCCGGCCTCGGACGGATTGGGGAGCATTGACCAGGACTGACGGTCGGAGCAAGGTCGCCTCGGCGGCCGAACCGCCGACCCTGGAGACGGTGGCGGCGGTGGCCGGGGTGTCCCGCGCCACCGTCTCCCGGGTGATCAACAGCTCACCCAAGGTCAGCCCGCGGGTGCGCGAGGTGGTCGAGGCGGCGATCGCGCGGACCGGCTACGTACCCAACCGCGCGGCCCGCACGCTGGTCACCCGGCGCACCGACTCGGTGGCGCTGGTCGTCCAGGAGCCGGAGACCCGGCTCTTCGGCGATCCGTACCTGTCGGCGATCGTGCGGTCCGTGGGCGCCGAACTGGCCGACACCGACAACCAGCTCGTGCTGATGATGGTGCGCACGGCCGCGCAGCAGGACCGGCTGGAGCGGTATCTGCGCGGCGGCCACGTGGACGGGGCGCTGCTGGTGTCGTTGCACGGCGACGACTCGCTGGCGGGTCGGCTGCACGACGCGGGCATGCCCGTGGTGGTGGGCGGGCGACCGCTCGGTCCGGATGCCGACTTCGTCTACGTGGACGCGGACAACGTGGGCGGTGCGCGCGCCGCGGTGGAGTACCTGAGCGCGCGCGGACGACGGCGGATCGCCACGATCGCCGGCCCGCAGGACATGTGTGCGGGCGTGGACCGGCTGCGCGGCTACCTGGACGCGGTACCCGGGCCGGCGCTGGTCGCGCACGCGGACTTCGGTCGGGCCGGCGGGGCCGCCGCGATGCGCACCCTGTTGGCCCAGGCGCCGGACCTGGACGCGGTGTTCGCGGCGTCCGACCTGATGGCGGTCGGCGCGATGGCGGCGTTGGCGGCGGCGGGTCGGCGCGTGCCCGAGGATGTCGCGGTGGTCGGCTTCGACGACGCGGATGTCGCGGGGTGGGCCGAGCCCGCGCTCACGACGGTGCGGCAACAGGTCGCGGAGCAGGGTCGGTTGATGACGCGGTTGCTGCTGGAGCGGATCGCCGGCGGGGGCCCGGGGACATCCGCGGTGTTGGGCACGACGCTGGTCGAGCGGCGTTCCTCGTGAGGCCGTGACGCCGTGAGACCGCGCCGTCGTGACCGGGTCCCACCCCGACCGCCCGAAGCGCGCCCATGTCGGGAAGTCGACATGGTGAGGACCCGAATTTCGGTGCGAACCGAGGGTCGAGATCGGTGTTTTTCCGGCCGTATCACGTCCCGTGAGCGTCGGTGACCCGGACCCGATGTTCCACCGGATGGGCGATCGCGCGATGATCTCCCGGTGACCGATACCCGTCCCCCGATCCACTGCGCGTGGTCGGGGGTACTCCAGTGACCGGCGCCGGGACCGGGCTGCTGTTCTCGCCCTGGCTGTGGCTGGTGATGCCACTGATCGTCTCCATCGACGCCGTGGTGCCCATCGTGCCCGGCGACGAACTCGTGATGGCCGCCGCGGCGGTCGCCGACGGCGACGTGCGCTATCTGGCCCTGGTGCTGCTGACCGCCGCGATCGGTGCCTTCGTCGGAGACCAGTGCGCCTACGCGGTCGGCCGCGCACGGCTTCGCCGCGGGGGCGACGCCGTTCTCGGACCGCGCCGGCAAAAGGCGATGGACCTGGCCCGCAACGCGCTCGCCAAGGGCGGCATGTCCGCGCTGATCGCGGCCCGATTCCTGCCCGGCGGGCGGACCGCGGTGAACATGCTCGCCGGCCGACTCGGCTACCCGCCACCGCAGTTCCGCGCGGCCACCCTGGTCGGCGCGGTCATCTCGGTGTCGTACGCGATGACGGTCGGCACGCTGGCCGGCCACATCGTCGAGGACAGCCCGCTCCTGGTCGCCCTCGGCGGTATGGCGCTGGGCGCCTCCGTCCCGCTGATCGTCGGCGTGCCGGCACGTGTCGTGCGCGAGGTCCGCCGCCGACGCCACACCGGCGAGGCGACCGCCGAGGCGTGAGACGATCCGACACGTGTGGGGCACGGGATGTGCATCCCGTGCCCCACACGCATGTCCGGCGGGCGGACGAGCCGGGCGTACACCGCGGTTCGTCCCACCCGCCCCGCGCCTAACCCGCCCCGCGCTCCGTCAACATCGAGCGCATCAGGTCGATCTCCGAGCTCTGCCCGACGACCATCGTGTTCGCCAGATCCTTGACCTGCTGGACCTGCGCGCGCGCCTGGCCCTCGCGGGCCATCGCCACACCCGCCTCGTGGTGCGCGATCATCAGCTGGAGGAACATCACCTCGGCGTCCTTGCCGCGCAACGTCGCCAGCTTGTCCAACTGTGCCTGAGTGGCCATCCCCGGCATCAGCTGCGTGTCCGCACCGGCGGCCGGCGTGCCGTGCCCGGAGTGGCCCGGCATCGAACCCGGCGTCATCCACTGCATGACCGGCCGGGTCGAGCCGAGCGTCAGGCCCCACATCTGGAGCCAGGACGCCATCCGGCCGATCTGCTCCTGCTGGGTCAGCGCGATGTCGTACGCGAGCTTGCGCGTCGCGTCGTCCTGGGTCAGATCGCGGATCATCATCCCCATCTGCACGGCCTGCGCGTGGTGCGTGCGCATGTCGCGCGCGAACCCCGCCTCCACCGAGTCGTCCGCCGGCGGATTCGGCACCGCCGCCGGCGCCGGACCCAGCGCCCGCGCGGGCGCGGGCGGGGCGGCCGGCTTGCCGGAGTCGTCCGAGGAACAGGCGGCCAGGACCGGAACGGCCAGCAGCCCCGTCGCGATCATCGTCGCGACACGTGCGCGCGGCCTCACGAGGTCGGCTTCCCGACCCCGCCCGTGCACGGCGAACCGGGCTCCGGAGTCTGCTTGCCTTCCTTGTACTTCGTGATGAACTGGTCCAGGCGCGGGTCGCTCGCGTTGTCCAGCTTCAGCTGCAGGCCCCACGCCGAGGCGACGATCGGCTTGTCGATGCCGTCGTAGGGGCTCAGCATCATGTACGTCTTGCCCTTGACCTTGGACTTCAGCACTTCCAGCTGGTCCGCGGGCAGGTTGTTCTGGTACGTGATCCAGACCGTGCCGTGCTCCAGCGAGTGCACGCCGTTGCGGTTGGGAATCGGCGCGTCGTAGATCCCGCAGTTCTGCCACACCGGGTCGTGCTCGCCGCCCACCGGCGGAACCTGCCGGTAGGTGACCTCCTTGGGCTTGGCGATGTGCCCCTGCGCCGCGGTGTACGCGCTTACGCCGGCTATGTCGCTCTTGGTGTTGGGGTCGGGCCGCACGTCGGCGATGACGTTGTTCGCGCTCGACTTCTTGTCGTCGTCGCTCGACGACATGACCACGGCGGTCAACCCCGCCACCAAGGCGAGGACCGCGATGCCGGAAGCGCCGAAGATGATCGCCGAACGACGCTTGGCGGCCTTGCGCTCCGCCTCGCGCTGCGCGGCCACCCGCTCACGCGTCGCCGCCATCCTGGCGGATCGCTGTGCCTTGCTCTGCTTCTTCGAGGTGTTGGGGGACTGTTGCCCCATGGCTCCGCCTTATTCCGATTCCGGGATACGTCTGTGGACCGTGCGAGGTGTGCCGCGCGGATCACGTACGACTGACGCAGAGCACCGTCAGATCGGGGGCGTCCTTGGCGGGCGTGGGTGCCGGCGCGATGCCGACGGCGTCCGGATCGGCCAACCACGGCGGCAACATCGAGCACGGCGCGGGCGCGACCACCGGCGGCAGCGGCGGGACGGTGGCCGGCACACACGCGTGCGAGCGATCCCCGCAGCGTCCCGAACCGTCGCCCTTGTCGTGCGGACCGCCCGCGTCCCGCTGCTCGTGCGCCGTGTGATGGAAGGGACACACCGTCGGAATGGTCGCGGTCGACGGCAGCGACTCGGCGTGGACCGGAAACGCGCTGCCCAGGAGCGCGGCGCACGCCAGCACAGCCCCGGCCAACAGCCGGATGACCGGCCGCAGCGGGACTGCCAGCGAGGCCATCCGTTGCGTCACGGGCCCTATTCTCACCCGAAGGAGTGACCCTGTGGGAAGTCGGGGCGCCATCTTTCGTCGTCGCGACGGCGACGCGACGGCGACACGACTGCGCAGGTGCCTCCGCCGACACCTCCGCTCCGGCGCCCCCACGCCGGGCCGGCGCCCGCGCGGGGTGGGGAAACCGAGGCAAGGTTCCCGCTCCCGGCTCGATAGCATCGGTGTGCGAGCGAGCGCATCGGCGTACCAGCGAGCCGAGCCGCGCCACGCGACATCCGCCAACCACATGTCAGGAGACGAACGGTGTCCGAAGCCCGAGTGACCATCAGCCGCGACCCGGACCGGGACGAGCGGGTGGTGACCACGGGCACGACGGCCGCCGAGCTCTTCGACGGCGACCGCTCGGTGGTCGCCGCGCGCGTGGCCGGCCGACTGGTCGACCTGGCCTACGTCCTGGTCGACGGCGACGAGGTCGAGCCCGTCCTGATCGGCTCCGACGACGGCCTGAACATCCTGCGCCACTCCGCCGCGCACGTGCTGGCGCAGGCCGTACAGGAGCTGTTCCCCGAGGCCAAGCTCGGCATCGGCCCGCCGATCAAGGACGGCTTCTACTACGACTTCGACGTCGAGACCCCGTTCCACCCCGACGACCTCAAGCGCATCGAGAAGAAGATGCAGGAGATCGTCAAGCAGGGGCAGCGCTTCGCCCGCCGGGTCACCACCGACGAGGACGCGCGCGCGGAGCTTGCCGACGAGCCGTACAAGCTGGAGCTGATCGGCCTCAAGGGCTCCGCCGCGGAGGCCGCCGAGGGCGCGTCCGCCGAGGTCGGCGCGGGCGAGCTGACCATCTACGACAACCTGGACGCGAAGACCGGCGAGCTGTGCTGGAAGGATCTCTGCCGAGGCCCGCACCTGCCCACCACCCGGCTGATCCCCGCGTTCAAGCTGATGCGCTCCGCCGCCGCCTACTGGCGCGGCAGCGAGAAGAACAAGCAGCTCCAGCGCATCTACGGCACCGCGTGGCCGAGCAAGGACGAGCTCAAGGCCTACACGACCTTCCTCGAGGAGGCCGAGAAGCGCGACCACCGCAAGCTCGGCGCGGAGCTGGACCTGTTCTCCATCCCCGAGGAGATCGGCTCCGGCCTGGCCGTCTTCCACCCCAAGGGCGGCATCATCCGCCGCACGATGGAGGACTACTCGCGGCGCCGGCACGAGGAGGCGGGCTACCAGTTCGTCTACACGCCGCACGCCACCAAGGGCAAGCTGTTCGAGGTCTCCGGCCACCTGGACTGGTACGCCGACGGCATGTACCCGCCCATGGAGCTGGACGAGGGGCAGAACTACTACCTCAAGCCGATGAACTGCCCCATGCACAACCTGATCTACCGGGCCCGGGGCCGGTCCTACCGCGAGTTCCCGCTGCGCCTGTTCGAGTTCGGCACCGTCTACCGCTACGAGAAGTCGGGCGTGGTGCACGGGCTGACCCGCGCGCGCGGCTTCACCCAGGACGACGCGCATATTTACTGCACGCGCGACCAGATGGCGGGCGAGCTGGACTCGCTGCTGACGTTCGTGCTCAACCTGCTGCGCGACTACGGCCTCGACGACTTCTACCTGGAGCTGTCCACCAGGAACCCGGAGAAGTCGATCGGCACCGAGGAGAACTGGACCGAGGCCACCGAGACGCTGCGCCAGGCCGCGCAGAAGCAGGGCCTGGAACTGGTCGACGACCCGGGCGGCGCCGCGTTCTACGGGCCGAAGATCTCGGTCCAGGCCAAGGACGCGATCGGGCGGACCTGGCAGATGTCGACCATCCAGGTCGACTTCAACCTGCCCGAGCGCTTCGACCTGGAGTACACCGCCGCCGACGGTACCCGGCAGCAGCCCGTGATGATCCACCGCGCGCTGTTCGGCTCGATCGAGCGATTCTTCGCGGTCCTGCTCGAGCACTACGCGGGCAAGATGCCGCCGTGGCTCGCGCCGGTCCAGGTGGTCGGCATCCCGATCACCGAGGAGCACGTGCCGTATCTGGAGGAGGTCGCGACCAAGCTCCGGGCGCAGGGCATCCGGGTCGAGATCGACGACTCCGCCGACCGCATGCAGAAGAAGATCCGCAACGCCAACAAGGACAAGATCCCGTACATGCTGCTCGCGGGCGACGAGGACGTCCAGGCCGGCGCGGTGAGCTTCCGCTACCGCAACGGCGAGCAGAACAACGGCGTCCCGGTCGACGCCGCGGTGGCCGAGATCGTCAAGGCCGTCCGGGACCGCGTTCAGGTCTGACGCGATGTCGTCGGCGGCGGCCCGGTGATCGCGCGGCAGTGCGATCACCGGGCCGCCGCCGGCCCGTCACCGGGTCGTGGTCGGCGTGTGCCCACGGCATATGCTTCCTGGCATGACGAGCGAGCCCGAGATCCAGGACGGGGTTGGGGGGCCGGACGCCTTCGCCCGGCTGTGGACTCCCCATCGGATGGCGTACATCAAGGGGGAGAACAAGCCGTCGGGGCCGACCCCCGACGACGGGTGCCCGTTCTGCCGGATTCCCTCGCTGAGCGATGTCGACGGGCTCGTCGTCGCGCGGGGTGAGCAGGTCTATGCGGTGTTGAACCTGTACCCGTACAACGGCGGCCACCTGATGGTGGTGCCCTACCGGCACGTCGCCGACTACACCGACCTCGACGACGCCGAGACGATAGAACTCGCCCGGTTCACCAAGCTGGCGATGAGCACGCTGCGCAAGGTCTCGGGGGCGCAGGGCTTCAACATCGGGATGAACCAGGGCCACGTCGCCGGGGCCGGCATCGCCGCGCACCTGCACCAGCATCTGGTGCCCCGGTGGGGCGGGGACACGAACTTCATGCCCGTGGTCGGGCACACCAAGGTGCTGCCGCAACTGCTCGCGGACACGCGCGAGATGTTGGCCACCGCCTGGCCGGTCGACTGACCCGTCCACCCGCAGGATCCGAGCGGTTGTCAGTGGTTGTCAGCGGTTGTTGAGGAGAAGAACTTTGAGCGCACGACCGGTTCTCGTGTACGACGGCGACTGTGGTTTCTGCACCCGGTCGGTGGAGTTCGCGCAAAAGCACATTCCGTTCGACGCCGACGTGGTGGCCTGGCAGTTCGCCGAGTTGGAGGAGTTGGGCGTCGAGCAGCACCGCGCCGAGCACGAGGTGTTGTGGGTGACTCCCGTGGGCACCGTGTACGGCGGCCACCACGCGGTGGCCAAGCTGCTGATGAACGCGGGCGGCCCGTGGGCCCTGGCCGGCGCGGCGCTGCGCGTGCAGCCGGTCAGCATCGCGGCGCACGGGGTGTACCGGCTGGTGGCCGACAACCGCGACCGCATGCCCGGCGGGACGCCCGCGTGTGCGATGCCGGCCCACCTGCGGCCGGACACCGTCATCGCTGCGGGGTGACCCGGCGGACGGCCCTCGCGGTGGCCGCGTGTTCGATCACCGCGTATCTGCTGCTGGGCACGTTCGGGTCCGCCGACATGTGGTGGCTGGGCGATCTGAAGGTCTATCGCCAGGGCGGCCTGGAGGTGCTGGCCGGCGACGGCGAGCTGTACACGATCCGGCCCGGCCGGTTGCCGTTCACCTACACGCCGTGGGCCGGGCTGACATTCACCCCGCTGGCGTGGTTGCCGTGGGGCGCGGTCGAGGTGCTCGGGGTGGCGGGCAACCTCGTGCTGCTCGTGGTGGCGACGTGGCTCGCGTGGGGGATCGTCGGGTCGCGCGGGGACCGGGTGAAGGCGACCGCGCTGACCGCCGCCGCGCTGTTGTGGACCGAGCCGGTCCAGGAGAACCTGCGCTTCGGCCAGATCAACCTGCTGCTGCTCGTCCTGGTGCTGTCCGACTTCGCGCGGGCGCGCGGTGCCCGATTCGCCGGTGTGGGGGTGGGCCTGGCGGCCGGGCTCAAGCTGACGCCGGCGATCTTCATCCCGTATCTGCTGCTGACCGGCCGGGTCCGTGAGGGACTGACCGCGCTGGGCGTGTTCGTCGCCACCTTCGCGGCGGCGTTCGCGGTACTGCCCCGCGAGTGCGCGGACTACTGGGGCGGCCTGTTCCTGGACGACACCCGGATCGGACTGGCCCAGTTCCCCGGCAATCAGTCCGTGCACGGCGCACTGACCCGGCAGTTCGGCGCCCAGACGCCTCCCGGGTGGTTGTGGCCGCTGCTCGCGCTGTTCGTGGCGGCGGTCGGGATGACGCTCGCGGTGCGGGCGGCCCGGCGCGGGGCGACGCTCACGGGGGTGGGCCTGTGCGCGCTGACCGCGCTGTTGGTGTCGCCGATCTCCTGGACCCATCACTGGGCGTGGGCGCTGCCGTTGGTCGTGGTGCTGATCGACCGGGTCCGGCGCACCCGCGCCCCGGCCGCCACGCTCGCGCTGGTCGCGGTGCTCGCCGTGGCCGCGGCCTATCCGATGCACCGGGCCCGGGTCTCCGGGGTGCTGCCGAGCGGGATCGTGTGGACGGTGCCGTTCGGTGACGGTGGGGAGCTGAACCTGCACGGATGGCAGCTGCTCGTGGGCAACGCATATGTCCTGGTCGGCCTGGCCGTGCTGGTCGCCGGCGTCTGGTCCCTGGTCGCGGAACGCCGACGAATCACCTGTTCGACCGGTTTGGCGCCGGTCGCCGAGCCCGACCCGGATCCGACTTCGTAGACTCGTCGTACTTTCGGCTGATCCGTCCCCGCCCGCTCCGGCTCGTGGTCACGGGTCGTACGGCGAGGCGGGCGCGATGCGGGCGAGGGCGCGGTGGATGGTCGGGACGTCTGCCGACGCGCGTTCGAACGATGATCGGACGATGCCTAGACTGGGCCGAACGAGTAACGGCCCGGTTGCCACGAAGGCGACGGGGGGCCCGGGGGCGGAGACGGCGAACGTGGCGAACAGGGGGCCCCGACTCGGGCGTTCGCTCGGCAGGGCCCGCTCCCTCGGCATCGCCGCGATCGGCGTACTGCTCGCCGCCGCCATCGTCGTCTTCGTCGGCGGCGCGGCCCCACCCCCGCCCACCACCCGGCCGCTGCTCCTCGGCGGCGTCATATCCGGCCCCGAGGGCCCGATCGCGCTGCCCACCGACGCGCCGCCCGCCGCGCCCACCGAGGCCGAGCGCGCCTGGCTCGCCCGGGGCACCGTCCCCGGGGCGACGCCGCGCGACCGCGAGATGGCCGAGCGCGCGCTGCTCGACATGCGCGTCCTGACCCAGCCGGACGGGTCGGTCGCCGCCGCCTGGTACGGCATCTGGAGGTACGTCTGGCCGCGCGACGCCGCGTGGGTCGCGGCGGCCTACACCGCCACCGGGCACGGCCGCGAAGCGCTCGACGTACTGCGCAAGCTGGCCACGCTGCAACGCCCCGACGGCACCTGGGAGGCGCGCTATCGGCTGGACGGCGGCCCCGTCGGGGACAAGCGCGCCGCCCAATTGGACGGCAACGGCTGGGTGCCGTGGGCGGTCTGGTTCTGGTACGTCCACCAGGACCCGAAGGCCCCCGAGACGACCGCCGCGCTCGCCGAGCTGTGGCCCATGGTGCGCGCGGCCGGCGACGCGGTGACCGGGCGGCTGCGGCCGAACGGGCTGCCGCCACGCGGCCCGGACTACTGGGAGACCCGGACCGACCAGGTCACCCTGGGCACCGCCGCCCCGCTGTCGGCCGGGTTGCGGGCAGCCGTCGACCTGGCCCGCCGGACCGACCCGGTCGCGGCCGAACGTTGGGCCGCACCCTCACAACGGCTCGACCGCGCGATCCGGGACACCTTCGGCCGGCACGACTACCCGCGCACGGCCTCGGCCAAGGGCGGCGCGGACACGGCGGTGACGTGGCTGGGCCCGCCGTTCGCGCCGGCCGACGCCGGGGTCGCGAGCGCGGTTCGCGGCGCCGCCGAACGGCTGACGCTGCCCAACGGGGGCATCCTGCCGGGTGAGCACTGGGCCGGCGACCCGACGGCGGCGTGGACCCCGGAGACCGCGTCGTTCGCGCTGTTCAGCGCGGCGAGCGGGGACCGGGCCGGTGCGCGGCTGCGGCTCGACTGGCTGGCCGACCACCGCACCGCGGCCGGCTCCCTTCCCGAGAAGGTCTCCGCCGACGGCAAACCCGCCTCGGTGGCCCCCCTGGCCTGGACGTCGGCCGGCGTACTGCTGACCCTGACCGCCCTGGACCGTCCGCTGCCGATCCCCTGACGGGAGCGGCGGGGCGGCAAGCAGCGGGGCGCCAAGGCGGCGCGGCGACCCGACCGGCCGGCCCGTCGTACCGGCCGGTCGTGCCGCGCGGTCGAGCGTCAGGACTCCGCGTCCTCCGTGACCTTCGCGGCCAACTGCGGCGGCATCGGGTCGTGGCGGCAGTAGGTGCGGGCGAACTGGCCCGTGCCGTGGCTGATCGAGCGCAGGTCGATCGCGTAGCGGCTGATCTCGATCTCCGGGACCTCGGCCCGGATCAGGGTGCGGCCCGAGCCGATGGGCTCGGTGCCCACGACGCGGCCGCGGCGCGAGCTGAGATCGCTGAGCACGCCGCCCACGTACTCGTCGGAGACGGTGACCCGCACCTCGGAGACCGGCTCGAGCAGGTGGATCCGGGTGCTCGCGGCGGCCTCGCGCAGCGCGAGCGCGCCCGCCATCTGGAAGGCCATGTCGGAGGAGTCGACCGAGTGCGCCTTGCCGTCGGTCAGCGTCACCCGCAGGTCCACCATCGGATAGCCGGCCGCGACGCCCTTGTCCATCTGCGCGCGCACGCCCTTCTCCACCGACGGGATGAAGTTGCGCGGCACCGAGCCACCGAAGACCTTGTCCACGAACTCGAACCCGCTCCCACCCGGCAGCGGCTCCACGTCGATCTCGCAGATCGCGAACTGCCCGTGTCCGCCGGACTGTTTCACGTGTCGACCGCGCCCGCTCGCCTTCTCCGCGAACGTCTCGCGCAGCGACACCCGGTGCGCCACCGCGTCCACCGCGACCCCGTAGCGGCTGCGCAGCCGGTCGAGCAGCACCTCGACGTGCGCCTCGCCCATGCACCACAGGACCAGCTGGTGGGTGTCGGTGTTGTGCTCCAGGCGCAGCGTCGGATCCTCGGCGACCAGGCGGGCCAGCGACTGGGAGAGCTTGTCCTCGTCGGCCTTGCTGTGCGCGCGGATGGCGACCGGCAGCAGCGGGTCGGGCATCATCCACGGCTCCATCAGCAGCGGATCGTCCTTGTCCGAGATGGTGTCGCCGGTCTCGGCCCGGGTCAGCTTGGCGATCGCGACGATGTCGCCGGCGATGCCCCGGTTCAGCGAGCGCTGCTGCTTGCCCAGCGGGACGGACATGGCGCCGATGCGCTCGTCCAGGTCGTGGTCCTCGTGGCCGCGATCGGCCATCCCGTGTCCGGACACGTGCACCGTCATGTCCGGGCGCAGCGTGCCGGAGAAGACCCGGACCAGCGAGATGCGGCCCACGTACGGGTCGGAGGTGGTCTTGATCACCTCGGCCGCCAGCGGGCCCTCCGGGTCGCAGGTCAGCGGGTCACGCGGCTTGCCGTCGGGCGTGGTGACCGGCAGGACCTCGTGCTCGGGCGGCGCGGGACAGGCCCGGACGATGCCCTCCAAAAGCTCGATGGTGCCCAGCCCGTCCGGCGCGACCGCGAGCACCGGGTAGAACGAGCCGCGGGCGACCGCCGTCTCCAGGTCGCCGATCAGCGTGTCCACGTCGATCCGCTCGCCGGAGAGGTAGCGGTCCATCAGGGACTCGTCCTCGCTCTCCGCGATGATGCCCTCGATCAACCGGTTGCGGGCGTCCTCGATCAGCGGCAGGTGTTCGGGATCGGGGTCCAGGCTCTGCCGGGTGCCGGAGGAGTAGTCGTAGACGCGCTGGGTGAGCAGGCCCATCAGACCGGCCACACTCTCGTCCTCGCCGTGCAGCGGCAGGTAGAGCGGCAGCACGGTGTCCGAGTCGGGGTCGCCGAACACGCGCTGGCAGATCAGCACCATCTCGTCGAAGTCGGCGCGGGCCTGGTCGAGCTTGGTGATCACGATCGCGCGCGGCATGCCGATCGAGGCGCACTCGTCCCAGATCATCCGGGTCGAGCCGTCCACGCCGTCGGCGGCCGAGACCACGAACAGCGCCGCGTCCGCGGCACGCAGACCGGCGCGCAGGTCGCCGACGAAGTCCGCGTAGCCCGGGGTGTCGAGCAGGTTGATCTTGACGCCCTCGTATTCGACGGGGCACAGCGACAACGCCACCGACCGGTGCTGGCGGTGTTCGATGTCCTCGTAGTCCGAGACGGTCGTCCCGTCCTCGACGCGACCGGCCCGGGGAATCGTCCCGGTCGCCACGAGCAGGGACTCCACCAATGTCGTCTTGCCGGCGCCCGTGTGGCCCACCAACACCACGTTGCGTACCGCGTTCGGGCTCGCGGGTGCGGTTACCCTGCCGACGGTTCCGGCGCTAGCTCCGGATTTATCCGCCATGTGCCACCTCCTGGTTGTCCATCTGGGTGCGGTCGTCGCAGACGTCCCGGACGCGCAGGTGCAAAGTCGGTCGTCGGTACGCCAACGTCCGCAAATCGATTCCTGAACGGCAGCATTGCCCCGACGCCGGACCGAGTACAAGTGTCCTCGCCGTACGCGCCCTTCTCCAACGCGGCACGCCCGGGTGCGGCACGCCCGGACGACGGGGGGCTCGGGACGTGCGACCGCGTCAGTACGATGGGCGCACCAGGCGGGTCGAGTCCCTCGGATCCCCCGCCGCCCCGGCAATCCTTCGGGAAGGCGATGCTCAACAAATACGCTCGTGCCTTCTTCACGCGTGTGCTCACCCCGTTCGCGAGTTTCCTGCTGCGCCACAACGTGAGTCCGGACACGGTGACGCTGATCGGCACCCTCGGGGTGGTCGTCGCGGCGCTGGTGTTCTTCCCGATCGGCTGGTTCCTCACCGGCACGCTCGTCATCACCGCGTTCATCTTCTCCGACCTGGTCGACGGCAACATGGCGCGCCAGTTGGGGCGCTCGACCAAGTGGGGGGCGTTCCTCGACTCCACGCTCGACCGGGTCGCGGACGCCGCGATCTTCGGCGCGCTGGCGATCTGGTTCGCGGGCGACGGCGACAACCTGCGGATGTCGATCCTGGCCATCGTCTGCCTCGGCTCCGGCCAGGTGGTGTCGTACTGCAAGGCCCGCGCCGAGAGCCTGGGGCTGGCGTGCGACGTGTCCGGGTTGATCGAGCGGGCCGAACGGCTGGTCATCTCGCTGGTGGCGACCGGTCTCGACGGGCTCGGTGTGCCGTACATCCAGGAGGCGGCGCTCTGGTTCATCGCCGTGGGCAGCGTGATCACCGTCTTCCAGCGGATGATCGCGGTGCATCGCTCGGCGTCCGCGATCGACAACGCACTGCCCGGAGGTGACAAGGCATGACCGAGGTCGGGCAGCGACTGGCCGACACCGGGTACGCCCTGGGCTGGTCCGTGGTCAAGCGGCTGCCCGAACCGGTCGCCACCGCGCTCTTTCGGCAGATTGCCGACGTCGCGTGGCGCAGGCGCGGCGGCGGGGTGCGGCAACTCGAGGCCAACCTGCGCCGCGTGCTCGGGCCCGACGCCACACCCGAGCGCATTCGCGAGGTCTCGCGCGAGGGCATGCGGTCCTACCTGCGCTACTACCAGGAGGCGTTCCGCCTTCCGGTGTGGGACCAGGAGACGGTGCTGTCCCGCATGGAGTGCGACGTCACGCTGCTGGACGAGTGCAGCGCGCGCGGCAAGGGCGTCATCTTCGCCCTCCCGCACATGGGCAACTGGGACCACGCCGGCGCCTGGATCACGCTCAAGGGCTATCCGTTCACCACCGTCGCCGAGCGGCTGCGGCCGGAGTCGCTCTACCGGCGCTTCGTCGCCTATCGCGAGTCGCTGGGCATGGAGGTGCTGCCGCTGACCGGCGGCGATGGCAACACGTTCGGCACGCTGGCGCGGCGGCTGCGCGAGGGCCGGTTGTTGTGCCTGCTGTCCGACCGCGACCTGACCGCCGCCGGGGTGCCGGTGACGTTCTTCGGCGAGGCGACCCGGATGGCGGCGGGGCCCGCCGCGCTGGCCGTCCAGACCGGCGCGGCGCTGATCCCGGTCACCCTCCCGTGGGACGGCAAGGTCATCCGCGGCACGCTGCACCCGGAGATCGAGGTGCCGGCCGAGGGCACCCGCCGGGAGAAGATCGCGGTGATGACGCAGCAGGTCGCCGACGCCTACGCGCGGGCGATCGCGCGCGACCCGCAGGACTGGCACATGCTCCAGCCGCTGTGGCTCGCCGACCTGGACCGACGCCGGCTCGCCCGGATCGAGGGGGCCAAGTGAGGATCGGCGTCGTCTGCCCCTACTCGTGGGACGTGCCGGGCGGTGTCCAGTACCACGTGCGGGACCTGGCGGCGAACCTGATCGCCCGCGGCCACGAGGTCTCGGTCCTGGCGCCGGCCGACGACGAGACCCCGCTGCCGGACTACGTGGTGCCGGCCGGGCGGGCCGTGCCGGTGCGCTACAACGGCTCGGTGGCCCGGCTCAACTTCGGCTTCCTGTCCGCCGCGCGGGTGCGGCGGTGGATCCACGACGGGCACTTCGACGTGCTGCACATCCACGAACCGGCCACCCCCAGCCTGTCGTTGCTCGCGTGCTGGGCGGCGTCCGGGCCGGTGGTGGCCACGTTCCACACCTCCAACGCCCGCTCGCGCGCGATGATCGCGGCCTACCCGATCCTGCAACCCGCGCTGGAGAAGATCAGCGCGCGGATCGCGGTCAGCGAGTACGCGCGCCGTACGCTGGTCGAACACCTGGGCGGCGACGCGGTGGTGATCCCGAACGGGGTCGATGTCGGCTTCTTCGCCGACGCGCCCGTCGAGCCCGCGTGGCAGGGCACGCCCGAGGCGCCCACCATCGGCTTCATCGGGCGAATCGACGAGTCGCGCAAGGGACTTCCCACCCTGATCGAGGCGTTCCCGAGGATCGTCGAGGCGTTTCCCGGCGTGCGACTGCTGGTCGCCGGACGCGGCGACGCGGAGGAGGCGGTGGAGGATCTCCCGGAGGCGCTGCGCGGGCAGGTCACGTTCCTCGGCATGGTCAGCGACCTGGACAAGGCACGGCTGTTGCGCAGCGTCGATGTGTACGTGGCGCCGAACACCGGCGGCGAGAGCTTCGGGATCATCCTGGTCGAGGCGATGTCGGCGGCGGCGCCGGTGCTGGCGAGCGACCTGGACGCGTTTCGCCAGGTGCTGGACGGCGGGCGGGCGGGGGAGTTGTTCGCGGTGGAGGACGCCGAGGCGCTCGCCGCCGCCGCCGTGGGCCTGTTGCGGGACCCGGCGCGGCGGGACGAGTTGCGCGAGATCGGGCGCAAGCACGTGCGGCGCTACGACTGGGAGACCGTCGGCACGGACATCCTCGGCGTCTACGAAACCGTCACCGCCGGAGCACCCGCCGCATAGCGAACGTCCCCGGCGGCGCGTACTAGGGTCGCCGGGTGATGACTGTCATCTGGATCTTGATCGCCGTGCTCGCGGTCGGGGTGTACCTGAGCTGGACCGCCGGGCGGCTCGATCGGCTGCATGCGCGGGTGGACTCCAGTCGGGCGGCCCTGGACGCGCAGTTGTTGCGGCGCTCGGCCGTGGCGCAGGAGATCGCCACCTCGGGGCTTTTGGATCCGGCGTCCTCGCTCGTGCTGGCCGGCGCCGCGCACGAGGCGCGCAACGCCGCCGAGGAGGAGCGTGAGGTCGCGGAGAGCGATCTGACCCGGGCGCTGCGGTTCCTGTTCGAGGACCCGGCCCAGGCGGACGACCTGCGGGCGCGACCCGGCGGCGAGGAACTGGTCGCGGAACTGCAGACCGCGGTGCGCCGCGTGCCGATGGCGCGGCGATTCCACAACGACGCGGTGCGCGGCGCGCGGGCGGTGCGCCGGCACCGATTGGTGCGCTACCTGCGGCTGGCCGGCCACGCCCCGTACCCCGTCACCTTCGAGATGGACGACGAGGAACCCCGCACGTTGCAGCCCGGTGGGTCCTGACAGGAGCCACGTGCAGGCCACCGTGGACAGATTGGCCCGGGTAATTCGCCGGGGTGGCATGACATTAGGATCCACATCACCCGTACGATGGAGCCAACCGTCGTCGATCGCATCTGTGTGAGGTCATCCGTGTCCACCACCCCCGCAACCCCCCAGACCGGCACCGACCTGGTCAAGCGCGGCATGGCCGAGCAGCTCAAGGGCGGCGTGATCATGGACGTCGTCAACGCCGAGCAGGCGAAGATCGCCGAGGACGCGGGCGCGGTCGCCGTCATGGCGCTCGAGCGCGTGCCGGCCGACATCCGCAAGGACGGCGGCGTCGCGCGCATGTCCGACCCCGACATGATCGACGGCATCATCGGCGCCGTGTCCATCCCCGTGATGGCCAAGGCCCGCATCGGCCACTTCGCCGAGGCCCAGGTGCTCCAGTCGCTCGGCGTGGACTACATCGACGAGTCCGAGGTGCTCACCCCGGCCGACGAGTCGAACCACATCAACAAGTGGCGCTTCACCACCCCCTTCGTGTGTGGCGCGACCAACCTCGGCGAGGCGCTGCGCCGGATCACCGAGGGCGCGGCGATGATCCGCTCCAAGGGCGAGGCCGGCACCGGCAACGTGGTCGAGGCCACCCGCCACATGCGCACCATCCTCAAGGACATCAAGGCGCTCTCGGTCCTCGACGAGGACGAGCTGTTCGTCGCCGCGAAGAACCTCCAGGCGCCGTACGCGCTGGTCAAGGAGGTCGCCGAGGCCGGCAAGCTGCCGGTGGTGCTGTTCACCGCGGGCGGCATCGCCACCCCCGCCGACGCGTCGATGATGATGCAGCTCGGCGCCGAGGGCGTGTTCGTCGGCTCCGGCATCTTCAAGTCGGGCGACCCGGCCAAGCGCGCCAAGGCGATCGTGGACGCGACCCTGCACTTCGACGACCCGGACGTGATCGCCAAGGTCTCGCGCGGTCTGGGCGAGGCGATGGTCGGCATCAACATCGACACCCTCCCCGCCGAGCAGCGCTACGCCGGCCGCGGCTGGTAGTCCCGCGGCACTTCGCACATGCCGTGGGCCGGGGCCCCACCCCCCCCCCCCCGGGGGCCCGCGCCGGCCCCACCACCCCCCGCGGGGTTACGGTGCCCCACCCCCCCCAACCCGGGGGACGCCCCCCCCCGCGCCCGCCAAACACACCCCCCCCCCCCCCCCCCGCCCGCCCCCCCGCGGGCGGGGGCGGGCCCGCCCCCCACCACCCGCCCGCGGGGCGGGGCGGCCCCCCCCCCCCCCGGCCGCCCCCCCCGGCTCGGTACCTACGACCGGACGAGGTTGACGTGTCCACCACCCCCATCATCGGTGTCCTCGCCCTCCAGGGCGACGTGCGCGAACACGCCATCGCGCTGGCCGAACTCGACGCGATCGCGCGCCCGGTGCGCAAGGTCGAGGAGTTCGCCGACCTCGACGCGCTCGTCATACCCGGTGGCGAGTCGACCACGATGTCCAAGCTCGCGGTCTCCTTCGGCCTGTTCCCGACGCTGCGCGCGCGCGTTGCCGAGGGCATGCCGGTCTACGGCTCGTGCGCGGGCATGATCATGCTCGCGGACAAGATCCTGGACGGCCGCGAGGACCAGGAGACGGTCGGCGGGATCGACATGATCGTGCGGCGCAACGCGTTCGGGCGCCAGAACGACTCGTTCGAGGCCGACGTCCCGTTCGCCGGCCTCGACGGCGGCGACCCCATCCACGGCGTGTTCATCCGGGCCCCGTGGGTCGAGTCGGTCGGCGCCGAGGTCGAGGTGCTGGCCCGGCTGAGCGCCGAGCCGTACGGCGACCGGATCGTGGCGGTTCGCCAGGGCAACCTGCTCGCCACGTCCTTCCACCCCGAGCTCACCCCCGACCGGCGCGTGCACGCGTACTTCGTGGACATGGTCCGTGCCACGCTCTGAGTCCGCGCGCCGGTAGGATCTTCCAGCCTGTACAGGTCCGTGCAGCGCACCCGCGACCCGAAGGAGTAGAGGCGGATGTCCGGCCACTCGAAGTGGGCGACCACCAAGCACAAAAAGGCCGTCATCGACGCCAGGCGCGGAAAGCTCTTCGCCAAGCTGATCAAGAACGTCGAGGTGGCGGCCCGCACCGGCGGCGGTGACGTCGCCGGCAACCCGACGCTCTACGACGCCATTCAGAAGGCCAAGAAGTCCTCGGTCCCGAACGACAACATCGACCGCGCGGTCAAGCGCGGCTCCGGTGCGGAGGCCGGCGGCGCCGACTACCAGTCGATCACGTACGAGGGGTACGGGCCGAACGGTGTCGCGGTGCTGATCGAGTGCCTGACCGACAACCGCAACCGCGCGGCGTCCGACGTGCGGGTCGCGATGACGCGCAACGGCGGCTCGATGGCCGACCCGGGGTCGGTGTCGTACATGTTCACCCGCAAGGGCGTTGTGATCGTGCCGAAGAACGGCCTGAGCGAGGACGACATCCTGGGCGCGGTGCTCGACGCCGGTGCCGAGGAGGTCAACGACCTGGGCGAGACCTACGAGGTGGTCAGCGAGGCCACCGACATGGTCGCCGTGCGCACCGCGCTCGTCGACGCCGGGATCGACTACGACTCGGCCGACGCCAACTTCCTGCCCAGCGTCTCGGTCGAGCTGGACGAGGACGGCGCGCGCAAGATCTTCCGGCTGATCGAGGCCCTGGAGGACAGCGACGACGTCCAGGAGGTCTGGGCGAACTTCGACGTGTCGGACGAGATCATGGCGAAGATCGACGAGTAGGTCGGATTTTCCGAATGTATGTGGGGCCGACGGCAACCGCCGTCGGCCCCACATACATTCGGGTTCGCCCCCCCCCGGCTACGGGTTGGTGTTTATCACGTACAGCAGGAAACCCACGTACCACCCGGAGAACGCCGCCCCGGCCACCAGGATCGAGATCACCACCCCGCGCGGCCACTTGACCATCAGTCGGGCCAGCGGCAGCAGGATGGTGAAGGCCGGCAGCATGAAGCGCGGCTTGGAGTGGAAGAACCAGCCGTTGCTCGTGGTCAGCGCCAGGAACATCACCACGGCGCCGTAGACGTGTACCGACAGCGGGATCCGGCGGTCGCGGAACGACCAGATCATCAGCGCCACCGACAGGATGATCACGAACGTGCAGACCACGTAGATCGGTCGGCCCAGGTGGGTGAGGTACTTGTTCATCCACTGGACGGTGCTTATGCCCCCGTCGAACCGCAGGTTGAAGGCCTTGTCCTGGATCCACATCCACCCGTCGGGGCGCCCGGCCAGCCAACCCACCCACGCGATGAAGCCCACGCAGGCCAGCGGCGAGATCAGCGTGGCCAGCACCGGGCGCCGCGCCTCGGGCGCCATCAGGCCCACCCGCGTGCCGTCCTCCCGCCGCCGCAGCACGACCGCGAGCGCCGTCACCCCCAGCGCCGCGACCAGCGCGAACGCGGTGTTGCGGGTCAGCCCCGCGAACAGGCACAACACGCAGGCCAGGGTCCACTGTCGGCGCACCACCGCCAGCAGGCCCCACGAGGCGAACGCCACGAACAGCGCCTCGGAGTAGACCATGGTGAGCACCATCGAACCCGGCGCCACCCCCCAAAGCAGCGCGAACAGGGTGGCCACCCGGTGGCTGCCGGTCAGTTCGCGCCCGAGCGCGTACAACCCCCACGCGGCCACCACGCCGGCGACCGCCGTGACGACCATCCCGGCGTTGAGCGCGGACAGCCCGGTCAGGTCGCAGACCAGACGGACCGCCCACGGGTAGCCGGGGAAGAACTCGACGTTGGTCCAGTACGGCTTGCCGGTCGGGGAGACCGGGATCTTGTCCACGTAACCGAAGTCGGCGATGTCGCGGAACCACGCACCGTCCCAGGAGCCCAGCTTCGACCAGAACGGCTTGCCCGTCGCCAGCGCCATCAGGGCGAGCACGACGAGGTTGATCGCGCGCGCGATCAGATACCCGAACACCGCCGTGCGCGCCGGGCGGAAGGACGCCCGCGCACGGCCGAGCGCTTCGGCGCCGCCGAGTCGCACACGCTCTGCGAGGCCGTCCGCGAACACGGTGTCGGGGGCCGCCGGCATCCTGGTCGCACCCTTCTCGGCGGCCGGTGGGGTCACCACGACCGGCATGGACGGCGACGGCATGAAAACCTTCCGGGCGGCGAGCGGGGAGCAGTCTGCAAGCGACCCTAGCGCTGCCCGTGCGGGCTCCCCGTCGGCGACCGGGCCGCTTGGGCAACGATCGTCACAGGGCTGTCATCGGGGCGTTATCGATCGGGACAAGCCTACGTGTCGCTCGAACGAGTGATCACGGAGTGGCGATACCGAGGGGATCGGCGCGGCTGCACTAGGGTTTCCTCGGGCGAACACGTGTTCGTATCGGGGGCCGGTTGCCGCGATGCGACAGGCGACGACGCGGGAACCACACGGGAACGCCGCGAACGCGAGGCGAATACGACACGAGAGGGGCGCGGCATGCGGGTCTTGGGGGTCGACCCCGGTCTGACCCGATGCGGCGTGGGCGTCGTCGACGGCGCGGTGGGCAAACCGCTGCGGATGATCGAGGCCGGCGTCGTGCGCACACCCGCTGACGCCACGATCGACGCCCGACTCCTCGGCATCGAACAGGGCATCGAGGAGTGGCTGGAGCGGCACCGCCCGGACTGCGTCGCGGTCGAGCGGGTGTTCAGCCAGCACAACGTGAGCACCGTGATGGGCACCGCGCAGGCCTCCGCCGTGGCCATCGTGTGCGCCGCGCGGCGCGGATTGCCGGTCACGCTGCACACGCCCAGCGAGGTCAAGGCCGCGGTGACCGGCAGCGGGCGCGCCGACAAGGCCCAGATCGGCGCCATGGTGACGCGTATCCTGCGCCTGGACGGTCCGCCGAAACCGGCCGACGCCGCCGACGCGGTGGCGTTGGCGATCTGCCACATCTGGCGCGGCGGCGCCTCCGACCGGCTCGCGGCGGCGGTCGCCGCGGCCCGCACCCCGGCCGGCCGGCTCCCGCGCGGCACCCGCCGCTGACCGGGGCCGCCCCGGCCACACCGCCCCACCTCACCAACCACGCAGGAGCACTCGGGTGATCGCGTTCGTCTCCGGAACGGTGGCCGGCATCGGCCCCGACACCGCCGTCGTCGAGGTCGGCGGGGTCGGCCTGGCCGTGCAGTGCACACCCACCACGCTCGCCGGCCTGCGGGTCGGCACACCGGCGCGACTGGCCACGTCGCTGGTGGTCCGGGAGGACTCGCTCACCCTGTTCGGCTTCGCCGACGACGACGAGAAGCGCACGTTCGAGGTATTGCAGACCGCCAACGGGGTGGGCCCGAAGCTGGCCCTCGCGATGATCGCCGTGTACAGCCCCGACGCGCTGCGCGCCGCGGTCGCCGCCAAGGACGCCAAGGCGCTGACCGCCGTACCCGGGATCGGCCCCAAGGGCGCGCAGAAGCTGCTCCTGGACCTGAAGGACAAGCTCGGCGCGCCCACCGGCGCGGTCGGCGTCGCCGGCCCGGTGAGCGCGGGCTGGCGCGACCAGTTGCACGCCGCCCTGGTCGGCCTGGGCTACGCCGCCCGCGAGGCGGAGGAGGCGGTCGACGCGGTCGCCCCCGAGGCCGACGGCGCCGCGACCCCCGACATCGGCGCCCTGCTCAAATCGGCCCTGCGCGGCCTGAACCGCCGATGAACCCCTCCCGGCGAGCCGGCCACGACGCGGCAAGCGCGGTGCCGGGGATGTCGCCGGCGTCCGGCAGGATGAACGCAGGCCGTACGACCACGACCCTGGGCGGAACACGATGACGCAGGACGGCGAACGCCTGGTGACCGCCGAGGCGGACGGCGAGGAGCAGGCCGTCGAGGCCGCGCTGCGCCCGAAGAACCTGGACGAGTTCATCGGCCAGGAGCGGGTGCGCGAGCAGTTGTCCCTGGTGCTGACCGCGGCGCTCGGCCGCGGCGCGACCGCGGACCACGTGCTGCTGTCCGGCCCGCCCGGGCTCGGCAAGACCACGCTGTCGATGATCATCGCGGCCGAGATGGGCGTACCGATCCGGATCACCTCGGGCCCGGCCATCCAGCACGCAGGCGACCTGGCCGCGATCCTGTCCTCGCTGTCCGAGGGCGAGGTGTTGTTCCTCGACGAGATCCACCGCATGTCGCGGCCCGCCGAGGAGATGTTGTACATGGCGATGGAGGACTTCCGGGTCGACATCATCGTCGGCAAGGGACCCGGGGCCACCGCCATCCCGCTGGACCTGCCGCCGTTCACCCTGGTGGGCGCGACCACCCGGGCGGGACTGCTGCCGCCGCCGCTGCGCGACAGGTTCGGCTTCACCGGACACATGGACTTCTACGCGCCCGCCGAACTCGAACGGGTACTGAATCGTTCGGCAAGATTGCTCGACGTCGAGTTGTCCGCCGAGGGCGGGGCGGAGATCGCCGGCCGCTCGCGGGGCACGCCGCGGATTGCCAACCGGCTGCTGCGCCGGGTCCGCGACTACGCGCAGGTGCGGGCGAACGGCAAGGTCGACCGGGACATCGCGGCCCGCGCGCTCGACGTCTACGAGGTGGACGCGCTGGGTCTGGACCGGCTGGACCGGGCCGTGCTCCAGGCTCTGGCCACGCTGTTCAGCGGCGGTCCGGTGGGCCTGTCCACGCTGGCCGTGGCGGTGGGGGAGGAGACCGAGACGGTCGAGGAGGTCGCCGAACCGTTCCTGGTCCGCAGCGGTTTCCTGGCCCGCACGCCCCGCGGCCGGGTGGCCACCGCCAAGGCGTGGGCGCATCTGGGACTGAACCCCCCACAGGGGGCGCTGCCCGATCGGCACGGCGCACAACAGAGCGTGTTGTTCGACAACGGCGCCGTGACCGGTAAGGATGCAACCGAGTGAGGCCGCTGCGTGTCGGGAACGCATGCGGCCGGTAGTCGTTGTTCCTGTAGTAAGTACCCGTCTAGACTCCGCCGAGGCTGCCGCGCCGTGGCCGGCCGAGTGTCACCGTCCGGGCCGCCGCGCGGCCTTGGGAAGGAATCGTTTCAAGCCGTGGACCCGCTTACCCTCCTCCTGCCAGTAATCATCGTCGTGGTGTTCTACTTCCTGATCATCAAGCCCGGGAAGGCACGCCAGCGACAGGCCATGGAAACGCAGAACTCGCTGGTTCCGGGGGCCGAGGTCCGTACGATCGCGGGTCTGTACGCGACGGTCACCGAGGTCGAGGACGATTCCGTCATCCTTGAGGTGGCCCCCGACGTGCACTGCCGCTTCGTGAAGAGCGCCATCGCGGCCGTCCTGTCCTCCGGCGACGAGCCCGAGGACGACGAGGCCGACGACGAGCACGACGACGCCGCCGAGCCCGGCGACGACGCCGTACGTCTGGACAAGAAGCCCGAGGCCGGCGAGGACGCCGACGCCGCGGACGGCAAGACCGTGGACGTGACCAAGGCCGAGGGCGCGAGCAAGGCGCCCGAGACCGGCGACCGGCTGCGCAAGGACGACAAGCAGGACTAGCTCGGCTCGTGGTGGCCGCGGTGGTCCCAGGGCCACCGCGGAGCAATACAGTCATGTGACCGGGGGTGACACCCCGGATACGAGAGCGCCCGACCATCCGTCGGGCGCCGTGCCGTGCCGGCGACCGTGGGGCAATCCCGACGCGGCGGCATCGAGAGGGAGATTGGGCGAAGGTGGCAGCACCGAAATCGAGTTCCCGAGGGCACCCGGGACGGGTCCTTGCCTTCATCGGGGTCGTGATCGTGGCGTTGTACGCGATCATGTTCTCGACCGGGGACAAGACCCCACGTCTGGGCATCGACCTCGCGGGCGGCACGAGTGTCACGCTCACCGCAAAGGCCGACCAGGGCCGTAACGGCGCGGTCAACAAGACGAACATGCAGACCGCGGTGGAGATCATCCGCCAGCGCGTCAACGCGTTCGGTGTGTCCGAGGCGGAGGTGCAGACCGAGGGCGACAAGAACATCGTCATCAGCATCCCCAAGGGCAAGAACGAGAAGGAGACGGCGGAGCAGGTCGGACAGACCGCGAAGCTGTTCTTCCGTCCCGTGCTCGAGGCCGGGCCGGTCGCTCCCCAGAGCGGGACCAAGCTGCCGCTGACCCCGCCGTCGACGCCGCCCGCGAGCGCGCCGCCGGCGAGCACCCCGCCCGCGGGTACGCCGCCGGCTGCCGAGTCGAACAAGCCGCAGGGCCGGGTGATCCCGAACCTGAAGGACGCGTCCGGTGCCCCGACGCCGCCGCCGACGACTCCGCCCGCGACGACTCCGCCCGCGACGCCTCCGGCGAACACCCCGCCGGCCGGCGCCGACGCGAACGGCATCACGCCCGAGCTGCGCGCGAAGTACACCAATCTGGACTGCAACCTCCCGGAGAACCGGGGCCTGGGTACGGAGCCCATTCCGGAGGACAAGCCCACCGTGGCGTGCAGCCGCACCCAGGGCGAGAACGCCGAGAAGTACATCCTGGGCCCGGTGCTGATCCCCGGCACCGACGTGTCCTCGTCGAAGGCGCAGCTGCCGCAGAACGGTTCCGTCGGTGGCTGGGAAGTCGAGCTGAAGTTCAGCGACTCCGGCACCGGCAAGTTCACCAAGATCACCGGTGACCTGGCGCAGGGCAAGTACCCGACCAACCGCTTCGCGATCGACCTGGACGGTGTGGTCGTCTCCGCCCCGTCGGTCAAGGCGGAGATCCCCGGCGGCAGCGCGGTGATCTCGGGCGACTTCTCGCGCAGCTCGGCCAAGGACCTGGAGAACGTGCTCAAGTACGGCGCGCTCCCGCTGTCCTTCACCAAGAGCGACGTGACCACGGTGTCCGCCTCGCTCGGTGGCGACCAGCTCCGGGGCGGTCTGATCGCGGGTGCGATCGGCATCGTCCTGGTCATCCTGTACTCGCTGTTCTACTACCGCGGCCTCGGCCTGGTGAGCATCGCGAGTCTGGTGGTCTCGGCGGCCCTGACCTACGCCATCATGTGTCTGCTCGGCCGAAGCATCGGCTTCGCACTCAACCTGCCGGCGGTCTGCGGCGCGATCGCCGCGATCGGTATCACGGTGGACTCGTTCATCGTGTACTTCGAACGCATCCGGGACGAGATCCGTGAGGGTCGCACGTTGCGACCCGCAGTGGAGAAGGCGTGGCCCCGCGCCCGGCGCACCATCCTGGTGTCCGACGCGGTGTCGTTCCTGGCCGCCGCGGTGCTCTACATCGTCTCGGTCGGCAAGGTCCAGGGCTTCGCGTTCACGCTCGGCCTGACCACGCTGCTCGACGTCGTGGTGGTGTTCCTGTTCACCAAGCCGCTCATGACGATCCTCGCCCGGCGCAGGTTCTTCGCGGACGGCCACAAGTGGTCCGGCCTCGACCCCGTCGCGCTCGGTGCCAATCAGCGCCAGTCGTATCGCGGTCGTCGCTCCCGTGGGCGCGCGCCCGGCGTGAAGGAGGCGTGATGAGTCGCTTCGGTGACATCAAGAACATCGGCGTCCGGCTGCACCACGGTGACGTCTCGTTCGACTTCGTCGGTCGCAAGAAGATCTGGTACTCGATCTCGGCGCTGATCCTGGTGCTCGCGGTCGGCGGCCTGCTCGGCCGCGGGCTGCACGAGGGCATCGAGTTCAAGGGCGGGTCCGTCTACACCATCCAGGACACACCGGCCTCGCAGGGCGACGCGCGCAAGGCGGTGGAGCCGTTCACCGACGGCACCGAGGCCATAGTGCAAAAGGTCGGCGGCAGCGGTCTGCGGATCCAGCTCGCCGAGTCCGACGCGGACAAGACCAAGCAGATCGCGGCGGCCATCGCCAAGGATCTGAAGGTCGCGCCCGACAAGATCAACACGCAGGTGGTCGGTCCCAGCTGGGGCAAGGAGATCTCCAAGAAGGCCCTCCAGGGCCTGGTGATCTTCATGATCCTGGTGGTGATCTACCTCACTTTCGCCTTCGAGTGGCGTATGGCCGTGGCGGCGTTGGTCGCGCTCATCCACGACATCGTGATCACCATCGGGGTGTACGCCCTGGTGGGCTTCGAGGTGACGCCGGGCACGGTGATCGGTCTGCTGACGATTCTCGGTTACTCCCTGTACGACACGGTCGTGGTATTCGACACGGTCAAGGAGAACACCAAGAACATCACCAAGCAGACCAAGCGCACCTACAGCGAAGCGGCCAACGCGGGTCTGAACCAGACCCTGGTGCGCTCGATCAACACCACCGTGGTCGCCCTGCTTCCGGTCGCCTCGCTGTTGTTCGTCGGTGGCGGGCTGCTGGGCGCGGGCATGCTCAAGGACATCGCGCTGTCACTGTTCGTGGGCCTGGCCGCCGGTGCGTTCTCGTCGATCTTCATCGCCACGCCGATACTGGCCGACCTCAAGGAGCGGTCGCCGGAGATGCGGCTGCTCGCGAAGAAGGTGGCCCAGCGTCGGGCGTCCGAGGCGAAGGCGGCCAAGGCCGCCGAGGCCGCGGGCATCCCCGCGGACCAGGCCGAGGGTCACCCGGACGTGGACGAGCAGAGCGAGGCGGACGAGGACGAGACCGTACCCGCGCAGGGCGGCGCGGCGCGTGCCGGCGCCGCGCGCGGCCGGGCGCGCACCCGTCCCGGCGGCAAGAGGAAGCGCTGATGGCCACCGACCCCGACGAGCTGCGCAAACTGCTCGACAGCCGGATCCGGGACGTGCCGGACTGGCCGAAGCCGGGCGTGGTGTTCAAGGACATCTCGCCGCTGCTCGCCGACCCGGTCGCCTTCGCGGCCCTGGTCGACGCGCTGGCCGAGCGCTGCGCCGGCCGGGTGGACAAGGTGGTGGGGATCGAGGCCCGCGGCTTCATCCTCGCCGCTCCGGTCGCCCTGCGGGCCCGGGCCGGCTTCGTGCCGGTGCGCAAGGCGGGCAAGCTGCCGTGCGCCACCTACGCGCAGTCCTACGAGCTGGAATACGGCTCGGCCACCCTCGAGGTGCACCAGGACGCGTTCGAGGCCGGTGACCGGGTGCTCGTGATCGACGACGTGCTCGCCACCGGCGGGACCGTCGAGGCCACGATCGACCTGGTCCGGCGGGCCGGAGCCGAGGTGGTCGGGGTCGAGGTCCTGCTCGAACTCGGCTTCCTGGCCGGCCGGGCCCGGCTCGCGCCGGTGTTGCCGGACGGCGCGCTGGAGTCGTTCATCGTCGTGTGACACGCCGCCCGCGGCCGGTGTCCGAAGGCCGGAGGCGCCCCAGCCGGGGAGCCTCCGGCCTCCGCCGTTTCGGCGGCCGCCGAACCGGATGGCCGAGTGTCGACGGCGCGGGTCAGTACGATGGAATTTCCGTCATCTGTGGGAGGAGTTCCCTTGCCGGACGAGGTCGCGCCCGTCGCGTCGTCCTCGGGGGATGCCGTCGAACACGCGGCTCCCTCGGACGACGCCACACGTGCCACACCGGGACCCGCGGGTCATCCGCCGGTGAGCGCCGGAGGAGCCGAGGAGGCTCCTGCCCGGGCCCGCGCCGACGCGCACGCCGAACCGCCGCAGGAGCGGCCCGCGGCGTCGGCCGAGCCGCCCGCGAACCGGCCCGGCCCGGGTGAGACCCGCGGCCCCGCGTCCGAGGACAGCGCCGACGGCCCCCGTGGCAGCGACGGCCACAGCGGCCCCGCGGCCGGTGCGGCCGGACCCGAGGCCCGAGGCCCGCGACCGGTCGCCAAGGCGGCACCCGGCGCGGCGGGCGCCTCGCGCACCGGCGAGCGCTCGCGCTCGTTGCGGGTGGACGGGCCCAGCCGGGTCCGCGCCCGCCTGGCCCGCCTGGGCGTGCAGCGCAACAGCGTCTACAACCCGGTCCTGGAGCCGCTGCTGCGGGTGGTCCGGGTCAACGACCCCAAGGCCGACCTGCGCCAGATCGAGCGCGCCTACACCACCGCCGAGCGCTGGCATCGCGGCCAGCGGCGCAAGAGCGGCGACCCGTACATCACCCACCCGCTCGCAGTCGCCACCATCCTGGCCGAGCTGGGCATGGACCCGCCGACGCTGATGGCCGGACTGCTGCACGACACCGTCGAGGACACCGACTACGGGCTCGACGCGCTGCGCCGCGACTTCGGCGACACCGTCGCGATGCTCGTGGACGGCGTGACCAAGCTGGACAAGGTCAAGTTCGGCGAGGCGGCGCAGGCCGAGACCGTGCGCAAGATGGTCATCGCGATGGCCAAGGACCCGCGCGTGCTGGTGATCAAGCTCGCCGACCGGCTGCACAACATGCGCACCATGCGCTACCTCAAGCGGGAGAAGCAGGAGCGCAAGGCCCGCGAGACGCTCGAGATCTACGCCCCGCTGGCGCACCGCCTGGGCATGAACACGATCAAGTGGGAGCTGGAGGACCTGGCCTTCGCCATCCTCTACCCCAAGATGTACGACGAGATCGTGCGCCTGGTCGCCGAGCGCGCGCCCAAGCGGGACGAATACCTGGCCCTGGTCACCGACCAGGTGCAGGGCGACCTGCGCTCGGCGCGGATCAAGGCGACGGTGACCGGGCGGCCGAAGCACTACTACTCGGTCTACCAGAAGATGATCGTGCGCGGCCGCGAGTTCACCGAGATCTACGACCTGGTGGGCATCCGGGTCCTGGTCGACTCGGTCCGCGACTGCTACGCGGCGCTCGGCACGATCCACGCGCGCTGGAACCCCGTGCCCGGGCGGTTCAAGGACTACATCGCGATGCCCAAGTTCAACATGTACCAGTCCTTGCACACGACGGTGATCGGGCCCGAGGGCAAGCCCGTCGAACTGCAGATCCGCACCTTCGACATGCACCGCCGCGCCGAGTACGGCATCGCCGCGCACTGGAAGTACAAGGCCGAGGCGGTCGGTGCCAAGGGCGCCGCGAAGACCGACACCAAGTCCGCGCGCAAGGGCGAGGACCCGGCCAACGACATGGCGTGGCTGCGCCAACTCCTGGACTGGCAGCGGGAGACCGAGGATCCGGGCGAGTTCCTGGAGTCGCTGCGCTTCGACCTCTCCAGCCAGGAGGTCTTCGTCTTCACGCCCAAGGGCGACGTGATAGCGCTGCCGGCCGGCTCGACCCCGGTCGACTTCGCCTACGCGGTGCACACCGAGGTGGGACACCGCACCATCGGCGCCCGGGTGAACGGGCGGCTGGTGCCGCTGGAGAGCCGGTTGGACAACGGCGACCTGGTGGAGGTGTTCACCTCCAAGAGCGAGACCGCGGCGCCCAGCCACGACTGGCTCGGCTTCGTGAAGTCGCCCCGGGCGCGCAACAAGATCCGCCAGTGGTTCTCCAAGGAGCGCCGCGAGGAGGCGATCGAGCAGGGCAAGGAGGGCCTGACCCGGGCCATGCGCAAGCAGGGCCTGCCGCTGCAGCGGCTGATGTCGGGCGGCGGGGACACGCTGGTGACGCTGGCGCACGAGTTGCGCTACCCCGACATCTCCTCGCTGTACGCCGCGATCGGCGAGGGGCACGTCTCGGCGCAGACCATCGTGCAGCGCCTGGTCGAGTCGCTGGGCGGCGAGGAGGGCGCGACCGAGGACCTGGCCGAGGCGACCCGGCCGACCACCACCCGGCGCCGGCCGCGTTCGACCGGCAATCCGGGCGTGGTGGTCAAGGGTGTCGACGACATCTGGGTCAAGTTGTCCCGCTGCTGCACGCCGGTGCCCGGCGATCCGATCATCGGATTCGTCACCCGGGGCAACGGCGTCTCGGTGCACCGCCAGGACTGCGGCAACGTGGAGTCGTTGTCCCGGCAGTCGGAGCGCATCGTCGACGTCGAGTGGGCGCCGACCGCGTCCTCGGTGTTCCTGGTGGCGATAGAGGTGCAGGCGCTCGATCGGTCCCGGTTGTTGTCGGACATCACGCGCGTGTTGTCGGACCAGCACGTGAACATCCTGTCGGCGTCGGTGGCCACCACGCGCGACCGGGTCGCGGTGAGCCGGTTCACCTTCGAGATGGGCGATCCGAAGCACCTGGGGCACGTGCTCAAGGCGGTACGCGGGGTCGAGGGCGTGTTCGACGCGTACCGGGTGACCAGCGGGCGGCAGCAGTAGCCCGTCGCGGGGCGGGAGGCGGCGTCGGGAGGGTTTTCCGGCGCCGCTCGGTCATCGCATCCGGGGGAGCGAGGCGGGGCGCTGTGGGCGGCGCTCGGAGCCGCCGCGATGCCTGCGGGCGGGGTGGGGCGTTCGGGAGCGGTCGGTCGCGAGTGTGACCGAAGGCGGGCCGCGAACGCGGTGGGCTCGGCCGCGCCGGGACTGCCGGACCAGGATCGACGGCCGCGAGGTGTCCCGGGGTGATCCGCTAGGTCGGACCGGCTCGGCGCACGCCGACCGGTGAGGCGGACCTGCGAGGGACACGGGCGATCGCGTCGACTCGGCGGCCGGAGGGGACGCGCCGCGGGTGCGCGCGCTGCGCGGCGGGCCCGCCAGGAGAGCGAGCAGCGGCCCGTTTGCGGCATCCGCGCGTCGGACGTGGTGGGGCCGACAGCGCGAGGGGTGGACGCGGATCGACTGATCGCCCGATCGCGTCGGCTCGGCGGCCGAGGAGGTACGCGGCGGGCGCGCGCCGAGGGGTTGCGTGTCCCCGCCGCGAGAGCGAGCAGCGGCCCGGTTCCGGCACTCGCGCGTCGGACGGGGGCGGACCGATAACGGGCCGCACACCAGGCACGGGCGGACCCGGACCGGCTGATTGCCGATCCGGGTCCGCCCGTGCCTGGTGTGCGTCGCCGCGTCGCGGCGCCGGCCGCGCCTACGCGAGGAGTCCGCGTACGCGCGCGCCCGCGCGACTCGAACCGCTCGGCCCGTCCGGCCGGCCGCTCGACCCGCTCAGCCGGAGAACTCCTCCAGCGCCTTGTTCGCCTCGGCCAGCCACTGCGCGCGAGCCGCGATCGACTCCTCGGCCTCGCGCAGCTTGCGCTCGTTGCCCGCCGCGCGGGCCTTCTCCGCCTGCTGGGTGAGCTTGTCGATGGATGCCTGGATCTGGTCCACCGCCGCCTGCGCGCGAGCCCGGGCCTCCGGGTTCGTGCGCTTCCACAGCTCCTCCTCGGCCTCGCGGATGGCCCGCTCGACCGTCTGAAGCCGGGCCTCCATCCTCGGCCGGGCATCGCGCGGGACGTGGCCGATGGCCTCCCAGCGATCGTTGATCGAGCGCAGCGCCGCCCGGGCCGCCTTGACGTCCGTCACCGGAAGGATCGCCTCGGCCTCGACGAGCAGCACCTCCTTCGCGGCCTGGTTCTCCCGCTGCTCGGAGTCGCGCTCGGCGAACACCTCGCTGCGCGCCGCGAAGAACACGTCCTGCGCGGCCCGGAAGCGCTGCCACAGCTCTTCCTCGACATCGCGCTGGGCCCGACCGGCGGCCTTCCAGTCGTTCATCAGGTCGCGGTAGCGCGCCGCGGTGTCGGTCCAGTCGGTGGACGAGGACAGCGCCTCGGCCGCCTCGACCAACTTCTCCTTGACCCGCTTGGCGCTGTCGCGCTGACCGTCCAGCTCCGCGAAGTGCGCCTTGCGGCGCTTGGCGAAGTTGGACCGGGCCTGGGAGAACCGGTGCCACAGTTCGTCGTCGGCCTTGCGGTCCAGGCGCGGCACGGCCTTCCAGGCGTCCACCAGCGCGCGCAGTCGCTCGCCGGCCGGTCGCCAGTCCGTGCTCTGGCCCAGCTGCTCGGCCTCGGCGACGATCCGCTCCTTGGCGCCCTGCGCCTCCTCCTGCGCCTTCGCGCGGGTGGCCTTGCGCTCCTCGCGCTTGGAATCCACCACGGTCACCAGCGCGTCCAGGCGCTTGACCAGCGATTCCAGATCGCCGACCGCGTTCGCGTCGACGATGCTCGCGCGCAGGCGCTCGATCGCGTGGTGGGCGTCCTTGGGCGCAAGGTCGGTGGTCCGTACCCGTCGCGCGAGCAACTCCACCTCGACGGCGAGTCCCTCGTACTTGCGCCGGAAGTAGGCCAGGGCCTCGTCCGGGGAACCCGCCTGCCACGAACCGACGGAGCGTTCACCGTCCGCCGTCTTGACAAAGACGTTTCCCTGCTCGTCCACGCGGCCCCACGGGTCGCTGCTCACAGCGGCCTCCTTCGATGCTGAATGCGGCGCACTCTACACAGGACCCCCCGGGCGCGGGCCGGGCCGTGCCCGGGGAGTCGCGGTGGAACACGCGTGCGGTCGGTTGCTACTTGGCCACGGTCACGCTGTCGAGGACCACGTTCTCGTGCGGCGCGCCGTCGCTGCCGCCGTCCTCGGTGCCCGCGGCGGCGATCTTCTGCAGGACGTCCATCCCGCCGGTGACCTTGCCGAACGGGGTGTAGTTCGGCGGCAGTTTGCTGTCCCCGGTGACCAGGAAGAACTGGCTGCCGTTGGTGCCGGGACCGGAGTTCGCCATCGCCACCGTGCCCGCGGGGTAGGGCGCGGTGCCGTCCGCGCCGGCGGTGCCCAGGTTCTCGTCGACGAACTTGTACCCCGGACCACCCGTGCCGGTGCCGGTCGGGTCGCCGCACTGGAGCACCGCCAGGCCGCCCGTGGTCAGCCGGTGGCACTTGGTGTGGTCGAAGAACTTCTTGCCCGCCAGGAACGCGAACGAGTTCACCGTGTGCGGCGCCTTGGCCGCGTCCAGGGCGACCTTGACCTCGCCGCAGGTGGTCTTGAGCGTCATCGTGTACGCGCCCGCGGTGTCGATCGACATCGCGGGCTCCGCGCCGAACTGCTCCTTCGTCGGCTCGCCCGGCGCCGGCGCCGCACACGTCTTCGGCTTGGCGGCGGGCGGCGGCGACTGCGGCGCGGAGGGCTGCGTGCTCGGCGGGGTGTTCGCCGCGTTCGTCTTCTTGTCGTCCTTGTCGTCGTCACTCGTCGCCACCGCGAGCCACGCCCCGCCACCCGCCACCACGACCACCGCCGCGACCGCGGCGACGACCTGATTGCGCCGGCGCCGGCGTGCGTGCGCGGTCCCGCGTCGCTGCTGCTGGCGCTCGAACTTCTCGCGCGCGAGCTGTCGCTGGCGCTGCTGTTTGGTGACCACCGCGTGCTCTCCTGGATTCGAATGGTTCGAACGGACTCGATGTGGATGGGACTCGACCCGGACGGCCGTGCGACCGAGCCTGCGCCGGACGACGGCTTCCGGCACCGTGACGGGATCGGTGTACCGGTCCCGACCTGCGGTGATCCCACACGCGCAGAACCGGCCGCAGCTCGCGCACAGTCTAGGCACGCACCCCCGGAACCGGTTCGCGATCCGCCCCCGCGCGCCGGTAGTCTCGTATCCGATTCCCACGTCCGCCGCATACTTCCGTGCTTGCCCCCGTCGCCGGAAGACCCCGAGACCGAGAGGACGAACGTGATCGTCGCCGGGTTCCCCGCAGGGTCCTTCCAGACCAACTGTTACGTGGTCGCTCCGGGCGCCGGCGAGGAGTGCGTGATCGTCGACCCCGGGCAGGACGCGTTCGACGGCGTACAGGACATCGTCCGCGAGCACGGGCTGCGCCCGGTGGCGGTGGTGTTGACCCACGGGCACATCGATCACATGTTCTCGGTGGTACCGGTGTGCGCCGAGCACAAGGTGTCCGCGTGGATCCACCCCGACGACCGCGACCTGCTCTCCGACCCGGCCAAGGGCCTGTCGCTCGGCGTGGGACAGCAGTTGTTCGGCGGGATGACCTTCACCGAACCCGAGGACGTGCGCCTGCTCACCGACGGCGCCGTGCTCGAACTCGCGGGCCTTGAGCTGACGGTCCATCATGCGCCCGGCCATACACAGGGGTCGGTGGCCTTCGGCACCCAGGGAAGCGCGGACATCCCGCCCATCCTGTACTCGGGTGACCTGCTGTTCGCCGGCTCCATCGGACGCACCGACCTGCCCGGCGGCGATCACGCGCAGATGTTGCGCTCGTTGTCCCGGGTGTGTCTGCCCCTGCCGGACGAGACCGTCGTCCTGTCCGGCCACGGCCCCCAGACGACGATCGGCCGCGAGCGCGCGAGCAATCCGTATCTGCAAGAGCTGACGCCGCCCGCGGGACCGCACCGAGGAATGTGACGGATTTTCATACCGTGAGTACCTTCAACGCCCCCAAGGGCACCTTCGACATGCTCCCGCCGTACTCGGAGACGTTCAACCGGATCCGGATCCAGTTCGGCCTGGAACTGCGCGACGCGGGATTCCAGTACATCGAGACCCCCACCTTCGAGGAGACCGGCCTCTTCCTGCGCGGCGTCGGCGAGTCCACCGACATCGTGACCAAGGAGATGTACACCTTCGAGGACCGCGGCGGCCGTTCGCTGACGCTGCGCCCCGAGGGCACCGCGGCGGTGATGCGCTCGGTGCTCCAGCACAACCTGTACGCGGGCCGACTGCCCGTGAAGTTGTGGTACTTCGGCTCGTACTACCGCTACGAGCGTCCGCAGGCCGGCCGTACCCGGCAGTTCACCCAGGTCGGCGCCGAGGCGATCGGCAGCGACGACCCGCTGGTCGACGTCGAGATGATCGCGCTGGCCACCGAGGGTTTCCAAAAGCTCGGCCTGCGCGACTTCCGGCTGCTGCTCAACTCGCTCGGCTGCCGCGAGTGCCGCCCCGTCTACCGGGCCAAGCTGCAGGAGTTCCTGCGCGCGCTCGACCTGGACGCGGAGACGCACGCGCGGATCGAGATCAACCCGCTGCGCGTGCTCGACGACAAGCGGCCCGAGGTGCAGGCGCTGATCGCCGACGCCCCGCTGATCACCGACCACCTGTGCGAGGCGTGCGCCGCACACCACACGTTCGTGCGCGGCATGCTCGACGAGTTGGAGATCGCCTACGAGGACACCCCCCGGCTGGTCCGGGGCCTCGACTACTACAACCGCACCACGTTCGAGTTCGTGCACGACGGCCTCGGCGCGCAGTCGGCGATCGGCGGCGGCGGGCGCTACGACGGCCTGTCCGAGGACCTCGGCGGCCCCGACCTGCCCTCGGTGGGCTGGGCGCTGGGCATCGGTCGCACGATGCTCGCGATGGAGGCCGAGGGCCAGACCGTGGAGACGCCCGCCGACTGCGACGTCTACGGCGTGGCGATCGGCGACGCGGCCCGCCGCGCGGTGTTCGCCATGGTCACCCAGCTGCGGATCGAGGACATTCCCGCCGACATGGCGTTCGGCGGGAAGAAGCTCAAGGGCGCCATGAAGGCCGCGTCGCAATCCGGCGCCCGCTACGCCATCGTCGTCGGCGATCGTGACCTCACCGAGGGCGTCGCCCAGATCAAGGACCTGTCGAACGGGGACCAGACCCCGGTCCCGCTCGACCAGGTCGTCACCGTCTTGAAGGAGAAGCTTCAGTGATCCGCACCGATGACGCCGGGACGCTCCGCGCCGAGCACGCCGGCCACACCGTGACGCTCGCCGGCTGGGTGGCCCGGCGGCGCGATCACGGCGGCGTGGCGTTCGTGGACCTGCGCGACGCCTCGGGCACCGTGCAGGTGGTCTTCCGCGACCTGGAGACGGTGCACAACCTGCGCTCCGAGTTCTGCGTACGGGTCACCGGCGACGTGCGGGTGCGTCCCGACGGCAACGAGAACACCGAGATCCCCACCGGGGCGGTCGAGGTCGTCGTGGACGACTTCGAGATCCTGTCGGAGGCGGCGCCGCTGCCGTTCCCGATCGAGGAGTACACCCCAGGCACGGTCAACGAGGAGGTGCGGCTCAAGCACCGCTACCTCGACCTGCGGCGCGCGTCGATGGCGCGCAACCTGCGGCTGCGCTCGAAGGTCACCCGGGTGATCCGCGAGGTGATGGAGGACCACGACTTCCTCGACATCGAGACGCCGTACCTGACCCGCTCCACGCCCGAGGGCGCCCGCGACTTCCTGGTGCCGGTGCGGCTGCAGCCGGGCTCGTGGTACGCGCTGCCGCAGTCGCCGCAGCTGTTCAAGCAGCTGTTGATGGTGGCCGGCATGGAGCGCTACTACCAGATCGCGCGCTGTTTCCGGGACGAGGACTTCCGGGCCGACCGGCAGCCGGAGTTCACCCAGCTGGACGTCGAGATGTCGTTCTGCGACGCCGAGGACATCCTGGCGCTGACCGAGAAGCTGATCGCGCGGGTGTGGCGCGAGGTGCACGGCGTGGAGATCGCGCTGCCGCTGCCCCGGCTGCCCTACGCCGAGGCGATGGCGCGCTACGGCTCGGACAAGCCGGACACCCGCTTCGGGTGCGAACTGGTAGACCTGACGGCCTACTTCGAGGGCACGTCGTTCCGGGTGTTCCAGGCCGAGTTCATCGGCGCGGTGGTGATGCCCGGCGGCGCCGCGCAGACCCGCAAGGAGCTGGACGGCTGGCAGGACTGGGCCAAGGCACGCGGGGCGCGCGGGCTCGCCTATGTGCTGGTCGACGCGGAGACCGGCGAACTGCGCGGCCCGGTGGCCAAGAACCTGTCCGAGGAGCACCTGGCCGGCTTGGTCGAGGCGACCGGGGCGAGCAGGGGCGACTGCATCTTCTTCGCGGCCGGGCGGCGCACGGCGCAGCTCGAACTGCTGGGCGCGGCGCGGTTGGAGATCGCCCGGCGCGGGTCGTTGATCGACGAGTCGAAGTGGAACTTCCTCTGGGTCGTCGACTTCCCGATGTTCGAGCCGATCGAGGACGCGGCCGGCAACCACCAGGGCTGGCACGCGATCCACCACCCCTTCACGGCGCCGACGGCGGAGTGGCTGGACGGGTTCGACAAGAACCCGGGCGAGGCGCTGTCGAACGCGTACGACATCGTGCTCAACGGCACCGAGATCGGCGGCGGTTCGATCCGTATCCACCGTCGGGACGTGCAGGAGCGCGCGTTCGCGGCGATCGGGATGTCGGAGGAGGAGGCGCAGTCGCAGTTCGGGTTCCTGCTGGACGCGTTCGCGTATGGGCCGCCGCCGCATGGTGGGATCGCGTTGGGGTTGGACCGGCTGGTGGCGTTGTTGGGCGGGGCGGAGTCGATTCGGGATGTGATCGCGTTCCCGAAGACGGCTTCCGGTGGGGATCCGTTGACCGGGGCGCCGTCGCCGATCACGGTGCAGCAGCGGCGGGAGGCGGGGATCGACGCGAAGCCGAAGTCGGGTTCGGGGTCCGGCTCGGGTTCGGGTGAGGGCGCGGCTGCGGAAGCGGCAGAGAAGGCGTAACCATCCGTCGGTGGATGTTGTGGGGCGGTCGGGCCAATGGCTCGGCCGCCCTTCGGCGTTGGGGGCGTGCGGGGGTGGGGCGGGTGTGTGTGGGGCGGGGCGCGCGGAGGTGGGGGCGTGTGGAGACGGGAGCGGGCGTAGGAAAAACGCTTCTGCACAAGAGGGAAGCAAGCACAGGCATCGATGCCTACCTTGGGAGTCGAGCCGGTCGCCGAGATCGGTTCGCACTACCTCGGGGAGGCCGACATGGCGGTGGACTTGACCAAGCGGCGGGCGCCGGCGGAGTACGTGACGCGGTCGACCGTGCTGGGGCGCGGCTGGACGCAGGGCGCCATCGGGCGCTTCCTGACCGAGCCCGACGGGACGATGGCCAATATGCGATATCGCGGCTCGCCGCCGGTGCGGTTGTACGCGATGGCGCGCGTGCAGGCGATCGAGGGCACGCGGGAATGGCAGGAGTGGTTCTACGCGTCGCGGCGGCGGCGCGCGGCGGCACTGGAGCGGGCGGCGAGCGGCGAGGCCGGCGATGGTGCAACGGGCGGAGGTGGTGCGCTCGTTGCCGTGGAGGCGGGGGCCGGCGCCGAGGCCGGGGCGGGGGTTCGGGTCGCCTCGCATGTCGGAGGCGGGCGGGATGCTGGAGCGGGTCGAGGTCGGGGCTCGAATCGGGAGGTCGCATGAGCCACACCGTGCATATCAATCCGCTGCGGTGGTTCACCGACGGCGAGGGAGGCCTGGAGTTCGTCGAGTCGTTCGGCACGCCCGTGCCGGCCGACCTCCTGGAGGAGGCGCGTGCCGCGTCGTATCCGCAAGTCGGCGATCTGTTGGGGGTGTTGCGGGGCGAAGGGTTGTCGGCGCGCTGCTGGTTCAGTCTGTGGGTCGACGGCGCGGAGGTGGCCGATCCGCTCCCGGAGCGGCCCGGGGGTGGTGACGGCGATCATCTGGGCGGCCTCGCGCTGGCGGTCGCGGGTGAGCGCAAGCGGATCGGCGCCGACGAGCCGGCGTCCGGGCTGACCTGCCGGGCTCCGGGGGAGGGCGCGGTGGAGCGGGCGGTGGTGGCGCTGGCCGAGGCGTTCGGGCCGCAGGTGATGTGGGCCGGGGACGTGGGCGAGGTGGTGGTGGTGCCGCCGGGGTGGACGGCCGACCGGGTTCGGCGCGGGCGGGCGGGGTGCGACATGGCCGATTCGTGAGGGATCTGCCCCTGTTCGTGGGGGTGGGGCATCTGGGAGCGTAGGCGCGGGAAGCCCCCGGGAGGGGGCGGCCACCCGACTCGTTCGACTGCTGGGAGCCTCGCCATGCCCTTCTCGCTGTTCGGTCGCAAGAAGTCGAAGCCTGCACCGGCCCCGGCGGCTCCGCCTCCGGTCGGCGCGACACCCTCGGCCACCGTGCGCAGCGGCAGCGGCTCGGCGGTCAGCCTCGACAAGATCGAGCGTTCCGCGCCCGGCCTGGTCAGCCTCTACAAGGCGGCCGGGGTCAGCCTGGAGAAGAACAGGCTGGCCGGTGTGCGGGCGGCGGTCTATCTGGTGCTCGACCGCTCGGGCAGCATGGCGCCGTTCTACAAGAACGGCAGCGTCCAGGCGCTCGCCGACCGGGTGTTGGCCGCAGCCGCGCACTTCGACGACGACGGCACGGTGCCGGTGATCTTCTTCGACACGAAGGCCTACGCGGCCGAGGAGATCTCGCTGGACAACTACGGCGGCCGCATCGCCGCGCTGCACAAGAAGCTCGGCCACATGGGCACCACCGACTACGTGTCCGCGATGGAGGCGGTGATCGCGCACTACCGCTCGTGCGGCGCGACCGACCCGGCCTTCGTGATCTTCCAGACCGACGGCGCGCCGAACAACGCCAAGGCCGCGGAGAAGGCTCTGTGCAAGGCGGCCGAACTGCCCATCTTCTGGCAGTTCATCGGCTTCGGCCGAGACGAATTCCGCTTCCTGCACCGCCTCGACGACCTGCCCGCCCCGAAGTACCGCGTGGTCGACAACGCAGGCTTCTTCGAAGCAGGCGCCGACCCCCGCCGCATGCCCGACGCCACGCTCTACGACAACCTGATGAACGAATTCCCCGAATGGCTCCAAACAGCCAAATCAGCCGGCGTCCTACGCTGACCCACGCCACCGACGAACCCCCGGGCCGGCGTCGGCCGTCGCGCCACCCGGCCCGAATCGCGACACGCGCGGGGGCAGCGCGGGGGCGGGACGACGCGAGGGCGACAGGCGGCGGGCGTTGCGCTTGCGGTGGCGGGTGGCTGGTGCGGGGCCGGCCAGAGTCGGTGATGGGCCGCCGCCGGCGCTCGGGGCTTCGGGACTTGGGGTTTCCGGTGAGGCGGGTGTGTTGGTCGGTGAAAACCGGCCGGCAGCGGGGGAGCGGGTGGGTGCTCGGGTCGAGTCTGCCGAGGAGCCTTCCCGAGGGGGTCGAGTGCTTTCGGCGGGTGTTGCGCTTGCGGTGGCGGGTGGCTGGTGCGGGGCCGGCCAGAGTCGGTGATGGGCCGCCGCCGGCGCTCGGGGCTTCGGGACTTGGGGTTTCCGGTGAGGCGGGTGTGTTGGTCGGTGAAAACCGGCCGGCAGCGGGGGAGCGGGTGGGTGCTCGGGTCGAGTCTGCCGAGGAGCCTTCCCGAGGGGGTTGAGTCTTTTCGGCGGGCGTTGCGCTTGCGGTGGCGGGCTGGCTGGTGCGGGGTCTGTCCGAGTCGGTGGTGGGCCGCCGCCGGCGTGCGGGGCTTCGAGACTCGGGGTTTCGGTGGGGCGGGTGTGTTGGTCGGTGAAAACCGGCCGGCGGCGGGCAGGGTGGGTGGTCGGGTTGAGTCCTCTGGGGTGCCTTCGTGAGGGGGCCGGGTGTTTCCGGCGGGCGGTGGGCGTGTGGGTGACGAAGGTTCACGAACCTGGATTGCGTGGGGTGCTGTTGCCTCGGTGCGAGAGAAAACTGCAGGTCAGTGCAGGTGAGGATTGTTTGGGGCGTCTCGGGATCCGGGTTTGGCCTCTGCTGGGCACTTTTGGTCTTCTCGACGGCCTTTGGGTAGTCGTAGCGCTCGAATTCGGCTCCGATCGGGTGGCTTCGGTCTCCGTTCCGGTGTTGAGAGAGGCGCAGCATACGAAACCGGCACTCGGCGCCCGACTTTTCACCCCGGCCACGCAAAACCGCAGGTCACCGAAGCTCGAAGCCCACCAACCACCCGCCGAGATCCGGTTCCGGACCCCAACCCTCTTCCCAAACGCCCCCGAAATGCCCCGACCCACTTGGGAACGCTCCCGGCGAACTCGACCCGGGCCCCTCCTGCCCCCGCTGCCGGCCGGTTTTCGGTGAGCAATGCGTCTGTCTCGTCGGGAGCGCCGGGCCTTGGAGCCCCGCACGCCGGCGGCGGCCCATCACCGACTCTGGCCGGCCCCGCACCAGCCACCCGCCACCGCAAGCGCAACGCCCGCCGAAAGCACTCGACCCCCTCGGGAAGGCTCCTCGGCAGACTCGACCCGACCACCTCCCTGCCCCCGCTGCCGGCCGGTTTTCGGTGAGCAATGCGTCTGTCTCGTCGGGAGCCCAAGTCTCGAAGCCCCGCACGCCGGCGGCGGCCCATGCACCGACTCGGACCGGCCTCGGACCGGCCACCCGGGGCCAAAGGTGCGGCGTGCGCGTTGGGAGCGCCCGGGCCACCCCTGCAGGTTCCACGGTGGACTCGACCTGGGCGCCCGCCTTTTCCGCCGTTGCCGGCCGGGTTTCGTTGAGTAGTGCAGTTGTCTCGTCGGGAGCCCCGGTCTCGGAGCCCCGCGCGCCGGCGGCGGCCGATGCCTCGGGACGGACCCGGTCCCGGAGCGGCGGCCCGCAACCGAAGTAAAACGGGCGTGGGGGTACCCGGCCCATTCGAGAAGTCTCGCCGGTGGCGTCGATCCGGTCGTCCTCCAGCTCTGCCGCCGCCGGTGCCGGGGAACGCAAGCCGTTGGATTGCCCGCGACCCGCCTCGGTCTGTGGGCATCGCGAAGCCTGGTTCGGATTGTTGCCGGTCCTTGCCCGTTCGGGCCGGATGGCCTCGGGGCGTGCCGGGGGTTTTCGTGAGTGGCTGCCGTCGGGGTTGGGGTCGGGGGTGCGGGTTAGGGTCGTTGGGTGGATGCCGATCTTTTTACTGCTGCCGCCGAGGCGCGGCAGGCCAAGGACCCCTCGCTTGCGCCGCTTGCCGTGCGGATGCGGCCGCGTGATCTGGACGAGGTGGTCGGGCAGCGGCACCTGCTGGGTGAAGGGTCGCCGTTGCGTCGGCTGGTGGCGTCGGAGAGTCGGGTCACCGCGCCGAGTTCGGTGATTTTGTGGGGACCGCCCGGTACCGGCAAGACCACGCTCGCCTATGTGGTCAGCCATGTCACCCGTCAGCGGTTCGTGGAACTGTCCGCGATCACGGCGGGCGTCAAGGAAGTGCGCGCGGTGATCGAGGACGCGCGTCGGCACGCCGGCTCCCAGGGGCGGGACACGGTGCTCTTCCTCGACGAGATCCACCGCTTTTCCAAGGCCCAGCAGGATTCGTTGCTGCCGGCCGTGGAGAACCGATGGGTGACGCTGATCGCGGCGACCACCGAGAACCCGTACTTCTCGATCATCAGCCCGCTGCTGTCCCGGTCGCTCCTGCTGACCCTGGAGTCGTTGACCGATGACGACCTGCGCGAGGTGGTGCAGCGCGCGCTCACCGACGAACGGGGCCTGGCCGGGACGCTCACCCTCGACTCCGACGCCGAGGAGCACCTGCTGCGGATCGCGGGTGGTGACGCGCGGCGTGTCCTGACCGCGTTGGAGGCGGGTGCGGGGTCGGCCGCCGACAAGGGCGAGGAATCGATCACCCTGGCCACGCTGGAGAGCGCGGTGGACCGGGCGGCGGTGCGGTACGACCGGGACGGGGATCAGCACTACGACGTGGCGAGCGCGTTGATCAAGTCGATCCGGGGCTCGGACGTGGACGCCGCGCTGCACTACCTCGCGCGGATGGTGGAGGCGGGGGAGGATCCGCGCTTCATCGCCCGGCGGTTGATGATCTCGGCGAGCGAGGACATCGGGATGGCCGATCCCACCGCGATCCAGGTCGCGGTGGCCGCCGCGCAGGCGGTCGCGCTGATCGGCTTCCCCGAGGCGCGGATCACGCTGTCCCAGGCGGTCATCCACCTCGCCCTCGCACCCAAGTCGAACGCCGCCTACCTGGCGATCGACGCCGCGCTCGCCGACGTCCGGAAGGGGCTGGCCGGTCCCGTCCCACCGCACCTGCGGGACGGGCACTACAAGGGCGCCGCCAAACTCGGCCACGCGCAGGGCTACCTCTACCCGCACGACGACCCCGACGGCGTGGCGGCGCAGCAATACGCGCCCGACGCCATCCATGGCCGCACCTACTACGAGCCCACCCGCCACGGCGCCGAGGCCCGCTACGCCGACATCACCACGTGGCTCCGCACGCGCCTGAACACGCCGACCCCGCCGAAGTCCTGACCGACGCGAGGACTCCACCCCACCCCGCGCACCCTTGTCGCGGCGGGAAGGGCCCCCGCCCGCCCCGACAGAGGTGAAGGCGCCCCCGCCCGGCGCGGCGGGAGGACACACTCGCACCCGCCCCCTGCGACGGTGGGCGTGCGCGTTCGCGGGCGCCCTTGGACCGACCCGCGACCACCCCATACGCGGGGGCGATGCGCGTCGGGTGATCGGTGTGGTGGAGGTGCCTACGCGAGGTGAGTCGTTCCGGGTGGGGCGTCCCGGATGGCGCGGACCTCGCGGAGAAGGCCCGTGTCGGCGCACGCGGTCGGCCCGGACTGCGTGCGGGCTGTCGTGGGACGGCGGTGTGCGGCGAGCCGTTGCGTGCGGCGGCCCCATGGCGCCTACGCGACCGCGCGCCGTGCTGTTCCCCCCGCGTGCCGCTCGGTGGCTCTGTCCGGCGTCGGGACGCGTTCGGGACGTGCGTCGGGGTGGCGTGTGGGTCCGTCTTTTGGGGGTCGGGTCGGGCTTCAGGGGGATGGATCGGGGGGTGCGGAGGGCTACCGGTGGGGGACGTCCGCGCTGGTGGGGGCGGGTGAGGATGAGCGGGATTCCGCTGTTCGTGCTCGGTCCTTCTGGAGTTGCCCGTGTTTCGTTTCGCGCTGCGCAATGTTGTTGCACACCGGACCAGATTGGCGATGACCGCCGTCGCGGTGTTGCTCGGTGTGGCGTTCGTCGTGGGCACGCTCGTCCTGTCGGACACCCTGGGGCGGGCGTTCAAGAACACCGCTTCCAAGAGCTTCGCGGACGTGTCCGTCGCCGTCTTGGACGACAACGTCGACCGCACCGGCTCGCGCGCGCACGGTCGGCCCGAACCCACGCTCACCGACGAAACCCTCGCCCGGTTGCGCGCGCTGCCCGGTGTCGCGCGGGCGCGTGGTGTGCTGGAGGGGTTCACCGGCGTGGTGGACCGGCACGGTGACCTGCTCGGATCGGGGTGGACGACGATCGGGACGAACTTCGCGCCGGTCGGCGACGGCACCGATCCCCGCTTTCCGATGCGGTCCGGGCGCGGACCGGCCGCCGCCGCCGAGATCGCGCTCGACGTGCGGACCGCGGACAAGGGCGGCTTCCGGGTCGGCGACACCGTGCGCGTCGCGCTCGGCGGGCCGATGATCGCGGCCCGGCTGACCGGGGTGTTCGCGACCGACGATCCGCGCGTGTCGTCGGGTGGTTCGCTCGTGCTGTTCGAGACCGCGACCGCACAGCGGCTGCTGCTCGAGCCGGGGCGCTACGCCGAGATCGACCTGGTCCCGGTTCCCGGTACGAGCGAGGCGGCGTTGCGCGCCGCGGCCCGGCGGGTGGTGCCGGACGCGGACAATCTGCGGGTCGCCTCCGGACGTACGCTCGCCCGCGAGCAGGTGGACATGATCGAGGCCGGCACCCGGCAGATGACGATCGCGCTGCTCGCGTTCGCCGGCATCGCGCTGTTCGTCGCGACGTTCATCATCGCCAACACCTTCACCATGCTGGTCGCCCAACGCACCCGCGAACTGGCCCTGTTGCGCGCGGTCGGCGCCCGCAGCGGACAGGTCACCCGGATCGTGCTTTTCGAGGCCGCGGCCGTCGCCGTGATCGCCTCTCTGCTCGGCTTCGCCACCGGCATCGCGCTGGCCGGTGCGCTCCGGGCGCTGCTGGAACGATTCGGCGCACACCTGCCCGCCGGCCCGCTGATCGTGGAGGGCCGTACGATCGCGGTTGCGTTGCTCGTGGGCGGCGCGGTCACCCTCCTCGCCGCGTGGTTGCCCGCTCGGCGGGCGTCCCGGATCCCCCCGGTCGCCGCGCTGAACGCGGTGGAGCGACCGGCGGGCCGCGGCGGACTGCGCGGCCGCGGTGCGCTGGGGGCGCTGGTGACGGCGGTCGGTGCGGCGCTCACCGTGTACGGGCGTTCGGCGGCCGGCGACAGCGGCCGGGTCCCGGTCGCGCTCGGTGCGTTCCTGCTGTTGATCGGCGTCCTCGTGCTCACTCCGTCGCTGGCCCGACCCGCCATCGCCGTGGGTACTCCGCTGCTGGATCGTGTGTTCGGCGTGGCCGGTCGGTTGGCCCGGCGCAACGCGGTACGCAATCCCCGACGTACCGCCGCCACCGCGTCCGCGCTGACCATCGGCCTGTCCCTGATCGCCGGCCTGACCATGCTCGGCGCGTCGATCCGGCAGGCCGTCGAGGAACGGGCGATCGCCGAGATCGCCGCGGACTACCGGATCGGCACGGTCAACGGCGCCTCGCTCGACGCCGGCGTGCCCGCCGCCGTCGCCCGCGTGCCCGGGATCACCGCGATCTCGCCGCTGATCCGGGACTCGGTGCTGCTGGACGGCCACGAGGCGGCGGTGATCGGAGTGGACCCCAAGGGCATCGAGCACCTGATCGACTTCGACGGCCTCGCCGCGCCCGAGACCGGCAGCCGTACCGCCGCCGCCGACGCGCTGCGCCGCGGCGAGATCCTGATCAGCGCGGACATCGCCAAGCGGCGGGGATGGGGCGTCGGCTCGGTGATCCCGATCGGCTACCCCGACGGCGCCCGGGGCACCGTCAAGATCGGCGGCATCCAGGGCGACCTCGAACAGTTGACCAAGGTGACGGTGCCGGCCGCGCTGCTGGAGCGGCACACGGTCGACCGCGACATCCGTTCGATCATGGTGCGCGTCGAGGGCGGCGGCAGCGCCGCGACCACGCGGGCGATCGAGCGTGCGATCGGCGACAACCCGCTCGTGCAGGTGGAGGATCGTGCGGCCATCCGGAAGTCCTTCAGTCGCACGGTCGACCTGCTGCTCAACATCATGTACGGGTTGCTGGCCATGGCGGTGCTGATCGCGGTGCTCGGGGTGATCAACACCTTGGCCATGTCGGTGTTCGAACGCCGCCGGGAGATCGGCATGTTGCGCGCGATCGGGCTGGACCGCTCGCGGGTGCGCACGATGGTCCGGGTCGAGTCGACGGTCATCTCGGTGTTCGGTGCGGTGCTCGGGCTGCTGGTCGGGGCGTTCCTGGCCTGGGGGATCCTGGGCACGCTGCGCGACAAGTTGCCGAATCTGGTCCTGGTCGTGCCCTGGGCCGGCGTCGCCGGATTCCTCGCCCTGGGGGTCGTCGTGGGCGTCGTCGCGGCGGTCTGGCCGGCGCGCACCGCCGCTCGCACCGACGTCCTGACCGCGATCGGTGCCGAATGACGGGGCTTGCAGCCACGTCCTAGCCAGTGCTGTGACCGGAAACGTTCGCCGGGTTGGTGGATCATGCGGCGTTGTCGAGGTGGCGTCCGCCTCAACGGATGCCCTTCTCGCTGCGGATGCGTGCGCGTTCCCTGCGCTGTGCGGCGAGGACGTCGGGGTGGCGGGCGTTCGCGTTGTGCCATCGCAGATACGCGTGCAGCCGCCGCGTCTGGACGGTGTGGTTGGGGTGGTTCGAGGCGCCGTCGGGTCGAGCCGCGCGGATCGAGCGCAGGGCCGCCCAGGTCGGCGTGATGCCCTTCCGCCTGCGGTTCACGCCCCACAACGTGTCGTCGCCCATGGAGTAACAGCCATGGAAGTACGTGACGCCGTGGGTGCGTGTGTAGGTGGCCGGGTGGCGGTCGGGCCGGCCCCCGGGGCCCAACAGCCGCCCGCGGTGGGCCGGATGCCCAACGGGCCGAACTCGTCGAACGCGAAGACACGATCGGGGAAGTACCGTGTGACGTGCTCGATCCGGTCGAGCTTGCGCTCGCGGTCCGGGTCGGCCGACTCCTTCCACGTCTTCGTCCGTTGGAACGTGACGCCCCGGCGTTCGAGCAATGCGCGCAGGGCTTCGCGGCCGATGCGTATGCGAGGGGTCGGCAGGCCTCGCACGTGGTCGGCGAGTTTGCGGATCGACCAACGGGTGAACGGTCGGCCGAGTCCCGCCGGGCGTGTGCCGGCCGTCGCCACGACGAAGTCCTCCTGTTCAGGCGTCAGCAGGCGGGGACGGCCTCCCGCCCACCGAGGGTCCAGAGACTTCATCCCGATCTCGTTGAACCGGTGGATCACCTCCCGCACGGTGTCCTCGTCGGCCTGCACCAGGCGGGCGATCACCGGCACGGTGTTCCTGCCGGCCGGCAGGCGAGACTTCACCCGACAGCACCGGCGACACACCAACACCACGAACCAATCCGGTCACAGCACTAGAGTTTCGGCCGTGAGTGACGAGGTTCGTATGACTGCTTCGGCATCGGATCCGTCGGGGGCGGAAGGGTGGTGGACGGACCTGCGATGGTTGGTCAACGCTGATCCGGAGCGGGTTATGGGGTTGCCGGCTTCCGATGCGACTTCTGATGCGCGACTCATGGCTGCGGTTTACCGGGCGTCGGTGGACGTCCACCGGGACGTGCCACCGTGGGTGCGGCGGCAACTGCCGGCCCTGGACGCGGCTCGGTACGGGGACCGGGAGTTGTCCTCGCGGATAGCCGCCGTGCCGGTGGAGGATGTCTTCGCCGAGCCATGGCGGGTGCTGTGGTCCACCGGCGCGCAGAGTGACCGGCACTTCCGGATGAACCCGTCGGGTCACACCGGCGGTGTCGACGCGGTGGTGACAGCCTTCGCGGATGGCCGCCAGGTCGTGGTCACCGGCAGCAAGGACCGGACGGTCCGGGTGCGGGACCTTGAGACCGGCCGGCCGGTCGGCGGACCCATGAGCGACCTCGCCGGCAGAGTGTGGGCGGTGGCGACGGAGGTCGTGGACGGTCGAACGTACGTCGTCACGGCCGGCGACTGGGCGGTACGCGCGTGGGACTTGGCCACCCGACAGCAGACGGGCGAGCTGCCGGGGATCAACGGTGAGGTGTGGTGTCTGGGCACCGCTGTCATCCACGGGCGACCGTGTGTGCTCGCCGGCGACGACGACGTGTCCGTGCGGGTCTGGGATCTGGTCGGTGGGGAACAGGTCGGCGAACTCACCGGACACGACGACTTCCTGATGGCCGTCGACACGCTGGTGATCGATGACAGACCCCATGCGGTGGGCTGTATGAGCGGCGGCTCGGTCTGGCAGTGGGACCTGACCACCGGACAATCGATCGGGGAGCCTCTGCCGGGCCACGACGGCGAGGCGTGGGCGGTCGCGACAGCGGTCGTCGGCGGCCGAGCCCACGCGATCACGGCAGGTTACGACGCCACCGTGCGCGTATGGGACCTGGTCATGGGACGGGAAGTCGGCAGGCTGGTCGGCCACGATGGCACTGTGTCCGCGGTGGAGACCGCGGTGATCGGTGGAGAACTCAGGGTCGTCACCGGTGGTTCGGATGGAACGGTGTGCCTGTGGGAGCCGGCTGCCGGGCGGCGGATCGGCCGGGAGCTGGTGTTCCCCGCGCCGGTCCATGCGCTGACCGTGACCCCGGAAGGCTCGCTCGTGGTGGGCTTCGGCGGCGACGTCGCGGCCCTGTCCCTGCATGCCGACCCCGGCTCTGTGTGACCGTGAGCCGTTGGTGGTGTGCCCGGATGGTTGCCGGTCCGTCCGGCGATGAGGACAAAGCGCGGCCGGCGGCTGCACAACCCGGCGAACCTACGCGGTCAGAGCACTAGCCGCTCGCGCCGATCGCGGGGGCGCGGAGGCCGTCCGGGGCCGGTGTTCGCATGGCGCGGGCGATCTCGGGGTCCAGGCGGCCGGTGACCGCGCCCACCACGGTGCGCCGGACCAGTTCGGTCCAGGCCGGTGCGCGGCGCATCATTGCGTGGCCGTCTGGGAGTTCGAATCGGCAGACGCGGTCGGAGACTTCGCGCGCGGCCAGCGCGTAGCGGTGCGAGGCCTTCGGGCTCGTGGTGTGGTCGGCCGTGCCGTGTACCACGACCAGGTCCCGGCCGGCGAGTTGTGCGTACGGTTCGTCGTCCTCGATCCAGGGCGCCAGCGCGCAGATCGTACGCACGCTGTCGTGGCCGGCCACCCGCAGCGCGGTGCGGCCGCCCATCGAGTGGCCGACGAGGGTGACCTCGGCGTCGGGGTATCGGGCACGGATGCCGTCGAGGGCCCACCACGCGTCTTGGACCGGGTCGCGATCGGGTTCGTTCCAGCCGCGCACCCGGTAGCGCAGCAGCCAGGTCTCGGCGCCCGCCGCGTGGGTCGCGCGGTGTACGGAGCGGGCTATCGGCACCATGCGTCGATAGGCCAGGTTGCGGGTGGAGGCGGGTTGCCGACCGTACGCCCGGCCACCGGGCAGGACCAGGACAACCGCGCGCACAGGCGTGTCACGCGGCGGCGACCACCTGCGCAGCGCGGCGAACGGCCCGTTGGATGCGTGCGCGTCCGGCATGCGGCGCCCTCCATGCTGTCGGCGTGGCCCCGGCAGCCAGGCCCACTCGCGTCGAAGCGGGGCCTCCACGACCACAGCCCCAAAACCCGAACGCCCCCACCACCCGGGTCGTTCCCGCCGCCGCGGACACCGCCGCCGCGGACACGGGCGCCGACGCCGACGCCTGGGACGCGCTCACGTCCAGCTCCGCGCCGATGGGCGTGCCGACGCCGACGTGGACACGGGCGCCGACGGCAACGCCAACGCCGACGCGCACGCCAACGCGGGCACGGTCACGGGCGCCGACGCGGACGCCCGGCACGCGCGGACGTCCAACTCCGCGACGATGGGCATGTCCACGCCGACGATTACGTGCGTGCCCGCGCCGACGTCCACGCCCCGCCAACGTCCATGCACGCGTACAGACTTGCCCCCGCCGCCGCGCCCGCTTGCCAGGAGCACGCCCCTGTTCACTCGAACCCGGCCCGCATGAGCGCCCGCCCGCGATGCCAATCACGCGCACCATGCCCTCGGCCGCCTACGCTCGCGACCGGGTCGACGCCTGCGCCTGCACCCGCGACCGTGGGCGTCCCCGAGCGCCTTGATGTCTGCCCGCGACCGCGCCCGCGACCGTGACCCTGCGTCTGCGACCGTGCCCCCGCGTCTGCGCCTGCGACCGCGATCGGGACAGCGTCTGCGACCGTGCCCCCCGCGTCTGCGCCTGCGACCGCGATCGGGACAGCGCCTGCGACCGTGCCCCCCGCGTCTGCGCCTGCGACCGCGATCGGGACAGCGCCTGCGACCGTGCCCCCGCGCCTGCGACCGTGACCGGGACAGCCCCTGCGACCACGCCCCCGCGACCGCGACAGCGCCTGCGGCCCTGCCCCCTGCGACCGCGACCGAGTGCACTGGCCCCGTGGTCGCTCGCCCGCGACCCTGCCCCGAGCACCTCGTGGCGGGCTACGCGGACTTGGCCGACACCCACCGTCGCCGAGCCGGTCTGCACGCTCCTCGATACGCCAGGCGGGCCCGTAGGGCGGTGTGTTGCCGGAGTTCACGTTGTGGCACCTGCGGCTGTGGCCCCGGTCGCCCGGCCCCGCGAGCGCCGGTGGGTGTCGCCGAGCCGGCCGCCCCCGCAACCCGGTCGCCCGCTCGCCCGCATCCCCGCCGCCTCCGTCGGTCAGAAGCCCCGGGTGCGCTTCGATGCCGGGCGCATTTCGCGGCCCGTGCGCGGCGGCGGGGAAGGCAGGACGAAGCGGGCCGCCTCGGAGCCGACGTTGACGCCCGCCGCGAGTGCCAGGGCCAGGGACGCCGCGTTCACCAGGCTGCGCCAGCCGCTGTCCGTGTGGCCGAGGGCCAGGCCGAGCATGCCCTGATACATCGCGCTGCCCGGCAACATCGGGCCGATCGCCGGGATCACGTACGGCAGCGCCGATGTCCCGTGCCACCGGGCGAGCAACTGTCCGAGCAGCCCGAGCAGCCCGGTGGCCACCGCCGTGGCCAGGACCGGTGCGGCGCCGGCCTCGCGCAGCACCTGGAACACCGCCCAGCCGACCGCCCCGCCGGCCGCCGCCATCGGCAGCAGCACCCGACGTACCTGGACCAGCACCGCGAAGGTCAGCGACACCCCGCCCGCCGCGAGGAGTTGCACGATGCGGGGGTTGTCGTTGAGGTTGAACGTCCCCTCGACGGTGAACTTCACGCCCACCTGGTCGCCGATGTACAGCACGATCGAGATGCCCACGATGATGCCGACGATCAGGTAGAAGACCTCCAGCAACCGGGCCGCGGCGGTGATGTAGAAGCCGGTCAGCCCGTCCTGTACGGCGGCGACCAGGGCCCGCCCCGGCAGCAGCGCGAACAGCCCGCCGGTGACCACGGCGTACGGGTTGATCCCCGCGCCGAGTTTGATCATCACCACCGTGATCGCGGCGGCCGGCATCGAGGCGAGCACGAACTGGTAGAACTCCGGGACGCCGCGCTCGGCGAGCAGCTGCGCCAACCGCTCGCCGATCAGCGCCGCGACGCAGGCCGCGACGGCCACGATCGGTCCACCGCCGACCATCACGCTCGCGAAGGCCGCGATCAGCCCCGCGGACAGCAGCAACAGCGGGCGCGGGTACGGGTGTCGGTTGCGGCGGATGTCGGCGAGGCGGTGGTACGCCTCCTCCAGGGTCAACTCGGATCGGGTGATCGCCTCGACCAGTTGGTGTGCCTCGTCGAGCCGGGTGTAGTCGACGGCGCGGCGGCGCACCACGCGCTCGCCCGTGACCGGCGGTTCGACCAGTGAGGGCTGGTAGGACAGGGTGATCGCGACGAAGGTCACATTGGGCTGGCAGCGTTCCAGGCCGTACGCGTCGGTGATGCCGAGCATCGCCGCCTCGACGTCCTCCCCGCCCTCGCCGCTGGCCAGCAGCAACTCGCCGGTGCGCAGCGCGAGATCGAGTACGCGCGGGACCGAGGGGCCGGCCTCGGGCTTCTCCGGGGCGGGCACGATCGGGATGCTCGCGGTGTGTCCGCTGAACCGCAGCTGGGTGCGCAGCCGGTCCTGCCACGGGCTGGCGCCGGATCGCGGTGTCGCCGGCCGCTCCGGCTCCCAGGGCGCGCGAGGGCCCGGATGGGCGCGGCCGACCTCGTCCGCCGATCCCTCCGGTTCGTGTCGCGAGTGCTGCTCCGACACCCCGTGTCGTCCCTTCCGCCGTTCCCGCCGCGATCCGGCTCGCGCCGGCGGCACCGTCGACCGGTCGGCCGTGGCGATCCGTCCGGGTGGATCGCCACCCGGTGCCGCGACCGGAAACGTTAGCCGGTTCCCGACCGGGGCCCGGCCCGGCACGGCCGATCACGGAGGAGGAGACTGCCCGGCGGGCGCCGCATCATGCGAGGCCACGGGCCGGCGGGATCGGCGGACGAAGCCCGCGCCGAAACACCTCGCGCGAGCCGGACGACCGCCCCCGACGCGCGCCCGCCCCGCAGCGGCCGGCCAAAGCCTCAGCTCTCCCCGTGCACCCCGTGCAGCAGCCGGCGCAGTGCGCCGCCCAACTCCGTCGGGTCGGCCACCGGGTGCTCGAATTCGAAGCGCACGTCACACGTGCGGTCCGGGCCGCCGGTGCGCAACCGGATGCCGTGTCGGTCCAGCGACACCGGCGCCACCCGGTCCGCGCAGGCCGGCGCGCCCGCCACGATCGCCAGCCGGTACAGGTCGTCGCCGTGCGCCGCGGCCAGGTGCTGGAGCAGTTCGGCCTCGTGCCCGGCCAGCGGGTCGGGCGCGGCGTCGGCGTAGTCGTCGGGCTCGACGTGCCCGGTGCCCCACAGGTCGTCGACCAGCACTTCGCCGACCTCCAGCCGCACGACCGTCCCGGCGCGCTCGGACGCGGTGGGGTCGGGAGCCGCCTCGGCCAACAGCGCGGCGGCGCGCTCGGCGTCGGGGCCGGTGGGGATGCTCAGCCAGCCCGCGATCCAGCAGTGCGCCCGGACCCGGTGCGGCACGGCCACCGGCGCGACGTCGACCAGGTGCAGCACGGCGGCCACGTCGTCGCGGGACGTCAGCACCACCGCGGCGGTCTCGCTCGGGACGAGCAGCAGCAGCGAGCCGTCGGCCTCTACGGCCCGTGCGGCGGGGATCACATGCTCCTCCCGGTCGCCGGGCAGGTCCAGGGTGGCCGACCCGGCGTGGGCGGCCAGGGTGCGGGCCCGCTCGGCGGTGCGCGGTCGCCGGGAAGAGACATCGGTGCGCCCGGCGTTGGCCTCGGTGGGAACAGACATGGCGTCCTCCAGGTGTGGCGCTCAGGTACGGCGCTCGTTTGCGACCCCCGAGTGGGCTAACGGCCGCGTCTTCGTTAAGGTTAGGCTTACCTAAGTATCCCGATCTTGGCAAGACGGCCCGACCGGCGGCCCACCGCTCCGGCCCGGCGCCTCGACCCACGACCGGACCGGCCACACCCGCATCGCCCCGACCACCCGAACCGCCCGAACGGCCCTGCACGGAGGACCCGACCTTGACCAACCAGACGCGCCCCAAGATCCGCCGCAGCCGCGCGCTCGGAGTGGCGCTCACCCCCAAGGCCGCCAAGTACCTGGAGAACCGGCCCTACCCGCCGGGCGAGCACGGCCGCGGTCGCAAGCAGACCTCCGACTACAAGACCCGGCTGATGGAGAAGCAGCGCCTGCGCTTCCAGTACGACATCTCCGAGGTCCAGATGCGGGCCGCGTTCGACCGCGCCAACAAGCACGCCGGCAAGACCGGCGACGAGTTGGTGGTCGACCTCGAGCGCCGCCTGGATGCCTTCGTGCTCCGGGCCGGCTTCGCGCGCACCGTCTACCAGGCGCGGCAGATGGTCACCCACGGCCACATCGAGGTCAACGGCGGCAAGGTGGACAAGCCCTCCTACCGCCTCAAGCCCGACGACGTGGTCGCCGTGCGCGAGCGCAGCCGCGCCAAGCCGCTGTTCCAGGTGGTCCAGGCCGGCGGTTTCGCCGCCGCCGAGACCCCGCGCTACATCGAGGCCCGCCTCGACAAGCTGATGGCCCGCCTCGACCGTCTCCCGCAGCGCCGCGAGGTCCCGGTGATCTGCGACGAGCAGCTGGTCGTGGAGTACTACTCCCGCTGATCGACGACATCGACAAACCGACACCGAAGGTCGATCCACACACGACACCGGGTCGCGACACACGCCACGCCCACCGCGCGGGTTTCCTCGGACGAGGGGACCCGCGCGGTCGCGGTAGGGTCGGGTTTTCCGAGGTGGGCGACGCGTATCCGCCGCCTCGACTGATCCCACTCATCAAGGAGCGCATGACGGTGTCGGGTGGCGAAGTCGCGCTGATGATCATCGCCGTTTTCTGGGCGATCCTGGTCGCCTTTCTCGCGGTGGCTCTGGTGAAGCTGGCGAAGGTGCTCAAGGAGGCCACGACCCTGGTCGCAGGGGTGGCGGACCGGGCGGTCCCGCTGCTCGACGAGGTCACCGAGACGGTCCGGGCGACCAACGCCCAGATGGGCCGCGTCGACCAGATCGCGGGCAACGTGCAGACCATGACCACGAACGCCACCGCGCTGTCCTCCACGGTCGCCGCCACGCTCGGCGGGCCACTCGTGAAGACCGCCGCGTTCAGCTACGGTGTGCGCCGCGCGCTGTCCGCGCAGCAGCGCGCCGAGCTCAGCCGCCGGGTGCGTACCGCGGCGAAGGCGCAGAAGGTCGCACGGCAACGCAGCATGCGCGGAAGGGGCTGACCGATGGCGAGACTGTTCTGGATCGCGGTCGGCGCCGGCGCCGGCGTCTGGGCCGCGCGCAAGGTCAAGGACAAGGCATACAAGTACACGCCCGAGGGCGTCGCCGACAATGTCACGGGCATCGGCGAGGCGATCAAGTACTTCGCGGACGAGGTCCGCGCGGGCATGGCGGAGCGCGAGCAGGAGTTGTACCGGGCGATCGGCGCCGACGTCGCCGCCGCGGCCCTGCCGCCCGCCCCGAGCCGGCGGATACTGCCCGGCGCGCGCGAGCCGCACGAGCACCGGCACGACGGGCGGGAGCACTACGACCCGCGCGAGCTGTACGAAGGCAAGGCACGGTACGACCGAAGGGACGGCACCTGATGGAGTCGGCAGAGATCCGCAAGCGCTGGCTGCGCTTTTTCGAAGAACGCGGACACACCGTCGTCCCGTCGGCGTCGCTGGTCGCGGACGACCCCACGCTGCTCTTGGTGAACGCCGGCATGGTGCCGTTCAAGCCCTACTTCCTGGGCGAGGTCAAGCCGAGCTTCAAGCGGGCCACCAGCGTGCAGAAGTGTGTGCGCACGCTGGACATCGAGGAGGTCGGCAAGACCACCCGGCACGGCTCGTTCTTCCAGATGTGCGGCAACTTCTCGTTCGGCGACTACTTCAAGGAGGGCGCGATCGCGCTCGCCTGGGAGTTGCTGACCAACTCGGTCGCCGACGGCGGCTACGGGCTCGACCCGGAGAAGTTGTGGATCACCGTCTACCTCGACGACGACGAGGCCGAACGCATCTGGCGCGACGTCATCGGCGTGCCCCCCGAGCGCATCCAACGCCTGGGCAAGTCGGAGAACTTCTGGTCGATGGGCGTGCCGGGACCGTGCGGCCCGTGCTCGGAGATCAACTACGACCGCGGCCCCGCGTACGGCGAGGAGGGCGGCCCGGCGGTCAACGGCGAGCGCTACCTGGAGATCTGGAACCTGGTCTTCATGCAGTTCGAGCGCGGCGCCGGCACCGGCAAGGACGACTACCCGATCCTGGGTGACCTGCCCGCGAAGAACATCGACACCGGGCTCGGCCTGGAGCGCCTGGCGTGCATTCTCCAGGGCGTCGACAACCTGTACGAGATCGACACCTCGCGGATGATCCTGGACCGCGCCGCCGAACTCACCGGCAAGGTCTACGGGCAGGACCACACCACCGACGTGTCGCTGCGCGTGGTGGCCGACCACGTGCGCACCGCCGTGATGCTGATCGGCGACGGCGTGGTGCCGGGCAACGAGGGCCGCGGCTACGTGCTGCGCCGGATGATGCGCCGGGCGATCCGCAACATGCGGCTGATGGGCGCCGAGGGCGCGACGCTGCACGACCTGGTCGAGACCACGATCAAGGCGATGGGTCCGCAGTACCCGAACCTGGTCGAGGACGCCGAGCGCATCGACGCGGTCTCGGTGGCCGAGGAGAAGCGCTTCCTGGCCCGGCTCCAGGAGGGCACCGCGCTGCTCGACGAGTCGATCGTCAAGGCGAAGAGCGCGGGCTCGCGCGTGCTCCCCGGCGAGGTGGCGTTCCTGCTGCACGACACCGAGGGCTTCCCGATCGACCTGACCCTGGAGATCGCCGCCGAACAGGGCCTGGCGGTCGACGAGGACGGCTTCCGCCGGCTGATGAACGAGCAGCGGCAGCGGGCCAAGAAGGACGCGCAGGCGCGCAAGCAGGGCCTTGCCGACCTGTCCGTGTACCGCGAGGTCGCGGACTCGGCCGGCGGCACCGTGTTCACCGGCTACCTGGACACCGCCAACGAGGTGACCGTGGTCGGCCTGCTCGTCGACGGCGTGCCCGCGCCCGCCGCGCAGGAGGGCGACGAGGTCGAGGTCGTGCTCGACCACACCCCCTTCTACGCCGAGGGCGGCGGCCAGCTCGCCGACACCGGCCGCATCCGCCTCGAGACCGGCGCCGTGGTCGAGGTCCGCGACGTACAGACCCCCGTCGCCGGTGTCACCGTGCACCGCGGCCGGGTCCAGGTCGGCGAGGTCGTGGTCGGCGCCAAGGCGCTGGCGCAGATCGACACCGACCGGCGCAACGCCATCGCCCGCGCGCACAGCGCCACTCACCTGACCCACCAGGCGCTGCGCGACGCGCTCGGCCCCACCGCGGCGCAGGCCGGCTCGGAGAACGCGCCGGGCCGCTTCCGCTTCGACTTCGGCGCGCCGGGCGCGGTGCCGGGCAGCGTGCTCACCGACGTCGAGCAAAAGATCAACGAGGTGCTCGCGCGCAACCTCGACGTCACCGCCGAGGTGATGTCGATGGACGAGGCGAAGAAGCAGGGCGCCGTGATGATGTTCGGCGAGAAGTACGGCGACCGGGTCCGTGTGGTCACCATGGGGGACTACTCCAAGGAGCTGTGCGGCGGCACGCACGTGCACAACACCGCACAGCTGGGCCTGGTCAAGCTGCTCGGCGAGTCCTCGATCGGCGCCGGTGTGCGTCGGGTCGAGGCGCTGGTGGGCGCCGACGCGTACAAGTTCCTGGCGCGCGAGCACACCATCGTCAACCAGCTCACCGACGTGGTGAAGGGTCGGCCGGAGGAGCTGCCCGAGCGGGTCGCCTCGATCATGGCCAAGCTGCGCGACGCGGAGAAGGAGATCGCCGCGCTGCGCGGTGCCCAGGTGCTCCAGGCCGCCGCCGGTCTGGCCGACGGCGCGCAGGACGTGCACGGCGTGGCGCTGGCCGTCGGCCGGCTGCCCGACGGCACCACACCCGACGACCTGCGCAAGCTGGCGCTGGATGTACGCGGCCGGCTCGCGACCCGCCCGGCCGCGGTCGCGGTCGTGTCGGTGGTGAACGGCAAGCCGATGGTCGTGGTCGCCGCCAACGACGGCGCGCGCGAGCGTGGCGTCAAGGCCGGCGAGCTGGTTCGTGTCGCGGCGCAGACCCTCGGCGGAGGCGGCGGCGGCAAGGACGACGTGGCCCAGGGCGGCGGTTCGGACCCGACGAAGGTGGCCGACGCGCTGGCCGCGGTCACCCGGACAGTCGCCGAACGTACATCCTGAGTCGTCCCCTACCCTCGTTCCCCCGGTGGGTGTGGAAGTCTGGAACCGGACTCCCGCACCCCCGGGGGACTTGTATGCCGGGGCGTCATGCCCGAATAGTCAGTGACGCAGAGTCTGTGACGGAGAGCCGACCTTGAGACGCGGAGTACGAATTGCGGTCGACGTGGGAGACGTTCGCATCGGCGTCGCGGCCAGCGACCCGCACGGACTGATCGCAACCCCGGTGGAGACCGTGCCCGCCGGGCGGCGCGACGTGGCCCGAGTCCTGGAGATCGTCGCCGAGTACGAGGCGATCGAGGTCGTGGTCGGGCTGCCGCGTTCGCTCTCCGGCAAGGAGGGCGCGGCCGCGGCCAAGGCACGGCTGTTCGCCGGCCGACTCGTGGCCGGGCTCGACCCGGCGATCGAGGTGCGCATGGTCGACGAACGACTGACCACCGTCACCGCGACCCGAGGGCTCCAGGCCTCCGGCGTCAAGGCGAAGAAGGCCCGCGGGGTCGTCGACCAGGCGGCCGCGATCGTGATCCTGCAAAACGCGCTCGACACCGAGCGAGGTTCCGGACGTCCTCCGGGCCAGGCCGTGCCTCCCGCTCCGGCCGGGTCCGTCTCCGACTCTGAAAGGCCCACGGCATGAGCGATCTCGGACTGCGCATGGAGTCGGAGCCGCGCAGTCGGCGACGGGGCAAGGACGACGGTTCGCGCGGCGGGCGGCGCGGCGGTCGGGGCCGCAAGAAGAAGAACCGCAGCGGTTGTGCGGTCTCCTTGGCCCTCGTGGTCGTGCTCGCCATCCTCGGCGGCGGCGGTTATTGGGCCTACGGTTTCCTGAAGGACCGTTTCGGCCCGCCGCCGGACTACAGCGGCAACGGTTCCGGTTCGCTCGTGGTCGAGATCAAGCCGGGGTGGGCCACCCCGCAGATGGCCAACGAACTCAAGCGGGTCGGGGTCACCAAGAGCGTCGAGGCGTTCACCAAGGTCGCCCGGGAGGACAAGGACCAGCGCGCGTCCAAGATCCAGCCCGGCGCGTACACGATGGCCAAGCACATGTCCGCGAAGTCGGCCTTCGAGATCCTGGTGAACCCCAAGAACAAGCAGGACTTCATCCTGCGGCCCGGCATGCGCTCCGCACAGGTCTTCGAGTCCCTGGCGAAGACGCTCAAGGTGCCGAAGGAGAAGGTCGAGGCCGCCGCGAAGGATCCCTCGCTCGGACTGCCGGACTACGCCGGCGGCAACATCGAGGGTTTCCTGTTCCCCGCCTCCTACATCGCCGCGCCCGGGATGGACCCGCTGGTGGTGCTCAAGGACATGGTGGCTCGGGCGGTGAAGGAGTACGACAAGGACGGTCTGGCCGCGAAGGCGCAGGCGATGGGCAAGAAGCCGTACGACGTGATCATCATCGCCAGCCTGGTCGAGGCCGAGGGCAAGACCACCGACGACAAGGGCAAGGTCGCCCAGGTGATCTACAACCGGCTGGGCAAGAACATGTCGCTGGGTCTGGACTCGACGGTCAACTACTACCTGGGCAAGAGCAACATCCAGCTCACCAACAAGGAACTCAACGACGCGAGCAACCCCTACAACACGCGGGTGAAGAAGGGTCTGCCGCCCGGGCCGATCGGCAGCCCGAGCAAAGCCGCGATCGACGCGGCGCTGGCGCCGCCGGCGGGCAAGTACCTCTACTTCGTCACCGTCGACCCGATCGCGGGCACCACCAAGTTCACCGACAAGGACTCCGAGTTCCAGGACTTCAAGGCCGAGCTGGCGAAGTGGATCAAGGAACATCCGACCTCGTGACACCCTCGACCCCACCCCTGCCTCCGCGCCGGGCCGCCGTGCTCGGCTCGCCCATCCGGCACTCGTTGTCCCCGGTCCTGCACCGGGCGGCGTATGCCGAACTGGGCCTGACCCACTGGTCCTACGACGCGTTCGAGATCGACGAGGCGGCCCTGCCGGGCTTCGTCGCCGAGATGGACGCGTCGTGGGCCGGGCTCTCGCTGACCATGCCGCTCAAGCGGGCGATTCGGCCGCTGCTCGACGAGATCGGCGCGATCGCGCGGGACGTGGACGCGGTGAACACCGTGGTGTGCACCGCCGACGGCCGCCGGGTGGGCGAGAACACCGATGTGCCGGGCCTGGTCGCGGCGTTGCGCGAGCGCGGCGTGGACCGGGTCGAGTCGGCGGCCGTGCTGGGCGCGGGGGCCACCGCGACCTCGACGCTTGCCGCGTTGCGGGAGGTCACGGACGGGCCGGTGCGGGTGTATGTGCGGGGTGCGGAGCGGGAGCGCGAGATGTACGCGGCCGGCGAACGGCTCGGCGTCGCGGTGATCGTGCGTCCGTGGACGGAGGCCGCCGAGGCGCTGGCCGCGCCGCTGCTGGTGGCGACGACGCCCAAGGGGGCGGTCGACCATCTCGCGATCGAGGTACCGGCCGATCCCGGCGTGCTCTTCGACGTGCTCTACGACCCTTGGCCCACCGCGCTCGCGGGCGCGTGGGGACACGCGGGCGGCACGGTGGTGGGCGGCCTGGACCTGCTCGTCCACCAGGCGGTCCTCCAGGTGGAACTGATGACGGGCCACCCGGGCCCCCTCACCGCGATGCGCACAGCCGGCGAGGCGGCTCTGGCGGGCCGAAACTGACGAACGAACCGGGCACAGGACCGCCACCCCCACACCCGCCACCCACCCGCACCCGCCGGCCGCCCACCCGCACCCGCCCACCAGCTGTCCGCCCACCGCTCGCCCGCCGGCCTCCCGCGCCCGCGCGGCGTCCGCCCGACCGCCGCGGGTGGTTGTGGGTGTTGGCCGGTTGGGGTGGGCTTTGGGGTTGGTGTCCACAGGGTTCTGGTTTGGTGTGATCGTCGGACCGGGGTTGGGGACGACGGAACGTGACCGGCGTACGATCCTGCGTATCGTCGCAGGCGTGTTCCTCGGACTCACTCTCCTGTGCGCGTTGTTCGGTTTTGTCGCCGGGCTCGGGCTGCCCCGTCCCATCCATCTCCTGCTCGCCCGAAGCCCCGGCTCCGGTTCGGTCGGTGGCATTGCCCCGCCCGGTCGTCCGCCGATCCTGCCCGTCGAGCCCGTGTCGGCCGCGAGCGGGCGGTTCGGGGCGTTGCCGCTCGCAGCGCTGACCGGGCTCGTCTGCGCTCTGCTCGCGTGGCGCCTGGGGCCCGGACTCGACCTGCTCGCATTCCTCGTGCTCGCCGTCGCGGGGGTCGCCCTCGCCGTGGTCGACGTGCGCGCCCTGCGGCTGCCCGACCCGGTGCTGCTGGTCACCCTGGCCACCGGCCTGACCCTGCTCGGCATGGAGTCGCTGGCCCTGGGCGACTTCACCGCCTACCGAAGAGCCCTGCTCGGCGGCGTCACGCTGGCCGGCTACCACCTGTGCCTGGCCGCGCTGTTCCGCGGCGCCCTGGGCATGGGCGACGTCAAGCTCGCCGGCGTGCTCGGCATACATCTGACCTGGCTCGGCTGGGGCGTGCTGGTCACCGGCGCGTTCCTGGCCGTGCTGCTCGCGGGGCTGACTGCCGGGGCGCTGATACTCGTGGGCCGTGCCCGCCGGGACAGCCGGCTGCCGTTCGGCCCCTGGCTGCTGCTCGGCGCGCTCGGCGGCGTGTTGTGCGGCGCCGAGTTGTCCCGATTGCATCTCGCCTGGTGAGACGGCACCGGTCCATGTGGCACTGTCCGGAAGATGGACGCGGGGATGGGAGCCCGCCTCGGGCATGAAAGGATTCGGGTGGAGATTCGCCGGGCGGATCCTGTCCGGCGGTGCTCGGTGCATCGTGCCGGGCCTTCGTGCCGCCGTCCGGAGCAGGCACGCGTGACGCGCAAGAAGGAGCATTCGTGGGCAACCTACGCTGGCTGACCGCCGGGGAGTCGCACGGCCCCGCACTCGTGGCCACCCTGGAGGGGCTGCCCGCCGGCGTGCCCGTCACGACCGACCTGGTCGCCGACGCGCTCGCGCGCCGCCGACTGGGCTACGGGCGCGGCGCGCGGATGAAGTTCGAGCGCGACGAGGTCACCTTCCTCGGCGGCGTCCGGCACGGCCTCACCCAGGGCGGCCCCGTCGCGATCATGGTCGGCAACACCGAGTGGCCCAAGTGGGAGACGGTCATGTCGGCCGACCCGGTGGACCCGGAGGTGCTGGCCGCGCAGGCCCGCAACGCCGCGCTGACCCGCCCCCGCCCCGGCCACGCCGACCTGGCGGGCATGCAGAAGTACGGCTTCGACGAGGCCCGGCCGATCCTGGAGCGGGCCAGCGCCCGCGAGACCGCCGCCCGGGTCGCGCTCGGTGCGGTCGCCAAGGCGTTCCTGGAGCGCGTCGCCGGCATCCGGATCGTCAGCCACGTGGTCGAGTTCGGCGCGGCCAAGGCACCCGCCGGCGTCTTCCCCGGCCCCGACGACACCGCCCGCCTGGACGCCGACCCGGTGCGCTGCTTCGACCCCGAGGCGTCGGCCGCGATGGTCACCGAGGTGGACGACGCGCAAAAGGCCGGCGACACGCTCGGCGGCGTGGTCGAGGTGCTCGCCTACGGACTGCCTCCGGGCCTGGGCAGCCACGTGCACTGGGACCGCCGGCTCGACTCGCGCCTCGCGGGCGCGCTGATGGGCATCCAGGCGATCAAGGGCGTCGAACTCGGCGACGGCTTCGAACTGGCCCGGGTGCGCGGCTCGAAGGCGCACGACGAGATCGTCAACACCGCCGACGGCGCGCGCCGCACCTCGCACCGCTCCGGCGGCGTGGAGGGCGGCATGTCCACCGGCGAGGTGCTACGCGTGCGTGCGGCGATGAAGCCGATCGCCACCGTGCCCCGCGCCCTGGCCACCTTCGACGTGCGCACCGGCGAGCCGGCCCAGGCCCACCACCAGCGCTCCGACGTCGCGGCGGTGCCCGCGTCGGGCATCGTGGCCGAGGCGATGGTGGCCCTCGTGCTGGCCGACCTGGTCACCGAGAAGTTCGGCGGCGACTCGGTCGACGAGACCGCCCGCAACGTGCGCGGCTACCTGGACGCGTTGGAGATTCGGTAGCGCCATGGCAGACATCGGGGACGCCGGGGACATCGCCGACGGCGTGAACACCACGCACGGCCGGGACGGGGGCGAGCGCCCACTGGTGGTCCTGGTCGGTCCGCCCGGCGCGGGCAAGACGACGGTGGGTCTGCTGCTTGCCGCGGCGCACGGGGTGGGCTTTCGCGACACCGACGCCGACGTCGAGGCGCGGGCGGGCAAGCCGATCCCGGACATCTTCGTCGACGAGGGCGAGCCGCACTTCCGCGCGCTCGAACACCGGGCGGTCGCCGACGCGCTGGCCGGCCACCCCGGCGTACTCGCCCTCGGCGGCGGCGCGATCCTGGACCCGGCCACCCGCGACCTCCTGGCGGACCACCACGTGGTCTTCCTCGACGTCGACCTGGCCGACGCGGTCAAGCGGGTCGGCCTCGACGCGCCGCGCCCGCTGCTGATGGGCAACCCCAGGGCCCGCTGGCGCGAGTTGATGGCCGCGCGCCGCCCCCTGTACACCGAGGTCGCCGCGGTCATGGTGAACACCGCCGGCCGCACCCCCGAGGACGTGGCCGCCGAGATCGGGCGCACCCTCGAGACCGCATCCCACCGGGCCCGACCCGAGCCCACCACGCCCGAGAAAGACGTGAAGCGATGAGCGGCACCCCCGCCGAACCCGTCCGGATCCGTGTCGGCGGCACCTCGGACCCCTACGACGTGCTCGTGGGCACCGGCCTGCTCGGCGAACTCGCCGCGCTGATCGGCACCTCCGCCCGCCGGGTGGCGATCCTGCACCCGGAGGCGCTGGCCGCCACCGGCGAGGCGGTCCGCGAGGACCTGGCCGCGCAGGGCTACGAGGCGATCGCCATCCAGGTGCCCAACGCCGAGGACGCCAAGGACGTCGCGGTCGCGGCCTACTGCTGGTCCGTGCTCGGCCAGACCGGCTTCACCCGCTCCGATGTGATCGTCGGCATCGGCGGCGGCGCCACCACCGACTTGGCGGGCTTCGTCGCGGCGAGCTGGCTGCGCGGCGTGCGCTGGATCGCGATGCCCACCACGCTGCTCGGCATGGTCGACGCGGCCGTCGGCGGCAAGACCGGGATCAATACCGCCGAGGGCAAGAACCTGGTCGGCGCGTTCCACCCGCCCGCCGGCGTGCTCGCCGACCTGGCCACGCTGGAGTCGCTGCCGCGCAACGACTACGTCAGCGGCCTGGCCGAGGTGATCAAGGCCGGATTCATCGCCGACCCGGTGATCCTGGACCTGATCGAGGCCGACCCCGAGGCGGCCCGCGACCCGCTGGGCAAGGACACCGCCGAGCTGATCACCCGGGCCATCCAGGTCAAGGCCGACGTGGTCTCCGGCGACCTCAAGGAGGCCGGCCGCCGGGAGATCCTGAACTACGGCCACACTCTCGCGCACGCGATCGAGAAGGCCGAGCGGTACAAGTGGCGGCACGGCGCGGCGGTCAGCGTCGGCATGGTCTACGCAGCGGAGCTGGGCCGGCTCGCCGGTCGCCTCGACGACGCCACCGCCGACCGGCACCGCACCGTGCTGGCCGCGGTCGGACTGCCGCTGACCTACCGCGGCGACGCGTGGCCCCGGCTCCTGGAGACCATGCGCGTGGACAAGAAGTCGCGCGGCGACATGCTGCGCTTCATCGTCCTGGACGGCCTGGCCAAGCCGGTCGTCCTGGAGGCCCCCGACCCGACCCTCCTGGTCGCCGCCTACGCCGAGGTCTCGGCGTGAGCGCGCGCCGGGTGCTGGTCCTGAACGGCCCCAACCTGGGCCGGCTCGGCAGCCGCGAGCCGGACGTCTACGGCGCGACCTCGTACCAGGGCCTGGTCGCCGAGTGCGAACGCCTCGGCGTCGAACTCGACTTCGCCGTCGAGGTCCGCGAGACCAACGACGAGGGCGAGATCATCCGCTGGATGCACGAGGCCGCCGACGGCCGCATCCCGGTGGTGATGAACCCCGGCGCGTTCACCCACTACTCCTACGGGCTGCGCGACGCGGTCGCCCAGCGCACCGCGCCGTTCATCGAGGTGCACATCTCCAACCCGTACGCGCGCGAGAGCTTCCGGCACACCAGCGTGGTCGCCGCAGTCGCCAGCGGCACGATCGCCGGCTTCGGCCTCGGCTCCTACCGCCTGGCGCTGCGCGCGCTCGCCGAGGAACTCGACGGCTGAGCAGCGCCCCCGCCTGGGGCCTCACCCACGTGGGTGACACCCCAGGCGGGGACCGCCGCGCCGCGCCCGCGCGGACCTCACCCGAGCAACCGCCCGATCGCCGTCGCCACCTCCGGGTGCCCCAGATACGCGCCGATGTCGTGCGCACGATCGAGCGGATTGGCCACCGCGCACTCCGCGACCAGCCCACTCCAGTCGTCCGCCAGCGGACACCCGATCGCGACCGGATCGGTCCGGCACCACGCGTTGAACCACGGCCCCGCGATCGGCGGCAGATGCGGCCCGCCGATCCGCAGCCGCGAATAAACGGTGTCCATCCCCAACGGGCTGCCCACGGTGATCAACCCGGCCACCGGCACCGCCGGCCCCAGCCGGGTCAGCAGATCCATCGCCACCACCGTGCCCAGGCTGTGCGCGACCAGCACCACCGGACCGTCGGCGGGCATCCCGGCCAGCACCTGGTCGAGCACGGCCGTGCGCGTGTCGTCCTGATCGAGATAGGCCGCGACGTCCTTGAAGGCGGCCTTGATTACCAGCCGGTCCACCCCGGTGTGCGCGGCGATCCAGCCCAGCGGTTCACGCGTGGTGCGCACCACGTGGTCCCAGATGCTCTCGGTCGCCGGCTCGACCGCCTCCGCAGGGGGCATGCCCGCCCGCCGCGCGGCCTCGTCGAGCAGCCGGTCGTACAACTCCTGTGCCGACGCGGACAGCGGCGCCTCGCCCGGCAGCGCCGACTCCATCACCTGCACGAGCCGGTCGCCGTAATAGGGGAACCACACGTCGGCCGGATCGATGGTCGCCAGCCCCGCCAGGGTCAGCCCGCTGTTCAGCCCCGCCGCCCAGCCGCGCCGCAACTCGTCCGGATCGCGCCCCTGCTGACTGCGCCCGTGGACGAACACCAGACGCAGCCGGCCCCCGAACGCCTCCGGCCGCCCGGTCGCCCCGGCGACCGGAACCGCCTCGGTGACCTCGATCGGCGGCCGGGGAGCGGGCACCGTCGACAGCAGCGCCGGCGCCGAGCCCAGGCCCGAGCCGGGACCCAACTCGGCGAGCAGCGCCCGCTGCGCGTCGCCCGTGGTCAGCGCCGCGAGGCGGGCCAGGATCACACTGATCCGCACCCCCTCGTTGGCGATCCACTTGATCTCGGCCTGCCCCTGCTCGGGCCGCCAGGGCTGATCGTGCAGGTTCAGCACGGCCCCCGACACGTCGTGCGCGGGCACCCCGCTGTGATGCAGCGCGACCGCCTCCCACTGGTCGTTGAACACCGGCGAGCCCGAGTTGCCCGGCTCGGTGTCGGTCTCGTACTGGATGAAGTCGTCGAAGCGCTGGGTGAAGCGGTTCTGCCGGATGGCGATCTCCTTGAGCCGCCCGTCCGGGTGCCCGATCACGTTCACCGGATCGCCGATCACCAGCTTGCCCTCGGCCGCGAGCAGCCACAGATGCCCGAACACCTGCCCCGCCGGCCGCCCGTCGCCGCCCGGACGCAGCGCCACCAGGGTGAAGTCCAGATCCTCGTCGGTCAGGAACAGCGTGTCCGGGTCCGGCGTGAAGCGGGTGGTGTGCGCGGGCAGGTCGTTGTCGATGCCCATCTCCGCGCCGAACTCGGCGAACGCGCCGCGCGCGGTCGCCGCGTCGGGAAAGACGTGATGGTTGGTCAGCAGCAGGCGCGGCGAGACCAGGAAGCCGGTCGCCTGCGGTTGCACCGGCCCGCCCGTGGCGTACCAGATCCGCGCGACGCATGCGGCGGCGCGCATGCCGCGGGCGAGGAAGTTCAGACTCTGTAGATCGTTGGTGGCGCCGATGATGCGCTCGGCGAGCCCGGGCCCGCTCTCCTGCGGCGACGTGGCCAGCAGCACCTGCCCGGGCACCTCGTGCTGTTCCACCAGCCGGGCCGCGCGTAGTTGCAGCCTCTGATCGTCGTCGGGGAATCGCCGACCGTCGGCGCGCCGCCGCTCGATCGTGGACCGGTCCGCCTCGGCTGCCGCATAGCGCGCTGCGGCGGCGCGCAGTCGGCCCACCAACCGCTCATCCGCCGCAGATGTGGCAGTTCCGTCATTTCCGCTGATTTCCACTGAAGCCCACCCCCTCGCAGGAAGGGTAGAACCGGGCCCCGGCCGCTGTCCGGACATCGGGTGATTGCGCTGGTCCGCGCCCGCGGAAGACGCCGACCCGAGCCCGAAGGATGCAGTCCCGCCGAGTCACACCGGGCTACCCCCACCTCACGGGACTACGCTGTTCCCATGCCCGAGGCCCATGATCGACGCCGTGATCGACTGCGTTCCCGCCTGGCCGGTGCCGGTGCCGACGTCGCCCTGATCACCAACCTCGTCAACGTGCGATACCTGACGGGGTTCACCGGCTCCAACGCCGCGCTGCTCGTGTACACACCGGGTGCGCCGGGCGAGGGGTCCGGCCCGGGCGCGGTGTTGTGCACCGACAGCCGCTACGCGACCCAGGCGGTGGAGGAGTCGCCGGGCGTCGAACTGCTGGTCGAGCGGGCCTGCGCGCAGGCGCTGACCACCCGCGCCGCCCGCTCCGGCGCGGTCCGCCTGGCCATCGAGGAGCAGCACGTCACGGTCGAGCTGTACCGCGAGCTGGGTCGGGTGCTCGCCGAGGAGAGCACCGCCGGGGAGCTGGTCAACCTGGGCCGGGTGGTCGAGGACCTGCGTCGGATCAAGGATCCCGAGGAGATCGCCGCGCTGCGGATCGCCTGTGAGATCGGCGACCGGGCGCTGAGCGAGATGATCGAGTCGATCCTGGTCGGTCGGACCGAGCGGCACATCGCGATGGAGCTGGAGCGGCGCATGGCCGACCACGGCGCCGACGCGGTGGCCTTCCCCACGGTGGTGGCCACGGGGCCGAACTCGGCGATTCCGCACCACGACCCCGGGGACCGCCGGGTCGAGGACGGCGACTTCCTCAAGATCGACTTCGGTGCGCGCTACCGCGGCTACCACGGCGACATGACCCGCACGTTCGTGATCGGCACCGAGCCCGCGGCCTGGCAGCAGGAGATCTACAGTGTGGTCTTTGCCGCCCAGAAGGCGGGCCGCGAGGCGCTGGTGCCGGGGGTCGAGGCGGTCGCGGTGGACAAGGCCGCGCGCGATGTGATCGCGCAGGCCGGCTTCCTGGATTTCTTCGGACACGGCCTCGGACACGGCGTCGGCCTGGAGATCCACGAGGACCCGCATCTGGGTCCGACGGCGACCGGTAAGCTGGACGCTTGCATGCCGGTCACCGTCGAACCGGGGATCTATCTCCCGGGCCGCGGCGGTGTCCGCATCGAGGACACCCTTGTGGTTCGTCCGCTCGAAGACGGCGGGCCCGAGCTACTCACCATCACGACCAAGGAATTGCTCGTCCTGTAGCGGGCCGGCGCCCGCCGCCTCGTCCGACGAGCGAGAATCCGGTCCCAGAAGCACGCAGGAGACACCACACTCGTGGCCACGACCAACGACCTGAAGAACGGCATGGTGCTCAAGCTCGACAACGGCCAGCTCTGGTCCGTCGTCGAGTTCCAGCACGTCAAGCCCGGCAAGGGCGGCGCGTTCGTTCGTACGAAGCTCAAGCATGTCCTCTCCGGCAAGGTCGTGGACAAGACCTTCAACGCCGGCACGAAGGTCGAGACGGCCACCGTGGACAAGCGCGGCATGCAGTTCTCGTACAAGGACGGCTCCGACTTCGTGTTCATGGACACGGACACCTACGAGCAGCTGCCGATCTCGCCCGAGACCGTCGGCGACGCCGCCAACTACCTCCTCGAGGGCTTCGACGCGACGGTGGCGATCTACGAGGGCGCCGCGCTCTACGTCGAGCTGCCGGCCTCGGTCGAACTGCTCATCGAGTACACCGAGCCGGGTGTCCAGGGCGACCGCTCCACCGGTGGCACCAAGCCCGCGAAGCTGGAGACCGGCTTCGAGATCGCGGTTCCGCTCTTCATCACCACGGGCGAGAAGGTCAAGGTCGACACCCGTTCCGGTGACTACCTGGGCCGCGTGAACAGCTAGTGGCCGGTGCCCGCAGCAAGACCCGGAAGCGCGCGCTGCAGATCCTGTTCGAGGCCGACCAGCGCGGTGTCGATCCGGTGACCATCCTCGCGGACTGGGTCGGCCGCTTCCGGGCCGACAAGGCGGAGCCGCAGGTCGCCGAATACACGATGCGGCTGGTCGAGGGCGTCCAGGAGCACCGCAAGCGCATCGACGACCTGATCGGCACCTACGCCGTGGGCTGGACGCTCGACCGGATGCCCGGCGTGGACCGCAACGTCCTGCGCCTGGGCATCTACGAACTGCTCTGGGAAAGCGACGTCCCCGACGTCGTGGCCATCGACGAGGCGGTCGAGCTCGCCAAGGAATACTCCACGGACGAGTCGCCGGCCTTCGTCAACGGCCTGCTGGCCCGGATAAAGGATCTCAAGCCGACGCTGCTGCGCTAGCCGGCGTCCGCCGCCGGACCCGTCGAGCCGCCCACCCCGCCCGGGTGGGCGGCTCGCTGCGTTCGCGCCGGCCCGGATGAGGCGGCCCGGATCCTGTGCCGATAATGAAGATCATGAAATCCGATCGGAAGGGCTCCCGGCTGCGGGACATCGGTGACGAGCCCGACTATCGGTTCACCCTCGCCAACGAACGCACGTTCCTGGCCTGGATCCGCACCGCGCTCTCCCTGCTCGCGGGCGGGGTGGCGGTGGTGCAACTGGTGCCGGACCTGGCCCCGAGGGCGCAGCGCCTGGTGCTCGGGCTGGCCCTGGTCGGGTTGGCGCTGACCCTGTCGGCCACCGCGTATCGGCGCTGGTACCAGGTCGAGCGGGCGATGCGGTTGGGCCGCGCGCTGCCGTTCTCCGCGTTGCCGCTGGTGGTCTCGGCGGGTCTGGCGATCGTGATCGTGCTGAGCGTCGTGCTCATGCTCGTGTCCTGATGGCCCGCCACCCCGCCGCGCTGCCGGGCGCGCCCCTGGATCCGGGGCTGCAGCCCGAGCGCACCCGGATGGCGTGGTCGCGCACGGCGCTGGCGTTCGTCGCCAACGGCGCGCTGCTGGTACGGGCCGGCCACGTGCCGGGGAGCTGGTGGTTCATGCTGCCGGGGTTCGTGGTGATGGCGGCGGGCTTCGGGGTGTACGTGGTGGGGCTGCTGCGGCATCGACAGGTGGACCACGCGGTTCGGGGCGGCAGCGCCGCGGTCGGCGATCGGGCGATTCGCGCGACGCTGCTGACGGTGGTGGCGGCGTGTGTGCTGGCCGCGGTGGTGCTGGTCGGCCGGCCCTGACGGAGCCCTTGTCGGCGGCGCGAAGCCGCGGCGAGAATGCGCGCCATGACGACCGACGATCTCGGCATCCGTGGATTCGCCCGTGGCACCGATCGGTACGAGCGGGCGCGACCGTCCTACTCGAACGAGGCGATGGATCATCTGTGCGCCGGCGCGGGGATCGGGCCGGGCACCTCGGTGCTCGATCTGGCCGCCGGTACCGGCAAGTTGACCCGGCTGCTGGCCGAGCGCGGGGCGCGGGTGACGGCGGTGGAGCCGTCGGCCGCGATGCGCGAGACGTTCGCCCGGGTGGTCGAGGGGGTGCCGGTGCTGGCCGGTACGGCGGAGTCGATACCGCTGCCGGACGGCGCGGTCGACGTGGTCACCGTCGCCCAGGCGTTCCACTGGTTCGAGCCGGAGCCGGCGCTGCGCGAGATCGCGCGGGTGTTGCGGCCGGACGGGGTGCTGGCGCTGCTGTGGAACGAGCGGGATCAGGAGAACGCGCTGGTGGACCGGCTGTACGAGGTGGCCGAGTGGCCGTTCGGCGGCCTGTGCGACCACCGCCCGGCGATCGCCCGCAGTGCGTGGTTCGAGCCCGCGAAGCGGACCCTGTTCCGGCGCCGCGAGTCGTTGACCCACGACGCGATCGTGGAGCGGATCGCCACCTTCAGCTACGTGAGCGCGATGGGGGACCGGCAGCGCGGCGAAATGCTGGCGCGGGTACGGGAGTTCATCGGGGAGTACGCGGAGCCGGTGGAACTGGCCCATGTCACCGACACCTACCTGGCCCGGCGCCGAAAGGTGCCGGCGTCGGGGTGAGGGCGGCGCGGGCTACAGGCTGCGGGCGTCGCGCCACCACCACGCCTGGCTGAGGTTGTCGGGCAGTTCGCCGGAGGCGCCGAGCTGGCGCATGCCCGCGCGCAGGCCGTCCTTGAGTACCTCGACCCCGTCGTCGCCGACCGCCTTGGTCCAGGCGCCCTGGATCCAGGACAGCTCGGCCCAGATCACCCGCAGGCACTCGCGGCCGCGTTCGGTGAGGGTGATCCGGCGGGCGCGGCGGTCGGCGGGGTCGGGTTTGCGGTCGACGTAGCCGTGCCGGGCCAGGTGCGAGACCACCTCGCCGGCCGACTGCTTGGTCATGCCCAGTCGGCGACCCAGCTCGGTGGCGGTGGTGCCGTCCTCGCCGATCAGGGTCAGCGCGAAGCCGTGCGTGGGCCGGATCTCGTCGAAACCCGCGGCCGTCATGCGGTCGGAGAACAGTTGGCTGATCCCGCGCACGGCGGTGACCAGCAACGTCACCAGTTCGGGCCCGGAGGAGGTGTCTTGCTGCACGAAGTAAGAATACCTGTCTAATTTGCCGCGGAAACCCACGACGCCGCCCCCGACCGAGGTCGGGAACGGCGCGCAGGTCGAATGACCGTTACCCATGGATCATGCCGCAACGAGCCGGTGGGGCAGGGCAGGCCATGCCGATCGGCACGCCGCGCCCGATACGCCGAGCGCGGCCACCGCTTGGCGGCACCCGTGGGTGGCCGCCGACGGGAGGCGGTGGCCGGCCGCTACACGTGTACGGCGACCGCGCCCTCGCGCTTTTCGCCCTGGCGGACGAACAGGGCCAGGATGATGCCGACCGCCATCGTGATCGCGGCGATGGTGAAGGCCAGTTGCATGCCGTCCAGGAACGTGGTGTCCGAGGCGTGTCGGATCGCCGCCGTCGCCGGGCCGTCCAGTTGCCTGCCGTCCAGCAGGTCCGGGCGCAGCGGCGGGAATCCCTGGGCCACCGAGCCCTCGATGCCCTCGCGCTGCCCGTGCGGCATCGTGGCGTAGTCGCCGGCCGCCGCGGGCCACCGGTCCGGCAGTACCGAGGAGACCTTGGCCGCCACCACCGCGCCGAGCACGGCCGTGCCGAGCGCGCCGCCGACCTGCATCGCGGCCTGCTGGATCCCCGAGGCCACGCCGGAGAGTTCGAGCGAGGCGTTGCCGACGATGATGTCGGTGGCGCCCACCATGATCGGGCTGAGCCCGAACCCGAGCAGCACGAACGGCAGCATGGTCGCGCCGAAGCTCGCGTCCTCGCCCAGCCGGGCCAGCAGCGCCATCGCGGTCGCGGACAGCGCCAGGCCGGCGATGATCGGAATACGCGGGCCCAGCTTGGTGATCGCGAGGCCGCCGATCGGCGAGCCGATCATCATCACCACCGACATCGGCAACATCCGTACGCCGGTCTCGGTCGGGCTGAGCCCGTTGACGCCTTGGAGGTAGAAGGTGATGAAGAACATCGCGCCGAACATCGCGAATGCCATGAAGATCATCAGCACGATGCCGATCGAGAACGACCGGTTGCGGAACATCCCCATCGGCATCAGCGGTTCGGCCGCCCGGGTCTGCCACAGCGCGAAGACCACGAGCAGGATCACCGCGGCGGCCATGAAGCCGAGCGTGTAGGCGCTGCCCCAACCCTTCTCGCCGCTCTTGATCACACCCCACACCAGGCAGAACATCGCCGCCGACAACAGCGCCACGCCGAGGTAGTCGATCCGGTTGCTCGCACCGGCCACCCGGCTGTTGGCCAGCGCCCAGATGCCGACCACCAGCGTCAGTACGCCGATGGGCACGTTGATGTAGAACACCGACTGCCAGCTGACGTGTTCGACGAGCAGGCCGCCGACGATCGGACCGGCGGCGGTGGCGGTGGAGATCGCCGCGCCCCAGATGCCGATGGCCATGTTCAGCTTGTTGCCGGGGAAGCTGTTGCGCAGCAGACCGAGCGCGGTGGGCTGGAGCAGCGCGCCGAACACGCCCTGGAGTACCCGGAAGGCGATCAGCATCGAGACCGACTGGGAGAATGCGATGAGCAGCGACGTGGCGGCGAACCCGGCCGCGCCGATCAGGAAGATCGTCTTGTGCCCGTAGCGGTCGCCGAGCTTGCCCGCCGGGATCAGGCACACCGCGAGCGCGAGCAGGTAGCCGTTGGTGACCCATTGCAGGTCGGCGAGCGAGGCGTCGAGGTCCTTGGAGATGGCCGGGTTGGCGATGCCGACGACGGTGCCGTCGAGGGCCACCATCATCACGCCGAAGGCGACCGCGAGGAGGGTGAGCCAGGGATGGCCCTGCATGCCCTTGCGGGCGGGGGGTGCGGAGGGACCCGGAGGGGGTGCGTCCGGTGTCGCCGCCGTCGAAGTCTGGCTCATACGTCCCCTACATCCATCCGTGTTCAGCGTCGTATCGAACCATCGAACGATATGGCACTGTGTGCCAAGTAGCCAAATCACTCAAGTTGCACGCAGTGACAAGTGCCATACTGTGCAGGGACCAAGGAGAGGAAGACGCAACGTGCGGGACACGGCCGGCGCCGCGACGGGTTTGCGCGAGCGCAAGAAGGAACGCACGCGCGAGGCCCTGGTGGACGCCGCGCAGGAGCTGTTCCTGCGCAAGGGGTACGACGCCACGACCATCGACGAGATCGTCGCCGCCGTGGAGGTCTCCCGGCGCACCTTCTTCCGCTACTTCGCGGGCAAGGAGGAGGTGGCGCTGGCCCGGGCGATGGAGTTCGAGCAGCTGTTCCTGTCCGCGCTGGCCACCCGACCGGCGGACGAGGCGCCGCTGACCGCGCTGCGCCGCGCGGGCACCGAGGTGTTGTCGGAGTTCGGCGACGAGCCGGACGACGGCGCGGGCCACGAGTTCCTGCGGATGCGCCGACTGATCGAGGGCACCCCGGTACTGCTGGCCGCCTCGCTGCGCAACGCGATCGAACTGGAGCGGCGGATGGCGGCGGAGATCGCCCGCCGCGAGGGCCTGGACCCGGAACTCGACCGTCGCCCGGCGCTGTTGGTGACCCTGTACCACTCGGTCATGCGGGTGGCGATGGACGAATGGACCGAGGGCGAGGTCATGGACACCGCCGGCCTGTCCCGAATCGTCGAGGCCGCCTGGGACGACATGGCCACCCTGCTCGCCGACCGCTGGACGGCGGGCGAACTGCACCGAGGCTGACGCGGACCCGGAGGGGGCGGGGCGTCGGGGGGTGCGGTGCGGTCGGGTGGGTGGGGGTGAGTCGTGGTGGGCGTGGTGGAGTGGTTTCTCCTTCGCTGCGCTGCGTCGGGGGCGGAAGGGGGGAGGGGAGGTGCCGCTGCGCGGCGCCTGGTGGGGTTCCGGCTTCGCTGCGCTGCACCGGTGGTGGAGGGAGTTGCGGCTCCGCTGCGCTCCACCGCTCGCCCGGGCCCTCCGGGCCCGAGTCGAGGAGTGGGCCGGACCGGGACGCGGCAGGGTGACCCCGTGCGGAAGCGGCCCCTGGGCGCAGCGGTGGGCTTGGATGCTTTGCCCATGGAGGTGGGTCTACGGCACAGGGGTGGGCTCAGAGCCCGTAGGGGGTCAAGGACGCAGAACCGGGTCCGGGGCACAGCAGCGGGCCGTGAGTCCGGAGGGCGGTCCAGGGCACAGAAAGCGAGTCCGGGACACAGCAGCGGGTCCAGAACTCGGGAGTGCTTCAGAGCCCGGTAGTGGGTCCAGACCCGGTAGTAGGTCTAGAGCCTGCACGTAGATCCTGGCGCGTAAGTGGGGCGTCTGGAGGGCGCGCGCTGCTCCCGTGACCCGCTCGCCGACCGGGGTCGACTCACGACCCACGGCCGCGCCGACCCAGGCAACGGTGGAGCGCAGCGGAGCCGCAACTCCCTCCACCACCGGTGCAGCGCAGCGAAGCCGGAACCCCACCGGGCGCCGCGCAGCGGCACCTGCCCTCCCCCCCCTTCCGCCCCCGACGGAGCGCAGCGGAGGAGAAACCACTCCCCCCGCCCACCACGACTCACCTTCATCACCTCTGGGGGGCTCTGGCGCACTTCGCAGGGCCAGGTTCGTCGATGGGCCTGTATTGCCTTCAACGGTCCTGCCGACCTTCGCGGCGCAAGGCTCGCCGATGGGCCCGCGTTACCTCCAGCGGCCCTCCCGCACTTCGCAGGGCCAAGCCCGTCGATGGGCCCGCATCACCCTCAACGGGCCCGCCGCATTTCGCGGGGTAAGGCCGTCGGTGGGCCTGCGTGACACGCCGTCGGGGGTGAGATCGCCACGGCCTCCGCTGTCCCGGCCGGCCTGACCCGGCCCGACTCCAGCCGATGGTCGGCCGCAGCCGGGTTGGGGGCCGGGTCGGGGCAGACGGGGGATTTGGCTCGGCCGGGTCGGGGGCGGGCCGGGGGTTCGGCTGTGCCGCGCTGCCACTCGGCCAACCCGCCCCTGGGCCGGGTTTCCTTTAGGCCGGCCGCCCTTCGGCTGGGCCGCCCCCTCGGCTGGGCTGGCCCTTGGGTGGCCGGCCCCCTGGGCTGGGCTGGCCCTTGGGGCCGGTCCCCTCGGCTGGGCCGCCTCTCGGCCGGCCCGCCCGGCTCGGTCGGGCTTCCTCTCGGCCGGCCCGCCCGACTCGGTCGGGCTGCCCCCCGGCTGGCCGGCCCCCTCGGTCGGGCCGCCCCCTCGGCCGGGCCGCCTCTCGGCTGAACTGCCCTCTCGGCTGGGCTGCCCCTTGGCTGGCCGGTCCCCTCGGCCGCGGCGCCCCCGGCCGCCCCGACCGCCGCCCCCGACCGCCGCCCCCGACCGCCGCCCCCGACCGCCGACCCCGGCCCACCCCTCACCGCACGCGCTTGACCAGCAAGGCAAGCAACGCGCCGAGCAGTGAGATCGCGGCGGCGAAGGCGAAGAGGCCCTTGTAGCCGAAGTCCAGGTCGTCGACCAGGAAGGGGGCCAGGAACGGGGCGGCGATCTGGGGGCCGGCGTTGGCTATGTTGATCAGGCCCATGTCCTTGCCGACGTCCTGGGGGCGGGGGAGGACCTGGGTGATCAGGGCCATGTCGACGGCCATGTACATGCCGAAGAAGAGGCCGTTGGCGACCTGGAAGGCGATCATGCCGTCCTCGGTGGCCCAGATCATCGGGATGGCCAGGGACAGGGCCGCGCCGGCGCCGGAGGCAACCACGAACGGCTTGACCCGGCCGACCCGGTCCACGAGCGGGCCGATCACGATCGCGGCGGCGATGGTCACCACGGAGTTGATCACCGTCAGGGTGCCCAGCTTGGCCAACACCTCGCCCGGCGGGATCTTGACGTACATCAGCAGGATGAAGTAGTTGAACTGCAGCACCACCATGTAGCCGAGCATCACGCCCAGGCGCGAGACCAGGGCGATGAAGAAGTCCGCGTGGTCGCGCGGCGAGACCCAGAAGCCCTTGACGAAGCCGATGAACTCGAACTTCTCGCGCGGCAGGTCCTTGGTGGACCGGTCCGGGCTGACGATTACGAAGATCACCGCGGCGGCCACCAGGATTGCGGCAATCAGGTAGAAGCCCTTGGCCCCGCCGTCGGCCGGGTCGGCGAACTTCCCGTCGAACCCGCCGATTTGGGCATCGATCCCGATCATGTTCAGGTCGACGCCGGCGAGGAGCAGCGAGACCACGATCGTGCCTACCGGGATGCCCAGGCCGATCATCGCGGAGAACATGCCGTACTTGCTCGCGGGCACCCGGTCGGGCATGACCGCGGTCAGCGCCGCCTGGTACCCGTTCATGATGAACTGGATGATGCCCCAGGTCAGACCCACGACCGCGATCGAGTTGGCGTTGGCCTGGAAGCACAGGGCGATCGCGCCGACGATCGCGCAGAACAGGATGAACGGCGACCGGCGGCCGAAGCGCGACCGGGTGATGTCGGAGAGCTTGCCGAACAGCGGGTTGCCGACCGTGGCGAACAGCGCGCCCCAGAAGATCGGCCACTTGAGCGCTTCCTGGTCGGGTACGCCCTTGATGTGGATCACCTGCGCCGGGAGCAGGTAGATCCCCACACCCAGCCACAACATGTAGAGCGCGACGTTGGCCAGGGGCAACGTGGCGTAGAGCGGTGCGACCTTGTATCCGGTGTTCTCCGGATCCGCGACGGACACCGGTGCCGGCGACGAGGAGCCGGGCTCCTCTGTGGTGGTCGAACTCATGTGGACCGTCCGATGGAGGGGATTCGAAACCCTCCCTGCACGGAGGCCCCGAATCATTTGACGTGGTGTTGGGATCGGAGCCTAGGTGACACGAATAAGCAGGGGAATGGGTCCACAACGTGAAATCAGCCCGACTAGATAACGATTTGATCGTTCAAGAGGTGAACAAAGTGCGCTGCGCAGCGAATCGTCACTGCGAGTGATCTTGTAACGACCGACACGCGTCAGTAGCGCATTCGAGCGATTACGGCCAAGGTTGTGCCGGCTAACCAAGCGGTAACGGATCGCGCGTCCCCGTGATCCGATGGTCATCGGTTGCGCGCGGGCCGGCCCCGCGCGCGGGTGCGGTAGGGGGTGTCGTCGAGATGACGAGCACGAAGTCGGTCACTTGCCGCCCGGGGGGTCGCGGATGAGCGTGCCGGAGGCGGGGGCCAAACCCCCCACCAGTTCGGACGTCGCCCGACTCGCCGGCGTGTCCAGGTCCACCGTGAGCTACGTGCTCAACTCGCCGCCCGGGGTCCGGGTCAGCGCGCAGACCCGCGAGCGGGTGATGCTCGCCGTGCGCGAACTGGGCTACGCGCCCAGCGCGCCCGCCCGGTCGCTGCGCTCGGGCAACAGCGACGTGGTGCTCTTCCCGCTGCCGCTGCAACCCATGGGGCAACTCCTCGAGGCGTTCATCGACGAACTCACCGAGGCGCTGAACCGGCACGAGTTGAGCCTGCTCATCCACGCCGACCGCACCTCGCGCGGCGCGGACGCGGCCCGCCAGTGGGCCGCGCTGCGCCCGCTCGCGGTGATGGCGGAATCGAATCGGCTCACCGGCGGCGCGGTCGACGTGCTCAAGCGGGCGGGGGTGCGGGCCATCTTCGCGTGGGGGCGCGAGGAACACCCGGACGTGCCCACGGCGATCTTCGACAACCGCGACACCGGCCGCGTCGCGGTCCGCCACCTCATCGACCGCGGCCACCGCCGACTGGCCTGCCTGGTCCCGTCCGGGCCGTTGGCCTTCCTCGGCGAGGAGCGCTGGGCGGGTGCCCAGGCCGCCGCCGAGGACGCGGGCGTGTCGCTGCGCCGGGTGGACGTGGGCTACGTGCGCGAGGACGTGCTGGCGATCGTGCGCCAGTGGCAGCGCGAGAGCGAGCCGCCCACCGCGGTCTTCGCCGGCAACGACGACTTCGCCCTGATGATCATCTCGGCGTTGCGCGAGTGCGGCTGGTCGGTGCCGGAGGACATGGCCGTGGTCGGCGCCGACGACCTGCCGTTCTGCGATCTGGTCTGGCCCCGGCTGACCAGCGTCTCGATGCACACCCGGACGATGGGCTCCGGCGCCTCGGACGCGATCACCACGCTGATCCGGGGCCGCGACTACCGGCCCGGCGGGCGCATGGTCGTGCACCCGCGCGTGGTGGTCCGCGAATCCGGCTGAGGGCGGCGAGCGTACAAAAGGTGAAGGGTCCCGGAGCCGATCGGCTCCGGGACCCTTCGGGGTTCCCGCGAGGTTTTCCGCCCGGCGAAGTCACGCTCCGCCGTCATGCGGTCACGCGTTGCTCTGGTGCTCCACGGCCCGACGTGCCTCCGGGTTGAGCACGCCCCACCCGATCAGCTGCTCGGTCAGCACGCTCGGGGACTGGTCGTAGATCACGGCCAGGGTACGCAGGTCGTCCTGGCGGATCGACAGCACCTTGCCGTTGTAGTCGCCGCGCTGGCTCTGGATGGTGGCCGCGTAGCGCTGGAGCGGGCCGGCCTGGTCCGACGGGACCGTCTGCAGCCGCTCCAGGTCGAGGACCAGGCGCGGCGGCGGCTCGGCGGCGCCGTTCGGAGTGCCGCCGGGCAGCAGCTCCTGCACGGGGACGCCGTAGAAGTCGGCGAGCTCGGCCAGGCGCTGCACGGTTACCGCACGGTCGCCGCGTTCGTACGAACCGACGACGACGGCCTTCCAGCGGCCCTGGGACTTCTCCTCGACGCCGTGCAGGGACAGGCCCTGCTGGGTCCGGATCGCGCGGAGCTTCGCCCCGAGCTGCTTGGCGTAGTCGCTGGACATCTCGCTCCCAAAACAGGTGACTGACCGTGAAGGTCCACCGGTGGTTGGCCGAACCGATGGGGTGGCTACCTCCGGGCCGGCTTTCTGTACCTCGAACTCTCCCCGAAGCTGCGAGGTTCGGCACGTCGCGACTGTCGCGTTTGGCCCGGTGGTGACTCATTGTGAGGTTACGCAGAGTAATTTGCGTCCGTCAAGCCGAACGGCCTACAAAGCCGGATTCATGCAGGTGAGAGGCACCTTTACGCGAGCTTCCACGGCATATGCCCCGGCTCGATCCGCCGGTCCGGGCGGCCGAAAGACTGATGATGTTGGCTGATACTGTGAGGGACGTACCCCGGCGTCCTTTAAAGCCCGTCCTGTGAGACGGGGAAGGAGGTCTGTTTCCCATGACAGCACCCCGCAACACCCCTGGCGGCACGTCGGCCGCCCGTCCGAAGGACCTCGACCCGGCCACCGCCCGTGCGGTCCTGGATCCCTCCGACATCAACCGGGCACTGACCCGCATCGCCCACGAGATCGTCGAACGCGCCAAGGGCGCCGACGACGTGGTGCTCCTGGGCATCCCGACCCGCGGCGTGGCCCTGGCCCGCCGGCTCGGCGAACGACTCGCCTCCATCGAGGACGGCACCAAGGTCCCCGTCGGCGCACTCGACATCACCATGTACCGCGACGACCTGCGCCTGGGCCCGGCCCGCGCGCTGGAGCGCACCGAGATCCCCGCCGAGGGCATCGACGGCAAGCTCGTGGTCCTGGTCGACGACGTGCTCTACTCCGGCCGCACCATCCGCGCCGCGCTCGACGCGCTGGGCGACATCGGCCGCCCGCGCGCGGTGCAACTGGCCGTCCTGGTCGACCGCGGCCACCGCGAACTCCCGATCCGCGCCGACTACGTGGGCAAGAACCTGCCCACCTCACAGCGCGAGACCGTCAAGGTCCACCTCGCCGAGTACGACGGCCGCGACGCGGTCCTGCTCGGCACCCGCGCGGCCGACCCCGCCGCCCACACCGACGCGGAGAAGTAGCCAGTGAAGCGCCACCTGATCTCGGCCGCGGACCTCACCCGCGACGACGCCATCCTGATCCTCGACACCGCCGAAGAACTCGCGCACATCGCCGAGCGGCCGATCAAGAAGCTGCCGACGCTGCGCGGCCGCACCGTGGTCAACCTGTTCTTCGAGGACTCCACCCGCACCCGGATCTCCTTCGAGGCCGCCGCCAAGCGCCTGTCCGCCGACGTGATCAACTTCTCCGCCAAGGGCTCCTCGGTCTCCAAGGGCGAATCGCTCAAGGACACCGCGCTGACCCTGCAGGCGATGGGCGCCGACGCGGTCGTCATCCGCCACCACGCCTCCGGCGCGCCGCACCGCCTGGCCGGCTCCGGCTGGCTGCGCGGCTCGGTGGTCAACGCCGGCGACGGCACCCACGAGCACCCCACCCAGGCCCTGCTCGACGCGTTCACCATGCGCCGCAGGCTGGCCGGCGGCCGGGGCGACCTCGAAGGCCGCCGGATCACCCTCGTGGGCGACGTCCTGCACAGCCGCGTGGCCCGCTCCAACGTGCTCCTGCTGGCCACCCTCGGCGCCGAGGTCACCCTCGTCGCGCCGCCCACGCTGCTCCCGATCGGCGTGGAGACCTGGCCCTGCACGGTGTCCTACGACCTGGACGCGCCGCTGCCCAAGTCCGACGCGGTGATGATGCTGCGCGTGCAGCGCGAGCGGATGAACGCCGCGTTCTTCCCCACCGAGCGCGAATACTCCCGCCGCTACGGCCTGGACCTGCGCCGCATGGCGATGCTCCCCGAGCACGCCATCGTGATGCACCCCGGCCCGATGAACCGCGGCATGGAGATCGCCGCCGAGGTCGCCGACTCGACCCGCTCGACCATCGTCGAGCAGGTCACCAACGGCGTCAGCGTGCGCATGGCGGTCCTGTACCTGCTCCTGGGCGGCAACGAACCCGCCCAGAGCACCCCCAGCAGCGTCACCGCAAGCACCCCCAGCACCCCCGGCGCCGCGAGCGCGTCGAACGGCGGCACCGGCACCGAGGAGATCGCGCAGTGAGCACCTACCTGATCAAGGACGCCAAGGTCCTCGGCGGCGACGCGCAGGACGTGCTCATCCGCGACGGCCTGATCGCCGGGATCGGCGCCGGCCTCACCGCCGAGGGCGCCACCGTCGTCGAGGCCGCCGGGCAGATCCTCCTGCCGGGCCTGGTCGACCTGCACACCCACCTGCGCGAGCCCGGCCGCGAGGATGCCGAGACGGTGGCCACCGGCGCGAACGCCGCGGCCCTGGGCGGCTTCACCGCGGTGCACGCAATGGCCAACACCGACCCCGTCGCGGACACCGCCGGCACCGTCGAGCAGGTCTGGCGGCTGGGCCAGGAGAGCGGCCGGTGCGACGTGCACCCGGTCGGCGCGGTCACCGTCGGCCTGGAGGGCAAGCGCCTGGCCGAACTCGGCGCGATGGCCGACTCCGCCGCCCGCGTGCGGGTGTTCTCCGACGACGGCAAGTGCGTCGACGACGCGGTCATCATGCGCCGCGCCCTGGAGTACGTGAAGGCGTTCGACGGCGTGGTCGCCCAGCACGCGCAGGAGCCCCGGCTGACCGAGGGCGCCCAGATGAACGAGGGCACCGTCTCCGGCGAACTGGGCCTGCGCGGCTGGCCCGCCGTCGCCGAGGAGTCGATCATCGCCCGCGACGTGCTGCTCACCGCGCACGTCGGCTCGCGCCTGCACGTGTGCCACGTCTCCACCGCCGGCTCCGTGGAGATCCTGCGCTGGGCCAAGTCCAAGGGCTGGAACGTCACCGCCGAGGTCACCCCCCACCACCTGCTGCTCACCGACGAACTCGTGCGCAGCTACGACCCGGTCTACAAGGTCAACCCGCCGCTGCGCACCGCCGCCGACGTCACCGCGCTGCGCGAGGCCCTCGCCGACGGCACGATCGATGCGGTCGCCACCGACCACGCCCCGCACCCCAGCGAGGACAAGGACTGCGAGTGGGCGGTCGCCGCGATGGGCATGCTCGGCCTGGAGACGGCGCTGTCGATCGTGCAGGAGACCATGGTCGACACCGGCCTGCTCGACTGGGCGGGCGTGGCCGACCGCATGTCCACCCGCCCCGCCGACATCGGCCGGCTCGACGGACACGGTCGCCCGATCGCCGTCGGCGAGCCCGCCAACCTGGTGCTGGTCGACCCGGGCGCACGGCGTACGGTCGAACCGTCCGAACTCGCCTCGCGCAGCCGTAACACCCCCTATGCCGGCCTGGTCCTGCCCGGCAAGGTGGTCGCCACGTTCCTGCGCGGCGTACCCACGGTGATCGACGGGAAGCTCGCGTGACCTCAGGCAACGCCCACCACGACCTGCTGCTGCTCGCCGCCGACCGCAAGTCGGCGGAGGTGACCGACTGGGGCGGTCGCATCCTTTGGATCGGCATCTGCCTCGTCTTCGTCCTCGGCATCTACCTGCTGATGTGGCGCGCTTGGAAGAAGCGCGGTCAACGCCAGGCCGCGCTCCCCGAACTGCACACCGCGCCCGAGTCCGGCGCCGCGCCGCTGCTGCCGCCGCTGGTCGGCCGCTACTTCGGCAGCACCACGGCCGGCGACTGGCTGGACCGGGTCGTCGCACACGGCCTGGGCACCCGCAGCCCGGTCGAGCTGACCCTGCGCGCCGACGGCCTGGTGGTCGAGCGACCCGCCGCGACCGACTTCTTCGTCCCCGCCGCCGCGCTCACCGGTGTGCGGCACGAGAAGGGCATCGCCGGGAAGGTGCTGCCCGAGGGCGGTCTGCTGGTGATCACCTGGACGCACGGCGACACCACGCTCGACTCCGGCTTTCGCGGCGACCACCCCGACGACCACGACGCGTGGATCGAGACCATCACCCGGCTGATCGCCGGGGATCCGCCGGCGACCGCCGGCACGGCTGTAATGAACCACCAGGAAGGATCGGTCACGTGACCGCAATGACCGGACGGGCCACGACGCCTGCGGTGCTCGTCCTCGAGGACGGACGCACATTCCGCGGCAGCGCCTACGGCGCGGTGGGGGAGACGTTCGGCGAGGCGGTGTTCTCCACCGGCATGTCGGGCTACCAGGAGACCCTGACCGACCCCTCGTACCACCGCCAGGTCGTGGTGATGACCGCCCCGCACGTCGGCAACACCGGCGTCAACGACGACGACCCCGAGTCGTCGCGCATCTGGGTCTCCGGCTACGTCGTTCGCGACCCCGCCCGGGTGCCCTCCAACCACCGCTCGCGCCGCTCGCTCGACGACGAACTGACGCGCTACGGCGTGGTCGGCATCAGCGGTGTCGACACCCGCGCGCTGACCCGGCACCTGCGCGAACGCGGCGCGATGCGGGTCGGCATCTTCTCCGGCGACGCCGCGCACGCCGACGAGGCCGCACTCCTCGAGCGGGTGCGCACCAGCCCCGAGATGGCCGGCGCCGACCTCGCCGAACAGGTCAGCACCGACGCCGCCTACGTGGTCCCCGCGATCGGCGCCAAGCGCTTCACCGTCGCCGCGCTCGACCTGGGCATCAAGGGCATGACCCCGCACCGGATGGCCGAGCGCGGCATCGAGGTGCACGTGCTGCCCGCGACCGCGACGCTGGAGGAGGTCAACGCCGTCGCCCCCGACGGGGTGTTCTTCTCCAACGGCCCCGGCGACCCGGCCACCGCCACCCACCAGATCGAGCTGCTGCGCGCGGTCCTGGACCAGGGCACCCCGTTCTTCGGGATCTGCTTCGGCAACCAGCTGCTCGGGCGCGCGCTCGGCTTCGGCACCTACAAGCTCAAGTACGGCCACCGCGGCATCAACCAGCCCGTGCAGGACCGCACGACCGGCAAGGTCGAGGTCACCGCGCACAACCACGGCTTCGCCGTGGACGCGCCGCTGGACACCGTCTCGGACACCCCGTACGGGCGCGCCGAGGTCAGCCACGTGTGCCTCAACGACGACGTGGTCGAGGGCCTGCGGCTGCTCGACCGGCCCGCGTTCAGCGTGCAGTACCACCCGGAGGCCGCGGCCGGACCGCACGACTCCGCCTACCTGTTCGACCGTTTCGTCACGCTGATGGAGACCAAGAGTGCCTAAGCGCAACGACCTGAAGTCCGTCCTGGTCGTCGGCTCGGGCCCGATCGTCATCGGCCAGGCCGCCGAGTTCGACTACTCCGGCACCCAGGCGTGCCGCATCCTCAAGGCCGAGGGCCTGCGGGTGATCCTGGTCAACTCCAACCCGGCCACGATCATGACCGACCCGGAGATCGCCGACGCGACCTACGTCGAGCCGATCACCCCCGAGTTCGTCGAGAAGATCATCGCCAAGGAGCGCCCCGACGCACTGCTGCCCACCCTCGGCGGGCAGACCGCGCTCAACATCGCGGTCTCGCTCAGCGAGAACGGCGTGCTGGAGAAGTACAACGTCGAACTGATCGGCGCCAACCTCGACTCGATCCAAAAGGGCGAGGACCGCGACCTGTTCAAGGGTGTGGTCGAGCGGGTGCGGGAGAAGATCGGACACGGCGAGTCGGCCCGCTCGGTGATCTGCCACTCGATGGAGGACGTACTCGCGGGCGTGGACACCCTCGGCGGCTACCCCGTCGTGGTGCGCCCCTCCTTCACCATGGGCGGCGCCGGCTCCGGCTTCGCGCACGACGAGGACGACCTGCGCCGGATCGCCGGCCAGGGCCTGACCCTGTCGCCGACCACCGAGGTGCTCCTGGAGGAGTCCATCCTCGGCTGGAAGGAATACGAGCTGGAGCTGATGCGCGACAAGCACGACAACGTCGTGGTCGTCTGCTCCATCGAGAACTTCGACCCGATGGGCGTGCACACCGGCGACTCGATCACCGTGGCGCCGGCGATGACGCTCACCGACCGCGAGTACCAGAACCTGCGCGACATCGGCATCGCGGTCATCCGCGAGGTCGGCGTGGACACCGGCGGCTGCAACATCCAGTTCGCGGTCAACCCGGACGACGGCCGGGTGATCGTCATCGAGATGAACCCGCGCGTCTCCCGCTCCTCGGCGCTGGCCTCCAAGGCGACCGGCTTCCCGATCGCCAAGATCGCCGCCCGCCTCGCCATCGGCTACACGCTCGACGAGATCCCCAACGACATCACCAAGGAGACCCCGGCCAGCTTCGAGCCCACGCTCGACTACGTCGTGGTCAAGGTCCCGCGCTTCGCCTTCGAGAAGTTCCCGGCCGCCGACGACCGCCTGACCACGACCATGAAGTCGGTCGGCGAGGCGATGGCGATCGGCCGCAACTTCACCGAGGCGCTGAACAAGGCGCTGCGCTCGCTGGAGAAGAAGGGCTCGCAGTTCGACTTCGTCTCCGAGGTCGGCGCCAAGGACGAGCTGCTGGTCGCCGCCGAGAAGCCCACCGACGGCCGGATCAACGTGGTCATGGACGCCATCCGGGCCGGCGCCACGCCCGAGGAGCTGTTCGAGGCGACCCGGATCGACCCGTGGTTCCTGGACCAGATGTACCTGATCCACGAGATCGCCGGCGAGGTCCGCGACGCGGCGGAGCTCACCCCCGAGGTGCTGCGCCTGGCCAAGCGGCACGGCCTGTCCGACGGGCAGATCGCGGCGATCCGCGGGATGCGCGAGGAGGTCGTGCGCGAGGTGCGCCAGGCACTCGGCGTGCGGCCGGTGTACAAGACCGTGGACACCTGCGCCGCCGAGTTCGCCGCCCGCACCCCGTACCACTACTCGTCCTACGACGAGGAGACGGAGGTCGCGCCGCGCACCAAGCCGGCCGTGATCATCCTCGGCTCCGGGCCCAACCGCATCGGGCAGGGCATCGAGTTCGACTACTCGTGCGTGCACGCCGCGTTTGCGCTGCACGACGCGGGCTACGAGACCGTGATGGTCAACTGCAACCCGGAGACCGTCTCCACCGACTACGACACCTCCGACCGGCTCTACTTCGAGCCGCTCACCCTGGAGGACGTGCTGGAGATCGTGTACGCCGAGACCCAGGCCGGACCGGTCGCGGGCGTGCTCGTCCAGCTCGGCGGGCAGACCCCGCTGGGCCTGGCGCAAAAGCTCAAGGACGCGGGCGTGCCGATCGTGGGCACCTCGCCCGAGGCGATCCACCTCGCCGAGGAGCGCGGCGCGTTCGGCCGGGTGCTGGCCGAGGCCGGACTGCTCGCGCCCAAGCACGGCACCGCGTTCTCCTTCGGCGAGGCCAGCGCCATCGCCGCCGAGATCGGCTACCCGGTGCTGGTGCGCCCCTCGTACGTGCTCGGTGGGCGCGGCATGGAGATCGTCTACGACGAACCCTCCCTGGCGACCTACCTGGAACAGAACGCCGGCCTGGTCAGCGAGCACCCGGTCCTGGTCGACCGTTTCCTCGACGACGCCATCGAGATCGACGTGGACGCGCTCTACGACGGCGAGGACCTGTACCTCGGCGGCGTGATGGAGCACATCGAGGAGGCCGGCATCCACTCCGGCGACTCGGCCTGCGCGCTGCCGCCGATCACGCTGGGCGCGCACGACATAAAGCGACTGCGCGCCGCCACCCTGGGCATCGCGCACGGCGTCGGGGTCCGCGGCCTGATCAACATCCAGTTCGCGCTCTCCGGCGACATCCTCTACGTCCTGGAGGCCAACCCGCGCGCCTCGCGGACCGTGCCGTTCGTGTCCAAGGCCACCGCCGTGCCGCTGGCCAAGGCCGCCGCGCGCGTCTCGCTCGGCGCCACGATTGCCGAACTGCGCGCCGAGGGCCTGCTCCCGGCCGAGGGCGACGGCGGCACGCTGCCGATGGACGCGCCGATCGCGGTCAAGGAGGCGGTCCTGCCCTGGAACCGCTTCCGCGACACCAAGGGCCGCGGCGTGGACACCGTGCTCAGCCCCGAGATGCGCTCCACCGGCGAGGTGATGGGCATCGACGCGGTGTTCGGCACCGCCTACGCCAAGTCCCAGGCCGGCGCGTACGGTTCGCTGCCGCTCACGGGGCGCGCGTTCGTGTCCTTCGCCAACCGGGACAAGCGCTCGATGGTGTTCCCGGTCAAGGCCATGCATGACATGGGCTTCGAGATCCTGGCCACCGAGGGCACTGCCGAGGTGCTGCGCCGCAACGGCGTGCCCGCCACCGCGGTGCGCAAGCACAGCGAGGGCCCGGGCCCGGCCGGCGAGCGCACCATCGTGCAGCTGATCCACGACGGCGACGTCGAGCTGATCGTCAACACCCCGTTCGGCACGGGCGGTCGACTCGACGGCTACGAGATCCGCACCGCCGCGGTCACCCGGGGCATCCCCAGCATCACCACGGTGCAGGGCTTCGCCGCGGCGGTCCAGGGCATCCAGTCGCTGATCGCGGGCGACATCGGGGTCCGCTCGCTCCAGGAGCACGCCGACCACATCACGTCCCACCGAAAGGGCTGACGACACCGATGGCACTTCCCCTGCAGGTGCAGGCGGAGATCGTCGGCCGCGAACCCGCGGGCGCGTACCACCGCCTGGTGCTGCGCGCCCCCGGGATCGCCGCCCGCGTCGAACCCGGTCACTTCGTCGCCGTGGCGATCGGCGGCGTGGACTCGGCGATGCTGCTGCGCCGCGCGTTCTCCATCCACCGGGCCGACCCGGCCGCCGAGACCATCGACGTGGTCTTCGCCGAGGCCGGGCGCGGCACCCGCGAGTTGGCCCGGCTTCGGGTGGGCGACAGCGTGAACGTGGTCGCGCCGCTGGGCACGCCGTTCCCGCTGCCGGCCGAGCCGGTCAGCGCGGTGATGGTGGCCGGCGGCTACGGCAGCGCGCCGATGTTCGCGCTCGCCGAGCGGATCGTCGCCGACGGCGGCTCGGTCGCCTTCGTGCTCGGCGCGGCGACGGCGGAGCGGCTGTACGGCGTGGACCAGGCGCAGGCGATCACCGAGGACGTGGTGGTCACCACCGACGACGGCTCGGAGGGTGTGCGCGGCTTCGTCACCGGGCCGCTGCCCGAGGTGCTGACCGCGGTGGAGGCCGACGTCGTCTACGCGTGCGGGCCGATGGGCATGCTGCGCGCGGTCACCGAGGTGGCGGGCGCGCACGACGCGCGCGTGTTCACCGCGGTCGAGGAGTCGATGGCGTGCGGCGTCGGGGTATGCATGACGTGCGTGCTCCCGGTGGTCGGCGACGACGGCGTCAGCCGGTTCGTCCGCTCGTGTGTGGACGGCCCGTGCTTCGACGGCACCAAGGTGCGCTGGGACGACGCCGGCACGATTCCGGCGGACATCGAGGGCGCAGCGGCGATGGGAGCGCACTGATGACCGACGGCTACGGCGGTTTCGCCGACAATTTCGCCGACAACGAGGACGCGGGCGACTTCGACGACGCGCCGCCGTCCACGATCATGCTGCCGGGCGGCGGGATCGACCTGGCCACCCGGATCGGCTCCACGCTGCTGCCGAACCCGGTGACCACGGCCTCGGGCTGCGCCGGCTACGGCAAGGAGTTGGCCAAGTTCTTCGAGCCGGCCGCGATCGGCGCGGTGGTCACCAAGACGATCATGCCGTACCCGCGTTCGGGTCGGGCCACCCCGAGGATGGCCGAGACGCCGTCCGGGATGCTCAACTCGATCGGACTCCAGGGTCCCGGGATCGACGCCTTCGTCGAGCGCGACCTGCCGTGGCTGGCGGCGCGCGGCGGGCGCACGATCGTGTCCATCGCGGGCGGGCACGTGGACGACTTCGTGGCGCTGGCCGAGCGGCTCAAGGGCGCGCCCGGCGTGGTCGGCATCGAGGCCAACATCTCGTGTCCGAACGTGGCCAACCGCGGCCAGGTGTTCGCCTGCAACCCGGCCACGTCCTACGACGTGATCCGGGCGGTCCGCGACGTGGCGGACCCGCAGGTGCCGGTGCTGGCCAAGCTCTCGCCGGACGTGACGTCGATCGTGGACATCGCCCGGGCGTGCGTCGAGGCGGGCGCCGACGGGCTGTCGATGATCAACACGCTGCTCGGCATGGCGATCGACCCGGACACGATGAAGCCGGTGCTCGCGGGCATCACCGGCGGGCTCTCCGGTCCGGCGGTGCGGCCGGTCGCGGTGCGCTGCGTCTACCAGGTGCACGCGGCGATGCTGGACGGGCAGATGGCGCAGGTGCCGATCGTGGGCATGGGCGGCATCCGCACCGGTCTGGACGCGCTGGAGTTCATCCTGGCCGGTGCGGCGGCCGTGTCGGTGGGCACGGTGATCTTCAACGATCCGTCCTCGCCGGTGCGGATCCTGGACGAGTTGCGGGCGGCGTTGATCGCCCGCGGTTTCGGATCGCTGGAGGCGGCGATCGGGTACGCGCACCGCTGAGCGCGAGACCTGGGCGGGGCGATGCCGGTACGGACGGGGTTCGTGCCGGCATCGCCGTGTCCGGGCCGGGGCGTGGTTCGTGTCCGGGCGCAGTGTGTCCGGGCCTGTGGGCGGACGAATTTTCGATGTCGAGGAGAGTGGGATTCCGATGAGCAACCTCGCACCCGTGGCGGTGGCCCTGGATGCCCCGGACCTGGACCGCGCGCTCGCGTGGGCCAAGGCCGCGGGCCCCTACGTGAGCACGGTCAAGGTCGGCCTTGAGGTCTTCCTGCGCGACGGCGCGGACGCGGTCTCGGGCGCCCGGGAGGCCAGCGGCGGCCGGGACGTGTTCCTGGACCTGAAGCTGCACGACATCCCGAACACTGTGGCGGGCGCGGTGCGTTCGGTTGCCCGGCTGGCGCCGACCTACCTGACGGTGCATGCGAGCGGCGGGACGGCGATGATCCGGGCCGCGGCGGACGCGGCGCCCGAGGTGAACATCGTCGCGGTGACCGTGCTGACCTCGATGGCCGAGGCCGACCTGGCCGCGGTCGGGCTGGCCGGTCCCTCGATCGAGGCGGCCCGGCGGCTGGCCGGGCTCGCGGTCGCGGCGGGCGCCCGGGCGATCGTGTGTTCGCCGCGCGAGGTGGCGGCGGTGCGGGCCGAGGTGGGGGCCGGCATCGTGCTGATCACGCCGGGCGTACGGCCGGTCGGGGCGGCGCTCGGCGACCAGAGTCGGGTGGCCACGCCGGAGCAGGCGTTGGCGGACGGCGCGGACCTGCTGGTGATCGGCCGGCCGATCACCGGCGCGGCGGACGTCGCCGAGGCGGCGCGCACGATCGCGACGGGCCTGGCCGCGCGATAGCGGCGTGGCGGGGCGGCGGAGGCCGCGGCGACCAGCCCCGTTCGTCCCGCTTGTCGCACTCGTCGCCCCCTACCGGCGCCCGGTGGACACGGCGCGAACGTGGGATGGCCCACGGATGCCACTGGGACGGCCGTGCGGAGCCCGCCCACCCCTCCGGGCCCCGGGCCACCGAACCCGGCCACCGGGCCCCCGAGGGCCGCCCCGAACGGCTGCGGCGGCCGAGCACGCCCGCCTCGACGCGAAGCACCCCCGCGCCGCCCTGCGCCCGGCCGCGCCGCCGCCTGCCGTCCGCCCCGCCCGTATCGACGCTCGCCGTCCGCGCCGACCGGTTCCGTCTGCGCCGTCCTGCTCCGCCTGCGCCGCTCCTGTTCGCGCCGATCCGTCCGCGCGGGCCCGCGTCGACACCCGCCGCCCTGCGCCCGGCCGCGCCGCCGCGCGCCGGCCGCCCCGCCCGTATCGACGCTCGCCGTCCGCGCTGCCCGCCGCCCGCGTCGGCGCCCGCCGTCCGTGCCGACCGGCTCTGTCTGCGCCGACCTGCTCCGCCTGCGCCGCTCCTGTTCGCGCCGATCGGTCCGCGCGGGCCCGCGTCGACGCCTGCCGCCTGCGCCGGCCGTGCCGACCGGCCCCGTCTTCTCCCTTCGCGCCGCCCCGCTCCCGACCCCCGTCCATGCCGACCGGCCCCGTCCCCGCCGTCCTGCTCCCACCGCGCCCGCCGCGCCGTCCCGCTCGCGCGTCGGTCGCGTCGGTCCGCTTCCGCTGCGCCGACCGGCTCCGTGTGCGCCGATCGCGTTGACCCGCTTCGGGCCGACCGGCCGGACGGCTCGTCGGTTGCATGGGGTCGATGGTGGTGCCGTAGCGCAAGGGTGGCGGGAGGGGGTGCGAGGGTGTGGATGTGCTTCCCGGCGGCCCCGGATTCGTTCGACGCTCCGTCAGGTTTGGGTTTTGGTGCAGGTAGCCGGGCTTTTCCCATCGATTCGGGCGACGCAGACCGATTCGCCGACTAGGCTCCCTCGTGAGCCGGCCCGGTGGAGTGTCGCGCGTTGCCGCGGACGCTCTGACCAGCTAGGTTCCACTGTTTGTTGGTGGCCGTCCGAGCCGGGCGGCCTTGAGGATCGCAACGAAGTCCGAGGTGACACGGCGTGGCTCTCCCACCCCTGACCCCCGAAGAACGCGCGGATGCGCTCGCCAAAGCCGCTGCGGCTCGGCGGGAGCGCGCCGAGGTGAAGAACCGGCTCAAGAACTCCGGTGCTTCGCTCAGCGACGTCATCAAGGAGGGCAAGGACAATCCGGTCGTGGGCAAGATGAAGGTCTCCGCCCTCCTGGAATCCCTCCCCGGCGTCGGCAAGGTGCGCGCCAAGCAGCTCATGGAGAAGCTGAACATTTCCGAGACCCGGCGCGTCCGCGGTCTCGGCACGAACCAGATCGCAGCACTCGAACGGGAATTCGGTGGCTCCGCGTCCTGACGCGGGCGCCGGCAACGATCCCCGTACCGTGCACGGCACCCGTCGACTCATCGTGCTCTCCGGCCCCTCCGGGGTCGGCAAGAGCACGGTGGTCGCCGACCTGCGCCGCCGTCACCCCGAGGTTTGGCTGTCTGTGTCCGCGACCACACGTAGACCCCGTCCCGGGGAAACCGACGGTGTGGAGTACCACTTCACCGACGGCGATCAGTTCGACAAACTGATCGCCTCGGATGAATTGCTCGAATGGGCCGAATTCGCCGGGAACCGCTATGGAACCCCGCGACAGCCCGTGCTCGAACGGCTTGACGCCGATGTTCCGACCCTGCTGGAAATCGACCTGCAGGGCGCCCGGCAGGTGCGGCAGGCGATGCCCGAGGCACGCCTGGTGTTCCTCGCCCCGCCCTCGTGGGACGAACTGGTCCGCCGTCTGGTGGGCCGGGGGACCGAATCCCCCGAGGTCATCGAGCGGCGCCTGGCCGCCGCGAAGGTCGAGCTGGCCGCGGAATCCGAATTCGACATGACGCTCGTCAACACGTCCGTCGAAGACGTCGTACGCGAACTGCTAGCCTTGATGAACGTATCTTGATCGTTCGGGCTGCCCGGCAGTAGTCGCCAGACGGCACCAGGCAGCCCGACTTTCACCCACAGCTTTCACAGCTTTTCGAAGGGCCCCTGCCTTGTCAGCTTCTTCCACCGCACCCGAGGGCATCATCAACCCGCCCATCGACGAGCTTCTGGAGGCGACCGACTCCAAGTACAGCCTCGTCATCTACGCGGCGAAGCGTGCTCGGCAGATCAACGCCTACTACTCGCAGCTCGGCGAGGGCCTGCTGGAATACGTGGGTCCGCTCGTCGACACGCACGTGCACGAGAAGCCGCTGTCGATCGCGCTTCGCGAGATCAACTCGGGCATGCTGACCGCCGAGCCCATCGAGGGCTGAGCGCGTCACGCGACGCATCGCCGAGGGCTCGACGGGAAACCGTCGGGCCCTCGGCGTATTTCGGCCCGCACACGCGGGTGAGCCGGAGGATGGGGGAGCAGGGTGGACCGGATCGAGGGCGACACGCCGACGCCGCAGCCGAACCCGCGCCGACTGGCGGTGGACACCCTCCTGGACGCGCCGTTGGCCCGCGCCGGCGATCGGGCCCGGGAATTGCGCGAGGCCGGCTTCGACGGAGTCTTCACCTTCGAGGGCCCCAACGACGTCTTCCTGCCCCTGGTGCCCGCCGCCGCGGCGGGCGTGGACATCATGACCAACATCGCGGTGGCCTTCCCGCGCAGCCCGACCCACCTCGCGCACACCGCGTACGACCTGCACCTGGCCTCGCACGGCCGCTTCCGGCTCGGCCTGGGCACCCAGATCAAGGCGCACATCGAACGCCGCTACGGCGCCAAGTGGTCGCGCCCGGCGGCCCGGATGGCCGAGACGCTGCGCGCGGTGCGGGCGGTGCTCACCTGCTGGCAGCGGGAGACGCCGCTGGACTTCCACGGCGAGTTCTTCGACCTGACCCTGATGCCGCCGACGCTGCGCCCCGGGCCGAACCCGTACGGGCTGCCGCCGCTGCTCGCGGGCGGGGTGGGTCGGCGCATGATCACCACGGTCGCCGAGCACGCCGACGGGCTGCTCGTGCACCCGCTCAACACCGACCTGTTCGTGCGCGGCCCGCTCACCGACGCGGTGAACGACGGCTTGGTGTTGTCGCAGCGCACCCGCGAGCGGTTCTCGGTGATGCTCGACGTGATCGTCGCCGCCGGGCGCACCGAGGAGGAGATGCGCGCCGCGATCAAGGGCGCGCGGGCGATGGTCGCGTTCTACGCGTCCACGCCCGCCTATCGCCCGGTGCTCGACGTCGAGGGATACGGGGCGCTCCAGGTCGAACTGCACGCGCTGATCCGGGCCGGCCGCTGGTCGGACATTCCGCACGCGGTCGACGACACGCTGCTGAGCCGGGTGGTGGCGATCGGCGAACCCAAGGACGTCGCGGCCGAACTGGCCTCGCGCGCCTACGGGGTCGCCGATCGACTGGGCTTCTATCTGCCGTACCGGGCGGACCCGGCGTGTGTGTCGGAGGTCCTGGACGAACTGCGCGCCCGGACCTGAGCCGGACAAGGCACTACTACGAGCCGGGCTACCGGAGCCGGCCCACCGCGCGGCGCAGCCGCTTGAGGTCGCGGACCCGGCGCTCGTAGCCGGCGCCGACCACGATCAGCAGCAGCCCCGCCGTGCCGAGGATCGCCCAGCGCGGCACCGCGTCGTACACCGGCGCCAGATGCGGCACCAGGTGCACCGGGCCGATGATGGCCGGCACTCCCGCGCCCAGGAACAGCGGCGCCCGGAGCCGGAATCGGGCGCCGACCAGGAGCGTGCCGATCGCGGCGATCCCGAGCAGGCTCGGCCGGATCGGCTCGCCCTGCCCCACCGCGAGCGGCAACGACGGCAGCAGCAACACCGCCAGCGGAGCGCCGTAGGCCGCCCACGAGGTGGTGTCCGGGTTGGCCCGCCGCCGGCGCAGCCCCTCGACCAGCAGGGCGAGGCCGAGCGGCACGGTGTACGCCTCCGGGTGCGGCACGTCGAACAGGGCGAGCCGGACCCAGTAGGCGACGAACAGCAGCGGCACCGAGGCGACCCGGGCCGGCCCACGCAGCGGCCCGGCCGGCGTGGTCGACGCGGTGAGGCCGGCCCCGGCCAGGACGAGCCAGATCAGCTCGGGGGCCACGGACAGCGTCGCGGCGCCGGCGGCGCACACGGCCGCGGCGGCGGCGATCGGGACGGCCGGGCCGAGGCGGGGGAGCCGGGCGCCGGCGAGGTACAGGAGCATCGCCGTGCCGGCCGCGGCCAAGACGGTCGCGCCGTTCGACGCGTCGAGCCGGTACAGCGCGGCCGGCACCGTCGCGGTGAACAGCACGACGGCGGCGGGCGGCCAGGCGGGCCGCAGCACGGGGTGGCCGAACCGCGCGCCGCACAGGGCCGCCGCCGTCGCGACGGCCAACGCGACGGGCGAGGTCGGCGCGCCGGTCAGAAGCGCGACGAGCAGGCTCGTGCCCGCCGCGGCCTCGACGGCGAGCACGATCGGGGACGGGCAGGCGAGGGGGCCGGCGAGCGTGGCGGCGAGCGGGAACAGCAGGGCGGCGGCGAGCACGGCGGCGAGTGCGACGGCGGGTCGATCCGAGCCGAAGGCGGTGGCGCCGGCCGCGCTCGCGCCGACCCAGCACAGCGCGGCGACCGCGGCCCAGGCGGTTCGCGGCGCCGGCCGGTCGCGGAGCGCGCCGACCACGCACGCCGCCAGGCCCGCGGCGAGTGCGACGGCCAACGGGCCCGGGGCGCGGGCCGCGCCCAGGCTGCCGGTGGTCCAGCCGATGCCGCCGACCAGGGTCAGCGTCCGGGTGGTCCGCGCGGTGGGCCGCAGCGCCACCGCGATCAGCGCGACCAGGGCGCCGAGTACGGCGGGGGCGAGAGCGATCAGCGCGGTCCGGGCGCCCGCGTGCCCGGTCGCCATCGCCACGTCGGACAGGGCGAGGGCGAGCGCGGCCCCGGCCGCGAGCGGACGGACGAGCCGGCGCATGGGCAGGCGCAGGACGAGGGCGGGACCGGAGCCGGAGCCGGAGCCGGGGGAGGGGCGGGCGCCGGAGGGTGGGGCGTATGGGACTACTTGTGGTTCTTTGTCGAAATCGACGCCCACTTGGGCTGGTTCATCCGAGTTGTTCGTTTCACTCGTCGGCGTGGAATCCGCCGGTGCCGGCGCCGCGTTCGGCTCGATCGCGCGGCGTCCCGGCGACAGGACGGCGACCAGAGTGAGGCCGGCGGCGCCCACGGCCCAGATCACGATCGACGTCTGCCAGTACGCCGTCGCCCACACGAGGGCGAGCCCGCCGTGGCCCAGGGCGAGCAGCGGCAACCACGGCCGCACCCGCCCCGCGCAGGCCCACCCGATCGCCGCCGCCACGTGCCAGCCGAGCGCCGCCCACAGCGGCAGATCCAGCGCCGGCGGCACGACCAGGAGCAGTGCCCCGACGGCGATCGCGCCGATCACGCGAGTCGTGGTCGCACTGGACCGGCCGCGCAGGAGGGTCAGCGCGGTGAACCCGGTCAGCACCGCCAAAGGCAGCAGCGCGAGCGGCGCCGCGCCGAAGCTCCAGCCGGCGGTGCCGGACAGGAGCGCGTCCCGGGCGTGCGCATCGACCGGGTACAGGCTCCAGGGCCGGCCGAGCCAGGACATCGGGCCGAACACGGCCACCAGCGGCGCCGCGGCCACCCAGAACGCCGGCACCACGGTGAGCGGCACCAGCACCGCGAGCGGCCCGACCCGGAACTCGCGCGGCACCGCGAACAGCGGCGCCATCGCGACCAGGACCACCGCGAGCAGCGCCACGCCCACCCACGCGACCGGGGTGTCCGACTCGCCCGAATCGCGCCCCGGCAGCGACGCGAGCAGCAGCACGGCCGCCGCCAGCGCGCCCACCATCGCGCTCCCCGACGCCAGATGCCGTACCACCGGCGCCTCGCGCAGCGTGTACGCGATCCCGCCGGCGAGCGCGGCCAGCGCCAGCATCGTGCCCGCCGGTGCCCCGCCGGCGCCCTCGCCCAGGGTCAGCCCGACCGCGGCCAGCCAGTAGCACAGCACCCCGACCTCGGCCACGATCCGCAACCCGCGCGCGGCGTCGGAGTAGGTCCGGCGCAGCAGCGCGACATCGACCGCGGCCTGCGCCCCGAGCCCGATCGCGAGCGGCAGCAGCGACCCGCGCTCCACCCCGAACCAGGCGATCACCAGCGGCAGTGGCCCCTGCAACAGCAGCGCGGCGGAGATCCGCAACGCCCGCAGCGGCGCGATCAGCGAGCCGAGAGCTGCCGCGCCGCCGACCGCGAGCAGGGTGCCGGCCGACACGAGCAGCGCGTCCCCGCTGCGCAGACCCGCGAGGTCGGCGGTCCACGCCGCGTACCCGTCGAGCAGGCCCATCGCCACGGTCAGCGCGGCCATCGCCTCGGCGGTGGCGGGCAGTTCGCGCTGCTCGGCGAGCCCGGTACCGGCCGCGGCCAGGACCAGCGCCAGCCCCATCACCAGCGCGCGACCCGCCGTCCCGGTGTGGTTCCACGTGACCGCCACGAACACCAGCGCGGCCAGCACCACGAGCAGCACACCCGAGCCCAGCACGATCCGGGCGACCCGACGACGCCCGACCTCGGCACTCTCCCGGATCCGGCCGATGGGCGTGGGAGCCGGCGCCGGCGCGACGGCGGGCGATGCGGGCCCCGATGCGGGCGCCGGGGTGTGCTGGGCCGGGAGCGCCGGGTCCGGGGCGACGGCCGCCGGCGCGCCCGCCGGTGTCGACCACGTCGGCGCCGGCGTGTACCGCGTCCGCCGCGCCTCCGCCCGCATCCGGGTCAGCAGGTCCTCGCGTTGGCGCAGGAGCCGTGCGGCCGACACGCTGATCTGCCACAGTTGATCGGCGGCCGGTCCGGTGAGCAGGATCGCGCACTGCCGGCAGCGCTCGGTGCGCGGCTCGTCCAGGTGCACCACACAGCCGGGACACCGTGTCGGGTCGTCCAGGACCTGTTCGTTCAGCATCGACGTCGTCTCCCCCGATGGGTTCGTGGCCACCGATGCTGGCAGCGCATTCCCGCCGGGACATCCGCTCTCGTACTCGGATCCCGGCCGGCATCGCGGCCGCAACACCGGTCCGCGCGAGGCGAGATCGGGCCGTCCCGGGCCGTGACGTAGGCTCGCCGTGCCGGTCGCACCCGGGCCGGCCGCGTCGGAGGAGCAGGAGCAGCGATGAGTAGCGGACCCCGACCCCGCGTCGTCCTCGGCGTCGCCGGCGGCATCGCCGCGTACAAGGCGTGCGAACTCCTGCGCCGGTTGACCGAGTCGGGCCACGAGGTCCGGGTCGTACCGACCGAGTCCGCGCTGCACTTCGTCGGCGCGGCCACCTGGTCGGCGCTGTCCGGGCAACCGGTGGCCACCGGGGTCTGGGACGCGGTGCACGAGGTCCCGCACGTACGCATCGGCCAGAGCGCCGACGTCGTCGTGGTCGCGCCCGCCACCGCCGACCTGCTCGCCAAGGCCGCCCACGGGCTGGCCGACGACCTGCTCACCAACACGCTGCTCACCGCGCGATGTCCGGTGGTGTTCGCGCCTGCGATGCACACCGAGATGTGGGAGCACCCGGCCACCGTCGACAACGTCGCGACGCTGCGCCGGCGCGGGGCGATCGTGATCGAGCCCGCGGTGGGCCGATTGACCGGCAAGGACACCGGCAAGGGCCGACTGCCCGACCCGGAGCAGATCTTCCAGGTGGTCCGGCGCGCCCTGGCCCGCGGCGTCACCGCGCCCGACCTGGTCGGTCGGCACGTGGTGGTCAGCGCCGGCGGCACCCGCGAGCCGCTGGACCCGGTCCGTTTCCTCGGCAACCGCTCGTCCGGCAAGCAGGGGTACGCGCTGGCCCGCACCGCGATCGCCCGCGGCGCGCGGGTCACCCTGATCGAGGCCAACACCGGCCTGCCGGATCCGGCAGGCGCCGACGTGGTGCACGTGGGCACCGCCGTGGATCTGCGCGAGGCCGTGACCAAGGCGGCCGAGAACGCCGACTGCGTGGTGATGGCCGCGGCGGTCGCCGACTTCCGCCCGGCGAACCGGGTGGGCGGCAAGATCAAGAAGACCGACGCGGAGCCGGAGCCGATCGCGCTGGTGAAGAATCCCGACATCCTCGCCGAAATCTCCCGGGACCGGGCCCGGGCCGGCCAGGTGGTGGTCGGCTTCGCCGCGGAGACCGACGACGTACTCGCCAACGGGCGCGCCAAGCTCGCGCGCAAGGGTTGCGACCTGCTCGTGGTCAACCGGGTCGGCGAGGAATTGACGTTCGGCACGGATGTCAACGAGGCGGTGATCCTGGCCGCCGACGGCACCGAGACACCCGTTCCGCACGGCCCGAAGGAGGATTTGGCGGAGGTCGTCTGGGATCTCGTCGTGTCCCGTTTCGGCTAGTTCGCCGGTCGATCCCTACGCTTGATGGCTGCAATTTGACACAAAGTGAGCAACGCCACGCCCATGTTCTCGGGGGGCACCCCGCCCGCTTGCGGGTCTCGGGGGGATAAACTCGGCTCCAGCATTTCGGTGGACCCGTCCGTTCCTTCCCGTCCGTGCCCTTCCGGTGCGGACTCGTCGGGATGGTCGGGCCCACTTGTCAGAGCCAGCAGCCGCTGCAACCCCAGGGAGCGATGTGTCCCGCCGCCTGTTCACCTCTGAGTCCGTGACCGAAGGTCACCCGGACAAGATCGCCGACCAGATCAGCGATTCCATCCTGGACGCTCTCCTCAAGGAAGACCCCAAGAGTCGGGTCGCCGTCGAGACGCTGATTACCACCGGTCAGGTGCATGTGGCCGGAGAGGTCACCACCCAGGGCTACGCCGACATCCCCACGATCGTGCGCGAGCGCGTTCTGGAGATCGGCTACGACAGCTCGAAGAAGGGCTTCGACGGCGCCTCCTGTGGTGTCTCGGTGTCCATCGGCGCGCAGTCGGCCGACATCGCCCAGGGCGTCGACACGGCCTACGAGAACCGGGTCGACGGCGACGAGGACGAGCTGGACCGCCAGGGCGCGGGCGACCAGGGTCTGATGTTCGGCTACGCGTGCGACGACACGCCCGAGCTGATGCCGCTGCCGATCACGCTCGCCCACCGGCTGTCCAAGCGCCTGGCCGAGGTGCGCAAGAACGGGACCATCCCCTACCTGCGCCCCGACGGCAAGACCCAGGTCACCATCGAATACGAGGGCGACCGGCCGATCCGCCTGGACACGGTCGTGGTCTCCTCGCAGCACGCGGCCGACATCGACCTGGACTCGCTGCTGGCGCCGGACATCCGCGAATACGTGGTCGAGCCGGAGCTGACCGGCCTGGGCATCGAGACCGAGGGCTACCGGCTCCTGGTCAACCCGACGGGCCGGTTCGAGATCGGCGGCCCGATGGGTGACGCGGGGCTGACCGGCCGCAAGATCATCATCGACACCTACGGCGGCATGGCCCGTCACGGTGGCGGCGCGTTCTCCGGCAAGGACCCGTCGAAGGTGGACCGCTCCGCCGCGTACGCGATGCGCTGGGTGGCCAAGAACGTGGTGGCCGCCGGGCTGGCGCGCCGCTGCGAGGTGCAGGTCGCGTACGCGATCGGCAAGGCGGCGCCGGTCGGCCTGTTCGTGGAGACCTTCGGCACCGAGGCGGTGCCGGTGGAGACCATCCAGGCCGCCGTCGGGACGGTGTTCGACCTGCGCCCGGCCGCGATCATCCGCGACCTGGACCTGCTCCGCCCGATCTACGCCCAGACCGCGGCCTACGGCCACTTCGGCCGCGACCTCCCGGACTTCACCTGGGAGCGCACCGACCGCGTGGACGCGCTCAAGGCCGCCGCGGGCCTCTGAGCCCGGGGATTTCTCGCACGTCGCCGGCTGCGACACCGACCCTTTCGGGGGGCGGCGTCGCGGCCGGCGGCGTTTGTGGGGTCGGGGACGAGAGGGCCGCGGCGAGTCGGCCGGTGCCTGCGAGTTCGCCGAGCAGTCGGCCCGGGCGCCGTGTCGACGGGCGAGCAGGGCGGGGGCCACACGACCAGGCCAGGGCCAGGGCGGCGGCCGCGTCCTCGGACGGCGGCCAGGGGCGCGCCGGTGGGTCAGGCGGCCTGGGCGGCGCGGCGCAGGCGCGTCATCAGGTGGGTGCGGTCGGCGTTGGTGATCATCGCCGGATGGGCGTGCAGGGCCGCGACCGCGTCGTGAGCCGTGGCCCACAGGCGGGCCAGCTCGTGTTCGGACACCTGCCCCGCGGATCGGGCGATCGCCTCGTAAGCGGCGTCACGCGCGCGTTGCAGTTCGATCAGGTCCGCCGGGATGGGCTGTTCGGCCATGGCAAGAGCTTACGAGAGTCCACGTAAACACAGGGTTAGCTCCGGATTGCGGCGGACCCCACGGAAGATCGTCCTCAGATGGCCTCGTGCTCCCGGCCGGCGGATTGTTGCGGATGGCGCGGTATGCGGAACTCGGTCACCGGCGGCATGCAGAAGATGGTCAGGTCGCACGCGACGCCGACCGCCTGCGTGGGGGTGTGGCCCAGGTGCAGTGCGGCCCGGGCGTACTCCCACCCCGAGCCGATCGCGCCGTAGTCGTAGTAGAAGACGTCGAAGTCGCCGCCCGTCTCGAACAGCTTGCCGTCGAAGGCGAACATGAACTCCGACTTGGGCTCGAAGCTGGACAGCTTGCGCTTGCCCCACTCGACGAACTCGGCGTAGAACTCCAGGACGTCGCGCTCCTCGGCGGACGACGGGGTGTGCGTGTCCAGGAACAGGCGCATCAGATTGATGTCGCGCAACAGTCCGGCACCGCCGAAGATCAGGTTCTCGCCGATCTTGTACAGCTTGGTGCCCTCGGTCTTGGCCTGGCCCCAGGTCACCTGGGAGTCGGCGGCCACGACGATCGATTCGTCGATGATCTTCCCCGCGACGACACTCATCAACGCCCCCGTTCGTACGGCTGATCCGGACCCGAACGTGCCGGTTCAGGATCGCAGAGGGGCGGCCCTCGGCGCAGGTGTTCGGGTCGCGCCGAGGGCTTCCGGGGACGGTTCGGACCGGACCGCGCCCGCGGTCAGAGGCGGACCAGGACCTGGTCCAGCGGCTTGCGGTGGATGTCGGGGACGCGGGCGTCCTCGGCCGGGTAGCCGACCGGGATGACCACCGCGGCGCGCTCCTCCGGGGGGCGGTCGCACACCTCGTTGAGGAAGCGCATCGGGCTCGGCGTATGGGTCAGCGTGGCCAGCCCGGCCTGGTGCAGCGAGGCGAGCAGCAGGCCGACGGCAATGCCGACCGATTCCTTCGTGTAGTACGGGCGCGGCGAGTCGGGTCCCTTGTGCACCTCGAACACCACGATCACCGCCGGCGCGTCCTCCAGGAACGGCTTGTGCCAGTCGGTGCCGATCGGGGCGAGCGCGGCCAACCACTCCTCGGACGCGCGATGTGCGTAGAACTCGCGCTCCTCCTGCTCGGCGGCCTCGCGCAGCCGCCGCTTGCGCTCGGGATCGGTGAGCACGACGAAGCGCCAGGGCTGGACGTTCGCGCCGCTGGGCGCGGTGCCGGCGGTACGGATCGCCCATTCGACCACGTTGTCCGGGATCGGTTGGGACGAGAAGTCGCGGACGGTTCGACGCTCGGCCATCACGTCGTGGAAGGCACGGCTGCGGGCTTCCGCCTCGTGAGCGGGGACGCCTCGGTGCCGGTGCGGAACCGTGGGGTATGTGGGTTCATCGACCATGGCGCACAGCACAGCACGGCAGGGGGGTGCGGTGGAAGGTCCCGTCTCGGATCGTCTCGGGTTCGGGTGGTCCGGCCCGGTCAGTTCGATCCGCGGTCGCTCAGCGAGACGGTCGGCGCGGCGGCGACGGTGCGGGTGACGCGGAACTGCCGGCCGGTGCTCGCGACGGTCACCACGGAGCCCGCCCAGGCCTCGGTCACCCGTCGGGACAGGTCGGCCTCGGTGATGCCCGCGTGCAGCAGGTCGGCACGCAGCGCTCGCGCCGCCGACTCCCGGGTCCCGGTGTGCAGGGTCCGCCAATCGTCGCGGTTCGTCTCGCGCGTCTGCGCCTCGTGCATCCCGTTCGCTGCCTCGTGCATCGTGTCCGCTCCCTCCCCGGCCGTGCAGGACCGGGCCTTCCGTCCCTGACCCCCTGGACCACCCTGCGCCGGCGGTCAAAGATCGTCCAAATCCGTCAGGAAAAATCAGCCTCAGGCATGAGACGGGTGAAGCCGCCTACTTCGTTGGAACGAGCGCCCGGGTGGGCCGTGAGCCATGGATTCGCGGCCCGTCTCCAACCGGCCGGACGGGTGTGGGTTGGGTCGGCACGCCGGACCGCTCCGAATGAACCGGCGGGCGCTGGGCACCGTACTCGGATCGCCGGGGACAGGGTTGTGTCCCGGGCACGCGGGCACGAGCACATCAGGGAAGGTGGCAGGCCATGAGCGACGACACGTGGGACCCGGTCGAGGATTCCCCGGACACTCCCGGCGACGACGGCGTCCTCGGCCCCGAGGACACACTGTCCACCGACGACCTGTCGTACGACCCGCTCGACACCGGAATCGTGCCGCCCGACCGCTGGTCGGCGGCGGAGCGCTACGGCAATACCCCGGAGGAGTCCCGACGCGGCGAATCGCTCGACCAGCTGCTGGCCGAAGAGGAGCCGGACATCGCCGACGACGACGCGGTGTCGGACGAGTGGGAGGGCGGCCCCGATCCCAGGGCGGGCCGGCTGGTCGCGGCGGACGAGGGCGCGCACGAGGACACCGAGTCGGAGGCGATCGCCCGCGATGTCGGCATCGACGGCGGCGCGGCCGGGGCCGAGGAGGCGGCGATGCACGTCATCCCGGAGGAAGAGGTCCCGTAGGCCGCCGGTGGGCGGCTGCGCGCGGAGTCCGGGGTCGGTGGGCCAAGGGCGGGCGGGACCCCTGGGGCCGATGGTGTGGCTGCGTGCGGATGGTGCGGGTGTGGTGGGCCCAGGGTGGATGCGCCTGGTGTGGGCGCGGGCCCGGATGCGCGTGCCGGTGTGCTGCGGCTCGGGGTTGTGCGTGGCTCGGTGTGGTGTCGGACCGGGCGTTCTCGTGGGTCAGTGGGCGTTCGGGGGGAGTAGGCGGGTTGCGGCGGTCGGGTTGGGTGGTGGGGGGTCGGTGGGGCGGGGTGGGATCCGGGCCGCGGTCGGTCCCGTGGGCGGGGTTTCGTCGAGCCCGGGGTCGAGGGTTGTTCGGGGGAGGGCCGCGGATGTGGGTGGTGGCTCGGTGGGGTGGTCCGCGGACGTGGCGGGTTCCGGAGGGGTGCCCAGGATCGATGCGGGGGCGGGTTCGGGGCCGGTGAGTGGACGCCCGTCGAGGAGGTCCAGGGTTGCGGCCAGGCTGGCGGCGGCGGCTCGGGCGGCGCCGGCGACGACCGGGTCGCCGGTGTGCGCGGCGAGGTCGGCGAGTTCGCGTTCGGCCTCGGGGCGGTCGGCGATCAGGGTGTGGCGCAGGTCGGTGAGTGGTCCCGCGATCCAGGACTCGGCCTCCGCCTCGGTCTCGACCACCCGTCGCATCGCGTCCACCCAGCGGCCGATCGTGCCCAGCGACTCACGCGCGTATTCGAGCAGTCGCCGGCGAGCCGGGCCCTCCAGGCGGTGGCCCTTGCCGTTGCGGAACTCCTCGTCGATGGCGGACAGCCGGTTCTCCAGCTCGTGATGCTTGGTGAGCCGGCGCAACGTCTCGGCGACCTCCTCCAGATCGCGCCGGTCGTTGCCGCCCGCGAGCCGCAACATGCGACCGAGCAGGCCGTCCTCGGGACGCCACCACAACTGGGCGATCGAGGTCGCGCGCGGGAAGCGCAGGTGGCGCGGGTGTTGCAGGGCCTCGGCGGCGTCGGCGGCACAGGTCGCGGCGCCCGCCTCGGCCTCTGCCAGGGCGGCCAGGGCGCCGAGGTTGCGCGAGCCGCCGAGCAGGCCCTGGGCGGAGCCGGTGGCGATGTGTCGGGCCAGGCCGGCCACGGCGGGCAGGTCGCTCAGGCCGGCGGCGGCCTCCTGGAGCAGGCCGTACGTGCTGTGCCCACACAACACGGCGGCGCGGGCGGCGGCGGCCACGGTCAGCAGCTGGGTCGCGCGGTCGTGGCTGGGTGAGCGCATCGCCATCTCGTCGAGTTCGTCCCGTAGCGACATCGCGAGCGCGCCGGTGTCCGAACGCGCGCCGTCGGCGAGGGCGAGGGCGCGCAGCGCGGAGACGCGTTCCGGATCGTCGGCGCCGTGGGCGTGCGCGGAGGCGTAGTCGCCGCGACCGATCAGCTCGCCGAGCAGGGCGACGGATTCGCGGTCGGGGGAGGTCGGGGGCACCGGGTCGGCGGAGTCGCTTTGTCGGGCAGGTTCGGTTCGGCCGGTGCGCCCGGTCTCCTCGGTAGGCTCGGCCTGCTCGGGTTCCTCGGGTTGCGCCGTCGTCTCGTCCGCGCCGGCGCCCGATGCGGTTTTCTCGTCGCGCTCGACCGGGTCGACCCGGTCCTCCCCGGTGTCCTCCGTTTCGGGTGACGCGGTTTCGGCTGCCGGGGACGGACCTTGCGGCGGCTCTTCGGTATCGCCGGCCGGTTCGGGTGGGGCCTCGGTTTCGGCCTCGGTGTTCGGGGTGGGGTCCGATGTCCGGTGCCAGGACAACCGGCCGCGTAACGCGGCGTTGACGATGGTCGGGTCGGGCAGGTGAAGGCGGACCGTTTCGGCCAACTCGTCCACGCCGTCGTCGCGGTCCGCCGCGATCGCGTCGATCAGCGCGCCGAGGTCGGCCAGGGCGCACACGCGGCGTCGGTCGTCCGGTTCCCAGTTTTCGTGACGCTCGCTCAGGTCGGCGGCCAGCTCGCGGAGTTCGTTGATCGCCGGCTCGTGTGCGGGTGGGCCGTCCAGGCGTCGGAAGCGGTCCACGTCGGCGAGTTCGCGAGCATGTACGGCGGCCTCGTGCGCGGTGATCGTGGCGGCCAGGCCCGGTCGGTCCTCGGGCAGGGTGTCCGGTTCGGCGCCGACCAGCGCACCGACCGCCTCGCGGGCCTCGGTCACCGCCGGGCCCACGAGCGTGAGCATGGTCAGGTCGGCGTCCTCCGGGGCCCGGCCGGCCGCGACGGCGGCGGTGATCGAGTCGGCGGCGGCCCGGGCCCGGCCGAGCGCGTCGTCGAGCGAGCGCAGCGGGGACGGGGGTTCCTCGCCGCCACACATCCGGTTGCGGCAGAACTCCTCGAATCGGCGGCAGGCGGCCACGATGTCGGTGATCACGTCGGCGGGCCAGCCGGGCAGCGCGAGATCGGCCTCGGTGAGGACGAGACGCAGCAGCGCGGCGGCCTGGCAGCTGAAGCCCCAGTCGGCGAGCGCGGTGAGCCGGACCAGGTCGGGGGTGAACCCCGAGGTCTTCAGGCTCTCCAGGATCTCGCCGTCCAGGGCGTCCGGGTCGGTGTCCAGCGTCGCCGGCAGTAGCACCCGCAGTACAGGCAGCGTGACGACCTGGGCGGTGTAGCCGCGCACGCTCGCGGTCTGCTTGCGCAGCCGCTTGAGCGCGTGTTCCGCGATCGCGGGGGTGGGGCGCCGGGCGGGCGGGACCCGCAGGGCACGCAGGGTGTCGGTACGGGTGGGGTTGGGCAACCGCCACAGGGCGTCGGCGAGGACGTCGGGGGCGATTGCCGCCAGACAGTCGACGAGTGGGTCGCCGAGGCGGGCCAGTTGTACGGCGACCGCCGACTTTTCCCGGGCTATCTCCTGTTGATCGTGGTCCGGATGGTCCAGGAAGGGCTGCAGTTCGCCCGACGAGGTCGCCCACCACAACCAGTCGACGCTGCGGGACCGGGGTTGACGCACCATTTTGGCCTCCCGGGGGAGAGGGGCTGGTCTCTGGTTATACCGCCGCAGGCCCGAGATGCGGACGGTTCTGTCGGAATCACAAGGAATCAGCGCGGGTCGGTCGGTGTTGTATATACCCCTGGGTGGTATATGTGATGGATTGCGGCGGCCGAGGAGTCGAGGGAAGGGATCACGATGGAGCGCGGGCGGATCGACCGGGACGAGCATGCGAGCCGGGACGGGGATCCGAGCGACGCGGAACTCGCCGACGGGGCGAGGCGGGTGGCACCCGGCACGCACGGTGGCGTGCACGCCGGGCACGCCGGGCACGCCGAGCATGGCGGGCACGAAGGGCATGGCGGGCACGAAGGGCATGGCGGGCACGCCGGTCATGCCGGGCACGCCGAGATGTTTCGGCGGAAGTTTCTGCTGAGTCTGCTGCTTTCCGTCCCGGTGCTCGTGTTGAGCCCGATGCTCGCGGACGTACTCGGTTACCACGAGCCCTCGTTCACCGGATCCTCCTGGATTCCGCCGCTGCTCGGCACCGTCGTGTTCGGCTACGGCGGGTGGCCGTTCCTCACCGGCGCCCGCGACGAACTGGCCGCGCGACAGCCGGGGATGATGACCCTGATCGCGATGGCGATCACCGTCGCGTTCGGCGCGTCCTGGGCCTCCACTTTGGAGATCGCCTCGCACGACCTGGACTTCTGGTGGGAACTGGTCCTGCTGGTCGACATCATGCTGCTCGGCCACTGGTTGGAGATGCGGGCCCTCGGCGCCGCCTCGGGAGCCCTGGACGCGCTTGCCGCGCTGCTCCCCGACGAAGCGGAACGGGTGGGCCCGGACGGGGAGTTCGAGCGCGTCCCGGCGGCCGAACTGGAGATCGGCGACACCGTGCTCGTGCGTTCCGGTGGGCGCGTACCGGCGGACGGGACGATCGCCGAAGGCGCCGCCGAGTTCGACGAGTCGATGATCACCGGCGAATCCCGGCCGGTGCCGCGCGGAGTGCGGGACACCGTGGTCGCCGGTACGGTGGCGATGGACAGCGCGGTACGGGTCACCGTGACCGCGACCGGCGAGGGCACCCAACTGGCCGGGATCCGGCGGTTGGTCGCCGAGGCGCAACAATCCCGGTCGCGCGCCCAGGCGTTGGCCGATCGGGCGGCGGCGCTGCTGTTCTACTACGCGGCGGGCGCGGCCGTACTGACGCTGCTCGCCTGGTCGTTGCTCGGCGAGGGCGGATCGGCGATCGAGCGTACGGTCACCGTCCTGGTGATCGCCTGCCCGCACGCGCTCGGCCTTGCCATCCCGCTGGTGATCGCGATCTCCACCGAACTCTCGGCGCGTCAGGGCATCCTGATCAAGGATCGGATCGCGCTGGAACGGATGCGTGACGTCGATGTGGTGCTGTTCGACAAGACCGGCACCCTCACGCGCGGCGCGCCGGCGGTGACCGGGGCCGTCGCGGCGCCCGGATGGCACGAATCGAAGGTGCTGCTGCTCGCCGGCGCGGCCGAGCGGGAGAGCGAACATCCGCTCGCCCGGGCGATCATACGGGCCGCCGAGGAGCACGGGCGGCCGGATGCCGCGACCGGGTTCCGGTCGATGACCGGGCGCGGGGTGGAGGCGGACGTGGGCGGGGTCCGGGTCCGGGTCGGCGGGCCCGCACTGCTGCGGGAGACGGGTGTCCGGGTGCCCGACGAGGTGGCGGCGACCACCGACGAGTGGGTCGGGCGCGGCGCGGCGGTGTTGTACGTGTCGGCCGACGACGAGGTCGTTGGGGCGTTGGCCCTGGAGGACGAGATCAGGCCCGAATCCCCGGACGCGGTGCGGGAGTTGCATGCGGCCGGGGTACGGGTGGGGATGCTCACCGGGGACGCGCGCCAGGTGGCCGCCCGGGTGGGCCGGGAACTCGGGGTGGACGAGGTCTTCGCCGAGGTGTTGCCCGGCGACAAGGACGCCAAGGTGGCCGAACTCCAGTCCCGGGGCCTGCGGGTGGCCATGGTCGGCGACGGTGTCAACGACGCCCCGGCGCTGGCCCGGGCCGACGTCGGCATCGCGATCGGTGCGGGCACGGACGTCGCGGTGCAGTCGGCGGGCGTGGTGCTGGCCTCCGACGACCCCCGCGCGGTGCTGGGCGTACGCCGATTGTCCACCGCCGTCTACCGCAAGATGCGGCAGAACCTGGTCTGGGCGGCGGGCTACAACATCGTCACCGTCCCGCTCGCCGCCGGCGTGTTGGCCTGGGCGGGGGTGGTGCTCCCGATGGAGGTGGGAGCCATCCTGATGAGCCTGTCCACGGTCGTGGTCGCCCTCAACGCCCAGTTGTTGCGCCGGTTGGACCTGCGCCCGCAGGCGTTGGAGGAGTGAGCCCACGGCCCGTGTGACGCGGTGGCCGCTTCGGTCGGGCGATCGGCTCGCGACTGCGGCGTTAGGCTCCCAGGCGTGATCGGCGATGGGGATGCGGGCGACGACGCGGCGCAGTGGCGGGCCACGCGGGCGTGGGTCGAGGGAGCGTTGCCGGCGGGCGAGCGGGTGGTGGCGGCCGAACGGCTCATCGGTGGGTGGACGTCGGTGATGCGGCGGCTGCGGGTGGTCGGGGGCGATGGGGAACGGGCCCTGGTACTGCGGTCGTTCGTGAAACCTTTCTTTCTCCGGCACGCCGAGGGGCTGTTGGCTCGGGAGGCGGCGATCCTCGCACTGCTCGCCGATGTCGATGCCGCGATCGACGTCCCGGTGGCGCGCTGCCTGGCGGTGGACGCGCGTGGCGCGTACTGCGACCATCCGTCCCTGCTGATGTCGCTGCTCCCGGGCGGGATTCGGCTGGGTGAGGAGGGCGCGGCGGTGCGGATCGGCCTGCTCGCCCGGCAGTTGGTGGCGATCCATGCGGTGCCGGTCACCGAGGAGACCCGGCCCCGGGACTATCAGGCCTGGACCGCGCCGGAGCGGGTGAGCGTGCCGGCCGCACCCGTCCGGGCCGGGGTCTGGCGTCGGGCGGTGGAGCTGATCCGCCGGGAACCGCCCGCGTACCAGGGGTGTTTCCTGCACCGCGACTTCCATCCGGGCAATGTGCTGTTTGCCGGGCACGGCGCCGAGGTGCGGATCTCCGGCGTGGTCGACTGGGTCGAGACCTCGTGGGGACCGGCCGATCTGGACGTGGCGCACTGCTCGACCGCGTTGGCCCTGCTGCACGGGCCCGCCGTCGGGATGTGCTTCCCCGCCGCCTACCTCGCGGCCGGCGGTCGGCTCGCCGACGATCCGGCGGACCACCTGTACTGGCGGCTGCTCGACGCGCTCGCGTTCGCCCCGGACGCGGAGAAGGTGGCGGTGCCGTGGCGGGAGGCGGGACGGGCGGACCTGACATCCGACCTGTTGGGTGCTCGGCTGGAGAAGTATCTCGCCCTGCTGCTCGATCGGTTCGACCACCCGCTCCGGTCGGAACGAAGGATTCCGTAGGCCGTACCATCCGTCTGGCGCCATGGAGTCGCCATGGAGTCGGCGCGGGTCGCCGGGGCTTTTCGGGGGAGCGGATGAGGTCTGCGGTCGGTGTCGCGCAAGGTGCCGTGTTCGGGATTCGGGGACGGCACGGTTCGATGGCGCTTCGTAAGTTGCCGGAGGACGTCTGGCGGGGCCCGGCGCTGGGAATGCGGCGGGATTCCGACCGGCACGACAGCTTCGAGGACCTGCTGTACATCGACGACACCCGGCCGGACGGGGGTGGGCGGCACAAGGACTGGCGGCACCTGACGTTGTGGGCCGACCCCGGGCGCGAGTCGGCCGCGATCACGGTCGAGACGGAGTCGGCCGACGATACCGGGGCCGTCTACCGCATCGCCGGCCCGGCGGGCGAGTCGTTGGGGCGGGTCACCCGTCGCCGCGGGAGCGTGCTGCCCCCGCGGCGGACCTCGTGGCACGTCGAACTGCCCGACGGGGGATCGCTGTCCGCGGTCAAGGGCGAGGTGGTCGGTTGGTGCTGGTGGTGGTTGTTCTCGCCGGTGTGGGCGGTGATGGCGGCGGCCATCCTGTTCGGCGGCGAGTTTCCCCGGATGCCGATCAAGACCCGGTGGACGCGCGGTGGAGCGGACGTGTTCCGCTTCTTCGACGACGACTTCGAGAACCGGTACCGGGTCGAGGACGACTGGCCGGACGTACGGGTCCTGTACGGCCTGGCCGCGCTGCATCACGCCCACCCGACCCCGCTGAACTCGCACACCCGGGGCGATTGAGCCGCGGGCGCGCTCAGCCGCAGGCCACCCACGCGCCGCCCGTCGCGGCGGAGGCGCGGATCGCGTCGAGGATACGTTGGCCGGCCACGCCGTCGGCGAAGTCGGCGGGACGCGGGTGGTCGGGGATCGGGTCGCCGGCGATCAGCGCGGCGAAGGTGCCGGCCAGGCGGGCGTAGGGCGCGCGGTCGATGCCCATCGAGTGCAGCAGGTCGTACGCGGTGTGCATCAGGTCGGACGGCGGCGCGATCGGGTCCGGGTTGGCCAGGTCCTCGGGGACGTCCACCCGGCGGTCGCCGGCGGCGTCGCCGAGCCACACGTCGTCGAACTCGACCCAGGCCGTGCCGTGCGTGCCCGCCACACGCGTGGTCATCAGCGGCGGACCGTAGACGCCGGCCGAACTCTGCAGCGTGCCCTCCACCCCGCTCACCGTGCGAAAGCGCACATTGAAGGTGTCCTCCGCGCTCTGCCCCGGCCGATCCGCGACCAGCGGCAGGCCGGCGCTGACCCCTTCGAACTCGCCCAGCGTGTGCCGGATCTGGTCGATCCAGTGCGAGGCGTGAGCGCCGAGCCAGCCGCCGCCGTCCTCGGCCCGGCCCCACCACGCGGGCACCTCGGCGGCCGGGCCGGTCAGTACCGGAATGTGCAACAGCCAGGTGGCGAGCCGGGGTTCGCCGATCGCGCCGGCGGCGATCAGTCGGGCGAGCAGCGCCTGGGACGACTGCCAGCGGAACTCGGTGCCCAACAGGTGCACCACACCCGCCTGTTCGGCGGCGGCCAGCATCCGGGCCGCCTCGGCCGCGTCGCTCGCGAACGGCTTCTCGCAGACCACGTGCTTCCCGGCCGCGATCGCGGCGAGCACGATCTCGGCGTGGGTGTGCGGGGGCGTGACCACGCTCACCGCGTCCACGCCGTCGAGGGCGAGCGCCGCGTCGAGGTCGGTGTACGCGTGCGGGACGCCGAAGCGCTCGGCGCGCTCGGCGGTGCGGGCGGGGTCGCGGCCGACGAGGGCGCGTACCTCGAAGCCCGCGTCCCGGAACGCCGGCAGGTGGGTGATGCACCCGAATCCGGTCCCGACGATCGCCACACCCAGTTTTTCCCGCGCCATGACGTCGCTCTCCTTGTTGTGGGCCGAGGGCCGGCAAGCCGAAGGCCGAGGGCCGACAGACTGTGGGCCGGGCCGAAACGGGGGCCTACGGTAAGGGAAGCTGTCCAAATTCGCCATCGTGGTGCCGTGTGACGAAGCGCATCCGGCGGGTGGGGGTGATCAGCCGGGGCGGTACGCCGACACGTCCTCGGTGGTCAGGCGTACCCGGGTCGGCCGGTCGTCGGTCGACGCGGCCGGCCCGGCGGCGGGCGGGTCCAGCAGCAGCCCGATCCGCTCGCGCTCCGCCGCCCCCGGCAGCGCCGCCTCGACTTCGTCGGCCGGATACCCGAACAGGTCCACGTCCCGCCACACCACCGGGTCCGTCGTCGTGCCCGGTAGTCGCTCGAAGGCGATGGTGCGGCACCCGTGTTCGGAGCCGGTCACGTCCACGCGCAGGGCGCCCAGGGAGCCGCCGAAGCTCCAGAACCTCCGGTGGCCGTCGTCGTGGTAGCGGGTGCCGGCGCAGGACCAATAGGCGCGTACGTCCAAAACCGTGGACAACGTCCACTGGGCCCGCTGCTCGCTCATCCCGAAACGCAACACGCCGGCGCCGCGCGGCAGCACCACGCCCACGCCCGGCAGCAGTTCGAACACGTCCCGATTGTGCCCGAGGGCGCACGGCGGCGGGCGGGCCGACTCTGATATCGATGGTCGGGCATCCGGCTCCCGAACGAACGGTGGTAGCGCCATGACCGACACCCCCGACGGCCCGTCGACCGGCCCCCTCGGGCTCGACTTCGCCGAGACGGTGCTCGCGGCCCAGCCGTTCAGCCGGCTCGTCGGCGCCCGGGTCACCGAGTTCGGTGCCGGGCGGGCCACCCTCGAGGTCGACGTGCGGGACGAACTCCGGCAGCAGAACGGCTACTTGCACGGCGGCGTGCTGGCGTATGCGGCGGACAACGCGATCACCTTCGCCGCGGGCAGCACGCTGGGGGCGGCGGTGCTGACCGGCAGTGTCCAGGTCCAGTACCTGCGGCCGGCGCAGGGGGTGATGTTGCGGGCCGAGGCGCACGTGGTGCATGCCGGGCGGCGGCAGGCGGTGTGCGATTGCACCTTGGTCATGCGCGCGGAGGACGGCACCGAGACGGTCTGCGCGATCGGTCGCGGCACGGTGCTGGTGGTGAACGGGGGGTCGGCCTGAGGGGGCGGCGGGTGGTCGGGGCGTCGGGTGGTGGGGCGGTGGGCCGCGTCGGCTGCGGGTGTGCCGAGGGGATGTCATCCCGTGCGGGTGTCGCGTACCGTTGACTGTCGTCACGATGGCAACAGGATGAGGTGCCCTCATGCAGCTCCGTCCCTCCGCGCACGTCGACACGTTCTGCCGGGACCGGTTGCCGCCCGTCGAGCAGTGGCCCGAACTGGTCTTCGATGTGCCGGAGGTCCGCTACCCCGACCGGCTCAACTGCGCCGCGGCCCTGCTCGACGACACCATCGCCCGACACGGGGCCGAACGGCGGTGCCTGGTCACCGCGACGCAGACCTGGACGTACGGCGACCTGCTCACCCGCGCCAACCAGATCGCGCATGTGCTGACCGAGGACCTGGGCGTGCTGCCCGGTCATCGGATCCTTCTGCGCGGCCCCAACAACCCCTGGCTGGTCGCGAGTTGGTTCGGCGCGCTGAAGGCCGGCGCGGTCGTGGTGACCACCATGCCGCTGCTGCGCGCGCACGAACTCGACACCATCCACCGGATCGCCCAACCGGTTGTCGCCCTGTGCGACCACCGCTTCACCGCCGAGTTGGAGGCCGCCGACACCCCCGGGCTGCGTGTGGTCGACTACGGCGGGGCGGGTGAGGGTACGTTGGCCGCCCGCTGCGCCGCGAAGAGCACCGTGTTCGAGGCGGTCGACACCGCGTGCGACGACGTGGCGCTGATCGCGTTCACGTCCGGGACGACCGGGCGGCCCAAGGCGACGATGCACTTCCATCGGGACGTGTTGGCGATCGCCGACACGTTCTCCGCGTATGTGCTGCGGCCGGAGCCGACCGACCTGTTCACCGGGACGCCGCCGCTGGGCTTCACCTTCGGGCTCGGTGGGCTGGTGGTGTTCCCGCTGCGGGTGGGCGCGGCCACGCTGCTCCTGGAGCGGGCGACGCCGGAGGAACTGGCAGCCGTGGTGGCCGAGCGGCGGGTCACCGTACTGTTCACCGCGCCCACCGCGTATCGGGCCATCCTCGGCGCCGGGCTCGTCGACCTGCTCGCGGGCGTGCGGCGGTGCGTGTCGGCGGGGGAGGCGTTGCCGGTCGGGGTGTGGCAGGCGTACCACGACGCGATCGGGACGCGGATCATCGACGGGATCGGGGCGACCGAACTGCTGCACGTGTTCGTCTCCGCGGCCGACGATGCGATCCGGCCGGGGGCGACCGGGCTGCCGGTACCGGGTTTTCGGGCCGTGGTGCTCGGGTCGGACGGCTTGCCCGTGCCGGATGGGACGCCGGGGCGGTTGGCGGTGAAGGGGCCGACGGGATGTCGCTATCTCGATGACGCTCGGCAGGTCGACTATGTGTGTGATGGGTGGAACATCACCGGTGATACGTATGTGCGGGATGAGGATGGCTATTTCTGGTATCAGGCGCGTAGTGACGACATGATCGTGTCGTCCGGGTACAACATCGCCGGTCCCGAGGTCGAGGCGGTGCTCGGTACGCATCCGGACGTCGCGGAGTGCGGGGTGGTCGGGGCGCCGGATGTGCGCAGGGGGCTGGTGGTCAAGGCGTATGTGGTGCTGCACCCGGGGGTGAGTGCGGACGAGGCGACGGCGCGGGCGTTGCAGGGGTTCGTGAAGCAGACGATGGCGCCGTACAAGTACCCGCGCCTGGTGGAGTTCGTGGACGAATTGCCGCGTACGAACACCGGCAAGCTGCGGCGCGGGGAGCTGCGGCGGCGCGCGGCCGAGGGTACGCCGGTCGCCGGGGCGGGGCCCGCGCCCGGATAGGATCACCGCCGAACCAGACTCCGCGAGGAAGGCGACCATGGCGGAGACCTCGGCCCGGCCCAGCTCCCTGATCAACACCGTGTACGGCGCGTTCGTGCGCGGGCTCGGCGGGTGGATCTCGATCGCCGACCTGATCGTGCTGATGGGCGAACTCGGCGTGGACGCACCGGCGGTGCGGTCGGCGATCTCGCGGCTGAAGAAGCGCGGCACGCTCATCCAGGAGCGGCGGGAGGGAACCGGCTATCGGCTGAGCCCGGCGATGGAGTCGATCTTCGACGAGGGCGATCGGCGGATCTTCGGCAATCTGGAGCCGGCGCGGCTGTCGGACGGGTGGGTGCTGGCGATTTTCTCGGTGCCCGAGTCGGAGCGGGCGCATCGGCACCAGTTGCGGTCGCGGTTGACGTGGCTGGGTTTCGGCAACGTGTCGCCGGGGGTGTGGATCGCGCCGGCGCGATTGTTGGAGGACGCTCGGCGGACGCTGGAGCGGGTTGAACTGGCGGACTACGTACACCTGTTCACGGGGGATGCGGCCAGTGCGACGCGGCTCGGCGAGGCAGTCGGGGAGTGGTGGGACTTCGAGGCGATCGAGGAGCAGTACGCGCTGTTCACGGACGCGTATGGGCCGGTTGCGGCGGAGCTTGGGGGGCGGGCGGTGATTTCGCCGGGGGAGGCGTTTCGGGCCTATGTGCCGATGCTCACCCAATGGCGGCGGTTGCCGTATCTCGACCCGGGGTTGCCGGCGGAGTTGTTGCCGGCGGACTGGAACGCGGTGGAGGCGCGGAAGGTGTTCCTGTCCCTGCACTCGCTCCTTGCGGAGGGGGCGGGGGTCCACGTACGCGAGGTGTAACGCACCCGCGCCATGCGGCCGGGCTGTTTGGCCTCGAGCGCCGGCCGGGCTGTTTGGCCTCGAGCGCCGGCCGGGCTGTTTGGCCTCGAGCGCCGGCCGGGCTGTTTGGCCTCGAGCGCCGGCCGGGCTGTTTGGC
>NZ_JBHZAE010000020.1:74039-81748 GCF_042754105.1 Embleya sp. NPDC059237 | reverse complement strand
GCCTCAAGCGCCGGCCGGGCTGTTTGGCCTCAAGCGCCGGCCGGGCTGAGTTTACGTTGCCTTTGTTCAGACCATCGTTTTGGTCAGCCAGCGGAAGACGTCGGGGACCATTCGGCGCCAGACGTCTGTGCCGTGGCCGCCGCCGGAGATTTCGGCGACTGTGATGGCTGTGGAGGGCTTGGCGGCGGCCTTGAGGGCTTGGGCGTCGCCGAAGCCGTCGCCCTTTTCGCCGGCCATGTAGAGGGCGACCTTTGGGGGTTGGTGGGCGTTTTTGAGGATCGTCAGGGGGTTGGAGGAGATTCGCAGGGCCGGGTCCTTCGAGGTGACCGAGTCGGACTCGCCCTTGGGGTCGTTGTAGCCGGACAGGCTGACCCCGGCGCCGTAGCGGTCCGGGTGGAGGAGGGCCATTCGGGTGGCGCAGTGGGCGCCGGCCGAGTAGCCCGCGATGGCCCAGTGCTTGGGGTCGGACTCGGCGCGGAAGTTGTCGATCACCATGCGCCGCACGTCGCCCGAGATCCAGGTGTCGGCGTTGGCCTTGCCCGGGACGTCCGCGCAGCCGGTGTCCTCCTGGCCCGCGAGCAGCTTGGTGCGCGGCGAGACCAGGATGAACGGGGCCACCTCGCCCTTGGCCATCATGCTCTTGAGCTGCTTGTTCACGTCCAGCGTGCCGAACCAGGCCTTGGCCGAACCCGGGTAGCCGGGCAGCAGTTCGACGACCGGGAACTTCTTGTCCGCGAACGCCGGGTCCTTGTACTGCGGCGGCAGCCACACGTAGACCTCGGCCTCGACCCCCGACTGCGGGCCCTTGAGGGTGGTCTCCTGGACGCCCTCGCCCATCTTGCCGTCACCGACCGGATCGAACTTGGTGAGCAGCTTCTGCTCGGGCGCCGGCGGCGGAGCGGGCTCGCGCGCCTCGACCACGTGGCTGCCGCCCGTACCGAGGAAGTCGTCCCACGTGTCGTAGAGGCTGTTCGCGTTGTTGACCATGACGAAGACCATCAGGATGGCGGTGAACTGGCAGGTGACCAGCATGAACAGCCGGGCGATGATTTTCACCGGCTTGGGGCCCGGGATGTGGTTCCACGCGAACAACGCCAGCACCACGGCCGCTATCGCCAGCACGATGGTCGTTATGTAGAAGGGGGTACCGGTCAGACTCACTGTCGTCTTCCAGGGTGATTCAGCGACGATCCGGACACGGTCAGTCGGCGGTGGGTGGGGGCATGTGCCGGCCGAGCCAGCCGAGCAGGTCGGGAATCATCTTCTTGAAGTGCGAAGTGAGATGCCTGCCGGCGGGCTGCTCGTAGTACTCGATGCGAACGGGTGGCGCCGCCTTGGCGACGAAGGCCTTGACCAGGCGTACCTCGGCCGCGTCCCCGCCGCCCGCGGTCGCGAGCACGTCGATGTTCGCCTTGCCTTCCGCGATCATGCGATCGGGGCTGTTGGCCAGCCGCTCCGCCTCGTGGCCCTTCCACAGCGGGCTGTCCGGATTGAAGTAGCCGTCGATCGGCACCGCGACCTTGAACTGCTCGGGGTGTTGGAGCGCGAGTTTCACGCTGCAGAACGCGCCCGTGGAGGCGCCCATCAGACCCCAGCCCGCCGGGTCGCGCAGGGTGCGGAAGTTGGCCTTGACCAGGTCGGGGATGTCCTGTGACATCCACGTGCCCATCTTCGGCTGCCCCGGGATGTCGCTGCACTCCAGGCTGCGCTTCTCGTCCTTCTCCAGGTTTTGCACCGGCATCACCATGATGAAGGGGTGGGTCTTGCCCGCCTTCTTCTCGGCTACGGCCATCTGTTGGATCGGCAGTTGGTTGTCGGTCCAGGTGTTGTAGCCGTTGCTCTGTCCGCCGGCGTAGAGCGTCAGGACCGGGAAGCCGTGCTTGGCGAAGGCCGGGTCGTTGTACTCCGGCGGCAGCCACACCCACACCTTGCCGGTGACGCCCGACTTGGGACCGGTGTAGCTGGTCATCATGATCGGCCCGACGGCGGTGGTCGTCGCCGTGGTGAAGTTCGTCGTGGGCCCGGTCGGCATGACGACCTTGCTGGGGGCGGGGGGCTTCGCGGGCTGACCGGAGGACTGCCCGCCGGACTGCCGGGGCGTGGCCGTGCTCTTGGCGTGGTCGACCGTGGAGTCGCCGGACGAGGAGCCGCACGCGACCGCGGTCACCGCGAGCAGTACGGCGCCGAGCAGCGCCGTCGCGCGAGGACGGCGTGCGGAAAGGGGGTTCAAGGGAAGAGCTCCGGCAGGCGTCAGGGGGGTGCTGTTGACAAAAACGACCTTAACCGGGCGGTGAAACGGTGATCGGGCTGCTCTGTAACAGCCGTCCATCAATCGGCGGGACGTAAACAGCGTTTTCGTGATTTCCCCGTGACCGGATCACCCCTTCGGCCGATGGCGGAGTGACTTTCCGAAGTGGCGCGGGTACCGGCGCAGACCCTGCCCCCGCAGGTTTCCCACCGACAGGAGCCGCGCTTGTCCGTCACAGCACCGGTCCCGCGACCGCCCTCCCCCGACTCCGCGAACTCGTCGAACTCCTCGAAACCGGATCCCGGCAGGTTGTGGTCACGCCTGATGCGGGGGCCGCACGGGCTGCGGGCGACGTTCGTCGTCGCCGTCGTGATGGTGATCCTGATCGCGGTTCCCTACCTGCTCAACCGCTCCGTGGTCGGCGCCGCGCCGGTGCGGGCCGGGCAGGTGGTCACGCTGGGCACCTTCCGGTACCAGCCCGCGCTCGGCTGGCAGGTCGACCGGGGCGCGTCCCAGGCCGATCTGGTCAGCGTGCTGGTCAAGGGGGCGACCACGTATCGGCTGACCCCGCTGGGCCGGCAGTCCTCGGCGGCGGGCGCGTTCCGGGCGGCGGCGCGCCGTCACGCGGCGACCGGGCGCGGGCGGGTCGGCGGCGACCCCGCCAAGGTGACCACCGCGCGCGGCCTCACCGGCCTGGTCGCGCCGATCACCGGACACACCGTGGCCGGCACACTGACCGTCCTGGTCGCCGGCGGCCAGGGACTGGGCGTGTCGCTCACCGCCCGGCACACCGCGCCGCTGACCGCCGCGATCGCCGACGACGTGGTGACCATGCTCGACTCGGTGGAGGTGACCGCGTCGTGAGTGTGGCTCCGCTGACCGACCGCCGCGGTCGCCGGGACGCGGGTGGCATCGTGCAGCCCACGCGGGCGGCGTTCTGGCTGTATCCGATCGTGCTCGCGCTCGGTGCGGCGAGCGTGGTGCCCAACTTCGTCCGGCTGTCCTCGGCGGCTCCGTCGGGTGCGCTGGTGCTGAGCGTGGTGATCAACACGCTGTGGCTGATCCCGGCACTCGCGGTGATCACCCACCTGGACCTGTTCGAGCGCGAGCCGCTGTCGTTCTGTGTGGCGGCGGTGTTGTGGGGCGGCCTGGTGGCGACCGGATTCGCCCTGGTGGCCAACGACAACCTGCTCAGCTATCTGGCCAAGCTGGATCCGGAGTTCTCCACCGACTGGGGCGCCTCCATCTCGGCGCCGATCGTCGAGGAGACGCTGAAACTGCTCGGCGTGGTGACGCTGATCCTGATCAACCGCCGGGTCTTCGAGAGCGTGCTCGACGGCTTCGTGATCGGCGCGCTGGTCGGCCTGGGCTTCCAGGTCGTGGAGAACATCCTGTACGGGCTGAACGCGGCGATCCAGTCCGGCGAGATCTGGACCGGCGGCGTCGTGGCCAGCTTCTTCGTCCGGGCCGTCGTCAACGGGTTGTGGAGCCACGCGGCGTTCACCGCGATGACCGGCGCGGGCGTGGCATACGTGCTGGTCGGCGTGCGTCGGCCGCTGCCGGTGCGCGTGGCCGCCGCGATCGCGCTGTACGTGGTCGCCTGGGGCCTGCACTTCGTGAACAACTCGCCGCTCGCGGAGATCGTGCTGCGGCGCACCGACTGGTACCTGACCATCGTGCAGATCGTGCTCAACGGCCTGGTCGTACTGGCCGTGGCGAGCTACGTCTACCGGCTCGCGGCCCGGCAGGAGTTCCGGCGGTTCGCCCGCGCGGTGGGCGACGAGCCGGAGTTGTTGCCGCTGCGCGAGTTGGCCGCGCTCGCGTCGAACAAGACCCGCAAGGACGCGGTGGAGGCGGCCCGGCGCGAGCACGGGCGCAAGGCGGCCCGGGCACGTAGTCGGCTCCAGCGCGCGCAACTGGGCTACGGGGTGGCGCTGTCCCGCTCCGCCGACCCGGTCCACGACCCCGGGGTGGCGCGTTGGCATCGGCGGATCGACCGGGCCCGGGCCCAGGTGGTGGCCGCCGACGCGGAACCGCCGCCGAACGCCCCGACCGGCCAGGCCAAGACCCGACCCGAGACACCCCCGGAGCCCCCGGAGCTGCCGGAGGTGCCGGAGGTGCCCTAGCCGGACCGGCCCCGGGCCCGCGATCACCGGCAGGTGCGCGGGTCCGGGGTGACGGCGGTGTCGGTCCGTCGGGGTTGTTCGTCCCTCGGTGTCCACTCGACCTCTTCGAGGTCGGCGAGTGCGTCCTCGCGCAGCAGATCCGGGGGTGCGGTGCCGAGGTCGCGTCGGCCGAGCGAGCGCACCACCAGGAGCACGGTCAGGCCGAGCAGACACACGGACACGGCGAGTACGACGAGTCCGTCCATGGTGCTCCTCCCTACCTGCCTGTAGGGCGGTCGCCATCGGGCAGCCGCCATGAGGCAGTTGCTCTCCATGGTTGCGTGCGCGGCGGACAATGTGAACCGACCGGAGATGAATGGCGGGCATCGGATCACCCCGCGGGATCCGGCGCCGGCGAGAATGCTCGGATGCGCACACACATCGAAGCCATGGACCGTAATCTCGCCGAGCACGCGTGCCACCTGCATCGGGTCACCCCGGGGATGCGCGTGTTCGAGGACGACGAGGTGATCGTCGCGGACAGCGGTCTGGGGCACGACACCTACAACATCGTCGCGGGCACGCGCGCGAGCGCCGAGACGGTGGGGGCGGTCGTCGAACGTACGGTCCGCCGGGTCGCCGCGACCGGGCGGCCGTTCTCGTGGTGGGTCACCCAGGGGTCGCGGCCGGTGGACCTGGCCGAGCGGTTGTCGGCGTACGGGCTGCCGGTCGGCGAGCGCGAGGTGGCGATGTGGGCGGCGTTGTCTGCGAGCGAACCCGGCGCGGCGGAGCGGCCGGCGGGGCTGCGGATCGAAGCGGTGCGTACGCGTGCGGGGTTGCTGGACTACGCGGGTGTGCTCGCGTCGTTGTGGACACCGGCTGTCCCCGACGTGGTGCGCTTCGCCGAATTGACCGCCGACGCGGCCCTGGTCTCCACCGCGCGCTACCTGGTGGGCTACGTGGGCGAGCGTCCGGTGGCCACCGCCGAGGTGTTCCTGCACGCCGGCGTCGCGGGTGTGTACAACATCGCGACCGTGGCCGCCGAGCGCCGGCGCGGCTACGGCGCGGCGCTGACCCGGGCCGCGCTCGACACGGCGCTCGCGGAGGGGCACGCGGTCGCGGTGCTCCAGGCGTCGGCGGAAGGCGAGCCCGTGTACCGGAAGTTGGGCTTCCAGGTACTCGGGCCCGTCACCGAGTATGCGATCGTCACCTGATCCCGGCGGCGGGAGCCGCCGGCGCTACGCGAGCAGTTCCGGGTGCAGTGCCTCGACCATCCGGCGCATCCCGTCCTTCCAGTGCACGGTGGTGCGGCCGGTGATCGTGTGCATCGCGGTCAGGTCCAGGGTGACCGAGTCGATGGTCTCGTTCGTCGCGTTGAACTCGGGCTTCACGCCCGTGAGTTCGGCCAGATAGCCGCACCACTCCTCGATGCTCACCGGGTCGCTGCCGCCCCAGTTGACGGTGGTGACCTCGGGTGTCGCCGCCGCGAACAGCGCGGGCAGGGTGCCGGCGATGTCGTCCACGTGGATCGGGTGGTAGATGCTGGGCGTGTTCGAGTGCACGTCGACCGCCACGCCGCCGAGCATCATCTCCAGGTGGATGCCAGGCCAGCCGCCGTTGTCCCCGTACGGCACCGACAGGCGCGCGATCGTGGTCGGCAGCGCGAATCGGCGCGCGCCCCACCGCGCGGCACCCTCCGCGGCGATCTTGCAGATGCTGTACGTCTCCAGGAACGACCAGACCCGGTGGTTGTCGCCCAGCGCCGCGTGCTCGGCCAACTCCTTGTGGCCGGCGGGCTGGTAGACGGCGGTGGACGAGCAGTGCAGGAAGGCGCGGGCCGCCTGGTGATGCTCCATCAGCGACAGTACGCCGCCGGCGTTCGCGTCCAGGTCCAGGTCCCAGTCGCCGTTCTTGGCCACCGCGAAGTTGACCACGTAGTCGGCGTCGGCGGGCAGGGCGGCGACGTCGCCGGCGGCCAGGTCGATCCGCACGCAGGTGACGCCCGCGGCCTCCAGGCGCGCTCGGGCCTCGTCGTCCTGGAAGCGGGCGGCGCCGTAGACCTCGTTGTCGCGCGCGAGGATCTTGGCGACGGGTTCGGCGACCTGGCCGGTGACGCCGGTGACGACGATCTTGGCGCCGCTGAGGGGGGTTGCCATGGGGACTCCGTTGTCGTGTCTGGTGCTTCGTCTCCCGCGGCCGGCCGTTCGCCGGGCGCCGTACGGCCGGAAATCGCGGTCCGGCCGGGGCCGTGGGGGTGGTCGGGGCGGGCGTGGCGGCACGTTAGTGCAGGTTGCGATCAGGTGGAAGGGAGAGAAAGCGGGGAAGGGGGAGCGGGAAGGGCCCGGCGGGCGGAAAGGGAACCGGCGGGGAACGGGCCCACAACCGTGCGGGAACGGGTGAGGGAACGAGGGCCTTCCCTTATCCGGGGGTGCACACGGAACGGGGATGGTCGGTCGGCCGTCTCTGCGGACGGGGGGATCGACTTTTCGGGGGCAGCGATGAGTGCTACGGGGCACTGCCGACTGTGCGGGACCGAGGTCCCGGACGAGCGTCACGGTTATTGCGAAGGGCCGCTGTGCGGAGCCGATCTGGCCGGCCAGCGGATGGGCGATCCGGGGGTCGCCGTGCAGGTCGGGTTCGAGCGCGCGCGGGTGGCGGCGCGGCCCGGGGAGGTGGTCGAGGCACGACTATTGGTGCGCAATCGGAGCCGGCGAGCCGAACACTTCCGGATCCGGGTGTTCGACACGGAACGGGTCGCGGTCACCGAGCCGGAGCCGGGCGCGCCGATCGGGCCGGGGGCCGAGGTGGTGTGGACGGTTCGGTATCGGGTCCCGCGCGACCCGGGCCCGTTGACCGCCGGGCCGGCCGCGGTGGGGCCGGGTGGGCCCGGCGACGCCGTGTCCGGGCTGTACTACGCGGCGGTGCGGGCCGAGGCGGTTCGGGACGCGCGGGTGGGCGCGGCGGCGGTGCTCGACGTGCGGATCCGCGGCGAGACCGATGGCGCGGGTCGGATTCGGGCGATTCGTGCGCCGATCCCTCGGTGGCCGGCAACATGCCCGGAATGAACGCTTCGCTGTCGTTCACGTGGACCCTGTCGGATGCCGGTTGGGCCGACTGCATCATCGCCGAAGCGCATGCGGAGGCGCAGATGCTCGTCTCGTACATCACCATGAACGAAGCGTCCGCGCGCCCGGGGTGGGCGCGCGGACGCTTCGTGGGTCGGGTTGTGCCGGGTCGTGGGGGGGGGGGGGGGGGGGGGGCCCCCCGCCCCCCCCCCCCCGCGGGGGGGGCCCCCCCCCCCCCCCCCCCCACCCCCCCCGCCCCCCCCCCCGGCCCGGCCCCGCCTGGAGCCGGGC
>NZ_JBHZAE010000020.1:0-74030 GCF_042754105.1 Embleya sp. NPDC059237 | reverse complement strand
GCCGCCCCCCCCGCCGGCCGGGGGGGGGGGGGGGGGGGGGGGGGGGGGGGGGGGGGGGGGGGGGGGGGGGGGGGGGGGGGGGGGGGGGGGGGCGGGGCCCCCCCCCCCCCCCCACGACTCAGCCGGCGGTGCCGGCCGTCGCCTCCCACGGCCACCGCGCGTCCCGACCCGCCTCCAGGAGCGGGATCATGGTGAACGCGGCGTCGGTGAGGCCACCGAAGGTGTGCCGGTTGCGGCTGCCCGACGGGGCGTGCCCGGCCTGGTAGCCGGCCAGGTTCCAGGTGTACAGCGGAATGTTCTCCGGGATGGACCTGGTCACCTCCTGGGTGTCGTGCCCGGCCTGCTCGTCGGTGACGATCAGCACCCGGTCGTGCGCCCGATACTCCCGACGCAGCGCCAGGGCGGTGTCGGTGCCGCCGCCCAGGAAGTAGCCGTCCTGCTTCCAGCGATCCAGCGAGCGCAGCAACGACTCGCCGCGACGCATCGGATAGGTCTTCGTGTGCGCTCCGGGCTTGTCCTCCCAATACCGCCGGGTGCTGGAGAAGGACACCACGTCGGCATACCCGCAGCGCTGACCGATCGCGATGCCGAACAGTGCCGCCGCGTCCCAGCGCATCAGCGTGCCGTCCCGGGAGAAGCCCGACTCCATGCTGGAACTGGTGTCCACCAGGATCAGCGTCTGCCCGGGCAGCTTCGGGACGTTCGCCAGCGCGTGACCGAGCGCCTGCTCCAGCGGGTACGCCCAGCGCAGCGACGGCGCGGCGCGGTGCGCGGACAGGAACCGGAACGGCAACTGCCCGGAGCGCGAGACCTCTTCGGGATCAGCCAGCCGAGCCGCGACCTGCGCGGCGAGGACGTCGTCGACACCGGCCTCGTCGAAGTTGCGCAGGTTGCGCAGCAGTGCCATGTAGCCCATCGACGGGATCACCGCCGACCACGCCGCCGCGTCCATCGGCCCCTGGAGCCAACCCGCCAGCGCCTCCCAGGTGATGCCGGCGGCCCGCAGCCGCGCGGCCGCGTCGGGAGCGCGCAGCAGCGCCGCGCGCTCGGCCGCGGGCACGGCCATCAGCTCGGCGCGCGCGGTGAGCACCGGGTCCGACGCGGGCGGAGTCGCCGTGTCGGGGTGGTGCCGGCGGTCGAGCGCGTAGCCGAACAGCGCGCCCTGCCACGGCTTGTCCCCCGCTGGACGCGGGTGGGTCAGGTTGAGCACATCGGCGAAGCGGTAGCCCTTGCTCGCGGTGTCGTACTTGAGCAGCGCGTGCGAGGTGTACAGCCGGCGCACGGCGTCCTCGATGCCGCGCTTGATCGGCTTGGGAATGGCCCGGCCGTAGCGCGAGGTCCAGTAGCCCAGCAGCTCGCCGGGCTCGTCGGCGCGGCGCAACACCGCGTCCACCGCCCGGCGGGACAGACCCGGCAGCCCGAACTCCAGGCGAGCACGCGTCATTTCGGCGGCGCCGACGATCGCGGCGGTACGCATGTTGGCGTCGCGGCGCAGCCAGGTGAGCAGGCCGAGCAGCCATTCGCCGTCGTACACCGCCAGTTCGTGGACGAGCTGGGTGAACCGGTCGTCGCGGGTGCCGCCGCTCTCGTAGAACGTGTCGGTGCCGACGAAGTTCGCCACCGCGAGCAGGAACAACTCACTGCGCGCGTCGCGGGTGTAGCCGGTGCCGCCCTGGTGGGTGACGGTCTTCGAGCCCGTGCTGCGCACCGGCGAGACGGCGACCGGGCGGCCTCGGGGCAGGTTGAATCGAGACATGGTGATCCCCCGTGGAATGTGGGGGAGGTGACAACGTCGAGGTGCCCGAGATCGAGGCGACCGGGCTTTCAAGGCGCTCTACCGCTGAGCTACCACCGGCGAACCGGCGACCGGGACTCGAACCCGGGACCACCCCAGCAAAAGGAAGAATTCCCGGTCTGCGCACCGGGCACCCCGACGTTGATCCTCCCGAGATCGAGATGACGCGCGGCGGTGGGACCAGGTCCCACTTCTGGGAAGGAAGTAGCCGCTCGTCTGCGCACCGGGAGGTGCGTTGCTTCGTGTCCGCAGCTTAGGGGTGCGGGACGGGTGGGCGACATCCATTTTTCGCGGCGGCGCGGAGGTGTGCCGTATGGGATTTCGGGTCTCGGGTGGGCGACCGTGTGGGTGGTGCGACGCTTGGGTCCATGAGCGTTTCCGCAGATCCGGGTGCCGCCGGCCGCACGATCCACCGCGACGGCCGACGGTTGCGGGTGCGGGGATGAGCTACGGCGTGGAGTACCACGTCGAGGCGGAGGCGATCCGGCGTACGCTCCCGGCCGCCGCGCGGCGGGCGTGGGCGGAGTTGGAGCGGCGGTTGCGGTACGACCCGTGGACCGTGGGGGCGCGGATGAGCGGGGGGCTGCGCGACACCCTGGAGGCGGCCTTCGCGGCGCACGGGTTCGCGACGTACATCGTGCAGGAGAAGCGGGTGATGGTGAGCGTGATCAACCTGGTGTGGATCGGCTGAGCCGGGCGGGGTTCGGCCGTCGGCGTCCGTGGCATTCGTGGGGGGTTGGGAGGGCTGTTCGGGACGTGGGGGCTGGTGTCATATCGTCTGGAAATCGGTGATCGTGATGGCGGTGGAACCGGACGGGAGAAAGCGGATGATCACGGAGCAGGGATTGGTGGCCGAGCGGTTCGAGGAGAACCGGGCGCATCTGCGGTCGGTGGCCTATCGCATGCTCGGTTCGCTCAGCGAGGCCGAGGACGCCGTGCAGGAGGCGTGGCTGCGGCTGGATCGTTCCGACATCTCCGGCGTGGAGAACCTGGCGGGCTGGTTGACCACGGTGGTCGGCCGGGTGTGTCTCGACATGTTGCGTTCGCGCAAGTCCCGGCGCGAGGACGAGTGGGATACGCACGTCCCGGACCCGATCGTGACCGATGCGGACGGCGCCGACCCCGAGCAGTCGGCCGTGCTGGCCGATTCGGTCGGGTTGGCCATGCTCGTCGTACTGGACACGCTGCCGCCGGCCGAGCGGCTCGCGTTCGTGTTGCACGACATGTTCGCGATGCCGTTCGACGACATCGCGCCGATCGTGGACAAGACCACCGCCGCGACGCGCCAGCTCGCCAGCCGGGCCCGCCGTCGGGTCCAGGGCGCGGCGCCCAAGCCCGATCTGCCGCGCCAGCGCCGGGTGGTGGACGCGTTCCTCGCGGCGTCGCGCGGCGGCGATTTCCAGGCCCTGCTCGATCTGCTCGACCCCGACGTGCTGCTGCGCGCCGACACCGGGGACGGCGCGCTCGGGGTGTCGCAACTCGTCCGCGGCGCCCGTGCGGTGGTCGCCCAGGCGCTCTCCTTCGCCCGCATGGCGCAGTACGCGCGGCCGGTGCTGGTCAACGGCTCCCCGGGGCTGTTCACCGCACCGATGGGTCGGCCGATGGGAGTCATGGACTTCACCATCGTGGGCGACAAGATCGTCGAGATCAACATCCTCGCCGACCCGGGGCGACTGGAGCGTCCGGAACTTCGGGACCTGGGGGCGCAGTCGGAGTAGCTGCCGGAGTACGGGAGTGGGTCGGCCCCGGGCGGGCGAACGGCGCCCGGGGCCGCCGCGGCGCTTCGGGGGGCGTCCCGCGTTCTCGGCTTCAGGGCCGGGTGCGGGGCTGTCCCTGCTGCGGCGGGCGGGACAGGCCCGTGCCTCCGGGGGCGATCAGGCCGCTCTCGTAGGCGAAGACGACGGCCTGCGCCCGATCGCGCAGGTCCAGTTTGTCGAGGATGCGGCTGACGTGGGTCTTGACGGTCTGCTCGGCGAGAAAGAGGTGGGCCGCGATCTCGCCGTTGGAGCGCCCCTGCGCGACCAGTCCCAGCACCTCGGTCTCGCGCGGCGTGAGCTTGCCCAGGCGAGTCGAACTCGGCCGCGTGATCGGGCGGTTGCGGGCGAAGTCCTCGATCAGCCGACGGGTGATCGAGGGCGCGAGCAGCGCGTCGCCGGCCGCGACGATGCGCACCGCCGCGATCAGGTCGGCCGGGGACGCGTCCTTGAGCAGGAAGCCGCTGGCGCCGGCGCGCAGCGCCTCGTACACGTAGTCGTCGATGTCGAACGTGGTGAGCATGAGCACCCTCGGCAGCGGGCCGGACTCGCCCGGCGTGCCCAGGAGTTCGCGGGTCGCGGCCAGGCCGTCCAGGACCGGCATGCGTACGTCCATCAACACCACGTCGGGCCGCGTCTCGCGGGTCAGCCGGATCGCCTCGCGCCCGTCGGCCGCCTCGCCGACCACCTCCAGGTCCGGCTGCGCCGCGAGCAACGCGGCGAAGCCGGCGCGGATCATCGACTGGTCGTCGGCGATCAATACGGTGGTCATGCCACTCCAGGGGTCGACGGGGCCGAGCCGGCGTCGGCCGCCGGCAGGGGCAGTATGGCGGCGACGTGGAAGCCGCCGTCGGGCAGCGCCTCGGTACGCAACTCCCCGGCCAGCATGGCGACTCGTTCGCGCATGCCGATCAGACCCTGGCCGCCGGCCGCCGGTCCCCGGCCCGAATCGGCCTCGGCGGAGGCGGGTTCGACGGGCCGACCGCCGTGCGTGGGCGCGGAGTTGCGGACGTCGATGCGCAGCGCCGAGGCGTCGCCGGACAGGGCCACCCGTACCGTGGCGCCGGGCGCGTGCCGGACCACGTTGCTCAGCGATTCCTGGACCAGGCGGTACGCGGACAGTTGTACGCCCACCGGGACCCGCTCCGGCGCGGGCACGGTGTCCGCGATGGACAGGTGCGCGCCCAGGCCGGCGCGGTGTGCGGTCTCGATCAGTACGGGCAGGTCGGCCAGGCCGGGTTGCGGGCTGTGCTCCGCCGCGGGGCCGCCGTCTCCCGCGCCGGTGTCCGCGTCCTGGCGCAGCACGTGCAGCAGTCGGCGCATCTCGGTCAGCGAACGACGCGCCTCGGCGGCGATCGTGCCGAACTCGTCGGCGGCGGCGGGCGGCAGGTCGGCGATCCGGTAGGGCGCGCTGTCCGCCTGCACGGTGATCACCGACATGTGGTGGGCGACCACGTCGTGCAACTCGCGGGCGATGCGGGCGCGTTCCTCCAAGAGGGCGCGCCGGGCGTGTTCGGCCCGGCCGACCTCCTCGACCAGGACCAGTCGGCGCTGCGCGTCGCCGCGGCTGCCGATCGCCTCGGCGGTGAGCGGGGCCAGCGCGGACAGGATCGTGATGGGCAGCAGTTCGTCGACCCGGATCGGGCCGCGCGTCGCGGCGAGCACGGTGCCCGACGCGAGCAGGGTCAGCCACAACACGAGGAGTACGCGGCGCGGGGCGCGCAGGGCGACCACGGTGAGCACCACGACGAGGGAGAACACCGACGTCACGGCCCACGGCCACGGCTCGGCGGAGGACACCGGGTGGGTGGGTACGGCGGTGGCGATCGCCGCGGCCAGGGCCAACCACCAGGCCGGCAGCGGGCGATACAGGCACAGCAGGACCGGTACGGCGCGGGCGATCGCGGCGATCGTCGTCCCGGGGGCGCCCATGTCGTAGTGCTGGTGGAGGTCGAGCCACCCCACGACGGTGAGCACGAGGGCGGCCAGGGTCAACACCCGCACCGTGCGGCGCGTGGGCGGGAGCGGGGCCACCGAGGAGGGCGACACCGCCTCGCGCAGCGCGGACCGGATCGTCGCCGGCCGAACGATCTTCACGGTTGGTGATGGTATGCCGGGAACGGGTGGTCGGTGGGACGGGGCGGGGGTGGAGTCGGCTGCGAGGGTGGTGTGCATGACGGCGTCCGGGGGTCGGCGCGAGGAGGCGGCCGGATGGGGGGTTGGCATCGGTTCGGGTGGGTTCAGGCTGGGCTTTCGGTGCGGAACGTGCGACGCGCACCGGCAGCCCGGAGCGTGGTGAGGCCCTGGATCAGGCACAGGCAGACGGCGAGGAAGGCGAGGCCGCCGATCGCATGTACGGCCCAGACGCCGGCCAGGGAGGGGCCGCCCCACGCGTCGTGGTAATCGGTGTCGCCGTACCAGATCGGGTAGGTCAGGTTGCGGATCGTGTTGCCGTAGGCGTACGCGGCCAGGATCAGCATCGGCACACCCAGCGCCGTGTCGAGGACGGCGTGTCGGAGCACCCGCACGGCGCCGGGGGCGGCGCCCCGGTCGGTCACGGCGCCGCGGTGCCGGCCGCCGCCGGTGTGCGGGTCCAGGAATCGGCGGGCCGCGGCGAGTTGCAGGCGCGCGGCGCGGGACGAACTGCCGCCGAGCGTCAGGACGATGCCGATCAGGCCGAGCGGCAACGCGAGGAACGCGTACGCGGAGCGCCGCGCGGCCTCGGACACCGAGGCCGGCGCGAACCGGCGGAGCGGGCGACGACGTCGGGTCGGGGGCGAGGCGGCCGGCCGGGTGCCGGGAGCGGGACTGACGGCGGTGGATGCCATGGCGGGTCCTTGGGGTGGGCGCCGGGAGCCGGGCACGCGGGCTTCGGCGGGGGCCGGGGTGTACCGGTTCGTTGCCGGCGGGCGCCGGGTCGGCGCCGTGGATTCCACGCTAGGAGGCGGCCACCGGGTGGGCATCACACCGCGGCGCCAACTCGCGAGTGATACCGGGGTAGGGGGTCGACGGCCGGCCGCGGTGGGTGCCGCAAGCCACGCGGGTACCGGTCCGCCGCACCCGGCGCCGGTGACCCCGGTACCTCTCCCGCACCATCCGGCGAACGCGTTGGTAGGTTGATCGGTGTAGTCGATCATCAGGGGGATGAACACATGAGCGGACGCACGCGACCGCGTTTGCGGCGGGGGCTGGGTACGGCGATCGGCGGCGCGGCGCTGCTGCTGGTGACCGCCGCATGCGGGAACGAGTCGGGCTCCGGCGATCGGAGCCCGGTCGCGGAGGGGTCGAGCGGGGACGGGGGCGGGACCAAGGCCTACGCGGGAGCCGCGGCGGCGGTCTTCGCGGCGGTGGACAAGGTGCACGGCACCGAATCGGTCGCGATCACGGTGCAGCAGACGTTGGCCGGCGGCAAGGGTTCGAGCGCGCAGGGCGCGATCAGGTTCGGTGACGCGGGTGGACTGCGGATGACCATGGCGACGCCGCAGGGCACCGTCAAGGGCATGCCGGCGAAGATCGAGACGCTGGTGACGCCGGCCGCGATGTACATGAACATGGGCTCGGCGCTGGCCGCCGAGACCGGCGGCAAGACCTGGCTCAAGATGGACTTCACCGCGATGGGCTCGCTGGACAAGACCGGTGCCCTGGCGGCGGTGGGCGAACTGCTGAACAAGAGCTTCGGCCAGCAGGACCCCACCAGCCAACTGTCGTTGCTCAAGGGGTCCGGCGACATCGCCGAGGTCGGCAAAGAGGACGTGGAGGGTCGACCCACCGTGCACTACAAGGGCACGGTCGACCTGGCCAAGGCCGGCCAACTGGGCGCGGAAGCACTCGGGTTGAGCCCCAAGACCCTGGAGAGCCTGCGCTCGGCGAACGAGGCGATCGGAGCCACGTCGTCGACCATCGAGGTGTGGATCGACGCCAAGACCGACCTCCCGGTCCGGCAGTCGGTGCGCACGCCGACCAAGGTCGGCGAGGTGGGCAGCACGGTGGATTATCGGGACTGGGGCACCAAGGTCGACGTGACGCCGCCGCCGGCGAGCGCGACGGTGGACTTCCAGGAGCTGATCGCCAAGGAGCGAGGCGGCGCCAAGGCGGCCTGACCCGGGACCGGGTGTCATCGCGAAAACGCACGCAGCCGCCGGGTCGGATGACCGGCGGCTGCGGTCGGTATCGGCCTCGGGCCGATACCGGAAGAGTGGGTGACCCGCCGAGATCGAGGCGGCAGCGGAGACCGGGACTCGAGGCCCCGTACATTTCACCGCCCTTGCGGGCTCCATGGAGTATCCGCGACCTGCGCACCGGGGGTCGGGCGAAACCGTAGCGCGGATGTGCGATCCGGCGCGCAGATTATGTGCCGGGGCGCGGACGGGGCCGATGCGTGGGGACCGACACGGCGGCCCCCACGGGCGCGGCCCTCCCGACGGTCAGGAGGAGTGCGCGCGGGTCTCGGCGTCCTTTTTCGCATAGTGCTCGCGCTCGCGCCGATCCGCGCGCAGGATGCCTCGGATCACGAACGTGAAGCCGACCGCGACCGCGAGGAAAGGGGTGAGTTCGGCGAATGCGCCGAGTGCGTCCAACACGATGACTCCCAAGGGTGGTGCAGCCGGCCGACCGCGCCTTCGGCAGCACCGAGGGCACGAACCGGGGACGGCTCGCTCCGCCGTTCGTCGTCCGAGCGGCGGGACAACACTACCGCCCGCCCTCGCGTCAACCACCGGCGACCGTGTACCTCGGACGGAGGACCCGGTCCGGCGCGCGGGCCCCGGCTACCGGGCGGGCCACGATCGTGATTGACTCGCCGGCGTGTCGCTCGGCCTCATCGTTGTCTATACGTCGCGCCTCGACGCGTGCCGCGAGTTCTACGCCTCGCTCGGCCTGGCCCTGGTCCGCGAGCGGCACGGGAGCGGTCCCGAGCACTACGCCGCGACCCTCGACGACGGCACCGTGATGGAGCTGTATCCGGCGCGGCCGGACCGGTTGACCGGCTATCTGCGGATCGGCCTCGTCCTGGCCGCCGACTCGCCGCTCCCGAAGGGGCGCCATCTGCTGACCGATCCCGACGGGCGGAGCGTGGACGTGCGAGTGGGGTGACCCGACCGGGTCAGCGAGGGCCGCCGGTGGCCTCGGCGAAGCGGCGCAGGTCCTCGACGTGCGTACCCCAGCCGTCACGGTGGGCGGCGGCCAGGCTCGGCCCGTCGGGCAGGCGGCTCCAGCCGGTCTCGCGGACCCGGAGCTGGGTGCCGGGGCGGGCCCTGGTCAGCTCGATGGTCACCGTCGTCGACACGGCCCAGTCGTCGTCGGCCCAGGTGAAGCGCAACAGCCGACAGGGGTCGAGCGCCTCGACCCGACCGGTGGTCAACCGCGCCTCGCCGTCGGCCCCGCTCCAGCGCTCCGAGAGCCGGCCGTTCACGCGTGCGTCCAGGTCGAGATAGCTCCACCACATGGCGCGCGAGTCCGGGTCCACGAGGGCATGCCACACGGCCTCGGTGGGCGCGGCGATCACGACACTGACCTCGACGAGCGGTTCACGGACCATGAACCAACCGTAGATCTCACGAACGCCCACGTCAGCCCACGAACGGTCCGCTGAAGGTCAAGACTGCACCACCCCCGAGCGCCCCCGCGCGCCCCCGGAAGGAAGAGCCGACTCCCGTGGGCGCCATCGTGGGTCCGGGGATCCCGGGGTTTGTCGATTGGGGAGCTTCCCGGATGGGGAACGCACTGCACAGGACACGTGCGTACCCCGCGTTACCGGCCCTCGGGAGGATCCGCCCATGCCGCACCCGCCGATCGCAGATCTGCGCAGCGCATTCACCGCCTCCGCCAAACCCGGCAGCCAGGACTGGCCCAGCCTCGCCGACTTCACCGTGTTCGCCGCCGCCGGGCGCACCTGCGGCCGGGCCCCGCTGATCGGCCTGCCCGGCTGGACCTGCGACGACGCCGCGCGGGTCCTGGCCCTGGCCGAACTGGCGGCGCGTACGCCCCACCACGATCTGTCCGCGCACCTGCGCACCCTGTACTGGCGCGGCGACGCCCACGAACGCCGCGCCGTACTGCGCGCGTTGCCCTATCTCGGGGTCACCGGCCACGATCCGGCGCTGGCCACGTCCCTGGTCGCCGACGCCCTCCGCACCGGCGACCCCCACCTGATCGCGGCGGCCCGCTTCGCGGGGACGGACGACGGCCCCGAGCCCGGGTAGCCGGCGGGGTCGCCCGGGTCGGGGACGTGCACCCGATGTCGCCCCCGCCTACCGGCCGCCGTGCCCCCGGGCGTGCTGTTCGGCCGCCGCGTGCCACCAGCGCGGCGGCGACGGGCCGGTGACCGCGGCCGACGGCTGATCGGGATGCAGGCCGAGCCGACGCAGCGCCTCGGGGGGTACGCGGATGTCGTACCAGCATTGCCGACCGCCGTCGGGACCGACTCCGCACAGGAGCCCGATGTAGATCTCCTCGTCGGCGAAGGGCATCCAGTCGATGCCGCGTTCACGCAGTCAAGCGCGTACGGTCGCCGCCGGTCCGAGGCTGCCCCGCACGTTCCGATACGCCGTGATCGTCAACCACCCGTCACCAGGTCCGTCCATGGTGACGATGATGCCGGCCCGTCGGGCGGATGTCCCGGGCCCGGTCGTTGACCACGATCGGGTGCGGTCGGCAGGCTGAAGGACGGCCCGCGTGCGGGCGGACAGGTCGGATCGGGAGTCGGGGGACCCACATGCGGCGAAGAACAGTGTTGGCGGCGTTGGCGGCACCGGTGCTGCTCGGACCGGGAATGGGCGGCGCACGAGCCGGGACGCGGGATCCGGCGGCATCCGCGGTCGAGCGGATCGGGGGCGCGTTGGGCGACTCGGGCGGCGAACTCGTCGTGCGTGGACGCGAACACGGGCCCGGCTGGACTCGTACCACCCTCGAACTGCGGGACGCGGCCGTGCCGTTGGTGGTCGACGTGGTTGCGGACACAGGGCACGTGCCACGGCGCGTCGCCTACCTGCTGCCCGGCGGCGGCCTCGACTTCGCGTCGAACTTCTTCACGCCCACCGCCCACAACCTCGCCCATCACCTGCGCACGCACGGCTACCTGGTGATCGGCATCTCGCCGCGTGAGAACGGCGCGACCGCCGCCGACCTCTCCGCCGAGTGGGGCCTGACCGCGCACAAGCGGGACGCCCGCATGGTGATCGACGCGGTCGACGCCGCGCTGCGGGTGCCGTACGACCTGCTCGGCCACTCCGCCGGCGCCGCGCTCGCCCTGGACTTGGCGGCGGATCGGGCGCCGAGGCCGCGCCGGGTGATGGTGCTGGACACGACCGGCCCGTACGAGGGCGACCTCGCCGTCCGCGCCGCGCGGACCAGGGCGGCGTTGGACGCGCAGCTCGTGGCCGGGGTGTACGCGAACGACCCGGGCCTGAAGGGGCTGTTGGCGCGTGCCGTGGGCGACCCGAACGGCGTCTCCGCGGTCCCGCGACCGGTCGATCCGGCGAGCCGGTTCACCAACGCCGCGCTCGCGCACTTCGCCCTGATCCACACCGCCAAGCTGCCCGGGGCGGCCAACTGGATCTATGAACAGGGCTTTGCCGCAGGCACGTTCGCCTTCGGCGCGACACCGTCCGACGACCGGTTCACGCTGACCCACGGCCCGCTCGCGACCTGGGCCGACGCCACCGCCCGCCTTGGCGGCGGTCTGGTCCCGATCGCGCTGCTGCGCGACCTCACCGCGATCTGGGCGGGCGAGGAATCGGTATACCGCATCGACTGGTCGGCGATCACCGCCGAGGTCACCTGGATCAACACCGCCCTGGGACGCGGCGATCGCCCCGGGGGCGCGAACCTGATCCGGGACGGCGGCAATGCGAAGGTCACCTTCACGGTGATTCCCGACTACGGCCACGGCGACCCGGCCTGGAGCAGCACCGCCGACCGGGACGTGTGGCGGCTGCTGGTGTAGCGGGGCGAGATAGATTCGATCGGATTCGATCACGAACCGATGTGTGAGGGAGTACGCATGGCCTCGATCCACCACACCACCATGACGCCCGGGAAACTGGAACTGCTCGCCGACTGGCTGCCCCGGCAGAGTTGGTACGCGGGCGGGGCCGAAGCGCCGGAGCGGATCCGGGCCGGTGGATTCCGATTGGACGACCCGGCGGGTGAGGTCGGGATCGAGTTCATGATCGTGGTGGAGGCCGGCGCCCCGGAGCCGGCCGCGTATCTCGTGCCGATGGCCTATCGCGGCGCGGCGCTCGATGGGGCCTGCGACGACGCGCTGATCGGCGTCTCCGAGCATGGCGTGCTCGGTACCCGGTGGATCTACGACGGCGTGCGGGATCCGGTGGTGATGGGGCAGTTGCACGCGGTGCTGCGTGGGGAGGCGACGCCGCAGCATCAGAGTGAGAGCGACACGCCCGACCCGACGGTGGCGGTGTACGGCGGTGACGCGGCTGATGTGCTCGATGTTCGGGTGAACCGGGTGTTGCGGCCCGTCGAGGCCGAGGAGGGGGCGCCGGGGCGCCTGGTCGCCGGCTGGACCCGGCCGGACGGGACGGCCGTGCGAGGGGTGCTTGTGACCTTCGCGTCACGGTAGTCGCGCCGGGGTGCGGGACGACCGGGCCACGGCGTGCGACCACGCGGTTCGACGGCACCGACTCGTTCGGTGCCGTCGAACCGGCGGGCGGTTCTACGGGGCAAGCTCGGCCAGGGAGTCCGACCACGCCGCGCACAGATCGTCCGCCAACCCGGCCGGGAGACACGTGTCGACCAGGGCCGTGATGTGCATGGTGTCGTCGAAGGAGCCGAGGAAGACGCCGATCGGGGCGCTGTGCGGCACTCCGCCGAGAGGGATCGCGTCGAACACCGGGGAGCCACGGAAGGCGTACGAGTGGCGGGGCCAGTGGTGGGTGGAGCCGGCGGCCAGGTCGATCTGCCAGGGGGACATGGCGGTACGGAGGCCCCAGCGGTCGACGGGCGGAGCCTTGTCCTTCGCGATCAGGTGCAGGCGACGGATCGGGTCGGCCTGATCGCACGGCAGGCGGACCCGGGCCGGCCGGGCGTGGTTGCCCGGCTCCGGGGCGCCCATCGTGCCGGACGGGGACGGCACCAACGCCCAGACCGGCCGCACGCCGCGCCGCCACGGCAGGCCGGGGCAGGTGCGCAGCGCGCCCGCGAGCGCGGCTAGGAAGACGTCGTCCGGACCGACCCCGCGACCGTGCCGCGACGCCGCGTGCAGGCGTTCCGGGTCCAGCTCCAGCCAGGCCATCCGCCGCGTGCCGGTCGCCCCCCGGGTCGCGAACGGCCGAGTGGACGGCGGCGACAGGCGGCGCGCGTGGTCGCGGACACCGAGCACCGCGGGCCCCTGAGGGGTCACCGCCGCCGCCTCGATCGGCTCCACCCCGAACAGCCGCCGGGCCACCTCGACCACCGACGCGTCGTCGAGCAGCGTGTGGTGCGCCTTGAACACCACCGCCCACTCGTCGCCCGCGTAGCCGTGTACGAGCCGCGCCTCCCACGCCGGACGGTCCCGGGGCAGCCGATCCGCCAACGACGCGTCGACCGCCGCGCCCAGCCGTCCCGGGCCGACCGGGTACACGTGCACGTGCCGATCCGGGTCCACCGGCCCGCGCCGCCGGAACGTGCCATCCGAGCGGTAGGCCAGGACCGGCACCCGCCACAACCGGGCCGCCACCGCCTGACGCAGGTCCACCACCGTCGGTGCCAGGCCGCGAAACCGCAGTACGGCGCCGAGTTCGACCGACCCGGCCCGGCCGGCCCGACCGGAATCGCGATACGCCCGCTCCAACGCGGTCTCGCGCCGCCCGCCGCGCCCCGGCCGGACACAGTCCACCAGGTAGTCCCGATCCACCGCGGTCGCCGACCTCGGCTCGCCGAGCAACGCCCGTACCCCCGAGTCGTCATAGCCCCGACGGTGCGTCAAGTACGGCGTGCACGCCGCGTGTGCCTCCGCGAGCCGCTCCACGCCGGTGGGCCGCGCGGGCGGCTCGGTGACGAACCGCAGGCGTACCGGCAGGAATTCGGCCAGCACCTCGCGCACCACGTGGACCGGGACGTCGTGCGGATGCCGTACGTGGTAGGTGTCCACCCCGCCGGAGCCGGTCAGATCGGCCAACCGCGTCATCATCCGCGCCGCCTCGTGCACCGGCATGAAGTTGAGCCGGCCGTCCGGCGCCGCCGGCAGCCGCAACACCGGCCGCATCCGCCCCGGCAGCCGCGCCGCCCAGCCGAACGCCGCACACCCGCTGGTCACCGCGGCCCGCTCCACCACGTGCCGCAGCGAGTTCGCCGGCACCCCGGGACGATCCGAGACCAGCGTGGTCGGCCGCAGGATCAACGCCGAACGCCCCAGCCGCGCCGCCCAGTCCCGGACCAGCGTCTCCGCCTCGTACTGGGCCCGCTCGTAGTCGTTCTCGAACCCCGCCGAGTCGTCGGCCGGTTGCTCCTTGATCGTGCCGTCGCGACGGGCGCCCGCGACATAGGCGGATCCGATGTGCAACACGCGTGGTCGCCGACGACCCGCCTCGGCCAACTGGAGCAGATGGCGCGTGCCTTCGACCGTGTCGGGCCACAATTCGGCCATCGTGGCGTCGGGTCGGCGGTCGCCCGCGCAGTGCCAGATCACGTCGATCGAATCGGCCAGCGAGGTGAACTCGGGTCCGGCCAGGCCCAGTCGCGGCAACCTCGGATCGGTCTCGACGATCCGCAGCCGCTCGGGAAGTCGCCGCACCAACTCGTCGGGAGCGGCGGTGACTTCCAGAAAGGCCCGGATCCGGTCGAGGGCGCCGCGCGAGCGCGCGTGGGACAGGACGGTGATCGTACGGTGGCGGTCCAGCAGTTCGCGGAGCAGATGGAGACCGAGGAATCCGGTGGCTCCGGTGATGGCGACGCGCATGGCTCAGCCAACTCCTTGCAGGTGTTCACAAGTGGCCTGACGGGACTTCGCGTCGACGGTGTCGACGCGCGGCGAGTCGGGCCCGATGGCGCGCTGCGCCGGGGCATGCGTGGTCAATGTCTTCCCTGGGACGAGTGGGTTTCGTCAGGACGCTAGTCGCCGTACGACCATCACCCACGCGGTATTGGGCCAACCGATGCCGGTGTCACCCGATCGGGTTCACGATCGGTCGGCCGGCGCGCTCGATGACGCGACGGGCCGGCCGCCGGGCGGTCCGGGGCGGGGCCGCCGCGTTCCGCGTCCGGTTGACCCTCGGTGGGGTGACCGGTTCGGTGCCGCCGCATCCGTATCCGGTTGCCCTCGATCGGGTGGCCGGTCCGGTGCCGCTCAGGCCGCGGTGCCGGCCGGAAACCAAAGATTGTGCCCTGTCCGGTGGGTTGGTGCCCCCGAAAGAAGCTTTCTTGACCGTTTGCGCCCGGTGATGCCGCCTTCGGGTACTACGGTCTGGTGCGAGACGAGGGCCCCGGGTCCGGCCCGGAGCGCGTCACGACCAGGGGGCATACGCAGATGGACACTTCCCAGGCCGGGGCCACGGTGGCCGCGGTGGGAGCGATGGAGTACGGCAGCCATTGCTGTTTCGTGTCGGCCGACGAGGCCGTCACGCGGCTCGCGGTGCACAGCTACATCAGGGACGGCCTGTCCGCCGAGGACCGGGTGATGTGCCTGCTCGGCAGGCGCGACCGGGCCTGGCTGATGAGTGCGCTGTCCGAAGGACCCACCCGGCCCGACGACCGCGAGGCCGACGGCTCGCTCGTGGTCGTCGATGTCGGCCGAACGCCGTTGTGGGAGGGCGAGTTCACGCCCGAGGGGATGGCGGAGACGTTCTTCGCGGCAGTGGATCAGGCCCTCGCCGACGGCTTTCGCGGCCTGCGCGTATGCGGCGACATGACGTGGGGTCGGGCCGGCGGCGTCGAACACGCGGACCTGCTCGAATTCGAACGCCTCGCCGGCCTCGGCCTGCCGAGCCGCCGGGCGATGGGCATTTGCCTGTACGATCCGCGCGAGTTCAGTTCGGTACAGATCGACGCCCAGGAACGGCTGCACCCGCTCGTCGCCGGCACCGGTCGCGCGCGTCCGCCCACCCTCCAGGTCACCGACACCACCAAGGGGTTGCGCCTGGTCGGCGAGGCCGACGTGGGCACCCGGGACCTGCTGGAGGACGCGCTGCGGCGCGCGATGGCCCACGCGGGCCGGGACCTGGTCGTCGACCTGTCCGCACTGGAGTTCGCCGACCTCGGCACGATGGAATCGTTGTATCGAGCCGCCACCGCCCTCGGCCCGGACCGGCACCTGGTCCTGCGCGCCGCGGGACCGGCGGTCCGCAAGGTGGTCGACCTGCTCGGGTGGAGCGGGGCCGGCGGCCTGATCGTGGACGAGGACCGACCTTCCGGGGAGTGCAGTGGGGGAGTGCAGTGACCGGCCCGAACCGTGATCGCGCCCACGCCCGTGCGCGGATCGGTCCCGGACCGGTGGAGGTACTGCCGTTCGGCGCGTCGGACCTGTGCCTGGTCCGCGCCGTGGTGCGCCGGCACGCCGACGCCGTCGGCCTGGGTGACGACCGCCCCGACTGCCTCGTGCTCGCGGTACACGAGATCGCCGCGTGCGCCGTCACCTCGGACTCCCGGCCCGCGCTGCTGCGTTGTGTGCCCAGGGCCGGGCGGGTGGTCTGCGAGATCCACGCGGCCGGGGACGATGGGGGCGGGGCGAACGGCGGCGGTGTCGACGGTGCTGGTGCGGACGGTGGTTGCCGTCGACGCGCGTTTCCTCGGCTGACCGACAAGCAGGAGACGCCGGGGCGGGGGCTGTGGATAGCGCGGGCGCTGTGCGACGAGGTCGAGGTGGCCGAGTGCGACGAGGGCGTGGTGGTGCGGATGACGATGCATTTGACCGCGTCGACGCCGACGGGGGTGGTGGCGAGCGAGATTGTGGGGCGGGCGGAGACGGAGGGTGAGTTGCACTGAGGGAGGCGGGGGTCGGGCGACGTCGGGTGTTGTCGGGTGCCGTTGGGCGACTTCGGGTGCCGTGAACGGCCGTGACTCGTGCAGGGGTTCATGGTCGGAAACGGCTTGGCTCGGCCGGGGTGGTGTGACACGGTCGGCCGGTGATCGACGAACATGCGTGCGTGCGGGCGGTGGCCTCGGGGGCTGCGGCGAGCTTCGGGCCGGAGCGGGCGGCGATCTTCGACGCGGTACGGGCCGACCGTGACGGGCCGATGTCCCTGCTGCTGCTGGGACTTGCCGACGCGGGAGTGGTCGACACGCGTTTGTGCACGATCGAACTGCTGCGTGATCTGGCGGAGTTCGGGGTGGTCTGGCCGTCGGTGGCCGAGCGGGCGTGGTCGTGGCTGACGGATGCCGAACCGGCCGTGCAGGTCGCGGCGGCACGGCTGTTCGTGGCGACCGCCGAGGTCGAGGCCGTGGCGGCGTGGTTGCCGGGGGCTGCCGATCCGGATGTGCGGGTTGCGGGCACGATCGCGCTGCTTGGTCGTGGGCGGGAGTTCGACGACTCGGCCATGGTGCTGGCCGAGGACGCCGATCCGGCGGTGCGGGTGACGGCGGCGCTGGTCCTGCTCGGGGACCGGGACCTTCCCTGGGCCTGGCGGCAGGCGTGGTGCCAGGCGATCCTGGCCGATCTCGGGGACGCGGTGCGGCGGTTGCGGCGCGATGGTGGGCCGATGGACGTGCGGGTGGGCTCGGTGTGGGCCTGGCGACTGCTCGGGGACGAGGAGGAGTGCCACGAGATCGCGCGGTCGTTGCTGGCCGCCGAGGAGCGGGACGTGCGGTGGGTCGGCGTGGACATGGCGGCGGCGGCGATCAGGCTGTGGCGTACGGGGCCGACGGAACTGCTGCCGGCGTTGGCGCGGGTGGCGGAGGAAGCCGACGACGCCGATGACGCGCTGCGTGCCGAGAGCCTGCGGGTGTTGCGGCTGTCGCGCGACATGTGGGGGGCGGCGGCAGGGTATTGGGCCGGGCGCGGTGACGGCGTGGCGCGGCGATTGGCGGACGAACTGGGCGAGCCTGGTGGGGTGTTGGCACTGCCGGACTTGGAGGCGGTCTTCGCGGCTCGGCGACTTCCCGACAATCGGGCCGACGCCGATGCCTGGCCGGCCGGACGGCCCGTCGAGCCCGACTCGTCCGAGCGTCGGGTGGCGCGCACGCTGATGGGGCTGGTCGCGCACGGTGGGTTGACCGAGCGTCAGGTTCGGCAGGCGATGTGTCTGTTCGAGCGGGAGGGGCCGCGCAAGTACGAGGTGGCGGGCGTCCTGTGGCGCCATCTGGGGCCTGCCGAGCCCGAGTTCACGAAGCGTCTGGTCGCCGAGATGTCGGCCGTGGCGGGGGATCAGTACGTCGGCGAACTCGCCCTTCAGGTCCTCGCCGACATGGGTGGACACGCCGCCGGTGCACTGCCGCGCCTGAGCGCGCTGATCGAGGACCATGCCCGGCTGTCCGCTCATGTGGGCGACGACGAGGCGGAGATCGCCTTCGACGAGACGCGCCGGGCACAACTGGTCGGTGTACGTGATCGGATCGCGACCGCCATCCCGTAGGGTCCTTCCGGGTCCGGCCCGGTCCGGACGCCTGTGCGAAGTCGGACGTGAACCAAGGGAGATGGGCATGCCGATAGGTCGGGTCGCAGTGGTCGGCGGAAGCATCACGGGCTGCGCGTTCGCGCTCGCTGCGGCGCGCGGCGGGGCCGAGGTCACCGTGTACGAGCGCACCACCGGCGAACTCGCCGACCGGGGAGTGGGCATCGCGCTGCACGTGGACCGCTACGCCGAACTGGTTGCCGCCGGCTACCTCGACGACACCACGCCTTGGCGCAACGTCAACGGGCGCACCTGGCTGCTCGACGACGGCGAGTCGGCACGCGGGCGATCGTTGTGGGATCAGCCCGCCGCGTTCCGGATGTACAACTGGGGCCAGCTGTGGGCCGGACTGCGCCGCCGGGTGCCGGCCGAGGTCGACTATCGCGGCGGTACACCGGTCACCGTCGGTACGGACGGCGAGATTTACCTGCCCGACGGTACGAGTGAGCGCTACGACGTGGTGGTGGGTGCGGACGGCTACGGCTCGGCGGTGCGTACGGCGGTGTTCCCGCAGATCCAACCGCAGTACGCCGGTTACGTGATGTGGCGCGGGAGTTGCGCGTGGAACCACGAGCCGATCGACAACCTGATCTCGATCTGCATCCCGAACGGCCAGGGCGTGATGTACCGGATCCCGAGCAGTGGGGGAGACCGGATCTCGTGGGGCCTGTACAGCGCGGTGGGTGGCACGGCCGACCCGCGTCCGGCGTTGTTGGCGCTGGCCCGCAAGTACTTCCCGCCGTTCTGGGCCGACCTGGTCACCTCGACGCCCGAGAGCGACACGCTGATCCAGCCGATCAACGACCTTGTGGTGGACCGGTTCACGAGCGGACGCATGCTGGTCGCCGGGGACGCGGCGGCGATCGCCCGGCCGCATGTGGCAAGCGGTGCGGTCAAGGGCATCCAGGACGCGGTGGCCTTCGAGGCGGCGTGCCGGGAGGTGGGGCCGGCCGGTTCGTGGGACGACGTGTTGGCGCGCTATGAGGCCGAGCGTTACCCGGCGGGCGCGGACCTGGTGCGGGTCGCCCGCTCGATGGGCTACGCGATGGTCGAGGACACCCCGGACTGGACCACGATGACCCCCGAACGCATGGTCGACTGGTGGGCGGCCCAGCATGCCGACGACGGCTTCGGCGGCCACGCGCTGGGGGCGGCGATCGGCGCGCGGTGATGCGGGGTCTCGCCCGCGTCAGCTCGGCTGCTCGATGTGCATGTTGATGTTGAGCACCTTGCCGTTGGGGTCGCGGACGAAGAAGCGGCGTACGCCCCAGGGTTCGTTCGTGATCGGGTACACGATCTCGTAGCCCCGCTCGCGCGCCTGCGCGTAGGCCGCGTCGACGTCCTCGACCTCGATGGACATCGCCGTGCGGCCGGACTGCGCGTCCCAGTCGCACTCGTCGGGGACGACCACCATCACCTGGGCGGTGGGGTTGCTCGGGGAGCGCAACATCAGGAAGCCGGGCTCGTCCATGCCGGCCTCGAAGCCGAGGAAGTCCTGGTAGAACTCCCGGCTGGGGCCGAGATCGGTGGCGGTGACGCTGGGTACGACGCGGCGGATCTTCATGCGGCCAGGGTAGGTGCGACGGCCGACATCGCCCGTGGAGGCGGGCGATGTCGGCGCGTCCGGTCAGGAACCGCTGCCGGCCGGCGGGTCCTCCAGGTTCCAGCCCATGACGCGCTCCGGGTGGATGCGCATCACCTCGTTGCTGAAGAAGTCGAGGGGCAGCGGCGGTTCGTGGTCGCGCAGCAACTCGACGCGGCCCCGGATCTCGACGCCGCGCCCCCAGCCCGGCTTGTATGCGCCCGGCTCGTCCGGCGTCATGTCGTCGACGACGAAGGAGACACCCGGATTGCGCTCGACGTTGCGCCACCGCTGACTGGAGCTGAGGTTGGGCCCACCGATGTCGATGGTCCCGTCGTCGTTCAGCCGAAAGCCGACGGGCCGCACATGCGGGGTGCCCTTCGGGCCGACGGTGGCGAGCCGCCCGAGACTCTGCCCGACCAGGTACGCACGTTCGATCTTGGTGTAGCTCGCCACTGGCACTCCATCCGGAGACTCCCCCGCCGGGAGCGTTCACCTCGAACGTAGAACTTCAAGCCGACTTGATGTCAAGGGAGGAGCGCCACGATTCGCCAGGGGTGATCTATCCGAAACCGGGGAATATCGCAGGCCGGCACGGCTAACTTGGGCTCAGCGACCACCCTGGGGGTGAGATGACCCGCCCGAGCCAGCCCGGGAACCCGACGTTCGTCGCGGCCCGCAAGGCCCTTCAACTGCACTCGCAGCGGCGATTTGCCGAGGCATTCGAGGAGAAGGCGCGAGAATGTGGCCTGTGCCTGGCGGTGAGTGTCCGTCAGGTTCGCCGCTGGGAGAGCGCAGCGCCACCACGGCCTACTCCTGACTACCAACTCGTCTTGGAGGAGCTGTTTCAGCGACCCCTTGGGGAGCTGGGTTTCCGTGCCGAGGTGTATCGGGAGCGTGGTCAGGACGAGATCGACGGCGCTGCGGCCGAGATCATCCAGCAACTTCAGGATCAGGATGTCCCGGACTGGTGGCGTGCCATACCAGGCGAGGCTACGACCGGACTGCGATTCGAACGCATCATCACGGTCGAGCGAGCCGCAGTGGCGATCCGCAGTTACACCGCCGGCCTCGTGCCTGGGCTGCTCCAGACCTTCGAATATGCCTGTGTTGCGCTCCGGGCGTGCTCTCCGGCGGTATCCGAGGAGGAGATCATCCGCCGTGCGGAGTTGCGTATGAGTCGCCAGCTTGGCTTGGAAGCCCAGCGCAACGGCTCGCGGAGTCTCTGGTTCATCCTCGACGAATCCGCGCTCCACTGTCCGGTGGGTGGGCAGGCCGTGCTACACAGCCAACTTGCCCATCTCTTGGTGACGTTGACTCGGCGACCCGACATCACGGTGCAGATCCTGCCGCGTGACATCGGTGCGCATCCGGGAATGGCAGGAAAGTTCACCGTTTACGACCTCGGTGGACGTCGCGTGGTCTCTTGCGAAGGGCTGACCGGGGACTCGTGGACCTGTCGGCCGTCCTGTCTTGCCGCCTATTCCCTCGCCTACGATCGGCTGCAAGCAGAGGCGCTCGGCGCCGAAGCGTCGATCGCGCTGATCGCGCTGATCGCGCAAAGGCTCGTGGATCTGGAGACAACATGGTCGGCAGGTTTCCGCAGTGGCGAACCAGCAGCTATAGCGGAGGAGGAGACTGTGTCGAGGTCGCGTCTCTCGGAAACGTCATCGGAGTCCGAGACGCCAAGGTAGTCGACTCTCCCACGATCGCAGTCCCCCCGGCGGCCTGGGCCCACCTCATAGCTCGCGCCGAGCACTGAGCCCGGCGCGCGCGTGGATCACCTAGGTTCGGGTGAGGTCGGCGAGGACCTGTTTGGCCTCTGCCAGCTTCGGGCCGTACTTGGTTGGGTCGGACTGGTTCAGGGCTGTGAAGATGTCGACCGCCTCGCGGGCGAGGGGGATGGCCTTGGGCTTTTGGGCGATGTCGACCAGGTAGGGAATGGTCGGGGACAGGATCCAGGTGCCCAGCTGGGGGCGGTAGGTGGCGTTCCTCGTGGCGACGGGGCGCAGGGTCGTGACCGCGTCGAGTGCGTAGGTGGCTGCCTTTCGGCGGCGGTCCGGCTCGGGCCATACGGCTTGCGCGAGGATGACCGAGGATTGTGCGGCCAGGAACGCGAGTTCGTCATCGGCCGGCTTTTCGGCGGCGAGTTGCCTGTACAGCGTGACGGCCTCGTTTCCGAGCTTGTCCGCGTCGTCGTACCAGCCGACCGCCGACAGGTAGCCGGTCGTCGGCGAGATGGCCCAATCCGCGAGTGTGCGGCGATATTTCGGGGCCCGCGCGACGAGGCGCCGCAGGGCCGCGACGGCGTCGAAGGCGGATTCCGTGGCCTTCACGTGGAGTTCCGGCTCGAGCCACAGGGCCTGGCCGAACGTCATCAACGATTGCGCGGCGAGGAAAGCGAGTTCGTCGTCGCCGGGCTTTTCGGCGGCGAGTCCTTCGAACAGGTCGATGGCTTCCTTGCCGAGCTTGTTCGCTTCGTCGAAGCGGCCGGTTTCGGCGAGGTATCCGACGGTGGGGCTGATGGCCCATTCGGCGAGGGTGCGTCGGTAGGTGGGGTTGCGTGCGGCGAGTGGGCGGATGGCCGCGATCGCGTCGAGTGCGTAGGTGGTCGCCTTAGTGTGGAGTTCCGGTTTGCGCCACAGGGCTTGGGCGACGGTGAGTGAGGACTGCGCGGACTGGAGCGCGAGGTTGTCGTCGGTCGGTTTTTCAGCCGCGAGTTGTTTGTAGAGCGCGATGGCCTCGTCGCCGAGCTTGTTCGCTTCGTCGAAGCGGCCCGTTTCGGCAAGGTATCCGACGGTGGGGCTGATCGCCCATTCGGCGAGGGTGCGTCGGTAGGTGGGGTTGCGTGCGGCGAGTGGGCGGATGGCCGCGACCGCGTCGAGTGCGTAGGTGGTGGCCTTGGCGTGCAGTTCCGGCTTGAGCCACAGGGCCTGCGCGACGATGAGCGGCGATTGTGCGGATTGGAAGGCGAGGTTGTCGTCGGTCGGTTTTTCGGCCGAGAGTTGTTTGTAGAGGGCGATGGCCTCGTCGCCGAGTGCGTTCGCCTCGTCGAAGCGGCCGGTCCCGGCCAGGTATCCGACCGTGGGACGAATCGCCATCTCCGCCAACCGGCCGCGCGCGTCCGGGTGATGGCGGGCGAAGTCGCGTGTGATCGCGACCGCCTCCATGGCCCGGTCGGCCGCCTCGGCACGCGTGCTCTCGGTCTTCCACAACTCCTGCGCGTCGCCCAGCAACGACTGCGCCTGAACCAGCGGCGGTGCGTTCACCGGCGCGCCGAGCTTGGCCTCGGGGTAGATGGTCTTGGTGACCAGCCACAGATTGCGCAACTGGCTCTGCACATCCGGGAGCGTCTGGTCGGAGCCTTCGGCCCGATACTTGAACTGCACGGCGTAGCGTTCGGCCAGCCGATCGAGGCGTAGTTTCGCGCTCCAGGCCATGCAGACCACGAAGGGGTCGGCGCTCTCCAGCCCGGGCAATCGTTCGCACGCCTTGCCGTCGTTGTTCTCGTACTGATCCGACTGCCACGGCGGGAGCCCGTGGGCGATATTGTCCGCCGCCTTCTTGAAGCTTTCGGCCAGTACCTGGTTCGGCAAAGACGTGGTGGAACTCGCGTGCAGCGAGTATCGACCGTAGAGCAGGCCGCGCAGCTTGTCGTCGGACTGGAGCGCGCGGGGGAAACCGAGTTCGGTGTAGGAGCGCAACAACTGCACGGAGGCGTTGAGGTCTTCGGCCAGGTTGTGGGTGCCGATTTCGTTACCGGTGAGGAGGTAGTACTCGGCCTGCTGCTGCTTGAGGAAGTCGTTCATCCGGACCTTGGTCGCCTCTTCGGTGGCGTCCACGGTCCGAATCGCGGCCTCACGCTGGAAGGGCTCCCGCAGTTCGCCCGTCCAGCGCTGGATCACCTGCTCGAAGGGGTCGGGCCGATTGGTGCAGAAATTGCCGGCGGGTTGGTCCCCGTGATTCTCGCAGTACTGGATCTCCGTTCCACGCCGCAGTGTGGCCACGGCCGACCTGGTCGGCTTGTGTGCCTCGTCCGGCCAACCGAGTTCCTGTTGGAAGCTGATTTCGAGATCCGCGGTGGTCCAGGTCTTCAGACACGAGACCGGGTGATCGGGCCCTTCGCAGAAGGTGTCCTCGGTGCGCTTCTGTTCGTTGGTGAACCTCGACCACCAACACACGGCGTAGTGCGGCGGGTTCGGGTGCACATTGCGGGCGAAGCGCTGTGCCGGGGGCAGTTGGGTGCCGAGCACGTTGTCCGGACGGTCGAGCCGTTCGTTCAGGTTGCCCGAGTTGCACCTCTCGACCTGCGGTTGGCCCTCCTGGTTCGGGAGGTCGGCTACCTGCTGGGTCGGGCCGCCGAAGAGGTTGTAGCGGTTTTGGGTGACGACTCGCTCCCGAGCCGGCGCCTTGTTGAACAGCGCGACCAGTTCCGCCGTGTAGTTGTTCAGGAGACCCTTGAACAGGTCGTTCGTGGTGCCCTGCGGGCCCGGGTCGCTGAACGTCTGGGCCGAGGTGGTGATCCGCTTTCCCGCGTCGATGATGTGCTGGGGCCGTTCCCAGCTGATTCCCTTCGGTGTTCCGGGGGGTGGGTTCGGGATCTTGGCCAGGTTGGGATTCTGGGCCGACAGCAGGGTGTAGGCGTTCGCGGCCACCTTCCACATCTCCGGGTTGCCGACCTTGTCGCTCGCGATGGGGAAGCCGGACTGCCATCTGTTCGCCAACCACGACAGGTAGCGGATGCTGCCGGTCGCCCCGAGGTCGCGCAGGTTGGTCAGTACCGCGCCGGTGGACCCGTCGTAGGGTTCGGCCACCACGAAGCCGCCCGGCGTTCTCGGTGTCTCGGTACCACCGAGATGGAAGGCTTCCTCGCCCTGCTTGTACATGTCGTAGGTGACCTGGTCACCGGGGTGGTAGTGGCGATAGTCGATCAGGGAGTCGGCGCTCTGCCACGTCGGCTGCTGGTACAGGCCGGACAGTGACTTGGTGACGTTGGCGCCGATCGACTGCACGCCGGCCTCGACCCTGGTCAGGTTGGTCGCGGCGGCGTCGACCTTGCCCTTGATCTCGTCGAGCGTGCCGGTGAGCTTGTTGAACTCGATCATCATGTCCGTGTACATGGTGTCGAGACGTTGATCGACCCGCTCGAACTGCTTGTTCATGTCCGCGTGCAGGGACTGGATGTCCCTCTGCAGGTCCTTGATCCCGGCCATGATCTGTTCTTCCATCGACGGGCCCGCGCCGGCGAACAGCGAGACGATCGTGCTGATTCCGGACAGGACGTTGCCGGTGAAGGCGACGGTCGCCATCGAGAACGCGCTGTCGATGAGCTTGAAGGCCGTGATGCACTTGTTGGCGGCGTCGGCTACCTGGAGTGCGCCGCTCGCGAACTTCTTGATGTCCCGGGCCGCGTCCTTGCTGCCGGCGAAGTCCAGGAAGAAGGCGAATCCGTCGAACGCGGTCTTGGCGCCGTCGATGATCTTCTTGCGGCCTTCCTCCTCCTTCTTGAGCCGTTCCGGCTTCTGGTCCGGGGCCGGTGCGGCGGTCTTGAGGTCACCGAACCAGGCCGTGCGCTTGTCGACGGTGTCCTTGATGGCGGTGGACATCTTCTCCAGCGTGAACAGGCGCAGGTCGTTCGGTTTGTCTTGGCGTTGGAGATAGTCGTTGGGGTCGAAGTACTGTTTCAGGTCGGGGAGGTTGCCGAGTTCGAGGACCGTCGCCGAGGCGCGTACGCCGCCGCCGGCCAGTCGGGCGGGAGCGGGGTCCTGGCCGCTGCCCACCGTCGAGCCGATGACCGCGTTCCACGCGCCGTCGAACCGGGCGTCGGCGCGAGCTGTGCTCGCCACGCCGGCCCATACCTGCGACTGGGTCTTCTCGTACGACTCGTTCCACGAGGACAGGGCGAGCGCGCCGGAGAGTCGGTCCGAGATCAGGCCGGTCGGGGTCAGGGTGTCCCGCGCGATGAGTGCGGCGAGCAGTCTGTCGACCTGCGGCCCGTTGACCGTGGCGTCGGGCACGGTGTGCAGGACGCCGAGTGCGGCTCCGGCCAACTCGTGGTCCGGGCCCGGCTGTACACGATCGGGGAGTGCCGGGTCGATGGCTTGCTGTACGGCGGTGAGGTGGGCGGTCAGCGCGGCCTGGTCGGCCTGTGGGTGTGCCGCGCGCCAGTCCAGGATCTCGGCGCTGGCCACGAGGTGCTTGGCGTAGTCCCGGTCGGTGTCGGCGATCCGCACGTAGTTGCCGAGCAGCAGGTCGGCCAGTGCGTTCGTATCGACGCCGCCACCGGGGGCGGGGTCGGCGCGTGCGGGTGCTGCGTTGAGTAAGGAGACGCCCAGGACGAGGGCCAGTAGGCCGCCCAGGAGCCCCTGCCATCCCCGATGGGCATGCGTGATCACGTTTTTGCTCATGCCAACCCCCAGAGCGGTGAACCCCGGCGTGGACACGGGAGTTCACGGTGAGTGTGCTTGCGCGACTGTCGCGACGCTTGTGACTGTAGCCACGGATTTCGCGCGGGAGGAGGGTGTGTAAGCCAAGGGCAAGGGGATGCCAAGCCTCCGTCTGATGTGTCGTCAGATTGCGATGCGGCGCTCGGTTTTCGTCCCGCTATCGGGTAGTTGCCGGGAACAGCGCCCGGATGGTCTCGGTGGCCAGGTCGCGTAGCCAGGTGTGTGCGAGGTCGTCGTCGTGGCGTTGGTGCCACAGCAGGTACAGCGGCGTGGCCGGCATCGGGACCGGCAGCGGCAGGGTGATCAGGCCGAGTCGCTCGCGGGCCGTGTGGGTGACCGCGTCCGGGAGGCAGACCGCCAGGCCGGTGTCCAGGGCGAGCCGCATCGCGAGGGCGGCGGTGGGCGCGGCGGCGACGACGCGTCGTTCGTGGCCGAGTGTCGCCAGGGCGTCGTCGATCGGGTCGCGCAGGCGTCCCCGCCGCGAGACGGTGACGTGGTCGGCGGCCGAGTAGCGCTCGACGCTCACGGGGCCTTCGGTGAGCGGGTGGCCGGGGCGGACGGCGACGACGAGCCGGTCCCGGCCGATGAGCCGGTGGCGGATGTCGGGCAGGGTCGGCCGGGCGGACGCGGATTCGAGGTCGACCTCGCCCCGGCGCAGTTCGGGGGTGTCCGTGCCCGGTTCGGCGGACAGCCGCACCTGCACGCCGGGGGCCTGGCGGTGCACGGCGGCGATCAGGTCGGTGCCGCAGGCGTCGGTCAGGGCGTCGTGCCAGCGCACGGTGAACACCCGCCGCAGGACCGGCAGTTCGAGTTCCTGCCGGGCGGACAGCAACTGGTGGGCCTGCTGCACGAGGACGTGGACCTGGGCACGCATCGCCAGCGCGCGGGTGGTGGGGACCATGCTGCGGCCGGTGCGGACCAGGATCTGGTCGCCGGTGACCTTGCGGATACGGCCGAGCGAGCGGCTCATCGCCGGCGCGGTGACGTGGAGGCGAGCGGCGGCGCCGGCGACGCTGCCCTCTTCGAGGAGCGCGTCCAGGGCCGTGAGCAGGTTCAGATCCAGTTGCATGGGAGTAACTCTACGAGTGAGAAGCATGCACTTGTTGTTAATCGGCGGGGGTTCTAGCTTCGAAGTGCGGGCGAGCGGAAGCCGCGCCGCAACCACCGAAACCCGGGAGCCGATCATGAGTACAGCCCTGCCCTTCGACGCCGACACGACGCTGATGCCGGCTGTGACCGCCGCGGTGCGGGCCGCCGGTGCGATCCTGCGCGACCGGTACACCCCGCATGCCCGAGCCGTGAGCCCGAGCGAGATCGTCGAGGAGATCCACGCCAACGACGACGCGGTGCTGAACGTGCTGCGCGAACCGCTGCTGCGGGCGCGGCCCGGATCGCGGTGGGCCGAGGACGAGCTGGCCGGCGGTCCGCTCCCGGTCGGGGAGTGGTGGGTCGTCGATCCGGCCGAGGGCAACATCAACCACGTACACGGGATGTCCGACTGGGGCGTCACGGCCACCCTGGTGCGCGACAACCGGCCGGTGCTGACCGTGGTCCACCTGCCGCTGACCGGTGACACGTACACCGCCACCGCGGGCGGTGGCGCGTGGCTCGATGGGCGTCCCTTGAAGGTGTCCGCCAAGACCGACCTCGGCGCCGCGCTCACCGGGACCGGTCAGGCCAGGCCGGGGGAGGACGGGAACACATTCCGGCGGATCGGCGAATCGGTTACCGCGATGCTGGTCAACGGCCTTGTCGTACGGGTGTCCGTTCCTGCGACCTTGCAGCTCATTCACGTTGCCGGCGGGGGTATGGACGCGTTCTGGCAGTTCTCCGATGTTCGGTCCGGGCTGGTCGCCGGCGCTTTGTTGGTCGCCGAGGCCGGGGGTGTCGTCACCGACCTGGCGGGTGAGCCGTGGACCACGGGTAGTCCGGACTTCCTCGCCGCTGCGCCCGGTATTCACGCTGCGGCGCTTGGGGTGCTGTCGGCGGTCGCCTGAGCGGGTCCCGGGCATCACTGCTGTTCGTTTCCCGCCAATACCGCAAGGAGCATCACCTCATGACCAACATCGGCATCCTGGGCGCCGGCCGCGTCGGCGCGAACCTCGCCCACAAGTTCGCCGCGGCCGGGCACCGCGTCACCCTGGGCCACCGGAGCCCGTCGGAGGACGCCGCAGGCGCCGCCGACCCCCGCATCTCCTTTGCCGACCAGCGCACCGCCGCTCGCACCGCGGACATCGTGATCAACGCGACGCCCGGGGACACCGCCCTGGGGCGGCTGTCCGACCTGCGCGCCGAACTCGCCGGAAAGATCCTGGTCGACGTCTCCAACGCGACCCGCGATACCGACGACGGGCTGCCCGGTGAGCTGGTCTATCCCGACGGCAGCCTCGCCGAGCGAATTCAGGCCGCGCTGCCCGACACGCGGGTGGTCAAGACGCTCAACACCATGCTGTTCATGGTCATGACCGCGCCCGAAACCCTGGCCACTCCGCCGACCGCCTATCTGTCGGGCGACGACGAGCAGGCGAAGAAGACCGTGGCGGGTCTGCTCGGCGACCTGGGATGGCGGTCCGGATGGATCGAGGACCTCGGTGGTATCGGTACGGCTCGCGCCACCGAGGCGATGATCCTGGTGGTGCCGCACGTCATACGCCGGCACGGCTTCCGGCCGTTCGCCGTTGCCATCGCCCGCTGACCCGGCTGACCCGGCTGACCCGGCTGGTTTGGCTCAGCGCGTGGCGGCTGCCCGTCGACGGTCCCACGCGACCGCGATGTACGCGGTGGCGCCGGCGAGGGCGAAGGAGAACAGGGAGGCCGAGGTCCAGCGTTGGGCGTGGATGTGGAGGGTGTCCTGGATCGGGGTCCAGAAGTCCACCCACCACTCGACCGTGCCGGGGTTGATCAGCTGGTACATGCAGAAGCCGAGCAGCCACGGCGCGAGCATCACCCAGCGGGCCGGCGCGTGATCGCCCAGGTCCCAGCCGGCGCGGCCGCGACCGGCGAACAGGTCCACCGCCAGCACTCCGAGCAGCGGGATGAAGATCGAGCCGATCAGGGACAGGAAGCTCGCGTAGGTGTCGAAGTCGTTCACCATCAGCGCGAACGCCGTGACCAGCGCGCCCACGCCCAGGCAGAGGATCCGGCGGTCCACGCGCGGCGCGAGGTTCTGGATCGACATCGCGGTGCTGTAGACGTTGGCGAAGCTCTGGTCGACCTCGCGGATGACCAGGACCGCGAAGAACACCCAACCGGCGGTGACGCCCAGGAACGAGTCGAAGATCTTGTCCGCGTCGCCGCCCACCTGGGCGAGGGCGACCAGGCCCAGCAGGTAGCACCAGATGCTGGTGACGGAGAATCCGCTCAGCGCGGCCCAGAACGCCGGCTTCGTGCCGCGCGAGTGGCGGGTGTAGTCGGAGGCCAGCGGTACCCACGAGACCGCGACCGCGAGCGCGGCGTCCATCGCCGGGAAGAACCCGGACCATGAGCCCTCGGTCATCGGCGGCAGCCCCTCGCGCCACAGCTGGACCGAGAAGTAGAGCATCGCGATGCCCACCGCGATCGTCACGTAGCGGCGCAGGATGCGCAGCATGCCGAGCGGGCGCAGGGTCATCGCGGTGGTGACCGTGCCGGCGGCGACGATGTAGAGCCAGTGCGGGCCGTCGCCGTCGGTCATCGCCTCGATGCCGAGCGAGATGACCAGCAGCTCGAAGGTGCCCCAGCCGATGCACTGGACGATGTTGAACACGGTCGGCACGTACGAGATCTTCGTGCCGAACAACCCGCGCAGCACCGTCATCGCGGGCGCGCCGCTGCGGGCGCCGGGGATGCCGGCGACGGCGACCATGAGCGTGCCGAGCAGCGTGCCGCCGATCGCCGCGACGATCGCGGCGACCATGGACAGTTGCGGATAGCCCGCCGGGGCCAGCACGAACAGGGCGCCGGAGAAGCCGAGGAGGCTCACCCCGAGGTTGGCCCAGAAGGCGGCCTGGTCGCGGAAGCCGAGCGTGCGCGGCGGTGCGGTGTCCAGGACCAGCGGGGCCTCGGTTGCCGGGTGCGCCACTGCGGGGCGTGCGTCGTCCACTGCTGGAGCCGACATGGCTCTACCTGCTCTCCCTACGCCGGCATTACCCGGACAGGTTCAAGCGGTCGGTGGCCCCGGGATGTGCACCGGCTCGCCGCCGACACCCCATGCCGCCCTCTCAGCCCGGTTGGTCCGAGCTCCCGCGATGGCGTGGCGAACAGTACGCTCCCGGCGGGCGGCTTGGGAAGGCGGGGTGGGGGTCGGCGCGCGGCGGCTCACCGGCCCGAGTGGGTGAAGGCGGCCCAGCCGGTGAGGTCGTTCGGGGTGATCTCCCGGGCCTGCGCGGCGAGTTCGGCGGGCATTGCGGTGGGGATCCCGCGTTTGGGGTCGCGCATCCAGAGCTGGGCGGTGCGGAGCGCCTGGGCCGGTGGGAGGTCGCGGCGGTTGAGGTAGTGGTGGGCCATGTACAGGACCAGCGCGGCGGTGGTCGGGGCCACGGGCCAGAGGGTGGACACCACGGTGTGGGCGCCGGCGGCCAGGTGCTCGGCGGCGGATCCGGCGGCGCGGTCGGGGGCGAACACGATCGGGGCGCCGGCGGTGTGGCCGATTTCGATCGGGCGGCGCCGGTTGTGGTGTGGGTCGGCCGTCGGGCGCGCGGCGACGTCGCACAGCAGGCGGGGCGAGGCGATGTACGAGATCTGCGCGACCTGGAGTGCGTGTCGGCGGCGGCCGTCGACGGTCGACCAGGCGGCGTGCCAGGGGACCGAATCGAACAGGCCCGCCGGCAGCAGGACCAGGGACGGCGTGCGGCCGAACGTGCCGGGGACGGCGGCGAGTACGGGGGCCATCACCGCGTCCCAGGCCCAGGCGCAGAGGGCGTCGAGGAGGTCGGACAGGTGCTCCGGGTCGCCGTCGGGCAGGTCCAGGCCGTAGTCGAGTCCGGGCAGGTCGAGCAGCCGGGTCGAGCCGTCCACGCCGCTGACCACGGCCGCGCCGGGGACGAGCTGGACCAGCGCGTCGGCGCCGAGGCGGCGCAGCGCGACGGCGATCTCGGCGGCGGGGGGCGGGTCGAGGAGGGCACGCCACTCGCCGGCGGCGGGGCCGGCGCCGATGCGGGCGTCACCCACGTGGGTGGCGGCCCGAAAGAGGTGGGCATCCGCCGACGCGGCACCGCGGGCCCGCCGGAAGCAGACCCGAGCCTGGTCGCGGGTGTCGGCGTCGCCGTCGTGGTCCGCCAGAGCGCCGTAGGCAACGCCGGCGGCGTAGGCGAATTCCGGCCAGCGCGTATCGGTGGCGGGGAGCGCGGCGAGAGCTTCGGTGAGAAGGGTGAGGGCTTCGGGGAGGGCGTGACCGTGGGAACCGGCGAGCCCGTCGGGGCCGGGGGCGGGGAGGTGGACGGGGACGGTGCCGTGGGCCGTGCCTGGGGTGGGCGTGGTGCGGGGGCCGGAGACGGTGTCGGGGGCCGGTGCCGGACCCGATCCGACGGCCGAACCCGGGCGCCCACTCGCGACCGAGGCTCGGGGCGGCCTCGGGCCGCCGGGCGCGCCCGGACCTGCGGCATCCTCCGCTCCGCCGGTCGCGCCGGGTCCGCCGTCCGTGTCCGCCTTGCCGGGCGTGAACCGTCGATCGGGCGTGTGCGGGTCGTCGACCGGGTCCGGCCCGCCGGTCGCCTCCGAGGCTCCGGGCAGGGTGCGGTGGGCCGCGTCATCCGCCAATGCCTCCATGCAGCGGAGCAGGCCGCGTTCGCCTCGGTCCCAGGCGCGGCGTGTTTCGGTGTCGGCGTCGGTGTCGATGTGCTCGACCCGCGCTGCGCGTTCGGTGTGTTGCGCGCGCTCCACATTCACCCCCGCTTGCCCCCACGTGCCGGGACCACCGTACTCGGGTGGGTGGCGGTGGCTCAGTCGATCGCCGCGTGGCACTTCCGTCTTGGTTTACCGGCGCGTAACTTACTCGTGAGTCACCCCCCGACGCCGTCCCCTGGCGTCGTCTGACCATGCATTCTCGCGGGTCGGGTCACGCCCCGACCATGACGTCAGGAGACCCTGATGGGTCGATTCCGCCTGCGCCCACGCGCTCGTGCGGCCGCCGTCGTCTCGGCCGCGGTCCTCGCCGGGACCGCCCTCGGCCCGGTCGCCTCGGCCGGCGCCGCCCCCATCCCCACCACGGCGACGGTCGTGCAGTCCGCCGCCGGCTCGTCCCTGCGCTTCGTCGACATCCCCGGCGACGGCGGCACCAAGCTGGCCGCCAACGTCATCACCCCCACCGGCGGCGCGCCCGGCACCCGCTACCCGGTCGTCGTACTGCCGACCAGCTGGGCGATGCCCCAGATCGAATACGTCGTCCCCGCACAACAGCTCGCCGATCGCGGCTACGTCGTGATCGGCTACAACTCGCGCGGCTTCTGGCAATCCGGCGGCGAGATCGAGACCGCCGGGCCGCCCGACATCGCCGACGCGTCCAAGGTGATCGACTGGGCGCTGGCCAACACGCCCGCCGACCCGACCCGAATAGGCATGGCCGGCGTCTCCTACGGCGCCGGAATCAGCCTCCTCGCCGCCGCGTTCGATCCCAGGATCAAGGCCGTCGTCGCGATGAGCGGCTGGGCCGACCTGATCGAGTCGATCTACGCCGGCCGTACCGAACACGCCCAGGCCGCAGCCCTGTTGGGCGGAGCCGGCTTCCTCACCGGCCGACCCAGCGCCGAACTCACCGAAATCCTGAAGAACTTCCTCTCCGGCAACCTCGCCAAGGAGCCGGAGATGCTGGCGTGGGGCGCCAAGCGCTCCCCGGCCGGCTACCTCGACCGGATCAACGCCAACGCCCCCGCGATCATGCTCGGCAACGCGTGGGGCGACTCGCTCTTCCCGCCCGACCAATACGCCGACTTCTTCGGCGGGTTGACCGGTCCCAAGCGCCTCGAATTCCGCCCCGGCGACCACGCCACCGCCGAGGCGGGCGGCCTGTTCGGCCTGCCCAACGACGTCTGGGCCGACTCGACGCGCTGGCTCGACCACCACCTCAGGGGCATCGACAACGGCATCGACCGGGAGCCGGCGGTACAGCTGAAGTCCCGCACCGGCGGCGGCTACGAGGGCTACCCGACCTGGCCCGCCGCCGCGAACGCGACCCGCACCCTCGCGCTCACCGACACCCGCCGCATCCTGACCGGCATCGACTCCGGGGCCGACGGCGGCACGATCTTCCTGTCCAGCATCCTCGACCAGTTCCTCAAGGCCCCACCGACCGCGTCGATCCCGCTCCTGCCCAGGGCCTTCGCCGCCGTCTGGCAATCCGACCGATACCCCACGGCAACCAGGGTCCGCGGCACCACCAAGCTGCACACCACGATCACCGCATCCCACGAAAGCGGAACGATCTTCGCCTACCTGTACGACGTAGGCCCGCTGGGCATCGGCAAACTCGTCACCCACGCCCCCTACACCTTCCACGCCAAAACCCCGGGCACCCCCTTCCCGATCACCCTCGACCTGACCGCCACGTCCTACGACGTCCCGGCCGGCCACAACCTGGCCGCGGTCATCGACACGGTCGACCCCCTCTACCTCCAACACAACCCACTCGGCAGCCAACTCACCTTCACATCCCCCCGGAACGACCCCTCGACGCTCACGATCCCGGTACGCGACTGACCCGCCGGTGGGTGGGGCGGCAGTCAGGCGCGGTCCGGCGCCACCCCACCTGCCCGAGCCGCGAACTTGTGGCATCCCTCACTACAACCTGCCGCCACTGCCAAACGTCGCGGTGGGCAGTGGATCGCCCATACCGGTGGATTCAGGCGGGCCGCAGTAACCTATCGAAGCCGGTCCGTGACCATCCGGATTCGCGCCAACTCGGCGTCGTCACATCTCCGTTGCGGGTGTCCCAGGCGACTGGTTGCCTTCCATCGCCCGGTGATCCCGGCGACACGAGGAGTGCATCCATGGCCATGTTTCGAAGGAAACCGACACACGAGCGCCGTCGAGTGCCCGCTCTGGTGGGCGGTATCGCCACGGCGGTTCTGGCTGGTGGCTTGTTGACCGTTCCGGCGTCCCCCGCGTCGGCGGCCGGCGGCCCGACGAACCTGCGGATGAACCCGGTGCCGGTCAACGGCCCGACGGGGACGTGCGGTTATGTCGGCCGTCTCGGTTCCGTCAGTACGCTCGACCTGTTCGCGACGGTCGGCGAGGCGAACGGCCCGCTGATCGGGGCGCACTTCGAACTGCACGAGGTCGGAAACGGCGACCCGACCACCTTCGACAGCGGCTGGGTATCACAGCAGTACGGCACCCACGTGGCCCAGGCGCGGATCCCCGCCGACCGGCTCGCGGACGGCAAGACCTACGCGTGGACCGTCGAGTCGGGCCTGGCCGGCGCCCCCGACCCGGACCGCGCCGCCGGCTGCACGTTCACCTACGACGCCACCGCCGCACTCCCACCGACCGTCACCAGCACCGACTTCCCGGTCAACGGTGGCGGCAAATACGCCGGACAGGCAGGGGTGTTCGTGTTCGGCACCGGAACCGACACCGACGTCACCGCCGTCGAATACTCCCTCAACGGCACCATCCCCGTCGGCGGAGCCACACGAGCCACCTACGACACGGCCTCCGGCACCTGGCGCACCCCGCTCCTGACCGTCGCGCAGTGGGGAACCAACCACCTCCACGCCCAAACCGTCGACCGAGCGGGCAACGTCTCACAACAAACGACCTACACCTTCTACGCCCCGAGCAACCCCAATCCGCCCGGGCCCAAACCGGGCGACATCACCCGAGACGGCAAGGTCGACGTGCTCGTCACCGACGGGGAAGGCGCGCTGCGTTTGTACAGTGCGGGTGACGACCCCGCGGCCGGCGGTCGAATCGCGGGGGCAGCCGGAGAAGGTCCCATGGACGACTACTCGTGGACGGGCGCCGGCGTCTCACACCGCGGCGGAGACTACGGCGACGACCTGTACGCGTTCGCGTCCGGACAGATGTACCTCTACCGGAACTCGCCGGGCCCGTCGCCCGCCGACGGCTGGTTCAGCACGGCCCGCATGGCCGTGGTGGCCCGCCCGAGTACCTGCGTCGATCCGACCGCGAACGCGAACGGCTGTGCGTCGTATGCACGCGACTGGAATCAGGTGAAGCAGATCATTGCGGCCGGCGACGTGACCGGTGTCCTGACCGGTCAGGGCGGCAAGTTCACGAACGACCTGTTCACCGTCGAGGACGACGCCGCCGGGAACGCACGTCTTTGGCTGTTCAGCGGTGCGGCGAACCCCGGTTCGCTCACCCACGCCGTCCCCATCGGCCCCGCCACCCGGCAGAACCAGGACATCATGGTCCCGGGCGATGTCACCGGCGACGGACTGCCCGAGCTGTGGGTCCGTGACCGCACCAACGGCAACGTGTACCAATACGCCTCCGTGAAGAAGGCCGACGGCACCGCCGACCTCGACGCCTACACCGCCACGCCGACGCTCATCGGTACCGGCTTCGACACCACCGCCTACCCCCAGGTCTCCACCGACGGCGACTTCGACGGCGACGGCAAGGCCGACCTGTGGGCCCGCACCACCAACGGCAACGTCCACACCTTCCCCGGCGGCAACACCCCCGACCCCACCACCGGCAACACCTTCGGCCCGGCACAACTGATCGCCGGCACCTGACCCACCCACCGGGGCCGCCCCCAACCAAAGAGGCGGCCCCGATCGCATCGGCGCTGGGGTCACGTGCCCCTCTGGGGTCGGCGGCGGCGGCTTTCGAGGTAGCGGGCCAGGCCGGACAGGAGCATGCACATGCCGATGTAGATGGGGGCGATCACGATGACCACCGGGATGAACGGGAGGCTGTAGTCGAGGTTGGTGGCGATCTGCTTGCCGGCGTAGAGGAATTCCTCGTAGGAGATCAGGTATCCGAGCGAGGTGTCCTTGAGCGTGACCACCAACTGGCTGATGATCGTGGGCAGCATGGTGCGCACGGCCTGGGGGATCAGCACGTGGATCATCACCGCGGTCTTGCGCATGCCCAGCGCGTAGGCCGCCTCGCTCTGGCCCTTGGGGACCGCGTTGACCCCGCCCCGGAAGACCTCGGCCAGTACCGAGCCGTTGTACAGGGTCAGGCCGGCGATCAGGGCCAGGCGGGGTTCGACCTTCATCGCGATGAAGATGAAGAAGATCATCACCAGCACCGGCATGGCCCGGAAGAACTCCACCACCAGGCCCGCGATCCAGCGGATCACCCGATGGTCGGACAGCCGTCCGGCGGCGAAGAACGCGCCGAACGCCAGGGACAACACCGCCGCCCACGCGAAGACCTGGAGCGTGTGCCACAGACCGCGCAGCAAGAGCTTCTGCACGCCCACGTATTGGAAGGGCGCCCACTTGTCGCTCGCGAACTGGTCCGTGTCGATCAGCTTGTAGATCACCCAGGCCAGCACGCCGAGCAGCACGGCGGTCGCGATCAAGCCGTAAGTCCGGTGCCGGGCCAGGGCCTTCGGGCCGGGGATGTCGTACAGCGCCGATGTCTCGACACTCATCGGGCCACCTCCAGACGCTTCTCCAGGAACCGGAACACCGCGCTGATCGTCAGCGTGATGATCAGGTAGCCGACCGCGATCCACAGGAACGTGGCGACGATGTCGTAGCCGAGTTCGTTGAGCGGGCGGTACGTGCCGAGCAGTTCGACCACGCTGAACGAACCGGCGATGGCGGTGTTCTTGGCGAGTGCGATCATCGTGCTGCCGACCGGCGGGATCACCGCGCGCACCGCCTGCGGCAGCACGATCAGGTTGAGCGTCTGGCCGAAGTTCATGCCCAGACTCCGGGCCGCCTCGCCCTGACCGACCGGCACGGTGTTGATGCCGGCCCGCATCGCCTCGCAGATGAACGCCGAGGTGTAGCAGCCCAGGGCGAGCACGGCGAGGGTGAAGAACGGGAGTACCACGCCAAATCGGGGCAGCCCCAGGACCACAGCGAAGAACAGCAGCGTGAGCGGGGTGTTGCGCAGTACGGTCACCCACGCGCCGCCGAGCAGCCGCAGCGGCCGCACCGGCGAGACCCGGCATCCGGCCATCAGCACACCCACCACCAGTGCGATCAGTCCGGCGGCCAGGGTCAGTTCGACGGTACCGACGAAGCCCTTGCGGAACAGGGTGAAGTTGTCGAGCAGGACATTCATGGTCGACGCCTTCCGCTAGTACCGGTCCACGGGCGGCGGCGGGGGTGCCGGTACGCCGGAGAGGCCGAGGGTCGAGTCGTAGGCGCGCTTCCAGTCGCCGTTCTGTTCGTGCGCGACGATCGCGTCGTCCAGCGCGAGCCGGAAGGTGCGGTCCCCGCGCGAAACGCCGATCCCGTAGGGCTCCTTGGAGAACGGCTCGCCCGCGAGCCGGAGTTGGTCCGGCACCTTCGCGGCGTACCCCTTGAGGATGGTGTCGTCGGTGGTCACCGCGTCGACCTGAAGGCTGATCAGGTTGTCCACGCAGACCGAGTAGCTGTCGTAGGCGACGGCGGTGGCCTTGGGGTAGTTGGCCACGATCCGCTGGTACGGCGTGGAACCGGCGACCGAGCAGACCTTCTTGCCGGCCAGGTCCTGGGGACCGTTGATGGACTTGTCGTCCTTGCGGACCAGCAGCGCCTGACCGGCGATGTAGTACGGCCCGGCGAAGCCGACCAGCTTCTTGCGGTTGTCGTTGATCGTGTACGTCCCGACGTAGTAGTCGACTTCGCCGTTCTGCAACGAGGTCTCGCGGTTGGCGGAGGTGATGGTCTTGAACTCGATCCGGTCCACCGCGAAGCCCAACGACGCGGCCATCATCTTGGCGATCTCGACGTCGAAGCCCGAGTAGTAGCCCGTCGCCGGGTCCTGCGCCGCGACATAGGGCTGGTCCGCCTTGGTGCCGACGACCAACCTGCCGCGCGACTTGGCCGATCGGAACGTGGGCGAGTCGATGTTCACGTCGGTGGCGACCTGATACGACGGCAGGTCCTTGGGTTTGGGGCCCTTGGGCGGGGGCGTACCGGATTTGCCGCACGCGGCGAGCAACACGACGGCGAGCAGGGCCGCGAGCAGCACCACGGCGGAGCGGGACGGGCGGCGCGGCGGCGCGCCGGTGCCCGCCGCGGTCCCGGGGCCGGTCGCGATGGCGGTTTGGGTGCGCATGTCCGATCCCCCGTCAGTGCTTGAGGATCTTGGACAGGAAGTCCTTGGCCCGGTCGGTCTCCGGGTGGTCGAAGAACTCCTCGGGCGTACGCGATTCCATGATCTGTCCGTCGGCCATGAACACGACCCGATTGGCCGCCGAGCGGGCGAAGCCCATCTCGTGGGTGACCACGACCATCGTCATGCCCTCGACGGCGAGCGTGCGCATGACCTCCAGGACCTCGTTGATCATCTCCGGGTCCAGCGCGGAGGTCGGCTCGTCGAACAGCATGACTTTGGGATCCATCGCCAACGACCGTGCGATCGCGACCCGTTGCTGCTGGCCACCGGAGAGTTGCGCCGGATACTTGGGCGCCTGGTCGGCGAGCCCGACCCGAGCCAGGAGTTCGCGGGCCTTCTTCTCCGCCTCGGCCTTGCTGCGCTTGCGCACCTTGACCTGAGCGAGGGTCAGGTTCTCCAGCACCGTCTTGTGCGCGAACAGGTTGAAGGACTGGAACACCATGCCGACCTCGGACCGCAGCCGGGCCAGTCCACGTCCCTCGGCGGGCAGGGGCCGGCCGTCGATGGTGATCGTGCCGGAGTCGATCGGCTCCAGCCGGTTGATCGTGCGGCACAGCGTGGACTTGCCGGAGCCGGAGGGGCCGATCAGGACGACCACCTCGTTGCGGGCCACCGTCAGGTCGATGTCGCGGAGCACGTGCAGCGACCCGAAGTGTTTGTTCACGCCGGAGAGAACGACGAGGGGGTCTTGCGAGGTCACAGGTATCCGACTCGCCTTCGACACGGGGGCAGGGACCGTACGCAAGCGCACATGCTCGGAGGATCCACTCGCTCGGGACGATTCAGTCGCGCCGACGACGCCAACCCCCCTAACGGCCGATAGAGTCCCCTCTCGCGGGTGATGCGACGGTCGTGCGGTGCGATACCCCGGGAATCCGCGGCGGTTCGGCGGCGGAGCGCTCGCGCCGACGGGCGCGCAGTCGTGCGATCGTGTGGAGCGGGTCGAGTCGAGGGAGCCGTCGATGGCCAAGGTCAACATCAGCCTGGACGCGAACGCCGTGATCGAGGTCATGGTCCTGTCGGGCGTCCGCAACGCACAGGACGCGATCGAGGCGGTCGTCCTCGACTACATCGCCCGCGGACATCGCACCGAGGCGCTGACCGGCAACGTCGAGGAGCACCGGCGTACGGTCGAGGAGCGCGAGCGGCGCAACCCGGTCACCGAGTAGCACGCACCGCTCCCGGCGGTGGTCCCACCCTCACACACCACATTGTTGTCCCTTTTGACCGGAGGCCCCGTGCACGGGCCGAAGGGGCTGGGCGACAATGGTGGTGACACGTGTGACACGAAGCCACACGTCGGGTCGCGGGGGAAGAGGTTGTGCGCATGCGGCTGTGGCTGACCTATCTCGCGTTCATGTCCTCGGTGGGTCTGACGAACCGTACGAGCCACCTGTGGCGCAGCGCGCGTGTGGCCGACGATGTCATGCTCGCGTTCCGGGCGCTGCCGCTGGGCGACCCGGCGCGGCGCGGGCTGGTGCGGGCGATGGCGCTGGTGGCGATCCAGATGTGGTGCATGTCCATAGTGATCGCGGTGTCGCCGTGGTTCGCGTCGGATGGGGAGAGTCCGGCGGCGTTCTGGGGCTACCTGTCGCTGGTCGCGTTCGTGGTGGCGCTCGCGGTCGCAGTGGTCGAGCTGACGGTGATCCTGTTCAACCGGCCGCGCAATGTGGTCGCGCCGCACATGCGCGCGGAGCGGGGCGTCCTGCGGTGAGGGCGCGGGGCGTCCTGCGGTGAGGGCGCGGGGCGTGTTCGGGGGCGGGATGTGTAGGGCGCGATACCGGGGGACGGGCGGGTCCGCGCGGGCGTGATGCGCCCCGGCGTGCCCTGTACCCGGCCGCGTAGCCGGTCGTGCCTACGGCAACAACGCGCAGCCGCCGTAGCCCAGTACGTGTTCGCGCAGTAGGTCGCCCGTGGCCGGGTCGCGGCGGCGGAAGGCGGCGACGATCGGCTCGTGGTCGGCAGCGTTCTCGTGCAGGTCCATGCGGTACACGCGGATCGACAGCGTCGTCCAGACTTCGATGCCCAGCGCCTCCCACACCGAGCCGAGCAGCGCGTTCCCGGACGCGGCGACGATCTCGCGGTGGAAGGCCACCCCGTGCCGGACCTGCGCGGCGGCGTCACCGGCCGTCGAGGCCGCGTGCAGGGCGGCGACGTGGCGATCGAGCGCGGCGAGCCGTTCGTCGTCGATCCGCGGCAGCGCCAACCGGGCCGCGGTCTCCTCGAGGCCCGCCCGGACCGGGTAGATCTCGCGCAGATCGGCCTCGCTGAAGGAGCGCACGCGTACGCCCTTGTTCGGCTCCGATTCGACCAGGCCCAGCTGTTCCAGCTCGCGCAGTGCCTCGCGTACGGGGGCCTGGCTGACGCCCAGCTCGACCGCGACGCGGCGTTCGACGATGCGCTCGCCCGGTGCCCAGCGGCCCGCGACCACGGCCTCGGTGACGTATTGGCGGATCTGTTCGCGCAGCGGACGGCGTTCCAGGGTCGGGCGGGGCGGCTCGGCGGTCGGGCGCGGCTCGGTCATCGCGCCAGTGTAGGCGGAGAGGGTAGCTTTTGCGCAATGATCGATCATTGCGCAGAATGAATATGCTTCGCCGCCGGGCTTCAGTCGGAAGCCGGTGCGGAAGCCTTCACCGATACGAAGGAGGCGGCCCGGATGTCACCCCACACGTCGAGCCGAATCCCGCCCGGGCAGCTCGACCAGCTCCCCGACCGGGACCCCGAGGAAACCGCGGAATGGGCCGAATCGCTCGACGCCGTCGTACGCGCTGCGGGCCCCGGCCGAGCCCGCCTGCTGCTGGCCCGCCTCCTCGAACACGGCGCGCACCACGGCCTCGACCTGCCGCCCGTGACGCGCACTCCGTACGTCAACACCGTGCCGACCGCGGCCGAGCCGGCCTACCCCGGCGACCTCGCCCTGGAGGAGCGGATCACCGCGTACAACCGGTGGAACGCCGCCGCGATGGTCACCCGGGCGAGCCGGTTCGGCCTCGGCGGGCACATGGCCACCTACGCGTCGGCGGCCTGGTTGTACGAGGTCGGATTCGAGCACTTCTTCCGGGGGCGGGCCGACGGCGGTCCCGGTGATCAGATCTACTTCCAGGGACACGCTTCGCCCGGGGTGTATGCCCGGGCCTTCCTGGAAGGGCGCCTGACGGTCGATCAGCTCGATCGGTTCCGACGCGAGGTGGGCGGCGGCGGGTTGCCGTCCTATCCGCATCCGCGATCGTTGGGCGGATTCTGGGAGTTCCCGACCGTGTCGATGGGCCTGGGGCCGCTGGCCGCGGTCTACCAGGCCAGGTTCAACCGCTATCTGCACCACCGCGGCATCAAGGACACGTCGCGCAGCCGGGTCTGGGCCTTCCTCGGCGACGGCGAGATGGACGAGCCCGAGGCCACCGCGGCGCTGACCCTGGCCGCTCGCGAGGGGCTGGACAACCTGGTCTTCGTGATCAACTGCAACCTGCAACGCCTGGACGGCCCGGTGCGCGGAAACGGGCGGGTGGTCCAGGAGTTGGAGAGCGTATTCGCCGGCGCCGGCTGGCATGTGGTCAAGGCGCTGTGGGGTCGGGACTGGGACGACCTGTTCGCCCGCGACCACGACGGCGAGCTGATCCGCCGTCTGGAACACACGCCCGACGGCCAGTTCCAGACCTACTCGGCCGCGGATGGCGCCTACATCCGGGACAACCTGCTCGGCGGCACCCCCGATCTGCGGGACGTGGCCGCGCACTTGGCCGACGCGCGGCTCGCCGAGGTGGTCGGGTTCTCGCGGGCGGGCCACGAACCCCGCAAGGTACACGCGGCCTATCGGGCAGCGGTCGAGCATCGCGGCGGCCCGAGCGTGGTGCTGGTGCAGACGGTCAAGGGCTGGACGCTCGGACCCGGCTTCGAGGCGCGCAACGCCAACCACCAGATGAAGAAGCTGCGCCAGGACGAATTCCGGGTGATGCGCGACCGGCTCGACCTGCCGGTGTCCGACGCCGACCTGGACGGCGAGTTGCCGCCGTACCTGCACCCGGGACCGGACTCGCCCGAGGCCCGCTACCTGGCCGACCGGCGGCGCGCGCTCGGCGGCCCGGTCCCGGCCCGGCGTACCGCGTTCACCCCGCTGCCGGAGCCGCCGGCGCTGACGTCGGCGCCGTTCGCGGCGCTGCTCAAAGGGTCGGGGAAGCAGGAGATCGCCACCACGATGGCGTTCGTCCGGCTGGCCAAGGACCTGATGCGCGACCCCGTCGTGGGCCGGCGCTGGGTGCCGATCGTGCCGGACGAGGCGCGCACGTTCGGGATGGAGTCGATGTTCCCGACGGCCGGGATCTACTCGCCGCACGGGCAGACCTACGACGCGGTGGACCGCGAACTGCTGCTCTCCTACCGGGAGGCGGTGGACGGCCAGATCCTCAACGAGGGCATCACCGAGGCCGGCGCGGTCGCCTCGTTCACGGCGGCGGCCACGGCGTATGCCACGCACGGCGAGCCGATGATCCCGTTCTACGTCTTCTACTCGATGTTCGGGTGGCAGCGGGTGGCCGACCAACTGTGGGCGCTGGCCGATCAGATGGGACGCGGCTTCCTGATCGGCGCGACCGCGGGCCGGACCACGATGACCGGCGAGGGGCTGCAACACGCCGACGGGCACTCGCAGTTGATCGCGTCGACGAACCCGGCGTGCGTGTCCTACGACCCGGCCTTCGCGTACGAGATCGCGGTCATCGTGCGGGAGGGGTTGCGGCGGATGCTCACGGCCACGCCCGAACACCCCACGGGCGAGGACGTCTTCTACTACCTGACGGTGTACAACGAGCCGCTGCCGCAGCCGGCGATGCCCGGGGGCGGGGCGGCTGAGGGCGAGCGCTCGGCGGTCGGGCAGAGCGGGGCGGTCGAGGGGATCCTGCGGGGCATGCACTGCTGTGCGCCCGTCGCCGACGCGGAGGCCGACGCCGAACTGCTCGCCAGTGGCACGGCGGTGCGGTGGGCGCTGGAGGCGCAGCGGCTGCTCGCCGCGGACTGGGACGTGCGGGCCCAGGTGTGGTCGGTGACCTCGTGGACCGAACTGCGCCGCGAGGCGCTGGCCGCCGGGGAGGACCAAGTCCCCTACGTCACCCGGGCCTTGGCGGACGCGACCGGGCCGGTGGTGGCGGTGAGCGACTGGATGCGCGCCGTCCCCGACCAGATCGCGCCGTGGGTCCGGCAGGAGTGGACCTCGCTCGGCACAGACGGGTTCGGCCTGTCCGACACCCGAGCCGCGAGCCGCGCCCACTTCGCGGTGGACGCTCCGTCGATCGTGATCCGCACCCTGCGGATGCTGGCCCGCCGGGGCAGGGTCAAGCCCGAGGCACCCGAGGAGGCGATGCGGCGCTACGGCCCGTCGTCGGGGTGACCGGTCTGTTCCTGCGCCGCCCCTCTGGGCGTCGCCGACCTGGAGGGGCCGCCTCCGTGATTGGAGGCGGCCCCGATCGTGGGTCAGTTGCCGGCGATCAGTTGCGCCGGACCGAAGGTGTTGCCGGTGGCATCGGGGGCCTGGCCCTGGAAGGTGTAGACGTTGCCACTGGGGGTGCGGGCCCACAGGTCGGCCTTGCCGTCGCCGTCGAAGTCGCCGTCGGTGGAGACCTGGGGGTAGGCGGTGGTGTCGAAGCCGGTACCGATCAGCGTCGGCGTGGCGGTGTAGGCGTCGAGGTCGGCGGTGCCGTCGGCCTTCTTCACGGAGGCGTATTGGTACACGTTGCCGTTGGTGCGGTCACGGACCCACAGCTCGGGCAGTCCGTCGCCGGTGACATCGCCCGGGACCATGATGTCCTGGTTCTGCCGGGTGGCGGGGCCGATGGGGATGGCGTGGTCGAAGGAGCTGGAGCTCACACCGCCGATGAACAGCAAGAGGCGTGCGTTCCCGGCGCCGTCGTCTTCGATGGTGAACAAATCGTTGGAGGATACGCCGAGTTCACCCACCGCGACGCCGTCCACGTCGCCGGCGGCCACGAGTTGCCCGACCCGAGCCCAGGTCGGCGCGTAGCCGACGCACTTGCCATCGGACTGGGTGGGGTCCGCGCAACGGGAAGGCCGGTTGACCACCGACTTCTGACCCCGCTGGAAGTAGCCGTTGGCCGGGTTCGACGTGTTGCGATACATCGAGATGCCCGTGCCGTTGAAGGCGTACAGGTTGTCCGCGCGTGAACCACCGCCACGGTGGCTGACCAGGGCGCCGGTCCACGTGTCGTCGCTCATCGGGCCGTGGATGTTCGAGGAGGCGACCCTGCCACCCGCTGCCGGGTCGTCTCCCGCGCTGTGGAACCGCAGGGCTCCGGTCGGGTCGACGCTGAGCACGTCGATCTTGCCGTCACCGGAGATGTCGCCGGGTTTCGGCGCGGGTGGGTTGGGATCGCTGGGGGCGTAGAACGTGTAGGTCGTTTGTTGCGAGCGGTTGCCGGCGCGGTCCACCGTTTGGGCGTAGAGGTGGTTGGTTCCCCATTGCGCCACCGTGAGGGGCGGGGTGCGCCAGGTGCCGGAGGCCGTGTCGTAGACGGCTCGTGTGGCTCCGCCGACGGGGATGGTGCCGTTGAGGGAGTATTCGACGGCGGTCACGTCGGTGTCGGATCCGGTGCCGAAGACGAACACCCCTGCCTGGCCGGCGTATTTGCCGCCGCCGTTGGCCGGGAAGTCGGTGCTGATGACGGTCGGTGGGAGTGCGGCGGTGGCGTCGTAGGTGAACGTGCAGCCGGCGGCGCGGTCCGGGTCGGGGGCGCCGGCCAGGCCCGACTCGACGGTCCAGGCGTAGGTCTTGCCGTCGGTGAGCAGGGTGGCCGGGATGTACGCCTGCGCCTCGTGGGTGCCGTACGACTTCGAGACCCAGCCGCTGTCGAACGTGGTCGGATCACCGTTGCCGACCTCGTGCAGTTCGAAGTGGGCACCGGTCAGCGGACCGTTGGCCTCGCCGACCGTCGCGAACAGGTCGAGCGTGCTTGTGGAGCCGATGGTGCCGATGTAGCCGCACGTCCCCGCCGACCCGTTGACCGGGGTGGGGCTCATCCGGAGGTTGGTGGGGCCTCCGGCCATGGGTTCGGCGGAGGCCGACGCGGTCAACGTGCCGCAGGCCAGAACACCGGCGACGAGGCCGGCGGCGAGTGCGGAGAGTCGACGGGGGCTGGGGACGGGTTTCCTTCGGGTCATGGATGCACTCCTCGTGTCGCCGGGATCACCGGGCGAAGGGAAGGCAACCAGTCGCCTGGGACACCCGCAATGGGTGTCGGATCCTTGCATTTCCACTGGTGCGACAGAGAGTCGTCGTTGCGATCCACAGAGTGACGGTGAGTTGTCGGGATCCGCCGATTCGGCCGGCTTTCGGATCGGTACGACGCTTTGCGGTGCCGCGAGGTTGTAGTGAGAGATGGCACATCGGGTTGGATGGGGAAAATGCGTGGCCGGGGGAGGGTGGGGCCGGCAGCGTGTCGGGGCATGGTGATGTTGCGTCAGATTCGGGCCGACTTCGATGCGCGCTCGTTGGTGGTGTACCAGGCGTATGCGCCGGCCATCGCCGAACCGGCTTTGCGGGAGGGACGGTTCGTGGCGCCGTTCTCGTTCGGGCGGATGACCTGGGTCAAGCCGTCGTTTCGCTGGCTGATGCACCGTAGTGACTGGGGGCGCAAGGCGGGCCAGGAACGGGTGTTGGCCGTGCGGATGACTCGGGCCGGGTTCGAGGAGGCGCTGGCGCGGGCGGTGTCGACCGAAGGGTCGGTGGCGGGCGCCGATGTGCATGTGCAGTGGGATCCGGAGCGGTCGTTGCGTGGTGCGGCGCTGAATCACTACAGCATTCAGGTGGGGATCGGGCGCGGATTGATCCGGACGTTCAACGAGGAGTGGGTCGTCGGGATCACCGATCTGACGCCGCTGGTAAGGCGGTTGGCGGGATTGGTGAAGGACGGGCGGGTCGCGCAGGCGCAGCGCCTGTTGCCGCCGGAGAAGTTGTACCCCCTGCCGGCGGCGGTGGCGCGGCGCGTGGGCGTGGACGGCTGAGCCGACGCGTGGGCCGTCAGGCGTGCGTGCCGCCGTCCACCCGGATCTCGGTGCCGGCGATGGTGTCGGGGCCGGCCATCGGGGCGCCGCCCGATTCGAGGTCGGTGGCCAGGATCGCGTGCGCATCGGCCCACCCGGAGACGCCGCCTCGATCGTCCTGTCGGGGTGACGCCGAAAACCTTCCGACGCCGGAGAATGCCGGCAGCCAGCGGTCGCCCAGGACCATGGCGTGTCTGCGGCCGGAAGGTGGGTCCGTCTGCGTACGGGCCGAATGCGCGAACCCACAGGGCATGCGGGACGTTCGGCGACGGCGTGCGCGTTCCGACTCTGGACGGGGTTACCGCCCCGGTTCCGACCGGTCGGCCCTGGACCCGGCGGTCACCGCGGATCCCGCCGCGGTGGCGACCCTGGCGATTGCCGGGGTGGCTTCTTGGGTTGGGTTTATTGGGTTTGTTGGGTTTTTGTGGGGTGCGGGGAGGGCTATTGCTATCGACAGGCCGCCGTGTTGGTTGGCTTGTGTGGTGATTCGGGCTGCGTGGGCGTGGGCTATGGCCTGGACTATGGACAAGCCCAGGCCGGAGCCCTTGGCGGAGCCGGTGCGGTTGGGGCCGAAGCGGTGGAAGGGTTCGAAGAGGTCGGGGATGCGGGTGGCGGGGATCACCGGGCCGGTGTTGCGGATTCGGAACGAGCCGGGGGAGACGCCGATCGTAATGAAGCCGCCCGCGTGGTTGTGACGGACCGCGTTTTCGATGAGATTGGTGACCAGTTGGCGGAGGAGCAGGGGGTCGCCGGCGACCGTGCTCGCGGCCAGGTTCGCGTCCACCCGGACCCCTGCCCGCTCGGCCGCCGGGCGGGTTTGGCGCAGGACGTCGGCGGTCAGTTCGTCCAGCGCGACCGGCGACACCCGGATGCTCCCGCGCTCGCTCACCGCCAGGTTCAGCAGGCCGTCGATCAGCCGCTCCGTGCGCCGGTTCAGCGCCAGCAGGTGTTCGCGGGTCTCGACGATGTCCGCCGGCGAGTGCGGATCGGCGAGGCCGATCTCGATCGCCGTGCGCTGGATCGTGAGTGGGGTGCGCAATTCGTGTGAGGCGTTGGCGACGAACAACCGCCGGCTGTCGAAGGATTTCTCCAGCCGATCCAGCATCCCGTCGAACGTGTCGGCGAGTTCCTTGAGTTCGTCGTCCGGCCCCGGCATTGCGATCCGCTCGTGCAGGTTGTGCTCGGACAACCGGCGCGCCGTCGCGGTGATGCCGTGCACCGGGCGCAGTACGCGGCCCGACATCCACCACCCGACCAGGATCGAGGCCGCCGCGAGGAGGAGCAGGGCGGCGCCGAGTACGGTCAGCAGTTGGCTCATCGTCACCTCCTGACCGACCGAGCTGGCCCGGCGAATTCGCTCCAGGGGCAGCGCGTACTGGGCGTACGCCCCCGGTTCGGCCGGCTGTGCCGGTGCGGCCTGTACGGGGGCGGCCGGGCCGAACGTGGCCACGTCGCCCGAGGCGTCGAGCGACAACGTCCTGGCCATCGCCGTCGGCAGCCGCTGCGACACACGCTGATCGACGAACCAGTACACGATGCCCAACAGCACCGTCCCGACCACCAGCGACATGCCGCCGTACATCAACGCCAGTCGCGCCCGCGCCGACGGCCGCCGGAACACCGCCCGCCGGAGCAGTCGCAGATCGCCCGCAAGGCCGCGCGCCGCCACCACACCGTTCATATCAGGTACCCCGAGCCGGGTACGGTCCGGATCACCTGGGGGTCGCCGAGCTTGGCCCGCAGCTTCGACATGGTCACCCGCACGGTGTTGGAGAAGGGGTCGATGTTCTCGTCCCAGACCCGCTCCAGCAGTTCCTCGGCGCTGACCACCGCGCCGTCGGCCGCCATCAGCGTGGCCAGCACGGCGAATTCCTTGTGTGCGAGTCGAACGTACTCGCCGTCGCGGGTGACTTGGCGCCGCGCGCTGTCCAGCACGATGCCGTGCTTCTCCAGCACCGGCGGCACCGCCGGTGTCGCCCGACGCCCCAACGCCTGTACGCGCGCCAGGAGTTCGGCGAACTCGAACGGCTTGGGCAGGTAGTCGTCGGCGCCGAGGCGCAGCCCGGCCACCCGCTCGGGCACGGTCCCGGCGGCGGTCAGCATCAGGATCCGGGTACGCAGCCGCCCGGCCACCACCCGCCGGCAGACCTCGTCACCGTGTGTGCCGGGCAGGTCGCGGTCGAGTACGAGTACGTCGTAGTCGTTGACCGCCAGCCGCTCCAACGCGCTCTCGCCGTCGTACGCCACATCGACCGCGATCGCCGCCCGACGCAGCCCTCGGGCCACCAGGTCGGCCAGCAGTTCCTCGTCCTCGGTCACCAGGACTCGCAAGGTTTCGTCGCTCCGCTTCGGGGCCGATGGGGGGAAATGGGCGACTTCGAGTCGGCCCCCACCGTTTATACGCGACCCCGTGTTAGCTCCGGATAACCAATTCGGGTGACGGCCGGGAAACCCGCCGCCACGTAGACCTGCTGTCGCACACATCCCGTCCACGACGCCGTGGGCGGTACGTGCGACCGGACGTCCGGACCATCGGGCCGGACGGCGGCGGGATCACAGGCGGGAGCGGCAGTGATGACGAGGTTCGGGCGCACGGGATCGGGACGGCCCCTGGTGTTGCGGTGGGCGGCCTGCATGGTTCTGGTGGGCGGCCTCGCCTTGACCACGGCCGGGTGCGGGGGCGACGACGGCGGGTCGGCGAAGAACAAGGTGGCCTCGGGCGGCGGCAGCGCCGGCAAGGACCAGAAGGCGGGCGGTCAGCCGGGCGCCGGCAAGGACGACGCCAAGGCGCGCTACGAGCAAATGGTCAAGTTCGCGAGTTGCATGCGCGAGAACGGCATCGACATGCCCGACCCGGAGCAGGGCGAGGGCGGCGCGATGCGGATGCCGGCGATGACCATGAACGGCGACATGGGCAAGACCGAGAACGCGATGAAGGCGTGCGAGAAGTTCCAGCCCAAGCTGGACTTCGACCCCAACGACCCCAAGTACAAGGAGTGGCAGGCCAAGCGCGCGGCCTGCATGCGGGAGAACGGCGTGGAGAACATGGACGACGGCGGTGGGGCCGCCGCGGTGACGATCGACGGGAGTGACGACAAGGTCATGAAGGCGATCGAGATATGCAGCAAGAAGGTCCCGCCGTTCGAGAAGCAGAAGTAGGGGCCGCCTCGTGGTTTCGATCGACACCCCGCAGCAGTTCGAGGAGGAGAGCACGTCGCAGCCGCCGGCCCCGGATCGCACGGCGTACCCGCGCGAGCGGCGCCGGCGCCGGCGGCGGCGCGCACTGGCGGCGGCGCTGGTCCTGGCCTCGGCGGGCGGCGCGGCGGCGGTACTGCTGTCCGACGGCGGTGATGGCTCCGACGCATCCGCGAACCGCACGAAACTGGACGCCGTACCGGTGACCCGCGCCGATCTGGTCGACCGGCAGAACGTGGACGGCAAGCTCGGCTTCGCGGGCACCTACTCGGTGAACGCGGCGCCGCCCGGCGCGGACCCGGAGGCGCCGGGCGGCGGTGCCAACAAGCCGCAGGGCGGGACGGGCGGCTCCGGCCAGAACGCGGGCACGGGCAACAACCCCGGCGCCAACCCGGGCACGGGCAAGGGCCCCGGCACAGGCTCGACCTCAGGTGGAGGTGGAGGCTCCGCAACCGGCGGCGGCAACGCTCCCGGCACCGGGAATTCACCCGGCACCGGCAACGCACCCCCCGACGGCGGCAACAACCCCGGCCCCGGCACCATCACCTGGCTCCCCGGCGTCGGCGACACCCTCGTGCGCGGTGATCGCGTCTACGGCCGGGACGGGACCAAGGTGCCGCTGTTCTACGGCGAGACGCCGTTCTGGCGGGCGTTGTCGGTCGGCGTCGACAAGGGTGTGGATGTCCGCGAACTGGAGCAGAACCTCCAGGCGCTGGGCTACGGCGGGTTCACTGTGGACGAGAAGTTCACCGACGCGACCGCCGGCGCGCTGAAGAAGTGGCAGAAGGACATGGGCCACAAGCAGACCGGCCGGTTCGATCCCGGCGACGCGGTGGTGCTGCCCGACTCGGTCCGGGTCGGCGAGGTCAACGCCACGCTCGGCGCGAGTTCGCAGGGACCCCTGCTCAAGGCGAGCGGCACCGGCCGCCGGGTCACCGTGAACCTGCCGGTGAACAAGCAGACGCTCGCCACCAAGGGCGCCAAGGTCCAGGTCACCCTGCCCGGCGGCAAGACCGCGAGCGGCACGATCACCCAGGTCGGCACGGTGGCCAAGGAGGGCGATCAGTCCCCGGGCGCGCCGTCGGGCGGCGACAAGGCCACCATCCCGGTCGACATCGCGCTCGACCAGCCCAAGGACGCGGGCACGTTGGACGGCGCGCCGGTCACCGTCGGGTTCACCGGCAAGGAGAAGAAGGGTGTGCTCACCGTCCCGGTCAACGCGCTGCTCGCCCTTGCCGAGGGCGGCTACGGCGTCGAGGCGGTCGAACCCGACGGCGGCACCCGGCTGTTGAAGGTCGAACTCGGCATGTTCGCGGGCGGACGCGTCGAGGTCACCGGCGACGGCGTGACCGAGGGACTGAAGGTCGGGGTACCCAAGGCATGAGGAGGTACCGCAAAAGCTCGCCGGGCGAGGCCGAGTCGACCCCGGCCGCCGGCCCCGGCGGCGCGGCGCCCGTGATCGAACTCGACGGCGTCGGCCGGTCCTACCCGGGTGGCGTGCATGCCCTGATCGACGCGAATCTGACCATCGAGGCGGGCGAACTGCTCGCGGTGGTGGGACCGTCCGGGTCCGGCAAGTCGACGATGCTGCAACTGATGGGCACCCTGGATCGGCCGACCGAGGGTGTGGTGCGCCTGCTCGGGCACGACATCGCCGGCTTGACGGATCGTCAACTCTCCGGTGTGCGGGCGAACTGGATCGGCTTCGTGTTCCAACAGTTCTTCCTCACCGAACACTTCACCGCCGTCGACAACGTCGCCAACGGTCTCTACTACCACGGGATTCCGGTCCGTGAGCGGCGCGAACGCGCGGCGGAGGCACTGGCCCGGGTGGGCCTGGGCGGTCGACTCGACCACGTGCCGCGGGAGTTGTCCGGCGGCGAGCGGCAGCGGGTGGCCATCGCCCGCGCCCTGGTGGCCCGTCCCGCACTGGTCCTGGCGGACGAGCCGACCGGTGCGCTGGATTCGCGCTCCGGCGCGACGGTGATGCGGCTGCTGCACGAACTGCACGCGGACGGCACCACGATCGTGGTGATCACGCACGACCCGGGCATCGCCCGGTCGCTGCCCCGCCGGGTGGAGATCCTGGACGGCCGCATCCACGCGGACAGCGGTGCGCCGACCGCCCAGCCGGCGGGGGTGGCGGGATGGTGATCCTCGGTCGGGACCGGGGTCCCCGGTCCACACTCGTCCCGCTGCCGGACACCGCCCGGCTCGGTCCGGTCGACGTGGTCCGGGTCGGCCTGCTCGGCGTGCGCGGTCGGCCGATGCGCGCGATCCTGTCCGGTCTGGGCATCGCCATCGGGATCGCCGCGATGGTCGCCGTCCTGGGCATCGGCGCGGCCAGCCAGGCCCGGTTGATGGACCAGATCCGCAGCCTGGGCACGAACATGCTCTCGGTCGGACCGGGCGAGAACATGTTCGGCAACCGGTTGCAACTGCCCGAGGAGGCCGTGGACATGGTGCGCCGGATCGGTCCGGTGACCTCGGCGAGCGCGACCGCCCAGCTCGAGGGCCGGAGTGTACGCCGCACCGATCGGATCGACCCGCGCGAGACCAAGGGCATCACCGTCGCGGCGGCCCGCGAGGATCTGCTCGGCACGATCGGCGGCCGGGTCGGCAAGGGGCAGTGGTTCAACGCGGCCACCTCCCGCTACCCCACGGTCGTGCTCGGCGCACGGGCGGCGGAACTGCTCGGGGTCGACGGGCCGAACCGGCAGGTGTGGATCGGCGACCGCTGGTTCACCGTGATCGGCGTGCTGAAGCCGGTGCCGCTGGCCCCCGAGGTGGACCGCTCCGCGCTGGTCGGCTGGCAGGGTGCCAAGGACCTGCTCGGCTTCGACGGGCACCCGACCCGGATCTACGAGCGCTCCGACGAGAACGCGGTCAACAATGTCCGCGACGTGCTGGCGGCGACGGCCAACCCGGCCGATCCCGGCGCGGTCAAGGTGAGCCGTCCGTCGGACGCGCTGGAGGCGCAGTTGGCCGCCAAGAACACCTTCACGGGCCTGTTCGTCGGACTCGGCGCGGTGGCACTGCTGGTCGGCGGGGTCGGGGTGGCCAACACGATGGTCATCTCCGTACTGGAGCGCCGCCAGGAGATCGGTCTGCGGCGTGCGCTGGGCGCCGGGCGCGGGCAGATCCGCCTCCAGTTCCTGACCGAGGCGGTGACCCTGTCCGGCCTCGGCGGGGTGGCCGGCGTGCTGCTCGGGCTGATCGTGACGAGTGGGTACGCGCATGCGAAGGGGTGGCCGTTGGTGCTGCCGTGGCCGGCCATCCTGGGCGGCGTCGCGGCATCGGTGGCGATCGGCGCACTGGCGGGGTTGTACCCGGCCGGACGCGCGGCGCGACTGCCACCCACGGAGGCGCTGAACGGGGCCTGAGGGCGCGGGCGCGGCCCGGGCCGGCCGCCGATCGGGTGGAGCTGGGCAAAGGCTGGGCAATTCCTGAGTGTCGGCTGGGCAAGATGTCACCCCCGCTCCCACAGACTCGCGCCACCGACCGTCGACGAGACCGTCCGACTGCGGATTTCACCCTCCGCGTTCGGGCGGTTTCGCCACGTGTGGGCCCGAGTTGGGTGATTCCGCTACCGGCGCGGGCCGGCCAACCGACGGGAGGGGTCGGCCGATTCCGGCGGTACCGAAGTCGTGCGTTCCGCATCAGTGCAGGTGGGAGGGGGAGAGGAGACACAACGTACGACCAGATGATGACGCCGACCCGGTCATGTCATCGATTCGGTTGACAGTGGCCGGCGGCGAAAGTCGGTAATCTTTGAGACGGAAAAGCGGTTCAGCACCCCCGCACCCCCGCATCGCCCGGTCGACCGGAATCTGTCGCAACCGCGGAGCGCCCGCCCTGCGTCAACCCACCCGACCGGTGTGTCGTGTCCTCGTCCTACGATGACGCAGCAGAGGGCAGGGCGTGGTGAACACCACATCACCACCGGCTCGGGTCCGGTGCTGTCGGACTCGACGAGTCGTTGGGGGTTGATCAGCAGTGTTGCGCGTTCTCGACGATCGCCGGGACGACGGCGACGACGTCGCCGCCGGCGGGTCCGCTCCTGCGGGCACCCTCATCGAGTCACGGCGGCCCGACGCGGCGGAGACGACCGGCGAGACGACGACCCCCTCGAAGGTGGACCGCGGCGGTGTCCGCGGCGTGTTGTGGTCCGCTCCGTGGCAGCTGCTCCTGTTCCTGTGGCGGACGTTGTGTGGCGAGTGGCGCGGCATCGTGGCCGACCCGGTGCGCCAGTTGTGGCGCAGCCGCGGCAAGGGCCTCGCGCTCGCCGTGGTGGCCAGTTCGGCGGTGATCTTCTTCCACGCGGTCGGGCAGACCCCGGCCGGCAAGACCGTGGTCCGACTCGTCGGTGGGGTCAGTGCCGACCTGCCGCTGTGGTTGGCGCTGCTGCGCACGCCGATCTCGCTGTTCGTGCCCGCGCTGAACCTGCCGGTGTGGGCCGGCATCACCCAGCTCTTCCTGGCGTTCGCGATCGCCCAGCTCTCGCTCGGCGCGGGCCGCACGCTGATGGTCGCCTACGTGACCACGCTCGCGGGCACGATGGGCGCCCGGATCATGATCGCGATCGGTCCGGACCACGCGCTCGGCCTGCCGTCCTCGGCGGCGCACGTGCTGGACACCGGTCCGTCGGCGGCCGTGGTGGGCCTGTTCACGTATCTGTCGATCATCCACCGCGCGCCCATACTCTTCACCATCACCGGCGGGTCGATGGTCCTGGAGTCGATCATCCTGCCCAACCTCGCCGGCCGTGAGCACCTGATCGCGGTGGGTGCGGCGATCGTGCTCGGTCTGCTCGCGGGGCGGACCCGGCCGGGGTGGTTGGCCTGGACGGACGGGCCCCGGGAGCGGGTGCGGGCCGTGCTGGCGGTACCGGTGGCCAAGGTGCGCATGCTCGGCGCGATGCCGGGTGTGTGGCTGCGGGCCAGGCGGAACGCGCGACGCGAGGCGACGGTGGTGCCGGTGCGCACGGTGGACCTGAGCAAGGCCGACCTGGACGGGGTCGTCGCCGGGCGGGCACGCGAGAACGCGTAGCCGGATCGGGCGGAAGTGGCGGGCATGCGCGGAGCGCGTGCCCGCCTTTCGTTTGCCTTTCGTGTCGCTTTCGGCGGCCTTCGATAGTGGTCTAGACCAATATTGCCCGGTGCTCGGCGCGGTGGATACCGTCGGGACACCGCGCCGGAGGTCGTTCCGGGGCGGGTCGCCGCAGTCCGGAGGTAGCACCCGCATGCTCGATTCCCCCGTGCCCGGGTCGGTGATGGCCCGTGAGATCGCGGCGCAGCCCGAGGGGTTGGCGCGGATCCTGGCCGACGGGCTCGGGCCGATCCGGGCCGCCGCGGCCGCGATCCGGGCCCGCGACCCGAAGTTCGTGCTGTTCACCGGGCGCGGGACGTCCGACAACGCCGGGCTGTACGCGCGCTATCTCACCGAGGTCCTGCTCGGCCTGCCCGCCGGGCTCACCTCGATGTCCACCACGACCGCGTACCGTGCCCGGCAACGGCTGGCCGACTGCCTGGTCGTGACGGTGAGTCAGTCGGGGGGTTCGCCGGACCTGATCGCCTCCGCTCGACAGGCCCGCGAGGACGGCGCGTTCACCCTCGCGGTGACCAACAACGCCGATTCGGTGCTCGCACAGGAGTCCGACCTGCACCTGGACGTACTGGCGGGCCCCGAACTCGCGCTGCCCGCGACCAAGACGTACACGGCCGAACTGCTCACGCTGTTCCTGCTCGTGGACCACATCCGGGGCGGTACGGGCGAGGCGGCTCTGGGGTTGCCCGCCGCGGCTCGGGCGATCCTGGCTCGCCAGGCGGAGATCGAGGCGCCGGCCGAGCGGTACCGGTTCGCGGACCGGCTCGTGGCGACCGCGCGCGGCTACGGGTATCCGACCGCGTGCGAGGCGGCGTTGAAGATCATGGAGACCAGCTACATCGGCGCCCAGGCGTTCTCCGGCGCGGACCTCATGCACGGGCCGCTCGCGATCGTGGACCGGGGCTGGCCGGTACTGGCGGTGGCGCCGGAGGGTGCGGGCGGCCGGGCGCTGCGGCCGGTGCTGGACCGGCTGCGCGAGTGCGGCGCGGACCTGTTCGTGGTCGGCGCGGCCGAGCCGGTGGCCGAGTACGGGCGGGGCTTCGTGTTGCCGGGCGGGGTGGCCGAGGAGGTGTCGCCGATCCTGGAGATCCTGCCGCTGCAACTGCTCGCGCGCGAGATCGCGCTGGGGCGCGGATGCGACCCGGATGCGCCGCGGGCGCTGGCGAAGGTGACGCAGACGCGGTAGGCGGAGGCGGGCTCGGGTGGTACGGCCCCGGGCCCGCGCCGTTTTCAGGCTGTGCGGTCCAGGTTCGTCGACGCCTCGCGGGCGTCCAGGAGTTCGTCCCAGTGGGCCGCGGCCCACTCGCAGGCGGCGGCCATCGGGACCAGCATGCCGCGGCCCAGCGGGGTGAGGGCGTAGGTCACCCGGCGGACCGGGGTCTCGGACGCGGTGCGGCTGATCAGGCCGTCGCGTTCGAGCGCGCGCAGGGACTGGGTGAGCACCTTCGCGGTGACGCCGTGCATCGGGACGCGCAACTCGGAGAAGCGGCGCGGGCCACCCTCCAGGCAGCGGATGATCATCCCCGCCCACTTGTCGCCGAACCGGATCGGGGACAGGTTCGACGGGCAGACCGGGTCGAACATGTCCGCGCGCAGTGGTTCTCCCGTGAGTTCCCTCGTGGCCTCGCTCATGCGTCCACCGTAGTCGGTATCCAGGAGGTAACCACGACCCCGGATAGCGTGCGCGGCGGTGGTCGACACAGGGATCGACCCGGGGATACGGGGGTGTTTTCGATGAGCGAGATCATCGTCTTCGGCGCGGGTGGTCGCACCGGTCGGGCCGCGATCGCGGAGGCGCTGCGGCGTGGGCACGGGGTGACCGCGGTGGTGCGTGATCCGGCGAAGTACGGGGACCTGGCCGGGGAGCGGGTGCGGGTGGTCGCCGGTGACGTGACGGACGCGGACGCGGTGGCCGAACTCGCGGCGGGTCACGACGGGGCGATCGCGGCGGTGTACGACCCGGCGGCGCCGACGGCGGACTTCTTCACGCGCGCCGTGCGGGCGCTGCGCGACGGGCTGGATCGGGCGGGCGTGCGGCGACTGGTGTGGGTGGGGCTGGCCTCGGTGTTGCCGACGGCGTCCGGCGTGCTGCTGATGGACACGGCGGGATATCCGCAGGAGTACCGGCAGTTCTACCTGGCGCATGGGGCGGGCAACGCGGTGCTGCGCGAGGTGGGCGGCGGGCCGGACTGGGTCGTGTTGAGCCCGGCCGGGGACTTCGATCACGCCGGTACGCGCACCGGTGTGTGGCGGCGGGCCGACGGTGACGCCGAAAGCCGGGTCTCCTACCCCGACTTCGCCATCGGGCTGCTCGACGAGCTGGACACCCCCAGCCTGCACGGCGTGCACGTCGGGATCGCGGACGGCCGATGACCGGCCGGGTGGTCGGCGAGCATGTGGTGGACGGCCCCGACCCGTGGGCGGGTGGGCACGCGGGGTAGGTGGGTGTACGCAGGCCGGGTGTCTGCCGGGTGCTTGTGCCGCGTCGGGGGCGTGCCGACGGGTTCTAGGCCCGTGCCGAGCCGGTGTGTTCGACGGCGAAGAGGCGGTGTTCGGCGCGGTCGAGGGCCACGCGGACGGCGCCCAGGGCCACGCCGTCGGCGCCGAGGGCGGACAGTTCGACGCGCGGCATGCGCAGGCACAGGCGTTGCAGCTCGGCGGTCAGGGGCGGTACGGCGTCGGCGAGGCCGGCCGCCCAGCCGCCGATCACCACGATCTCCGGGTCGAGGGCCAGGACCAGCGCGGTGACGTCGTGGATCAGGCGTTGGACGAAGCGGTCCACCGCCTCGCCCGCGGTGCGGTCGCCCTCGGCCGCGTGCCGGAACACCTCGCCGACCGCCGCTTCGTCCAGCGGCGGCAGGGGGGTGCCGGTGGTAGAGAGCAGGTTCTCCGGGGTGACCTGGCGGCCGAGCAGGTGCAGCGCGCCGATCTCGCCGGCCGCGCCGCCGAAGCCGCGGTGCAGCCGACCGTTGATGAACGAGCCGGCGCCGGGACTGAGGCCGGCCATCACGTAGACGATGTCGTCGGAGCCGACCGCCACGCCCTTCCAGCGCTCGCCGATCGCGGCCAGGTTGGCGTCGTTCTCCACCTGGACCGGACAGCTGAACGAGCGGCCCAGCCGGCCGCCGAGGTCCAGGCCGGTCCAGCCGGGCATCGCCGAGGACAGGGTGACCACACCCTCGGTGTCCACGATGCCGGGGGTGCCGACGCCCACGCCCCAGAGCGAATTGCGCGAGACCTGGGCTCGCCGCAGGGTCTCGCTGACCGTGGCGCGGACCCGTTCCAGGCGGTCCTCGGCCTCGCAGCCCTCCTCGACGGTGCGGGCGGAGCGGCCGATGATGGTGCCGCCGAGGTCGGCGAGGACGACCCGGATGCGGTGTACGCCGACGTCGATGCCGAGCAGGTGGCCGGCCTCCGCGTGGAACCGGAAGCGCCGGGCGGGACGGCCGCGCGGACGGCTGCCGTCCTCGCCCTCGGCGGTGGTGGTCTCCACGACCAGGCCCTCGGCGAGCAGACCGTCGACGACGCCCTCGACGGTGGGTCGGGACAGACCGGTGGCCTCCATCAGGGCTGTCACCGTCAGCACCTCGCCGCCGCGCAACGCACGCAGGGTCGCCGCGGAATTGATCCGCCGGACCACGGAGGAATCCCCGCCGGTCGCCTGTGCCACAGCTCTTGTCCTCTCCCCGCGTCGTCACACGGGACCTTGGTCCGGGCCGCCGCGCCCGTCATGCACGCCGTCGTCGCTCAGGCGCGGATGGTACCCAGATTTCGGGTCGGGATCAGGATGCGGGCCGCAGCGCGGTCGGCCCGGCCTCGGCGAAGGCGAGCCGGCAGGTGTCGGCGCGGTAGGTGGCCACGGTGACCGCGGCGGTGCGGCCGAGCGCGGTGTACGTCGTCGTCACGACCAGGACGGCGGTACCCGGCGGACGCTCCAGGTAGCGCGCCTCCTCGGCCTCGGCCACGGCCAACTCGACCGCGCGGTGCCGCCCTTCGAGGCGGTGGCCGCGCAGCTGACGCAACATCAGCGAGGCCCGCTCGAAGTTCGGAACGCGGGTGGAGAGGGAGGGCACGACGGCGCGCGAGACGTAGAGGCACTCCAAGCCGACCACCTGGCGCATGGAGAACTGGCGCCGGCGCAGGCGGTGGACCAGGGCCGAGGGGCGGCCCTTGAGGGTGTCGGCGAATTCCTCGGTGACCGGCACGGTGGCGCAGTCGATCACCTCGCGGTCGCGCAGGTCCACGCCCGGCCAGCCCTCGCCGTCGGCGCCGAGGGAGACGTCGACGCGAGGGCCGGCGACCGTGGTGCCGGCGCCCCGCTTGCGGACCAGGCGGCCTTCCAGCTCCAGCTGCTCCAAGGCGTGTCGGAGGGTGGCCCGGGCGACCCCGAAGCGCGCGGCGAGGTCGCGCTCGTTGGGGAGGATGTCGCCGGAGTTGAAGTCCTCGTCGATCGCCTTGAGCAGGGAGGTGCGCAGTTGCCAGTACTTGGGTTCGCCGAAGACCGCCGTCTCGTCCGGCATTGTCGCCATGCTGCTCACGGACGCCCCCTCGGCTCTCCGACGCCTGCTCGGCGTGGATTTATTGCATGCTCGGTTTACTAAAGACGGTTGAATATAACCGCGTCGGACCACGAAAGGTCCAGACCAAGTCGGATGAACTTCCCGGTGACCTGTCTCACATCGCCACATGCGGCGCGACACCTCCTGCTCGACCTGCGCGAACGACACACCCCGCCGGGGCGGGCGTGGGGTGAGGGAATCGCGGGGGAGCCGAGCGTCGGGTCGGATTCCGGCGGGGACCACGCTCGGGCCACACCCCCGACGAGGCCTCACGCCCCCCACCCTGCGGCACGGCGGAAACCATCCGACGACTTGGTTTGCTCACCCCGGGAACGCCCGGACGAACATTCGGGGAGGAGCCGTCGAAGCGAGGTGTGCCCGGGCTCCGTCCGGCGGCAAAATTGGTCCAGTCCAATGTATTGACGGTGTGGGAGGGGAGGGCCACGCTTTGGCCATTGGTCTATACCAAGTCCCCCACAGGAGTCCCCCGTGGCACGTCGTTTCGTCCCCATACTTGCCGCTGCCGCCGCGTCCGCCGGGTTGCTGTCGATGTTCGCGCTCACCGGTGGAGCCACCGCCGCCGGGCCCGCCGCGTCCGCGCCGGGCGGCGTCGGGAGCAACTGGTACGCCGCCGCCCCCTACCTCATGCCGCTCGACAACGACCCGCCGGACGCCGGTGCGGTCATGGACGCCACCGGCCTGAAGGCGTTCCAGCTCGCGTTCGTCCTCGCGCCCAACGGCGGTGGTTGTACGCCGACTTGGGACGGAACGAAGCCGGTATCCACGGATACCGCGGTGGCGGGGGTGATCGCCGCGATCCGGGCCAAGGGCGGTGACGTCTCGGTGTCCATCGGCGGTTACGGCGGCACCAAACTCGGTCAGACCTGCGGCACACCGGAGGCGACCGCCGCCGCGTACCAGCAGGTGGTCGACAAATACGGGCTCAAGGCGCTCGACTTCGACCTCGAGGAACCGGAGTACGAGAACAGCGCGGCCATCCACAACGAGATCGGCGCGGCCAAAATCCTCCAGCAGAAGAATCCCGGCATCTACATCTCGGTGACCACGGCCGGCACCGCCGACGGCACCGGCTGGTTCGGCAAGCAGATGCTCAACGAGGCCAAGGCGCAGGGCTTCACGCCGGACAACTTCTCGATCATGCCGTTCGACGGCGGCTTCAACGGAGCGGCGGCGCAGACCTCCGCGCTGACCAACTTCAACTCCGTCCTGCGCAGCACGTTCGGCTGGGACGCCGCCACCGCCTATGCCCACGAGGGCATTTCGCAGATGAACGGGCGCAGCGACACCGGCGAGTACTTCTACCAGGCGGACTTCCAGACGGTCTACGATTACGCGATCAGCCACCACATGGCGCGCTTCACGAACTGGTCGGTCAACCGCGACCGGCAGTGCACGCCACCGGACAACGGCGGGCGAACGTCGGGCGTGTGCAGCAGCGTTCCGCAGGCGCCCTGGGACTTCACCAAGTTCTCGGTCCGCTTCGCGGGCGCCACGCCGCCCACGACCCCGCCGACCACGACCCCTCCGACGACCACCCCGCCGGGCAACTGCACGATCGCGGCGTGGGATCGGGCGGCGGTCTACCAGAGCGGCAACTCCGTTTCCCACAAGGGCCATTCGTGGAAGGCGAAGTGGTGGACGCAGGGTGAGGAGCCGGGGACGACCGGGCAGTGGGGGGTGTGGCAGGACCTGGGGCCCTGCTGATTCTCCGCCGCGCCGGCTGTGTTCTCAGTGCGATCGGCCCACCGGTAGGTCGAGTTGGTACTCGGTCGACCGGTGGGTCGGTCGGTAGCCGAGGGTGTCGTTGATGGCGCGCATCGCGTGGTTGGCGTCGGCGGTGTCGGTCAGCAGTGCGGAGAGGTTCGGGTGGCGTTCCCGGGCCTGCCGGATGGCCTCGGCCTTCATCCACAGGCCCAGGCCGTGGCCTCGGTGTTCGGGCAGGACGCCCGTGCTGTAGTGCTGACCGTCGCCCTTGCCGTCGCCGGGAACGACCAGTTCGGTGAAGCCGGCGATGGTGTCGGTGGCCGTGTCGATCGCGACGACCGTGTGCAGCAGCTCGCCGCGATCGGCGATGGCCTGGGCCGCCGCACGGAGGCGTTCCACGTCCCAGAGGACCGTTCCGTAGTCGGTCTCGCCCATCGGCATGTCGTCCATCGCGCGGCGGGAGGCGGCGAAGGTCTCGGCCAGTGCGTCCGGGACGGTGCCGTCCCAGGAGTGCAGCCGGTAGCCGGGGTGGTCCCGCTCGGCGATCGCGGCCCACGCCGCGTCGCCCGGCTCGTGGTCGGTCAGGGGCAGCCGGGTGTAGATCAGGGTCAGCACGTCGCGGAATCCCCGCTCGGACAGGAACGCCGCGCCCGGCGAGTCCGCCTTGGCCTGGGCGAGCAGCGAGCGGCGGCCCGCCTCCCGGGCGGCCTCGGCGGCTGCGTGGAGCAGAGCGGTACCGACGCCGTCGCGGCGCTCGGCCGGGTGTACGTGCACCTCCACCTCGGCCAGGTGGTCCTGGCCGGGTTTGTCGAACAGCCGCAGGAAGGCGGAGCCGCGTGGGATGCCGTTCGCGTCGGCGGCCAGCCAGGCCAGGCGGTGGGCGCTGGGGCTGCGCTTCGGGTCGGTGAGTGGGGTGAGGTAGGTCGGCAAGGGGGCTCCATGGGTGGTGCTCGGTGCTGGTGCTTCGCGTAGTGGTGGGTGTGCTCTGTGCGAGGTGCCGCGGGTTTCGGCGGTCGGACGGCGAACCTAGCCGGCCCGGCGTGTCGACGGCAAGCATCGGGGCGAGTGGGAAAACCCGTTCGTCGCGTGCTGCGGGGCCTGCCTAGGATCGAGCGATGACGATCTCCGAGCAGGACGCCGTGTCGGACGCCGTGGCGCGGGCCGACGCGGTGTGGCTCTCGGCGTACTTCGACGGGGTGCCGTGCCCGATACCGGTGCTTCGGGGTCTGGTCGCGCACGAGGACCCGACGTTGCGACACCTCGGCGTGGTGTTGCTGCGGGAGCGGGTCGGGCGGCCCGGGGGTGGTGCGGATCGCGAGGCGGTGGCTCTGCTCCCGCATGTGTCTGCTGGATCGGCCGAGGCGGCCTTGATGCTCGCCGAGGTGTACGCGCGGTTGCGTGTTCCCGTCCCGGAATGGCGCACCGCACGGTGGCCGGCTCGGGTGCGGATCGCCTGGCTGCGGGCGGAGATCGTGGCCCGGCCCGAGGCGACGGTGCGGGCCGAGCCGGCGGGGGAGGAACTGTACCGGGCCGTCGAGGGGATCGACGCCGGTGCGGTGGACGATGTCGGGGCCCTGCTGGACGGGTTGTCGGCGCGGCCGGATTCGGTGTTGCGCGCGGCGGCGTTGCGGGTGGTGCGGCAGGCGTTGGCCGATGCGTTGATCGGGCCGGGGCAGGCCCGTGCCCGGTTGGTCGAGTTGTTGGATCCGGCCGCCGGTGCCGAGGTGGTGGCGGGGGCGTTGGCGGAGTTGGCCGCGCCGTGGGCCGCCGAGGAGATCCCGGTCGGGATGGAGCGGGCGTTGCGTCGACTGCTGCCGGAGTTTCCGGACGCGGTGGAGGTCGCCGCGCGGTTCGGGGCGATCGGGCTGCTGCGTGAGGTGGCCGCGGATCCCGGGCTGCCGGGGCGGCAGCGGCAGGGGGCCCTCGCCGCGGTCGGGGATTTCGCCGACCGGGGCGATGTGGGCGGGTTGTTGGCGATCGCCGAGGCGGATCCGCTGTTGTTCGCCGAGTCGATCGTGGCCTGTCTGGGGGCGATGCATCGGCGCGGGCACTTCGTCCGGGACGAGGATGTGCCCGCCGTGATCGCCATGGCGCTCGCCGACTACGGCGTCGCCGCGGTCGACGTGGCGATCGTGCTGTACACGGTGCGGCACGAGGCGCTGCGCGCGCTGATCTCGGTTGCGGACGACCACCCGGACTGGCCGCGATGCGTGGAACTGCTGTCCGCGCTGGCCGCGCAGGGTGCCCCCGATCTGCCGGTCGGCGAGGTGTTGGCGGCTCGGTTGGCCGGTGTCGGCCGGCCGGAGCCCGTATTGGCCGCCCTTCGCGCGTTGCGGTACACGGGCGCGGAGGAGGCCGTGTTGGCCGCTTTGCCCCGGGCGCCCCGGGCCGCGTTGCGCGCGTTGGAGGCGATCGGCGGGCCGCTCACGGTCGCGATGTTGCGCGAGGGGCTGGGGGTGGCCGACCCGGGCGGCGTGGTGGTGCCGCATCTGCGCGGGGTGGCCGACCTCGCGCTGGAGGTGTTGTGGCACCTGACCGACGACCCGCTCCGGCGCCGGGAGTTGCGGGCCCGGCTCGACCGGCGAGCACTGCCCGAGCGGATCGCGGCCGACCTCGGGATGCCGGACCCGGACGAACTCGCCCTGCTCACCGCGGATATCGACGCGGACCGCCCGGTCGCCGCACTGTGCCGGCTCGCCCGCAACGGCGACGCGCGTACCATCCCGTCGCTTGCCGACCTGCTGCTGCGGGTGGTGAGCGACCTGGTGGCGAACCGGGGTGAGGAGATCGCCGAGCCGGTGGTGCCTGACGAGGTGGTCGAGGCGATCGGCGCGCTCGGCGAACGCCTGTACCGGCGCCGCGTGTTGCGCCCGGCGTGTCTGCTCGCCGCGAGCGACCCGAAGGCGGCGCGCGCCGAACTCCTCTGCGACATCACCCTGGACCTGATCGACCGCGAAGGCGTCACCGATGCCGAACTGGCCGTCCTGCTCGAACTTCTGTCCCGGGGCGACGAGGCGACCGGGCGCGGTACGCGTCGGTCGGAGCCCGGCGTCAAGGACCGTATCCACCACCTGATCCGGCACCGCGACGCGGACGTGCGGAAGCACGCCATCGCGCTGATCGCCCGGGACCCGGACGCGGCCCGTTCGTTGTCCGCGAGCCTGATCCCGCTCACCACCTCCGCGGATCCCCGGACCGTGCGTCAGGCCCTGCGCGCGCTGGGCCGGATGCGGGCCCGGTGGGCGGGGGAGGCGATCGCGGCGTGCCTGGGGCACCCGGTGATGAACGTCAGGAAGACGGCGGCGCAGGCGCTGATCGACGCCGGCACGCCGAGGCAGATTCCGGTGCTGCTGGGGTGGCTCGGGCGGCACGACAACCCCGGCCTGCGCGACTCGTTGACGGCGGCGCTCGGGGAGGTGCTCGGACCGGCGTACCGGGCGCGGGTCCTGGCGGCGGCGGAGCGGGCGACGGACGCGCGGGAGCGTGCGCTGCTGATCCGGGCCGTGGACCGGGAGTGGTCCACCCGTGCGGTGGCGGCGCTGGTGCGTCGAGGGTCGGTGGTCGCGGAGCCGCTGCTTGCCGGTTTGGCGCGGGCGGACTTCACCGTGCGGGACGGTGCGATCCCGGACCTGGCCGAGGAGTTCGCGGCCCACGGCATCGCGATGCCGAAGCCGGCGGCGGAGGCGTCGGAGGAGGACCGGGAACTCCGCGCCGATCTGCTCACCATGACCCGCCGGGCTCGCCCCGACCACGATCTGCCGGCCGTATTGCGTTTGGTTCGGCGCGGGCCGAAGGCGTCGACGCCCGAGCAACACGGCGCCCTGCGGGAGGCGTTGCCGCGGCTGCTCGGCCTGGCGCGGTGGCGGTCGGCCGATCGGGCGGCGGTGTTGCGGTTCGTGGTGGCGGCCTGCCCCGCGCCGTGGTCGGACGCCGAGCGCGCCGCGTTCGCCGACGCGTACGACGTGCTCGCGGCCGAACTCGGCACGGTGGACGGAGTCGGCGCGATCCTGGAGGTGGTCGCGGGCTCGTTGGCCGAGATCGCCGCGTTCGACCTCGCCCGCCGGATCCGGGCATTGCCGGACCCGGCCTTCGCGGGCCCGACCCCACTGGCCGTACTGCGCTGTTGCGGAGCCGTTCGCACCCGCGAGGACGTGGAGCGCGCACTGGCCGGGGTGCGTCCGGGTCCGAACCCCTGGGAGGCCGAAGTCGCGGTGCTCGGCGAGGCGTTTTGGCCGGAGGGGCGAGGGGATGCCGAGGGCGCCGAGGCCGAGGAGCCCGAGCGGGTCGCACTGCTGGACGCCTGGCGGTCCGGGCTCGACGCCGCCGTGCGCTCGCCGCAGACGCTCGCTGCGTTCCGGGCCGCGACCGAGACCGGGGCCGGGACCGGCGCCGAGGCCAAAACCGGCGCCGACCCGGACTCCCGGGCGCGGCTCGCCGCCCTGATCGACGTCTTCCCGAGCGCCGAGCCCGACACCCGCGCGCCCCTGCTCGACTGGCTGACCGAACTCCAGCCGATCGACGCGCCGCCGTGGGTGTCGGCCGAACGGGCCGCCCGGGCACGCCGGTTCGCCCGCACCGGTCCCGCCACCCGTCTCCCGCACGCGGAAGACCTCGACCAACCACGCTCGACCCCGCAACGGGAACGTCTGGTGGCCCTGCTCGCCGCCGCCGACCCGCGCCGCCGCAGGGCCGCCGCCGAGATCCTGTGCGACCGGGCCGAGCCGGCCACCCGACGCGTCGTCCTGGACGCCCACCTGCGCGGCGCCGTCGACCTGCCCGCGCACCTCCTGAGGCCCCTCGCCCCCACCCTGCTCGACCTCGCCGACGACACCGACCCTGCAGGCGTGTTCGCCGGCCCGGACGCCGACCTCGCCCGCACCCGAGCCGCGCGGCTGTGCGCGATCATGGCCCCGGAGCACCTGGAACGCGCCGCCCCGCACCTCGTCTCGTGGTGGGAGCACGGCACACCCACGGCCCGGACGGCGATACTCACCGCCACCCGCGCCATGTCCGCCGACGTCCTTGCCGAAGCCCTCCGGACCCGCCTGGACGCCGGCGCCCCGGGCTGCCTCGACCTGCTGCTCGACCGCACCGTGCGGCGCACCCCGGAACTGACCGAGACCGTACATCGGCTGCGCGTCGAGGGACGCAAGGCACTCGCCGACCGATTGACCCTCGTCGGCGGCGTACTCCGCGCACCCGGCCCCGATCGCAACGGCCTTGCCCTGGTGTCCCTGCGCACCCGCACCGTGCCGCCCGGTGCCGAGCGCCCCACGCGCGACGAACTGATCGCCACGGTACGGGCGAGCGCGCCCGAGCAGGCCCGACGGGCCCTGTCCCGGCTCGCCGACGAATACGGCGCCGATCCGGAAGTACACGCCCTGGTTGCCGAGTTGCTTGGCCATGCGCACCCGCGTGTGCGCCTGCACGCGCACCGGATCTCGCGACGCGTGCTCGACCGCGCCGAATACCTGCGACACACCGAGCAGTTGCTCGACGACCCGCGACGGGACGTCGTCCGAAGCGCGATCCGCACGTTGTCGCACGCCGGTTGGCAGCCGGCCGTACCGTCCCTGATCACCCTGTTCGCGGACGCCGACCCGGTGACCCGCGAAGCCGCCGGCGAGGGCCTGGCCCGGATCGGCGTCGCGGTCCTGCCCGCGCTGCGCAAGGCCGCCGCGCACGCCCGCCCGGATCGCCGCGGCCGCTATCTGGAACTGCGCGACCGGATCGCGGCGGCCCCCGAATAGCCGGTCGCGGCACCCCGCGCCGTTGTTCCGGGCCATATTGGTCAAACCGGTTCGCGAGTACGCTGGCGGGTATGCCGCGATCCGCCGCCGACACCCGTCGATTCCGCCACGGAGCGGGCAGGCTCGCCCTGGACTTCATTCGCACGCTCGACGGTCGGGGCACGCCCCGGGAGCAGGAGGAACTACCGGACGCGGAAGCTCTGTTCGCGTGGATACGGCAGTTCGGTCCGGGCGGCGGGGTCGTCGCCGTCGCCCCCTTCGCCGCCGTATCGGTGGCCGATGCCCGGCAGTTGCGCGAGGCCGTCCATGAACTGATCGTGGTGGCCCGCCGGGGCGAGGGGTTGACCGCCTGGCGATCCCTGGCCCGGGAGCGGGTCAACCGCGCCGCCGCCGCCCCGACACCGATTCCGGCGGTGGACGCGGGGGGCCGGGTGCGCTGGAGTGCGCCGGACCCGGTCGCCGCCACCCTGTCGCTGATTGCCCGGGACGCGATCGACCTGGTCGACTCCGCCGCGATCACCAGGGTCAGAGCCTGCGCCGGCCCGCTCTGCGGCGCACTGTTCCTGGACGAATCCCGCCCGGGCACCCGCCGTTGGTGCTCGATGAACACCTGCGGCAACCGTGCGAAAAAACAAACCAACCGAGCCACGAAACACAAACTGCACACCGGCTCGTAGTCACCCGCGACGACGGCACGGGGCCACCGCGACGTGCGCGATGACCCCGTATCCGGCAACGCCGCGCGGATCTACCGTTTGTCCGTGCCCACACGCGCTGCGTCGCGGGGGTCCTGGACCCTCGTGCGGTAGAGCCACAGGGCCACGCCGACGACCAACACGCCGCAGGCGATGCCCAGTTCCTTGAAGCCGCCGTAGCCGGTGATGGAGAAGCCGGTCGCGCCGACCACCAACACCACGGCCAGGAACGCGGCGAGCAGCCAGGCCAGCGGCACGAAGAAGTTCGGCAGCCGGATCGGCCGGGCCAGGTCCGGGCGATCCCGGCGCAGCATGGCGAAGCCCGAGATGGCCAGTACGTGGGTGAGGATGTAGCCCAGGTTGCCGGTCACGATGATTGCGAGCGGGGTCTTGAGCGCGATCAGGATGACCACGTTGACCACGAGGGCGATCATCAGCGCCCGCGCCGGCACGCCGCGCCGGTTGAGCACGCCGACCTGCTTGATCGTGGTGCCCTCCTTGCCCATGTTGTAGAGCACACGCGAACCGTCGGCCAGACCGGTGATCATGATCAGCAGCAGCGAGGCGATCAGGAAGACCACCATCAGGTCCGCCGCGCCGCCCACCAGGTCGTTGAACGCGCCGACGTAGAAGGTGGTCGGGTCGAGCCCGATCTTCTCCTCGCCGACATAGCCGGCCAGCGCCAGCGGCAGCAGGATGAACACGCCGAGCGAGAACAGCACACCCGCGCGCAGCGCCCGCGAGGTGTCCTTGACGGTGTCCTTGTACTCCGGCGCGAAGGTCGCGCAGACCTCGACGCCGAACGACGTCCAGGCCATCACGTACAGCCACACCAACGATTCGCGGATGCCGGCCGCGCCGTGCAGGTTCCAGTGCAGGTTGCTCGCGCTCCAGTCGCCACTGGCGAACGGCAGCACGATGAACACCACGAGCGGAACGAGCAGCATGCCGCCGGTGACGTAGACGACCCACATCGCGACGTGCAGGCCGAACATGGCCGCGCCGAAGAGCAGCACGATCACCGCGATGCCGACCACGATCGGGAAGGTCAACTCGGCGAAGCCCAGGTCCAGGGTCCAGTCCTGGCCCTGGAACCACTGGGCCTGGACCAGCGAGCCGATGATGCCCGCGTACACGGACAGCGCGGTGGTCCAGGGGAACCAATAGCCGATGCTGGCCAGCGGGCCGACGAACGGCGCGCGCTTCTTCCAACCCTCGGTCGCGTAGTGCGCGATGCCGCCGGACGACTCGGGGAACATCGCGGCCAACTCGGTGTAGATCCAGTTGGCGATCGTGGCCAGGAGCATCGAACCGGCCCACAGGGCGATCGCGCCCCACGCGCCGAGGCCGCCGATCGAGGCGCCGAGCGAGGCGATCAGCGCGGCGGGCATGGTCAGGGACATCGCGAAGCCGTCGTACCAGCGCATCTTCTTGGCGAGCGCGGGCGGGCCGGCCACGGTGTCGGCGGCGGTACCGGTCGAGCCGGGGGCGGCCGGGTGAGGTGCTGCGGACATACGTTTCCCCTTCGCGGGGTGGGAGCGGCCGGTGGAGGTTCCCGGGGGACGGCCGCTTGGGGGAGGGGGTCGCGGGCTCCGGACGCGCTGCTGTCGGCGCCGTCGTCGGCCCTGCCGGTGGCCCTGCTGATGGCCCTGTTATAGATCCGGGTTTTCAACCACGTCAAGGGTTCTTCTTTGTTCGTTCGACAAATGAGAGCTGTAGAAGTTGCTCATTGAGATCTATTGACAGGTCAAAGTTGCTGATGAAGTCTGAACACACGTCGCCCGAGGACAGAGAGGGATCCCCCCGCATGAGCAGCAACGGCCCCGCCCGCCACCAGTTCTTCATCAACGGCGCCTACGTCGACGGCTCCGGTACCGAGGGCTACGACGTGATCAGCCCGGTCACCGGCGAGCACGTGGCCACCGTCCCGGTGCCCACCGCCGCCGACCTGGACCGGGCCGTCGCCGCCGCCAACACCGCGCAGCGCGCGTGGGCCAGGGTCAACGTCTGGCAGCGCGCGGAGTTGTGTCACCGCATCGGCGACGAGATCACCAAGCGGGTCGACGAGCTGGCCCGCCTGCAGACCCTGGAGCAGGGCAAGCCGCTCGCCGAGTCGGTCGCCGACATCGAGGAGGCGGCGCAGCTCTTCCACCTGCACGCCGAGGACGCGGTCCGGCTGCACGGCGAGACGATGCCCTCCACCGACGGCACGAAGCGCATGTGGACCTTCTACGCGCCGGTCGGCACCTGGGGCATCATCACCCCCTGGAACTTCCCGCTGCTCATGCTCGCCGAGTTCGTCGCCCCGGGGCTGGCCACGGGCAACGCGCACGTGGTCAAGCCGCCGGCCAACACGCCGCTGACGGTGCTCAAGGCGATGGAGGCGTTCGTCGCGGCCGGGGTGCCGGAGGGTCTGATCAACATCCTCCCGGGCGAGGGCGCCACGGGCGACGCGCTCGTGCGGCACGACGGCATCGACGCGATCGGCTTCATCGGGTCCTCCGCGACCGGCGCCAAGATCCAGGCCGCCGCCGGGCTCAAGCGCTCGATCATGGAGTGCTCCGGCAACGGGCCGCTGGTCGTGCTGGAGGACGCCGACCTGGCCGCCGCCGCCAAGGCCGCGGTGTACGGCGCGTACCTGTGCGCCGGGCAGGTCTGCTGCGCCACCGAGCGGGTGATCGTGGTCGACGCGGTACACGACGCGTTCGTGGCGGCGGTGTTGCGGGCGGCCGAGGACGTGGTGCTCGGTGACCCGTTCGATGCCGCCACGAATTTGGGGTCGCTGAACAACGAGGGTGTCGCCGCGAAGATGGATCGGCACATCGCGGATGCGCACGAGCGGGGCGCAAAGGTGCTTTTGGGCGGCAAGCGCCGGGTGGGGATGCCTACGGAGCTGTATTACGAGTTCACCGTGGTGGACGAGGTTCCCGTGGACAGTCTGCTGTCGCGGGAGGAGTCGTTCGGGCCGGTGGTGCCGATCATCACGGCGGTGGACGAGGACGATGCGCTGCGGCTGGCCAACGACGACAAGTTGGGGCTTCAGGGGGCGGTGTTCACGCGGAGCATGCGGGCGGCGTATCGGTTTGTCGAGGAGATGGCGGTGGGGCAGGTCGTGGTGAACGACAGCACGTGTTTTTGGGACGTGAACATGCCGTTCGGCGGGGCCGGGAATCGGGGTACGGGGTGGGGGCGGATCGGGGGCAAGCACACGCTCCTGGACATGTCCGACCTCCGCACGGGCGTGATCAACCTGTAGCCGCCGTTGGCCTTGCCGGCCCGGCTTTGGCCTCAAACGCCGGCCGGGCTGTGACCCCGGCCTCCGGCCGAGGGTGGCCTCAAGCGCCGGCCGGGCTGAGTGTGACCCGGCCTTCGGCCGAGGTGGCCTCAAGCGCCGGCCGGGCTGTTGATGGCTTGGTTCGCGAAATCCAGCCCGGCCGGCGTTTGAGGCCACTCGGCCGGAGGCCGGAACCAAGCAGCCCGGGCGGCGTTTGAGGTCGAATTTTGGCTTGCCTTTACGAATACCGGTCACTACCCCGTAGGGAACCGCATGACCCCGAGTCACCGCATTGCCTTGCGTAATGCTGCCCAGGAGCCGTTTTGGTTGGATCGGATCGAGTGTCCCGAGCCGTTGGCGCGGCTGGTGGGGGATGTTCGGGTTGATCTGGCCGTGGTTGGTGGCGGGTATACCGGGCTTTGGACCGCGTTGATCGCCAAGCAGCGGGATCCCGGGCGGGATGTGCTGGTGTTGGAGCAGGGCACCTGTGGGCATGCCGCCAGCGGGCGCAATGGGGGGTTTTGCTCGCCGAGTCTCACCCATGGGCTGGCCAACGGGCTGCAGCGGTGGCCGGATGAGATCGATACGTTGCAGCGCCTGGGTGCGCGCAACCTCGATGAGTTCGAGCGCGACTTGGACACGCATGGGATCGACTGTGGGTTCGGCCGTTTCGGCAAGGTCGCCGTTGCCGCTACTCCCTGGCAGGCCGAGTCGTTGCGGGCGTCGGTGGGGATTGCCCATCGTTATGGGGAGAAGGCCGAATACCTGGAAGGGGACGCGCTACGGGCCTACGTCGACTCGCCGCTGTGGGCGGCGGGCGTGTGGCAGCCCGACTACGCGCTCCTGGATCCCGCGCGCCTGGTCTGGGGGCTGCGCCGAGCCTGCCTGGACGCCGGTGTACGGATCGTCGAGCGCACCGAGGTCACCTCGATCGACACCAAGCCCGCCGACGCGGTCCGGCTGAGCACCGCCTACGGGCTCGTCGCCGCGCGTCGGGTCGCGCTCGCCACCAACATCTACCCGCCGCTGCTGCGCCGGCTCGGCCTGAGCATGGTCCCGGTGTACGACTACGCGCTCACCACCGAGCCGCTCACGGACGAACAGCTCGCCGCGATCGGCTGGACCGGCGAGCACGGCGTCACCGACGCGGGCAACCAGTTCCACTACCTGCGCAAGACCGCCGACAACCGCATCCTGTGGGGCGGTTACGACGCCATCTACCCGTTCGGCAGCAGGGTCGACGAGGCGCTGACCCAGCGCCCGGAGACGTTCGACATCCTCGCCGAGCAGTTCGCCGCGACCTTCCCGCCGCTCGCCGACGTCGCCTTCTCGCACGCGTGGGGCGGCGTGATCGACTCGACCACCCGGTTCTGCATGTTCGCCGGCACCGCCGCAGCCGGCCGGGTCGGCTACGCGCTCGGCTTCACCGGACTCGGCGTCGGGGCCACCCGGTTCGGCGCCGAGGTGATGCTGGACCTGCTCGCCGGCACCCGGTCGGAACGTACCGAACTCACCATGATCAAGCGCAAGCCGATCCCGTTCCCACCCGAGCCCGCACGCTGGATCGGCATCCAGGCCACCCGCTGGTCGATGGCCCGCGAGGACGCGCACGGTGGCCGCAACCTGTGGCTGCGCTCGCTGGACCGACTCGGACTGGGCTTCGACTCGTGAACCACCCGGGTGCCGGACCCGAAGGCCGGGAGGAACAGGGGAAGATGGCCGCCGGAGATCAGGACCAGGCACACGCGCCGAACCCGGCGCCGCAGCAGACCCGGAGCAGCCGCATGACCCCTGCAGGCCCGCTGGACGACATCGACCGGCGCATCATCGCCATCCTTCAGGCCGACGGTCGGCGTGCGTACAAGCAGATCGCCGAGGACCTGGGCATCCCGGCCTCCTCGGTGCGCTATCGGGTGCAGCGCCTGGAGGAGAGCGGGACGCTCCAGATCGTCGGCATCGCCAACCCGCTCACCATCGGGTTCGACCGGCTCGCGATGATCGGCATGCGGGTGCGGCCCGGCAGCGCCCGGGAAGTGTGCCGGGAACTGCGCGAGTTGCCGGAGACGTCGTACGTGGTGATGGTCGCCGGACAGTACGACGTGATGGTCGAGGTGATCTGCCGGGACACCGACCACTTCACCGATCTGCTCAACCGACGCCTGCTGATGATCGACGGGGTGCTCTCCACCGACTCCTTCTTCGTGCTGGAGGTGCACAAGCTCGCGTACGGCTGGGGCGTCGGCGGCGTCGAGTCCTCGCTGCTCGACGCGCCGGAGATAGCGCCGGGGTCGGGCCTGGACCAGCGCGACAGCCGCTGAGCGCCCGCCCGTTGCGGCTCAGCCGCTCGTCGGCAGGCCGGCGAGCCAGCGGTCGGCGGCGCGACGGGTGGTGAAGGTGTGTACCGGGACGTCCGGCGCGGAGTGGGCGGCGAGCAGTCGGCGCACCCGGGGGCGGACCGAGTGCCGGTAGGCCAGGACGGAGCGCAGCACGCTCGGGTCGAGCCGGTCGTGATCGCCGGCCTCGGGGTGCCGGCGGCGGGCCAGTATCGCGGTGATCGCGGCCGGCGGGTGGATGTCGAGGAAGACCACGGTGTCCGCCGCGCGCAGCCGGATCGGCAGTGTGGAGGCGTAGTTGCCGACCACGATCCACTCGGGCCGGGCGACCAGCGCGCGCTGCGCGTCGGCGAACTCCTCGGCCGGGGCGGTGGTTCGATCCTCGCGGTGGTACAGGGTGTCCAGGTGGGTGACGGGGAGGTCGAGTCGGGTACCCAGGGCGTCGGCCAACTCGGGCCTGCCGGTTCCGCCGACGCCGACGACGACGATCTTGCGCATGGTCTCGCAGCGTACGGAGGCGGCGGGCGCGACGCGCGTGGATTACCGGGAGTTTGCCGGGCGAGACCGGTCCCGCCCGGCCTTTGGCGTCATGCGCTCGGCCCGGCTGGGTGACCTGGCCTCCGGCCGAGGTGGCCTCAAACGCCGGCCGGGCTGGATTTTGCGGACCGGTCCCGCCCGGCCCTTGGCGTTATGCGCCCCGCTCGGCTGGGTGACCTGGCCTCCGGCCGAGGTGGCCTCAAACGCCGGCCGGGCTGGATTTTGCGGACCGGTCCCGCCCGGCCCTTGGCGTTATGCGCCCCGCTCGGCTGGGTGACCCGGCCTCCGGCCGAGGTGGCCTCAAACGCCGGCCGGGCTGGATTTTGCGGACCGGTCCCGCCCGGCCCTTGGCGTTATGCGCCCCGCTCGGCTGGGTGACCCGGCCTCCGGCCGAGGTGGCCTCAAACGCCGGCCGGGCTGGATTTTGCGGACCGGTCCCGCCCGGCCCTTGGCGTTATGCGC